>DBGO01000017.1 GCA_002295925.1 Flavobacteriales bacterium UBA852
GGGTTTATGAGTATTCCTTTAACACACAAATGCATACCGATGAAATAAGCGGAACGGGTAATCACACCACAGCCCTGTTCTGGGAATACGATACACGCCTCGGCAGACGCTGGAATTTAGATCCCAAGCCGGTTGCATGGGAAAGCCAATATGCAGTAAATAGAGGAAATCCTATTTTATTAAATGACCCTAACGGGGATTTTGCACCTGCAATTTATCTTTCTTTTGAAGCATTTACGGCAATTTTTTTAGGAACTGCGGCAATAACGACTGCAATTGTATATCATGATGAGATTAAAACCTCCTTATCTGGTTTTTATGAAGACGCAAAAGATTTAACCTATACAGTTTCAGATAAAACTCAAAACTATTTGTATCAAGCACCACCACCATTAGATCCGATAAAGCCAAAATTTGATCCGACTAAACTCTCTAAAAAACAAAAAATTATTTTAGCCACTACACTTATGGCTAACTTAATAAAAAATTTAAACATAAAAATTCCTGAAAACGAAGAACATAGTATTGATGAAAATAGTGTTAAAATTAAAGTGAATCAGGTGAAATTTTATCAAGATTTAAATAATGAGGGAAAGATTATCAATAAACTAAAAATCAATTATGAGGTAAGGTATAAAATTGCTAAAGGTGATAACTTAACAAAAATTGCAAAAAGATTTAACACAACTGTTGAAAAAATTAAAGAACTCAATAATATTGAAAATATTAATAAAATTAATGAAGGACAAGAAATAATTATAGAAAAAGGGGAAAAAGAAGAAGTACAAAGTGAAAAAAAATAGTATTTACATATTATTAATTATATTTTTAATACTTCAGCCAATTGTAATGCGTTATGTTGTTAATAATTTTCATTTTCGTTATATAAGTATCATTTTATGTTTGGTTTTCTTTACCTTTGTGTTATTCGATATTTTTAATAATAAACATGAATCATAATTTTAAATTACTTCTCACTAAGCTAATTATTAATGCATTCTATTTATTGTTAGTAATTAAAATAATTGTTTTTTTATTTGATTTCAACTATCAGATATTGGACGTAATACTAGAGATTTTAATTTTAGCTTTTGGAGTTACTTATGTTATGATTATAATCTTTTATAATAAAAAGTGAATTATTGGAGCATACACCGTTCAAATACAGAAGTTTAAACTTTTTACGAGTTTTTTTGAGAGCAAAGAGCGTGTTGGCAGGGTTTATGAGTATTCCTTTAACACGCAAATGCATACCGATGAAATAAGCGGCACGGGCAATCACACCACAGCCCTGTTCTGGGAATACGATACACGCCTCGGCAGACGGTGGAATTTAGATCCCAAGCCACAGGTTTTTATTTCCGATTATGCAGTTTTTGGGAATAGTCCTATATACAATGTAGATTTTAAGGGTGATTATTTTTTCGGTTTATTTGGTTCTACTTCTAAACAACGTCAAGCAGCGGAGAACTTCGCTAAAAAATATAATGGAACGATAATGAATAAACACAGAAAGAATATCAGCGTTGTTTATTCGGAAAAAGTAAAAAATAATGCACACGAAACTACATTGGTAATTTTACACCAACAATTTTTTGATAAAAATGGTGAGTTACTGCCTGAAAATGGAGAAATAAAAGAAAAACAGTTATCCGTTTGGGATAAAATGAGTGAGTCTAAAAATCCCTTTATTAAGATTTCTTATAATTTAATTGATGAAGCATTTGTTGCAATACAAGCAACACCTTTTGTTGCTCCATTTATAGACCCAGACGAACGCCGCCATTTGACAGGAGAAGCAGCAAGTCAATTTGAAGTAGAAGAAGCATTTATTTCGACTTTAACATATGCATTAGGACCATTATCAAAATTATCGGGAGTCAAAACGTTGAAAAGATTAAATACAGCTCAATTTTCAAAAAAGTTTAAAGGTAATTTAGCGAAATTACCTGCAATGTTAAGAGGGAAATTAAATAAATTATATAATAAGGGTGTTGATTAAATAAATAACGAATCAGTAAGCATCCTTATAGATGGAGCAAAAAAAACAAAAAAAGTTATGGATATCGATAAAAAGCCCTAAAATGATGGAGAATATTTTCAAACTTTTTAAACTTGTTGTGGGAGGATATTTATTGGAAAAAATAGGAAGGATAGTTGATTTTTTTCTACATAGAAATAAGAAAAAAAGAAATATTAGGTTAAACGATGAATACTTGGAAGAGTATATTGAATCAGTAAGGTTAAGATTATTAGGTTTAGCTTTAATTTTTATTATTTCATTAATCTATTTAATCCTTACCTACTAAAAAAGATAATATTCAGCGAGAGTATTCAAAAAAATCATAAACAAAAAACAAACAAATTCCCTACCTTTACAACGATGAACCCTTTGCCCACCCCACCCAAACATATCACCACAAATGCCAACGCAAATTTTTTAGGGAGTTTTAGGAGTAAAGGGAGTGTTAGCGGGGTTTATGAGTATTCCTCTAACGGAAAAAAAATGTCATTTCCCAATATTATAAATATAAAGCAGGTAATACAACAGGCGGAGGAGGATATATAAAAGAAACACAAGTGGATTAATTATGAGTAAATTCTTTCAAATACTTATTATTTCTTTACTTTTTTGCTCTTGCAAACAAAATAAAGAAGAATCTAATGATATCAGAAAATTTGGATTGAAATGGTTGTCTTTATCTGAGAATACTAGAATTGCTATTCCCGCTAACACTTGCCTTGCACGTATGAATTTCACTGTTAAAGACTCGTTATTACAATTTAAATTTACTTCGTCTGGAACAACCGGAGACTATTTTGACACTAGCCATACAAAGCTAACTATCTCTATTGCTGTTTGGGATTCAGTGCACATAGATAGTGCTATACATTATATAAAATTAAAAAATAGAGCAAATTGTTATAGTTGTTTCTTTCAGCCTATTATAGATGAAGAAAATGAATATTATTTTATTACAAATCCCGAAGAGTCAACTTCTTTCTCGGCAACAGATATAATTATTAATTATGATGATAATTCTGTATTCGCTCATGATTATTTTACAAGAAAAAAACTGAATTTTGATTCATTACGTTTACAAATGAACAAAATGTTGCAAATTAATTCCTATGAAAAATTTCGTCCTTTTATTAAAAACTTTATTAATCGATGAATAGATATTATTATATCGTATTCGTATTACTTTTTAGCTTTTGCCATAATATAAAAGACACAAAAAGTTCACCTCAATTTTCAATGAAAGATTATTATATTAATGGTATGGGGATGTTAAAAGTGCCTTATTTTTACAAGTTAGACTATGTACTTCTTATCAGTAGTAACGAAATGGAAAGTGTATATTTTTCATGTGATGCAAAAAAAATAATTGATATAAAAGAAAATTATGAGGTAGACTTAAATATGATTGACGATACTTTAGGCAAATTTAATCTTGAAAAATACGAAGATAGTGTTATAGAAGAACATAGGAAACATATGGTTGGATGCGAATTTTATGAAATAAAAAACAACCAAAAAAATGAATTTACAATTATTTATGTTTGTAAAAAAAGTAATACGAAAAACGAATATTTTAATGAGTATACGGCAATAAACGTTCAAGTTAACGATTCACTAAACATTAAGTTAACACAAAGGTTAAATGTAAATATTTTATTATCATCAGGATATAAAAAAAATATTGACTCATTAATTACTCATGTAAATTTGTTGTTTGAAAATAATAGATTAGATTATTTTTATGAAAATTATTTCAATCTAACCGAATGCAATTTTAATTAAATAGAAGTTGTTTAAAGTTAAAAAGAGCGAATACTAACATTCTGAAAACAAGGAAGAAATGATTAGTATTCACTCAAAAAATCATGATACCAAACAAAAATATAATAAAAAAGAAATATGCCCACCACACCAAAACATAGCATCACACGCACCAACCCAAATTTTTATGGGGTTTTGGGAGCAAAGAGCGTGTTGGTGGGGTTTATTACATAAAACCTCAACACCACCAAAATAAATAACGACTGCTAATAAATAATCTTGCATTTCGGGAGGAGAATTCTCAAAATATCCAGTTGTTCATCTGAAAGTGCATTGCCTTTTAAATTCCATTCGTACAATTCTTGAAAATTAACAGCTTCTTCACTGATAAATGAAATAAGGTTATCTTCGAGCGAACAATAATTCAGATTGAGTAAATTGTAAAAAGAATCAGGAAGTTTGGTAATTTGATTTTTATCCAAAACCAAAGTTTCCAAAGCAGATGCTTTACCAATTGTTTTTGGCAAAAAAGAAATACTGTCGTTATACAAAATAAGCGTGGTCAGCTTTGGGCAATAAAAAAGACTGTCGGGCAAAGTATCCAACGGCGTATTAACTATTTTCAGTTCACGTAATGATTTTAAATGATTTGCGTTTTTTGGAAGTTTTATCTTTTTCGAATTATTCAACAAATTCAATTCATTCAGACGATATAAGTAAGAAAAAGTAAACGGTAATGAATCCAATGCGGTTTGTTGTAAAGTTAGCTTACGCAAATTATAAATGTTTACAAATTCGGGCGGAAGAATCTTAATGGGATTATTGATAATTTTCAACTCCATTAATCGAGACAACGAACACCACACACGCGGAAAACTGTCTAAGCTGTTATCGATTAAAGTAAGCGTTTGCAGGTTTTTCAGCAAAGCAATTTTATCAATATCTTTTTCCGAAAGCCAAACATTCTCCAACTTTAAATGATAGGTTGTTTCCGGATTTTTAACGGCGGTTTTCAGGTCGGTAGTAATAGTAGAAAAGGGATGTTGAGCAGATAAATAAAAACCTGCAAAAAACAGTAATATTACTGCAGTAATACGCATTGATTAATTCCGATTTTGAATATTGGCATACACCGTTTGTGTGGGAAAAGCCATTTCCAATCCGTTGGCATTGAATTGTTTTAAAATAGCCAAATTGACATCGGTTTGTGTTTGCATAATATCGCTTCCTTTTTTTATATAATAAATGAAAGTAATACCCAAAGCAAAGTCGCCAAATTCATTAAATCCGATAATTACATTTTCTTCCAGATTAGGATTTGCCGCTGCAATTTCTTTCAATATCTGCATGGCTTGTTCAATTTGTTCGGGTGTTGTATCGTAAATCAACCCTAATTTGAGCGTAATTTTCCGCCACGGTTCGGAAGATACATTTTCTACCATTCCTTCCGGAAATTTTGAATTGGGAATGGTAACAATTCTACCGTCAAGGGTTTTTAATCGTGTGCTGCGCAAGCCAATTTCAACAATTGTCCCATCAAATCCGCCAATTTTTATCCTGTCGCCAATTTTAAACGGTTTGTCTGTAAAAATCATAATGCCGCCAAAAAAGTTGGAAACAGTATCTTTTGCCGCCATAGCCAACGCCAAACCACCAATTCCCAGTCCGGCAAGCAATGCCCCTACATCGTAACCGGCATTGTTTAATGCCAATATTACACCCAACGACCAAATAATGGCACGTAAACCCTTTCGTAAAATAGGCATCAGTTGGTCGTCGAGGTCGTTTTCGGTTTTTTCGGTAATTGGCACAAGGTATTCAACAATTAAAGCATCCACTACGCGAGCAATGAGCCAAGTAATGTTCAATGTGTAAGTAATATGCAGCACTTTATTTCCCCAATCGTGCAGCGATTCGGGGAACGTAAGACGATTGAAAGCTATTGTAATACCTGATAACACAATAGCCAAAACAATGGGTTCTTCCAATTTGTCAATGAGTATATCATCGAGATTGGTTTTGGTTTTGGCGGTAATTTTTTTCAGCACATTCTTCGACAGCCAATATAAGATTTTAGCTACTACAACGGCTCCTAAAATTATGGCAAAGCTAATTGCCCATTGCATAATAGTATTGTGGTAAAAGGTTTTTTCCAAGAAATCCATGCTCAATTATTTTTTGACGAATTTAAAGATTTATCAATAAATGTGAAATTTTCAGACTAATAATATGTGAATGAAGAAAATAAAAAGGTTAATATCGGGCAGGGCTAACAAAGTTGTAGGATTTTCACGTAGTTAAAATTCCACCGAAACCCCTACGATTAGCATATATCCGTAACTGGCTTTGTACAGTAGTTTTGCTTGACTATGAACATATACGCATTGTTAGCACTAGGGTTTTATTCTTTTTCATTTAAGTATTGTCCAATCTCATAAGTCATTTGGAAACCAAAATTCAGGTCATCTGAGTCAAAGTTTACAAAAGGATTAGTTACTTTATCTGTGACCGTTAAAAATCCAATCCGATTTTCATTGGCATAAAGGTCAATTTGTATGTCAGCTATGAACTTCCTTTGAATTTCAGGTTCGATATTTCTTTTCAAAATGTCCTTAAATATTTCTACTTGATTTTTGTCAAGCTCAATTTTTTTACCTGTGTTCTTGAAATTGATTTCAACTCTTGTTACTCGGTCAATGATTGAATTGTACTTGTCAATTTTTGATTGATAGCAAGCTGTCAAAGTTAGGAACGATATGAATATTAAGTGAACAGCTTTCATATTTGATCTTGTCTGTAGAGTAAAAGTCTGCTTGCAGGGTCAATAATTATCAAAACACTTTTGCCTTTTTCTAAATTCTTGTAGAAATAATAATTGCCACCATCTTCTCTCCAATCGTCAGGTAATATTAGGTCAGAGTTTTGTTCAATTATGTCCGCCCGACGATTTAACATCAGACAACTATTCATTGTCAATGCGAGAATCAATATTTGAAGTAGTTGTTTCATTTTACATTAGTATCTATGTTTGGTAAAAGTAATAGCTTTTCATCAGAATCATAAACAACAACTATTTTGTATAGCCTTTGTTTTAGCCAGTTTTTTTGTTTTTAATTTTTCCCCAAGCCAAAACCTTTACTCCTTTTGAATAATGAATTTTGTTTGGCTTTTCGTTTATTAATTTTTGAAACCTTGGATAACTCAATTCTAATTTTTGTATGTCAATTTCATTAATTGGCCACTCCAAATGATGGATTTCAAATTCATTTATCGAATCGTCTGTGTCTTGAAAAAGAGCATATCTTTCGGTTAACCATTTGTCAAGTTGCGTTTTCTCGGTAAACTCCTTTCCAATTTTAAATTCAATATTTAGTTCGTCTTTAAATTCCGAATTTTGAGATTTGAAATTTTGGTTAGTCCTTTTAATTTTTGAATATCTATAAGGAAGTTCCGAAATTCCTTTAGCGACTTTACACGATAAACTTTTTCCACCTTCAATACTTAAAAAGTATACACCACTCTTTCCTTTATATTTTACATAAGTTCTGATATTTATTTCATCAAAGTCTGAAATTGGAGGAAAAGAAATCATATTTTTTAGTCTCATTTTCTCCATTGTAAAAGCTACCATTGAAACCCAAGGTTTTCCTTCAAAAAGATCAATTTCTATTTCATCAGGAACAAATTTCTTTAATTCCTTTAAGTCAACTTGCCAATGAAGAAAAATGGCATCATTCCATTCTTGATAGAATTTCCAAGAAGATTTAGGTATTTGCCAAGGTCTGTGTTTTGTGGTATTTAATATTTCTCGGATTGTCATTTTATCAAATTGGCTACAACACTTATTACCACAACAGTTTGTGCGGATAAATTGATAAATGCATCGATTTAATTTCGTTATACATGACTTTCTTCAACTCGTCTATATTTATTTTTTTGGCGGCAGAAATAAATACGGTTGGCTGACCGCTTTTAGCCATCCATGTTTTTTTCATTTCGTCCAATGTAGGCATATGATGCTCCAAGTCGGTAGGGTCGAGTTGATTGATTTTTTCTTGGTAAGCATCTATTTTATTAAAAACTAAGATGGTTGGTTTATCCAAAGCATTTAAGTCTTTTAATGTTTCGTTAACCGTTGCCATATGGTCTTCGAATTGCGGATGCGAAACATCTACCACGTGCACCAATACATCGGCTTCGCGCACCTCGTCGAGTGTAGATTTAAATGATTCTATCAAATGATGAGGCAATTTACGGATAAAACCTACCGTATCGGACAATAAAAAAGGTAAGTTATCGATTACCACTTTGCGAACGGTTGTATCCAGCGTGGCAAAAAGTTTGTTTTCGGCAAACACTTCCGATTTACTCAATATATTCATCAAGGTAGATTTTCCCACATTGGTATATCCTACCAATGCAACACGCACCAATTGACCACGATTTTTGCGTTGCGTGGCTTTTTGCTTGTCTATTTTTTTTAGTTTTTCTTTCAGCAAAGCAATTTTATCCAAAATAATACGCCGGTCGGTTTCTATTTGTGTTTCTCCCGGACCACGCATTCCTATCCCTCCTTTTTGCCGTTCAAGATGTGTCCACATACGTGTAAGTCGAGGCAATAAATATTGATATTGTGCCAACTCTACTTGGGTACGCGCGTGTGCTGTGCGGGCTCGTTTGGCGAATATATCCAAAATAAGATTACTTCTGTCTAATACTTTGGTTTCGAATATTTTTTCGAGATTGCGCAGTTGCGAAGGCGACAATTCATCATCAAAAATGACCATATCCACATCATTTTCTTTGACAAATTGCTTCATTTCTTCAATTTTTCCTCTTCCTAAAAATGTACTCGGATTGGGGTGTGGCAATTTTTGCCAAAATCTTTTCAGCGTTATTGCTCCGGCAGTTTGTGCCAAAAACTCCAATTCGTCAAGATATTCGGTAAGTTGATCTTCGGTTTGATGTTGAGTAATTATTCCTGCCAAAATGCAGGTTTCTTGTTTTTGTTCGGATGTGAATTGAAATTTTTCTTTCATCTGTTAAACTACTGTTAAAACAAACCTCTGCTCCAAGGAATCATCCATAAAATAATCAATAATGCCAATGTGTTGTAAACTGCCAATCGAGCGAATTTTGCTTTGTCGGATGGTGCTTTTTTCATTACAATTCTGCCAATGGTAATTAAAGCAATGGCTATAACCATTGCCAATCCGTGCTCAACAACATAAAACCTCTGCTCGGGGTTTTTCATTACTTTCGATATAGACATTAACCATAATTTTACACTGGGACTGATAAAATACAGTATTAAACCGACTAAAAATTGTAAGTGAGCGGCAATAAATACCACAAGGTTGAGCTTATCATTTTTATTTTCAAATGTTTTATTGGTAAAATAGCCCTTTAAAGCATCTATTATCAACCAAATTAACGTAATTAGCAATATCCATCGTAAATATGAATGTACCTGTAATATATTCTTATAAAATTCTTCGCTTTTCATAATCTATTTTTTTGTGAAGTTAAACATTAAATCGGAAATGCATAATATCGCCATCTTGCACAACATATTCTTTTCCTTCTATATGTAATTTTCCGGCTTCTTTGGCAGCAGCTTCCGAGCCATATTCGACAAAATCATCGTAGTGAATTACTTCGGCACGGATAAATCCTTTTTCGAAATCGGTATGGATAACACCGGCGGCTTGCGGGGCTTTGGTGCCTTTCTCAATTGTCCAGGCGCGTACTTCTTTTTCTCCGGCAGTAAAATAGGTTATTAGGTTTAACAATTCATACGCTTTTCGGATAAGCTTACTTACGCCGGGCTCATCCAAACCTAAATCTTCCAAAAACATTTGGCGTTCTTCGTAAGTTTCCAGTTCGGCAATATCCGACTCTATTTTTGCACCCAATACCAATATCTCGGCATTTTCGTCTTTTACGGCTTCGCGCACTTGTTCAACGTATTTATTTCCGGTTTTAACCGAATTTTCATCAACATTACATAAATATAAAACCGGTTTATTGGTAATAAGTTGCAATTCTTTTAAAAATTTTTGTTCGTCATCATCAACAGCAACTGTTCTTGCCGATTTTCCTTGCTCCAAAGCTTCTTTGTATTTTTCCAACAAAGCCAATTCTTTTTGTGCGTCTTTGTCGCCCGATTTTGCTTTACGCAATACACCTTGAATCTTTTTTTCGACAGTTTCCAAGTCTTTTAACTGTAATTCGGTGTCAATAATTTCTTTATCTCTTACCGGGTCAACACTTCCGTCAACATGCACGATATTATCATCATCAAAACAACGCAATACATGTATAATCGCATCGGTTTCGCGAATGTTTGCCAAAAATTGATTACCTAAACCCTCGCCTTTGCTGGCACCTTTTACCAAACCTGCTATATCAACTATTTCTATGGTTGTGGGCAATACACGTTGTGGTTTTACCAATTCTTCCAACTTATTCAATCTTGGGTCGGGAACGGTTATGGTTCCAACATTGGGTTCTATTGTACAAAAAGGAAAATTTGCCGATTGCGCTTTTGCATTTGATAAACAATTAAATAAAGTGGATTTACCTACATTTGGCAACCCTACAATACCACATTTTAAAGCCATAATTGATTTTTTGAATTTATTCGGGCAAAAATACGTGAAAGTTTTTGCTATTTATTATTTAGAATGATTTTTATTCCAAGTGTATTTTCATTGAATATTTTTCTGTACTTCTATAAAATAGATTTAGCTGAACTTTAAAGAAAAAAAGCTGATATCATCTACTTGTTCGTGTTCACCTTGCCATTGATTTAAATAGAATACCAGTTTATCTTTTTGTTCATTAAGTGTGAGATGAGCATTTTGCAAAAGATATTTTTTTAATCGGGAAACCATTAATTTTTTTCCTTTTTCACCGCCAAATTGGTCGGCATAACCATCGGTAAAGAAATACAATGAAGCATCATTATCTAACGAAAGTTCATAATTATTAAACGGTGTAAAATATTCGTAAAATCCAATGGGTTGTTTATCGCCACGTACTTCGTACAAATAGTAATCATTTTCGTGCATTACTTTCTTGTATTGGTTTTCTTGCAAAAATTCGTTTTTTGAAATAATAAACATTGCATTATTGGCGCCGGCATACTCTATTTTCTTTGATTGATTATTGTATTTTATCAAGAAAAGGTCCATCCCATCTCTTCTATTTGAGGATTTGGATAAATATTGCAAAATTTTATGTTGTAATTTATTGAGTATTTCGGCTGGAGAAGCCATATTATTTTCCGACATTATTTCATTAAGAGAGGAGATTCCCAACACACTCATAAATGCGCCGGGAACACCGTGCCCTGTGCAATCGGCAAGTGCAAAGTAAATATCTTTACCATTAAAGAAAGTCCAATAAAAATCGCCAGAAACAATATCTTTGGGTTTGTAAAAATAAGCATGCTCTTTTACGTAATTAAAAATTTGTTCATTGGGTTGTACCAATACTTCTTGAATGCGTTTGGCATAATGAATAGAATCTTTTATCTCCTTGTTGAATAATTCTATTTGCTTGCTTTGTTGTTCTATTTGATAAAATGCTTTTTTGAGTTTTTTGTTTATTTCTTTTTGTTTTAAGGCTTCGTTTTTAAGACTGTCTATTTCAAACCCTAATTGCAAACGTTGAATCCGTTTGATATTGTTTTCTTTTAGAATTTTTTCTTTTAAGTTTAAGTGATTTTTTAAATATTTATAGGCATTCTGCGCATCGTTAATTTTTTCATAATATTCAGCAAAAATTTCATATACATCTGTCAGTAATTCTTTATTATTTGTTTTTAAACATTCGTTTTCTGCAATATTTAAATGACTTTTCGCTTGATTAAACTCACTTTTTGATATATAAATTCTTGCCAAAAGATTATTCCCGACAATTTTTATTGAACTGTAATTAATTTCACCGGCTTGTTTTACACCTTCTGTTAAATAAGGAATAGCTTTATCGTACTCATTTGCTGCAAAATAGGTTTCACCTATATTCATAACAGCTATTGCCTTTGTTGCCGGACTAACATTAGGTAACTGCAAACATAATTCAAAATAATACAATGCTTTTTCGTAATCACTCATTTGAAGATATGTATCTCCAATATTATTAATAGCACTGGCTTCACCATCTTCATCGCCAGCTTTTCGTTTATATTTTAAACTTTTCAGGTTGCTTTCTAATCGTTTTTCATTATCTTCCAGAAAATAATAAACCCAACCAAAATAATGGTAACATTCGGCAACTTCGGCATATAAATTTTGAGCTAAAAAATACTTAATGGCTTCCGAAATATGCTCCATTATTTTCTCATAATTATATACTTTTAAATATAATGACGATAAGAGCAAACGGTATCGAGCTTCAGCTTCTTTATCACTGTCATCTATAGATTTGTGCAAAGCATCCTCTACCAAAGCAAATGCTTTTTTTAAATCACTTTTTGCCAACGACTTTGCTTGTTCGATTATTTGATTAACTCCGGAAATAATTGTAATTTTAAAATACTATACCAAATTAGGAAAAAAACGGACTACCTATGCAACTATTTTGCTAATCTTTACATCTATTATGAGTGAATGGAATAATATGACCGATGAACAACTGGTAAAACTTTGCTTACAAGGAAATGCCTCTGCTCAAGAGCGGTTATATAATTTATTTGCTCAAAAAATGTGGACCGTTTGTTTACGATATATGAAAAATGAAGAAGAAGCTCAAGATGTGCTTCAAATGGGGTTTGTAAAAGTTTTTAAAAATTTACACGCCTTCAACAAAAGCGGCTCTTTAGATGGATGGGTACGAAAAATCATTGTCAATACAGCACTTGATACTATTCGTAAAAATAAAAAATTTGAAAACAATGTGCAGTGGGACCAAGTTTCGTACCAACAAGAAGATGTAAGCGGAAATGTACTGAATAAGTTGGCGGCTGAAGATTTAATGGAACTGATTAATGAATTACCGACAGGGTTTAGAACAGTTTTCAACTTATACGCCATCGAAGGATATTCTCACAAAGAAATTGCCGAAATGTTGGGTGTGTCGGAAAGCACTTCCAAATCGCAATATTCTAGAGCAAAAGCATTGTTAAGAAAAATTATTAAAGAAAAATACGCCGATATCTATTGTCATTATGAATAACAATAACAACATAGAAGAAATTTTCAGAAAAAAGCTGGAAAATTTTGAAAGTAATCCGCCGGCAAATGCCTGGACAAATATACATTCGCAAATCAACGCAAATGCAGGAGCATCAGCAAGTTCAACCGGTGTGGCAAAAGGATTATCCGCTGCCGCAAAATTATTCATTGCCGCGTCTGTAGCAACAATTACTGTTGCTTCCGGATATTTTCTTTTATCAGATGACTCTTCAAATGAAATAACAAAAACTCAACCTGTAATTTCCGAAACGCAAATTGACAACACACCTCAACCTGAAGAAAAACCCATCATTACTGAAGAAATCAATTCGCCTAAAACAGCAATTGACAAATCGGAAAATAAAGAAGAAGCTTCACCTACAGAATTTTCTACCGAAACCGGAATTATAGAAAAAACTTCAACAAATGTAAATGCTTCGGAAATTATTTCGGAAGAAAAACAGATGAACGAATTAGAGACTCAAACCCAAGAAAATCAAAATTCTTCGGAAAACAATCAATCAAGCCAACCGGAAAAAATTATTGCTCAAACAGAAGAAAAAGAATCTGAAATTGAAAAAACAGCTTTAACCGAACAAAATGAAAATCCGGAAACAGCTTTGAATAACTCAGAAGATTCCTTAATTCGCACCACAAGACAACCGGAAATAAGTAAAGAATCGGTTGAAAAAGAATTAATCATTTCTCCAATTCCAAATGTAATTACGCCAAACCACGACGGTGTAAACGACATTATAAAAATTAATGTAGAAAACTACCTTGAGTTTAAAGCGCAAGTGTTCGATTTATCCGGAAATTTAATATTCGAATGGGACACGCCTACTGGCTTTTGGGACGGTAACGATGTATACGGAAATGCCGTACCTAAAGGGAATTATGCAATCGTTGTAACAGTAAAAGATTTAAGCAATAAGTTAAAAACTCAAAAATCTATAATAACTTTATATAAATAATTTTTATTATTTTATTGACTTTTCATTGTTTATGTTGCATATTTGCATCAATTTAAAATCCATAAACAATGAAAAAAATAACATTAATTGCTTTTTGCATTTCCACTTATCTAATCTCATTTTCCCAAAACGTTGGTATAAATAATGCTAACCTCACGCCCGACCCTTCGGCGGGTTTAGATGTAAATTATACCGATAAAGGTGTACTTATTCCTCGAGTAGCACTAACAGGTACCAATGATGTTACAACCGTTCCCGGCGCAGCAACTTCTTTATTGGTGTACAATACGGCAACCGTAAATGATGTAACACCCGGCTACTATTATTGGGACGGCTCACAATGGTTACGACTTTTAAATACCGGTAACGCAGGAGGTATGGAGTGGCTGCTTACAGGAAATGCGGGCACCACTGCAGGAACAAATTTCTTAGGAACTACCGATGCGCAAGATTTAGTTTTTAAAACCAACAACACGGAATACGTAAGAATTTTATCAACCGGTGAAGTAGGTATAAACACTAATACTCCTGTTTTATCATTACAAGTAAACGCCACTGATGCTTTTGGAATGCCGTCAGGAACTACTGCTCAGCAACCTGCTACTCCTCCCACAGGAGCCACACGTTATAATACAACTGCCGGAATGATGGAAGTATATACGGGGACATGTTGGATGTATGTAAATACTCCTCCTATCGGCTCTACTTACATACAGTGGGCTGGAGCAGCTGATCCCAACACCTTATATCCTTGTACACAATGGGTTGCTACTGATTTGCAAAATGGAGAATTTATAAGAGCTGTTGGAGGAAATTCAAACGTTAATGCCACCGGAAGTCTTACAGGTACTGTTCAAAACGATGCTGTAGAAAATCACCAACATTCAGCTACAGCTACGGTAAATAATTCTTCAACACTTACCACATCTTCTGACGGAAGCCATAGCCATGGAGGGCAAACGGGTAATGTTGCTTCTTACAATACTTCAATGTGGATACCTTATGACGATAACTTATCCAGCAGCACAGTTAATGAAACAAGTGCAACACCTTCAACTTGTGGACAAAGTTGGAATGGTCAAGGTACAGTTGGAAATTTCATGGGGCAAATGAACAGTTCTTGTCTTACGCATACGCATACCATAAATGCAGATGGCACACACAATCACACAGTTCCTGCACATAATCATACTGCAACTGTTACCGTAGGAAATATGAGCACGGGAACAGCAGATACTGAAACAAGACCGGTAAATGTTGCGGTTAAGTTTTGGAGACGAATTAATTAAAAAACGATTGAATTATGAAATCTATATTTACCACTTTTTTAATTTTATCATTTACGTTAATCAAAGCACAAAACGTAGGTATAAACAATGCCAATCTCACACCCGACCCTTCAGCAGGTTTAGATGTAAATTATACGGACAAAGGAGTACTTATTCCTCGAGTAGCACTAACAGGCACTAATGACGTTACAACCGTTCCCGGTGCGGCAACTTCTTTGTTGGTGTACAATACGGCAACCGTAAATGATGTAACTCCCGGCTACTATTATTGGGACGGAACGCAATGGTTACGTCTTTTAAACACCGGTAACGCAGGAGGTATGGAATGGCTGCTTACAGGAAATGCAGGAACCACAGCAGGCACTAATTTCTTAGGAACTACCGATGCACAAGATTTAGTTTTTAAAACTAACAATACCGAAAATATGCGCATTACCAACACTAATGGTTATGTTGGCATAGGAACACCTTCTCCAACTACTACTCTTCAGTTAAATAATAATATTTATTTTGATGAAGGAAATGGAAACATAGCTGTAAATCCGGATATCAGATTTGACCTACAAGGATTAATCAGTGCTGACAATAATTTATATTTGAACTTTGACGGAACAAACAACAGCGGAACGCAAGCATTATACATAGGTTACGCATCACAAACCAGCTCTGCAACAAATGCGATGACAATACTGGATAATGGTAATACAGGTATTGGTACAACAACTCCTACTTCTAAGCTTCAAGTTGTAGACAGATATGATACAACTCAAACTCTTACACCTTTTAACTCTCTATCAGACAGACTCCCTGGTGTTTCAGTATATGACAATACCGATTTTATTGGCATAACAACTGTTGATAAAGACAATAACCTTAGTACGACAAATGATGCTGATGGGATGATTTATTGGGGAGACGATAACAATGATCAAGATTTACGGTTTACATTTATGCGATGGAATGGTACAAGATTAGTCCCTACAGACCATATGGCTATTAAAGCTAATGGAAATGTTGGAATAGGCATTTCAACCCCAGGTATTAGATTACAGGTTGATGACAGTTCATCAGCAACTACATACATTGGAGTAAGTGGTAAATTATCAGGAAATAGCTGTGTAGGATATCGCTGGATAAATAGAAATCCAAGTGAAGGATCATGGACTGCATATTTTGGAGGCCCTGTTGGTTTTTCCGGTGTTCAACCAAGAGCTTGGGAAATATGGGAATATCCTAATGATGGAAACTATTGTTGTAGAACACGTTTTAGAATACAATCAACTTACGGACTAGCCTGGACTTCATCATTAGTACCAGTCTATATTGATGTAAATAATCAGTTGTGGGCATATGGGTACAATACTATTTCCGACGAAAACTTAAAAGAAAATATTAAAAATTTTGATTTGAACGTATTAGATAAGATTTTAAATATAAAAATTTATAACTACAATTATAAAAACTTTAATTCTTTAAAAATTGGATTTATTGCTCAAGAAATTGAAAAGATTTTCCCTGAAATTGTAAATGAAACTACAATCTCCGAAAAAAATGGAGAAGATTGGATTTATAATAAAAAAATAAAAGGGATTGATTATAGTGCTTTTTCTCCATTAATTATTAAAGCCATTCAAGAACAACAACAAATAATTGACGATAATACAAAAGAAATTCAATTGTTAGTGAAACAAAATGAAGAACTGAAGAAACAATTGGAAGAATTAAAAAAACTTATTATAGAAAAACAATAGTATTATGAAAAAAGCTATTCTCTTAAATATAATCCTAATAATTGCTCAAAATATCTTTGCTCAAAATATTTGGATAAACAATGGTGCAACGGTAATGAATACTTCCGGCGTAGATGTTGTTATTAACGGAGGAGTATTAAACCAAGCAAACGGAACTATTGACAACAGCGGCACAATGCATATAACCGGGAACTGGACAAACAACGCCGGAAACACTGCTTTTATCCCTACCTCTCCGGGTAAAGTGATTTTAGAAGGTGCCAATCAGCAAATTCAAGGAACTGATATTACAGAGTTTTTCCGTTTGGAATTAAGCGGTACAGGTATAAAAAGTTTAGTTGATATCTACACAATTATTGACGACAGTTTAATATTAAATGATCGTGAGTTTGATTTAGACACCAATACGGCTTTTGTTACCAACCCTTCAACCGGCATCATTACTCGAACAACGGGTTTTTGCAGTAGTTTACAAAACGGAGGATTGGCTCGAACAACCAACAGCACCAGTACATATCTTTTCCCTATGGGATCATCTTTGGGAACTGCTCGCTATCGACCGGTGGAAATTACGCCTAACAATAACGCAACAAATGTATTTAAAGTAAGAATGGCAAATGTCGACCCTACTTCCGAAGGATTTAACATTGCTACAAAAGAACCGGCTATTTGCTCGGTAAATAATCTTTTTTATCATAAAATTTGGCAATTGTCCGGAACTTCATCCGCTGATATTGCTTTTTATTATGACGTAACTCTTGACGGGAATTTCAACACTGCCGCACATTGGCAAACAGTACCTCAATGGGAAGATATGCTTTCTACAACGAATAACGTAGTTGCTTCTCCTGCATTAAGCAGCATCACAAAAACCGGCTGGAGTAATTTTTCTCCCTACTTTGAGTATGCATTGGCTATCTCTAGTCCTCCTGTTTCGTTATCAACAGTTCCAAATCCGCCAACAATATGTAGTTACGACACATTAGAGTTTCATGCAACTCCGGGGTATGTTAATTACGATTATTATCTAAACGGAAATATCGTTCAATCCGGAACAGACAGTATTTTAAACCTCACCGGTTTATCAACAGGCGACAGCGTTTATGTAGTTATTACCGACAACTTATCTTGTAATGCGCAAAGTGCTGCCATAAATAACATAACGGTCAATCCTCAACCGGTTGTTACTATCACTTCTTTACCAAACGATACGGTTTGTAGTGGAAGTAATGTTACACTATCCGGAAATGGGGCATCAACGTATGTTTGGGATAACGGCATTTCTAACAATACTCCTTTTATTGCAACAACAACGACAACTTATACAGTTATCGGGACAGACGGAAATGGATGTTCGGATACGGCATCTATTAATCTAACTGTCAACCCAAAACCGGTAATTTCGGCAAATGCAATTCCTTCAACAGTTATTTGTGCACAAGACACTTTATTGCTTTATGGTTCGGGAGCCGATACTTATCAATGGGATAATGGCGTGATAGACAGTATTCCTTTTATTGCAACAACATCAAACACATATACTGTTATTGGATTGGATACTAATGGTTGTTCGGACACTACCTCTGTATCTATAACAGTAAATCCATTGCCAACAGTAAGTATTCTAACAAACCCGGGAGATTCTATTTGTTTAGGCGACTCCACGCAAGTTACCGCATCGGGTAATGCAACAACATACACTTGGAATAATGGTCAAACGGCAAACTCATATTATGTAAATACAACCACCGATTCAACCATAATTTTAACCGGAACAGACGTTAATGGTTGTCAAAATTCAGACACAATTGTAATTCGAGTATTGCCAATCCCTACACTTACACTATTATCGGATACATCAATCTGTACTAATAGTAGTGTGCAACTACAAGCCGTAGGAAATAATATCGGTTATATTTATTGGAATAACGGTTCTACTTTGGACGATAGTACTTCAACCTCGCCAACAGCTAATCCAAGCACATCCACAACTTATATAGCTGTAGCCGGAATAGGCAGTTGCACAGTCACTGATACAATTACCATTACCGTTTTACCTTTACCAACAGTAAGTGCCGGAAATGATACAACCATTTTATTTGGTCAGAGCGTGGTTATCAATGCATCCGCTCCCTCCGGGACTTATGATTGGACACCAACCGATTATTTGTCATGTACGGATTGTTTAAATCCAACAGCAAAACCTGAGTTTGATACGGAATATATCCTCTCGGTTACCGACACTAACGGTTGTGTGAACAGTGATACGGTAATGATTATTGTAGATTTGGAATGTGCCGATTTGTTTGTTCCAAATATTTTCACACCTAACGGAGATGGAGATAATGATGATATTAGAGTTTACAATAAATTGTGTGTACAAAGCATGTCTTTTAAAATTTTTGACCGTTGGGGTAATAATGTTTACACATCTGACAATCCAGATGAATTTTGGGATGGTACATATAAAGGAAAACGTGCCGAAACCGGGGTATATGTATATGTTCTAAAAGCTACATTAACCAGCGGAAAAGAAATAATGAAAAAAGGTAATATTTCTTTATTAAAATAACTTTTTAAAAAATTTTAATCATGAAAAATAAAGCAATATATATAATCGCAATTTTATTTTTTGGCATACACATAAATGCTCAAGACATTCATTTTTCCCAAACACAAGAAACCCCGTTACAAGTTAATCCGGGATTTACAGGAGGGTTCAATGGTGACCAACGCGTAATATTAAATTACCGCAATCAATGGGCAAGTTTAGGCGCCCCTTTCAAAACCTATGCGTTGGGGTTTGACACAAAAATTCGCACTAAAAGTAAAAATGCATTTTTAGGTATCGGTACCTTTATTTTTAAAGATGAAGCCGGAGATTTAAGTATGGGAATGTTGCAAGCAAACTTAAATATTGCAGGCCATGTAAAAATTAACGACAATCAAATTGTTTCGTTAGGTATAATGGGAGGATTTGTACAGCGTAGCATAAATGGTGCTAATGCACAATGGGGAAGCCAATTTAACGGCATTACTTATGATGCTTCACTTCCGGGTGGAAACTACAATTTTCAAAATTTCTCTTATGTAGATGTGTCCTCGGGTATTTCTTGGTTTTATTCTAGAGAAACCACCAATATGACTTCAAATGATAATATTTGGGTAAGAATAGGAATTGCGGCCAATCATTTATTAAACCCAAAACAAAATTTTTATACCGACCAAACAGACCGAATGGGAATGCGTCCTACATTTTTTGCACAAACTCATATTGGTGTTTCAAATAGCAAATGGGCTTTTCGACCTCAAATTTTTTATGCGCAACAAGTTAAACATAATGAATTAACTTTTGGTAATTTATTCCGTTATCAGTTGGCAGAAGGTTCTAAATACACTAAATTAAAAAACAGCAGTGCGATTTCATTTGGTTTGTATTACCGAATGAAAGACGCTATAATTACTATGATACAGTTCGAATACCAACATTTTGCTTTGGGAATAAGCTACGATTATAACACCTCAAAATTAAATGCAGGCACAAACGGTAATGGCGGTTTTGAAATTTCATTGCGTTTCATCAATCCTAATCCGTTTGGCGGGAAAGTATCCAATGCACGGTTTAGATAATATCAGGGTTCTCTGCTAAAAATATTGTCAAATTTTCGGTAAACTACTCCTTTATAGATGAAATAATCATTGTTTTTCATTTCTGTGAGTCTCGAAAATTCTTTGTCATTGGTATAGAGTTTTCCCTGTGTAAAAGATGCTAATGTGAAATATTCGGCATTTGGAGGCAATACTTTGGTATCGCAAAGGATAACGTTTACGGGTTTATCTATTTTGGTTAAATAATCAAAATCGCGCATCCATTCTTTATTGTCGGCAATTAAAATAACCTCACTGGCTTGCGGAAATTTATTCAATGCTAAGGTAATCGCCTCAATATCATTTTCTTTGCTCTCTCCTCCTCCACTACCGTTTTTCATACATTTTGTCACTGTTTCAACTATTTTTGAGGAATCATTTGCAGAAAAATAAATTCCTCCTGTTTTCATGGCTTTTTTCTTTTTCGACTTCTTATTATCTCCATCATTAAAAAACACAACTCCTTCAATTTTCAATTTATTTCGATGAGCAAATATCCATTCTAACCCTTGCACGACATAAGATCCCATGCTTCCGGTTGCATCCATTACAACCACATAGTTTTTGTCCGAATCTAATTTTTCTAACGACAACCATACCGTGCTGTCAATTTTTGGAATATATTTCACCTTATTCAATACATTATTTGGTTTATCAACCGATTTTTCAGGTTCTTCCCAGATGGTATCATGCACAAATCCTACCCGGTCATCCCATCGTTGTTTTAGTGTGAATTTTCGAGCTGTATCTCGCTTTATATTTCCATAATAAGATGAAGTATTATAATCTGAAGAAAAAGCCGCAGAATTATTATTGGAGACAATATCATCCTTAACATTCAGTTTTTTCATCACCCATTCAACTTCTGCTCGACGCTCTGCTTGGCTTTGCGAAGGCAAATAATAGACAATAAATCCATGAAAAAGTTTTTTTGCGGCTTCTCTGTTTTTTTCGGTTTGTTGCCATTCTTCTTTTTGCCAAATATTATTTGAGGTTACCAATTGAGGATATTTTTCAAACAATTCTTCCCATCTATTTTTGTTTAGCAATGCTTGATTAAACCCGGGTGATAATTTATGTTGCGTATATACCAACACTACTTTTGTAATCAATGCTTGTGGCAAATCCGGTTCATTTGTAAAGAAACGGTTATCGAAGGACATAGGCAAAGCAAGTGCATGTTCCGACAAAGTGTCCAATTTTAGTCCGCGAATATTCCTTGTCTTAATTTGACCGGCAGAAATGATTACTTGAGCAAAAAAAATGGTAAACAAAAGATATTTTCTCATATAAATAAACAGATATACTTACTTTTGAAGTAACGCAATATTAAACTTAAAAGTATTTTGGATAAAGTAAAACCAAAAAAAAATCTGGGTCAGCATTTTTTAACCGACAAACGCATTGCCGAAAAAATCGTTGACTCATTAACCTTCAATCATTATAATAAAGTATTGGAAATTGGTCCCGGAATGGGCGTTTTAACCGATTTTTTAATCGAAAAAACACAACCTGAAAATTTATACATAGTAGATATTGACACCGAATCCATTGCCTTTTTAAAAGATAAATATCCTGCACTCCAGAATATTATCGAAAGAGATTTTTTGGCGTTAAACTTACCACAACTCATCAATGAGCCGTTTGCCGTTATTGGTAATTTCCCTTATAATATTTCGTCACAAATTTTGTTTAAAATTTACGACAACAAAGAAATAATTCCTGAAATGTGCGGTATGTTTCAAAAAGAAGTTGCCGAAAGAGTTTGTGCTAAGCCGGGCAGTAAAATCTACGGTATTTTAAGTGTTTTAATGCAAACATTTTACTCAACCGAATATTTATTTACCGTAAAAGAAACTGTTTTCAATCCGCCGCCAAAAGTAAAATCAGGTGTTATCAGATTAACAAGAAAAGAAAATGTTAATTTACCTTGCGATGAAAAACTGTTTAAGCAAATTATAAAAAGTGCCTTTAATCAACGCAGAAAAACCTTACGAAACTCTTTAAAAGCATACATTTTTAATGCAGAATTGAAACAAAAAGAAGTATTTAACCAACGTCCCGAGCAATTGGGTGTAAATGATTTTATCGAACTTACTTGTCTTATCGAACATTTTCAATAAAAAAAACAGAACAAAAAACAACGGTATAATCATTGTAATATCTTTGCAAAAATCAACTTCATGAAAAAATTTCTGTTTAGCATATTTTTAACCCTTTCGTTTTTTTCACAAGCCCAACTGGTGTTTAATAAAACCTTGCACAATTTTGGCGATTTGCAAAAAGATGATAAAAAATATTTTGATTTTACACTTACAAATGCCGGAAAAGACACGGTTTGGATTCTTAGAATAGACGAACCTTACGGTGTTGACGCCAAATTTTCTTCCAAAATGATTTTGCCCGACAGCACTGTAATTGTCAGGATTAAATACACGCCTAAGCGAAAAGGGAAATTCAGCGCCGATGTTCCCGTTTGGGTCAGCTCAAACAATACGCCTTATATTTTCACCGTAAAAGGCAATGCCAAATCGGTTGATGAAAACGAATCGCTTGCCTGTCCCGATTTTAAAAACAACAATCAACCACGTGAACTTTTTGCGCCACTCACTATTGAAGTAAAAGACAAACAAACCGGACTACCTGTTCGTAATGCAAAAATTGAACTCATTTGGGACGGATTGATTTACAAAACGCTTACTACAAATTTTAACGGTAAAGCTTCCGAAAAATTAAAATACGATATCTATTACTTTGTTGTGAATGCCGAAGGCTACAAAACGGCTGAAACCGATTATTATGTAAACAACAACAATAATCATTTGGTAATAGAAATGGAACCGCTCACACCGGTAGAAATAGCTAAAATAGATTCTGTCAAAAAAGTAGAAGAAACCCTGCCCAAACCTGTTGAAGAAGTAAATGATGACGGCACATTATCAGAAAATATTTATGCGCCAAACAATGTTGTATTCTTAATTGATGTTTCGGTTTCTATGAAACAACAAGGACGCCTTGATTTGCTTAAAGCCGCAATGATAGAATTGTTAAAATCACTTCGCCCGATTGACAAACTGGCTATTGTTACGTATGCAAGCGATGCTCACGTTGTTCTTCCAGCAGAATACATTACCGATAAGGAGAAAATTATAAAAATCATTCAATCGTTGGAAGCAGGAGGATATACCGGAAGCCATCGCGGAATGAAAAAAGCATACAAAGTGGCTGAAGACAATTATATTGCTAAAGGAAATAATCAGGTTATTATTGCAACAGACGGCGCTTTTCACCTTTCCGGAAAAGGTGGAGAAATTCTCGAAACGGTCGCTAAATACCGAGACAAAGGCATTACAATGTCTGTGGTAGGAATTAAAAACGATAAATATGCCGCCAAATCGATGAAAAAAATTGCAGAAACCGGAAACGGAAACTATATAAATATTTCTACTTATTCTGATGCAAAAACCTTACTTTTGGATGAAATTAAAGCTCAGTCGAAAAAAGCCAAACAAGCCGAATAAAATTTTATGACAAAAAAAGTTGCCATTTTAGGTTCTACGGGTTCTATCGGAACACAAGCGCTCGAGGTAATAGAAGCACATCCGGAAGCTTTTACGGTTGAAGTGCTTACAGCCAACAACAACGCCGACTTGCTGATAGAACAAGCCTTAAAATTTAAACCCAATTGCGTAGTTATTGCCAATGAGAATTTATACGAAAAAGTAAAAACAACTCTTTGGGAACACGATATAAAAACCTATACGGGAAATAAAGCCATTGCCGAAGTGGTGCAAATGGATTCGGTGGATATTGTACTTACCGCAATGGTTGGATTCAGCGGATTAATGCCTACCATCAAAGCCATTGAAGCCAAAAAGCCAATCGCTTTGGCAAATAAAGAAACATTGGTTGTTGCCGGCGAAATCATTACACGCTTGGCAGCAAAAAATAAAGTCCCGCTTTTACCTGTTGATTCTGAGCATTCGGCAATTTTTCAATGTTTGGCAGGCGAATGGCATAACCCGATAGAGAAAATATATTTAACCGCAAGCGGCGGACCTTTTTTTGGTAAAAAAAGCAGCGAACTGCAAAACATTACAAAAAAACAAGCTTTAAAACATCCTAATTGGGAGATGGGTGCAAAAATCACTATCGACTCCGCCACACTTATGAATAAAGGGCTGGAAGTAATTGAAGCTCGTTGGTTATTTAATTTAAAACCCGACCAAATTGATGTAATTGTTCATCCGCAATCCATTATTCATTCTATTGTTCAATTTTCCGACGGAAGTATGAAAGCACAAATGGGATTGCCCGATATGAAATTACCTATTCAATATGCTTTGGCATTCCCCAATCGTTTAACTTCCGATTTACCTCGCTTCAACTTTTTGGATTACCCTCAACTTACCTTTGCACAACCCGACTCCGCCACTTTTAAAAATTTACAATTGGCTTATGAAGCATTAAACAAAGGCGGTAATTTAGCTTGCATCCTAAACGCTGCAAACGAAATTGCCGTAGATGCTTTTTTGTACGATAAAATTAAATTTTTAGATATTGCTACAATTAATGAACAAGTAATGCAAAAAGCAAGCTTTATTCAATCGCCCACGCTGGACGATTTATTGGAAACCGATAAACAAGCACGCGAATTAGCCAACAATCTGATTAACAAAAACTTGTAATAATATGTTTCTCGACATCTTTACACAACCCGAAACGTGGATAGCACTTGTTACACTTACCTTTTTAGAAATTGTTCTGGGTATAGACAATATTATTTTCATCTCATTGGTAACCGGAAAATTGCCCAAAGAAAAGCAACCCAAAGCACGCTTGATAGGTTTATCGCTGGCTATAATATTCAGAATTGGTTTGTTAGTAGGAATTTCATACATCATTCATTTTACCGACCCCATTTTATCTTATCACGATTATCATTTAAGCGGAAGAGATTTAATTTTATTGGGCGGTGGATTATTTTTATTAGCCAAAAGCACATCGGAAATTCACGAAAAAATTAATCAACACGCCGATGAAAAAGCCGAAAAGGAAAAAGCCACACCAAATTTTTGGTCTACCATTGTACAAATTATTTTATTGGACATTGTATTTTCTTTCGACAGCATCTTAACAGCCATAGGACTGACAGAACACATCATTATCATGATAATTGCAGTTGTTTTGGCAATGCTTGTAATGATGACTTTTGCAGGAATTATCAGCGATTTTATTCACAAGCATCCAACCTTTCAAATATTGGCTCTCTCTTTTTTGATACTTATCGGAACAATGCTCATTGCCGAAGCATTTCATTATCACGTTCCGAAAGGTTATATTTACTTTGCGGTAGCGTATTCTTTGGTGGTAGAATTAATAAATATGCGTATTAGAAATAAACGCAATATTTAATTTCTCCATTCATCAAAAAATAAAACCATTTATCAATTTAACCTCACTATGCAAAACATTATTTTATATTTTCGAAAAGAACAATAATTTAATTTTGAAATAATGAAAATTAAACCGTTACTATCAGCAGCATTAATATTTAGCTCAATGCTTACATACGCACAAACCGAAAAATGTGCTACTCCTTTAAACTTCCGGCAACGCGTAAAACAAAATCCACAATTGCTGGAAACTCGTCAAAATATAGAAAAAATAGCCGCAAAATGGTTGAAAGAGAATAACCTGTCGAAAGCAGATTCGGCAATTGTTACCATTCCGGTAGTGGTGCATGTGGTATATAATCCCAACACGCCCGAACAAAATATTGCCGACAGTTTAATTTATTCGCAAATTGAACGCTTAAATAAAGATTTCAGAAAATTAAACGATGATACAATTTATGCGCGTTCCATTTTTGACACATTAGCCGCCGACATTCAAATAGAATTTTGTTTGGCAAATGTTGACCCAAACGGCAATTGGACAAACGGCATTAACCGTGTGCAATCAACGCAATCGAATTTTTTCATGACACCTTTTGACAATAGCGTTAAGAGCAGTTCTACCGGTGGTGCAGACCCTTGGCCTGCCGACAGTTATTTAAACTTATGGGTTTGCGATATGTCGTTTGGCGGCACTCCATTTGTTTTGGGATATGCTCAATTTCCGGGTGAGGACCCTGCTACCGATGGAGTTGTTATCACTTACCAACATTTTGGCGACCGTCCTTGGGACAGCAACGCTGCTCCGGCAAACAAAGGCAGAACTGCTACGCATGAAGTTGGTCACTGGTTAGGTATGCGACACATTTGGGGAGACGGTGCATGCGACTCTACTGATTACGTAGGCGACACTCCCAATGCTGATGCGGCTTCACAATCGGATTGCGATACTACAAAAAATACGTGTTTTGATACCTCCTCTTATTGGGCAAGTAGAGGAATTGACCCACCCGATATGGTGGAAAATTACATGGATTATTCTGCTGATGCTTGTATGAATATGTTTACAAAAGGTCAAAAAGCTCGTATGTGGTCATTTTTAAATACAGCTCGTGCTTCTTTACTCAACTCTCAAGGTTGTAGCGGACAATGGAACAGTGTCAATGAAAATTTCATTTCTGCCGAATCGGTAAAACTATTCCCTAATCCGGTGAATAACAATCGTACTGTTACTTTAGAATGGCCATTGGAACATCGTTTTAATCGAATAGAATTATACAATCAATTGGGAGAATTACTATATTCATCTAATTTTATTTCTAATATAGGAAGTTTTACCTTAAATTTACCAAACAATATTTCAAAAGGTGTTTACTTTTTGAAATTAAAATCGGATAAATCGGAAGTTTCTAAAAAAATCGTATTTCATTAGTTTTGGGGGTTAATAATTAATAATCTACGAAAAACTTACCGGTTTATTCTTAAACCATCCTCGATTGAGGATGGTTTTTTATTTTCATAAATATTAAATTTTATCCACAGCCACTTTATAAGTCGGGTCTTCCATTACATTTACATCAATTAAATCCGCAGCATCTTTGAGTAATTTTCGGCAATCGGGACTCAAGTGTTTTAAATGCACTTTCTTACCTGCTTTTCGATAGCGCTCGGTTATTTTATTCAATGCTTCAATAGCCGACATATCCACAACTCTACTCTCTGCAAAATCTATAATGACTTCATCGGGGTCGTTTTTCACATCAAATTTTTCGTTGAAAGCCGCTACTGAACCAAAAAATAACGGACCGTATATTTCATAATGCTTCACACCATTTTCATCAATATATTTTCGTGCACGGATACGTTTGGCATTATCCCAAGCAAAAACCAAAGCGGCAATTATTACACCTATAATTACGGCTAAAGCCAAATTGTGTAAGAAAACCGTTACCAACGTTACTAAAACCATTACCAAAATATCCGATTTTGGCATTCGTTTAAATGTTTTCAGACTTGCCCACTCAAACGTTCCAATGGCCACCATCATCATCAAGCCGGTAAGCGCTGCCATAGGCAATTTCCCTACCCAATCGGCACCATACATAATAAAAACCAACAACATAACCGATGCTACTATCCCCGACAATCTGGCACGTGCTCCGGACGAGATATTTATTAAACTCTGACCAATCATTGCACATCCGCCCATCCCCGAAAATAATCCGGATAAAATATTGGCTGTTCCTTGAGCAACGGCTTCTTTATTTCCTTTTCCTCTGGTTTCGGTAATTTCATCAATAATATTAAGCGTCAGTAAACTCTCTATCAAGCCCACGCCTGCTACAATAAGGGCATAAGGGAAAATAATTTTTAATGTTTCAAAATTTACAGGAATTTCAGGCAGATGAAACGGCGGGAATCCACCCTCAATAGAGGCAATATCGCCAACGGTTTTGGTATCTAATTTTAAAAGCCAAACGATTCCGAAAATTGTTAAAATGGATAATAAAGAAGCAGGTATTGCTTTGCTTATTTTTGGCAAAAGCCAGATTAAAAGCATGGTAAGCAAAACCAAACCCGAAAAGATGTAAAGTGCGTTTCCGGAAAGCCATTCGCCCGAATTATCCTTAAATTGCTCAATTTGCGACATAAAGATAATAATTGCCAATCCATTGACAAATCCAAAAATTACAGGTTGTGGCACCAATCGCATAAATTTTCCCAAGCGTAAAAATCCTGCAATCATTTGGATAATTCCGGCTAAAATAACCGTGGCAAATACATACTCTACACCGTATTGCTTAGCCAATACAACCAATACAACAGCAACAGCACCGGTTGCGCCTGAAATCATTCCTGGGCGTCCGCCTAAAACAGAAGTAACAAACCCCATTACAAATGCCGCATATAATCCTGTAAGCGGCGACAAGCCGGCTATCAAAGCAAATGCAACGGCTTCGGGTATCATAGCAATTGCAACCGTTAGTCCGGAGAGTACTTCGGTTTTGTAATCCACTTTTTGTTTAAAATCAAATAAATTCAAATACTTTTTCATAAAATAAACAGGGTAATAATTATTATGCTCAACAGACGGTTGAGTTTTAAATAAGAAATAATTTTAGGATTAACTTTAGAAATTCTTTAAGCGTGAAATGGTTTCTTCAGGATTTTGCGATTTGAAAATAAAACTTCCGGCAACCAAAACATCGGCTCCGGCTTCTACTAATTTAGGCGCATTATCGCTGTTTACACCACCATCAACTTCTATTAACGCTTTACTGTTTCGTTGAATAATCAAATTTTTCAACTCGGCAATTTTACGGTACGAATTTTCAATGAATTTCTGTCCGCCAAATCCGGGGTTTACCGACATTATCAAAACCAAATCCAAATCGGCAATTATATCGTCTAATAATTGAATATTGGTATGCGGATTTAATGCCACACCGGCTTTCATCCCTTCAGAATGAATATTTTGCACCGTGCGATGCAAATGGGTGCTTGCCTCATAATGTACGGTAAGAATATCGGCTCCGGCTTGTTTAAAATCCGAAATGTATCGCTCGGGTTTTTCTATCATTAAATGTACATCAAACGGTTTTTGAGCATGTTTTTTAAACGCCTTTATTACAGGCATTCCAAATGTAATATTAGGAACAAACATCCCATCCATTACATCTACATGGAACCAATCGGCTTCACTGCGATTTATCATTTCGCATTCGGCTTGCATATTGGCAAAATCTGCCGACAAAATAGATGGTGCAATTAAATGACTCATAGTTTTGTATTAATCAATGTGCAAAGTTACCAACCTTTATTCAGTTACACGAATTAAATGCTTAATAAACGATAAATTTTCTATTTCTATAAAAATATCTTTTATCTTTGTTTAAACAGAATATTTAAAGCTATGAAAAATCGGAAATTACACTCCATATTATTATTGTTATTTGCTACAGTGCTTTTTACTGCTTGTGATAATCGTGAGGAAGAATTGCAAAAAGAACTGGAAGAGCTGAAAGCAGAAAAAATGCAAATGGAACAACAACTTACGGGAAAAGACAGCTCATTGCAAGAGTTTATTCACACATTCAACGAAATTCAAGAAAACATTAAAGCCATAAAAGAAAGAGAAAACATTGTAAATGTTAATGTTTCGGACGGCGAAAATGATGCTACGGCAAAAGAACAAGTGGCCAAAGATTTACAGTGGATAAACCAACTGTTGGAAGAGAATAAAAAGAAAATCAATTATTTAGCTTCGAAACTAAAAAAATCTAATAATAAACTGAACAAAGCCAATAAACAAATTGAAGAGTTGAATAAATTCATCGAAAACCTAACAGCTCAAATTCAGGAAAAAGACGCACAAATTGCCGAATTACAACAACGTTTATTGCAATCGGATGAAGAGCTTAAATTTTTATTTGAACAATACAACCAACGTGTTGCCGAATTAGACAGCACCGTACAAGAACTTAACAAAGCTTATTATTGCATTGGCACATATAAAGAATTGAAAGATAACGGCGTATTGACTAAAGAAGGCGGCTTTATAGGTTTAGGAAAAATTGCCAAACTGAAAGATGATTTTAACAAAGATTATTTTACCGAACTGAATATTGAGGAAGAAAATGTTATTCCTCTGATGGTAAAAGAAGTAAAAATAGTTACCACACATCCGCAAGACAGCTACGAACTGGATACCGATGGCGAAACGGTAAAAGCAATTAAAATAACCGACCCAAAACGTTTTTGGAGTGTTTCCAAATATTTGGTTATTCAGGTTGTAAAAGTTTAAAGAATCCGTTTGTTCACGTATTTATTGCCTTTCTCTGAAATATTGACAACGCCGGGCTTTTTTCCTTTTTCAAAACTGCCAAGATTATAAAAGTTTAATGCTTTGGCTCCGTTGGAAGTTGCCATTTGCAACAATTCCGGCAAGGTAAAAACCGTAGAGTTTTTTAAAATCGTATTGATTTCGTCCATAATGTTTAATTGCCAATTGGAAGCCAAACTGTCGGTACCCAAAACACATTTATCCGCATAAGGTTTAAAAACAGAAAAATCGGGCAATTTATCTTCAATATACAAATTGGCATTAGGGCAAAAACACCAATAATTTTCGGGCGAATATTTATACATCCATTCTATATCTTGTTGAGTAGTAAATGTATTATGCACCAAAATATTTTTTTGGCATTTGCCAAACCTACTCATAAAAGAAGGCAATGAATTAAACCCTGTGGGTTTCCACCAATCGTATGACAAACCAAAAGATTTAAGCACATCCAACAATTCACCGCTGCCGGCTTTAAACATTTCGTTTTCCGACTCGGTTTCTTGGTTGTGCACGCTCATTATACCTTCTTCTGTATCACAAACATTAGTTAAATATTTCAACAACGGCTCAGATATGGAATAAGGTGCGTGTGGTGTAATGGATATTTTTGGTGTTTTACCGTTTTTTTGGAATAAAGAAATGTACTCGTTTTTAAGCTTTTGCGCATTTTCCATTACTTTATCGGCAATATCGGGCAATGAGCCAAAAACCTCCAAAAACGTGTGATACTGTATATTTGAATGGATTTTCGTTTCAAAACTGTCGGCAGTATTGGAAATATCGCCGCAAGCCACTATGCCGTTTTCATACATATCTTTATCGGCATTTTTAATGGCTTCTGCTTTTTGTTCCACATCAATTTCTCTAATCTCCGGTATTTGACGAATGAATTTAGGCAACCCTGTTTTTTCGGGCACTTTTTTATATAAATGAGACAATTCCAAGTGGCAATGCACATTGATAAATCCGGGCGAAACGATGCCTTTGAAATATTGCGCCGATTCGCGTAACGATTCTTCGGGCTGTTCAACCAACTCTTGAACTTCGCCCACATCATTTAAAATTAATACGGCTTCCGGAAGCATCCGGAAGCCGTCAAAAATATAATCTGCCGTAATTTTTTTCATTCTTTAAAAATCTCTTACCGAAACAATTACATCGTTAAATTGCGCTGTATTTTGTAAAAACCAATAAATTTTTTGAGCCGTTTCTTCTGCCGATTGCAATTCATTATTGGCTTTATACTCCTTAAATCGTTCCACTTCCGAAAAGCCCTCTTTATCAGCTTGGCGAATTTGTTCTTGCATATTCGTGTCTATAATTCCGGGCGACAAAGCAAATACTTTAAAATCCAGCCCGTCTATGGCTATTTCTTTTGCCGCTACTTGTGTAAACATATCAACAGCCGCTTTCGAGGCACAATAAGCACTCCACCCGTCAATTGCAACTTTTCCCGCTCCCGAACTGATATTCAATACAATTTTTTCACCCTTAAATCCTTTATATTGACGCATAAAATTGTTCATCAAAATAGCCGGCGCAATAGTATTTACCGTAAAAGTTTGCGCTATCGTATCATTATTGAGTTTCCCTACGTGGTTAATGTCGCCCAAAATGCCGGCATTATTCACTAAAACCACTTTTTCATATTCATTAACATCTGCAGGCAATGCAAAACCGGACACTTTTTCTACATTGTTTAAATCCAACGTAATGTGTTGGTAATTGTCGTGTTCTATCGATTTAGTTCTGGAAATACCCAAAACCATTGCTCCTTCCGACAAAACAACTTCTGCCAATGCTTTTCCCAAACCTTTTCCTGTTCCGGTAATAATGTATAAACTTTTCATTTATTCGTTTATTTCTATAAATTTCTCAATATTTTTCACTTTTCCAAACAACAATAAATTGTCATTCTCCGAGATAACCGTTTCCGGGTCGGGCACACCAATTACGTGACACTTGGTTTCCGCTTTCTCACTGTCGGCATATCGTTTTATGGTTACCACATTCAATTCGTATCGACGCTGAAAATCAATATCTTTCAATGTTCTGCCAATAGCTTTTTTAGGCGCTTTCACTTCTACCACTTCATATTCATCGGGCAGTTGCAGCATACTCAACAACGAAGGATTTATCAACCGTTCGGCAACTACTTTTCCTACCTCATCTTCCGGCGACAGAATTTCTTCAATACCCAATTTTTCCAATATTTTTCGCTGTTGCGCATCATTGGCACGGGCAATTAAACGTTTTACGTTCATTTCTTGCAAATAAACCGTACATAACAACAGCGCCTCAAAATTCTCACCAATGGCAACCACAACCGCATCCACCTCATTCACCCCTTGCGACAACAAAGCTTTTTTATCCGTCGCATCAAGTGTAACGGCTTGCGCCACATCGTCCTTAATGTTTTCTACATTGTTTTCATCATTGTCAATGGCAATTACCTCGGCACCTTTTGCCGATAATTTGCGGGCTATAGCCGAGCCAAAAAGCCCCAAACCTATTACTGCAAACTTATGTTTATGTCCCATAATTATTGTTATTTATTTTGGGCGTGTGTGGCTTTGCCACACCGGGCTGTTCCGGGCTTCGCTTTGCTTCGGCAATCCCCTGTCGGGGCAGTGCTTTTGCCTTTGGCAAAACCCTACACATCCCTCACGCATTAAATATTATCCAACGCTTGTTTTAAATCATCAATTAAATCCTCAACATCTTCAATCCCAACCGATAAACGAATCAACGTGTCTTTAATTCCGTTTTCATCACGCACCTCTTTTGGTATAGAGGCATGTGTCATACTTGCCGGATGATTAACCAACGATTCCACCCCTCCTAAACTTTCTGCCAAAGCAAACAAATGAGTTGAAGTTAAGAATTTCTCAGCATCTTCGTATTTATCTCCTTTTAAAGTAAAAGAAATCATTCCGCCAAAATCGCGCATTTGCTTTTTGGCAATCTCATGGTTGCGATGTGTGGGCAATCCCGGATAGTACAAGTTCTCAATTTTTGGATGATTGCTTAAAAAATCTGCAATGGTACGAGCATTTTCACAATGTTGTTTCATCCTTACATGCAACGTTTTAATGCCTCTCAATGCCAAAAATGAATCTTGAGGACCGGCAACAGCTCCTGTGGCATATTGTATAAAATATATATCTTCTGCTAATTTTTTGTCATTAACAATAAGCGCTCCCATTACCAAATCAGAATGTCCACCCAAATATTTTGTCGCCGAATGCATCACAATGTCGGCACCTAAATCCAACGGGTTTTGTAAATAGGGCGAAGCAAAAGTATTATCAACACCCAGCAAACAATTATATTTTTTTGCAATATCCGAAGCTCCTTTTATATCTATAATATTCAACATTGGATTGGTTGGAGTTTCAATCCAAATAAGTTTAGTATTTTCATTCACATACTCCTCAATTGCCTCAACATTTTGCATATCTACAAAATGAAATTTTAAGCCGTATTTACTAAAGACTTTTGTATATAAACGATGCGTTCCGCCATATAAATCATTGGCGGCAATAATTTCATCTCCGGGATTAAATAATTTCAATACGGCATCTATTGCTGCCAAACCACTGCTGAATGCAAAACCAAACCGGCCATTTTCAATGGCTGCCAAATTTCTTTCTAACGCAAAGCGGGTTGGGTTTTGCGAACGTGAATATTCATACCCTTCATGATCGCCGGGTTTTGCCTGAATGTATGTAGAAGTTTGATAAATTGGAGTCATTACAGCCCCAAAAGAATTGCGTTCTTCTAATCCGCCATGTATGGCTTTTGTTCCAAATTTTGTCATGAATTCAATACTTTAAATGGATTAATTTTTACACCTTGCGAATTTATGATTTTTTATATGAAAAAAAATTTTTTTTATGCCATGCAACTTTTTTATTCTATCTTTGGTCTTTAAGTAAAATTTTATAAAACAATATTTATCATTATGAAAAAAGGATTAATTAAGTTATTTATGGTTTTAACCCTTGGGGTATTTTTAAGCAATAATGCTTCGGCTTCTCACGTAAGAGGTGCCGATATTACTTACACACATATTTCAGGAAATACTTTTTTGTTTAAATTGGTATTATACAGAGATTGTAGTGGTATTACTCCCGGCTCTACACAATTTGTAAATTTTCAATCTTCAAGCTGTGGGCAATCTTTTAATCAAAGTTTTACTCAAGATAGTGTAGTCGATGTTTCTCAGGTTTGTCCCGGCCAACTTACTACTTGTAATGGTGGGTCATTACCAGGTACACAAGCTTATTATTATTCCGCTACCATAACTATGCCTGCCAATTGTAATGACTGGCAAATATATTGGAGCACTTGCTGTAGAAACAGTGCTATTACAAACTTAGTAGGTCCCGGCGGTGCAGATATCTTCATAATGGTAACTATGGACAACTTAACAGCTCCGACAAACAGTTCTCCACAATTTTCAGCAATCCCTACTCCTTATATTTGTGTGGGGCAAACTTTCAGCTATAACCACGGTGCTTACGACCCTGATGGCGATTCTTTATATTATCAATTAGCTCAACCATTAGAAGGTACAACTCCTCCCGGTATACCTATTGCTTATAATCCGGGATATTCGGTTAACTTACCGGTTATCGCTTCACCTTTTAACTTTAACAACAATACCGGTGAAATGTGTTTTACTCCAACGCAAGCCGATTACGATGTAATTGCCGTAGATGTATTTGAATACCGAAATAATGTAATGATTGGTTCTTATCGTCGTGAGATGCAAGTTGTTATTCAATCATCTTGTTCAAACTCACCTCCTTTGGCTGGTAATGCAACAGCCAACTCATGTGCCGGTGGAGGATTTATTAACATTACGGGCGGGCCATCAGTTCAAGTAATTGACAGTAACTCGGTTGTTATGTGTCCAAACGATTCGGTTCAATTTCAAATACCTATTTCAGACCCTGACGGCGATAATGTAACAACTTCAACTGATATTCCGGTTACTATAAATGGCGGGAATTACACATTAAATTGTTCTTCTGCTTGTCCGGTAGATACCTTAACTTTTTGGTGGACTCCTACAGCGCTTGATACAGGATTAAATGTGTTTACAGTTTCTGTACAAGATGATGCTTGTCCTATTCCCGGTGTAATGTATTATACTTATGATGTATATGTATTGGATCAAGTATATGCGGGACCTGACGATACTATTTGTCGTGGACAATCTTATCAATTGCAAGCTTATGGTGGTGGTGTAAGCACAAATTACAACTGGACATTTTTAGATGGAACACCGGTACCGGTTGACACCAATTTTTCTTGTCAAAACTGCGCCACACCAATTGCATCTCCTGATACTACTACTACATATATAGTAACTTCACCTACCAGTTTAGCTTGTTCATCTGCAGATACCGTTAGAATTGTAGTTGTACCTGATTTCCAAATGACTGTTACAGGAGACAGTGTTGTATGTAATAATCAAGGTGGTGTAACCGTACCAATAAATTTAACTATAACACCTCCCGGAACATACGATATTGACTGGTATAACGGTACCTTGCTCAATGATTCTACTATACTTTCCCCAACTGCAACAACTTCTCAAGACAGTACTTATTTTTATGCAGAAGTAAGCAGTCAAGGATGTACAAAAATTTCCGATTCTGCTTTAATTATAATTGTTGGTAGCTTACCATTGCTTCAAGGAAGTTTATCTTTCTGCGAAAATGACAGTACATTATTATCTGTAAACGGTTTATATGATTCATATCAGTGGTATTTTAACAATACGCCATTAACAAATGATACGAATCAATCAATTTTTGCAACTCAACCGGGAGATTATTTCGCAACGGTAAGTGTTGGTAATTGTACTTTTTCTACCGATACACAAACTGTAAATGAAATTATAGTTCCCAAACCTGCTTTGACAGATACTGCTTTTTGTCTTGGCTCTAATGTTGTGCTAAATGCCGGTTCAGGATATTCTAGTTACCAGTGGAATACAGGTAACACAGGTCAACTTTTAAATGTTACACAACCCGGTCAATATTGGGTTACTGTAACACAAAACGGATGTACAAAAACTTCAGACACAATAACTGTTAATTCTGTTCCTTCACCTACTCCACAAATTGTTACAATAAACGGAGATACTAATTTCCACTATTGCTTTAACGACAGTTTAGTGTTAACAACTGTAAATTCATATGCTTCTTACTCTTGGAGTCCCTCCGGTTCAACTACGCAAACAACTGTTGCAGGAGCAGGAACGTATACCGTTACTGTTACTGACAACACTGGATGTTCAGGGAGTTCATCGGTTACAGTTACACAATCATCACCTGCAGCCAATGTTTATGGCTTACAACCTGTATGTCCCGGAGCTTTATTAACTGTACATACAGATCTTTATGACTCTATTTATTGGAGTAACGGAGATAATAATGACACAACAGTACTCCAGCAACAAGGCAATCATTATTTAATAGTAATTGACAGTTATGGTTGCTCAGATACTGCTAACTTTACCATCACTGCATTGCCCGTACCAAATGCTGCTTTCAGCATTACTCCTGAAGGAAAAGGAGAAATTTTTGGAGATATAGTCTTTACTGATTTATCTACAGGAAATCCTGTTTACTGGCACTGGGATTTTGGAAATGGTGATACCAGTAATCTACAAAATCCAACAACCGTTTATGAAACACCCGGAACATATCCTATAGTTTTAACTGTTACCAATCAATACGGTTGTACAGATCAAGCTTCAATGGAATATATTATTATTTCTGATTTAACTATGCCAAATGTAATTACACCAAACGGCGACGGAAAAAATGATGCATTGGTATTCCCAAGCTTAGAATTTTACCCAGACAATCATTTGGTAATCTATAACAGATGGGGTAAAAAAATATACGAAAAGGAGGGATATGATAACTCTTGGGTACCTGATGTGAATGCCGGAACTTACTTTTTCATTCTAGATGTTCCATTATTGGAAAAAGTATATAAAGGCTCAATCACGATAATTAAATAAAAATTCAATTTTTATAAAAAAGACAGGCAACTATTGTCTGTCTTTTTTCGTTTTATTAAATATAATATAAAGAAAACATAATATGTACCTTCGAATTTTAGTGGTTTTAATACTGTTTATCAGCCAGATACAAACATCATTTGCATCTCATGTAATGGGAGCTGATATTACTTATACCTGCTTGGGGAATAATACTTACCAGGTTCTTTTGACTATATATAGAGATTGTAGTGGTATTACTCCGGGAACAAGCCAAACAATAAACTTCTCTTCCGCTTCTTGTGGTGCAACTGCAAGTTTGACAGTATCAAATGACAGCATAGTAAATGTTTCTCAATTATGCCCAACTGCAACTTCTACATGTAATGGTGGAACACAACCAGGAACAGAAGCTTGGTATTATTCTGGTACTATTACATTACCACAAAACTGCCCCGACTGGGTTCTTTATTGGAGTACATGTTGTCGAAATAATGCTATTACTAATCTACAAACTCCAAGTACAAGAGATATATTTATACAATCAACATTAAATAATGCAAATGGATTATGTAATAATTCACCTCAATTCTCAACTATACCAACACCTTATGCATGTAATGGTCAATTATATTCATATAATCATGGGGCATATGATCCCGATGGAGACTCATTAGTATTTTCATTATCTCAACCTTTAGAGGGTTTTACTCCCCCTGGCACTCCAATTCCATATAATACAGGTTATTCTATTACAAACCCAGTAATTACAACAGGAGCATTTAATTTTGATCCGACAACAGGAGAAATGTGTTTTACTCCTAATGGAGGTCAAATTTGTGTTATTTCTGTTAGAATTGATGAATATAGAAATGGAGTCCTTATAAATACATATTTTAGGGAAATGCAAATTGTAATTTCCGGAAGTTGTACAAATTCTCCTCCTTCATCATCCGCAAATCCAACATGTGGTAATTTAGGTGGGTTTGTTAATTTATCTGGAGGACCTACTGTTCAACAAACAGGACCAAATTCTGTTACAATGTGTCCGGGAGACAATGTTAATTTTCAAATATTATTTAGTGACCCAGAAGGAGATAACATCTCTGTGTCATCAAACAGTAATCAATCTTTACCTGGCTCAAGTTTTAATGTTACCTGTCAAAATTGCCAAAATCCAACAGCAACTTTTAACTGGACACCAACAGCTCAAGACAGTGGTTTAAATGTATTTACTGTAACCGTACAAGATGATGCTTGCCCTATTTCAGGTACACAATATTACACATACAATATTTATGTTTTCGATGGTGTTACTGCAAGTCCTGACGATACTATTTGTGGCAATCAAGGAGCACAATTAAGTGCATCCGGTGGAAATAACTTTAATTGGACTGTTTTATCCGGTGACCCAATAGTTGTTGGTCAGAATTTTAGTTGTAACCCTTGTGCTAATCCAGTTGCAACACCTTCAGTTACCACTACTTATGTGGTAACAAATCCTACAATGGCTTCTTGTTCAAATACAGATACCGTTACCGTTTATGTAGTGCCGGATTTTCAAATGACCTTAACAGCATCTGACAGCGCTGTTTGTTTAAATGATTTAGTGCAATTAAATGTTGCATACAACCCTGCAGGATCTTACTCTCAAGTTTGGAGTCCGGCTTCAGGATTAAACAATAACACTATCCCTAACCCTATTGATACGATGGGAAGTGCAGGAAGTAATTGGGTTTCTGTTACAGCTACCAGTTCACAAGGATGTGTTAAAACAGACTCTCTTGAGATTCTTGTTTCTCCAAATATAAAACCAACTATTAATGTTGCTGCGCAAGACACATTGTTGAATTGTGGTTTAAACCCAACGACACAACTTGAAGTTCAATATGGCAATCCAATACCAACATCATGTGGGTTAAGTGCCAACAACCAATGCGTTGGCGGCTCTTCTCAAGTGCAAATAGGTAATGGTACAGGGTTATTAAGTTCTACAACTTATCCTGCACCATTTGGTAATTGGTATACCGGCGCCAGACATCAAATTTTATATTTGGCTACAGAATTGCAAGCAGCCGGATTTACTGCAGGAAAGATTACTTCAATTGCATTTAATGTGGGACAAATCAACGGAATTTCTACTTACCCCAATTTTGAGGTAAGAATGAAATGTACTAATTCCACTCAATTGTCAAATTGGGAAACAGGAACTGTTGTCGTTGCACCTGCTCAAACAATTAATATTGCTACAGGATGGGTAACTATACCATTAACCAATGCTTATGATTGGGATGGCACTTCCAATTTATTAATTGAAACTTGTTTTGATTTATATCAAGGTTCTTCAAATTACACTAGTAACAGCCCTACGTACTATACAACCACAACGTTTAATTCCGTTTTGTATTACAGAAGTGACGGAGGTGGTGTTTGTTATGGTGGTACCCCTACTCCATCAGCTGACAGACCAAACATACTTTTTACAGTTTGTAATGCAAATGCAGACACCAGTTATTTTTCATACTCTTGGACACCAAATATGTGGATTAACAACACAACTATTCCTAATCCGGAAGTTACCCCCCAAGATACAATCACTTACACAGTAGTAGTTACCGATACGCTTGGTGGTTGTGCAGACACCGCTAGTTTATTGATAAATTTATGTTGCATTTCTCCTAATGTAACGACAACCGACGCACTTTGTTATGGTGATACATCCGGAACAATCTCAATTAATCCAACAAATATATCCGGTGTTACGAATTATAATTTTTATATTACCGACAGTGTAACCAACACAATAATTGATTCAGCTATAGCTTTACCTAATACTGTATTTAATGTTAGTGAAGGAACATATATCGTTACTGTAGATGATGGATTTGGGTGTATGAATGATACAACGGTTTATATTGGGCAACCTGATTCCATTACTTTAATTTTATCTCAAGACACAACGATTTGTTTAACGGGAGCGGCAAATTTATCCGCCACTTCTACAGGAGGAACTCCTTCATATACCTATTTATGGAACACTTCCCAAACTGATTCAAATATTATCGTTACGCCAATGCTTGACACCTATTATTCAGTAACGGTAACCGATGCGAACAGTTGTAGTAAAACTGATTCCATTTTAGTTACTCTACATCCGCCAATTATTGTAAACAATATACCGAATGATTCTATTTGTCCGGATGATTTTATTTATGTAAAAGCAAATGCAAACGGCGGCTTTGGCGCACTAAATTATACCTGGTATAACAATTGGAACAATATTGCTACGGGCGATTCATTGATTTATCAAATTCCGAATGACAACAGCAATATATGTGTTGTAGTTACCGACCAATGTGAAACGCCTGCAGATACGGCTTGTTTCTTAGTGAATTGGTATCCTATCGACAATCCTTTAATCAGTGTAGATACAAACGGAGGTTGTTATCCGGTTACAATCCGATTTACACCTTTAAATCATTTAACCGATTCGATTGTTTGGAATATGGGAGATGGTCAACCATCCTTTCATAGTGATACCGCATTTAATTATACCTTTGTCAGTCCGGATTGCTACGATATTCTCGTTACATCATACTCGCCTGCAGGTTGTACGGCAGATTCATTATATAACAACTTTGTATGTGCTTATGACTACCCAACAGCAGACTTTATTGCCGATCCGGATTCGAGTGATTTGTTAAACACTGAGGTTACCTTCCACAATTTAAGTAACGGAGGAGTTTATTACTACTGGTATTTTAATTACGACAGCATTCCAGTAGTTCAATCAACTGATGAAAACCCTACTTATACTTATCCTGACAACAAGCCCGATGACTATACAGTAATGTTGGTTGTTACCAATCAATATAATTGTAAAGATTCAATTATGAAACGGGTGGTAATGACAAGTGAATATGCCTTATATGTGCCCAACAGTTTCACGCCAAACGGAGATGGAAAAAATGAATTATTCTTTATAAAAGGAAATTCTATTTCCGAGGAAGACTTCACTTTACGAATTTATGACCGTTGGGGACATCTGTTATTTGAAACGCATGATATTAACGAAGGTTGGGACGGAACGTATCAAGGTAAACTTGTGCAAACCGGAACATATATTTGGGATGTGGAACTTAAAGAATTATATACCCCTCGAAGGCATCATCATACAGGTCATGTCAATTTGCTAAAATAACTAATGTTAATACAATCTCTTAAAAATCCTTCGGTAATTCGAAGGATTTTTTTTTCTTTGATAATCTAAAAATTAAACTATGGAAAATTACATCATTACTGAGCTTAAAGACAATATAGCTTACATACAATTAAATCGACCTGAAAAATTTAATTCTTTTATTCGACCAATGGCATTAGCATTGCAAGATTTCATTAAAGAGCAAGCGAATAATGAGAAAGTAAGATGTTTTTATGTTACCGGAAACGGAAAAGCATTTTGTGCAGGTCAAGATTTAGCCGAAGCAATAGACCCTAATGGTCCTGAATTAACAAAGATTGTCGAAGAACATTATAACCCGATTATACAACTAATAAGAAATACGGAAAAACCCTTTATAGCCGCTGTAAATGGAGTAGCAGCAGGTGCCGGAGCAAATATTGCTTTGGCTTGTGATATTGTGGTAGCTACAAAATCAGCTTCTTTTATTCAAGCATTCAGTAAAATCGGGTTAATCCCCGACAGTGGTGGAACGTATATTTTACCTCGATTAATCGGTTGGCAAAAAGCATCAGCATTAATGATGACCGGTGACAAAGTAAGTGCCGAAGAAGCAGAAAAAATGGGTATGATTTACAAATGGTTCGATGATGAATCTTTTGAAGAAGAAGCCAAAAAATTAGCAATTAAAATTGCCAATATGCCTACAAAAGGTCTTGGATTGACCAAAAAGCTATTAAACAAATCATTCACTACTACATTGAACGAACAATTGGATTTGGAAAATGAATACCAAACTATTGCCGGACAAACTTACGATTATCAGGAAGGTGTAAATGCCTTTTTGGAAAAACGCAAACCCGAATTTAAAGGAATATAATTTATAAAATATAACAAGAAACGATATGAAAACAGTAGGTGTATTAGGTTCAGGAACTATGGGAAGCGGAATTGCTCAAGTTGCCGCAACTTATGGGCATTCAGTAATTTTACATGATAAAAATGTAGAAGCACTCGAAAAAGCACAATCGCAATTAAATAAAATTTTATCACGCTTAGTAGAAAAAGGAAAAATAAATGAAGCCAAAAAAGATGATATTTTGGCAAATATTGTTTTCTCCGAAGATTTTAACGAGTTGCATCAATGCGACATTATTATAGAAGCAATTATCGAAAATTTAGAGATTAAAAAATCGGTATTCAAAGCATTGGAAGATATTACAAAACCAACCACTATTTTGGCAAGTAATACCTCTTCCCTGTCCATTGCTTCTATTGCGGCGGCATGCGAACATGCCAATCGAGTTATCGGAATTCATTTTTTCAACCCGGCGCCTTTGATGCCTTTGGTTGAGATTATCCCTGCTATTCAAACCGACAAAAACATTATGCAAGAAGCAAAAGCATTGATAGATTCTTGGGATAAAATAACCGTTCTGGCAAAGGATACTCCCGGATTTATTGTCAATCGTGTTGCGCGCCCATTTTACGGAGAGGCAATACGTATATTGGAAGAAGGTATTGCCGATGTAGCCACTATTGATTGGGCTATGAAAGAAATTGGCAGATTTAGAATGGGTCCATTCACTTTAATGGATTTCATTGGTAATGATGTTAATTATAAAGTTACCGAAACGGTTTTTAAGGAATTTTTCTACGACCCAAGATACAAACCCTCTTTCACACAAAAACGCTTATACGAAGCCGGTTATTTGGGACGAAAAACAGGAAAAGGATATTACGACTACAACGAAAATGCCATAAATCCCGAACCAAATAAAGATGAAAAGTTAGGCAATGAAATTGTAAATCGTATTGTGGCAATGCTCATCAACGAAGCGGCAGATGCACTTTATTTAAATATTGCATCTAAAGAAGACATTGATTTGGCAATGACTAAAGGGGTAAATTACCCTAAAGGATTATTAAAATGGTGTGATGAACTGGGTGCTAAAAATGTTTTACAAACACTTGATAATCTATATGATATATATCGTGAAGACCGTTATAGAGCAAGTGTATTACTTAGAAAAATGGCCGAAGAAAACAGCACGTTTTATTAAAATTCTATTTCCGGATATAATATTCAAATGGCGGGAAATTCCCGCCATTTTTTATAAAAAAGAAATATCTCCCAATCCTTCACGGATTACTTCACATTCTCCCGAAGAACAATCAATAATAGTAGAAGGAACATTATTTCCGTATCCACCGTCAATAATATATTTTATTTGCGAATTATAGCGCTCATAGATAAGTTCTGGGTCGGTGGTGTAATCCAAAATTTCGTCATCATCATGCAATGAAGTTGTAATTAACGGATTGCCCAATGCTTCTACAATTGCCAAATCAATTTTATTTTCAGGGATTCTAATCCCTATGGTTTTCTTTTTGCTGCGAAATAATTTGGGCACTTGATTATTGGCTTCCAGAATAAATGTGTAAGGTCCGGGCAATGCTCTTTTTAATATTTTAAATACATTATTAGGAATTTGAGGTGTATATTCCGATATTTCGGAAATATCCTTTAGCAGTATGGAAAAATTTGCTTTTTCGAGTTTCACTCCTTTGATTTGCGCCATTTTTTCAACAGCTTTTTTATTCATCAAATCACAACCAAAGGCATAAACTGTATCTGTAGGATAGATGATTACCTCGCCGGATTTTAAGGCATCCACAATTTGATTTATCTTTCTTTTATCCGGATTTTCAGGATGAATTTTGTATAACATATTTTACCGATTTAAGGGGTTAGATAAAAATTTTGTTCCATAAATGGTACAAAATCACTTAAACCTTTTACAATAACATCTCGCGTTACCGTTTTACCATTTGCTTCGATAAGCATTTGATAACTTCCGGGTTTTAATATCACCACAAATTTACCGCTTTTACTGTTGGGCATGTATTGCCCTATTTCTTCTTGCGTACGATTATCGGTTACAGAAATAAACGCATCGGTTATTGGTGTTGTAGATAAAGAATCGCTAAAAATTTGCCCTTTAATTACGGTTTGATTATCGCCTAAATCTTCAAAGGTAACGCGGTAAATATCCAAAAAGCCGTAGCTGTCTTCCCGCCAACAAGAAATATAAGCATGCCTTGCATCCTCGGTAAAAGAAATAGTCATATTATCTTCCGGCGTATTTACCGGATAACCAATATTTTCGGGCTTACTCCACGTATTTGTTTCAGGGTCCCATACGGTTTTGAAAATATCAAAACCACCTATACTGTTGTGTCCTTCGGATGCAAAATACATAGTTTTACCATCAAAAAATAAATTCGGAAAATCTTCATCATAAGGTGTATTGACTACATCACCTATGTTTTGAGGTTCGGCCCAATCGCCGGTAGGCAATTTACGTGTGATATAAATATCCTTACCACCAAAACCTCCGGGTCTGCGACTGGCAAAAAGCAAAGTATTACCATCAGGAGATATGGTCGCCGAACTTTCAAATCCTTTTGAATTGATTGCTTCGGAAAATTTTTCTTTTTTTCGAAATTTGCCTTTTGAAAAATAGGAAACATAAATATCTCCTACGTTTTTTATATCATCAAAATAGATGAACAACTGTTTTCCATCGGCAGAAAGACCAACAGCTTGCTCATCATAAGTTGAATTGACCAACGTTTTAAGATTTTTGGCCGGTGCCCATTCACCGTTTTCAACAGTTGACATATAAATATCCGAAGAGTAATATCCGTCAAATTCTCGCGTACGTCCAACGACATCTTTTCTTCGAGCAGTCCAAACCATCATTGATTCATCTTTTGTAATAAACGGATAATAATCCGGATATTCTGTATTGATATTCGGCCCTACATTTTTAAAGGTTACATTTATGGGTGCCGGAACTAATTTTTCTGCATTATTTACCATTTCTATTCTCCTGTCCACATCTTCCAGATGTTTCCCTTTTCCCAATTGTTTGTATTTCTTAAACGCTCTTCGGGCTTCTTCAAAACGTAAATTGTAATGATATGCCAATCCCAAATAGTAATAAGCTTCAGGGTCGGCATTATTTTCGGCGGCAATTTCCAAGTAATTTACTGCTTCTTTTTTATCTCTGTCAGTCAATAAAATAGAAACTCCGGCACGAAAATTATACAATGGATCTTTTGGCTTGGCTTTGAGTAATTTTTTGTAAACGATTAATGCATCAACAAAATTTTGGTTACGATAGTGTTCATCGGCATCGGCAGGGTCGGGACGTTGTGCAAAACTGGTATTTGCAATAAGCAATGAAGTAAGTATAATTAGTATCGATAAGTATTTGTGCATATATTCTTTTCTTCTATCCTTTCAAATTTCGTTCCAATGATTAAAGATAAATATTTTTTTCAATTTCAAAAATGTTTTATTTGGTTCATTTTCAGAACAAAATATATCCGTTTTATTTTCGTTTCAATTTCCATTTGGATTGTTTACAATCTTTATTTAAACTGCTTTGCTGTGCAGGATTACTTTTCATACTCGTTTGGTGATAAAAAGTTGCCAAAAGTGCCGCAATTTCTTCTTTTTCATTATTTTTTTGTTTTAATACTTCGGGGGTAAAATATTTGGCAACAAAATGAGTATCAAAATCGCCGGAAATAAAATTAGGGTGTTGTAAAGCAAATTTACAAAACGGTAAAGTTGTTTCCACACCGCTGATTTGATATTCGTCAATTGCCCGAATCATTCTTTGACGGGCTTCTTCACGGTCTTTTCCGTAAGTGATTAATTTACTGATCATCGGATCGTAATAGATGGGTATTTCCATCCCTTGCTCAAAACCATCATCTACACGCACACCCGGTCCGGCAGGACGATTATATGTGTTTAGTTTTCCGATATCCGGCAAGAAATTATTTGCAGGGTCTTCGGCATATACACGCACTTCGAATGAATGTCCGAGAATTTTTAAATCTTCTTGTTTAAATGATATTGGACTTCCCTCGGCAATATTTATTTGCTCACGCACCAAATCTACTCCTGTTATTTGTTCGGTTACCGGATGTTCTACTTGCAAACGGGTATTCATCTCCAAGAAATAGAAATTTTTATTTTCATCCAATAAAAATTCTACTGTACCGGCACCTACGTAATTACAAGCTCTTGCCACATCTACGGCACATTTGCCCATGGCTTCTCTTATTTCAGGAGTAAGCACACTGCTGGGTGCTTCTTCAATAACTTTTTGATGTCGTCGTTGAATGGAACATTCCCGTTCAAACAAGTGAACAATATTTCCGTGTGTATCGGCAAGTACTTGAATTTCTATATGACGCGGTGAACCTACATATCTTTCTATAAAAACAGAGCCATCGCCAAAAGCAGAAACAGCCTCACTTATGGCGCGTTGCATTTGTTCTTCCAGCATTTCTTCAGACTCTACTATACGCATACCTTTTCCACCTCCTCCGGCAGAAGCTTTTATTAAAATAGGAAAACCAATCTCTTTGGCGACTTTCTTGGCTTCTTCGGGGTCATCAATTGCTCCTTCTGTACCGGGAACCATAGGGATATTATATTTTTTGACAGCCGCTTTTGCTGCCAACTTACTTCCCATTACTTCCATTGCCTCGGGTGACGGACCTATAAAAATTATTCCGGCATCAGTGATTCTGCGCGTTGCATCAGCATTTTCGGATAAAAATCCGTATCCCGGATGGATGGCATCCACACCTAAATCTTTACAAACTTTTATGATTTTATCTACTTGTAAATATGATTCTGCAGAAGGCGGAGGTCCAATGCATACGGCTTCATCGGCATATCTGACAAATGGTGCAGTTCTGTCGGCTTCGGAAAATACGGCTACCGTTTTTATTCCCATATCTTTTGCCGTTCGCATAATTCGCAACGCTATTTCACCTCTGTTGGCTACCAATATTTTTTTTATCTTCATATTCTTATTTTTCAATAGTTCAAATTAATGAGTGTATAAAAATACTCAACAAATGGTAATTTGGAAGCAATGGCTTGAAAATTTTTAGAATGGATAACCGATACCGAGATTGAGAATAGTGTTCTTGAGTTTAAACTCAAATTGTTCGTTCTCCGGTTTTGCCGGATTTTTAAAACCATTAGCCAAATCAAACCGAATAAGAAAAAATTCAAAATCCAAACGCACGCCAATTCCGGCATCCAAAGCCAAATCTTGCCATAATCGCGAAGGGTTAATTTCCGCATTAGGTCGATTGATATCCGGTGTAAGCAACCATATATTACCGGCATCAACAAATAATGCCATTTCCAGATATTTAATTACATCAAACCTGTATTCCAGGTTGCCGATAATTTTAAGATTACCTATTTGGTCTACCACACTTACCGCCAATGTATCGCTTAATGAACCGGGACCTAAAGTGCGTGCTCGCCAGCCTCGTATATCGTTTACACCGCCGGCAAAAAAACTTTTAACAAAAGGCAAAACAGTCGTGTTTCCATATGGCACACCTGCTCCAATAAATAAATGCTGCACAAATGAGGTATGTTTTAAATTCAGATAATTGGTAAAATCCAACGTCCCCAAAAGATATTGAGAGAAACGAACGCTGTAATAGGTGTAATACCCTTCTCCGGTTACCGGTTGGTTTGAATATTTGCTGTATAAATACAATAAATTTCCCGATGATTCGATATTGAGGTTTAACATTTGAAAACGATTGTCCCGTTTATTTTTACGGTTATTGTATAAAAATTCGTAGCTCATTGCCGGAATAAACTGGTCTTGGTAAGAATTTATTAAAAACGGGTCATTCAAATTATCCAATGTTTGTTGAAAACGTTCACTTGGGTTTAATTGTATATAATTTATTTGCACGGGGTAAAATCGATGGGCTTTAAATTGGGTTTCGTTCCATTGGTAACCGAAAGAAAAATTAGCAACATACCTTTCATAATCGGGACGTTTTTGATAGTTGTAATCAACGCTGAAAACTGTAACAGGCGCATTATTTATAGAAAATTTCGATGCTTTGAACGGCAATAAAAATGCAGGAATTTTAAGTTCAACATTAGGCGCTGCCATCACTGTATTAAACGGCAAATAATCGAAAATTTGTTGATTTTGTTGTGTATTCAGCACCGGTTGCACCTCTAAACCGCCTTTCAATTGAACAGACAATCGTTCGGCGTGTTTAAATACGTTTTTATTTAAATATCCCACAGAACTAAATATACCTAAATTGCTGCTGTTATTGGTCGCTGTCATTTCTGCCGTAAAGCGCTTGGTAGGTTGGTATTCGAGTTGTATAACAGCATTTAAATAATCACCACTCTCATTCAGTTGAATATTGATGACTTTAAATATTTGCAATCGCGATAAAAATTTATACGTACTTACAACATTTTTTTCTTGGTATAATTCACCGGGTTTTAAAAACAATTGATTGTATATGGTATTGATTTTTACAGGGGATTTTTTGGCATTAACAAAATAAACATCTTTATAAATCACTGTATCGTTTTGAGTTTCTTTCCCTTTAAAATTTACTGTAATCTTTCCGAGATGATATTTTTTAAAAATCCGTTCATTTTTAAGCGATTTTTCATTAATCTTAGCAACAATATCAACTTTATAATTGTTGGTATCTACCTTAAAAACAATATCTTTTTTCGAAAAATAATAATACCCCTCATTTCGTAAGATATTGGTTATCCGTTCCCGTTCATTATCCAATTTATCTACATCGAATATATCGCCTTTAAATATAATTTTTGACTGCTGTTTGTTTTGCGATTCAATTAACTTTTGCAAGTAAGGTTTAGCACTAAAGTCAATTTTATACGAGTTGATTCTAAAAGGTTTATCTACAGAAATGGAATAAATGACTTTTACTTTGTTTCTTTTTTTATTGAAAATTTCAAGGTGAGTAATATGATGATGAAAATATCCTTTTTTATTCAAATAAAAATCAAAATTTGTTAGTGTTTTTTGTACATATATGGAGTCGTAAATAACGGGAGGTTCTCCTACTATTTTTTGCAATTTACCTTCTTTGTAAAACAAGTTATAAGCCATTAAGTAAAAAGGGATGCCCAAAATTCGCTTATTTGGTTTTTGGAGTACCAGTGCATTAATTTCATCGGGCGGAAGGCGTAAATCTTTGTATTTCACCTTTACCTTTGTGAGCAAATATTTATCCTTTGGCACGTACTTGGTAATTTTACAACTTACAAAGACCGTTGCCAGAATTAAATAATATAACCGATATTTGCTTAAGTTTATCCGCATAAAAAGTCTTACAAAGTAAATGATTTCTAAAACACAAATAAAATATCTGCTCAAGTTACGACAAAAGAAATACAGAAAATTGCACGGAGAGTTTTTAATTGAAGGAAAAAAAATTGTTCAAGATGCTTTACATTCATCTTTCGAAATTAAAACCATTTGGACAACACCGGAAAATTTAACACTCTTTGAACCATATTCAAATAATATCCTATTAGAAGAGATAACCCAACAGCAAGCCGAACAACTTTCAACACTTAAAAGCCCCGAAGGGGTTTTTGCATTGATAAAAATTCCTTCAAACGAAATAAAAATAACAGAAGGTCCCGTTTTATTACTCGATTTTATACAAGACCCCGGAAATTTAGGAACTATTATTCGTACTGCCGACTGGTTTGGTTTTAAGGCTGTTATTTGCAGTAATAATACAGTCGATGTTTTTAATCCTAAAACCATTCAAGCGGCTAAAGGAAGTATTTTTCATATTCCAGTAGTATATGATGAACTGCTTACTTGGATGAATAAACACAATAATTTTGACTTTTTTGCTACAACATTATCCGGAAAAGACATAAAAACTATTGATTTTGACGTCAACAAAACCGCTATTGTTATTGGTAATGAAGCAAATGGAATAAGTAAGGAAGTATTAAACTATTCGGATAAAAAAATAACCATTCTCAAAAAAGGTCAAGCAGAATCATTAAATGCGGCAATTGCCACTTCTATTTGTTGTTTTTGTGTAAACGGATAATGAAAAAGCAGCCGCATAGGCGACTGCTTATCTATTTATTAAGATTCACTTTCTTTTTTTTTATCTGACAACTAACTTTTCTACCGTTTGTGTACCATCTTTTTCAATAATTACCAAATGGTAAACACCTTTGGCAAAATCATTTAATTGAATTAATTGTTTGCGTTTTGATAATTGCTGAACAGATATGTTTTGTTCTTTTCCTAATATATCGTATAAAATTACTTGTTGAACATTACTTAAATTGCCTGTCAAATAAAATTGTCCGGAATTAGGGTTTGGATAAGTTTTAAATGTTGCATTTTCACTTAGTTGAGCAGTAGAAGTAGGCGTACAATTATCTACCGTAACGGTAACCGGTACTATAGGACTTGTACAATCTGCGGCTTTAACTTCCCAATCATAAAAGAAATAATAATATCCGGTTGGATTAGTTGAGGCACTACTTTGTGTAATAGAAACCAATCCGGGAATTGTATATGGATAATTGGTTCCGGCATTATTTCTATACATATCTATTGTAGAGTTTTGCGAAACACCCAATTGATAATTATTTCCGGGAGGAACAATAAAGTTTAAATTCACTCTTTGTGTTCCGGACGGAATGTTAATGGTTGTCGCTTGAAGAACAGTTCCTGTATTATCACGTAATTCAATAGTTCTGTTTGCCGTAGAATTGGCATACACCACTACCGAAACAATTTCAACTTGTTGCAATGCATCAAAAATTAAATATTGGTAATTATTAAACATTGCACCGCCCCCACTATTATCGGGCTTTCCTACATTTTGAATTTGTGCGGGAAGAATATTTTGCACATAGTAAGTAGTTGTACTCGATAAGTTTGGGGTTGTATATGTACTTCCTAATCCAATTGTATTTGACGCATTTGCATCGCTATACCAAACAATACTGTCTGGTGCCGAAGCTGTTAATGTAGTGCTTTGATTAACACAAACCGTATCATCACTCACTACAGGTGCTTGTGGCATATTTACTGTAATGTAGGATGTTTGAGTGGCAACATCCGAACCATTAGCATTGGTAGCCGTAAGTGTTACGGTATAAGTACCATTTGCCGTATATTGATGTGTTGGGTTTTGTAAATTAGATGTATTACCATCACCAAAATCCCAAGACCAAGAAGTTGGTCCGTTGGTTGATAAATCGGTAAAGTTTACCAACCCTGTGCAAGTTGAAGGATTATCTGCCGTAAAATTTGCTGTTGGCGGTGCAGTAGGCAAAGTACATTGCCAAGTCATTTCAAATCCGGCTTGCTCTACACCGGGGTCAGAATGAAAATGTACTGTAATACTTCCGCCTGTTGATGTAATTGAACCCGGATTTCCGGTTGTATTACAATATTTACCCAATGAAGGTGCATTGGTAGAATTTCCGTCAAAAATTTCAATAAAATCATAATCACAAGTACTACCACTTCCTGCTTCTATATCAAATTGAGGAAAGGATATGGTTACGGTTGATGCTCCTACCGGAGAAATTGTAATATAACTGTCTTCATTGGCACCATAATTTCCGTTATTTCCACCACTGTCATATACCGTACCGGAGCACGATGATTGAGTTGGTGCATTTCCGTTATTGGGCATAGTAACAATACAAGGTAATGCTGAATCTATTGTAATATATTGTGTTTGAATAATCGTATCAATACCACACGTACCACCATCTGCGATAAGTGTTACAGTATATGTTCCATAATTGTTATATGTATGCTGCGGATTGATGTTTGTAGAAGTATTACCATCGCCAAAATCCCACCAAAAATTATTTCCGTTTACACTTAAATTGGTAAACGAAACTGTTGCAGGAGCTGAACAAATTTGAGTTTGGTCGGCAGAAAAATTCGCCACAGTATTTGGTGAATAGGGTTGTCCTACCCCAACAGCATACCAAGCATCAGTAGTAGTCGCTACTTCAGGTGAACATCCTCCGAATAAATCTACAGCACTTTGAATGGCATAAAATCTTGCATCAGCATAATTGGATGATGATGTTAAATAAACGGTTAAATTTCTGAAAGCTATTGCCGAAGCAGAGGCAAATCCTATTCCGGAAACATTATAAGTATTTCCCAAATCATTGGTTCCACTACCTCCGTTCACCATTAAATAATACCAATAATTTTGTACGCCGCTGTTGGTATGCACTCCTCCATTGTCGGCTGTTCCTGTGTACCAATTAGTTCCCTGATAAGTATCCGGGTCACCTTGGGCATTCGGGTTGGACATATCACGAATAATAAAACCTAAATCCTCTCCCATTGTCCAATTGGCATTATTTGGACGTCCGAACCATTCAACAGAAACTCCAAAAATATCACTAAACGATTCGTTTAAAGCACCTGATTCATTTTGATAAACTAATTGTGCCGTATTTGATGTAAGTCCATGAGTAACTTCATGCCCTGCAATATCCAACGCGGTAAAAGGTGTAGAACCGCTGCTACCATCACCATAAGTCATTCGTTGACCATCCCAAAAAGCATTTCCGTAATTTGAATCATAATGAACGTAACTCAATAAAGCAAATCCATTTCCGTCTATTGAATTACGGTTATGTTGTGTTAAGTAATAATCATAGGTCATTTCAGCTCCCCAATGTGCATCGGTAGCGTATTGGTCGTAATTACCGTTTACATTATTCCAAAAATTGTCCGAGTCGGTAAAATCAACGGCTGAAGCGTAAGAAGTTCCTGTTTGACAATTATAGGTTTGAATGCCGTTACCTCTTCCCGTTTCGCGTAATCGATAAGTTGTTCCTGTATTATCTGCCGTGATGGTTTGTGTTCCGCTATAACCGGTAACAGCCGTTCCAACAGCATCGGCATGATGAATTAAATCTTGTACAAAAATAATTTCGCCGGTTTGTGCACTTACATATACCTCTTTTCGAGCTAATGGTTTGTGGGCATAGATGTTAAATTTATAAGTTAATTGCGGTGTTTGAGAAAAATCGGCATCGGGATGCATATATACAGTTTCTGCCACAGGATAATATGTTGCATTCGGATTATTTTGCTCGATTTTTAACCATTCTTCTTCGGCAGGAACTTCCCATTTGTATTTTTGGGCGCCCATATAATTAAGTGCATTTTGCAATGCTGTATTCTCACTTAAATTACGGTGTTCAGAAACGTAATTTGTAACTATTTCTCCGTTGATACTTGTAATTAATCCGTTTTTGGTATGCACGATAAACATTCCGAGTTGTACCGGATGGTTATTTATCAATTGTTTACATCTGTAATGCGTAAAACCCAATTTATCTTTTTGTTCTTCAAGGACGATATAATCAAAATCTTGATTTTCGAAAAACTGATTGATGTATGGTTTTAGTTTGTAAAATGGAATTTCGGCGCCTTTTCGAAATTCGATATAATTAGGAATCTTAAAGTTATCTTTAAAACGAAGTTTATATGCTTCGGGAATAATTTCGGCGGCTTTTTGACCGGTTAAAACAGTTTCGCCGGCAAAAATAAAAAACGACGAAATCAATAAAGAAATACTTAAAATAAGCTTTTTCATAACAGAAAGTTTAATTATTTGAAATTTTGTTGTGGAAATATAGTCATTTTCTTCCAAATAAAAAAATGAAATTTTACACTTTGTTAAATTCCGAAAATTTTGTTTTGTTTATGCTATATTTTTAAGAAAATCAATTCATAAACTATTTTCTTCTGTATTAAAATGCCGTTAGAAAAATTTATTCCGGACAGTTGCACCATATTTTTTATTTTTGGCGTTATCTTTGATTTATTCAGATACCAAACACCATGAAAAAAATACTTTTTTATTTTACGTGCATTATTATTTCTCATTCTGTTTTTTCACAAAATGATGATTCTTCTATTATTATCGACAAAGAAGAAAAGCCCTTTTATGATGAAGACCTGTTGCCTGCAGATTTTTTTACCTGTAGAAGAAAGGCATTACGCGATTCAATGCCTGCAAATTCTGTAGCCATTATATTTTCAAACCCGGTTAGAAACCGCTCTAACGATGTTGATTACGAATATCATCAAAACCCCGATTTTTACTACTTGACAGGATTTACAGAGCCCAACGCTATTCTAATTGTATTTAAAGAGGAACATAATTTTGGCGATTTTACAACAGATGAAATCATTTTTGTGCCCGAGCGCGACCCCAAAGAAGAAGTATGGACAGGAAAACGATTAGGCACTAATGGTGTAGAAAAATATCTTAAAATCAAAAAAGCACTGCCAAATACTAAATTTCGTGATTTTGAAATTGTGTTTAAGAAATTTGACAAAGTATTATTGGAAAGACTTCCGGAAGGTGTTGCCAATGATGAGAAAAATCCGGGCGACTTGTTTTCTATGTTACAATCATTAAACATGAAGTTGGAAAAAGCAAAAAATACCGATTTACATAAACTGGATTATTATTTGGCTTCGATGCGTCAAGTAAAACAACCCGAAGAAATAGAAATGCTCAAAAAAGCTATTGATATAACATGCGATGCGCAAATTACGCTAATGAAACATCTTAAACCCGGAATGACCGAATACCAAACCGAAGCAATAGTTGAATATGTTTTTAAGCATCATGGTGCAGAATATCCCGGATTCCCTTCTATTCAAGGCAGTGGAGAAAATTCTTGCATACTGCATTACACATCGAACCGAAAACCCTTATACAGTAACAACTTGCTTGTATCGGACATAGGCGCCGAATACCACGGTTATACTGCCGATGTTACCCGAACTTTGCCAGTTGACGGTAAATTTTCTCCCGAAGAAAAAGCCATTTACAATATTGTGTTGGAAGCACAACAAGCCGGAATTGATGCCTGCAAAAAGGGGAATAAATTTTGGGACCCGCATAAAGCTGCACAAGCTGTTATTGCCAAAAGATTGCTTGAATTAGGCATAATAAAACATTCTTACGAAGTAAATAAATATTTCATTCACGGAACATCTCATTATTTAGGGTTGGATGTCCACGATGCCGGACTGTATAATTCATTACAACCTGGTAATGTAATAACCGTTGAGCCGGGCATTTACATTCCTGCCGGTTCCGATTGTGACCCAAAATGGTGGAACATTGGCGTACGGATTGAAGATGATATTTTAATTACCGAAGACCAACCGGAAGTGCTTTCGAGTAAAGCACCGCGTAAAGTTGAAGAAATTGAAAACCTGATGCAACAAGCTCAACAATCTGTTATTGAAGAAGTAGAGCAACAATAATTTTTTAAAATACATTGTTGGGCGCTACAACTTATTTGATTATTTTTACGTCCGTTATAATAGATGAAAAAACTGCTTATTTATACCATTCTTTTATTCCCGTTTGCCGGGATGGCTCAAAGTGAAGATAATTCGCCTTTGGCAAAAATTCCCAATGTATTTTCTCCTAATGGGGATGGTATTAACGACCAATTTATTGTACATTTTGATACAACTTTTCAAGTGAAATACGTAAAAATCACATTTTTTAACCGTTACGGTCAAATTGTTCACGAAAGAGAAATTCCTGAAATTGCATTAAAAGATAATCCGCTTTCAACCTTTTATTTATGGGACGGAACAACCAATGCAGGCGTAAATGTTCCGGACGGAACGTATTTTTATATCTTGGAATACCAAACCAACACTTCTACTGCTGAAAAAACAGGTACTGTCAGCGTTTTAAGATAATTTTTACAAAGCATTTTCCAAACAATTGCACCCAAATACTTCATCAACAAAATGCTTTAATTCGTGCATTTCATCTTTGGCTAATTTTTTCCCCTCAAGGGCAAATAACCATAAAACAACCATACCGATTAGCGAAACAGGAACCAACCAAAATCCCCACATAGGTTGATGAATAGTGTATTGAGCAAAACCAAGCATTAACCCGAAAAATGCCAGCACTCCCAAACCAATATAACCAAACATAAACATTGTCCAAACTTTTGGTGCGGGTGCAATCAAACAACGAACCAGTGTTTTGCCTGTATCCAAGTCTTCTTCCAACATAATATCCATTTGCGGACTCCAAAAATGTTGGTACTTTTTGTAAAAACGCAATATAATATGGTGCTCCATTACCGAGCCGAATATCCGCTTTTCCTTTTGTCTACTTAATTTTTCATGAAACAAGTCGATAATTTGTTTTGAATTATAATCCGAAACAAACTTATAACGCGGACGAAATGCTAATTGATTGGCTTGCATTTCATAAAAATAATAAAAATTTTCTTAAAAGAAAATACTCAATAATATACCGGCAGTGCTGTTCACAGAAAAACCACCAAATTTTGATTTATCAATACTTTTAGTAAAGGTTGATGTTGACTGCCCGCTTATTGGTGTATTTACGGTTGTTTCACTGTAATCGCCACCAAAACGCTGTACTTGATATCCGATTTGATATTCGGCTCCAATGGCAAAATTTCTTGAAATGAAATAATTAAACCCAACAATGCCTGACAAGCCAAAAACAGCTCCACCATCTTGCTGAATGATATGCTGACGAGTTGCTGTTCCGGTATTATCCGATGTTTTTTCATCAACATTGATTTTTGTTTTACCAATGGCGCCTACCACAAAATCTGCTCCTACATAAGGGTCTAATCGACGAGTTTTGCCCAAGTGTTTTTCTATACCCAAAGTAAGGGTAAAATCAAATCGTTTTTGAACGGAATCCATAGTTACCAATGCTGTTCCGATACTGTCGGAAGTACTCCATTTATTATTGATGGAATATATACCAAATCCTGTTCGCAAAGCCAAATCATCTTTTATATAATATCTTCCCAAAATGGCATTGTTATTATTTTTATCTGTTAAACTTCCCAACGAAATATTATTTATCAATCCAGTAAGGTTAAAAGTAACGCCTACGTTTTTGGCATGTGGTTTTAGGGTGTCTTGTTGCCCAAAAGTTAAAATTGAAACGGCAACAAATGTAAATACTAAAGCAAATTTTTTCATTTCTTATTTTTTTAAACAGGTCTTATCACGCTAAAATTACAGAATTATTGTAAAGATTTATTTTTTTAATTTAATTCTTATTTAACAAATAGTTTTTGGTGTTTATCAAAGATGAATGTATATTTACGTTTACGTAAAAAATTGCCTATGCCCATACTTAATTCCATATTCGGTTGGATAATAAAAAAACGCATTCATCAAATTGAACTTTTTAAGAAATATCCTATTGATGTTCAAAACGAATGGATGCACAAACTCATTGACACTGCCAAAAATACTGAATACGGCAAAAAATATGGTTTTAAAGATATACGTACAAACAATGATTTTAAACAAAATATTCCAATAAACGATTACGACAGTATTAAAGAATATATTATTCGCATAAAGCAAGGCGAACAAAATATTTTGTGGCCCACAGAAATTAAATGGTTTGCCAAATCAAGCGGCACAACATCGGATAAAAGCAAGTTTATTCCGGTGAGTAAAGAATCGCTAACCGAGTGCCATTTTAAGGGCGGAAAAGATATGCTGGCATTGTATTACAACCAAAATCCTAACAGTGAGATTTTTGCCGGAAAATCATTGGTAATTGGCGGAAGCAGTCAAGTAAACCGTTTCAGTACCGATTCATATTACGGCGATTTATCGGCAATTTTAATCAAAAACCTTCCCTTTTGGGTAGAAAACCGGCGTGTTCCCGAACTCTCTATTGCGTTGATGGACCAATGGGAAGAAAAAATCGAAAAACTAGCACAATCCACTATTAATGAAGATGTTACCAACATATCCGGAGTTCCTTCCTGGACACTTATTTTACTGAACAGAATTTTGGAAATTACCGGCAAAAACAACATTAAAGACGTTTGGCCCAACTTGGAACTTTTTATTCACGGCGGTGTAAGTTTTATTCCATACAAAGCACAATTTGAACAAATTATTGCTTCGCCAATGAATTATATGGAAACCTATAATGCTTCGGAAGGATTTTTTGGTATTCAAGATGATTTGAGCCGTTCCGACCTGTTGTTGATGCTCGACTACGGAATTTTTTATGAGTTCATTCCCGAAGAAGATTTTGACAGTGAAAATCCTAAAACTTTAACTCTCAACGAGGTTGAAACGGGCAAAAATTACGCATTGGTAATAAGCACCAATGGCGGCTTATGGCGATATAAAATTGGCGACACCATAATGTTTACCTCAACCAATCCTTACAAAATAAAAGTTACCGGACGCACAAAAATGTTTATCAATATATGTGGCGAAGAGGTTATTATTGACAATGCCGAAAAAGCCATTGTGATGGCATGCGAAAAATCCGGTGCCTTGGTAAATGATTTTACAGGCGGCCCAGTGTATTTGGAAAACAACAAAAGCGGCGGACATGAATGGATAATTGAGTTTGAAAAATTTCCGCAGGATATTGATTATTTTACAGAAGTTTTTGATAATGCCTTGAAAAATCTCAATTCGGACTATGAAGCCAAACGCTATGGTGATATGGCTTTAAAAAGACCAATTATTCACGCTGTGCCAAAAGGTACTTTTTACAATTGGATGAAAAGCCGAAACAAACTGGGCGGGCAAAACAAAGTGCCGCGCTTGGCAAATAATCGTAAATATTTGGACCAAATTTTGCAATTTATTCAAGAAAATAAATAATCGCCATTGAACAAACTCTTGCACATAATCATTTTTCCGGCACTGTTAATGTCGTTTAATCACTTGTTTTCCCAACAAAACGATACGCTCAAGTTACATGAAAAATTCAATCATATTACAGCAGATGAATTGAACAACATTTATATTTGGAATGATGAAAATCTGAAAAAATATGATTTTATCAATCGTCAACAATTTATTTACAACAATATTTCGCTCGGCAGCATCTATCAGATTGATGCTTATAATCCCATGAAAATTTTGGTATTTCATGCCGACTTCAACACCATTATCACGCTTGATAATACATTGACTCAAAATGGTTCGGAAATTAACTTATCCGATTATGATTTAGATAATACATCACTGATTTGCCGTTCTTACAACAATGGCATTTGGTGTTTCGACCCGGTTTTGTTTAAGCTCATTCGATTTGACAACACCATGCAGTTGACCAACGAAGTGGAATACATCCAAAACATTATAGAAAATTATGATTCGATATTTTTTATGACAGAAAATAATGATTTTCTTTATCTTCAATCACCTTCCGAAGTATATGTTTTTGACAAATTTGGCAGTTACCTGAAACGCTTGCCCATAGCATCGGAATACAAAATTGCTGTGTTTGAAAGCGGCATTTTTTTCATTAAAAACCAAGCACTTTATTTTTATTCATTTAAAAATATTGATATCCAAAAAGTATCAGTAGAAATTCCTTTTAAACCCACCGATTTTGCCATTGCCAACAAAATGCTCTATTTGTTGACGGACAAATACATTATAAAGAAAAAACTTTGATGGCTCTTCCTGTTTTTTAAAACATTCCGGTTGAAAGCATCACTCCAAACCACACCAAAATTAAGGACAACAGAAAAGTTACGTACCCACTGATTTTGGCTCTTAACTTTATATTTTTATACGAAAAATCATCTTTTTCGATAGCATTGAGCATATATTTTTCATGATAATTATTCGCCAACCACATTAATACAAAAAGGATAAGCTTTGTAAGCACTGTTTTGCCATAAGCGGTTTGAAACAAGGTTGAAAAACTTCCCATCTTTACATAGTACATGGCTAATCCGGTAATAATTATCATTGCCAATACAACGTGACCGACTTTACGAAACCGGATTCCGGCTTTGATAATGATATTTTCTCTGTCAGAAGAATTTTTTAATACCGGTAATATAACCAAAGGCAAAAACAACTGCCCTCCTACCCAAAGACTGATGAGCAGGAGGTGTAAATATTTAAAAAGGGCAAATGCTGTCATTTAGCTAATTTTTTGCTCCAATTTAATTGCTTTTGGGAAAAGGATATTATTTTCCAAATGAACATGTTTGTGTAAATCTTCTTCAAATTCTTTTAATTTAGAATAAAGTACGCGGTAAGTGTTGCAAGCATATTCGGGCGGTGTGTAATTATTGCTCAACCGGGCAATTTTCTTAAAATTATCGCCTGCCGAATCATGTTCGTGCTCCATCATTGCTATTGGATTTTTTACCGTTCCAAAAGGTGCTTCAACATATTCGTCGTTAAATAAAGCTTTTTCCAATTTTTTGATATAAGGAAACAATATTAATTCTTCCTTGCGCAAATGGGCAGCCAATTCTTGAGCAGTTTCGGTAAAGAGTTTATTTATCTCAATAGTCTCAGGATTATGATTTCCGTGTACTTTAGCAACTTTATTGGAAAACTCTTGAATACTCTGCAAATTGTCAAGTACATATTTATGATGTACCTGCTCAATATAATCCGCCAAATCGGTTAATGACATGGAATTAAAATCCGGTTCGTTACTGCTTTCTTTTTCATCATCCAATGATGCTAAATCTTTAATTAAACTTGAAACATCAACATTTTTGTTTTGGCAAGCTTCTTCAATAGTTTTACCGCCTCCACAACAGAAATCCAATCCGTATTTTTTAAAAACTGTTGCTTTACGATAATCTTCGGCTACTAATTCACCGATTTTTTTGTCTCTTAAATCTTCCATAATTTTATTTTTTATTTGATTATTAATTTTTATACCATTCTATTTTTTTACTGATACCTTTATTAAAGAGCGAACATTTGATGTACTCCAATTCAATTTGCCAAAAGCTGGTTTTTGCCGGTCGGGCAAATGGAAAACGTTTAAAATACAACTCCTTATATTGTTTGGCGGTGGTTTCGATTATTTTGCCGGTAAATTGTAATCCTTCGGTATGCATTGCACCTTTTAGCCGATAAATGGTACCAGCAACCGATTTATTTTTCATAGCCATTTGCAAATGCTTAGTTGACTTATCGCCAATAATTATCAAATGGTTATTTTGCCAATCTACCGCATAAAAACTGTTGGCACAATACGGTAAACCATCTGCACACATACAAATGGTCAGTACATTTTCTTCAGCTAAAATTTCTTTTATTTTTTCGTGCATAGTGTTTTCAAAATTACATTTCTTGCCAAATGCAAAATATGATAAAAATCATTTAATGTTTATGAAAAAGTAAAATCCTTCTGACATTATTGTTATCCTGACAATATCATTAACTTTACAGCGTTTAGATTTCCTTATTTGTGAAAACATACGCCAAGTTCATATTAAAATCGTATATCGGTCCGTTTATTGCCACCTTTCTGATAGCTATGTTTGTACTAATTATGCAATTTGTATGGAAGTACATTGATGATATGCTGGGCAAAGGACTTGAATGGCAAGTAATTGCCAAATTATTGTTTTATATATGTGCCGGTTTGGTTCCTATGGCTTTGCCGCTTGCCGTATTGTTGAGTTCATTGATGACATTTGGGAATTTGGGCGAAAATAATGAACTGACGGCTTTTAAAGCCGCCGGAATTTCGCTGCAAAGAGTAATGAAACCGCTTATTATTACTTCCATTTTATTAAGCATTGTTGCGTTTTTATTTGCCAATTATTTACTGCCCGTTGCCAATCTTAAAGGAGCATCTCTGCTTTACGACATTCAAAAGAAAAAGCCCGCCGTAAACATTAAACCCGGAATTTTTTACAACGAAATAGAAAATATCACCATTCGAATAAAGGATAAAACACCTCATCCAAAAGGTGAAATGCTGCAATCGGTTATGATATACAACCACACCAACAACAGAGGGAATACCATGGTTACAGTTGCCGATTCGGGCATTATGTTTTTGTCGGAAGATAAACTCAATTTGCATTTTTTGTTGTACAACGGTGCACAATACGAAGACAATAAAGAGGAAGTTCGTCCACCCGAAAGAAAATATCCGTTTACTGTTACACAGTTTTCCGAAAACCACGTAAAGCTAGATTTATCGGCATTTAAACTAAACCGAACCGACGAAGAACTGTTTAAAGAAAATGTGCAAATGATGAATATGAAACAGCTGGCGCAAAATATGGATTCCATAAAAATGCAAATGCAAGAAAGCCGGATGGAATTTTTGAAATCACTGCACAGAGGTTATCGTTTGTATTCGGATACCAATTTGAATTTCACTCGCAGCTACACATTGCTGAATTTCGACTCACTTATAAGCGCCTTACCATTAACCGACAAAAACCGCATACTTGCCGATGCTCAAAACCATACGCGCAGTATGGTTTCAAAAGCATACATCAAACGCATTGAGTTTGAAAACAGACGGCATTATTTCATTAACCATCAAATAGAATGGCATAAAAAATTGACCTTTTCGCTGGCTTGCATTCTGTTATTTTTTATTGGAGCACCGCTGGGCGCCATTATCCGTAAAGGCGGTTTGGGTATGCCTGTTGTTGTGTCGGTTGTGGCTTTTCTTATTTATTATATTCTTATGACTATTGGCGAACAAATGACTGCTGAAGAAGTGCTTCCGGCATACATCGGAATGTGGTTGGCAACACTGTTTTTTGTTCCGCTTTGTATTTTCATTACCAAAAAAGCCATATCCGATGCTGCATTATTCAATGCCGATACTTACCTGGAACCGATATTGAAAATTTTAAGATTAAAAAAACAAAAAACAAATGCCTAGCGTATTGCAAATATGCCCAAAGCCACCTTTACCGGCTATTGACGGAGGTTGCAAAGCTATGTATGCCATTACCCAAGGATTGATGAATAACGGTGCTCAAGTTAAAATTTTAACAATGAGCACATTTAAACATCCTTTTTTGCCCGGTAAAATCCCTGCCGTTTTTCTCAAAAAAACAGGAATTGAAGCCGTAGAAATAGATATCAAAATAAAACCAAAAGATGCATTTATCAATCTTTTTTCGGATAAATCATATAATGTAGAACGGTTTATAAATAAAGATTTTGAGCAAAAACTGATTGAAATTCTTACAAAAACATCCTATGACAGTATTATTTTAGAGGGATTATATGTTACGCCTTACATCAACATTTTACGTAAATATTCCGATGCAAAAATTATCTATCGCGAACATAATGTAGAATATTTGCTTTGGCAGCGAAAAGCAAAATCGGAGAAAAATCCGGTAAAAAAATCTTACTTACGATTGCTTGCACAACGTTTGAAGAAATACGAAACCAAAATATTAAATGATGTAGATGGAATTGCGGCCATTACCCCTACCGATGCAAAATTACTGAAACGAACAGTGCCAAAAATTCCTATTGAATTTATTCCCTTTGGTATTGATATTCCTGAAAATATGAAACCTGTCAAGCCCAATTTTTCCGCATTGCGGTTATTTCATATTGGTGCTATGGATTGGTTCCCAAATATGGAAGGCATTGACTGGTTTTTGGAGAATGTTTGGCCAAAAATCCGGCAAAAATTTCCTGGAATCACCCTTCATTTAGCCGGTAGAGCAATGAAAAAGGAATTAATGCAAGCAAAAATACCGGGCGTAAAAATTTACGGTGAAGTACCTGATGCTTTGTCGTTTATGAATGCAAATGATATTATGATTGCCCCTTTGTTTTTGGGTAGTGGTATGCGTATTAAAATTATTGAAGCAATGGCGCTTGGCAAACCTGTCATTACCACAAAAATTGGTGGCGAAGGCATTTTATACGAAAATGAAAAAAATATCTGCATCGCTAAAACACCTCAAGATTTTTTAAATTATTTGGAAAAATTACAACAGCCAGCTTATTACAATTATGTTGGAAAGAATGCGCAAATACTGATAAAAACAACTTATGGCATCAATGAAATTTCAAATAATTTGCTCAATTTTATCACTTCGTTAAAAAGCTAAAAGAAGGTAAATTATGCGCCTATTCGTTTTATTGTCGAGAGTACCCTACCCGTTGGAAAAAGGCGATAAACTGCGTGCTTTTCATCAAATTAAAGAATTGGCAAAACATAACACCATTCACCTTTGTGCACTTAATGACAGTGGGGCTGTTCATCCTGAAACCTACAATATACTTAATCAATATTGCGAAACCATAGATATTATTCAGCTTCCCAAATGGCAAATTTACAGTCGTTTGGCATTTGCCTATCTGTTTACAAAAAAACCATTGCAGGTTACCTATTTTTATTCGTCTAAAATTCAATCTAAAATAAACCGGCTGATAAACAAATACAAACCCAATCATATTTATTGCCAACTTGCCCGCGTTGCCGAGTATGTAAAAAATTGCAACGTACCTAAGACCCTTGATTATATGGACGCTTTGGCTCGAGGAATGGAAAGGCGTATTGAAAAAGAACCGTTTTATCTCAAGCCGTTTTTAAAATCGGAAAGTATTCGTTTGAAACGCTATGAAAGAGAGATTTTTGATTTTTTTGATGCGGCAACCATTATATCAGAGCAAGACCGCAATTTGATTGTTCATCTAAAAAACGAATGCATTTATGTTGTTCCCAATGGAGTGGATTACAGCAAGTTTAAAACCAACAACAGTATAAAAAAGCGCTTCGATATTATTTTCTCGGGGAATATGGCTTATCCGCCCAATATAGACAGTGCAGAATATTTGGTAAATAATATAATGCCATTGGTTTGGGCGAAAAATCCCAATGTAAATGTTGTGCTGGCAGGCGCTAATCCTGTTAAGCGTGTGCAGCAATTGGCTTCCGAAAAAATAACGGTAACCGGATGGGTTGAAGATATTTCTGAATATTATGCCGCTTCAAAAATATTTGTTGCGCCCATGCAAATTGGTACCGGATTGCAAAATAAATTGCTCGAGGCAATGGCTATGAAAATTCCTTGTATAACCTCACCCTTGGCAAATAATGCCTTGCAAGCCAAACCCGGAAAAGATATTTTAATCGGCAACACATCGGAAGAATATGCGCAAAGTATTATTGCATTGCTTACGAACAAGAATTTAGCAGAAGAAATTGCCCAAAACGGACATCAGTTTATTAAAGAAAAATATACGTGGGAAGGTTCAACAAAAATTTTACAAAATATTTTTGAAAACAAAATTTCACCTGATTGTTAGAAGTTGAGGGAACTTAATGTATTCTAAGTTAAAACTCAAACGTCATTTTTACATTCAATTGGCGAGAGGTTAAATAATTGGGCACGGCATACTGACGACCGGTAAAATCTTCTACCCACAAATAAGAAATTGTATTATTTATCTGCAATAAATTGAATATTTGTGCTTGCAGCCAAATGTTCTTAAAATGTCCAAATACATTTTTGCGTTTCATTTCTTTTTTGGCATCTTTCAATAAATAAGAAAACCCTATATCTACCCGGCGGTAAGGTGGCATACGTAAGGTTGCTTTATATCGCTCGTGATTGTTGGGCGGGCCAAAAGGCAAACCTGTTCCGAAAAATAACGTCAAGTGCATTTTAAGATTTGGATTGTTTGGAAAATAATCTGAAAAATACAGTCCTACATTTACTCTTTGGTCGGTTGGGCGGGGTATCCATCCGGGTGTTACTTGAATGCTGTCTGTGGGTACATTATTAACTGTATAGCCCGGAATTATGGTATCGCCCTCGTTATTTAAATAAATGTAATACGCATCATCGAGTAAATTTTCTTTGGTTTGCATTACCGAAACACTTATCCACGATTCTGTTCCTTCTACAAATTCTCCGTTTACCTTCAAGTCTATTCCGGTGGCATAAGCTACTGCATTATTTGTTCCGTAGTATCTGATGCGCACGTTATCCACTTCATATGGAATAACATTATCCATATATTTGTAATACAATTCGCCAATAAATTTAAATGGTCTTCCCCAAGCTTCAAATTCATAATCTCCACCCAAAATAAAATGGATGGAACGTTGCGCTTTTATATTCAAATTCGTATTACCATTGAAATCTCTAAATTCTTTGTAAAACGGCGGTTGATAATAAACTCCCGAAGCAAACCGAAACATTACATTTCGTTTCCAATTGGGCAACATACTCACCATTGCTCTTGGGCTAATCAGCAGCTGATTGTTTAATGTCCAATAATTGAACCGCACGCCACCGTTAAATGTATATTCCACAGAATCTCTTTGCCAAACATATTCTCTTTGAAAATATCCGGTGTATCTGAACGAAGTGACAGTAGCTCGAGTTCTGAAGGTTTGATAAAGATTTAAATACTGATATGGCTGAGCAGAAGGATTGGTATATCCTACCGAATCTTGTGGATGAGGAATGGAATATCCGGCAGAATCTATCATATCCCATTGATTGATTTTATCTTGTATATATTCACTTTGTGCCAATACGCCCCACCACGTTGATTTTTTCTTTCCCAGTTTTTCTCCACGATGCTGAAGGTTGATGACGGTAGCATCCAAATAATTTCTTCCGTGATTGAGAAAAAGCCCGATTCCCCGGTTAAATTTTACATCGCCAAAATTATCTTTACTTAAATCTCGTTCCAATTCATCTATACGGTAACCGCCATAAATATCAAATGTTTCATCTTCGAGCGATTTATAGGCAGAAGTGATAAAACTGAGTTTAATATTTTGGCGCGGTCTATATGTACTCGAAAAAGCACCAAAATAAGTATTGAATTTATCAATTTCTTGACCTTCAAAAGCAATGGTCAGTTTTAGCGCTTGGTTGATGGTTCCAAATTCGGTTTCGCGGGTTTGCGGAATAAATTTGTAGCTGTTTCGTGCTATATTGCCTAAAAAAGCTATTTCCAATTTGTCGGAAATATCATAAGTCAAATAGGTTTGAATATCGGTAAAATTGGGTCTGTAACTACCTTTGGTGTTTAAGCTGCTCAACACATACTGATTGGATTTATAGCGAATGCCCGTATTATAAGTAAACCGGTAATTATCGCTTGATCCGGCCAAATATACATCGGCACCTTGCAAACTGAGTGATACGCTTCCTTCGTTGTCAATAGGGTCGTTGTATGTAACATCCAATACCGATGACATTTTATCGCCATATTTAGCTTCGAAACCACCGGCAGAAAAGAAAACCGACTTTACCATTTTTCCGTTGATAAAACTCAGTCCTTCTTGCTGTCCCGAACGGATTAAAAACGGTCGGTAAATCTGTATATCATTTACATAAACCAAATTTTCATCAAAATTTCCTCCTCTTACTGAATATTGCGAACTTAACTCGTTGTTTGAGCTTACGCCGGGATAGGTTTTCAGTATTGTTTCGAATTGTCCACCGGGATTTGGAATTTCAACGGCAATTTTGGGGTCGAGGCGTTGCATATTGGTTGATCGCCTTTCGAGATTTTCTTCAAAAACAAAATCTTTAAAATTGATAATGTTTTTTTGTACTTTTTTGTTGAGCAACAATATTTGTCCGGGTTTTAGTGAAACCGTAACCGAAAAAGGAACGTAATTTACGTGGGTAAAAACAAGCGTAAAAACTTTATTAGCCGGCAAGGTCATACTGAAAGAACCGTCTTCTTTGGTTTTGATTATTTTATCGGGTAATTCTTTAATGGTAATGTGCATATCTTGCACCGGCTCACCGTCTTCATTGGTAATTGTTCCTTTTATCATTCCGGCAGTTTGCGCCATCAACCAAACCGGAAAAAATAAAAACAGTAATATGTTTAAATGCCTTTTATCCATTTAAGTTTTCAAAAGTAGAAAATTAGATTCATATATCTGCTTATTATCGGATGCGGATGTGATTTATTGCCCAAATAACAAAAAAAGCGGATAAAAATATCCGCCTTTCTATTTTGTAGTTGTTGATTTAATTAAAATCCTACCAATTTTATTCCGGCACTTACTGGATACACAACAGGGCCTTTATTGTTTTGAAATAAGGTGGTAAATCCGTATGTGGCAAAAAATTGCACTTTTCCGTAACCGATTTGCACTAATGCACTTGCTTGAAACGGATTAAGGTTGTAATCGGTTTTGTCTTTTTCTTTTTTCTTGTTGCCGTTTTGGTCGTACACATATTTCATTTTTGAATGGATGTTGTAACCAAGCAGTCCGCCAATAGCAAAATGAAACGATTTTTTTGCTTCTTGTCCGGTATTAAATTCAAGCAATAACGGCGCAGTAATGTAAACAGCTTTAAAGCGGTTTTTGCTGTAATTTCTTACGGTATCGGCTATGCCAAATGTGTAAAATTGATTGTATTCAGTTGTGGTATCGTTTACAAACTTTCCGCCTTCGGGCGTTAGGCGAACATTGTTTTTCAATTCGTAATTATTAAACTGAAAACCCAATCCGGTTAATATGCCCACATTGTGTTTGTATATTTTTATAAAATGCTCGGCAAAATTCAAGTTAAACTGCCACGAATGCCTGTAATCAAGCTCCATAAAAGAGGTAAGCTGTTTGGGATGATTTACTGTTTCGGCATTATTTAAATCAAAACCATTGGCACTGTTCAACAATCCGTTTATACCAATTTCCATCCCTGCCCAATGTTTGTAGCGTTTTTTGGGTTCTTCGGGCAAAGAATCAGTTGCGTTTGTCAACGTATCGTTGTTTTCGTCTTGGCTGACAACAATTATTTTTGTTTTTTTTAAGTTGATAAATGTTGAATCGTTTTTGGCATCGTTTTGTGCCATTACCATTGTACTTATCAAACTTAGTGCAATTAAACTTAACTTTTTCATTGTTTCGAGTTTTTAATGATTTACTGTAAGACGGCTAACTGCTTTTTTTGTTACAATTAGTTCAATACTTTTTTTCTTTTTATTGAAAAATTGCCCCATTGAAAGCTGATAATTTGTGTATTGTTCTGTTTTTCAACATCTAATTGGGCTGGAATAATTTTTTCGGTTACCAAAGCAAGGGTTTCATCATTAAATTCGGTTTGTTCTTTGTCCAGTACATTTTTATGAAAAGCATATGCAATGTATTCATTTAGTGAAAACTTGTTTGGATAATCCCGGTTTGAATTTGTTTTTTGGGGTAATTGTTGATACGCCATTTGTGGTGCTTCAACTTCGTATTTAAATGATGCTTTGCGAGGTGTCAGTTTTTCAAACTTTGTTTTATCTTTTACAGCATTTTCATTTTGATGCAAACCATTTGACTTTATTTGCTTATTGATATTTTTCTTACGTTTTGTCTGCGTTAATGCTGTGTTATCTTTTATTTTAAAAGCAAGTTTTTGTGGTTCGGATATTTTTAAATTCAAAGCATATCTACCGGGTTTATAGCATTGAGTTGGAGTAAAAACAAATTTAGCCGAGAAGATTATCAGTAACGCTACAACAGCGGCAGCTGCGTATTGCATCCACATTGGCAACACAGTAGCTTTCTTTTTTAAACGGTCTTTATTTTTAAATTGTATTGAAAGATTGGGTGTTGCTTTGGTTAGTTTATAATATTCCCAATCTTTAGCAAGCAAAGGATTTTTTTCTATCAATAGATTAACCTTGCCTTGTTCCTGAAGGTTTAAATAATTTTCCAGTTTTTTAATCAGTAAATCTTCTGCTTCTTGGGGCAATTTTAAGTTTTGTTTATCAATTGTTGATGTCTCGGGTGTTAAAGTTGCTGACGTCCAATCTTCGGGAGTAAAGTCATCTTCAAACAAATGCGGATTTTCTTGCATAAATTTTTCAAATGCAAGACGGTCTTTATACGAAAGTGTGCCTTCAAGATAATCAACATACCAAGCTTCGTAATTATATGTAGTAATTTTACTCATATCAATAAATCAATGCTCACCAGCATTTGTTTTAATTTTTTTCGTGCTCTAAAAATATATACCTTCACTTGATCTTCGGACAGTTGGGTAATTTGTGCTATTTCTTTGTATGAATAACCTTCGTAATCGCGCAATAAAATCACGGTCTTTTGTATTTCGGGCAATTGGTCAAGCGCTTTATCAAGAATTTCCTTTACATCGTGTGCTCCGGGTTGGTAAGTTTGCGATTGAAAAATACGTTCATCATCACTGTAAACGGGTTTATTCTTTCGGAAATAATCGATTATGATATGATGTGCCGTGGTAAAAAGATACGATTTTACTTTTTGTTCATTTACAGAATCTTTTTTTAGCCACAGTTTTTCAAAACACGACTGCACCACATCTTGCGCCGATGCCTCGTCGTTAAGCATTTTCAATGCAAAACGAAACAAATTATCGGCGTATAAATCAACCGCTTTATTGTATGCTCCGGTGTTCATTCTTGCATGTAAGACGACTAAGTCTTTATTTTGTTACAAGGTGGGTATTTTTTTCAATTTAGTAAAAATTCACATTAAGTATTGCACTATTCACCATAAAAGCAAAAATTAAAGGTAAAACATTTTGTTTGTCATAATAATCTTCGCAAATTTGACAAAGAAATGAGTTTATCCGTAAGAAAATACCAACCTTTATTATTCAGCACTTTAAGCGGATTATTATTAGGGTTCTCTTGGCCCGAAATAGGCAATTTTCCTTGGCTGATGTTTTTTGCTTTCATTCCGTTATTATTGCTCGAATATGAAATGCGTAATTTAAAAATAAAGCGCTTTTCGACTAAGATTTTTTTACACGCCTGGTGGGCATTTTTCTTATTTAATTTAATCACAACTTGGTGGATATATTTTGCCAGTGGTGCAGGAATGGTTTTGGCTGTTGTTCTGAACAGTTTAATTATGGCATTAGTATTTTGGCTTTATCATAAAACGGCATTGCACTTGGGTGAATACAAAGCATTATACTCGCTGTTTTTTTATTGGTTGGGGTTTGAATGGGTACATTATCATTGGGAACTTTCGTGGCCTTGGCTATCTTTTGGAAATGTTTTTGCCAACAGTGAAAACATTATTCAATGGTACGAATATACCGGCGTTTTGGGTGGCAGTTTATGGATTGTTGCAGTAAATGTATTTTTATTTGTTTTGCTGAAAAGGATTATTTATCAAAAACAAAAAGTTACGCAAAACATCCCCCTTTTATTGTTAATTCTAACCACTTTTATTGCGCCTATTATTATATCTTTTTCAATAAAAAAGCCCGATTTATCTAAAAATGAAAAAATTGAGGTGGTTATAGTTCAACCTAACATTGACCCCTACAATGAAAAATTCGGCGGACTTACCGATGTTGAACAAGCCCAAGAAATTATCCGCCTTGCCCAAACAAAACTTACGCCCGAAACGGAATTTATTATTGCACCCGAAACGGCTTTGCCTCGCGGATACAACGAAGAACACATAACGGATTATGAAGCCATCAACATCCTAAAAGAGTTTGTCAACAGCCATCCCAAAATTTCTTTTTTGATTGGTATTTCATCCTACAAATTTTACGAGCCGTTTGAAGAAATACCAGAAACCGCCCGCCAAACGCCCGACGGAGATTATTATGATTCTTTTAATACCGCTATGTTGTTGAACAAAAACGGCATTCAGTTGTATCATAAATCTAAACTTGTATTGGGTGTAGAACGATTGCCTTTCAGTTGGATATTAAAACCATTGGAAAACTTGGCTATTGATTTAGGCGGAACAACAGGAACATTAGGTGTATCGGAACATCCATATATATTTACAGAAAATAAAACTTACCTTACTCCTCCCGACACAAACAAAGCCGCATTTGGTCCGGTAATATGCTATGAGTCGGTGTATGGGGAATACTTTTCGGAATTTGCCAAACGTGGTGCCAATGTAATGGCAATTATTACCAACGACGGCTGGTGGGACGACACACCGGGATACAAACAACATTTGGCTTATGCCAAACTACGAGCTATTGAAACACGCCGATACATTGCCCGAAGTGCCAACACGGGAATAAGTGCCATCATCACTCCTTCGGGAAAAGTAGAGCAACCTACCGGTTGGTGGGTAAAAGCTGCCATTAGAGGTAATTTATACCTTAACAACAGACCAACTTTTTATATTATTTATGGCGATATTATTGGGCGACTGGCGGCTTTTTTGGCATCCATAATGATTGCTTATGTTATTGCCCGTAAACTCAACACAACACAACAACGACTTAAAATGGAACGATAATGAAAAATATTTTTATTTTACTGATTTGCATATTCAATTTTTCTGTTCTTTTTTCACAAAAAGATACTGTTTTGTTACAAAACGGTCGCGAATTGATTGGTCATTTTATTCAGGATGAAGTTTATGATATTGAATTCAAACATTTTACCAAAAAAGGTTATGAAACCATTAAAATTGACAAATACCGTATTTTTTCGCTAATTGACAGCACAGGAAAAGAAAAATTATATTACAAATACGATACAACTATTGGAAATTATTTGCCCGAAAAAAGAATGCGTATGTATGTATATGGCGAGCGAGATGCGGTTTACGGTTTTAAAACCCCTTTTACCAATACCACAGGATTGGCTTTGGGCGGAGCGTCGGGATATTTAATGATAAAAGATAAAAATTTCGTTTTTATTGCAACGCCTTTGTTATACACCGTGGGTAACTTGTTTTTTTCTACTAGGGTAAGAAAAAATTCTGTAAGGCATTTACAATATATTAAAGATGATGATTACTTATCCGGATACGACCGTGTTGCCCGTGGCAAAAGAGTAAACAATGCACTGAAATATTCACTTGGCGGAATGGTTTTGGGTATTGTTGCCGGATTGGTTACCAATTAAAATATGAAAGCCCAAAAGTTTATTGTTTACTCCAATATTTGGGTAAGTCTGGGCGCAAGTGCATTTACAGCATTTGCTTATGTTGCGTATAATCTGGAACCAAATCTCTACTATTTATTGTTCATTTTTTCGTCAACCTTATCAGTTTATACTTTTCACCGGATTATTCGATTTTATGACCAAAAACCTGAAAACAATACTCTTTCCGAAAGGCATTTATGGATAATTGCCCATAAAAAAAGCTTGCTTGCATTATTTGTATTATCAACAATATTGTCGGGGTATTCCTTATTGCATTTACCTGCTTACCGTTTGGCAAAATTGCTTTTGCCTGCTGTTTTGCCTGTTTTATTGTACATTTTACCTTCAAATAAATTCTTTAAGGGGTTGCGCCATATTCCTTTCCTTAAAGTTCCGGTTGTTGGATTTATTTGGATGTTTCTTTGCGGATATATCCCATTAGAATTAGAACAAATTGATTACACGTGGCATTTTTTGGTCGCACAAATGTTATTTATTATTGCCATTACTTTGCCTTTTGAAATTAGGGATATAAAAGTGGATACTACTGAAAATGTTAAAAGTTTTGCTACGGCTCTGGGTATTAAAAACACACAAAAACTCGCCTTACTGTTGGTAATCGCTTCTTATTTTTTGATTTGGGCAGATACTTCCATAACAATAACCGCTTTGGCATCGTGGACACTTACAGTTTTGATTTGCTTACCATTAATTTTAAACAGCAAAGAGGATAAGCCCGAATTGTATTTTTCGGGATTGGTTGAATCTGCTTTATTTTACCCCATCTTTTTTTACTTGATTTTGCGTTTAATATTGTCGTAAATGCTATTCGGCTTTGGCTTTTTTCAAATTTACATTGAATCCCAAACCAAAAGAAAAACGGAATTCATCCAATCCTATAGAAGGCGCATTCGACAAATATCGTCCTTTTATATATTTAAGCTCCAAAAATGCGTGAAACCATTTTTTGGCAAAAAGGTTTACGCCTGTACCTACTGCAAAAACAGGATTGGTAGTCAAAGTGTATTTTTGTAAATATTTTTCATCTATAACTACATCCAAAACCGGTCCTGCATATTTTGCTTTTGCAAATGCAGCGCCAATTTGAAAACTTCCGTAAAAATCTATGGAATTATCCGGTAAAAAATGATAGGCAAAGCCCGAAAACAGTTGGTGATTGGTTTCAAAAGTCGGATTTGAGGTTTCATTGATAAAAAAATAACCGTCGTTTCTAAAAGAGATTTTATTATCGATATAATATTCCGACAATCCTTGAAGATAAATTGGATTAGATTGAGCATCAAACAGGCATCCTGTTGCGAATGAAGCACTGAACCGCAAAGTGTGTGAATAAGTAAACTTGTTTTGCGCAGGTAATTGGCAAAACATCATGATTGTCAAAACGAATAAAGCATATTTTCTTACCATAATTCGGCGATTTTTACATTAAAAGCAAAAGTGAGCAATAAATGTCCTTCGAGCGAACTGTTGTTGTGTTCTTCAATAGCTAAGTATTCATTCGTATCAAACTTTTCTTTGTGAACGTGAATATCTTTTCCTAAATGAAGCATATATTGTGCATGAAATGTAAAGTTGACTATTTGAGATAAATTCCATTGCATACCTCCACCGGCTTGCACTGCAGAACTCCAACGTTCTTTTGATTGTTGTTCGAGCGGAATGTATGGCGAGGCAAAAGTGGTAATGCGCGTATAATCAAAACAATGACCGGCAAGTATATACGGTTGCCATTTTTTTTGTGCCTTTAAATAAAATACTACCGACCAACCAATGTGTGCATCGGTTCGTTTGCCTAAATCATCAAGATTTTCGGTAAAATAATCGGCAAACCAATCGGTATTGAGTTGATTGTCCAAGAGCAATCGAAACTGACCTCCAACACCCGAACCGAAATTGCCTGTAGAGTTGAACATACTTTGTGTACTTCGCAAACCTAATTGCAGTGCTCCTCCATTTTTACCTTCATTGATTTGTTCTTGCGCAAATAATGGAGTAAACATAAAATTAAACATCAGCAACGCTAATAAAAGAGGATATACTTTAAAACGATTCATGATAAAATATTTCATTAAAACTGTGAATTTAAGTTATTTATTGCAAAAACATGATAGAAAAATCAGTAAAGGAGTGTAATGCGTCCATTATATTCAAACGGGTCTCCGTAAATAGATGTAATTTTAAAATTGTAGATATACACACCTGTAGGACAAAGTTTTCCGTGTTTATCTTTTCCGTTCCAACCTTTTGTATTTTCGTTGGAATAAAATAATTCGTGTCCCCAACGGTCATATATGGTTAATTCAAAACTCAACGGGTCGTATAATCCGGCAACAGGTATAAAAACCCTGTTTTCATCAACTTCGGAAAAGGGATTAAATGCATTGGGAATATATACAATCGGGTCTAAATCTACACAAACTTTATTTGACAAACTGTACGCCATTCCGGCAACTCCGTAATGATCGGTTGTGGTTTCTTCTGCTTCTATGTAATAGCAAAATTTACCATTTCCATCCAGTAAATCCGAAACATCATCTACGTAAGTGTAAACGGTATCGTCTGCCGGTTGCTGATTAACAAAAATTCTGTCAACCAATTGATAATAACCATTAGGCGAATCTTGTGCCCGGTAAATGTTATATTGGTTTACACCACCTTTCCAATTGCGGTAATTATTCCACGTAAGTGTATTTTGCAACAGCAAATTATCTTTTTCTATTTTGAGTAATATATTTGTTCCCAGATTGGATTTTTTTGAAAATTTACCGCACGAATCTTCTGCCCAAATTTCATATTTATATTTTTCTTCGGCGGGCTTAGCCGTTACATCATATACCGTTACTTGACTTGCCGGCGAATAAAGCACTTCTTGAATGTCGGTAAATACATGAGATTCGGCATACGCTCTTTTGATATAATACTTTTTGGTTCCGGCTGTTAAATCGGGAATAAAAGTAATGGTTATGGTTGAACTGTCTTTTACCGAAACGGTGTATAAATCGAGAAATTGAACCGGATTAAGTAAGTCAATTGTAATTGTGAAAATTGTAGAACTTGCCGTAAATGGTCCGGCACCGCCGTTTTCTACCACTCTGATGTAATAAACATTTACCGTATTATCACCTACAGGTTTGTGTTGAAAAACAGTATCGGTAGTGCTGCCCAAGTAAGCAAATGGGTTGCCGTTTTGCGATACATAAACTTGATACAAGACATTTGTTCCCGAATTGAACCATTTATAAGCATTCCATATTAAATTGACAGCAGTGTCGCACTTATCCAACGTTCCTTGCAACAACATAGAACGATGATAATCCAAGATGGTAAACATTTGATTATTACAACAATCTTTTACGCCTATGGCATACGCTTCCACCTGGTTTGAAGCATTGTTTCCGGTAATATTGTAAATATAATTTCCGGAGGCATTTGCCGGTACAGAATCGATAATATCATTACTGCCTGTAATAGGATTTTTGTAAAAAATATAATACCAACAGGCATCGCCGGCAGGATTTTCTTGCCAACCGATAATTAAATCGCCGGTAAGCGGGTCGTAGCTTAAACTGTCTACTAATTGCGGGTCAGGTGGTGTTTGGTCATTGCCGCATTGTGCCAATGCATTTTTCTGCCCAAACAAAAGGGTTAAAGCAACTGCTATTTGTAAAATTATTTTCATTTACAACCAATAGACGTATAAAAATAAAAAATGTTGTCTGAGCGCATAATTATTTAAAATTCGCAACCGTTACTTCTACCCAATCTTCTTTTGAAGAAAAATATTTTCCGGCAGTTTCCAAAATGTCTTTTGCAGTAATGCGATTGATTTTATTTATATACTCTTGAAAGAAATTTTCGGGCAAATTATTTTCGTTGAGCAGTTTAAAATTTTCCATTTGTTCAAATGCGCCATCACACGATTTCAGGAATTTTCCTAAAATATATGTTTTTACTTTTTGGAGTTCCTCGTCAGGAATTTCTTCGGCGGTTAAACGATTGATTTCTTTGTAAATCTCCTCTAATGCTTGCGGCAATACATCGTTTTTTACTTCTGTTCCGATTACCATAAAAGAAGCAAACAAATTGTTTTGATACGAAGAATAAATGCCATAGGTGAATCCTTTTTCTTCGCGGATGTTTTTCATTAATCTCGACCCGAAATAGCCGCCCAAAACCATACTGAAAAATTGTAAATTCACATAATCTTCGTGTGTTCTTCCGGGAAGAATTTTCCCCATTCGGATTGCGGCTTGCAAAGCATCGGGCTTGCCAATTTTTAATACTTCCTTATTTGATTTATCTATTCTTTTAATTTCAGGGTAAGCATCAAAAGAAGGTAATTCCAACACCGAAAAAGAATTAAGAATTTTCTCTTTTACTTTATCGGTAATCATTCCCGAAACATACACATTGATATTTTCATTCAAATAATAAGTTTCGTAAAAGTCTTTCAAATCTTTTACCGTAATGGTATCAAAGTCTTGTTCTTCGGCAAGTCTTCCGTAGGGATGATTTTGAAAGAGTGCTTTTTGAAAATGTTTGGACGCCAAATAAGCTACTTTTTCCTGATTGACCAAGTAGTTGTTTTTTTCAATGGCTTGTAATTTTTTTAATTCTTCAGGCGGAAAAACACTTGTAGCATACATTTCTATCAACACGGGCAACATTTCGTTCAAGGCTTCGTGCGTGGTGTATAACGTTATATTTGCTTTATCTTTGTCTGTTGATGTTTCGATAAAACTTCCACTATAATCAATTTTTAAAGCTAATTTTTGAGCATCGTACGAAATAGTGCCTTTCTTGAGCATTTTATTAGTGAACGATGCCTGTAAAACTCGCTGTTGCCATACACTTCCGCCCTTTACCACCATTTCTATTTTTAAAACATCCACATCCAATCCCGACATAAAATAAAAGTGCATACCATTTACCGTTTCTTTTTCGGGATGTAAAAAGGTAATTTCATCTATGGGTTTTATTTCAGGCGCAATTGTTCTGTCCATCATTATTGATTTTTTGCTTTGTAAATTAAAGTTGATGAATTTTCGGGTTTAAAGATTTTTATGGCTTGTTTTCGGATATCTTCTGCCGTAACATTTTTATACAGTTCAATTTCTGTATTTATTTTGTTGGCATCGCCCAAACTTTCGTTTATAGCCAAAGCCATTGCTTTGTTCAATATGTGTATTTCGCCAAATTTTTGCAACGAAATGATTTTATTTTTTACTTTTTGTAATTCATCGTTGCTTACCAAGTTTTCGCGCAAATCATTCAATTCGTTATCAATAGCTTGTTCGGCTTGTTCAAAAGTGACACCATTATTGAGTTTTCCGCTTATAACAAATAATCCGGGGTCAAAACTTCCGGTAACATAGGCAGACAACTCGTTAAAAAGTCTCTTTTCGTAAACCAAGCGTTGTTTTAAACGAGAAGATTCGCCGTGAGATAAAATATCGGATAATAAATCGGTTGCTTGGTAACCTTTATCATTTTTTCCTTCCATATGATAAACCCGATAAAACGCATTGAGCGGAACATCTCTTTCAACGGTATTTCGGCGTGGCTCGGTTTGCTCCGGTTCTTGAGGGTAAACTTGAGGTACTGGTTCTCCTTTCGGTATATCAGCATACCATTTATTGACTAATTCTTTTACTTGTGGCAAGGTTAAATTCCCGGCAATGCAAAGAATTGCATTGTTTGGACGGTAAAATTTGTAAAAAAATGCTTTTACATCTTCCATCGTAGCATTTTCGATGTGTGAAATATCTTTTCCAATGGTTGGCCACTGATACGGATGCACCTTGTAAGCCATTTGACGTAAAATATGCCATATATCGCCGTAAGGTTGATTTAAATAATTTTGCTTAAACTCCTCAATCACCACTTTACGCTGTACTTCCAAACTTTCGGGCGTAAAAGCCAATTCAAGCATTCTGTCCGATTCCAACCACAAAGCTGTTTCTATATTTTGTTTGGGCAATGTAATGTAATAATTGGTAATGTCATTATTGGTAAAAGCATTATTTTCACCACCTACTGCTTGTAATGGCGTATCAAAATCGGGTATGTGTTTTGAGCCTCCAAACATTAGATGCTCGAACAAATGGGCAAATCCTGTTTTATTTGGATTTTCGTCTCTGGCGCCAACCTTATACAATGTATTTACCGCTACCAGCGGTGTAGATTTATCTTGATGAAACAATACGGTTAAGCCGTTTTCGAGCGTGAATTTTTCAAATGTTATCATATTTAAAATTCAAATTTTGATGATGATGAACAAATTTCTTTTTTTGCTTCCTTATATTCGGCAATCATCTCCTGCACCACTTGTCCTGCAGGCTTTATTTCATCAATTATTCCCGAAATTTGACCAATTTCCAATTCACCTTCTTCCAAATCACCTTCAAACATACCTTTTTTGGCTCTTCCCCTTCCCAGCAGTTCTTTCAATTCTTCAACCGTAGCGCAGTTTTCGTATGCTTTTTGAACTTTAAAATAAAATGGGTTTTCTAATAATCGAACAGGGGTAATTTCTTTTAATGTTAAATGGGTTTTACCTTCGGTGGCTTTCACAATTTCTTTTTTAAAGTTTTCGTGTGCCGAAGATTCTTGCGTTGCGGCAAAACGACTACCAACCTGTACTCCGTCAGCACCCAAAACCATTGTGGCAAACATTCCTCTACCCGTTCCTATCCCTCCGGCGGCTATCAATGGTATCTGAATGGCTTTTCTGACCATGGGAATAAGTGTCAATGTTGTTGTTTCTTCTCTACCATTGTGCCCTCCCGCTTCAAAACCTTCTGCAACAACAGCATCCACTCCTGCCTCTTGTGCTTTTAGTGCAAATTTCACACTTGACACTACATGCGTTACTTTTATTCCGTTTTCTTGCAAATGTTTTGTCCAAGTTTTAGGGTTTCCGGCAGAGGTGAATACAATTTTCACTCCTTCTTCAACAATAATTTTCATAATTTCCTCAATTTGAGGATATAACATCGGAACATTTACACCAAAAGGTTTATCAGTGGCTTTTTTGCACTTTTGAATATGTTCACGTAAAACCTCAGGATACATAGAGCCCGCACCAATCAACCCTAGTCCGCCGGCATTGCTAACAGCAGCAGCCAATTTCCAACCACTGCACCAAATCATTCCTCCTTGAATTATCGGATATTGAATATTGAATAGTTTTGTTATTTTATTAGCCATAATTGACACTTTATACTATGATTTACGTAAGCGAAAATACGAAGGAATAACAATTTTACACCGAATAATTATAATAATTATTTTGTGATAATTTAAAGTTTGATATATTTGTATTATGCGAAAGATTTTTACATATTTGATTTTCACATTTTTAAGCGTATCTGCTTACTCTCAATATTACATGGATTGGGGGTTTAAGTTAGGGGCTTCAAATTATTTGGGAGACATTGGCGGTTTGGAAAAAACACGCCGTGATTTTGTTTTGGATATGCGTTTACAACATACGCGTTGGAATTTTGGCGCTTTTTTCCGTTACAAACTATCCTCGCAAATAGCTACAAAAATAAATTTAGAATATTTACGAATTGAAGCATATGATGCCAATTCTACCAATCCGGGACGTCGTGCCCGAAACCTTGATTTCAGAAACGACATGTTTGAATTGACAAACACCTGGGAATTATACATTTATAAAGTAAATGACGTAGGACGTACCGGAAGATACCGAACCGATTTTCAATTATACCTTTTTGCCGGATTCGGTGCTTTGTACCACAACCCAAAAGGTCAATTAAATGGAGCTTGGTACGCACTTCAACCTTTAAGAACCGAAGGTCAAGAAAAACCATACAGCAAATTTCAATTCATTATACCGGCAGGATTAGGTTTTTACTATTCTATCAACAGAAAATATCGTATCGGTATGGAATTAGGTTGGCGAACCACCTTTACCGATTACCTGGATGACATCAGTACCACTTACGTAGACCCCGCCGATCTTGACAGTGATTTAGCAAGATCTTTAGCTAATAAAACTACACCTCAATTACTTAATCAAATAAATAAAGAAAATAATATTGATGGAGTACAAGGTAAAGAAATATTAATGGATGCATTTCAAGAAGGAGGAAAGCGCGGAGACCCAACTCATAATGACAGTTACTTAACCGCTGATATTACTTTCAGTTTTATGATTAGAGGTAAAAGTAGTTTCTACAGAGCTAAACACAGCTTTGTATTGGGTAGAAAGAAAAGAAGAAGACGTCGTTCGAGAGCGAAATTCTAACGAACAAAAGCATATTATTATCTTAAGCACAGTTTACGCTGTGCTTTTTTTATTTATATTGATTGCAAGTGTATCTTTGCACAAAACTTATAGATGATGAGTAACGAAACAAAACCTGCCCCACATATTATTTATGCTGAAATGACACCAAATCCGACGGTGATGAAATTTTGTTCTAACAGGTTGTTGGTAACCAATGGTAAAACCTATGAAATTGATGCCACTCAACGTATTGGCAGCCAATCGCCTTTGGCTGAACAATTATTTCAATTCCCTTTTATCAATAGTGTTTTTATTGCCGAAAATTTTGTTTCTGTTACCATTAACGAATCTGTTGATTGGAATGATGTAACTTACGAACTTCGTCAATTTATTGCCGAATATCTTAACAACGGTGGCGAAGTTATTCGCGAAAAGAATGAGGTTAAGCAAGATGATAAATCGGAAACCCCATCAACTTCCGGTGATGCAAATCATACGTTATCGGAAAGCGAACAAAAAATTGTAGCATTATTGGATGAATACGTTCGTCCTGCGGTTCAACAAGATGGTGGAGCTATTGATTTTCATTCATTTGAAGACGGTATTGTAAAAGTTGTTTTAAAAGGTTCTTGTAGTGGTTGTCCTTCTTCAATCATTACTTTGAAAAACGGGATTGAACAATTGCTGAAAAGTATGATGCCCGAAGTAAAATCGGTTGAAGCATTGGAAGAATAAACTAATAAGGGTCAACATCAATAACTACCCGGCAACTTTTATATCTGCTGTAAATTGCAAATCGGTTGATGACATCACTTATGATTGCTTTCACTTTTGGGGCAGAAGCTGTGCGCTCCATTTTTATCATAATATCTTTGACATAATAATTTCGCACTCTTGAAATAAGCGGAAAATCGGGACCGACAATTCGTTTTTCTCCCAATACTTTTCTTAAATCTTTGGCTAATTCTATTGCTCCTTCATTGAGCATCTCTTTCTCTTTATGTTTAAGCGTAATTTTAATCAACCGGTAATATGGCGGATAAAGGAAACTCTTTCGCTCAGACAATTCAAAGGCAGCCATTTCCTCATACTTGTAATACATCACTTTTTGAATAATATCGTGATAAGGGTTTAATGTTTGAATAACCACTTTTCCGCGTTTATGCTTCCGCCCTGCTCTACCGGCAACTTGCACCATTAGTTGAAAAGCCCGTTCTGACGCTCTAAAATCCGGAAAATTCAGCATACTGTCTGCATCCATAATTCCAACCAGTCCTACATTTTCAAAATCCAACCCTTTGGTTACCATTTGCGTACCTACAAGCACCTGAACAGCATTTTCTTCAAATTGTTGAATAATTTTTGCGTAAGCTGTTTTTGTTTTGGTGGTATCCAAATCCATACGGGCAATGCGTATATCGGGATACATAATTTGCAGTTCGTCTTCGAGTTTTTCGGTTCCAAACCCTTTAAAAATCATTCGGTTACTGCCACAATTGGCACATTGTTGCGGCAAAGGGTGTGACGCCGAGCAATAATGACAAACCAATTGCTGACGGTATTTATGATACGTAAGTGATACATCGCAATTGTTGCACTGAGGAACATAGCCACAATCTTCGCATATTAAAAATGGGGCGAAACCGCGGCGGTTTTGAAATAATATGACTTGTTCGCCATTGTTTATTGTTTCTTCAAACTGCTGTAATAAAAAAGATGAAAATTCGGATTTCATTTTTTTCTTTTTGATTTCCGACTTTATATCGGCAACCAAAATTTCAGGCATTTGGATTCCTCCAAAACGTTTTAATAATTTCACTAAATGATATTTTCCCGTTTGGGCATTATACCAACTTTCCAATGCCGGTGTAGCACTGCCAAGCAAAATATTTGCTTTGTGCATTTTTGCCAATACAATGGCTGTATCTCTGGCATTGTAACGGGGCGCAGGGTCGAATTGCTTAAACGAGTTTTCGTGTTCTTCATCTACTATTACAAGACCTAAATCTTTATAAGGCAAAAATAAAGCCGAACGAGCTCCAAGAATAATTTGAAATTTTGATGTAATATTGGGTTTAAAGTGCAAAACTTCATTCCAAATTTCTACCCTTTCATTTTCATTAAATTTTGAATGATATACACCGATTTTATCTCCGAATATCTTTTGCAATCGCGAAATAAGTTGAGTAGTCAGAGCAATTTCGGGCAATAAATACAATACCTGTTTGCCTTGTTTAACAACCTCTTCAATCAGTTCTATATAAATTTCGGTTTTACCACTTCCGGTTACACCGTAAAGCAAAGCCGGTTTATTTTGAGAAAATCCTTCTTTTACTTCTGCTAATGCTTTATTTTGTTCTTCGCTAAGCGGAAATTTAGCTTTAATTTCTTTATCGTATGCCGATAAGCGCCCAACCTCAACCTCATACAATGTAAAAACACCCTTTTTTACCATTTGTTTTATTACGGCAGATGTAGTGCCTGTTTTATTTTGCAAATGCAATTTGTTTACGGCTTTTTCCCGTCCTTGCAATCTGCCGGACATTTGTAAGTAAGCAATAAAAACTTCTAATTGTTTAGGTGCTTTTTGCAATTTATCCATCCAAAATTTTAAATCTTCTTCGGATTTAATTTCTTCGGATAATTTTACAAAAGTTTGATACCTGGGTTTGTATTTCCGGTGAATTTCTTCTTCGGTAACAATAATTTTTTTTTCAACCAGCGATTTTATAAAGCGTTGCACATGTTTTACCGATAAAATTTTGGCTATTTCTTCCAACGAAAGTTTACCTCTTATCTGCAATGCTTCAACAATCATGTATTCATTATCCGAAAGAATGGAAACATCATTATTCCACTCAGGGTTGAGTAATACCACTGTTTCCGAAGCCAGTTTCAATGCCGATGGTAAAGCGGCTTTCATCACATCTCCTTCGCTGCATAAATAGTAATGGGCTATCCATTGCCATAATTCAAAGTTTTTGGCATGAACAATAGGTGTTTCGTCAATGATACTGTCAATATACTTTGCTTCGTATTGCGGTGGTGTTGTATGTATATTTTTAATGAGTCCGGTATAAAGTTTTGCTCCTCTGCCAAATTGCACAATAACCCGTTTACCAGTTTCCAACTCATCATTCATTTCTTTTGGCACACGATATGTGTAAGTATTTTTTACCGAAAGGGGTAAAATAATATCAACAAAATATGTTTGATTTTCTGGCATTACAATGCTAAAATATCGGCTAACTGTAAGAGTTGTGGATTAATTTCATTATGGTGTTTAATGGCTTTTTCAAAAGGCGTATAAGCAATTTCATTTTTTACCAAACCTACCATAACATTTTGTTTTCCTTCCAACAAGGCATTTACGGCGGCATTTCCTAAGGTTGATGCCAAAACACGGTCATAAGCAGAAGGGCTGCCTCCACGTTGCACATGTCCCAGCACTGTTACACGCATATCATAATAATTGAAGCGTTCTTTTACCTTTGCGGCAACATCATAAGCCCCGCCGGCATCATCTCCTTCGGCAACAATTATTATCATACTGTTTTTATGATGTTCTCTTCCTTGTTCTAATTTTTCAATTAATTGTGGAATGTATGTTTTTGTTTCGGGAATTAAAATGGCTTCTGCACCGGTGGCAATACCACTTCGCAAAGCAATAAACCCGGCATCTCTGCCCATTACTTCTACAAAAAACAAACGATGATGTGAATCAGCCGTATCGCGAATTTTATCAACGGCTTCCACCACAGTATTTAATGCCGTATCATAACCGATACAATTGTCTGTTCCAAACAAATCATTGTCAATGGTTCCGGGTAATCCGATAAAAGGAATTTCATATTCTTGCGAAAAAACCAACGCTCCGGTAAAAGTTCCATCGCCGCCAATTGCCACAACGGCATCAATAGTATGTTTCAGTAAATTTTCAAATGCTTTTTTCCTTCCTTCTTTGGTTCTGAACTCTTGACTGCGAGCACTGCGTAATATTGTTCCGCCACGCTGAATAATATTACTTACCGAATAAGAAGTTAAGGGTTCAAAATGTCCGTCTATCATACCTTGATAACCATCACAAATGCCCATCACTTCAATATCATTGGCCAAAGCTGTTCGTGTAACGGCTCTAATGGCGGCATTCATTCCCGGGCTGTCGCCACCACTGGTAAACACGGCTATTTTCTTTATTTTATTTTTCATAATTTACGGATAAGAAATATAAAGTTAAAACTAATTTTTTAGCTAAAATGATTTGTGTAAAACTATTGTTTTTAGTCTTACATTTGATAATATTTTACTATTTATGAAACAAACGGATGTTTTGATTATCGGTTCGGGAATTGCAGGATTATCGTATGCTCTAAAATTGGCTGAGCATAGCGACAAAACAGATGTTCCGATAAAAATTACACTGCTTACAAAAAAAGAATTAAAAGTTTCCAATACGTCATACGCTCAGGGAGGGATTGCTTCGGTAACCAATCGGATAGATAATTTTGAAAAACATATTGAAGACACGCTTAATGCAGGTGCTTATTTGAATAATCGAAGTGTGGTAGAGATGGTTGTAAAACAAGCGCCGGAAAGAATAAAAGACTTATTGCATTGGGGTACTCGTTTTGATAAAAAAAATCCGAAAGAATTTGATTTGGCAAAAGAAGGCGGACACAGCGAAGCCCGAATTTTACATTACAAAGACCTTACAGGTGCTGAGATTGAACGAGCTTTGACAGAACAAGTTAAAGCGCATCCCAATATTGAAATTTTAGAATATCATTTTGCCTTAGATTTAATTACCGAACACCATTTTGGAAAAAAAATCACGCGCGAAACTCCCGATAAACATTGTTACGGAATTTACGCTCTTAACACACAAAATGGAGAAATTATTACCATTGCCTCGAAAATTACGCTTTTGGCAACCGGCGGAATTGGGCAAGTTTATGAAACAACCACCAATCCCGAAATAGCAACCGGCGATGGTATTGCTATGGCATATCGTGCAAAAGCCATTATTAAAGATATGGAATTTGTCCAATTTCATCCTACGGCATTTTATTCCCCAAAAAAAGAAAACCCTGCTTTTTTGGTATCGGAAGCAGTAAGAGGTTTTGGCGGTATTTTACGCAATCATTCAGGAGAAGATTTTATGTTTCGTTATGATAAACGTGGGTCATTGGCACCACGGGATATTGTAGCAAGAGCCATTGACAATGAGATGAAAAAAAGCGGAAAAAAACACGTATGGCTTGATGTTACGCATACAAATTTGGAAAAGTTTAAAGCGCACTTTCCTACCATTTATGAAAAATGTATTGAAAACGGCATAGACATCGGTAAAGATAATATACCGGTTCGCCCGGCAGCGCATTATTTATGCGGTGGAATATCGGTTGACAAAAACGGGGAAACAACCATTAAGCACCTGCTTGCTTCAGGCGAAACTGCTTGCACAGGATTACACGGAGCAAATCGTTTGGCATCCAACTCTTTGTTAGAAGCTTTGGTTTTTTCGCATCAAGCCTACCTTAAATCGGTAACCGAACTGCCAAAAATTTCATTACGCAACGATTTACCCCATTGGAATGTAGAAGGCACAAAAGATGCCGAAGAAAATGTTTTGATAGAGGAAACAAAAAACGAAATTCAAAGCATTATGAGTAATTATGTAGGAATTGTTCGAACCAATGAACGATTAAATCGTGCTGCCAATCGCTTGAAATTAATTTATGAAGAAAGTGAAGCTCTTTATAAACGTTCAAAAATCAGTCAATCGCTGATAGAATTAAGAAATATGCGCAGTGTGGCTTACTTAATTATTAAACAAGCACAACAACGTAAAGAAAACATCGGATTGCATTACAACAAAGATTTGGAAAATCAATAAGCAATTTTTCTATATCGTTTTCTTCTAAAAAAGTTTTTAGGCATTTTTTCCAATTGTGTTCCACAATATCGAGCCCGCTTTTTCCTTCCTGATTTTGGAACACAACATCCCAATGGTTCATCGCCTCTATCCTGTACAGGAGGTAAATATGAATAATTATTTTGTGGTGATGGCGGAGGTGGTGTTAGTTCTTCCTTATTCGTTGGCGATTTCACATAAATTGTATCACAATTATTTTGTGCCTCCAAATTATTGGTAAAAGCAAATATACAAGCAGCAAATGCACAAAAATATAGCGTAAAACAAACCGAATTATGAGACATAAAGTAAATTATCAAACCTTAGAATATAAACTAAAATCCTTTCATTTTATTGTTTGAGATAAACCTACCTACTCTTCTCCGTTTTAGTTTGATATGGATAAAAGGGAATCTTTTGGAAATATATACTCTTCTACGTCTATGATTCGATTTAAAGGATTTATTTTCAGGAATTTCAGCCGACATTCAGGTAATTTATTCTCATTTTTGATTTCATTCAAAGAAGAAGCCGGTGTGGTTTGCGAGGGTATATGTTGTTCCGTCTTAACCGAATCTTGTGTATTTTGAGCATTTATGTTTTTTCCGGCAAAAAGAAATCCCAACACAGCAGCGGCAGTAAACCATTGCTTTGGAAGTTTTAATGGTATTAAATCAGGTTCTACTTGTTCTGGCAAAAAAGAGCCACATATATCAGGATTCTCACGCTTTTTAGCCAATATTTCTTCTATGGTAGAATGTGTAAAATCATGAACTACTTTATTGCATTGCTCACAATATTTCCCGCAATCAACCTCTTTCATTTCTTCCCATTCTTGCGAACAGGTAAATGTCATTTGTATTTTCTGCACCTTAGACATCGAACTAAAGATACAAAAAATATTTTGTAAAGAATAAATTACAGTGATTAATTATTTAAAAATCAAAACTGTAGCATAAGCCGAAACTCCTTCCTCTCTACCTTCAAAACCTAATTTTTCAGTAGTTGTAGCTTTAATAGACAAATCATCTTCATCAATATTCATCACCTTACACAACACCGATTTCATTTCAGGAATATAGGGGTTGATTTTGGGTTTTTGCAACGCAATTGTTGCATCAATATTTCCAATTGAATAGTTTTTATTATGAAGCAATTCTACTACTTTTTTCAATAAGATTTTACTGTCAATCCCTTTAAAACTGTCATCCGAAGGCGGGAAATGATAGCCAATATCTCTTAAATTGGCTGCGCCCAACAATGCATCGCAAATAGCATGAATTAAAACATCGGCATCCGAATGGCCCACTGCACCTTTGGTGTGTTCAATTTTAATGCCTCCCAACCAAAAATCTTTTCCTGTTTCTAATTTATGGACATCAAATCCAAATCCTACTCGAAATTTATAAGCCATAAGTAATATTGATTATTTGCCTTCTGCTTCTTGCTGTTCTTTAAATGCATCAAAATCAAAACGCAAAGTAAAGCGCACGGTATTAGACAATGGATTTTGCTGCGTAGTTGGTATTAAATAAGATAAATCCAAACCAAATACTTTTAATTTTAGTCCTAAACCTGCGGTAAAATATTTACGATTTCCTTTGTAAGCATTTTCATGAAAATATCCTGCTCTAACAGCAAATTGTTTGTTATACCAATACTCAACTCCACCTGAAATATTTATCTCTCTCAGTTCTTCTTTAAATCCGCCGGGTGCGTCGCCAAACGATTGAAAAATTCCTTGCACAACCGGAACATTCGGATCTTTTCCTTTTGCAATAACCGGCTCGCCGGTTGCCGGATCCAAAATAGGCGATCCGGTTTCATCTACAGCATAAACAGGTGGTGTTGGTACCAACAATTTATTTATATCGGTAACAATGGTAAAGGTATTGTAATCGTCAAGAATAAGTTCTAATGCTTGTCCTAATCGAAGGTTGGTAGGCACAAAATCTTTATCGGCATCGGCAGTATATGCCATTTTTGCACCAATATTCGAAATATTTATTCCGGCACTGAAATTTGCATCTTGTCCAAAAACTTCGGTCTTTTCATTTCTGTAAGTTGCCGATACATCCACGGCAAACGATTGCCCGGGCTTTGTGTCGCTTCCGCTCACAGATATTCCACTGGTCAGGTTGGAATAGATATAGCGCATTGCCATACCAAAGGCGAATTTTTTGGATAATTTTCTGGCATAAGCCACATCCAAAGCAAATTCGTTGGGTTTAAAGTCTCCCAAACTGTTTCCGTTATTATCGGTAAATGTGATGTTTCCAAGCGAAAAATAACGCAACGAAGCACCAATGGTTTGTTCTTTATCCAATTTTTTATAAAATGATAAATAAGCTAAATTGATATCCGGAACCAATTTTCTTAACCACGGCACGTAAGACAAACTCATAGCCATATCTTTTTCGGCAAATGCTAATTTTGAAGGATTCCAATGAATTGCCGATGCATCTGTAGAGGTAGCCACTCCGGCATCTCCCATTGCACCGTGACGTGAATCGGGACCGATTAACAAAAACGGCACTGCCGTAGTAATGGTGTTTAATTGTATAGAGTCTGCCGCTTGTTGATTGGTTAAATTTTGTGCCCAGGCACTGTTTAATGCAGCTGCTAAAAGGAATATCAGTGTTTTTTTATACATTTTCAAATTATAATTTTTCTTCGAACTTAAAACAAGTTAATCAAACGGTCAAAAATAAGATTTATTATTTCAACTTAACCAATTTTTCATATTTTTCGGCAACCGACAAATTAGCCGCTCTAACAGTTAATTTGTAAATGTATGTTCCTGCTGCAACATTGTCGCCAAAATCATCTTTACCATCCCAATATAAATCGGTAAATCTAAATCCGGTGGGTACGATATTTTTCTCCAATGTACGCACAACTTTTCCGGTTACGGTAAAAATTTGCACTTGTACCAATATGGGCTGCCCGGGTTGATTGTGTTCGAACCAAAATTCAGTATGCGTAGTAAATGGATTGGGATAATTCAATACGTGGTTAATTACAATATCTTTAGACTTAACCACATTAAATTCAATGGTTGCTTCCGATGAATTGTTATACACATCCCACACTTTGAGTGTTAAAGTATGCTTTCCTTCTTCCAACTCTTTAAACGGATACTGTATGCTTCCTTTTTGGTAGCTGTTGAGTTCGGCTTCAAAATAATCGTTTAAAATAATCGGTTCGGCTGTATTATTATCCAAAATTGCGACAATATCGTGTCCAATTCCGTTCCCAACCATATTGATACCAAATTCATCATATACTTTTGCCAACATCAGCGGATTCTCATCGGTCATACCGCCATCAATAAATGTTTCATCGTTCATATACAATTCTATGGTTGGCCCTTGATTATCGTTAGCAATACTGTCGGCAGTTCCGCCCACAATAATTTCTTGCGAATATCCGTGGGCATCTATCTGACCGTTTTCGGCATAAAAACTCAATTTTCCGTTTCCGTAGGCGTAGTTAATATCTTTGGGCACAATAAAAGAAAATGAAAAATCACCATTGGTTACGCTTACTTTTCCTTTGAACAATTTAGAGTTTTGCACCTGAAATGTAAAAACACCATCGCCATCGTTGTTTAAGGTAGAAATGGTTTTCTTCTTATCGAATACTGTCGGATACAAATAACCGTTGAAATTGGAGAGTTTATTTCCGTTTTCATCGGCAACAAAACCCGAAACCGTTATTTTGCTTAATGCTTTTAGAGTATCCGCTTGATTTAGCGGCTTTCCGTTTATTGTTGTGGCAATAATATTTTTTTGCGGATGATTTAACGTCAATGCCGGATCGGCAAGAAGTGTAAAGTTTCGTGCATTTTTATCCGCAGCGCGGGCAATCTTCATTTCTTTAAACACATCGCCCATTGTAGGAATTTCTCCGTTAGATTTTAACTTCAAAACATTTTTCCAAAATACATCATTTAATTCTTTATTTGGTGATGAATAAACTAGTCGAACAGTTGTAAATAAACCAATACCTCCACCATCGGGATTTAATAAAACCAACTCACCCGCAGATGTGCGCTTAGGGTCATCAAAGCGAGCAAATTCGCAGGTTGCTGTCATTAAAGCCGGCAGATTATTTTTATTTAAATATCCATTTATTTGAGATATTCCTAATACCCGTTCATGAGCCCAGCCAATTTCACCCCCATGTCCTGTATAATTCATTATTAAAGTACCTTTTTCAAATGCCCTGTCAATAGCAGTGTTCACATCCGGATAGCGTTGTCCTCCCGGTGTAGCTATTTGCGGATAAGCATCAAAATAAATCTTATTAACATTATACACGGTATATCCTGTATCTACAATATAAGCTAACCCATCCGCTTGTTTCATGTGTATATTCCCATCTTGATCATCTCCTACAAAGGTTACTTCATTTCGCCAATCTCTCATTGTTTGGGCAGATTTATAATGCTTAATCTTGCCTACAATTGCTTTTGCTTCATCGGCTGTATTTACTGGAAAACGTCCTATTCCAATATCTACATATTCCGTTCCGTTCCATACACCTTCATTATCATCCAACAAGCAGTAATAATCATCCGAAACATAAGAACTGGTGGGTGAAAACGATTCACTTGACTGAAACGTAGGTATAACATTGGTATTGGATGAAAATCTGTTTTTATTATCATAAGAACCATCGCCAAACAACAATAAATATTTTGGTTCATCTCCGGGAGTAGCTCGTTTGTAAAGCATACGTACAAAATCGCGTATGGCTACAATATCTCTTTTACCCGAAGAAAATTCGTTGTAAATTTGATGTGGATCGACAATGATAGTATTCAAATTATCGAGTGTAGTATGAAAATCGGCTAATTCTTGGGCTTCGTTCATAAATCTTTTAGGGCAAACAATTATAAAATCTGCTTGGGTAATGCTGTGCAAATTTTGATTTTCGATTTTTCCAAAAAATGACACGCCCAAAGAATCACCATCGTAAAAAGCAACAAATTCACGCAAACTGTCGGTGGGTAAAATAAAAGATGCTGTTGTTCCCGATAAGGAAAATTGCTGTTGACGAGGATTTAACACATCGGTTACTTCCCAAATTTTTAAACCGTTTTGAGTAATTCCGCTCAAATTAAATTGCGTAACATTTCCGGGAGCAACGGTTGAATTATCCCTAAAATCCATCTGATTGCCGGTCATCACCAGCTGACGACGGGCATTCAGTTCAATATAATCCAGCCAAGCTTTAGCGTCACTATTGGGTTTATTATAGGTTAAATTCATATTTATCAAACTACTGTTCGATAAAAAACTTTGCACAAAAACCGATTCGCCGGCATATTGGCAATAATAGCACGAAACGTTCATCACCGGAAAAGACATTGAATAAGAATTATTCCCTACATTAATTGTCATTGAACTGCTTGTGCCACTTCTGGCGGCTGCTCTAATGCGTAATTTCAAGGGTGATGACGTAACCAAATTGGGAAAGTTAAAGGTATAGTCGTACGAAATTTTGGCATCGAAAATATCACCAAACCATTTACTTCCGGAGCGTATCAAGTTGTAATAATCTTTTTCATAATAGGCAAAATCATCAAATTCGGATGCAGTTACCGTAGGATTTGATGTACTTGCTTGCAATTGTATTCGCTTTGGCGTATCGGTATTGGCATTTGCCGTAATAAAATAATATGCCGTATCACTGTATTGATTAACCACATGCTCATAGCGAGCATTTAAAGAGTTATATTTCCACTGAGTAGTTCCTTGTCCGTAAAATAAAACATAATCGTTTTCATTAAAAACACCATCACTTTCTCCGGATACAAAGATGGAATTTTGATACAAGTCTTCTTTTCTCGGCGCCGAATTCAATTTAGGCAATTCTTCTCCGCCGTTGCCATAAATTTTTATATTTCTGGGGTCAATATTATCAACATCAATCCCAATATTTTTAAGATAACTGTAAGTGAGTTTGTAAATTTTAGATTCTGTTACACCTATTTTATACCAATCACCCGAAGCCAAAACCGATGTGGTGCCGAAAGATTTATTATTGGTTTGCGGATAATTTTTCTTTATGCTATTATATATAATCTTGAAATTTTTTGCCCATTTCAAAATTCCATTATCATTGATTATTGGGGAAAAAGTTAAGGTGGAAACAGGACGCTTAGATGCAAATCCGGGTTCAATTTTTACAGATTCTTGAATTTCCGATGGGAAACCTTGCTTGTTTTCTTGTAGAATTTCTAAAGCTTCGCCGGTAACTTCTTGAAAATCGTTTACAACAATTTCTGCCGACACCAAATATTTATCTTTTAATACAATAGAATAAAACGGTATTTCATTTTGGTATTTTACTTGCTTGAATGAAACAAACTTTTTGGTTTCGTAATCATTAATTTTTAAAGATACAACATCTAATTCAGGAATAGAATCAATATATTCAGACGTTTGAGCATTTATTGAAAACACCCAAAATAATATATATGTTAATAAATAAATCTTTTTCATAAGCTACACTTCAAGGGTAAAATTAGTATTTATTTCAAACAAATTTCTTGAAATTCACAAGTTAACGAAATAAAAAAATGATTATTGTTATAGAAATATTTTATTTTTTTTATACATTTGAAACCTTAAAAGAGGAAAAAGCGTTAAAAATATACGGTTACCATACTTATGAAAATACTTTTCAGTTTCAAATATAATCCGGTTTTATTCATATTACTGGCAATTTCATTTACTTTAGAAGTAAAAGCACAGGATCCTGAATTTACTCAATTCTACGCCAATCCGCTTTACCTTAACCCGGCATTTGCCGGTTCGGCAAGATGCCCCAGAATTGTTATGAATTACAGAAATCAATGGCCAGGAATTAGCGGCACATTTGTTACAACTTCTGCTTCATACGACCAACAAGTAGATGCTTTAAGCGGGGGAATAGGAATAATGGCACTTACTGATAAAGCCGGTGAAGGAACATTAAAAACAACCAACATTAGTGGCATTTACTCTTATCAATTGGCTATAAACCGTAAATTTTCTATTCGCTTTGGTATTCAAGGTATGTGGGCACAAAAAGTAGTTGACTGGAGCAAATTGACTTTTGGTGATATGATAGACCCGCGTCGCGGATTTATTTATACATCCAACGAGGTAAAAAGAGATGTGCCTGCTCGATATGTAGATTTTTCTGCCGGAATTTTAGGATTTAGTGAAAATTATTTCTTCGGTTTTGCTGTTCATCACTTAACACAACCAAATGAATCTGTAGTGAGTGGTGAAAGTCCTTTACCCAGAAAATACACTTTCCATGCCGGAGCCAATATCCCATTGGATTCCCGTGGTGAAGAAGCATCTTTATCACCCAATATTTTATTTCAACGTCAAGACAATTTTCAACAGATAAACTTTGGAATGTATTATCGTAAAGGACCTATCGTTGGTGGACTTTGGTATAGAAACTCCGATTCATTTATCGCTCTCATTGGATTGCAAACCGACAATTTTAAAATGGGTTACAGCTATGATGTAACCGTTTCGAAGCTGACTAACAAAACAGCCGGTTCTCATGAAGTGTCTATGACTATCCAATTTGACTGTAAACCAAGAAGAAGAAAGTTCAGAACAATAAGTTGTCCATCTTTTTAGTTATATTTGTAAAAATTTATCATTATGAAAAATAGAGGTAACAAAATTATATTCGTTGGAATGCTGGCTATTGCCGCAATATTTTCATCGTGTAGCAAAGAACGTTCAGGTGCTACAGGTTGGAATTACAACGACCCGCAAAACGGAGGATTCCAAAAAGTTCCCTACCTTGAACAAGAAACCGGTCCCGGACTTGTTCTTATCGAAGGTGGACGATTTACAATAGGTCGCGTTGAACAAGAAATTACTTATGACTGGAATAATATTCCCAGAACCGTAACAGTTTCTTCTTTTTACATGGATGAAGTGGAAGTTACTAACGGACACTATCTTGAGTATCTTTATTGGTTAAAACGAACGTATGTTGATTATCCTGAAGTTTACAAAAAAGCATTACCGGACACATTAGTATGGCGTAAAGAATTAGCTTACAATGAACCTTATGTTGAGTTGTATTTACGCCACCGTGCATATTGGGATTATCCTGTAGTAGGTGTAAACTGGCTGCAAGCAACTGATTTTTGTGCTTGGCGAACCGACCGTGTAAATGAGTTTATTTTAATTCGTGAAGGTCTGTTCGATTGGTATCCCAACCAAATGAATGAGGATAACTTTAATACAGAAGCTTATTTAGTTGGTCAATATGAAAGTGGTAAACGCGTTGACGGATTACCTGACCTTGACCCGAACAAAGAATTTAGAAATGTACGAATGGAAGATGGTATTTTATTACCCAAATATCGCCTGCCAACTGAAGCAGAATGGGAATACGCCGCATACGGGTTAATCGGAAATACCATTGATGAATTGATTGTAGAGCGTAAATTATACCCATGGAATGGACATGCTGTTCGTAACTCTGACGAAAAATACATTGGTCAAATATTGGCAAACTTTAAACGTGGACGTGGTGATAACATGGGAGTTGCAGCTAAACTAAACGATAACGCCGACATTACAGCTCCTGTATATGCATACTGGCCAAACGATTACGGATTGTACAACATGGCAGGTAATGTAAGTGAGTGGGTGATGGATGTTTATCGTCCGTTGACATTTGAAGATGCGCAAGACTTCCGTCCTTTCCGTGGAAATGTATTTAAAACCAAACTTTTGGACGAAGAAGGTTTAATTGCTGAAAAAGACAGTTTAGGACACATTCAATACCGCGAAGTAAATGCCGAAATGGATAATTTGGCTGAGCGTAGAAATTATCGTCAGGCGGATAACATCAACTATTTGGATGGCGACTGGGAATCGACAATGTATTACAATGACCCTGACTATGCAAAAGAAAAAGGAACCGAAGCAATGTATCAATACACAAAAACATCGATGGTAAATGATAAAGTGAGAGTATATAAGGGCGGTTCTTGGAGAGATAGAGCTTATTGGATGGTGCCCGGAACACGTCGTTTCTTGGAAGAAACACAAGCAACAGAATATATTGGTTTCCGTTGTGCAATGACACGTGTAGGAAGTCCTGTAGGTTTAGGTTATTAATCAAATTAGAAAATATCTTTCGAAAAGGTGGCTTAATGCCACCTTTTTTATTGGAAAAAATTCTGACTTAAAAAAAAATTCTAATTTTATTCTATGATTTGGAAACAACTCCTATTCATTTTTTTAGGCGGAGGATTAGGAAGTATTACTCGCTATTCAATTAGTATTGCACTTATTAAATATGCAAAGCATTTTCCTTGGGGAACATTTATCAGTAATTTGTTGGCAAGTATATTGCTCGCAATATTTTTAATCATAATAGAATCAAAAGAAATAACCAATAACGCCTTGCGTTTGTTTCTAATTACAGGATTTTGTGGTGGGTTCAGCACTTTTTCTACTTTTAGCTTTGAAACTTTTGAACTATTAAAATCCGGGCATACGGTTTTGGCTTTTGTAAATGTTATTGCATCCATAGTGCTCGCCATCACTGCCTTATTTTTAATCTTTAAAACATATCACCAAATATGAAAAAGCATTGGTTTTACTTTTTAATTGTTTCTTTTCTATCAATTTCAGCATTCGCCCAACCACAAAAACCAAAATTGGTTATAGGTATTGTTATAGACCAAATGCGCTACGATTATTTGTATCGTTTTTGGGATAAATTTAGTGACAACGGTTTTAAAAAATTAATGACAAAAGGATTTGTTTGCCACAATGCACAATACAATTATATGCCCACTTATACCGGCCCGGGACATGCATCTGTTTACACAGGAAGTACACCTGCTTTTCATGGTATTATCGCCAATAATTGGTTCGATAAAAACACGAGAAAATTAACTTATTGTGTAGAAGATGAAAATGTTAATACTGTTGGCAGCAAATCGGATGCAGGAAAAATGTCGCCTAAAAATTTGCTTGCAACAACTATTACCGACCAATTAAGATTAGCTACAAACTTTAAAGGAAAAGTTATCGGGATTTCATTAAAAGACCGCGGCGCGATTTTACCTGCCGGACATTTTGCTAATGCGGCTTACTGGTTTGACGGCGACAAAAACGGCGTTTTTGTTTCAAGCACGTTCTATCAAACATCACTACCCCAATGGGTAAAAAATTTCAACAAAAAAGGATTACCCAAACAGTATATTTCCAAAACTTGGAAAACATATTATCCCATTGAAGAATATTCACTTTTTTGTGCACCGGACAATAATAAATACGAGGGCACTTTTAAAGGAAAAGCAAAACCTGTATTCCCATATGTACTTGAAGAATTGAAAGATTCGAACAATTATTACAGTATTCTTAAAGCTACTCCTTTTGGCAATACTTTGGTAAAAGAAATGGCAAAAGCAGCCATTGAAGGTGAAAAACTGGGAAATGATGCCATAACCGATTTTTTAGCCATATCCTTCTCTTCTACCGATTATGTAGGACATAAGTTTGGACCGCAATCTGTTGAATTGGCTGACACATACATTCGCTTGGATCTGGAAATTACCGATTTAATTCAATTTTTGGAACAAAAAATAGGTAAAGAAAATTTTATTCTATTTTTAACTGCCGACCATGCAGCGGCTTATCCGCCAAAATATCTATCCGACAAAGGGTATCACATCAATCATTTATCTGAAGACCAAGTATTTGAAATCATCAACAATAAACTAAAAAACAAATACAACATTGACAGCTTATTGCTTTCGGTTTACAATCAACAACTCTATTTTGATATGGATAAAGTAACCCAAAACAGCCTTGATTTGGAAAATGTAATAGAGTTTGTGGAAGAAGAACTGATAAAAATTAACGGTGTGTATAAGGTGTATTCAGGTGAAGATATTTTGGAAATGAACAAAATTCCGGTATTAAAAAATCTCATCTTGGGATACAATCAAAAAATGTCGGGCGATGTTTTATATATTCTTAAACCCGGATGGCTTTCAACCAAATACAACACCGGAACCACTCATGGTTCGCCCTACCGTTACGATACTCACGTTCCTTTACTTTTTTACGGAAAAAACATTCCGGCAGGAGAGACATACAAGCAAATTAACATTACCGACATAGCTCCTACACTTGCCGCTTTATTAAAGATTCAAGAGCCAAATGCTTGTATCGGAAAAGTAATTACACCTTTATTGAAATCTAAATAAAAAACTATTTTTTGTTAATACATAATTAACATTTAAAAGGTAATTAAAAATTAACTTAGCATAAACAATATTATTCTGTTAAAATGGCAAAAGAAAAGATATTATTGGTTGATGATGAACAAGATATACTTGACTTATTGGGGTATAATTTAAAAAAAGAAGGTTATCAAATCATTACGGCATCAAACGGAAAAGAAGCTATTGAAACGGCTCAGAAAGAAAAGCCCGATTTGATTATTATGGATTTGATGATGCCCGAAATGGATGGAATGGAAGCATGTCACGAAATTAGAAAAATACCCGAACTACAACATACACTCATAACCTTTTTAAGTGCCCGTAACGAAGATTTCACCCAAGTAGCCGGCTTAGATGCCGGAGCCGACGATTATATTACCAAACCCATAAAACCCCGTTTACTGGTCAGTAGAGTAAAAGCTCTGTTACGTCGCAAAAACAGCGGTAATATCAAAGACACCAATGATAATACTAAAATTACTGTTGGCAATATAACCATAGACCGTGAGAAATACTCTGCATTTAAAAACGGTAAAGAAGTAATACTTCCCAAAAAAGAATTTGAATTGCTTGCCTTATTAATGTCTAAACCCGGAAAGGTGTTTACACGTGATGTTATATTGGAGAAAGTATGGGGTGGCGAAGTAGTTGTTGGCGACAGAACAATTGATGTTCATATTAGAAAATTGAGAGAAAAAATTGGCGATAAAGTAATAAAAACAGTCAAAGGAGTTGGCTATAAATTTGAAGAAGCAAAATCGTTTTAACAATTGTTTCCGGTAAATATTATCAACACTTTTAATACTTTTCAACAATTCATAAAAAGCCATTGCTCATCCCTTTTTTAATGATTAAAATTGCAGCTTAATTTTAGTCATTAAAACACTTCAAAATGAGCCAACCCAAGAAAATTAAAAACGCATTAATTTCAGTCTTTCATAAAGATAATCTTGAACCGATTGTAAAAAAGCTCAATCAACTGGGCGTAACAATATACTCTACCGGAGGAACACAAAAGTTTATCAACGATTTAGGCATTGAGGTAGAACCTGTAGAAGAGCTCACTTCGTATCCTTCTATTCTTGGTGGAAGAGTAAAAACATTGCACCCAAAGGTTTTTGGCGGTATTCTTGCCCGCAGAGAGCTAAAAGAAGACCTTGAGCAATTGGCTCAATTTGAAATACCTGAAATTGATTTGGTTATTGTAGATCTTTATCCGTTTGAAAAAACCGTTGCCTCAGGTGCCGACGAACAAGCAATTATTGAAAAGATTGATATAGGTGGGATATCTCTTATTCGTGCAGCAGCAAAAAATTTCAAAGATGTGGTAATTGTTCCTTCGCAAAAGCAATACAACTATTTACTCAACTTACTGAACGAGAAAGAAGGAAAGACCGATTTGGAAGACAGAAAATATTTGGCAACCGAAGCATTTAATATTTCTTCGCATTACGATACGGCTATTTTCAACTATTTTAATCAAGATAAAAAAGTTGATGCACTTAAACTCAGTTTCGAAAATTGCACACCGCTACGATATGGAGAAAATCCACACCAACAAGCAAAATTTTGTGGCGATTTAGATGCTTTATTTGAAAAATTAAACGGAAAAGAACTTTCTTACAATAACCTGTTGGATGTAGATGCTGCCGTTAATCTGATGGCCGAGTTCGACAACAAACAACCTGTTTTTGCTATTCTAAAACACAATAATGCTTGTGGACTGGCAAAAAGAGACACACTTTTAGAAGCATGGAAAGATGCATTAGCCGGCGACCCGGTTTCTGCATTTGGCGGAATTTTAATTACAAATACAACTGTAGATAAAGCTACAGCCGAAGAAATAAACAAGTTATTTTTTGAAGTAATTATTGCGCCTGATTACGATGAAGATGCTTTAGAAATATTAAAAAGCAAAAAAAATCGTATTATTCTTAAGCAAAAACCTGCTCCTTTGGCTCAAACCATTGTCAGAACAGCATTAAATGGCGTATTGGTGCAAGAAAAGGACAATAAAATGGCTGTAGCTGCCGATTTAAAAACCGTTACCAAAAAAGCACCTTCGGAAAGCGAAATTGAAGATTTACTTTTTGCCAACAAAATAGTAAAACATACAAAATCAAACACCATTGTATTGGCAAAAAACAATCAACTGTTAGCCAGCGGAACAGGTCAAACATCTCGGGTAGATGCACTAAAACAAGCCATACATAAAGCAAAAAGTTTTGGTTTTGATTTGAATGGTGCAGTAATGGCAAGTGATGCTTTTTTCCCATTTCCCGACTGTGTGGAAATTGCCGATATGGAAGGAATAAAAGCCGTAATTCAACCCGGTGGTTCTATCAAAGACCAAGCATCAATAGATTATTGCGATGCGCACGATATGGCAATGGTATTTACCGGTACAAGACATTTTAAACATTAAGATTACCAATTGAGTAAAATTGTTTGTATTTTTATACAACTTTATTCAACAACAATCGTTTAACCCTACAAAAGAGATACAGAAAAATGGGCTTTTTTAATTTATTTACACAAGAAGTAGCAATTGACTTAGGAACCGCCAACACATTAATTATAAGCAATGATAAAGTAATTGTTGACGAACCTTCTATTGTTGCCCAAGACAGAAAATCGGGGAAAATTGTTGCCGTTGGAAAACGTGCCATGCAAATGCACGGAAAAACCCATAAAGATATAGAAACCATTCGACCCTTAAAAGATGGGGTAATAGCCGATTTTTATGCTGCAGAACATATGATTCGCGGTTTTATAAAAATGTTGAACCCCAAAAACCGGTTATTGCCTCCGGCTCTGAAAATGGTTATTTGTATTCCCTCGGGAATTACCGAAGTAGAAAAAAGAGCCGTAAAAGATTCTGCCGAACATGCCGGCGGTAAAGAAGTTTATTTAATTCACGAACCAATGGCTGCTGCCATAGGTATAGGCATTGACGTGCTTGAACCTATGGGAAATATGATTATTGATATTGGAGGAGGAACATCCGAAATTGCCGTAATTGCTTTGGGAGGTATTGTTTGCGATAAATCAATTCGTGTAGCCGGAGATGATTTTACGAATGATATTATGGATTATATGCGTCGTCAACACAACTTATTGATTGGTGAACGTTCGGCTGAAATGATAAAAATTGAAGTTGGTGCCGCATTGCCCGAGTTAGATAATCCACCGGAAGACTTTGCCGTTCAAGGACGCGATTTAATGACCGGTACGCCAAGAGAAATTGTGGTAACCTACTCTGAAATTGCGCAAGCACTGGAAAAATCCATATCAAAAGTAGAAGAAGCTATTCTAAATGCCTTAGAAATGACACCACCCGAATTGTCTGCCGATATTTACAAAACAGGCATCTATCTCGCAGGCGGCGGTGCATTGCTCAGAGGCTTGGACAAACGTATTTCTGCCAAAACAAAATTACCTGTTCATGTTGCAGAAGACCCATTAAGAGCTGTTGCCCGCGGTACAGGAATTGCTCTTAAAAACCGCCATAAATTGCCGTTTTTAATTAAATAATTTTTGAGCATTGATGAATGAAGCGATTATTTCTTTTATTAAAAAAATATAACCACCTCCTGCTTTTTTTATTTCTTGAAATAATTGCAGTTTATTTATTAGTTCAGAACAATCACTTTCAGCAAACCGTATTTTTAAATACGGCAAACAGAGTAACAGGGAATTTATACGAAACAAAAAATCAAGTCGTTGAATATTTCCGGTTGAAAAAAATAAACAATGAATTGGCTAATGAAAATGCCCGTTTGAAATCGCAAGCATTTTCTTCTTTTCAACCGCTTTTTGGCGAAAATATAGTAATAAACGATACGGTTTATTATCAGCAATATACCTACTTATCTGCCAAAACCATCAATAATTCGGTAAATAAAAGAGAAAACTATATTACGCTCAACAAAGGCAGCTTAAATGGAATTGAACCCGGAATGGGTGTTATTTCTACTCAAGGAGTTGTGGGAATTGTAAAGAATGTAAGCAATCATTATGCAACTGTTATCAGCATTTTACATCCAAAAACAAGCATCAGTGCCAAATTCAAAAAAAATAAATACTTTGGTTCGGTTGTTTGGGATGGTGAAAACTACCGGTATGGAAAATTAAAAGATATTCCGCTTCATGTGCCTGTAAAAGTTGGCGATACAATTGTTACCAGTGGTTATTCCACTATTTTTCCTGCAAATGTACCTATTGGCGTTGTTGTAGATTTTTATGCGCCCGAAGGAGAAAACTTTTTTGATATAACTATTGAATTTACCCAAGATTACCAACAATTAAACTATGTTTACGTGGTTAAAAATTTAACCAAAACAGAACATTTGGAATTAGAAAAACAAAACACCCAAGACACCGAAGAATAAATTATGCTCAGAGACATTGTAATATTAATTTTTCGCTTTACTGCTTATGTGCTTATTCAAGTATTGGTGTTGAATAATATCCAATTCAGCGGTTATATCAACCCCTACCCTTACATTTTATTTGTATTGACACTGCCCCTGTGGATTTCTCCCAATTTAGTTTTGCTTTTGTCTTTTGTACTGGGCTTAACCATTGATGTTTTTTCAGGAACACTTGGTTTGCACACATTTGCCTCAGTTTTCACAGGATTTATCCGTCAAGGATTATTATCGTTACTAAAACCCAATAACGACTACAAAAGCGAAGAAATAAGTTTGCAAAATTTGGGTTTTCAATGGTTCCTTGTGTATTTATCCATTGGTATTTTTATCCACCATTTGGTTCTATTTACGATAGAAAGTCTGTCTTTTACCGGATTTTTCCATACCTTACAAGTAACTGTAATTAGTGCATTCTTCTCAATTATTATTGCTTTTATATTTGAACTTTTCAGAATAAAATCCAAACAAGAAAATATTTTGGAATAGTTTTTCGTAATTCACCGACTTTTTTCGTCCACTTACCTATTTTATCAATTTTGAGTAATTGAAAAGTTGGAGTTTTGATTTAAATTTAAAAACAATTTAATTATGGAAACATCAGGTAAAATGAAAATTCAAACAAATTCTGAGCACTCGCATCAATGTAAAAACAACAAATGTAAAGGCAATAAACGATTAATAATAGGAATATTATTTGTTGGGATTGGCAGTGTACTAATTGCAAATAATTTTGGTTTAATACCGCAAAATGTTAAGCACATATTGCTGTCGTGGCAAATGCTTCTTATTTCGATAGGAGGATTAAACTTGATTTTTGGAGGAAAAAAAACATCGGCAATAATTCTGCTTTCTATAGGAACATTCTTTATGTTGCCTAAAATATTTGATATTCCGGTTGAAACACGAAAATTATTTTGGCCTTCTATCTTTGTAATTATAGGTTTAGTCATGATTTTTGTCAAAAACAGAAAATCTAAATCTATTTCTTACGGAAAAGGTGAACATGTTTTGGATATAGTATCTGTTTTTGGCGGAGGCTCTCAAAAAATCACCTCTGATGATTTTAAAGGAGGCAGTGTTGTAACCGTTTTTGGAGGAAGTGAGATTGATTTAACAGGCGCATCATTACAAGAAGATGAAATAACCATAGATTTGGTCAGCTTATTTGGTGGCACAACAATAATCGTTCCTGCAGAATGGGATGTAAAAATAGACATGGTTTCAATTCTGGGAGGTTTTAAAGATAATCGCAACAAAATTGTTACTGACATTCCGGGCGTAAAAAGAAAAGTATTGCATATAACCGGAGCATCGGTATTTGGCGGAGGTGAATTAAAAAGTTATTAAATGAAAAAATATGCGCAATCCTCTTATAGCATCAAAAAAATCATTGTTAAAATTTATTTTACTATGGATCGTAATCATTATAGTCCATAGTATTATTTTATATATTCATTACAAATTACCAATAAATCAGGCTTTAACAGACAGTATTGTTTTTAACGGTTTATTTGCTGTTTTAGGTATAAACCTTTGGTATTTAGTTAAATACTCTGAAACTGAAGGACGAAAAAACTTTTTTAAAATCGGCTTAAACTTTTTTATTGCCGGATTCATTATAATTTCTATTTGGTATGCAAGCAGCGCATTTATTACCAAAAAAATTATAGGTTCTCCTGAATATTCGACATTTTTATTGCAATCAAAAATTTGGCGATTAACCGGCGGAACATTGTATTTCATCATCTTTGCCTTAGTGTATTATGTTATACTATACAAGCAAAATTGGGAAGAGAAAATTAAAAACGAAAAGCGTTTGCAAGAAAGCATTCGAAAAATAGAATTGGATGCTTTGAAAATGCAAATCAATCCGCATTTTTTGTTCAACGCCTTAAATTCTATCAGTTCACTAACAGCAACAAATCCCGGGGTTGCTCAAGATATGATTATTAAAATGTCGGAATATTTACGGTATTCATTAAAACACAACAATAATCAATTAACCACACTAAATGATGAAATTAATAATGTACAACGTTATTTAGCGATAGAACAAATGCGATTTCAAGATAAATTAACCTATCAAATAAATTGTGAAATCGAAGACTTGTCGATAAAAATACCAGCGCTTATTCTGCAACCACTATTTGAAAATGCTATTAAACACGGTGTTTATCAAAGTTCAGAACCTGTTAATATTTCATTTCAATGCAAATATGTGAATGATGAATTGGAAATTTTAATTTCAAACAATTTTGATCCGGATGCAAAACCAAATAAAGGCGAAGGCGTTGGTTTGCAAAATGTAGCCGACCGATTGCGATATACCTACAACAAATCCGGCTTATTGAAAATACAACAAACGGAAAACTCTTTTACCGTTATCCTTAAAATACCTAAAAAACATTGACACTATGAGTTTAAAAAAAGTTATAATAGTTGATGATGAAAAATTAGCTCGTGATTTAATAGTAAATTATCTTTCGGATGAAGATAATATTGAAATAATTGCCCAATACAACAACGGACTCGATGCATTAAAAGGTATAAAGGAACATCAACCAGACATTGTTTTTCTTGATGTGCAAATGCCTAAAATTACAGGGTTGGAACTTATTGAGCTTCTTGAATTTACACCACAAATTATATTTACAACAGCTTATGATCAGTTTGCCGTAAAAGCATTTGAGTTAAATGCCATTGATTATTTAATGAAACCTTTTTCAAAGCAAAGATTACTCAAAGCTTTATCAAAAGCCATAGAAAAAAGTAATAACTCAGATTTTATAAAACTTAAAAACACATTTACCGAATTTGCCAAACAGAACGAACGCATTGCAGTAAAAAAAGGAAATAAAATTGCCATTATTCCATTTGAAGAAATCCTTTACATTACGGCACAAGACGATTATATTCAAATAGTTACAGAACAAGAGTCGTTTTTAAAGAAACAAACACTCGAAAGCATTAAGCAATCGCTTACAGATCATTTCTTTGTTATCCATCGTTCTCATATTATCAATATGAAATTTCTGAAACATATTGAAAAAGAAGGTAAAGAAAACTATTTTGCAATAATGAAAAACGGTAAACCGCTAAAAATTAGCCGGAGCAATTATCCTTTGCTCAAGCAAAAATTGAATTTATGATTCTATAATTCATATAAAATAATGTGCTAAACTGTCACTTTCCAATTGTGAAAATCACAACACAGTTTATTGAAATGCTTTTATACATTAACCATTATATTGTTATTTAATTTTTCCTTATTTTATAAAACACAGGAAATAATATGGGAAAAACACCTACCACCAATGCTTTAAGAATTTCCATTCTCAAATGAATTGCTTCTCCGGTAAATTCTTTCATTAATAAAAACACTCCTAATAAAGCTAAAACTCCTACAATATATAAAGTAAAAACAATCAGCCAATAATATTTTTTAACAAAATTCATAACTCACCATTAAAAATATAATTTAAATTCGAATTAATTAATGTAAACATTTTACAAAAGTGATTATATTTAAACAGTATAAAAATAAAAAAATTAAGACTGAAAAAAAATATAACGAATAATCAAAATTTATTATCCAATTAAATTCTCTTACTTTCTAATCCTTATATTCATTTTTTAACCAACTGACATTTATCATATTTCCATTCAATGATTTTTTAGTAAGTTTGCCCACTATTTAGAATAATTCTAAATAAATAATGCAAACACTAAACGAAATACCATTCAGTAAAGCGGTAAAAATTGCTTCTATCGACGATAAGGAATTAGCCGGCATTTTATTTCCTATGGGATGTTTAGTGGGCGAAACTATCGAAAAAATTCAATCGGCACCCATGGGCGACCCTATTATGTGTCGCGTTGGCGACCATTTTATCAGCATCAGGAAAAGCGATGCCCAACATATTTTGGTAACAGATAAAAATTGAAAAAAGAAAAAACATATCAAGAACGAACGGTTTACTTGGTGGGCAATCCCAACACAGGCAAAACTTCATTATTTAATCAACTCACCGGATTGAATCAGCGCGTGGGTAATTTCCCGGGAATTACGGTTGAAAAGAAAACCGGAAGTTTTATCTCGCCTACGGGAAAAAAAATAAACATTATTGATTTGCCCGGAGTTTACAGTTTAGACAGTCAGTCGGCTGATGAAAAATTGGCTGCCGATTACATAAAAAAAAGCAAAGACGAAATTATCCTTATTGTTACCGATGCTACAAATCTAAAACGAAATTTGGTGCTTGCCACGCAAATTATGGATTTAAAAAAAACCATAGTGATAGCTGTAAATATGATGGATTTGCTGCAGAAAGCCAATATGGATATTGACTTTGGCAAACTGTCAAAATTATTGGGCGTACCTATAATTCCGGTAAACGCTCGTATTGGCAAAGGCATTGATGAGTTAAAATATGCATTAGCCAATCATGATATTTCGGCATCAAAATCTTTTTTGGGCGAACATTCCAAACATCCGTTGATGGATGAAAACCTGTTGCGCTACAACAAGATAGACTCTATCATCAAACAAACTGTTCATAAAAAAGGAGAAAATAAATTAGCCCTGCAAACCTTGCGATTTGATAAATGGATTACCCATAAATATTTTGGCTTTTTGATTTTCCTGTCTATTATGTTTATGATTTTTCAAGCCATATTTTCGTGGAGTGCCTACCCTATGGAATGGATTGAAACTGTTTTTTTACAACTTTCTGAAACTATCCAAACAAAACTGCCCCAAGGCACTTTTACCGATTTACTTTCAAATGGTATTATCCCCGGAATTAGTGGTGTAGCGGTATTCATTCCGCAAATTGCATTGTTATTCTTTTTTATTACTATATTGGAAGACAGTGGATATTTGGCTCGTGTTTCTTACATAATGGACAGACTACTTCGCCCGTTTGGGCTAAACGGGAAATCAATCATTCCGATGCTCAGCAGTACAGCCTGTGCTGTTCCTTCTATTATGGGTACGCGCATTATCTCCAATAAGAAAGAACGCCTGATTACCATTTTGGTGTTACCGCTAATTTCCTGCTCTGCACGTATTCCGGTTTATACTTTATTAATTGCTTTTGCCATTCCGGCAGATATGTCACTTGGTCCTTTTAATATGCAAGGCGTTGTATTAATGTCTTTATATCTCATAAGCTTTATTTCGGCACTATTGGTTGCATACGTTTTAAAATTTCTTGTAAAAACCAACGAGAAAAGCCGTTTTGTAATTGAGATACCCATCTACCGCATTCCTCGAATAAAATCCGTATTGCTTACCATGTATCAAAAAGTAAGGATTTTTATGGTTGATGCCGGAAAAATAATCCTTGCTATTTCTATTGTACTATGGGCGTTATCGTCTTACGGACCTGCGGATAAAATGCAAAAAATCGAAGAAAAATACCGGTCGGATGCGGTAAAACAACAATTTTCGGAAAAAGAAATCGCTCAACTGATTCAAACCGAAAAATTAGAAAATTCTTATGCCGGAATATTGGGTAAAACCATTGAACCAATGATAAAACCTTTGGGTTATGATTGGAAAATAGGCATTGCACTTATTTCGTCATTTGCCGCACGTGAAGTTTTTGTAGGAACCATGTCAACTCTATACAGCATAGGAGATGAAAACGAAGTGAAATTGATAGAAAAACTGCGTGAAGCTAAAAATCCGGTAACGGGCAAACCGGTTTACACCTTTGCCGTTGCCATTTCACTTTTATTGTTTTATGTATTTGCCTTGCAATGTATGGCTACGTTGGCAATCGTAAAAAAAGAAACCGGTTCATGGAAATGGCCCATTGTTCAAGTACTCTATATGGGAGCTTTGGCTTACGGTTCGGCTTATTTGGCTTATCATTTGCTAAGTTAACAACTTAGTGTTTTCAGTTTTTAACAATGAAAATTTCAACCAAAATTCTACCTACCTTTGTTGTAGAATGCATGCTCAAGTTTGGACATATTTCCCAAAAGAATCACTACCTTATGTAAAACGATGGTTTCATAAATATTCGTTCGATTTTGTTATTACACCACACCGCACATCCAAATACGGCGATTTTCGTCCAATAGGGAAAAACGGGATACCTCAAATCAGTATAAATGAAAGTCTAAATCCATATCAGTTTTTAATTACATTTACGCACGAATTGACGCATCTAATCATTTGGCTTCGTCATAAAAACTCAGTAAAACCTCACGGACCGGAATGGAAAAATCTGTTTTCCGAAGGGTTGATTTATTTATTAAAAAAAAATATTTTTCCGGAAGATATTAAAGAGGATGTCTATCAATATGCATTAAATCCAACAGCAAGTTCGGCTTCCAGCCATGTGTTATTTTCTGCATTAAGAAAATACAATACCGATGAAAACAAACTGCTTTTAAAAGAAATTCCGATTAACAAAAAATTCAAGGTAAACAATAAGGTTTTTATCGTAAAAAGAAAATTACGAACACGGTATTTGTGTAAAGAGGTTTTTTCCGGTAAAGAGTATTATATCAGCGGTTTGGCAGAAGTTGAAATTGTTGATAAATAAGCGCTTTTGCTTATGGCAAAGCAAATTTCAATGCGTAAATTCGCTGTAAAATTTACAGCAATGACATCAATTTCAATTCAAGATTCTATTATGTTATTACCAGTATCAAAAATGGCCGAAACACTTCAAGGTTCGGAAATAATTAAGTTAGCCGGAGAAATTAAAGCTAAAATTGCACAAGGAGAAAAAATATACAACCTTACCATAGGTGATTTTAACCCTGAAATTTTTCCTATTCCGCAAGCTTTAACCGATGAAATAATAGAGGCATATAAAAGCGGTCAAACCAATTACCCTGCTTCAAATGGTGTGCAAGAATTACGCGAATCGGTTTCGCGTTTTTTACATACCCGTCAAGGTTTGGAATACGATGCCAATCAAATTCTGATTAGCGGCGGTGCACGACCATTGATTTATGCCATTTATCAAACCATTATTGACCCGGGAGACACCGTTGTATTTCCTGTTCCCTCGTGGAATAACAATCATTACACGCATTTAAGCCGAGGAAAAGCTGTTTATATAGAAACAAAATCGAAAAACAACTTTATGCCAACGGCAGAAGACCTTAAACCTTACATAAGCGAAGCTAACCTGATAGCGCTTAATTCACCACTCAATCCTACCGGAACCACATTTGGCTATAAAGAACTCGAAGCCATTTGCGAAATGATTTTGGAAGAAAACCGTAAGCGCGGCGAATACAAAAAACCTGTTTACTTAATGTACGACCAAATCTATTGGGCACTCACTTACGGCGACACCGAACATTTCGACCCTGTTTCATTGATTCCGGAAATGAAAAATTACACCATTTATGTAGATGGTTTGTCAAAAGCATTTGCCGCTACCGGCGTGCGTGTGGGTTGGGCTTTTGGTCCGCAAAAAATTATCGATAAAATGAAAGCCATTTTGGGACACATCGGCGCTTGGGCACCCAAAGCAGAACAAGTTGCCGTAGCTAATTTTTTACATAACGATGATGCCATTGACCAATACTTAGAACATTTCAAATCGGAAATAAATACTCGATTACAAGCTTTTTACGAAGGATTTAAAAAACTGAATGCTCTTGGTTATAATATTGATGCCATTCCGCCACAAGCGGCAATTTACCTGACAGTAAAAATCAACCTGACGGGAAAAACCACACAAAATGGTGAAAAATTGCACAATATGGCAGACGTTACCGCCTTTTTACTGAACGAAGCTAAATTGGCTTTGGTACCTTTTTATGCTTTTGGAGCAGGCAAAAACTCGCCTTGGTTCCGACTTTCGGTAGGAACAGTAAAAACAGAGGATATTCCTCAAATTTTTGACCAACTGCAACAAGCAATAGAAAAATTAAAATAGAACAATGAACAACCATAATAATTTTGCCGTAATAATGGCCGGAGGTATCGGCAGCCGTTTTTGGCCGCTAAGCTCTGAAGAGAAACCAAAACAATTTTTAGATATTTTAGGCATCGGAAAATCGCTTTTGCAAATGACCTATGAGCGATTGGCAAAAATTTGTCCCGAAAAAAATATTCTTATTGTTACCAACAAACAATACAAAACATTGGTGAAAGAACATTTACCAATGTTGCCCGAAGAAAATATTCTGCTTGAACCCTTGCGTCGTAACACAGCACCTTGTATAGCTTATGCCAACCATAAAATACGGGCTCGCCATAAAAAACACGCCAACATCATTGTTGCCCCTTCCGACCATTTGATTCTAAAAGAGCAAGAATTTATAAATGTTGTCAATAAAGGATTTTCCTTTACCGAAACCTACAACAGTTTGGTTACCATTGGCATTACTCCCTCGCGCCCCGAAACCGGTTACGGTTACATTCAGTTTGAAGAGGAATCGCCCTATGGTGAAATTAAAAAAGTAAAAACGTTTACCGAAAAACCAAATCGTGAATTAGCCGAAAATTTTATCGAAAGTGGTGATTTTTCTTGGAATTCTGGAATTTTTATTTGGAGTTTAAAAGCTATTGAGGATGCTTACAAACTTTATTTGCCCGAAATGGACGAGCTATTTGCCGAAGGCGAACCGGTTTATAACACCATTGAAGAACAAAAGTTTATTGATGAAATTTATCCGAAAGTAAAAAATATATCCATCGACTACGGCATTATGGAAAAGGCATCGGATGTATATGTTATAAATGCTGATATCGGTTGGTCTGATTTGGGTACTTGGGGCTCACTTTACACTCATATTTCACACGATAACAATGAAAATGCGGTGGTTTCCAACAATAAAACCGCACTGTTTGATTCGAACAATAATATGGTATATATTGACAACGATATCGAAACCGTTATTCAAGGATTGGATAATTATATTGTGGTGAGCACCAAAAATGCTTTACTCATTTGTAAAAAAGACGAAGAACAACGAATAAAAGAATTTGTAAAAGAGTTGAAATCAAAGTAATTAACTGTTTTCCGTTTGAGCAATTTGCTCAATGGTATTACTGCCTATCAAACATCTGTTTTCGGGTAGTAAGGTTTTTATCACCACTTTATTGCCTTTAAGTTCGGCAATGGTTTCTATTATGTTTTTAAAGGTCAGGTGTTCGGTTGAAAAAATCACTTCGTTGTATCGGTAAATCTGAATCAAATCCATCAACTGATAAAACTTTCCGATATACGGATATTTTAATTTTTTATGCTTTATTGAATTTTCGGAAAACAACAGGTCTTGCTTTATAATATTTTTACGCACTTTAATTTTATTCAACAATTCTTCGGGTAAATCATTATGCGTGATAAGAATAGATTTTTTTTGGTCAAAAATTGACATAGGGTTAAAATTGGCTATATGCAAAAAAATTCTGGAAAGAAGTAAGGAAATCGGCATATAAAGAGCCGTAAATGCTGTTGCCAAACGCGAAAAACGGTAATGTTCGGGTAAAAATGCATACGTTATTAAATAAATTACCGCAGCCAAAATGCCGGCTTGCATTATGCCTCCAATTTGTTGTTTTGGTTTATATTTATTAAGCAAAACATTTACCAATAACATCGAAGAAACAGCAATTAACAAATTAAGCCACACAGCAGTTTCAGGAAAATTTATATGCTTGTAATGTTCTGTCAACCGGACAATATTGTAACTTCCCAAAAGTAAAAATAACACATCCGAAATGGGGGTAAAAACATTTTGCACAAAGCGCATCAAAAGGGCAATAAAAGCCCGAAAATAAATTCCGAATTTTATAAAAAAAGAAAACGAACGCGCCATTTTTTGCGAAAAATGCTTATTGGCAAAAATTATCATGGCATTGTAAAAAACAAAAACGTAATTCACACTGCTCTTTTTTGTACTTTCTCCTTTATAGTGAATAATTTTTGTTTCCGGAAAATAATAATTTTTATACCCGCCTTTAATTATTCTGTAAGATAAGTCAATATCTTCGCCATACATAAAAAAAGTTTCGTCAAGCAAACCAACCTCATCCAACACCGATTTGCGTAATAACATATAGGCACCGGACAAAATCTCAATTTCATTAATTTCATCTTCGGGCAAATAGCCCAAATGATATTTTGAGAATTTTTTTGAGTGCGGAAAAATTGTCGATAAACCGAATATTTTGTAAAATGCCGCTGCCGGTGTTGGCAGTCCGCGTTTGGATTCGGGCAAAAATTTACCGTGTCCGTCAATCATTTTTACACCCAAACCGCCTGCTTCGGGCGTTTTATCCATAAAAGCAATACATTTTTCAAATGTGTCTTCCTCCACAATCGTATCCGGATTCAATAATAACACATATTTTCCTTTGCTCTGCAATATGGCTTGATTGTTGGCTTTTGAAAACCCTACATTCTCTTTGTTTTCTATACATTTTACATTCGGAAATTTCTCCTTAACCATTTGCATTGAATTGTCCGAAGAATTATTATCGACAACAAAAACTTCGGCATCAATATTTTCAATGGCTTTGGTAACCGATTTTAAGCATTGCTCCAAAAAGTAACGGACATTGTAATTGACTATGATTACCGATAATTGCATAAATGTACGTTAAAGTGTTTTTTCAAACGGAATGCGGTTTACAATAGATTTCCCTAAGGTTACCTCATCGGTATAATTAATTTCATCGCCAATACCAACACCTCGGGCAATGGTTGAGATTTTTACAGGATAATTTTTTAATTTTTTATACAAATAAAAATTGGTGGTATCTCCTTCCAGTGTGGTACTTAGCGCCATTATCACTTCTTCTGTGTTACTGTTTTCTATTCGTTCTATCAATTCATTTATGCGTAAATCATTTGGGCCAATTCCGTCTATGGGAGAAATAACCCCTCCAAGAACGTGATAATATCCGTTGAATTGTGTGGTATTTTCAATAGCTATAACATCAAGTAAATCTTCCACTACACATATTTTTGCCTCATCACGGTTTGGATTAGCACATATTTCACATATATCGGTATCGGATAGATTATAGCATTTTGAACAATAATGCAAGTCTAACAATTGCTCAATACTTGATGCAAAGGATACTATATCTTCTTTATCTTTTCGCAGCAAATGCAATACTAAACGCAGGGCAGTTTTTTCGCCGATTCCGGGCAAGGAGGAAAAAGATGCCACAGCTTTGTTCACTATTTTTGATGATAATTGTTGCATATTGTATAATATTACACAAAAATACATCTAAATTTAAACCTGTCAAAAATTAAAGTATGACAACTGCTGTAATTATCTTGGTTTTATTAGGCTATTTTTTGCTTTTAATAGCCGTATCGCTTTATACCTCTCGCAATGCCGATACGCAAACGTTTTTTAATGCGCATCATTCATCTGCTTGGTATTTGGTTGCATATGGTATGATAGGCGCCAGTTTATCCGGGGTAACTTTTATTTCCGTCCCGGGAAATGTTTGGCAAACGGCTTTTGCCTATCTGCAAATGGTTTTTGGTTATTTTTTGGGTTATTTGGTTATTGCCTTTGTCTTACTGCCATTATATTACCGCTTAAATGTTGTTTCTATATACCAATATTTACGTAAACGTTTTGGCGAATATACTTATAAAACAGGGGCTTCTTTTTTCTTACTTTCACGCACCATAGGTGCTGCTTTTCGATTATACTTAATGGCTTCTGTTTTACAATTTATCTTATTTGATGCTTGGCATATTCCTTTTTTCGTAACTGTTTTGGTTACCATATTTCTTATTTGGGTATATACTGCCAAAGGCGGAATAAAAACCGTTGTTTACACCGACACCTTACAAACAACCTTTATGCTGGTTTCGTTAGCTATTACCATGTGGAGCATTTCAAAAGCAATGGGTTGGGATATGCAAGAAATGATTCAACAAGTTTCACAATCTAAATATGCCAAAATATGGTTTACCGAACCGGGCGACACTAAATTTTTCTTAAAGTACATTATTTCGGGAATGTTTATTACTATAGTAATGACCGGTTTAGACCAAGACATGATGCAAAAAAACCTGACGTGTAAAAGTTTAAAAGATGCTCAAAAAAACATGCTGGTATTCAGTATCATACTTATTGTCGTCAACTTACTTTTTTTAACCTTGGGCGCTTTGCTTTACCTTTATGCCGAAGCCAATCATATTACATTAGAGATGCTCAACAATAAAACCGACTTATTATTTCCGCATATCGCATTGAACGGAAATTTAGGCATTACCGTAGGTATATTCTTTTTGTTAGGTTTGATTGCTGCCGCCTATTCCAGCGCCGACTCGGCGCTTACGGCGCTTACAACTTCGGCTTGTATCGACATTATTGAAGTAGATAAATATCCCGAACAAAAAAAGCGTTCCATTAAAAATAAAATGCACATTGTGTTCTCGGCTTTATTGTTTGTCGTAATTATGCTGTTTTATTTGTATAACGACGATTCTGTTATAACCTCTTTATTTAAAGCGGCAGGTTTTACCTATGGACCATTGCTTGGAATGTATGCTTTTGGATTATTCACCAAACGTGAAGTAAATGATAAATTTGTCCCCATTATATCCATTTTGGCGCCTACTCTTTCATTGTTATTATTTTTTAATGCTGAAGAATTATTAGGGATAAAAATCGGGTTTGAAATTTTACTCTACAACGGATTATTGACTTACATCGGCTTATATTTTTTATCACATAAAAAAGCAAGTGCATAAATACTGATGCGCATAATTTGGAAAATTCTTAAAATAGAATATATTTGTTTTATATAAAATTGTAATTGATGAAAAAACAAAAATTAAGAGCACTTTTTATTACCGGAACCGTAATTTTATTCTCTTGTGGCGGTGATAAAACAGATAATACACCTGAATCCGATACTCAAGATTCAGTGCAGGCTGAAGTTATCAAACAAAACGATGAACAAACGGTTTATTACCAAATTCCCTCGCCGGATGAAATGTTTGATTTTATAAAAAACGGCGGCCTTTCATTTAAGCAAGACTTATTATTGCCCATAGAAAACAGCGAAAAATACAACACCGCATTACAACAATCGCTTATTTTCGGTATTTATTCGGCAGACTTAGCTTACACTGCTGCATTTGAAGAGTATCAAACTTCGTTGAAATATTTTGGAACAGTTCAAAAAATGGCTGACCGCTTAGGTATTTCTTCGGCTTATGATGCATCAACTGCCGAACGTATTAAAAACAACCTTGAAAATGCCGACTCATTGGTAAAAGTAACCGGCGACACCTATTTTTCGGTAGTGGATTACTTGGAACAAAACAACGAAGAAACCAAGTTGGGGGCAATTGCCACTGCAGGTTGGATTGAAAGTATGTATATTGTTCTTAATTCGTTGGAAAACAATCCCAACAGCGACGTGCTACAACGCATCAAAGACCAAAAACTGACATTTGAAAATTTATACGATTATCTTCAACAACACAATCATTCGCCACAGGTTGAAAAAATAATTACCTTAGTTGAACCACTGAACGAATTTTTTAATAATATCGAAGAAAATAATGATGCCAAAACCACTTTCACCAAAAAAGACGGGAAATTTGTGCTTGGTGGCGAAGATACAGTTGCACCTTTATCCGAAGAACAAACTGCAGAGCTGAAAGATTTGGTAAACAACATTAGAACTAAAATAATTGAAGAAAACGTATAAAAACTACTTTTAAAATTAATTAAAATGAAAAAATATATATTCGGAATACTGTTTTTAACTTTTGTTTCCACATTTCAAGCGCAGTATTGCAATAATTTTCACAGAAAATATTGCTATCCTTCAGAAAATGAATTCTTCAAATACGACGGACAATCAAGAAGCGCCTTATTTTCAAAAGGACAAAAATCTGAACTGACCATAATTGTTTACAAAGGTCAGGATTATCGCCTGTCGCTTTGTGCCGATGAAAATTTAGGCAACAATATCATTTTTAAAATTTATGAAGTTAAAAAAGTAAAAGTGGAAAAAGTTGTAGAGCATAAATCTACCGAAGACGAATACAAAACCTGCGAAACTTGTAATGGCGAAGGCTATATTGACGGAGAAACCTGCTACGATTGCGATGGCGAAGGTCAACGCCCTACTGGAAATACTGTAGAAGTAGTAACCAAAGAAACCAAAGTAGTGGTTGAAAAACGTAAAGAATTACTCTACGATAATTCGCAAGATGATTTTGCTATGGATATTGAATTTAGCGCAACTTCTACCCGTAAACTTATTATAGAAGTAGAAGTGCCCGAAGAAGGTGGCGGCGGCACTTCAAAAGGAATAAACGACAAAGGCAAAGGAAAAAAGAAATTAGATACCTCCGAAATGGGATGCATTGGCGTGTTGATAGAACATATGCCAACGCCCAAAAGCGGTTTCTAATTGCTTAAAAAATACTAAATTTACAGTCCCGTATTTCGGGACTTTTTTATTTCAAATAATTCATAATGATGCAACCCATTACAAAAGATTTTTACCAATCGGTAATTAAAAACAAAAAAAACATTGTTATCACATCGCACAAAGCTCCCGACGGTGATGCTATCGGTTCTTCATTGGCACTTAAAATAGCTTTGGAAAAACTTGGGCACAATGTTTCGGTAGTAGTTCCCGATGATTTTCCGGGATTTTTAAAATGGATGCCTTTTCACGAAACTATTTTACTTTACAACCAAGAACAAAAAGAAGCCGAAGAAGCATTAGAAAATGCCGACATATTTTTTTCGCTCGATTACAACGACCTGAGAAGAATCGGAGACTATGGACAGTTGGTTGAGGCAAAAACCGACCTGTTAAAAGTTATGATTGACCACCATCGCGACCCAAAACCTTATGCCAATTACGCTCTTTCCGACATTACAGCCAGCTCTACTTGCGAACTAATTTTTCGTTTTTTGGAACTCAACAACCTTACCGATTTAATCGACAAAGATGTTGCTTCGTGCATTTATACCGGCTTGCTTACCGATACCGGCTCGTTCAGGTTTTCATCTACCACAGCTAAAACACACGAAATTGCTGCCTTTTTGTTAAATCGTGGTGCCGAAAATGCTAAAATTTACGAATTGATTTACGACAATTCGTCCATCCACCGCTTACAATTGCTGGGCTATGCCATTACCGAAAAATTAGAATATTTACCCGAATACCGAACTGCCATCATCAGCTTAACCGAAGCAGAGCTAAAAAAATTCCATTATCAAAAAGGCGATACCGAAGGAATTGTAAATTATCCACTTTCGGTAAAAAATATTGTTTATTCCATTTTTATTTCCGAAAAAGAAGGATTGGTAAAAATGTCTATGCGTTCAAAAGGCAATTTTCCGGTCAATGAAATTGCCTCTAAATATTTTGATGGCGGCGGACACTTAAATGCTGCCGGAGCCGTTTCCAATTTATCGGTTGAAAAAACAATAGAAAAAATAAAATCTATTTTACCCGAATATAAAGATGCGTTACTGGCTGTATAAAATATCCATTTCTTTATTGGCAACCCTTTTATTTTCGTGTGGAACAGACCACCAACCGAAAAACAAAGTGCCCTATAAAAAATTGAAAGAAAGTTTAATTCAAAAAAATAAATCTTTCAGTCAAATAGAAAATGACCAAATAGAAGCCTACATAAAGCGTTACGGAATGAAAAACGTAGTTAAAACCGGCACCGGCTTACGTTATCAGGTTTACCAAAAGGGCTTTGGCGTTTCGCCCAAATGCGGAAATATTGCCGAAATAGAATACACCTTGACTTTGATCAACGGCAAAGAACTTTACAAAACAAAACCCGGACAAACCACCATGTTTTTGGTATGCAGAGATGAAGTAGAATCGGGGCTGCACGAAGCTATCCAATACCTTAAAGTGGGTGATAAAGCTAAAGTAATTATTCCTTCGCATTTGGCACACGGCATTGCTGGAGATTTTGAGAAAATTCCGCCCCGCTCAACCATCATTTACGATATTCACTTAATTGCCGTAAAATAACACTTTGATGAAAAACATTTACCTCATCATATTTTCATTAATTTTTTACTGGGGATGTAAAGAGAAAAACACACCCTATAAACAGGTCAACAATCAAATTGCTTATCGCTTAATTTCATTTTCGGATGAGGATAAAAAATGCCGTTTGTTCAACATATACCAAGCAGATATAATTATTCATACCCAACAAGATTCGTTAATCTACAAATCAAAATTTAAAGAGCAATATTTTTTCGACAATCAAGGGCTTGACACATTGTTTAATTTTATGCACGTTGGCGACAGTATGCAATTTATGCTCAGAGGTGATTTTTTAGCCAAACATCTCGAAAAATCATTCATTGATACTGTATGTTATTTTGCAGAAATTAAAATAAAAAAGGAGTTAACACAGGAAGAAATTCAGCAATCTTCGGCTCAGCTTGAATTTAATGAATTGTATCAACTTAAACAATTTATCGACAGTTTATCCATTCCGGCAGAAGATTTTGCACAAGGTTATTTCGAAGAGTTTTTCAAGTACGGAACGGGCGATACGCTTTCTTACGGAGATGTAGCATTTTTGAATTATTACGGCACATTTTTAAACGGTGAAGTATTTGACAGCACAGCTACCAAAGAAAATCTTTTTGATTATACATACGGTGTCAAAGGGCAAGTTATTCCGGCTTTTGAAAAGGCACTTTTCGGCAAAGTGGAAGGAGATTCTTTCCGGTTAATCATTCCTTCAATGTATGCTTTTGGCGAAGAAGGTTCATCTACGCTTATTGTTCCGCCGGCAACTACGGTCATTTATTACATAAAAGTTGACAGTATCCTGAAAAGAAAAAATTTTATGCAATAAAAAAATCCCGCTACATTTTGTAGCGGGACAGCAATCTTAAACAGAGTAACAGTTTATTATGAATTAAGCATTACAGGCATTACCAACATCAATAATTGCTCGTTTTCATCCACTTTATCCACAGGGAAAATTAATCCGGCACGGTTTGGTGCAGAAAGCTCTATTAAAATCTCTTCCGAGTCGATATTGTTTAGCATTTCCAACAAAAACTTACCGTTGAAACCAATTTCCATATCTTCTCCTTCGTACGAACAGGTTAATCTTTCACTTGCCTCATTCGAAAAATCCAAATCTTCACCGGATACCACCAATTCACTGCCTTTTATAGTTAAGCGAATTTGATGTGTTGATTTGTTGGCAAAAATACTTACACGTTTTATCGAGTTTGCCAAAGCCACACGGTCAATAGTCAATTTATTTGGATTTTCGGTTGGAATTACAGCTTGGTAATTGGGGTATTTGCCATCTATCAAGCGGCATATCAATATGGTTTCATCAAATTTGAAACGAGCATTGGTTTCGTTGTATTCAATGGTAACCTCATCATCAAAAGATGATAAAATATTTTTCAACAGGTTTAATGGTTTTTTTGGTAATATAAAAGCCGCTCCTTGGTCGGAATGCACATCGGTACGGGTGTATTTTACCAATTTATGTGCATCAGTCGCTACAAATGTAACATTATCGTTATTTATTTCTAAAAACACACCGTTCATTACCGGACGCAACTCATCGTTTCCGGTAGCAAAAATGGTTTTGTTTATGGCATTTGCCAAAATAATGGAATTCATTGTCAGTGAGCTTGTACCTTCCAATTCGGGCGATTTTGGAAAATCTGCACCGTTAAAACCGGTTAATTTGTATTTACCGAAATCTGAACTTATTTCTATTCCGAAGTTTTCTAAATTTACCGAGAAGGTCAACGGTTGGTCGGGCAACGATTTTAATGTATCGGTCAATAATTTTGCAGGAATGGCAATATTTCCGTTTTCTTTTGCTTCAACCTGCATTTTTGTGGTCATGGTTGTTTCCAAATCCGAAGCCGTAATGGATAATTCACCATCTTTAATTTCAAACAAAAAATTGTCTAAAATAGGCAACGTATTACTTGTGTTTAATGCACCTGCAATGATTTGCGTTTTCTTTAACAGTGCCGAACTTGAAACAATAAATTTCATATTAATATTTTTTATTACTGAACAATCTGATTTAAGGGCTCAATTTTACGAATAGAAATGGCTCAATGCTCAATTTTTGGCATTGTATTATTAACTATTTTTCAACAATATTGATTTATTCCTGAAAATAGGTTCGTTCAGGTGTGATTGGGTCAAAAGTAGGGTATTGCATTACCGTAAACAAAGTATCATCAATCAAACCGTAAAAACGGTCCATATCATAAGGGAACTCCTCTCCTGTTAGATTGTTTATCACGTGTTTATAATTGGGCATTCTAAACGCTTTGATAGTGGTTAATTTACCGTTTTTATCTTTTACACTCAAAATAAAAAACGGCATGGTTTGCTTGATAGAATCTTGATATTCGGGTGTTCCGTCAACATCTACCTGCTCAAAATTCACAAACGAAAAACGAGTCAGATAATCTTGTAATTTTTGTGTATTTGCCGGTAAAGATTTACCTTCTAAATCGGTAAGCTGAACCAAGCTGTCTTTTTGATTTATCTTGTACGAAAGATGAGCACTGTCGGGGAACTGTACCGCAATTTCAGCCAAATCGCCGGGTTGATACCTGAAAATTTTCACCGAATGCCACATTTTGGGATCGGAAATAAAACGGGTATTTAAAAAACCGTCAAAGCCGGGAATTTCAGTAATAAAAGGTACAGAAGATTTTTTGCCGTCCTTTTCCAACAACATATAAGTACCCAAATTATTTTTGGTGTTGTGCCCTACATAATATACTTTATCGGGTTTGTCGCTGTTGTTCAAATAAATTTCTACACGCTTATTGTTTGCAGCAATAAATTTAATGGTGCTTTCCAAAGATGATTTAGGCACGGGTGCTTGAATATCTATTCGCTTTAAGGTTTTAAGCAATACATCCATGGCATCTTTTCGTGCTTCGTACTTTCCGTTTACTATCCATTTATGTTTGTTTTCTCGAGTTAAAACAGACGCATTCCCTTGCTGGTCGGTTATCACAACCTTGGTAACCATCGATGTATCTTCAATAGCAAAATCACGATATTCTTCTTTAAGTGTAGATTTTGAATTGGAGAAATAAAAATATACCGAAGCCAAAACCAAAATTGCCAACAGAATAATTAAACCTTTGTTTTTCATCTTTACCTTAATTTTTATTCGCCACAAATGTAACGAGTTTAAAATTACTATGATTTTTTGCTTGCCAAAAGTTAAAGAACGTTAAAGGAATAATAATGTTCTCTTTTGAATGTTTATCATTGAAATTCAAAAACATAAAACTATGCAAGCTGAACCATCATTTTTTGAGAAACTAAACGAAAAAATTAAAAATTCTGTCATGCTCAGAATGTTGGGCATTGCTTTTTTAATTCTGATTTTACTTATTCCTTCGGAGATGGTAATGAGTATTTTACGTGAAAGAAAATACAGACAAGATGATGTGATTAGAGAAGTAAGTGATATTTGGGGACGTTCGCAAACTCTTGGTGGTCCGGTTATTACCATTCCATACAACACAATATATACAGACAAGGAAGGTAAAATCATAAAAACAAAACACCTTTTTCATTTATTACCCGAAGAATTATATTATAGCTCAGATATTTTTCCTGAAACACGCCACAGGGGGATTTTTGATGTTATGGTTTATAAATCGGACAATATTATTTCAGGAAGTTTTCCAAAACTTGATTCATCCCTTATTGGTAACGGAAATATTGAAATTTTATGGAATAAAGCTTCAATAAATTTCGGATTGAGTGATTTACGTGGAATTCAAGAAGAAGTTTATATAAATTGGAATAATAAAAAAATACCTTTCAATCCGGGTGTTTCAAATGAAAATGTTTTTAAATCGGGTATTCATATTCCTATTCTTTTCAACCCCGGAAAAAATAATGATTTCTCAATCAATTTAGCATTAAACGGTAGCCAGCAAATTGATTTTTTACCCTTAGGCAAAACTACCACTATTGATTTAAAATCCTCGTGGTCTTCACCAAAATTTGTAGGAGCTTTTATTCCAGACAGTTATGAAATAAAAGATGGATTTACGGCACATTACAAGCAATTACACCTCAACCGTAATTTTCCTCAATATTGGTCTGATAGTAATCATAACATTTACGATTCGGCAATGGGTGTAGAATTGATTACACCAAACGACAATTACAATAAAGCTATCCGTTCGGCAAAATATGCCGAAATGTTTATTGCATTCACCTTTTTGGTGTTTTTCTTTTTCGAAGTAAAAAATAAAAAACGAATTCATCCCATTCAATACATCTTAGTAGGATTGGCGCTGATAATCAACTACACGCTTTTGGTTTCCATCAGTGAGCATATTTCATTTAATTGGGCTTATATTATTTCGGCTGTTGCCACTATTGCTTTAATTGGATGGTATGTACATGTTATTTTGGTAAAAAAACAACTTACGTGGCTTTTAATTGCCATTTTAACAATGCTATATGGTTTCATTTTTGTCATTCTACAGTTGGAAGATTGGGCTTTATTGGCAGGAAGTATCGGCTTGTTTATCGTTTTAACCGGTGTAATGTATTTTTCTCGTAAAATCGATTGGTATAATTTGAACAGTAAATAAATAACAATACCTTTGCGGGCAATGAAATCATTGCCCGCAAAATTTACAGAACGTATCCAAAACCAATTTCCCGGTTATTGGCAAAATTTAATTGATGCATTAAATTCCGAACCCCCTGTCAGCATTCGAATCAATAAAAATAAATTATCTCAAATTCCAACAAAATATAAACAAGTTCCTTGGAGTAGTTCGGGCATTTACCTGCCGGAAAGACCATTATTTACCCTTGACCCATTGTTTCATGCAGGTGTTTATTATCCGCAAGAAGCCGGCTCTATGGTTATTGAATATATTGCACATAAACTGTCTGATAAATTTGAACAACCGCCAAAATACATTCTGGATGCAGCATCGGCTCCGGGCGGAAAAACCCTTATTCTTTCTGATATTTTTGCCCAAAGCATCATTTTTGCAAATGAAATTATATCCAAGCGAGCAAATATTCTCACTGATAATATTGCAAAATGGGGAGCCGAAAATGTTGTTATAACCAACAATGATACGGCTCATTATCATCAATTAGAAGGCGTATTTGACATTGTATTGCTTGATGCACCTTGCAGTGGCGAAGGTATGTTCAGAAAAGACATGAACGCCCGGAACGAATGGTCTGTAGAAAATACTTCTTTATGTGTAGAACGACAAAGTGATATTTTGCAAAATATATTGCCATTGATAAAAGAAAACGGATACCTTATTTACAGTACTTGTACTTTCAACCCCGATGAAAATGAACAATTGATGCAAAAGGTATTGCCGGCTAAAGGATTTGAATTTGTTCCGTTTGATGAATTGCAAGAATTTGGAATTGAAAAAGTTGAAAACGAATTGGGATATCAATTTTTACCCGGAAAAGTTGAATCGGAAGGGTTCTTTTTAAGCGTTTGGAAAAACACAAATCCAAATCAACGAAAGGAAAATAAAAAGAAATCGAAAAAAGACATCAATCTGTCAGTAAAGCTCAATTTCCCTTTACAAAAAGATAAAAAAACTTATCTTTTGAATGATGAAATTTATGCAATTCCAAAAGATTTGGATGAATCTTTGTTAATAAACCTCAATGCAAAATACGCTGGAGTAAAGTTGGGAAAACTAATAAAAAACAAATTCAAACCGGCTGCTGAATCAGTATTTTATAATTCATTTAAAAACCAATTCCCGATTATTGAACTCGCATATACTAATGCAATACAATACTTAAAAGGAAACACAAATTTCCCCCTACCTGAAAAAACAACGAAGGGATATTACACTGTAACTTACAAAAATCATCCCTTAGGATTGATTCATTCTTTAGGTAACCGGTTTAATAACTTATACCCAAAACCGTGGCGTATAAAAATGCATATACCTGAAAATCAAAAGGAAAACTTCTTATTTTAAAAACATTTGTAAATCAAATTTCATTCAAATAAAAATACTATTTTCGTTTTTGGAACAATGTTTGGATAAGCTCCTCAAAATATTTGATTATGAAAAAAATATACCTCATCACTTTCTTGCTCCTTGCCACTTTTTTATCAAAGGCACAAGGCGTTAATTATCATTATGGACAATTCCGCATGGGCATAAATGCCGGAACTACTTTTCAATCGGCAGATATAAGAACCGAGCTTGGTTTGGGTTGGGGATTGTTGGCAGAATATGATTTTATGAAAAGTAAATATTCGGCGCTTGGTTTTTCGCTTCGCGGAAGATACCTCAGAGCCAACACCTATGGAAATCACGGAAAATATTTCACCGATTATCCTTTGAGTAATGATGCCATAAACGGAACCATAAACGATTCTATCAATTATACGGGACAAAAATTATTTCTGAACAACAAAACCAGAGCTTGGGAGTATTCTATTGAAGCACAATTTCATACACACTCATTATATCAAAATTATGGGGTTGGTTTTCATTTATTCATCGGTGCAGGGTTAACCAATTTCGAGATTTATACCAATCAATTGGATGAAAATGAAAACATGTATGACTATTCACAAATCGACTATTCTAAAAGCGAACTTGCCCGAGTTAAAGACTTAAGAAAATTACGCGATTACTCATACGAAACAAAAGTTGAAAACAACAATATGCCTTCCGTAGTTTTCACCCCAACTATCGGTGCCGGCATGCAATTTCGCCTATCACCCTATTGGTCATTAATGCTAGAGCATAAAATATCGCTGCCACAAACCGACCTTTTCGACGGACAAACATATAAAGTAGAGCAAGACCCTTCATTTATTCAGGATGTTTATCATTACTCATCTTTTGGCTTAATTTTTTATTTTGGAACGAAAACCGATGACGAAATTTTACAAGAAGAAACAAATTATACACCACCAACGCCGCCTGTTACTACTCCAACACAAAACAATAATGCAACCACCACTTCTTACACCCAAGTGGCTCCCAAACCCGAAATCATTATTATCAAACAAGAAGTAACTCCGGTATCACAAGGTTGCATTGCCATTATCGAAGCTCAAATTAAAAATATTCAATCTAAAAATGATATTAAGTTTTATCAAAACAATCAACTCATTGCTCCGGATAAATATACTTTTACTTCTCCGGATAAATTTTTTGCCCAGATAAACTTATCGGAGGGGAATAATATTTTTAAAATTGTTGCTGTCAATTCCCAAAATTCAGTGGTAGAAAAATTGATAAATCTAAATTGCAGCAATCCGGCAATAACGATATGCCATAAAAATACTAACGGAACAACACAAACTTTAACAATCAAGCAAAGTGAATGGCCTGCACATCAAGCGCATGGCGATACAGAAGGAGCATGTCCTGTTTCTGAACCGCAAAAAATTAAAATTTGTCATTTAGGACAAACCATAATTATTGATGCATCGAATTGGATGATACACCAATCACATGGAGATATAAAAGGCGATTGCCCTGAAAAAACAATTGAAGTATGTCATCAAGGAAAAACTATAGTGATTAAGGAAAGTGAATTGGCCGCTCACATTGCTCACGGCGATAAGCAAGGCAAATGCCCTGATGTAAACATGATTACTATTTGCCACATTCCGCCAACGGGCAACAAACGTATAACTATGCAAATTCCTGAAAGCGAATGGTATTTACACCAAGCCCATGGAGACAGCAAAGGCAGTTGTCCTGCTGTAGAACCTACTATGCAAATTTGTCATAAAGACCCTACAACACAACAACAATCAACTATCGTAATACCAACTTTCAGATGGCAAGAACATCAAGCACATGGAGATACTCAAGGCGCTTGTCCGGTTAAATACATTAAAATTTGCCATAAAAATGCAATTAAAAACACCGTTGAAACTATTATGATTCCCGAAACCCAATGGCCTGCACACCAAGCACATGGCGATTACAAAGGAACATGTATGAGCACTGTGCCGCAAGATATCCCTGAAAAACAAATCACCATTTGCCACACCGACCGAGAAAACGGTAAAAAATCGACCATTACTATAAATGCAAAAGATTGGCCTGCACATCAAGCACATGGAGACAGTAAAGGTGCATGTCCTAGAACACAACCAAACATGCAAAAAATCACTATTTGCCATTTCGACAAATCAACGGGAAAATACCTTACAATGACCATCAATGCTACCGATTGGCCTGCACACCAAGCCCATGGAGATACAAAAGGAGCTTGCACTACTCCTGATACTCCTAATGACGGAAACAACGACACAGGAAGTGCCCCCCCCACACAATACCGACCCGAATGCTGGGAACACTGATAATGACAAAATAAAAATTTGCCATAATGATACAAAAACAGGCAAAAAAACCACTATTGTAATTTCAAAGTCTGCATGGCCAACACATCAAGCACATGGCGATACACAAGGTGCTTGCTCAAGCAACAGTAAAACCGGAAAAGTGAATAAACCCGTAAAATTAAATCAAACTAAACCGGCTTCAAAACCTTAAGAACATGAATGAAACACAAGAATTTTGGAATAAACGATACGAAGAAAATACAACCGGTTGGGATTTAGGACAAGTTTCTCCACCTATAAAGGAATATTTTGACCAAATAGAAGATAAAGATTTGAAAATTATTATTCCAGGTTGTGGTAATGCACACGAAGCTGAATATTTGCACAAGCAAGGGTTTAAGAATGTTTTTTTAGTAGATATTGCTCCCTTAGCATTGGAAAATTTCAGTAAACGCGTTCCCGGTTTTCCAAAAGAACATCTTATACACGCCGATTTTTTCAAGCACAACAATCTATATGATATAATGGTGGAACAAACATTTTTTTGCGCCATCAATCCTGCCCTCAGGCAAGATTACGCCCGTCATGCAGCTGAAATTCTTAAACCCGGAGGAAAACTTATCGGGTTACTGTTTAATGATGAATTAAACAAAGACCATCCGCCTTATGGCGGTTGTAAAACCGAATATTTAATGTATTTTGAACCTTTTTTTAACATAAAAGTTATGAATACGGCATATAATTCTGTTAAACCGCGTCAAAATCGTGAGTTATTTATTATTTTGGCAAAAAAATAATTTTTTAATTCAAAACGTATTTTTTATATTTAAACGTTTATACGACTTTATTTTATGAGCCAAATTCAAGCTTTTTTACGTTTAATACGTTTACCCAACCTACTTATTATTGCTTTGTTGCAATACGCCGTAAGGTATGGTATTATTTATCCGGTACTGAAAAAAAATGATTTTCATTTGGCATTAAGCGATTTGGATTTTTTCTTGATAGTTCTTGTAACTGTAATGATTGCTGCTGCCGGATACATCATAAATGATTATTTCGATTTAAAAGCCGACAGGATAAATAAACCCAACCGAATTGTTATTGACAAATACATTAAACGCCGTGTGGCTATGGGCGCACATATTGTCATTAACTTTTTGGCAATTGTTATTGCAGTTTACGAATCGTATAAAGTAGGTATGGTACAATTATTTTTGCTTTTTGCCCTAAGTGCCGGCTTATTGTGGTATTATTCCATTAGTTTTAAAAGACAAATTCTCATCGGCAACATTGTTATTGCCTTTTTGGCGGCAATGGTACCTTTTACCGCCGGCGTATATGAACTGTTGGCACTAAAAAATGATGCGTATTATCAAATACACGATTACATTTTTAAATACACCACCGATACCGACAAAGTTACTTACGATGAAATGTCAACCATTATGTATCATAATATTATGATGTTTTGGAAATGGGTTTTTGCCTTATCGTTTTTTGCTTTTTTAACCACTTTTATCCGCGAATTGGTAAAAGACATTGAAGATATGGAAGGTGATGAAAAAGTGGGATGCCGCACTTTTCCGGTAGTTTACGGAGTAAAAAAATCAAAACAACTGCTTACTTTTTTAATTTTCTTGCTTTTTATCAGTATCATTTTGTATGTACGCTACCTGTTGGGACAGCATAATATTATTAGCGTTGGTTATATTGTAGCTGCAATTCTTATTCCCTTGGGAATTTTTTATTTAAAATTATCATCTGCCCGTGAAAAACAAGATTTTTCAAAACTCAGCAATTTGGCTAAGTTTATTATATTAGCCGGCGTTTTATACCCGTATGTTTTTGCTTTTCACTTATTATACTTGATGTAATGATGCTGAAGAAAATCCTTGGCACACCAATTCTGCTCGGCTCACAATCACCCCGAAGACGAAATTTAATGGCACAATTGGGCTTTACAAACATTCGCACAGCAGTTGCCCAAGCCGAAGAAACTTTTCCGGAGAGTCTTCCGGCAAAAGAAATACCCGAATATTTAGCCCGTCAAAAAGCGGTAGAATTATTAAGTCATAAGCAACCCGGTGAGTTACTGATTACGGCAGATACAATGGTGTTTTTGGGTGAAGAAATTTTAGGTAAACCGCAATCTGAACTTGATGCCAAGTTGATGCTCAAAAAATTATCCGGAAAAACGCATCGTGTGATTACCGGCGTGTGTTTAGCAAAAGAAAACGAACTGAAAACATTTTCAGAAGTTACCGAAGTTACTTTTTCTGCTCTTTCAAAAGAAGAAATAGATTATTATGTAGAAAATTTCAAACCAATGGATAAAGCCGGAAGTTATGGTATTCAAGAATGGATTGGTTATATCGGAATTGAAAAACTAAATGGTTGTTATTACAATGTAATGGGTTTGCCTTTGCATCGTTTATATGAAGAAATAAAAAAATCCACCCCGCAATAGCAAGGTGGATTGATTACTTAAAATATGTTTTAATTAAGCTTCTTTTTTCTCTTCAGTAAGTAATTCTTTTTCAATTACATCTTTTAATACATCTTTTGGCAGTGCTCCTGCTTGCATCATTGGTTGTCTGCCACCGGTGGGGATAAACAATATACTTGGGATACTTCTAATACCAAATACAGCAGCCAATTCTTGCTCTACTTCTGTATCTACTTTGTAAATATTCAATTTTCCGGCATATTCTTCCGAAAGTTCTTCCAAAATAGGAGCTACCATTTTACATGGTCCGCACCAATCGGCATAAAAATCAATAATTGCAGGCTTATCACCTTCATATTTCCATTCTTGATGTTTTGTATAATCAAAAATATCGCTTAAAAATTTGTCTTTTGTTAATTTAATTGTTGCCATAACTTATATTCCTTTTTAATTTTTAGATTTTTTATTTATTTTCTTGTACAAAGATAAGACCACCTGCCGGCTATTTATGTAACATTTATGACATAACAACAAAAAATGCCCCAAATTTTATTGAGGCATTCCTTTATTGAAGTAAAATTTTGGCGAGAACTAAAATCAAACAATATAATATTTATCCAAAAAGGCATCCCAATTCCAAATAAAACCGTCCATTGCTTCATCCAATCGTTTTAATAATAACGGATTGGGCGTTTTCATGTTTTTAAAATAATCATCCTCGTATTCAAAAAGATTGTATTTGTAAAAAACGGCTTTACTCATAGCATATAAGGTGTTTTTTGAAGGGTAATTCACCTTTTTCATAAAACTTTGATAATCTTTTACCACAGCCAAAAAGCGTTGCTCACTCACATTAAAAACACTGCTGAATTTATCAATTGTTTTGCGGGTAAAATTTTCTTCTTGATAATCATCCAAATAATTTGGAATAATAGCCATATTGCCGGCAATTACAATCATCAAAAAAGCATCAGAATCATTGGCATTTACATTAGGCGACTTAACAAATTCCGGTGAATTATTGATTAAATCGGCAACCAACGGAAATCCTTCATCAACCGTTTCAAATATTGTATTGACAAATATATTGGCTGCTTTATCGTCTTTTATTCTTTTTTTACCAAAAATTTTAAACATATTTTTACGCTTTTATGATGATTAATACAAATTTAACGTGCATATTAACATAATGTTAAGACACCCTTTGGTGTGTTTTTAACAAAGTTTTCAACCGACACACGTTTTTTAACGACATTTTCATCTGTTTTGACGATGAAAAATGTAAATTTATACGCTAAATTTCACCGTTATGAAACTTATTTTACTTCAACAAGTCCAATACAATTATTGGGCAAACAAAAAATACGTAGAATTTTTTGAACAATATCCCGGATTCTTGAACAAAGAAGTGTACAGTTCATTTAAAACACCCGGATTAACCTTGGTGCATATCTATCAAGCACAAGAAGTATGGTTAGCCCGCTTAACGGGAAAAGAAATTGATTTTGATGCACTAAAAAATTACCAATTAAAGTTAAGCGATATATTATTTAGTTCACAATCGCTCGTTGACTATGTTCAACAGCTTGACGCAATGGAACTAAAAAAGGATATTCATTATCAAAACCTAATGAAACAAGTTTTTACTCAACCGGCATACCAAATTATTTTACACACTGTAAACCACGGGACATATCATCGCGGACAAATTTCTTTAATGCTAAAACAATTAAACGCCGACAATATACCATCAACCGATTTAATTCGCTTTTATGATGAAGAATACATTGAAGATTAGCTATTAAAACTATAACTCATTCCTAATCAACCAATAAAAAATTAATCCGTCTTTTACCAAGAATTAACAATTATATTTTGCACCAAATTATTATTTTAGCACAGTATTTGTAACATCACACTCAAATTAAAAACTGAAAGTCATGATAAAGAAAATCTTAAAATTTCTCGGAATATTCTTAATCGTTGTTTTGGCACTTTTATTTACCCTGCCTTTTTTGTTTAAAGACACCATTATTGAAAAGGTAAAAGAAGAAGCCAACAATAATTTGAACGCAAAAGTTGATTTTGGCGAATTTGATTTAAGCATCATCAGCTCATTTCCCGATTTTAATTTTTCCATTAACGACGTAAAAGTTTCCGGAATTGATAAATTCGAAGGAATTGATTTGGCAAAAATCAAACAACTCAATCTTTCGCTCGATTTAATGAGTGTTATCAATGGCGACAATTACAAAATAAAAACAATAGAAATTATCCAACCACAAATAAAAGCAATTGTTTTAGCCGATTCTACTGCAAACTGGGATATAGCCAAAGACACCGGAGAAGAAACCGTTGAGGAAGAAACAACTGAAGAGAGCACACCTTTTAAATTGGAATTGCAAAATTTCTCAATTTCCGATGCCGATATTTATTACGAAGATGCAACAATGGATTTATCTACCGATATTAAAAAATTAAATTTTTCCCTTTCGGGCGATATGTCACAAGATTTCACTACACTCAACACCAAAACCACTATCGACACATTCACGGTAATTATGGAAAATATTCCCTACCTGAATAAAACTAAAATTGAAGCCAATGCCGATATTGATGCCGACTTGGCAAACAGCAAATACACCTTTAAAGAAAATGAATTTAAAGTAAACGAATTGGCATTGGGATTAAACGGTTGGCTGGCACTTATTGAAGGTACAGAAGAAAATCCTGACGGTTCTATAGATATGGATTTGACATTTGAAGCCAAACAAACCGATTTTAAAACCATTCTTTCACTTGTTCCGGCTGTTTATATGACAGACTTTAATAATGTAAAAACCGAAGGACAATTGGCATTGCAAGGATATGCCAAAGGTGAATATATTGGTGAATCATTACCTGCTTTCGGACTTGATTTACAAGTAAATAATGCTATGTTCAAATATCCCGATTTACCAAAATCGGTTAAACAAATAGCCATTGATTTACATATCGACAATCCCGGAGGAAGCGATGACAACACCAACATCGACCTGAATAAATTCCACATGGAAATTGCCGGCAACCCCATTGATGCGGCAATGAAAATACGCAAACCCATTTCCGACCCCGATATTCAAGCTGAGCTAAAAGCCAAGCTCGATTTAGCATCAATTAAAGATGTTCTTCCAATGGAAGAAGGCGAAGACTACAATGGTAAAATTGCATCCGATGTGCGCTTAAAAGGTAAAGTTTCGGCTCTTGAGCAAGAACGTTACGAAGATTTCGATGCACAAGGAACATTCAGTATTATGGAAATGAACTACAAAAGTGCCGACTTGCCTTACGATGTTTGGTTAAATGAAATGACTTTAAATTTCAGCCCGCAAAAAGTATCCTTACAAAATTTCGACAGCAAAGTGGGCAAAACCGATATTCAAGCAAACGGCGACATCGAAAACTTTATTCAATATGCTTTTGCCGACGACCAAGTGCTTAAAGGAAACTTTAACGTAACATCCAATTATATGGATTTGAACGAGTTTATGGAAGAAGATTCAACCGCCACAGAAGCAACAGCCGACACGCTGGAAGAAGCATTGGAAGTAATTGAAGTACCCGCCAATATAGATTTTGCTTTAAATGCAGATTTCAAAAAGGTGCATTATGATAATATGGATATTGATAACGCCAAAGGAAAACTATTAGTCAAAGACCAAAAAGTAAGTATGGAAGATGTTTCCATGGATATGCTTGGCGGCTCAATGCTGATGAATGGATATTATGAAACCACCAACCCAAAAGAACCGGGTATCTCTTTTGGAATGAAAGTGAAAAATTTTGACGTAGAGCAAGTTGTTTCTACATTTAATACGGTTGAAAAATTAGCACCCGTAGCCAAAGCTTGCAAAGGGCGTTTCAATGTAGATATGTCTATGGACGGATTATTGGATGATAAATTAGAACCCAAACTTGAATCACTAAACGGCTTAGGCGATATGCTTACGCAAAACCTTCAAGTGGTTGATTTTAAACCAATGGTAAAATTATCATCTGCTTTGCAAAATGAAAAATTCAAAAAAATCGATTTAGGAAATTCTTTCATTAAGTTTTCTTTTAAAGACGGAAAAGTAAATGTAGAGCCATTTAATGTTCAAGTTGGCAATTATAAAGGCAAAATGTGGGGTTACAACTCGCTCGACCAAACGATGGAATACACTATGGAAGTAGGGATTCCTCTTAAAGACATTGGCGGCAATGCACTAAAAGAAGTAAAACCCATTTTAGACCAAATAAAAGCTGCCGGAATTAAGGTTGATGAAGACAAACCTTTGCCTTTACAAATAAAACTTACCGGTGAAATAATGAATCCGAAAATTAAAACCAACTTGAAAGATTTAGTGAAAGATATGGCCGGCAACCTAAAAGACCAGATAAAAGAAACGGTTAAAGAAGAAATAAACGAACAAGTTGACAAGGCAAAAGAAGAAGCTATTGCAAAAGCGAAAGAAGAAGCCGCTAAAATTATTGCCGAAGCCGAAAAACAAGCACAGCAAATTAGAGACGAAGCGGCAAAAGCAGCTGCAAAAGTCAAAGAAGAAGGATACAAACAAGCGCAACAATTGGAAGATGAAGCCAAAAACCCATTAGCAAAAGTTGCCGCAAAAAAAGCCGCAGACAAATTGCGTCAAGAAACAGATAAAAAAGCACAACAAATTATTGACGAAGGTAATAAAAAGGCAGATGCTATCGTTAATACAGCAAAAACCAAAGCCGATAATATTATTAAACAAGCCGAAAGCAAATAATTATTTACAAATCAATTTGAAGTAAAAAGAAGGGATTTGAGCCGATTATGATAAGATTATTTTTCACTACAGTTATATTTGCCATTACCATTTCGGGAATTGCGCAAGATGATTTTCCGTGTCACGAGCCCACAAAAAAAGCACGAAAATTATTCTATGCTGCAATTGAAACAAAAAATCCGAAAGAGAGGATGGAGTTAATGCTTGAAGCAAAAAAGCAGGACGAAGATTTTATTGAACCCTTAGATTATATTGCCGAATACTACGAAAAGCAAGCACAAAAGGCACTTCATCCTGATGCTTACACACGGAATATTCATGTTGCAGTAAAGTATTGGACAACCATTGTTGAAAAATGCCCTTCATTCCGTCATTATCTTTTTGCCATGAAACTGGGTGAATATTACTATCAACAGCTAAAATTTGAAGAGTCTAAAAAATACTTCAACATTGTAGCCCATGCTTCCGATGCAACAAAAAAGGATGAGAGGTTTGCCGTATCTCGCATTCAAGAAATAGATAACTTTTTGGAATTAAAAAACAACCCTGTTCCGTTCAATCCCAAAAAAGTACCCGGTGTATGTACCCAATGGGATGAATACTTACCTTCTCTTTCGCCCGACAACCGTTATTTATTTTTTACACGCCGTGAAATAGTACAAAATTTAGACGATTTTACCGGACCAAAATGGCAAGAGCGATTTATTCAATCCCGTAAAATTCGCCGCGATTCTTTCAGTAGAGGAATCCCAATGCCCAAACCTTTCAACCAAGGTTTAAATCAAGGAGGAGCGTCCATTTCGGTTGACAATAAAATGATTTTTATCACTATCGTGCAAAACGAAATTGGATGTTATAAAGATATTCCCTCTATGCGTTCACACGGTTATGCCAATGGCGATATTTATTTTACCGAATTTAAAAACGGTGAATGGACACCTTTAAAAAGCATCGGTTCAAATATAAACGGTAAATGTACTTGGGAGGGACAACCTTCTATCAGTGCAGATAACAAAACCTTGTATTTTGCCCGGGCCAGCGAACCGGACGGAAAAACCAACTATGGAGGAATGGACTTATATAAAGTCAACCGTTTGCCTGATGGCAGTTGGAGCGACCCTATAAACTTAGGCCCTGAAATTAATACGCCCGGAAACGAAAAATCACCCTTTATGCACTCCGACAGTTATACGTTGTATTTTGCATCAGATGGAAGACTGGGATTTGGCGGATACGACATTTACTATACAAAAATGAAAGACAATGGTAAATTCGAAACACCCAAAAACTTGGGTTACCCAATCAATACCGAACAAGACGAACACGGGTTTATTGTAAGCAAAGACGGACATAAAGGGTATTTCTCTTCAAAAGAAGACGGCACCAACCTCGAATTATACTATTTTGATTTATATCCGGAAGCACGCCCCGAAAAAGTTGTTTTTGTAGAAGGTGAAATTAAAGACCAAGACGGAAATGTTCCCGAAGGCGCACAAGTATTACTTAAAAACACCAAAACCGATAAAGAAATAGAAGCCGTTATTGACGAAGAAAGCGGAAAATATGTGGCGGTAATTGCTGTTGGTGACGAACCAGATGAAGACATTATGCTTACCGCAAAAAAGAAAGGATACGCTTTCACCTCTCAACTAATAACATCTGACGAAATAGTTACAGGCAAACCCATAAAAACAAAACCCACCGAAATTAAACCGATAGAAGTAGGCGAATCATACACCATTAACGATATTCATTTCGAAACAAACTCCTATCAATTAGACAAACGTGCAATGGAAGTATTGAATGAGTTTATTGAGTTTTTGGAAATGAACCCTACTGTAAAAATTGCCATACACGGACACACCGATAATGTAGGCGACCCGCAAGAAAATCTAATCCTCTCCGAAAATCGTGCTAAGGCAGTTTATCAATACCTTATTTTAGAAGGAATTGACCCTTCCCGGTTGCAATATAAAGGTTTTGGCGACACCAAACCAATTGTATCCAACAATACTGAAGAAGGTCGCGCCAAAAACCGCCGTACCGAATTTGTCATTACAGCAAAATAAATTTAGCATTTTGATTTTATTATCCTTCAATAGGATAAATTCGTTATGCACGGTGTAAAAATGCAACAAATTCTTTCCGTTAAAAAATATTTTAGGGTATTTTTGTCTAATCTCAAAAAATAAAATAAAATGGCGCAAATAGAATTATTAATGCCCAAAATGGGTGAAAGTGTTGCAGAAGCTACAATCATAAAATGGTTAAAAGAAGAAGGAGACCAAATAGAAGCAGAAGAATCGGTTTTGGAAATTGCTACCGATAAAGTAGATTCTGAAATTCCGGCTCCTGAAGATGGAGTATTGGTAAAAAAACTTTTTAATGAAGGAGATGTTGTGGCAGTAGGGCAACCCATTGCCATTATCAGCACGGACGGAGAAGCTGTTGCAGAAACACCCGAAACACCTGCTCAAGAAAATATTCAACCGGCAGCTGCAAATGATACCGCACAAACTGCTGTTGCAGCACCGCAAACATCAGAAAAAATTGCAAAAACTTCCGAATCAGGACGTTTTTACTCTCCATTGGTACGAAGCATTGCCGAAAAAGAAGGTATTTCAGCTCAAGAATTAGAAACTATTCCCGGAACCGGTCAAGGCGGAAGAGTTACTAAAAAAGATATTTTAGCTTATTTGGAAAACCGCAAAAACCAACCGGCTACTGCACCTCAACCGGCACAAACAGCAACCAATGGTTCTTCGGCAGCTACAGCACACGCTGCTCCTGCAAAAACAGCAGAAGTGAAAAAACAAATCGTTCCGTTAATGGAAGGTGACGAAATTATTGAAATGGACCGTATGCGTAAACTTATTGCCGAACATATGGTAATGAGTAAACACACATCACCACACGTTACTTCATTTGTAGAAGCCGATATGACCAATATTGTGCTTTGGAGAAATAAAGTGAAAAAAGCATTTTTGGAACGTGAAGACGAAAAAATTACATTCACACCAATTATTATCGAAGCAATCGTAAAAGCCATTAAAGATTTCCCAATGATTAACGTATCCGTTGACGGAGAAAATATCATTAAACGTAAACACATAAACATTGGAATGGCTACAGCTTTACCAAACGGCAACTTAATTGTTCCGGTAATTAAAGATGCCGATCAATTGAACTTGGTTGGGTTGACCAAAAAAGTAAATGATTTGGCAAAAAGAGCTCGCGAAAACAAACTTCAACCCGATGAAATTCAGGGCGGAACTTATACCGTTACCAATGTGGGTACATTTGGTAATGTGATGGGAACACCGGTTATCAATCAACCACAGGTAGCTATCATGGCTGCAGGTGCAATACAAAAGAAACCCGCAGTAATAGAAACACCCGAGGGCGATTTTATTGGCATTCGTCATAAAATGTTCTTATCACACTCATACGACCACAGAGTTGTAGATGGTTCTCTTGGCGGACAATTTGTAAGAAGAGTTGCCGATTATCTTGAAAATTTCGATATTAATCGAGAATTTTAATATTTTTATAGAGTAAAAATTAACATTTATCATTTTGATATTTGAAATATTGAAATATATTTGCATAAACTGACTGTTCGTCTAATGACGTAAAAATTAAATAATTATGAAAAAATTTCTATCGGTAATACTACTTTCACTGATTAGTTTCAACTATTTTGCACAAGAAGAAAGATTTAAAAAACAATTTATAGAAGCCAATACATTAATGGAAGAAAACTTTTATGACAAAGCGCTTCCCATTTGGCTAAAATTACTGAAAGAAAACCCCGATAATTTCAACTTGAATTACAAAGTCGGTTTATGCTACTTGCATTCTTCTAATCACAAGAAAGATGCCCTGCCTTATTTAATTAAAGCTTCACAAGGAACAACCACGAATTACGACCCTTACTCTTACTCAGAAAAACAAGCTCCTTTAGAAACCATTTATTACTTGGCTCGTGCATACCATATCAATTACGATTTGGATAAAGCCATGATGAATTACATGTCTTTTAAAGATAAAATAACTAAAAAACACTATTTATACGAAGAGGTGGATCATGATATTGAAATGTGTAAAAATGCTAAAATTGCATTAAAAAATCCGGTAAATATTGAAGTAAAAAATATGGGACCTCATATAAACTCTATTTACCCTGAATACAGTCCGGTGATAAATGTGGGAGAAGATATTATTTACTTCACCTCTCGTCGTTTACGTCCTGACAGTTCCAATTTATACCTCAAAGATGATGACGGAATGTTCTTTGAAGATATTTACACATCTGAAAAAGAAAACGGAGAATGGAGTGACCCTCAACTTTTACCATTCAATACAGCAGGACACGAAGCTACAGTGAACTTGTCGGTTGACGGACGAACATTGTTCGTATACAAAGATGACGAAGGTGATGGAAACCTCTATATGACCAAATTGGATGAAGACGATATTTGGGGACCGTTGGTAAAACTTCCGGATAATATTAACTCGGAGTATCAAGAAACGCATGTTGCTATCACTCCGGATGAACGCACATTATATTTTATCAGTAACCGCAAAGGCGGATTGGGAGGAAAAGATATTTACAGAGCTAAATTATTGCCGACCGGTGAATGGGCTAAACCCCAAAACATTGGCCCTGTACTAAATACAAAATGGGATGAAGACGGTATTTTCATCCATCCGGATGGAAAAACTATGTATTTCAGTTCGAGAGGACATAATTCTATTGGCGGATATGATATATTCTACTCAAAAATGGACAGTGCCGGAAACTGGTCAAAACCGGTTAATATGGGCTACCCTGTAAACTCTACAGATGACGATGTGTTCTTTGTTACCTCTGCAGACGGTAAGCGTGGATATTATTCATCGTTTAAAGAAGATGGATATGGCGAAAAAGACCTTTACGTAATATCATTAATTGATAAAGAAGAAGTACCATTAACTCTTTTAGTAGGTTATATGGAAGTGGAAGGTTACGAAACCATGCCGGATAATGCAGAAATTAGAGTTACCAATAATGAAACCGGAGAACTTGTAGGTTTATACAAACCACGTAAGAAAAACGGTAAGTTCAGTATCATCTTACCTCCCGGTGGTGATTATCATATAGAATACAAAGCTGCAGAATTTAAAGAGGAAGAGGATATTTATGTACCGGAAATGGCTGCTTATCAGCAGTTGAACCGAGAAATTGAATTACGTACCGTTAAATTTGGCTCCGGTAAAACAGGCAATGAAGTTGCTGACAACACAAATAATAATACTTCAAATTCTACCGACAACACTAACAATAACTCAAACATAACTGAAAACAAACCGGTAGAAAAACCAATTTCATCTGAATTGGCAGGAAATTTAGAAGAGATTAAAAAGCAACTAAAAACGGCTAAAATTCAAGGTGAATTCAAACAAAACTTCACTTACAATCAAAACAAGATAGATGTAAACAGTCCTTATTTCACTAAGCTGATGGACGCTATTGCAGCCAAAGTAAAAGCCGGCGAATATGTCTTGTTGGAATTTGAAGCTTCAGCATCAAAAGTTCCAACACGTACCTATGGTTCAAACACTGTTTTAGCAAAAAAACGTGGACAAAATGCTATAGATATAGTAAAATCTGAGTTGCAAAAAAGAAATATTGATATATCAAAAGTGATTTTTGACACGCCTAAAGCATTGGTTCAAGGTCCTGATTACACAGGAGACTTCCAGCATCAAGATAAATATGAAAAATATCAATACATTATTATTACAGCAAAATAATCTATGAAAATACCATCAATTTATACTTCCCAAAAAGCAATAATATTACATTATTGCTTTTTAGCTTTGTTTACCTTACTATCTGTAAATATTGCTTTTTCACAAAAAGTAAATGAAAAAAAATTGCTTAAACAAGCCCGTAAAGATTTAGTGAAAGAACGATACGAGCAAGCTCGAGAAAAATATCTTAAATTGGTAAACATAAAACCCAATGATGTGGTTTATAATTTTGAAACCGGTTTAAGTTATTATTTTGATAATAAAGACCGGTTAAAATCTATCCCTTATTTTGAAAATGCCGTAAAAAACACAAACGGAGATACTATCCCTCAACTTTTTTATTACATGGGAATGGCATATCACTACCAAGGGAAGATAAAACAATCAAACGAATATTTGAATTTGTTTCGAAATTACATTCTTACACGCACCGGTGATGGTAGAGAATTAGCTCGTCATATTGAGCAAATAGAAGAATACAATTATAATTTCAATAAAGTTGATACTATACCCAATTATAAAATAATAAATTTAAATGGCATTAACTCCCCCTATCCTGACTATGCTCCTGTGTTAACCCCTGATGGCAAATACCTGGTATTTACATCACGACGACCTGATGGGAACAGCAAAAAGAAAGCATGGGACTTACTGCCTTATGAAAATATTTATTTAGCCAAGAAAGAAAATGGCGAATGGAAGTTGGTGACCGATAAAAATGAATGGAATAAATTTTTACCTCAAAATATCAACACAAAAAAACATGATGCAGGAGTAGTATATACAGCTGACGGCAAATCATTATACTTATACCGAAAAGATCAATTGTGGAAATCTGTAGTAAAAGAGAGTAAATGGCAAGAACCATTTAAACTAACCAAAAACATTGATTACAAACATTTTCATGTACCAAGTGCTTACCTGACTAATGACGGTGATACACTTTATTTTTCATCAACACAAAAAGGCGGATACGGAGGCAAGGATTTGTATTACACCGTTAAAAAACAGGATGGCTCTTGGAGTGAAGCCGTTAATTTAGGTCCGGATATTAATACAGAATATGATGATGATGCTCCCTTTCTAAATAAAACCGGAAACATCCTTTACTTCAGTTCTAAAGGTCATAACTCTATTGGTGATTTCGATATATTCAAATCGACCAAGAAAGCAGACGGCACATGGTCAAAACCACAAAATATTGGTAAACCGTTCAATTCTCCGTTCAATGATATCTATTACTCTGTAAACGAAACGCAAGATACCGGATTTTTCGCATCCGACCGCGATGGAACTTTAGGCGCAATGGATATTTGGCAATTTTATTTCGATTGTCCAAATCTTAAGAATGTAGAAATTAAAGGCATTGCTTACAATAAAACCAACCACACGCCTGTTCCAGTTACTTTATCATTGATAAATAAAGAAACCAATGACTCTTCTGTATTTTACGGCAAACCACAAACCGGAGAATTTTTAATCATTGCCGAGCCAAAAAACAATTATATTTTAAAGGTTTATGCCGATAATTTCAAAACAATTTTAGATGAATTTGAGTTGCCAAAACAATGTGACGCTTATACCAATTACATTGAATTACAATACGAAACATACACCGAAAACAATATCCCTTATCAAAAAACAACCGTTTATCATTCATTTTTTGATGCGGATAAATTAGCCAAAGAATTAAATACCGATACTACCGGATTAGCCAAAGAAATTGGAATCAATACAAAAACAACCAATCCGGCAACAGCTAAAATCTTAGCCCTTCATCATAAAGCAAATATTGACACTGCCCAATATAATTTCTTTACAACAACCTACACTAAACAATTACCCAAGTCGATGCTTGTATCGGCACCCGAATTTAAACCTGTACACTTTGATTTTGGCAAATACAGATATATTAAATCAGAACAAAAATATTTAGATGAAGTTGTAGAATTTTTCAAATCATCTGATAAAAAAGAAGATATAAGAATTCAAGTTAACGGCTATACCGATGCAGCAAGAGATCATGATTTGGCAAGAAAAATTCTCGAAGCAAAAGGAATTCCTTACAACAAAGCCAATCATGAAAAATACAGCAAAGAGTTTAACCTTGAATTATCGAAAAAACGTGCCGAATATGTTGCAAAATATTTAATAAAAAAAGGTATTCCGCAAGAAAATATAGAAATTCAAGCACATGGCGAAGACAATCCTGTTGCGCCAAATGTTAATAATGACGGTAGTGATAATCCTGAAGGACGTGCCAAAAACCGTCGTGTAGAAATAAAAATTATTACTAAAGCCGTATTGTAATTTTTGTTACACTTTTTACCGTCGAAAAAAATATTTTTGCAAGAAAAAAAAGATGATTTACGAAAAACATATATTTGTTTGCACCAACCAACGCCCTGAAGGCGCACCACGTCAATCGTGCGGCGAAGACCAAATGAAATTGGTTAAACGTTTTAAAGAATTAATAAAAGAAAACAAACTGCGTACAAAAGTGCGTGCTCAACGTGCCGGTTGCTTTGATTTATGCGAACACGGACCTATGGTCGCTGTATATCCTGACGGTGTTTTTTATAAAGGTGTAACATTGGAAGATGTGGACACTATTGTAAAAGAACACATTGTAGGCGGCAAACCCGTAGAATCATTGCAATTAAAATCTAAACAAGGATAAGTGTTGAATTTTCAGGTGTATATTTGCTGCCTAAATCAATGATATGCTTAAGCAAAACAAACCTGTCGTTATTTGGCTGTTAAGCGGTTGCTTTTTAATATTTTTAATGGTTGTGGTGGGCGGTATCACCCGCTTAACGCACTCGGGACTTTCTATGACCGATTGGAACTTGCTGATGGGTGCCATTCCCCCATTGAATGAAGCCCAATGGCAAGAAGCTTTTGCTCAATATCAACAATTCCCGGAATATAAAATTGTCAATAACCATTTTACCCTACAAGAGTTTAAACAAATCTTTTTTTGGGAATACTTGCATCGTTTAATAGGACGTATTATCGGGCTGGTATTCATTATTCCCTTTATTTATTTTTTGATTAAGAAAAAACTCACTCCTACACTTATCAATAAATCGCTTTTTTTATTCTTTTTAGGGGCATTACAAGGTTTTTTTGGTTGGTTTATGGTAAAAAGCGGATTACAAGACCGCCCCGATGTTAGCCATTACCGTTTGGCTTTGCACCTTATTACGGCTTTCATTACTTATGCCTTTACTTTTTGGTTTGCTTTAGAACTGATGCTGCCAAAAGTTGGACATCCGGTAAAAAAATTACATCGTTTTGCTTTGATAATTCTTATTGTAACAGTAATTCAAATAATTTATGGTGCCTTTGTTGCCGGATTGGATGCGGGGTTAATATACAATACCTTTCCAAAAATGAATAACCAATGGATTGCAGACAATGTATTTGCGCTCTCCCCTTTTTGGAAAAATCTTATTGAACACAAAGACGGCGTTCAATTTGTCCATCGTTATATGGCTTATGTTGTAGCCCTACTGATCGTAATTTTTTATTTTTATTCCTATAAATTTAAACCAAATGTTATTCAAACCAAAGGAATTATTGCAATGTTAACCGCTGTAATTATTCAGTTTACTTTGGGGGTTTTCACGTTGTTGTATCACGTGCCAATAGTGTTGGGTGCATTGCATCAAGTAGGTGCATTTTTCTTGCTGACAAGCATTTTATTTGTTCTTTATTCTTTTAAGAAATAATTTCATTAAAGATTTTTGTGCATTTAAAAATATTTCTAACTTTAATGGTTAACAATACATAATAATTTCATTATTGAAACCCGTTGTGCATTTAGGCTAA
>DBGO01000008.1 GCA_002295925.1 Flavobacteriales bacterium UBA852
AAGTTATTTTTTGTAATAGTATCGAAACAACCGTAACTGTTTTCAACAATAAGTGTAGGCGTGTAATATTGTGTTTGCGTGTTGCTTTCGTTGGTATAACAAGTAGCCGGAGCAGAAGAATTATTCATTTCGCCATTACCCAAATCCCATTCCCAAGCAATAATATTTGTCGTGTTTGAAGAAGATAAATCGCTGAAATTGACACAATAAGGATGACAGAAGATAGCAGTATCCACAGAGAAATCAGCGGTTGGTTTTTCATACACTTTTACGTTTTTAGTTACAGTATCTTTACAACCAAAATCGGAAGTAACGATGAGTTGCGTAGGGAATACCCCGTCTTGTCCAAAGTTGAATGTAGGATGTTGAGCAGAGGACGTTCCTTGCCCGGTATTAAAATCCCAATTCCATTGATTAACATTGTCAATACCGTTAACAGTGGATAAATCGGTAAACTGCATAGGAGGGACGTTAACACAAGGCGTATCGGCAGTAAAATTAGCCACCGGTTTATCGTGAATGTAAAGCGAAAATGTTGTGTCATCCACACAACCGTTATTGGATGAAACAATTAAATTTACATTGTAACTGCCGTAAGAGCTGTACAAATGAGCCGGATTTTGTGCCGAAACGATTGGTGTTCCGTCACCGAAGTTCCACAGCCAAGTAATGATGGAATCCGGCGGATTAACAGAAGATAAATCATTAAAATGGGCACTGTCATAAACACAAACATCAGCTGTGTTAAACAAAGCCAAAGGCGAAGGGAATCGAGTAATGGTATCTTGAATAGTGTCCATACAACCTACCGAAGAAGTAACAATAAGCTGAACAATATAATCACCATCAGTGTTATATTGATGAGAAGGATTTTGAGTGTTGGTAGAGCCTCCATCACCAAAAGTCCAGTTCCAAGCAGAGATGGTTGCTCCGGGTTCATTGGCAACAGATAAATCGGTAAAAGGAGCGGAGTTGTATACACAATCATCATAAAATGAGAATTGCGAAGTTGGTTTTTGATAAACATGAATATTTTTTGTCACAGAATCTACACAACCAAAATTTGTAGTAGCAATAAGTTGCACGGGATAATCACCTGCAGCCCCAAAGTTGAAGGAAGGGTTTTGTGCTGTTGAGTTACCTGCTCCATTGTTAAAATCCCATTGCCAATTATTTACAATATCACCGTTGTAAGCTGTCGATGCATCATATAAAAATGTTGGAGGTGTATTCTCACAAACCGTATCGTAAGTAAAGTCCGGAGTTGGTAATAAATGTATATCTACCGTATAAAATGCAGAATCTTTACCGCAAGAGTTTTCTACAACTACTTTAAAATAAGGATTGTTTGTTAGAGGGCCTGTACCTATGTTATCTGTGTTAGAGTTTGGAATAGCTGTCCATGGACCGCTAGCAGAAGTGCTGTTATACCATTGAAACGTACCATTGTAGATTTGGTAACCGGATAATGTAAGATGAGTAGTGTCGTTGATGCAAATAGGGTCGGGGTTTGCCGAAATGCTTCCGGCAGTGGGAGGTGCATCTACATAAATTGTAACGGTATCTGTTGCAGTAATTGAGGCACATATACCTTGTGTTGTAGCTGTAACTACATAAGAAGTGTTTGTTGTCGGGCAAACCGAAATATTTTGCCCGGTCATTCCGTTATCCCATGTGTATGAGATTCCGGGTTGGCAATTGCCTGAAGCAACTGCAGATAAATTGATACAATCACCTAAGCAAATAGTGTCTGTTTGTGGTGTTGCCGTTACTTGAAAAGCATTTGTGCCGGATACAGTAAATGAAAAGTTACTCGACCATCCACCGCAATAGGATGTTGAACCACAAGAACATTCCTTGGCTCTAAATTGATAAGTTTCGCCGGGGCATAAGCTTGATATGTCAATAGAGTGAACAGGATATTGTACATTATAGCTTCCGTTTTGACTAACACAAGGTGATACACTTGTCATAATTAAGTTACCGTTACATGAAATTTCAACTACAACATTATATTGACATGTCCAGTTGGTTACCGATTGCCAGTATAAATTTAGTGTAGAACCATTATTGTTTTGAGACAATAATACAGGAACAGCAATAGGTGAACATGCATATGTGGTTTTTTGAAGAATTAATGAGATGAAAGTAATAAATAATATTTTTTTCATAATGAAAGGGGGGTGAATAGGTTAATTTCCTAATAAACGACCATTTATTAACAATGGTTGCCTTATTAAAGCAATTTTATTAAATTGCAATTCTTTTTCAAATAAATAACAAAAATGGTCAAAAAGCAACTTTTTTTCAATCTGATTTTCTTCTTGTCAATTAGTTTGTATTCGCAAAGTAACGAGAAGTTTATCCAAAATTTGGGGCAGGTAGCCGATACCAATTTAAGAGTGTATGCCAATCTCGATGGCTATATGGTTGGGTTTTATGATAATGAATTTGCCTATTATTTTTTCGAACCGGTAAAAAATAAAAAGAAAAATGAAAAACAAAGAGAATTTCAAGATTTTGATAAAATCCGTATAAATAAATTATCTTTTCAATTACCCAAAGGTGGTTGGGAATTAGGTAAAGCAGCGTTAATAGAGGATAATACAGAGCCGGTTTATTTCTTTAAAGAAGGCAAGCAATTAAAAGCAGAAAAGTATGATATAATTGTTTATATCAATAAAGAAACCAATAACTTTTTAAAATTCTACATCAAAGATGGTGTGTTAAAATATGACATTTATATCTCTCCGGAATATGATAGCCCCGAATTTGTAATTAAAACCAACGGGAAAATCAGTAAGGGAAATGAAGAAATTAACATTAGTGTTAAAAAATTCTCAATCAGTGAAAAACTTCCTGAAGTGTATTATAAATTGGAGGATAAAAAAGAGCCGGCTTCGGTAGAGGTTAAAACAACAAATAACGCATTGCATTACATTTTGCCTCAAAACAGACCGGGTATAATGGTAATAGATCCGATAGCATATTCACTTAAATATGGAACCTATTACGGAGGAAACAATATTGATTATATTTTTAAAGTAAGAACAGACAGTAAGAAAAACAGTGTTGTTTTTGGATATACGCTAAGCCCCAATAACATTGCAACAGTTGGTAGTCAGCAAAGTACAATTGCAAGTGCCGATTATGATTTGTTTGTAGCAAAATTTGATTCACTCGGGAACAGATTGTGGGCTACATATTTTGGAGGCACAGGTCCGGAAAGAACTCGTGCGGGAGCCATTGATGCCCATGATAATATAATTATTGCCGGAAATACAAGCAGTACTTCGGGTATTGCAACATCCGGTGCACATCAATTATCTTTAAACAGTACAGATGACGCTTGTTTAATCATGCTTTCGCCCGATGGATTTTTAAAATGGGGAACCTATTATGGTGGCGACGGACATGATTTTATAAATGATATTGATTATTATGATGGTAAGCTGTTTATGACCGGGCATACGGTAAGTTCAAATAATATTTCATCTGCGGGAGCACATCAACCAACTTATTTAGGCCCAGGTTCAATGGCTTTTTATTCCATATTTGATACTACCGGAACTTTTATTTACGGTACTTATTACGGCGGAGGAAATAACGATAATGGTATTTCTCTTGATATATCCGCTTCGGGAAATGTGTTCCTTACAGGGCATACCCAAAGTACTGCAAATATTGCAACTGCAGGCGCTTACCAAACTACAATTGCCGGTGTAACCGATATATTTGTATCTAAATGGACAAATACAGGTACGCTTGTGTGGGGAACTTATTATGGCGATCTAAACAGAGATTTGGCAAATTCATTGGTCGTTCATAATAACCGTGTGTTTATTACCGGTTTTACCGAGAGTACTGCAAATATTGCAACTGCCGGAGCATTTCAAACAGTTTTAAACAGTACAGACGACGGATTGTTGGCTGATTTTGATGCCAATACTGGGGTGTTAAATAAAGCTACTTATTTTGGTGGGAACAGTACCGATTATCTTTCTGAAATAATCTATAAAGACAGTTTGCTTTATGTATTTGGTTATACTTCCAGTTCCGATATGTATGTAACAAACGATGCATTTCAAAATACATTTGGTGGTGGATTTGATAATATTTTTCTTGCATTTGATACATTGTGTAATCCGGTTTTTAGTACATATTATGGAGGAACAGGTAATGAGAGTGGTCACTCATTAGCCGCAATAGACGGTTATCATTTTGCAGTAGCCGGTCATACCGACGCAACAGATAACCTCACAACTGCTGATGGCTTGCAAACCACTTACGGCGGATTTTACTACGATGGATTTTTTAGTATAATTTGTAAACCCACAGATTTAACCTATTTAAATTTATCGGACTCTGTAGCCCTTTGTAGTGGTTCTACCATTAATTTACAATCGTTAAATGCATTTCCGCAATATACTTGGAATACAGGAGCAACTACTGCTTCCATCACGGTTTCCGATACAGGGAAATATTGGTTGGATACCAAAGATATTCATAATTGTAAAGGAACTTCCGATACTGTATATGTATATGAAATTCAAGTAAACAGAAATATTTCTGCATCAAGCAATGTTGTTTGTTCCGGCGATTCGGCTTTGCTGACAATAGACAGTTCTTACAGCAACTATTTATGGAATACAAATGCAATGAATGATTCCATTTATGTAAATGCATCAGGAAATTATTATGCTTCTTTTACCGACTCGGCAGGATGCACCCATTATACCGATACGGTTAGTATTACGGCTGTTGCCGGAAACTATAATTTATCTTATTTAGGCAATCTTAATGTTTGTTTGGGTGATACAGTAGTTTTATTTTGGGCAGATTCAAATGCATTACAAAGCATTTTTTGGAATAATATTCAAACCACATTCAGTATCTCTCCATCAGCTTCGGGTAGTTATTATGCTACCGGAACAGATACAAATGGTTGTGTAATAAAATCGGATACACTTACCGTGCAATTTATCAATTTACCCGATCCTATTTTGAATTTTAATCCGGGAGGGAATTATTACCTGTGTCCCGGAGACACTCTTAATTTTCAAGCTGACACGGGTTATGAATATTATACTTGGAGTAATGGCGCAACATCTTCCTCAATAAGTGTGAATTCTCCCGGTGCATATTATGTAACCGTTACCGACAGTAACGGCTGTTCGGTTACTTCTGATACTGCCAGAGTTTTTTCTTCAGGAATTACTTCTGTAACAATTACCTCAAACGGAACTTCTCCAAAATGTTATTATGATTCGGTATCATTATTTGCTGATGCAAATTTAGTTTCATATCTATGGAATATTGGAGCAACATCTTCTTCAATACAAGTGCAAAACACCGGTTATTATTTTTATTCCGGGCAAGATATATATGGTTGTACGTTTTATTCCGATACAACTTATTTTGAAGTATATCCTGAAATTATTGATAGCATTAAGCTGGGTAATTTGCCGCCTTATTGTGATGTGCAAAGTGTAGATTTACAATTGTATCATCCTCAATATTTTGATTCTATTACTTGGAATACAGGTGATACAACGAATATAGTTTCCGTTACCTCGTCCGGGAATTATTTTGCACAAATGACCGATACCAATGGTTGTACAGCATATAGTGATACTGTAAATATTCAATTTTTACAATCTATTCAGCCAATGCTTTCTTATAATCCGGTAAAAGACACTTTATGTAAAGATGAAAAACTTTTTGTTACACTCGATAATGATTCCGATTACAACACTTGGTTGTGGAATAATGGCGATACAACAGCCAATACCGTTTATAATGCTACTGTTTTGGGAATGTTGATAGTAGAAATTAATGCAACAGATTCAAATGGATGTTCGGTTCAATATGCCGATACTTTTGTAGTAACCATTTGTGACGGTATCGAAGAACTAAGCCATTTAGGTGTTGAAATGTATCCAAATCCTGCAAAAGACAATATTACGGTTAAAGCAAATTCTTTAATCACTTACTTAGCCATATATAATATGGAAGGTAAATTAGTGAAAGGATATTCAAACGAAATGTTTTTGAATAAAACTATTGATATCAGCTTTTTACCAAAAGGAATGTACTTTGTGGTGATGCAAATAAATAAAGAGTTGTATTCTGTAAAACTTATCAAAGAGTAATCAGTAAGCCAAAAGAATAGAACAATTGGTGCCCCATTTTTTGTGGTAAGTAAGTCCTACGCCAATATATTGATACTTGGGAGTAAGAAGCGCTCTTCGGTGTGTTAAACTTTCCACACCTTCATCCAAAAGCAGGTCTATTACAATTTCCAATGCTTCGGGCAATCCGTATTGATTGAGTTCTTTAATTTTTTTGTATTTCTCTTTCAGTTTAGTCATTCGCTCGGTATATCCTTTTCCATCTAAACTTCTATGTCCTTTTTTACCCGATTTCCCCATTTCTTTGGCGTGTTTTTTAGCTTCTTTAATTAAGTCGTCGTCAGGTTGTAAAGGTGGTAAAGAAGGTAATTCTTTAAGTGTTTTTATCAATGAGCGAACATATTTTGTGCGAGGAACTCTCCAGTCGTGCAAATAGTCTTTCAGATACGTTTCGGCAAAAAGCGCCCCGTTCATTCTTACCAAATTAATGTAATAGATGACCTTTTTTTCTTGAAAAGTTAATCCTTCATACTTAATGGCTGTGTTGGCTTGTTTTAAAGTCTTTGGGTCCCAAGTTTGAAGGAGTTTACTTTTTTTCTGTGCAAATCCGTAAAAACTGCCCAATAAAAAGAGGACTGTGAAAATGCTATTTTTTGAAAACCGATTCACCGTTTACAAAGGTATATAAAACTTCTGTTTTTTCCATTATCGATTCTTCTGCTTGCAGTAAATCGTAATTTAATATAACCAAATCGGCATCTTTACCCACTTCCAAGCTGCCTTTTGATTGTTCGGAAAATGAAGCTATGGCGTTCCAAATCGTCATTCCTTTTAATGTTTGCAAAGGAGTTAAAGCTTCTTCCGGCGCAAAAGGTTTATCATTTTTTACAAAGAAATTTTTCCTGAAAACCGCACTGTAAAAAGTGTATAGTGGATTGGGATGTTCAACGGGAAAATCCGTACCCAAAGCTATCAATTTATTTTGTTCCCATAACGAACGATAAGCATACGCCTCATTGAGTCTGTTTTTTCCCAATCGAGATTCTACCCAAGGTTTATCCGAGGTGGCATGTGTAGGTTGAACAGAAGGTATAACCGTTACTTCATTAAAAATAACACGGTCGTCGGGATGGATAACTTGTGCGTGCTCAATTCGCCAACGTCTGTCGTTTGGTTTTTGCAAGTATTTTTTGTAAATATTTAACATCACACGATTGGCAGAATCACCAATGCAATGCGTGCACAGTTGGATTTTTTTTTCATAGCAAATTTGTGCTACCGAATCTAAAAAGCTGATTGGATATAACAAAAAACCATAGTTGGTGGTGTCATCGGCGTAGGGTTGAAGTAAACATGCCCCGCGAGACCCTAATGCACCATCGGCATAAAGTTTTACCGATTTTACACTGATATGTTTGCTTTCGTAGGGAGTGAAATTTTGAAGTTCATCAATGTTTTCCGTAGTAACGGAAAGCATGGCATAGATATTTATTTTCAAAATGTCTTCTTCTTCCAACTTTTTGAAAAAAGCCAAATCTTCTTGCGAAATTCCGGCATCGTGCACCCCGGTTAATCCATACGACAATAGTTCGTTTTGAGCTTCAATAAATGCTTTCTTTTTTTGTTCGTACGTATAGTCCGGAATGTGTTTTTTCACTTCTTCAATGGCATTATCCAGAATAACACCGGTCAGTTCACCGTTTTTTTTCAATAATTTCCCGCCTTGTATTTTTGTATCAACAGTAAAACCGGCTATTTCAAGAGCTTTTTTGTTCAATAAAGCTGCGTGACCGTCAATGCGAGTTAGCATTACGGGTTTATCCGGAAATAATTCCGAAAGTGTTACATTATCCGGAAATTGTTTTATATTCCAATCGTTTTGGTCCCAACCTCTGCCAATCAACCATTCGTGTTCAACAACAGGGTTAAAATTTTTGCACCGTTCCAATACTTCTTCAAAAGATGCTGTTCCTACAAGGCTTACTTCCAGTTTTCCTTTGGCAAAACCGGTTAAATGCGCATGTCCGTCAATAAATCCAGGGAATACACCCCCTTTTTGGGCATCAATCGTATTGGGCGCATAATATTTATTCATTATTTCATGCTCAGGACCAATGGCAATAATTTTTCCGTTTTTAATGGCTATTGCTTCTGCTTTGCTGTTCAATTCATCTAAAGTATGCACAGTGGCATTGTGGATGATAACATCTGCTTCCTCTACCGAACAAGACGATAAGGCAAATGAGAGCGTAATCAAAACCATCATTAATTTTATTTTGTTATCCATAACTTTTTTAATTTTGGGGGTAATGTATTTGGGTTTACCATGTAAATTATTAGAGCTAAAATCATTGGTGTTAAAATAGCTTTATAACGGACAATAGCACCTAAAACAGGAGTGGTGAGTCCTATCAACAATCCATAGCTCAGGATAAATAGTATAAGTGTCCATGCAAACGGGATATCTTTTTTTATAATTTTTTTTGCTTTTAAAAAGATAAATAGCCAAATACCAAAGAAAAATAAATTTTCTACTACATAAGGCACGTAAACAATTTTATTGATTCGCCATGGCAAGGGTAAAATAATTACGTTGTAAAATGCATAAGGAATTGCCTTGATAAAGGTTAGAGGATTGTCGGTTGATAAAGAAGGTAAATACAAACTGCTGCCGGCTTGTGTAGAGTATGCCAATTGAAAAAACTCGTGTTGTTTTTTGCTGATGATTTCCAAAATAAACATCCCACCTTCGGTAAAAAGTAAAAAATAAAGTCCCACTGTAAACATTCCTGCAATAATATAAGAAATTTTCACTTTAAAATGCTTGGCAATATAGTAGGGAAAGTAAGCTGTCAGATAGAGAATCAACAGCACAATCTTTGTTTTCCAAAGCAGCCAAAAACCAAGTGCCAATAAAAAGTAATGTTTGTTATTATGATTGTTTTCCGAAAAATCATTCAGCAATAATAATTGATACATCACCAATGCCAACCCTAAAAAATAAAGTGGCTCTTTCAATACACCCGACGACCAAATGTTTACTGTTGGTAGTAATAATAATAAAAGATAAGGAACGATTACTTTAATATTGGTCAATCGTTTGATGATGAGTGAAAAATACTGAATGGCATAAAATGACAATACATTAAAGAATACAACATGCACCCAGTAATTTTTTAACGAAAAAAGCATTAAAAAAGCATGCAAGCGAATGATAAACCGGTTTTCGTTTGGTAAAGTATTATCCCATTGACTAAACCAATAATTCATTTTATGAAAATAAGGTTCAATTTCAGGATTGGTTAAATCCCAACCAATCATCATTTTTATATAATGAAGAGGATTTGTCTTTAAACTGTCAAATAAAATCTTTGCATCATTAAAATAATGGTAAGTGTCGGCATCTTCGGGGTTGTAATAATAAGTGTATAAAAGCCCCAACGCAATTCCGGTAATTACTTTTAAACCAAAACCGGCTATTAAATAAATTTTGGGCAAACGTACAAGGTTAAACCAATTGGTTTTAATAATCAGCAGTAAGATTAAGGCAAAATATACAACAGGCAATATAAACATAAAGTAAAATTATAGCTTTACAAGAATAGTCGGGAGAATTTTAGCACAATTGAAAAAAATGATTTATTTTTAATTTTTCAAATTTAAACCAATTAATGATATGAAAAAAATAGTTACATCTGTTTTAGCTTTTATGGGGATGTTTTCCATTAGCGGAATACAATCTCAAACCATAGTTACCACAACACCTCAATTTCGTAATGTAGTGTTGGAAGAATATACTGGGATTCATTGTACTTATTGTCCTGATGGACACAAACGAGCCAAGCAATTGGCAGCCGATTATCCAGGCAGAGTGGTATTGTTGAATATTCACCAAGGTGGATACGCCGTTCCTTCAGGCAATGAACCTGATTTTCGTACCCCTTGGGGTGACCCGTTGGCTGCACAAACCAATTTAACCGGTTATCCGTGTGGTACAGTGAATCGACATGTGTTCCCGGGGCACGAACAAACTGCCGGTGGTACTGCAATGGGACGTGGAGATTGGGCGCAAGTTGCTCCTGAAATATTAAGTGATATTTCTCCGGTAAATATTGGAGCAACCACTTCTTACAACAGTTCAACCAATGAATTGACAATTACCGTTGAGGCATATTATACAGGCAATGCGGCAAATGATACAAACTTTATCAATGTGGCATTAACACAAGATTCGGTATGGGGACCACAAACCGGAGCTTCTTCTTACAATCCCGATGATTGGATTAACGGACAATACAATCATTTGCACATGTTTCGCGAATTTTTAACCGGACAATGGGGCGATACCATTACATCTACCACAGCCGGTTCCGTTTTCACAAAAACATATACTTTAACAGTTCCTGCTGATTTTTATGGAATTCCTTTCGATATTAATAATTGCGAAGTTGCCGTATATGTTACAGAAACCACTCAAGAAGTGCTTACCGGAATACAAGTGCCGATTAATGCGGTTGATGACGGAAATCACGCTCCCTATTACGGAAGTTTTACAAATGTAGCCAATGAAGTATTAGATGCATCTTTCGGAAATACAGTGTCTTTCAATATGAATTTTGCTTCTTCATTGAGCGGAAATAATGATTTTGTTGTGAACCTTTCAACCGATGCACCTGCCGGATGGACAGAGAATTTTTCTATAGGTGCAAATACCTATACATCACAAGATACTATTACAGTTGCCGGAACTTCACCTCTTGCTGTTACAGTAAATGTAACACCCGATAATACACCCAAAATTGCTACTTATACATTATCTTTTTGGCCTGTAAACGACCCCAATAACAAAGTGGTGCAAAAAATGTATGTTGTAAGTGGAGTAACCGATGTTGTTGTAGATGGAAGCGGTGCTTGGGGAGATGGAAAATCTTATGATTGGACCTCTTTGTATATGGATGGTTTAGCTTATGCTTCTAATACTACTTATGATTCCACTAGTGCTGAGGTAATGGTTAAAGCAATTACCTCCGGACAGTTCTCAGGTGTGAACAATATTTATATGAATGTAGGATGGACATTCCCTTCATTTTCGGATGCTGATGCCAATGCATTAATGACTTTTATGGATAATGGCGGAAATGTAATGGTTTGTGGGCAAGATATTGCTTGGGATATTATGAGTGGAAGTGGTTATGGAACATCTGTAACGCAAAATTTATTTACCAATTATTTCCATGCTTCTTATGTAAGCGACGGAAGCACTGCCAATAACCTTATCAATGCCGATGTTTCAGATGTTATCTTTGGAGATTTAGGTTCGTCTGCAGTAATAGATACTTATAACGGAAATATGTATCCTGACCAAATAAGTCCGGTTAATGGAGCTTCAAGTATTTTCCAATACAATAATTCGGCTTCTAAAATTTCCGGAGTTCGTTATACAAACGGAACTTATAAATTAGTGTATATTGGAATAGGAATGGAGCAAGTTTCTGATGTCGCTGTTCGTAAAAGCATTATTAAACGAGCGCACGATTGGTTTTACGGAATTGTAAACAGTGTAAATGAAAATAATCCATTGTTTACAAATGTTGATATTTATCCTGTTCCGGCAAATAATGTTTTGACCGTTAAAAATGTTTCAGGGTTTAAAACCTTGGAAATTTTAAACGTACTTGGAGAAACAGTTGTGTATCAAAATATCACTGCAAACACAATGCAGGTGGATGTACAAAAATTACCTGCCGGTACTTATTTTGTTAAGCTATCAAACGGACAATCATTCTTTACTTCAAAAATTATAAAACAATAATTATAGAATTAACTAATTTTAATGATTAATAAAGGAGGCAATTGCCTCCTTTTTGTATTTTTGATAAAGAAATGGATAAGTTTTTTCAAGATATAGCTTTAGGATTAAACACGTACTTTAGAGCCATCGGGTTTATTTTTAAATACAATTTATGGGGGTATTTCTTTGTTCCCATAGCCATAAACTTGCTGTTGTTTATTTTTGGTATTTATGGCGTTGGCTATTTAACCGATGCATTACAAGACTATTTATTAAACCTTACAACACTTGATGCTGCCGAATTTTGGGGAGCCGAATATCTTAAATCGCTGATGTCGGGCGTAATTTGGATAATATTAAAGGTTGTTTTTTTCTTGTCTTTTACATACTTGGGCGGATACATGACTTTAATTATAATGTCACCTTTTTTGGCATTATTGAGCGAAAAAACCGAAGAAATTCTTACAGGCAATCATTATCCGTTTAATCCCGACCAGTTGGTACGTGATATAGTTCGTGGTGTTGCCATTGCATTGCGTAATATGTTCATAGAAACCGGATATGTGATTTTGGCTTTTATTTTAAGTTTTATTCCTATAATAAATATAGCGGCACAAATCGCGCTTTTTTTTATATCGTCCTACTTTTATGGCTTTTCATTTATAGATTATACTAATGAGCGCCGTCGGTTATCGGTAAAACAAAGTGTAGCATTTATAAGACAAAATAAAGGAGTAGCTGTTACCAATGGTGCAGTATTTTCTTTATTGTTAATGATACCCTTTTGCGGATACAGCTTAGCCGGATTTGGCGCAATAATTTCAGTAGTGGCGGCAACATTGGCTATACATCAAAAAGTGGATTTAAGAAAAAAAGATAATGAAAGAGTATAATGTCTCGGCAGTTTCGTACAGCAATACATGGCCATTTATTTATGGGTTGAAAAAGTCTAACCTTCCTGTGAAGTTAAATTTGGCAATGCCTTCATTATGTGCCGAAAATTTCAAAAATAATCTGGCAGATGTAGCTTTGGTACCTGTAGGGGCATTGACCGAATTATCCGGTTATCATATCTTTTCTGATTATTGCATTGGTGCCGAAAACAAAGTACGTACCGTTACCTTAATGAGTCAAGTGCCGTTGAATGAAATTACCGACATAGCCCTGGATTATCAATCTAAAACATCGGTGAGACTTGCAAAATTACTAGCCGAAAAATATTGGAAAATAAAACCCGAATTTCGTCAAGCATCAAAAGGTTACGAAAAACAAATAACCGATACATCGGCAGCAGTAATTATTGGCGACCGTGTATTTGAGCATGAAAATAATGTAAAATACATTTTTGATTTATCCGAAGAATGGTATAATTGGAAAAAATTACCTTTTGTTTTTGCCGTTTGGATAGCACGAAACAATGTCCCCAAAGAAGTTCTTCAACAAATAAATAAGGCATTGGAGTATGGGGTTGAAAATATCAATCCGTCCATAGATGAATTTTTTAACCAAGAAGTATCGTCAATGAATAAAAATACAATTACAAAATATTTGCATCAAAATATTAAATATAATTTTAATGAAACTATGCAACAAAGCATCCGTATATTTTTAAAAGAGCAAGAAGAGCTCTCTATCATCTGATTTTATGGATAAATACATTCAACTTTTTATACAACATCTTCAAAACGAGCGTCGTTTATCGGCTCATACTGTATTGTCTTATCAAAATGATTTATTGCAATTTCAAAAATTTTTGAATACTCAATTCGAAATTTTACCCCATAAAGCTCAAGCAGAACATATTCGCTCATGGATGGTAGCATTAAAAGAAAAAGGCATTGCCAACCGAACTATCAATCGAAAAATTGCCACACTGCGTTCATTTTACAAATTTTTACTCATAACCGACAGAATAAAAACAAATCCTGCCGCAAAAATTATAGCACCTAAAATTGAAAAACGACTGCCGGTATTTGTTCCCGAAAATGAAATGAAAAACCTGTTTGAATTGATTGAATTTGAAGAATCAGAAAAAGGGTTGAGGGATAAATTGATATTACAACTGTTTTATTTTACCGGAATGCGCCGCAGCGAATTAATTAATTTGCAAATTACCGATATCGATTTGTATAATCAATCCATTAAAGTATTAGGGAAAAGAAACAAAGAGCGTATCGTGCCAATTCACCCTACATTAAATGCAACCATACGACAATATTTAAAGCAAAAAGAAATCAACAATTGCCAAACCCCATATTTATTTGAAACAGAAAAACACAAACCGCTGAATCCGAGAACCGTTTATACCATTGTAAAAAAATACTTAAATCAAGTAACCACCATCAGTAAACGTTCACCACATATTATACGTCATACATTTGCCACACACATGTTAAGCAACGGTGCCGACCTAAACTCGATAAAAGAAATTTTAGGGCACACCAATTTGGCTGCTACTCAGGTATATACACATAACACAGTAGAAAAAATAAAAAAAATTCACAAACAAGCCCACCCAAGAGGTTGATAGATATTAAAAAAAACAATAACTTTATAATTAATTAACAATAGCTATTAACAAGAAAAAATAAGAAAGATGAAAGTAGATGTAAAGATTCATTCAGTGCACTTTGATGCCGACAAAAAATTATTAAACTTCATAGAAGAAAGAGTGAATAAACTTACCAAGTTCTATGATCATATCATTGATGCAGAAGTAATACTAAAAGTAGAAAAAGGTGCGACACCTGAAAATAAAGTTGCCGAAATTCGTTTAAGCATTCCCGGAAATGATGCTTTTGCCAAAAAAACATCCAAATCATTTGAAGAGTCAGTAGATTTAGCAATAGAAGCATTACGGCGACAAATAAAAAAACATAAAGAAAAAGAAAGAAGTATATAGCTAATTTATTGAAAATGAAAAAAATATGCACACCTGTTAAGTGTGAAGAAAAAAACAGATAAAAAAAATCAAAAATATTTTTTTTGATTTGTTAATAGAATTAAAAAAATTTATACATTTGCAGTCCTTTTAAAAGAGGACTGCTTTTTTATGCAGCATGCCAGTGTAGCTCAGTTGGCCAGAGCAGCTGATTTGTAATCAGCGGGTCGGGGGTTCGAATCCCTCCACTGGCTCAGGTTCTTTAAAGGAATGTTGGGGAGATACTCAAGCGGTCAACGAGGACAGACTGTAAATCTGTTGGCTTAGCCTTCGTAGGTTCGAATCCTGCTCTCCCCACAAAAAAAATCAAGCCCGAGCGCTTGGTGTACTTAAATAGCTAAAAGCGGGAGTAGCTCAGTTGGCTAGAGCATCAGCCTTCCAAGCTGAGGGTCGCGGGTTCGAATCCCGTTTCCCGCTCTTTTAGTTTAAGGTAAGCCGATGTAGCTCAGGGGTAGAGCGCTTCCTTGGTAAGGAAGAGGTCACGGGTTCAAATCCCGTCATTGGCTCTGCTTTTGTGCTTAGGTATTTTTTAAATGTGTAAATAATTAAGTTGAATATAAAAATAGAAAACCAATGGCAAAAGAAACATTTCAACGTTCCAAACCACACGTAAATATCGGAACAATTGGTCACGTTGACCACGGAAAAACAACGCTAACAGCTGCTATTACAAAAGTATTAGCAAAGCATGGTTTAGCTCAAGAAAAAGATTTTGACGCAATTGATAATGCTCCAGAAGAAAAAGAAAGAGGTATTACTATTAATACTTCTCACGTGGAGTATGAAACTGCAAATCGTCACTATGCGCACGTAGACTGTCCAGGTCACGCCGACTACGTTAAAAACATGGTTACCGGTGCTGCCCAAATGGATGGTGCTATCTTAGTTGTTGCTGCAACAGATGGTCCTATGCCACAAACTCGTGAGCACATCCTTTTAGGTCGTCAGGTAGGTGTGCCAAGAATCGTTGTATTCTTGAACAAAGTTGATATGGTAGATGACGAAGAATTATTGGAACTTGTAGAGATGGAAGTTCGTGAATTACTTTCTTTCTACGATTATGATGGAGATAACACTCCTGTAATTAAAGGATCTGCTTTAGGTGCTTTAAATGGTGAAGAAAAATGGGTAAAAACTGTTGAAGAATTAATGGAAGCAGTTGACAACTGGATTGAGTTACCTGAGCGTGATGTAGATAAGCCATTCTTGATGCCTGTTGAGGATGTATTCTCAATTACAGGTCGTGGTACTGTTGCTACAGGACGTATAGAAACAGGTGTTATCAATACCGGAGATGAAGTAGAAATCATTGGTATGGGAGATGAAAAAATGAAATCAACTGTTACCGGAGTTGAGATGTTTAGAAAAATTCTTGACCGTGGTGAAGCAGGTGATAACGTAGGGTTATTGTTAAGAGGTATTGAGAAAACCGATATCCGTCGTGGTATGGTTATCGCTAAACCCGGAACAATCACTCCTCATACTGAGTTTAAAGCTGAGGTTTATATCCTTAAAAAAGAAGAAGGTGGACGTCATACTCCATTCCACAATAAATACCGTCCTCAATTCTACTTACGTACTACTGACGTAACCGGAGAGATATTCTTGGAAGAAGGTCGTGAAATGGTATTACCTGGTGATAATGTTACAATTACGGTTAAATTAATTGTGCCTGTAGCATTAAACAAAGGTTTACGTTTCGCAATCCGTGAAGGTGGTAGAACTGTAGGTGCAGGACAAATTACTGAAATCTTAAAGTAATTTAATAATAAGTTTCTAAAAAGGTATTCCATTTCGGAATACCTTTTTTTAGGATTTTATTGTAATATTTCAAAAAAAGTTTATACTTTTGCAGCCATTAAATAGTAAAAGTATGAATTTACGGGTGTAGCTCAATTGGTAGAGTAGCGGTCTCCAAAACCGTTGGCTGGGAGTTCGAGTCTCTCCACCCGTGCAAATATAAAAAGACGATGTCGAAAATAATAGCATATATAGAAGACGCTACCGATGAATTGGTAAACAAGGTATCTTGGCCAACGTGGGAAGAGTTACAAAACAGTGCAGTTGTTGTATTGGTAGCATCTGTAATTATAGCATTGGCAATATTTGTTTTAGATAGTGCTTTTAGCTATGTAATGAAATTTATTTATTCTTTATTTGCATAATAATGAGCGAAGAAACAAAAAAATGGTATGTAGTAAGAGCTATAAGCGGTAAAGAAAAGAAAGTTAAACAGCTTATAGAAAATGAGATAGTACGTAACGGCTTAGAGCAATACGTATCTCAAATACTTATACCTACCGAAAAAGTATATCAAATCAGAAATGGTAAGAAAATAAGTAAAGAAAGAAGTTTCTTCCCCGGATATATATTAGTAGAAGCTGACCTTATTGGTGAAGTACCGCATACAATAAAAAATGTAAATGGCGTAATTGGATTTTTAGGCGCCGAAAAAGGTGGAGATCCATTACCTTTACGACAATCAGAAGTGAATAGAATTTTAGGTAAAGTAGATGAGTTGGCAGAAAGCGAAGAAGAAATTACCATACCATTCTATGTTGGTGAAAATGTTAAAGTTATTGATGGACCGTTTAACGGTTTTTCAGGTGTAATTGAGGAAGTAAACGAAGAAAAGAAAAAATTAAAAGTAATGGTTAAAATTTTCGGAAGAAAACAACCATTGGAATTAAGCTTTTTACAAGTAGAAAAAGAAAGTTAAACCATACCAAACTTAATGATTAAAGCTTCCCATTAAGTAAGGTATATTTAAATAAATAAGCGATGGCTAAAGAAGTAAGTGCATTAATAAAATTACAAATCCGTGGGGGTGCAGCCAATCCTTCTCCACCCGTAGGACCTGCATTAGGTGCCAAAGGTGTTAATATTATGGAGTTCTGTAAACAATTCAACGGAAGAACTCAGGATAAAGCAGGTAAAGTTTTACCGGTAGTTATTACTGTTTATTCTGACAAATCTTTCGATTTTGTTATCAAAACTCCTCCGGCAGCAGTTCAATTAATGGAAGCAGCCAAAATTAAAAAGGGCTCTCCCGAACCAAACCGTAAAAAAGTAGCTAAAGTTACATGGGATCAAATCAAAGCTATTGCCGAAGATAAGATGCCAGACTTAAACTGCTTTAAGGTTGAGTCTGCTATGAGAATGGTAGCCGGTACTGCACGTAGCATGGGTATTACAGTTGATGGAGAATTTCCATCTGAAATTTAAAAAATAAAACAAAATGGCAAGATTATCAAAAAATATGAAAGCAGCATTATCCAAGTATGATCATGATAAGTTGTACGCTATCGAGGAGGCTGCAAAAATTGTAAAAGATATATCTTTCGAAAAGTTCGATGCCTCAGTTGATTTGAGTGTTCGTCTTGGCGTAGACCCTCGTAAAGCCAATCAAATGGTGCGAGGTACTGTAGCGCTTCCGCACGGAATCGGGAAAACGGTAAAAGTACTTGTACTTTGTACCCCCGATAAAGAGCAAGAAGCTAAAGACGCCGGAGCCGACTATGTTGGTTTAGACGAATATATCGAAAAAATTAAAGGCGGATGGACTGATGTAGATGTTATCATTACAATGCCGGCAGTTATGGGTAAAGTTGGTGCCTTAGGTCGTATTTTAGGACCTCGAGGTTTAATGCCTAACCCAAAATCAGGTACAGTTACCATGGAAGTAGGAAAAGCTGTAAAAGAAGTGAAAGCCGGAAAAATCGACTTTAAAGTTGATAAATACGGTATCATTAACTCTACAATTGGTCGTGTATCGTTTGATGCAGATAAAATCAAAGATAACGCCCAAGAACTACTTCAAACAATTATTAAATTGAAACCGGCGGCAGCTAAGGGAACATATATCAAAAGTGTTACGCTTTCAACAACTATGAGTCCCGGAGTAAAAGTTGATCCAAAATCGGTTTCATAAATTTAGAAAACTATGACTAGAGAAGAAAAAAATCAGTTTATCGATGAGTTATCTCAAAAATTGAGTGGTTCTTCTACTTTTTATATTACAGATACGATGGGTTTGGATGCAGCAACAACATCCAGCCTTCGTAGAGCTTGTTTCAAAGCAAATATAGAATTAAAAGTAGTAAAGAATACACTTTTACAGAAAGCTCTTGAAAAACTTGATGGTGACTATTCTGAACTTTACAATGTTTTAGCAGGCCCAAGTGCATTAATGTTTGCAGAAGCAGGAAATGCACCGGCAAAGGTGATTAAAACATTTCGTAAAAAATCAGAAAAACCCATCGTAAAAGCAGCTTGGATTGAAGAATCTGTATATATTGGCGATGAAAACTTAGATTTCTTAACAACAATTAAATCTAAAGAAGAACTTATCGGTGATATCATTGCATTACTTCAATCTCCGGCTAAAAACGTTATCTCTGGCCTTCAAGGTTCTGCAGGACAAAAAATTGCAGGATTGGTTAAAGCTTTGGCAGAGAAAGAATAATTATTATTTGTACGCACTCTTAAATAAAAATAAATTAAAAACAAACATTTTAAAATTTTAAAAAAATGGCAGATTTAAAACAATTAGCAGAGCAATTAGTTAACTTAACAGTAAAAGAAGTTAATGAATTAGCTGATATATTAAAAGAAGAATACGGTATTGAACCGGCTGCAGCTGCAGTTGCTGTAGCAGCAGGACCTGCCGGTGGTGGCGAAGGTGCTGGTGAAGAAAAAACCGAATTTGATGTAATCCTTAAAGCTCCTGGTGGATCTAAATTAGCAGTAGTTAAATTAGTGAAAGAATTAACAGGATTAGGATTAAAAGAAGCTAAAGAATTAGTTGACGGCGCACCAAAAGCTATCAAAGAAGGTGTTGCTAAAGACGAAGCAGAAGCTTTAAAAACTCAATTAGAAGAAGCCGGAGCAGAAGTAGAAATCAAATAATTTCTGTTCCCCTAAATTTTTAGGTTTAGATCCAACTGTATAACGGTTTGGGTCTAAACCATTTTGTGTTTAAACTGTATTTTACTTAAGTTTAATTTAAATTTAATCCTATGATTAAAAATCAAAAAGCTGAACGTATCAGCTTTGCATCCATCAAAAATCAGTTGCCTTATCCTGATTTTTTAGATCTACAAATTAAATCCTTTGAAGATTTCCTTCAATTGGATTCATCTCCCGAAAATAGAAAAAACGAAGGGTTATTTAAAGTATTCAGTGAAAACTTCCCAATTTCTGATGCTCGAAATCAGTTTGTATTGGAGTTTTTAGACTACTTTGTTGACCCCCCAAGATATACCATTGAAGAATGTATTGACAGAGGTTTAACATATAGTGTGCCTCTAAAAGCCAAATTGAAATTATATTGTACCGATCCTGAGCACGAAGATTTCGAAACAATCGTGCAAGATGTGTATTTAGGTACAATTCCTTATATGACTCCAAAAGGAACATTTGTTATTAACGGAGCCGAGCGTGTAATTGTTTCGCAGTTGCATCGTTCACCGGGTGTTTTCTTCGGTCAATCTTTCCATGCTAATGGTACTAAATTATATTCTGCCAGAGTAATTCCGTTTAAAGGTTCTTGGATAGAATTTGCAACTGATATTAACAGTGTAATGTATGCTTACATCGACCGTAAGAAAAAATTACCTGTTACTACACTTTTCCGTGCCATCGGTTACGAAACCGACCGTGATATATTAGACATTTTTAATTTGGCCGATGAAGTAAAAGTTTCCAAAACCGGATTAAAGAAAATTGTCGGACGTAAGTTGGCAGCACGTGTTCTTAAATCATGGGTAGAAGATTTTGTTGATGAAGATACAGGAGAAGTTGTATCTATCGAACGAAATGAGGTTATTCTTGACCGTGAAACCGTTATTGAGCCCGAACACATTGATTTAATTCTTGAGTCAGGTGTAAAAACAATCATTATACATAAAGATGATGTTGATTCATCTGAATTCTCAATCATATATAACACACTTCAAAAAGACCCAACCAACTCTGAAAAAGAAGCGGTTGTTTACATTTATCGACAATTACGTAATGCCGAGCCACCGGATGAAGAAACGGCTCGTGGAATTATCGATAAATTATTCTTCTCCGAAAATCGTTATGACTTAGGCGAAGTAGGTCGTTACAGAATTAATAAAAAATTAGGCTTAGATATTTCTGAACACGAAAGAACGCTTACCAAACAAGATATCATTTCTATCATCAAGCATTTAATTGAGTTAATAAATTCAAAAGCAATCGTAGATGATATCGACCACTTAAGTAACCGTCGTGTACGAACTGTGGGTGAGCAATTATACAATCAATTTGGTGTAGGTTTGGCACGTATGGCTCGTACCATTCGTGAGCGAATGAATGTTCGCGATAATGAAGTATTTACACCTACCGAATTGATTAATGCAAAAACATTATCTTCGGTAATTAATTCTTTCTTCGGAACCAATCAGTTATCTCAATTTATGGATCAAACCAATCCACTTTCTGAGATAACACACAAGCGTCGTTTATCTGCCTTAGGACCCGGAGGTCTTTCTAGAGAAAGAGCAGGTTTCGAGGTTCGTGACGTTCACTATACACATTACGGACGTTTATGTCCAATTGAAACACCTGAAGGTCCGAATATTGGTCTTATTTCTTCATTGGCGGTTTATGCTAAGGTAAACAACCTTGGATTTATCGAAACACCATATCGTAAAGTTGAAAAAGGTAAAGTAGATTTAAAAAATGAAGATGTTATCTATCTTTCTGCCGAAGAAGAAGACGAAAAAATCATTGCACAAGCAAATGCACCGATAGATGAAAAAGGAAACTTCTTAAACGACCGAATTAAAGCTCGTTTCGAAGGTGATTTCCCAATTGCATCTCCCGAACAAGTTAATTTAATGGACGTAGCGCCAAACCAAATTGCCTCAATAGCTGCCTCATTAATTCCTTTCTTGGAGCATGATGATGCCAACCGTGCATTGATGGGGGCAAACATGCAACGTCAAGCAGTACCGTTATTAAGAGCTGAGTCTCCAATAGTAGGTACCGGTTTGGAAGCTCGTGTGGCACAAGATTCTCGAGTGTTAATCAATGCCGAAGGAGACGGAGTAGTTGAATATGTAGATGCACAGGAAATTATCATTCGCTACGATATGGATGAGGATGATAAATTAGTTTCTTTCGACAGTGATTTAAAAACATATAAATTAACCAAATTCCGTAAAACCAATCAAAATACAACCATTAACCTTAAACCAATTGTTAGAAAAGGCGAACGTGTTAAAAAAGGTCAGGTTTTATGTGAAGGATATGCCACACAAAATGGTGAGTTGGCCTTAGGTAGAAACTTGAAAGTAGCCTTTATGCCATGGCAAGGTTACAACTTTGAGGATGCGATTGTAATTTCTGAAAAAGTTGTAAAAGACGATATCTTTACATCATTACATATTGAGGAGTTCTCTATGGATGTTCGCGATACAAAACGCGGATTGGAAGAGTTTACTCCCGATATTCCCAATGTGAGTGAAGAAGCTACCAAAGATTTGGATGAACACGGTTTAATTCGTATTGGAGCCGAAGTAAAAGAAGGCGATATACTTATTGGTAAAATTACACCAAAAGGAGAATCAGACCCAACACCTGAAGAAAAATTACTTCGCGCCATCTTTGGCGAAAAAGCCGGTGATGTTAAAGATGCTTCTCTAAAAGTATCGCCATCGGTACAAGGTGTGGTTATTGATAAAAAATTATTTACAAAAACCATTAAAGACCGTAAAACACGTGCGCAAGAAAAACTGCTTATAGCAAAAATCGAGGAAGATTTCGAAAGAGAAAAAGCAGCATTGCGTAACGATTTAATCGAACGGTTATTAAAACTTCTTGAAGGTAAAACTTCGCAAGGAATTTATAATAATTACGGTGAAGAAATCATCAAAAAAGGAATAAAATTCAACAAGAAGAATTTCGACAAAGTTGAAGATTTCATTACCATTAAAAAAGATGATTGGACAGGAGATGAGCACATTGACGGATTGATAAAACGTTTATTGACGAATTATCAAAGAAAATCCAATCAAATTTTAGGTGAATTTAACCGTAAAAAATATAACATTACCATCGGTGATGAATTACCAAACGGTATTGTTCAATTGGCAAAAGTTTACTTAGCCAAAAAACGTAAGTTGAAAGTAGGGGATAAAATGGCAGGACGTCACGGTAACAAAGGTATTGTTGCCAAAATTGTGCGTGAAGAAGATATGCCATTCCTCGAAGACGGAACACCCGTAGATATCGTACTTAACCCGTTAGGGGTACCATCTCGTATGAACTTGGGACAGATTTATGAAACCGTTCTTGGTTGGGCAGGTGAAAAATTGGGCGTAAAATTCGCTACACCAATTTTTGATGGAGCTTCTATTGATGAAATTAACGAATTTACCGATAAAGCAGGCGTACCGCGATATGGTAAAACATATTTGTACGACGGTGGAACAGGAGAACGTTTCGATCAACCGGCAACTGTTGGTGTCATTTACATGATTAAACTGGGCCACATGGTAGATGATAAAATGCACGCCCGTTCTATCGGACCATACTCGTTAATTACACAGCAACCATTAGGTGGTAAAGCACAATTTGGTGGTCAGCGTTTTGGAGAGATGGAGGTATGGGCAATCGAAGCATTTGGTGCCGCTAACATCTTACAAGAATTATTGACCATTAAATCGGATGATGTTGTGGGAAGAGCAAAAGCTTACGAAGCAATCGTAAAAGGTGATAATATGCCAACTCCGGGATTACCCGAATCGTTCAACGTATTATTACACGAACTTCATGGTTTGGCTCTTAACATTACATTAGATTAAAAATTAGTATAAATTAAAATTTATAAACATGGCTTTCAAGCGAGATAATAAAGTAAACAGTCAATTCTCAAAAATTACAATCAGTTTGGCTTCGCCGGAAATGATTTTAGAAAAATCATCAGGCGAAGTGTTAAAGCCCGAAACCATTAATTACCGTACATACAAACCCGAAAGAGACGGTTTGTTTTGTGAGCGTATTTTTGGTCCGGTAAAAGATTGGGAATGTCACTGTGGAAAATATAAAAGAATACGCTATAAAGGTATTGTTTGCGACCGTTGTGGAGTTGAAGTAACGGAGAAAAAAGTACGTCGCGAACGAATGGGACACATCAACTTGGTGGTTCCTGTTGCACATATATGGTATTTCAAATCATTACCCAATAAAATTGGATATTTGTTGGGATTGCCTTCCAAAAAATTAGATATGATTATCTATTACGAGCGTTACGTGGTTATTCAGCCGGGTACTGCCGTAAATAAAGAAGGCGAGCCATTACAAAAAATGGACTTCTTAACCGAAGAAGAATATTTGGATATTTTGGAAACTGTTCCAAAAGAAAACCAATATCTAGACGATTCCGACCCAAATAAATTTATTGCCAAAATGGGGGCGGAAGCATTATACGAATTATTAAAACGTTTGGATTTAGATCAATTATCATTTGATTTACGCCACGCAGCAAGTACAGAAACATCTCAACAACGTAAAAACGAAGCACTTAAACGACTAAACGTTGTAGAAGCTTTCCGTCAAGCAAATCGTCATATCGAAAACCGTCCCGAATGGATGATTATCAAAGTTGTACCGGTTATTCCACCGGAATTACGACCATTGGTTCCATTGGATGGTGGACGTTTTGCAACCTCTGATTTGAACGACCTTTACCGTCGTGTAATTATCAGAAACAACCGTTTGAAACGTTTAATGGAAATAAAAGCGCCTGAAGTAATATTGCGTAACGAAAAACGTATGCTTCAAGAGGCGGTTGATTCATTGTTTGATAACTCCAGAAAATCTTCTGCAGTTAAAACAGACTCTAACCGGGCTTTAAAATCTTTATCCGACAGCTTAAAAGGTAAATCCGGACGTTTCCGTCAAAACCTTTTAGGTAAACGAGTTGATTATTCCGGTCGTTCTGTAATTGTTGTAGGACCAAACTTACAATTACACGAGTGTGGTATTCCAAAAGGAATGGCTGCAGAGCTTTACAAACCTTTTATTATTCGTAAATTAATTGAAAGAGGAATTGTAAAAACCGTAAAATCGGCGCGTAAAATTGTTGACCGTAAAGACCCTGTTATTTGGGACATTTTAGAAAATGTATTAAAAGGACATCCGGTATTGTTAAACCGTGCCCCAACACTTCACCGTTTGGGTATTCAGGCTTTCCAACCAAAATTAATCGAAGGAAAAGCCATTCGTTTGCACCCGCTGGTATGTACTGCATTTAACGCCGACTTTGACGGTGACCAAATGGCGGTTCACTTACCATTGGGAAATGCCGCTATTTTGGAAGCCCAAATGTTGATGCTTTCGGCACATAATATCTTAAACCCTGCTAACGGTTCGCCTATTACCGTACCATCACAAGATATGGTACTTGGTCTTTACTATATTACAAAAGGTAAAAAATCTACTAAAGAAGAACCGGTAAAAGGTGAAGGAAAAACTTTCTATTCTGCCGAAGAAGTAATTATTGCACATAATGAAGGCAAGTTGGATTTACACGCTTATATTAAGGTAAGAATACCTGTGAAAAAAGGCGATGAAACAACTTACGAAACAATTGAAACCACTTGTGGTCGTGTTATTTTTAACCAAGTTGTACCAGAAGAAGTAGGATATATCAATGAGTTGTTGACAAAGAAATCATTACGTGGAATTATTGCCGATGTATTGAATAAAGCCGGAAATGCTCGTGCAGTTCAGTTTTTGGATGATATTAAAGAGTTAGGTTTCCGTATGGCATTTACCGGAGGATTATCCTTTAACTTGGATGATGTTATAATTCCTGAAGAAAAAGAAAAAATGATTCAGGAAGCACAAGCACAAGTTGACGAAGTAATGAATAACTATAATATGGGATTCATTACCAACAACGAGCGTTACAACCAGATTATTGATATTTGGACACATACCAATACCAAGTTGACCAATATAGTAATGGAACGCTTGGAGCAAGATAAACAAGGTTTTAACAGTATATATATGATGTTCCATTCCGGAGCACGTGGTTCGAAAGAGCAAATTCGTCAGTTGGCAGGTATGCGTGGTCTGATGGCAAAACCTCAAAAATCGGGAGCTACCGGAGGTCAAGAAATTATTGAAAACCCAATTTTATCGAACTTTAAAGAAGGACTTTCAATTCTTGAGTACTTTATTTCTACTCACGGTGCTCGTAAAGGTTTGGCCGATACGGCTCTTAAAACTGCCGATGCGGGTTATTTGACTCGTCGTTTGGTTGATGTTGCGCAAGATGTTATTGTAAATAATGATGATTGCGGAACATTGCGCGGATTGGTAATGACAGCACTTAAAAATAAAGAAGAAGTTGTTGAGTCATTGTATGACAGAATTTTGGGAAGAACTTCCGTTCACGATATTTATCACCCTGAAACCGACGAGTTAATTGTTGCTTCAGGTGATGAAATTACAGAAGAAGTGGCAAAAGCCATTGAAGATGCAGGAATTGAAGAAGTAGAAATTCGCTCGGCACTGACTTGTGAGGAGAAAAAAGGAATCTGTGCTAAATGTTACGGACGTAACTTGGCAAGAGGAAGAATGGTAGAAGTAGGAGAGGCAGTTGGTGTAATTGCTGCTCAATCAATTGGTGAACCGGGTACACAGCTTACACTTCGTACGTTCCACGTAGGTGGTACGGCTTCTAAAATTGCCGACGAATCGCGCATCGAATCTCGTTATAATGGTATTATTGAGATTGAAGAACTTAAAACCATTGAAACTACCGATTCATTAGGCGACAAAAAAGAAGTGGTAATCGGTCGTTCTGCCGAAATGAAAATTATAGATGAAAAAACAGGTGTTGTTCTAACCACGGATAATATCCCTTACGGTTCGTATGTATATGTGAAGAACGGACAAAAAGTGAAAAAAGGTGATATTATTTGTGAATGGGATCCTTACAATGCTGTAATCGTTTCTGAAATTGACGGTACGGTTGAGTTTGAAAACCTTGAAGCAGGAGTTACTTATAAAGAAGAATCGGATGAACAAACCGGTTTTACCGAAAAAGTAATTACTGAAATCAGAGATAAAAAGAAAATACCTGTATTACATATCAAAGGGAAAGGCGAAGAAAGAACTTACAACTTACCGGTTGGAGCGCACTTGAACGTTGAAGACGGTGCCAAAGTAAAAGCAGGAGCGATATTGGTGAAAATACCTCGTGTATCCGGTAAAACGGGCGATATTACGGGAGGTCTTCCACGTGTAACCGAATTGTTCGAAGCACGTAACCCATCAAATCCTGCTGTTGTATCAGAAATTGACGGAATTGTATCATTTGGAAAAATTAAACGTGGTAACCGCGAAATCATCGTTACTTCGCGTACCGGTGAAGTGAAGAAATATTTGGTTAATCTTTCTAAACATATCTTAGTACAGGAAAATGACTTTGTAAAAGCCGGTCAACCACTGTCAGAAGGTTCTATTACACCTGCCGATATTTTGGCTATTCAAGGACCTACAAAAGTGCAAGAATACTTGGTGAACGAAGTACAAGAGGTATATCGTTTACAAGGTGTGAAAATCAACGATAAGCACTTTGAGGTAATTGTACGTCAAATGATGCGTAAGGTAGTTATTGAAGATCCGGGAGATACACGTTTCTTGGAAAATGATATCGTAAATAAATACGAGTTCATGGAAGAGAACGATTGGATTTTCGATAAGATGGTTGTTACTGAACCGGGTGATTCTGACTTGAAAGCAGGACAGATTATCACGGCACGTAAATTACGCGATGTAAACTCTAAATTGAAACGTGAAGATAAAAAATTAGCCGAAGCTCGTGAAGCTATTCCGGCAACATCACGTCCGATATTGCAAGGTATTACACGTGCATCGTTACAAACCGAAAGTTGGATTTCTGCAGCATCTTTCCAAGAAACTACCAAAGTATTGAACGAAGCGGCAGTTCGTGGTAAAGTTGACTACTTACGCGGATTGAAAGAAAATGTAATTGTAGGACATAAAATCCCTGCAGGTACAGGAATGAGACGCTTCCAAAATGTTATTGTTGGTTCTAAAGAAGAATACAACGAATTGGTAGAAGCAGAATTAAAACAATCGTAAAACTATAATTATGACGGATAATAACGACAATAACCAAAATCAATTAAATATTGAGCTTTCCGAAGAGGTAGCCGACGGAATATATTCCAATTTGGCAGTAATCAGTCATTCACATTCCGAGTTTGTGATTGATTTCATTAAAGTAATGCCCGGTGTACCAAAAGCCAAGGTAAAATCGCGAATTGTGATGACGCCTCAACACGCCAAAAGATTGCTTATGGCTTTGAATGATAATATTCAAAAATATGAAGCATTACACGGCGAGATTAAAGAGGATAAAACGCCTTTTCCGATGAATTTTGGCGGACCGCAAGCTCAAGCTTAATGTTTGGTTTAAACTCATAAAAAAGCCCGCTCAATTGAGCGGGCTTTTTTTGTATTCATTATCCCAGTAAATTTTCTTCAAAGGCATAAATAACAATGCCGGCTGTATTTTTTATTCCCAGCTTTTTCATAATATTTTTGCGATGCGTATTTACGGTATGTGTACTTAAAAAGAGCTTGTCGGCAATTTGTTTGTTGGTTAACCCTTTGGCAATAAGCTCAATAATTTCAAGTTCTCTGACAGATAGCTCGGCATTTTCATCTTCAATGTTTTTATTGTGCGTAAGAATATCCATTACCTTACTGCAAAAAAACTGATTGCCTTTGTACGTTTCTTTAATGGCATTATTTATCTCCAAAGCATCACAATCATCCAGTAAATAACTGGTGGCACCGTTTTTAAGAATTTCTATAATCTTGGCTTTGGGTAACTTTTTTGTGATATTGATAACTTTCAACTGTTCAAATTCGGCGGTAATTTTATTCAATTCCTCGGTAGTAATAAGTTGATTGGTATGGTCCAATATCAAAATGTCTATGTGATATTTTTTCAGGTTTTCGTACAGCGATTCAAAACTGCTGAATACACCCACTACTCTGTTTCCGGGAGTAAGAGAAATAATTTGTTTTATCCCATTGGTATAAATAGGTCGGTTATCAAGTAGCGCAATGTCAATCATACTTCAAATTTATTTAGAATAATTCTAAATAAAAAGGAAGGCGGCTTGAATTTTTAAAATCGATGACGAATATGTTCGGGTAAAAGTGCCAGTTCGGCTTCGGTTTGTTTAATAAATAATTGATGCTTTTCACTTTCGGGATTAAAGGGCTTATGTGCTAACCGTTTGTTTAATTTTTCAATGGTTTTGTTTAAAACGATAGTTTTTTCATCAAAAAAAGCATGGCTGAATTTTTCCCATACATAATCAACAGCCAACGCATTAGGGTGTACCATATCACGGTCGAAAAAACGATAATCGCGTAATTCGTCCAATACAATTTCATAAGCCGGAAAATAAATATCCACTTCTGTTAATGTTTCTTTTAATGCCAAATGTAAAACACCTTTGCTTTGATTATTTTCGGTAAAACCATCACGAATATACCTGACAGGACTAATGGTAAAAATAAATTTTGCATCGGGATTTACAGCATGTATAATGCTTTTTATTTCTTTTATGGCTTGCTTGCTTTCGTCAATACTCAGCAAATGTTTGCTGAATAAATGTGCCGGTAATTTGTGGCAATTGGCTGCCAATTCATTGTTCTTTGTGTCTTTGTACACCCACGCCGATCCAAAGGTGAAAATAAAAATATTGGCTGATGTAATATAGTTTTTGGTATGCGCAATGATAGCATTGAGCGTGTGTTCAAATTCTTTTTTTGATTTTGCTTTGACAGAACTGTGAAAATCGGTGCTTACCCAAGCATCATTGACTAAAATTGGAGGCGAATAATTGCAATTTCCAAGTAATATGTTGAGTTGTTTGGCTATGGAAACCGGATTGTAAACTGTACCAAACGGATTGTGTAAAGCTTCGAATTTATAATCGCTTAATTTTTGATAAATATTTTGAACAAAGCAACTGCCGGATAAGAATAATTTATGTTGATGGTTTATCTTTAATCCGTAACCGGGAATTTTTACTTGAGTGATGAGTTGCATTTAACGAACAATTACTAAAAAATTAGTGGGTGAGTTATTTCTGTATCAATAAAAAAGGCAACTAATCAGTTGCCTTAAATAATGGATTAATATTCTGCTCCTGTTTGGTTTTGTTTTTCCAGTGTCCAATCGTCGGTAGAGGTAGTTTCAATCCAATCCAAACGTTGCTTGCGGAATATTTGTGCGTGTAATCCGAATTTTTTCTCCAACGTTTCTTCCAATTCTTTTACGGTCATATCTTTTCTTACTTCAAGCACACCTTCAGACGGATTGCTGCTGATTTCTTTCACCTTCATCGTATGTGGATACATATCTTTTGCGGCAGATGCTTCGTGTTCGTGATGCGGTTTTTTAAAAAATTCGATGGTTAAAAAAGGAAATTCTTTTCTAAACTCGTCTTGAATTTCTTTAATGGTTTTGTTAAATTCTATCTTTATTTCCATAGTGTTAAAAGTTTTTGTAAATATAACGATAAATAAAAAAACCGGTGGATAATTTCCACCGGTTTTTAAGTTGGTTGATTATTTATTTTCTTCGTTGACCGGTTCAACCGGAACAACATTTTCGAAAACGAGTTTGCCGTTTTTAAAGTCGATGATAATTTCATCTTCGGGGCGAACTTTTTGAGCGAGTATATCTTTAGATAATTCGTTCAATACTTCGCGTTGTAATACTCGTTTTACTGGTCTTGCCCCAAATTGAGGGTCGTAACCTCTTTCGGCAATGTATTCGATGGCTGCATCGGTTGCCGATATGGTGATGTCGTTTTTGGCCAATTTTTTCTTCAAGCCTTCTAATTGTATTTTAACAATATCCACCACATCTTGTTTTGTTAACGGACGGAACATAATTGTTTCGTCGATACGGTTCAAGAATTCGGGTCGGATGTTTTGTTTCAATAAATCGAATACTTGTTTTTTAGTCAATTCTACCACTTCTTCTCGAGCGGCTTCGGCCAGTTTGTCGTAACCTTCAAAGTTTGATTGTATTACATCGGCTCCCATATTGGAAGTCATGATAATGATGGTGTTTTTGAAGTTTACCACACGACCTTTGTTGTCAGTCAATCGACCGTCATCCAATACTTGCAACAAGATGTTGAATACATCGGGGTGCGCTTTTTCAATCTCATCGAGCAATACCACCGAATACGGTTTGCGACGTACGGCTTCAGTTAACTGGCCGCCTTCATCGTATCCAACGTATCCGGGAGGTGCTCCTACCAAACGAGACACACTGTGTCGTTCTTGGTATTCACTCATATCGATACGCACCATGGCGTTTTCATCGTTAAACAAGAACTCACTCAATGCTTTTGCCAATTCGGTTTTACCTACCCCGGTAGTTCCCAAGAAGATGAAACTTCCTATCGGGCGTTTTTCGTCTTGTAATCCGGCGCGGCTTCGTCTTATGGCATCACTTACCGCTCTTATGGCGTCTTCTTGTCCTACTACTCTGCGGTGCAATTCATCCTCTAAACGCAATAGTTTTTCTCTTTCGCTTTCGAGCATTTTGCTTACCGGAATACCTGTCCATTTGCTTACCACTTCGGCAATTTCTTCCGAATCCACTTCTTCTTTAATCAAGCTGTGTTTGGCTTGCATTTCTTGCAATTCTTTTTTGTATTGCTCAAGTTTAGCTTCAGCTTCTTTGATTCTTCCGTAGCGGATTTCGGCAACCTTTCCAAAATCACCTTGACGTTCGGCTTGTTCGGCTTCGAAACGCAAGTTTTCAATTTCTTCTTTGGTTTGGTTTATTTTATCCAACAGGTTTTTCTCGGCTTCCCACTGACTTTTAAGCTCGTTGCGTTTTTCTTGTAAGTTTGCCAACTCTTCGTTTAGCAACTTGAGCTTTTTCTCATCATTCTCGCGCTTAATAGCTTCACGCTCAATTTCCAACTGCATTATTTTACGTTCAATTTCATCCAACTCTTCGGGTTTAGAGTTTATTTGCAAACGTAAATGTGCAGCCGCTTCGTCAATTAAGTCAATGGCTTTATCGGGCAAAAAGCGGTCGGTGATGTATCGTTGCGATAATTCTACCGCTGCAATAATTGCCTCATCTTTAATTTGTACTTTGTGATGCGCTTCGTATTTTTCTTTAATACCACGTAAAATGGAAATGGCATCTTCGGTACTTGGCTCGTCAACCATTACTTTTTGGAAACGACGTTCAAGCGCTTTATCTTTTTCAAAATATTTTTGGTACTCGCTTAGTGTTGAGGCTCCAATAGCGCGTAATTCACCACGTGCCAATGCCGGTTTCAATATGTTTGCGGCATCCATGGCGCCTTCTCCACCACCGGCACCTACCAAGGTATGGATTTCATCTATAAATAAGATGATTTGACCATCGGCAGAAGTAACTTCTTTTACAACGCTTTTTAAACGCTCTTCAAACTCTCCTTTGTATTTGGCTCCGGCAATTAAAGCTCCCATATCCAAAGAGTAAATTTCTTTGTCTTTTAAGTTTTCGGGAACATCGCCGGAAATAATTCTGTGCGCCAAACCTTCGGCAATGGCTGTTTTACCTACACCGGGCTCACCCACTAAAATCGGGTTGTTTTTGGTTCTTCTTGACAATATTTGCAATACTCGACGAATTTCTTCATCTCTACCGATAACTGGGTCGAGTTTGTTTTCTCTTGCCAATTTATTTAAGTTTTTGGCATATTTATTCAGTGCGTTGTAGCGATCTTCTTGAGTTGCAGTAGTTGCTCTTTCACCTTTTCGAAGTTCTTGAATGGCCATTTTCAATTCTTTTTCTCTAATGCCATTATCTTTCATTAATTGAGCAACGCTGTCGCCTCCGCTTAATAATGCCAATAATAAATGTTCTATAGTTACATATTCGTCGTTAAATTCTTTTAACAACGAAACAGCTTTTTGTAAAACGGCGTTGGCATTTCGCGATAAGTATTGTTCGCCACCGCTTACTTTTGGATAAGATTCTACAATCTTATCTACAGCTTTTGAAAAAATATCAACGTTTACACCTAATTTTTTTAATAAAAATGGTGTAACGCTTTCGTCCACGGTTAAAATTCCTTTTAAAATGTGGCCGGTTTCAATAGCTTGTTGGCCTAATTCAGAAGCAATTTGTTGCGCTTGCTGAATGGCTTCTTGCGATTTTATTGTAAAATTGTTAAAGTTCATAGTTTTATCTCCTTTTTTTGTTTTTGTTTACGTGTTAGTCAAATAATATACCAATGTATTTAGATGTTAAAAATGGCATAAGATTTTTTGAATTTATGTCAAATTGTCGTTATTTGCAAAAAAGAACCTGAAAAATGAGCCAAACTGACGAACGAACAATAGCCGTATTAAGTTACCTGACACCCTTGGGGTGGATAATTGCATTTGTAATACATCAAAATAATGTAGTAAAAAGTCCTTTTGCCGCATTTCATATACGTCAAGCTTTGGGGATTTATCTGTTGGGTTTGGCTTTAACAGTTATAGGGATTATTTTTTCTATTCTCCCTTTAATAGGTCCCTTAACTTTATTTTTGGCAAGGTTAATTACAGTTGTACTATGGCTCTTCGGGTTGTATTATGCCATAGACAGAAGACCTGTAGAAGTTCCGGTTGTAGGAAGTTTATTTCAAGTTTGGTTTCAAGGAATCGTATAACCGGTTATTTACAAACTACTATTTTCGGTTATATTTATTTGAATATTTCTGAGAAATCCTACATTTGTTCAAAATTAGCAAATTATGGAAGTATCAGAAGATTTAAAACACATCCGTTTAGAAAAAAAACATGCCGATTTAGGTGCTAAAATGGTGCCTTTTGCCGGGTATTTAATGCCATTGCAATATACCGGTTTAATTGATGAGCATCATGCCGTTCGAAATAATGTAGGAATGTTCGATGTTTCCCACATGGGAGAATTTATTTTAAAGGGAGAAAAGGCGCTTGATTTGATTCAGCGTGTTACTTCAAACGATGCCTCAAAATTAACAGATGGTAAAGTGCAATATTCTTGTTTGCCAAATGATAAAGGCGGTATCGTAGATGATTTATTAGTGTATCGAATCAATGATGATAAATATATGTTGGTTGTAAACGCATCTAATATAGATAAAGATTGGGATTGGATAAGCAAACATAATACTGATGGTGTAGAAATGGAAAACATTTCGGACAATACTTCATTGCTTGCCGTTCAAGGACCAAATGCCGCTAAAGCACTGCAAGCACTTACCGATATCGATTTATCCGGAATGAAATATTATACCTTTGAAATCGGTACCTTTGCCGGAGTAAAAGATGTGTTGGTTTCGGCAACAGGATACACCGGAGCAGGAGGGTTTGAAATTTATTTTAATAATGATGATGCCGAAAAAATATTCGATGCCATTTTGGAAGAAGGCAAAAAGCATGATTTAAAACTTGCCGGGTTAGCCGCTCGTGATACGTTACGTTTAGAAATGGGATTTTGCCTTTATGGAAACGATATTGACGATACCACTTCGCCAATAGAAGCCGGTTTGGGTTGGATAACAAAATTCACCAAAGAATTTGTTAATTCAGAAGCATTGAAAAAGCAAAAAGAACAAGGCGTAGAGCGTAAATTGGTCGGATTTGAGATAACAGAAAAAGGCATTCCGCGTCAAGGGTACGATTTGGTAAATGCACAAGGAGAAAAAATAGGCACTGTTACATCCGGTACAATGTCGCCTTCATTGAATAAAGGCATTGGTATGGGCTATGTGAAAACAGAATATGCCAAACCCGATACCGAAATTTTTGTTCAAATTCGTAAAAAACAAGTTCCGGCAAAAGTTGTTAAGTTACCTTTTTATAAATCTAAATAAACAAGCAAATTATAATTAACGGAAAATTCGTAATTTTAACCTCGGCCGCATAAGGTCGAGGTTTTTTAATTACAAAACAGACAGTAAAAAAATGGAAGAATCATCAGGAAACAGTAGACGTATAGAGGTTGTATTTTCGCCGGCAATGTTTCCGGTATATTTTGATAATAAAGATGTAGCCGTAGTGGTTATTGATGTATTACGGGCAACATCTGCCATTTGTGCGGCTTTTGATGCCGGTGTGCAAGAGGTAATTCCCGTGGCAACGGTTGAAGAAGCACAAGCATATAAAGACATGGGATATTTGGTAGGTGCCGAAAGAAAAGCAGAAATTGTTCCAGGTTTTGATTTTGGAAATTCGCCTCTTACCTTTAAAGATACCGATAAATTCAAAGATAAATCCATTGTTTTGACAACAACCAACGGCACAAGAGCAATTGAGGCTGCGCAAGATGCCACTCACTTGTTGATTGGTGCTTTTACCAATTTAGATGCTGTATGCAAAAAGTTGGAAGAATTGGATAAAGATGTTTTGTTATTTTGTGCCGGATGGAAAGACCGTTTTAATTTGGAAGATACATTACTTGCGGGAGCTATTACCAAAAAACTTTCTTCGGAGAATTTACGTTTTAGCAATTTATCCGACTCGGCATTGGCTTCCATAAGTTTATACAACGAAGCAGAAGGAAATCTTTATCAATATTTGGGAAATTCCTCACACAGAAGAAGATTAAGCAGTTTAAACCTTGAAGAAGATATTATTTACTGCCTTACTCCAAATCAAACTGAAGTTGTACCTGTTTTACACGAAAACAAATTGGTAACAAAAATACCCGAGCTAACTTATTCTTAAAATGATAAAAAAAATACTCATATCATTTCTGACACTTTTGTTATTGAATTGGATACTATTACCTCGTCCAACGGCATTATCCTGGGGATTTTACGGACATAAAAAAATAAATCGCTTAGCCGTATTTACCTTACCCGAGCAAATTTTACCATTTTACAAATCGCATATTGAGTTTATTACTGAGCATGCCGTTGACCCCGATAAAAGACGTTATGCCGTAGAAGGTGAAGCCGCACATCATTATATTGATATTGACCATTATGGTGATTTGAAAAAAGGCGAAAATCCATTTGAAATTGTTCCCAAAACATGGAAAGATGCAGTACAAAAATTTACAGAAGATACACTTTTGGAATATGGCATTGTTCCGTGGTGGATACCCAAAGTTTATTACCGCTTGGTAAAAGCTTTTGAAGAAAAAAATATCGATAAAATATTACGTTATTCGGCAGATATAGGACACTACATTGGCGATGCTCATGTGCCGTTGCATACCACCGAAAATTATAACGGACAATTAACCGGTCAAAAAGGAATCCACGGATTGTGGGAATCAAGATTACCCGAATTATTTGCCGATAATTATGATTTTTGGACCGGAAAAGCCACTTACCGTAAAAATATACTTAACGAAGCTTGGGATGCGGTTTACGGCAGTCATATGGCAATGGATTCGGTATTGACAATAGAACGTGAACTAACCGAAGAATTTCCTACAGATAAGAAATTCACTTACGAAACACGAGGAAGAGTTTTGGTAAAAACGTATTCTAAAGAATTTGCTGATGCTTATCATCAACGATTAAACGGAATGGTTGAACGCAGAATGCGAAGAGCGATTATTACGGTGGGTTCAATTTGGTATTCGGCGTGGGTAAAAGCAGGAATGCCACAATTAAAAGAATTGGAAAATGCAACCCCTTCCAAAGAGTTGCTCGAAGAAGAAAAACAGCTCGATAATGCTTTTAGTTCAGGAAAAATTAAAGGCAGAGAACACGAAGAATAAACGCTCTATTGATAGCCCACTCTTGCTCTGACTCTTTTCAATACTTCATTGGCAACTTTACTTGCTTTTTTTGCACCTTCTTCCAATTTTTCATCAATCAACGAAACATTATTCATGTATTCTTGGTATTTTTCACGCTCTTTGGCAAATGTATTTAAAATAGCATCGAGCAAATCCTTTTTGGCATGTCCCCAACCGTAACCGCCGGCTTCAAGTTTATGCTTCATTTCCAATGCTTTTGATTCATCTGCTATGCATTTATAAAGTTGATAAACAACAGAATTTTCGGCATCTTTCGGTTCTTCCAAAGGTGTAGCGTCGGTAATTATTTTTTTATTGATAACTTTTTTCAATTCTTTTTCGGGTAAGAAAATATCAATATAATTATCTTTTGATTTGCTCATTTTACCTCCGTCGGTTCCCGGAATATACATCGTGTTTTCCTGTACTTTTGCTTCGGGTAAAATAAACGTTTCGCCCATTTTGTGATTAAAGCGTGCAGCAACATCGCGCGTAATTTCCAAATGTTGTAATTGGTCTTTTCCTACAGGAACATAATTGGCATCATATAATAAAATGTCGGCTGCCATCAACATGGGATAAGTGAAAAGTCCGGCATTTACGTCTTCCAAACGGTCGGCTTTATCTTTAAAAGAGTGCGCCAAAGTAAGGCGTTGATAAGGAAAAAAACAGCTCAAATACCACGCCAACTCGGTACATTGCGGCACATCACTCTGGCGGTAAAAAACCGTTTTGTCGGTGTCCAAACCAAAAGCCAACCAAGTAGCGGCTACACTGTATGTGTTTTTTCTCAATTCTTCACCATTTTTTATTTGCGTAAGCGAATGCATATCGGCAATAAACAAAAACGATTCGTTTTCGGGATTGTTAGCCATTTTTATTGCCGGAATTATTGCGCCCAATATATTGCCCAAATGAGGTGTGCCTGTACTTTGTATTCCTGTTAATATTCTTGCCATGCCTCAAAAGTACAAATTTTTCTTACTTTTGTTTCCCTAATGAAAAAATTAACTTACATCCCCGTAACGCTGTACAAATTATACTTCTTTTTGGTATTCCTCATTACCTTTTTACCCTTGTATCCGATATATTATTTTTGGTTGACAGATGAAAAACATTTCGACAAAGGATTTTGGCTGAGCAGATGGCATGCCCGAACGGTTCTTTTTCTTACTTTTATACGTTATGAAATAAAATACGAAGCACCGATAGATAAAAACAAAGTTTATATAATCACGCCCAATCACCAGTCCTATCTTGATATTTTAATGCTTTATGTAATTATTCCCCATCGGTTTGTTTTTATGGCAAAAAAAGAATTGGGCAGTATTCCGTTGTTTAATATTTTCTTTAAAAAATTCAGCATTCTTGTAAACAGAAGAAATCCTGTTGAGGCAAAACAAGCCCTGAAAATTGCCGCTAAAAAAATTGATATGGGCGACAGTGTGGTTATTTTTCCCGAAGGTACAATACCTTACGATACACCTAAGTTGAAGCGATTTAAAAACGGCGCATTTAAATTGGCTATCGAAAAGCATGTGCCCATTTTACCCATAGTATTTTTAGATAATTATAAATTAATGGAAGACAAAGGCGTGTGGCAAAGTTTTGCCCGTCCGGGAAAGGCACACATTATTGTATTATCCGAAATTGATACGCAAAATTTAACTGATGAAGATTTAGTACCTTTGCGCGAGCAAGTTTACAATAGAATTAACAGACATTTACAATAAACAAACTATGAGTGTAGATATTAAAACAGTTGAACGCATTGCCGAATTGGCAAAATTGCAATTCAACAATGAAGCCAAAGAAAAAATTCAGGCAGATATGAATAAAATGCTTGATTTTGTGGGCAAGTTGAATGAATTGGATACCGAAGGTGTTGAGCCCTTAATTTACATGCTCGACGAACCACAGCGTTTGCGAAAAGATGAAGTGAATGGGCAAGTAACTCAGCAAGAAGCGCTTAAAAATGCGCCGGATAAAGATTCCGATTACATTAAAGTACCTAAAGTTATTAAACAATAAATAGTTTATTATGCCGGAAAAATATTCACTATACAAAGCCAAAATGCAACAATTGGCAGATATATCCCATGCCGCATCAGTCTTAAATTGGGACCAAGAAGTATATATGCCCTCAAAAGGCGCGCAATTCAGAGCACAACAATTATCTACGCTTGCAGGATTGCATCATCAATTTTTTGCTTCGGATGAATTGGGCGAAATTTTAAATGAACTGAATCAAGATGATTCTTTGACATTTGAACAAAAACGCAATGTTCAGCTTACGCTTAAAGATTATACCGACAATAAGAAATATACAACGGAATTTGTTCAAAAAATGAGCAAAACCGTTTCCGAGGCATTTATAGCTTGGCAAGAGGCGAAGCAAAAAGCAGATTTCACCATTTTCGCCCCAAAATTGAAAGAGTTGGTGAAATTAAAACGTGAAGAATGTGAAATTTTAGGTTATACCAATCATCCCTATGATGCGTTGCTCGACCAATATGAACCGGGCATTACAGTTGCCGAATTGGATGAAATTTTTGAAGGCGTAAAAGAGCAATTAGTTCCTTTTGTGAAAGAAATATTTGCCGCCCCGCAAAATGATGAATCAGTAATGTTTCAACATTACGATAAAGACAAACAATGGCAATTTTCGCTCGATTTGCTCAAAGATATGGGGTATGATTTTGATGCAGGCAGACAAGATATTTCTACGCATCCGTTTACAACTTCTTTCAGTCCGCAAGATGTACGAGTAACCACTCGCGTAAATGAAAACGATTTGAGCGAAATTATTTGGAGCACCATTCACGAAGGCGGTCATGCGCTTTACGAACAAGGATTGTTGCCCGAATACTATGGATTACCTCAAGGTTCAGCGTGCTCGCTCGGTATTCACGAATCGCAATCAAGATTGTGGGAAAATAATGTGGGCAGAAGTTTGGCATATTGGCAATATCAATTTGAAAAGTTGAAAAAATATTTTCCCGAACAACTCAAAAATTACACCGAAGAAGATTTTTACAAAGCGATGAATATTGTAAAACCATCGTTAATTCGAACCAATGCCGATGAAGTAACTTATCATTTCCATATTTTAATTCGTTACGAAATTGAAAAAGAATTGATAGCTGGAAATTTTGAGGTAGATGAATTGCCGGCTTTATGGAACAAAAAATACAGAGATTATTTAGGCATTGATGTGCCATCCGATGATAAAGGAGTATTGCAGGATATCCATTGGTCGCACGGAAGTTTTGGTTATTTTCCTACCTATTCAATCGGCAGTTTTTATGCCGCACAATTTTTCCAGCAAGCAAATAAAGAAATTGAAGGATTGGAAAATATGATTCAAAAAGGTGACACATCAAAGCTTTTGGAATGGTTGAGAGAAAAAATTCATAAACATGGCAGGATATTTGAAGCAAACCAACTGTGCGAAAAAGTAACCGGAGAAAAATTAAACTTCAGTTATTTTATGGATTATGCACAAAAAAAATACCGTTCGCTTTATAACTTGTAAAATTTATTATCATGAAAACAAAACTTCTTTTAACAGCAATGGCAATATCCATAATCGGATTTTCTGCTTGTAAAAACAACGAAAAAGCAACTGCTGATTCTGCCCAAAATACACAAGAAATGAAACAAAATAACACATACAGCTTGGTTGTATCTTTTATCAGCATCGGGCAAGGTGTAGATTCAAAAGCAATAGAACAATACGATGAATTTATTGCTCAATTCGAAAAAGACAATAAAGTGAAAATAAACCTTGAAAAAGTGCCTTGGGGCAGAGAAGGAGAGGTAGATTATTGCATTGATTTAAACGATTTGGATAAAAAAACAGCGCAGAAGTTTTTAACAAAATCGGAAGAATTGCTTTCCAATAATAATTTGATAAAAGTGGAAAAAAACGCCTCTTGTGTTCACAAAAGATAATGACGAAAAATCCACGATTTTATTAAAATAACGTTAATTTTGTTTTAACTAATATTAAGTTTAACCAAAACATTAATCATGAATGAATTTGGAATTAAAAATCCAAAAGCAACCGTAGCAGATCACGGACTTAAAAATGTGGCAGCTGCCTATTGGAATTTAGAACCCGCAGAACTTTACGAAGAAACAATTTTACGAGGACAAGGGATGATTGCCAGTTCCGGTGCATTAGCTGTTGATACCGGCGAGTTTACCGGTCGCTCTCCAAAAGATCGTTTTATTGTAGAAGATGACATCACCCGCGATGCAGTTTGGTGGGGCGATATAAATATCAAATTTCCGCAAGATAAATTCGAGTCATTGTATCAAAGAATGATGGCTTATTTGGAAGGGCGTGAAGTATTTGTTCGCGATTCGTATGTATGTTCTGACGAAAATTACCGCTTAAATGTTCGCTCAATTGTGGAGTATCCATGGTTGAGCATTTTTACTTATAATATGTTTTTACGCTTATCGAAAGATGAGGTAAAAGACTTTACACCCGATTGGACAGTAATTTCTGCTCCCGGATTTTATGCCGACCCCGAGATTGACGGAACACGTCAACACAATTTTGCCATCCTAAACTTCTCCAAAAAAATGATATTGATTGGAGGAACGGGTTATACCGGCGAAATTAAAAAAGGAATTTTCTCGGCTTTAAACTTTATATTACCACATCAAAAAAATGTATTGTCGATGCACTGCTCGGCAAATGTGGGAAAAGCCGGTGATACTGCCGTATTTTTCGGATTGTCGGGAACAGGAAAAACAACTCTTTCTTCAGATCCTAACCGTAAATTAATCGGAGATGACGAGCACGGATGGTCGGATAATTCGGTTTTCAACTTCGAAGGCGGATGTTATGCTAAAACCATTGATTTATCCGAAGAAAATGAACCGCAAATTTATCACGCCATTAAATTTGGTGCGATGCTCGAAAATGTAGGATTTAAAGAAGATTCTACCGAAGTGGATTTTACTGATGGTTCAAAAACCGAAAACACACGTGTTTCTTACCCGATTGATCATATTGATAATATTCAACCCGGATTAAAAGGGGATAACCCCAAAAATATATTTTTCCTTACTGCCGATGCTTTTGGAGTATTACCTCCAATTTCGAAATTAACTCCCGGACAAGCTATGTACCAGTTTATTTCGGGATATACAGCAAAAGTAGCCGGAACAGAAGCCGGGATTACCGAGCCGCAAACAACTTTCTCAGCTTGCTTTGGAGCGCCGTTTATGCCATTGCATCCAACTAAATATGCCGAAATGTTGGGCGAAAAAATGCAAAAGCATAATGTTAAAGTTTGGTTAATCAATACCGGATGGTCAGGCGGACCTTACGGCATTGGCTCGCGTATAAAATTAAAATATACCCGTGCAATGATTACAGCGGCATTAGAAGGAAAACTGGAAAATGTAAATTACGAAACACATCCGGTATTCGGCTTGGCAATGCCAACTGAGTGCCCTGATGTTCCTTCGGAAATATTAAATCCTAAAAACACTTGGGAAGATAAAGCTGCTTACGATGCCAAAGCAAACGAATTGGCAGAAGCATTCAACAAAAACTTTGAGCAATTTGCTGAATTTGCCAATGAAGAAATTATGAATGCTGCTCCTAAAGTAACGACAAACGCATAATTAATTTTCAGAACAGATAACTGTAAATAACCGTGCAAATTTGCACGGTTATTTTTTTTGACGTAAATTGGCATAAGAATTGTATCTTATCTTATATAAATCTTAAAAATGTATCAATTATGAAAAAATTATTCATCGCCGCATTGATTGTGTTGCCTTTATTATTGGCTCAATCGGCACAAGCTCAAACAGCACAAACCAAAGAAAAAAAATCTACGCAAACTCCCGTTAAAAAAGCAGAAAAAGCCAAAATTCAAAAAGGTAAGCTAACAAAAGCCGAAGCAAAATCGGCAAGCAAGACTGAAACAAATTCAAAAGACGGTAATACCAAAGGCAAAAAACCGAACAGTAAAATAGCCATTCAAGAAGAAGGTGCAAATGTAAAGAAAGAAAAAGGAGTAGAAGACGTAGAGTAAAAATGCAACCAATATTTTATGATGCAGATTTAACTGCTCAACAAAATCAATTTATTTTAAAAGAACCGGAGTCTAAGCACGCCATTAAAGTGCTTAGACTTTCTGTTAATGATACCCTTATACTGGTAAATGGTAAAGGATTGATAGCAAAAGCCAAAGTAATTGATGCACACCCCAAACGCTGTGCGGTTTTAATTACCGATAAGCATGAAAATTACAATCCATTGCCTTATTACCTTCACGTAGCCGTTGCACCAACCAAAAATATCGACCGTATTGAATGGTTTGTAGAAAAAGCAACAGAAGTGGGCATTTCGGAAATTTCTTTTTTATTATCCGATAATTCGGAGCGAAAAGTTGTGAAAATCGAACGATTGCAAAAAGTGGCTGTTGCTGCAATGAAGCAATCGCAAAAAGCATTTTTGCCCAAAATAAATACCATTGAGAAATTTGATAAATTTGTTAATATCCATCAAAATTTTAAGCATAAATTTATTGCACATTGTGCCGATGAAGAGAATAAAAACCAATGGGCAAAAATAATCCGTGAGAAAAGCGACAGTAAAGCTTTAATTTTAATTGGGCCCGAAGGCGATTTCTCGAAAAATGAAATTAACTTAGCGTTAGCATTGGGCTTTGAGCCTGTTGCATTGGGCAATTTTCGATTAAGAACAGAAACAGCCGCACTTTATGCAACAATGATTTACAGTGCCAATAACTTGTAAATTCTATGAAAAAATACTTTTTGATATTGTTTATACTGACGATTGCTTTTATGACAAAAGCACAAGAATATCCGTATCAAATAGCATTGTTGAAATATAACGGCGGCGGCGACTGGTATGCCAATTTAGAAACATCATTGCCTAATTTAATATCTTTCTGCAACAAAAATCTGAAAACAAACATCAATCCCGAGCAAGCTATTGTTGAGGTGGGCAGCGAAGAAATTTTTAATTATCCGTTTGTGCATATGACCGGACACGGAAATGTGGTTTTTACAACCGAAGAAGCCGAAAATCTTAGAAATTATCTTATTTCGGGCGGGTTTTTACATATATCCGATAATTACGGTTTGAATGATTTTATCTGCAGGGAGATGAAAAAAGTATTTCCCGAATTGGAATTTGTAGAATTGCCTTTCAATCATCCTATTTACCATCAAAAATATGATTTTGATAAAGGTTTGCCCAAAATTCACGAACACGATAAAAAACCGCCGCAAGGATTTGCGCTTATTTACGAAGGGAGAGTAGTCGTGTTTTTCGATTATGAATGTGATTTGGGTGATGGTTGGGAATCGCCCGAGGTGCACAACGACCCCGAAGAAAAACATCTTGAAGCCCTGAAAATGGGTGCCAATCTTATTCAATTTGCTTTTAGTTTTTAAAATATATGGAAATCGATTCTGTATATACCGAAGAAATTCGTGCCATAATAAATGAATATAAACATTTACCCTTAAGCGAAGTTTCGCTAAAATTGGCAACAAAAAAACATTTACCCCGCACATTCATTCTAAATCAAATCAATGGATTGCAAAAAGCAAAAGAGAAATTACCGTCGTTTATTAAAAATGGATTAATTTTTCCGCCCAAAGTAAATTTGGAACAATGCTCATCGGAAGCTACGGCAAAATTTAAACAAAGCATCCTTTCAGGCAATACTTTGTTGGATTTGACAATGGGTTTTGGTGTGGATGTTCTTTTTTTGTCAGATGTTTTTAATTCAGTTACTGCCGTAGAGCCCAACAAAGAATTGACCGAAGTAGCGCAATATAATTTCGATAAATCCGGAAATTCGGATAAAATAACCATTGTCAATAATACAGCAGAACAGTTTTTGCACGAAAATCAACAGTCTTTTGATTGGATTTATATTGACCCTTCGCGTAGAGAACAAGGCAATAAAAAAGTGGTGGATTTAAAAAAATACTCGCCGGATGTAACGGCTTTGTTGCCTCAAATGTTCCGGTTTTCCTCCAATGTGTTGATTAAAATTTCGCCCTTTGCAGATATTACTTATTTGCATAAATTGTTTAATTGTATTGACCGAACCTATGTAGTTTCGGTAAAAAATGAATGCAAAGAAATACTTTTGCTGCTAAAAAAAGAGTTAAACAGCAATCGTGATGAAGTAATTACGGTAAACCTGTTGAACGAACAAACACAACTGTTTACCTATCATCAGAATGAAAATGACATTAGCAACAGCGAATTTTATTCCGGTAATTTTCAATCCGGATATATTTATTTGCCCAATGTTTCAGTAAACAAATCACAAGCTTACGGTGCTTTGGTAAAGGAATTTCAGCTAAAAGCAATATCCTTGAATACACACATTTTTTGGAGTGAGGATAAGAAAAATAATTTCCCGGGCGATATTTTTGAAATAGTGGAATTGGTACAGCTCAAAAAGCTAAACGATAAAACGGTGCAAGTAATTTTAAAGAATTACCCGTTGAGTCATCAACAATTTTTAAAGAAATATAAATTTTCAAAAGGAAATAAATCTCAAAAAGTTTTGTTGGGTTTTAGAGATAACGGCAATAAATTACAGCATTTATTGTTGAACAGAGTTTGAGAGGGTTTTCTCAAATTTGAAATATTCCAAAATAACCAGTCTTAAAACAGTATAAGCAGGCACGGCAAATATCATTCCTGCAATGCCAAAAATGTTCCCGACAATAAGTATCACTAAAAATATTTCTAACGGATGGGCTTTTACACTTGTAGAATAAATTACGGGCTGAAAAACCAAATTGTCCAATACTTGAGCAATAATAATCATTGCAGCGATTTTTAACAGCGTTGGCAATGCTTCATCAAAATACACTTCGTTTAGTTCTGTAGTCAAGCCGATAATTAAGCCAAACATCAATCCGATTAATGGTCCAACATACGGAATAACATTGAAAATTCCGGCAAAAAATCCAATCATCATAGCATTTTTTACACCTAAAAAATAACATCCTGCCGAGACAATCAGAATAATCAAAATTACTTCCAAAGAAATACCTATAAGGTAGCGTTTTAGTAAATTTCTGGATTGACTGAACACATTGCTGAACATTTCTTTTTTATCTTCCGGTACCAGTTTTTCAATATATCCGATGATGGCATATTGGTCTTTTAAAAAAAAGAAAGTGATAAAACTAACGGAAAAAAGCGCTACAAAAAAATCACCGATAAAACCCGATATTGCAGTAAAAAAATTACTGATGTTGGAGTAATTTAATATTGATACAATTTTTTCCTGTGCATATTTTTCAGGGTCAAATTCAGAACTTACCATCCAATTTTTTAAATAATCAATTGGCTTTTGCAAATGCTCCAATACGGTTTGTGTATTGATGTTTTTTATAATACGGGCTTCTTCTATAATAAGCGGAATAAAAATGGAAAACAAGGCGGCAAATACAATCAATAACGAAAGCATTGAGAGAGCAGCAACCACAGCCGGACGTTTTTTCTTTTTTTCAAGCAGTTTGCTGAATAATCGCCTGAACGGTTGTGCCAAAAATGTAAATACCCCGGCAAGTATAACATACACCAAAACAGGTGTGGCAAAATACCCTACAATTGCCAAAACGGCAAAAACCAATAAAGTTTGTATGGAGAAAATTTTATTCATATTGTGTGATACAAATATAGGGCTAATTATTATTAAAGATACGTGAATTTTGGATAAAACCCTATCAAGAAATTTTACGATTAAGCTTCATTCTTTTTCTTTTGCATCAAGGTAAAAGAACAATAATAATTTTCTTAAACAAAATTGACGTTAAAGATGCGTTTCAATAAAATCTTGTAGTACATTAGCCGGAATATTGTGTTTTCCTTCAAATTGAATAATCTTGCAAGATAGATTTTCTTGCTTAAGCAACGGGTCAATCTTAACTAGCTGTTTGTCAACATTAAATTCATCATTATTACCATATAATAAATAAAAATTAATATCCTTTTTTTGCATTTCAGGAAAATTTAAATCTTCCGGAAAAACACAACTAAATAAAATTAAATTATCTATGCGGTGAGTAGTTTCTGCCGCCCAGCGAGAAGCAGTTGCTCCACCTTGTGAAAATCCCAATACATTTATTTTGCAATTATCCGGTAAGCGATTAGGTAAAAAATGCGAGTAAACATTATTTAAATAACGAATATAATCCTCTATATCAGTCAGCCGGTCTTCTTTCGTCATCCAATTGGCACCAACGCGCCCGCTGTATCCTTGCACATAAAATCGGGATAAAGCTTCGGGGGCAATAACAAAATGCCTTTCATCAAGAAAATTGAACTTACGAATAAAATACTTAGCCAATTGTCCGTAACCGTGCAAGACTATCCAAATATTATTTGTTTTATCCGAAAGTGAATTATGGGTGTAAATATGTGCAGTTTTGGTTGATTGCAGTGTGTGGTGCATAAATTTGGGTAAAGGTTTATATTGATGTTAAAATTATGTATTTTTATCGTAAATGAATATCCACGAAGTATTAAAGCATTATTGGGGCTACGATTCGTTTCGTCCTTTGCAGGAAGATATTATCCGTTCTGCATTGTCGGGAGATGATACTTTGGCATTATTGCCCACCGGCGGCGGAAAATCCATTTGTTTTCAGGTACCGGTTTTAGCAAAAGACGGGTTGGGTATAGTTGTTTCGCCGCTAATTGCATTGATGAAAGATCAAGTGGAGAATTTGAATAAACGAGGTATAAAAGCTGTTGCCATTTATTCGGGAATGAGCAAGCGCGAAATTGATATTGCTTTGGATAATTGTGCGTATGGAGAAGTTAAATTTTTATATGTTTCGCCCGAGCGGTTGGAAACACAACTGTTTAAAGCGCGGGTGCAAAAAATGAACATTAACCTTATTGCCGTTGACGAAGCACACTGCATCAGTCAATGGGGATATGATTTCAGACCTTCTTATCTAAACATAAAAAAACTAAGGGAGTTGTTGCCCGATATACCAGTTTTGGCGCTTACGGCAACTGCAACCCCCGAAGTAGTGGAGGATATTCAAAAACAACTCCGGTTTAAAAAACAAAACGTTTTTCAAAAAAGTTTTTCGCGGTCAAATTTGGCTTATATTGTTGTTCAAGAGCAAGATAAATACAATCGGTTGGAAAGAATTTTGAAGAAAATTCCCGGAACGTCGGTTGTTTATGTTCGCAATCGTAAACGAACAAAAGAAGTGGCGCTGGAATTAATAAAACGCGGATTTTCAGCTGATTATTACCACGCCGGACTCACACACGAAGAACGCTCGAAAAAGCAACACGATTGGATACACGATAAAACAAGAATTATTGTGTCAACCAATGCTTTTGGAATGGGAATAGATAAACCCGATGTACGTACTGTTGTGCATCTCGATTTGCCCGATACTCTTGAGGCTTATTTTCAAGAAGCCGGACGTGCCGGCAGGGACGAAAAAAAAGCGTATACCATAGCGTTGGTTGAAGAAGCCGATAAATTGAATCTGCAGCAACAGATTGAAAATTCGTTTCCTTCGGTTGAGGTAATAAAAAGAGTGTACCAAGCCATTGGCAATTATTTGCAAATCCCCGACAACAGTGGACAAAATGAAACCTTTGAAATTGATTTTTCGGAACTTTCGCATCGTTTTAAGTTAAATTTTATCGAGATTTTTAATTCCATAAAATTTTTGGAAAGAGAAGGGTATATGCAATTTAATGAAGCGGTTTACAATCCTTCAAGGGTGAAAATTATTACCAATCGAAAAGATTTGTATCAAACACAATTGAAGCACTCGTTTATCGATAGTTTAGTGAAAACGCTGTTGCGAATGTACGGCGGTTTGTTTGACGGTTATGTGAAAATAAATGAACGGTTAATTGCCAAGCAATTAAATGTAGCACAAAACAAAGTGGAGAAGGCATTAAGTTTTTTGCATCAATCCAATTTAATTGATTATTTGCCGGCAACCAATAAACCCACGGTTACTTATTTGCAACCCAAAGTACCGCTTACGCATTTTTACTTATCGGATGAAAATTATTCATTTTTGAAAAAAAGAGCATTTGATAAAATGGCAAAAGTATTGGATTATGTCTCGGACAATACTACGTGCCGAAGTGTGAAATTACTGGCGTATTTTGGCGAAAAAGATGCCAAAGCTTGTGGCGTTTGTGATGTATGTTTGGCAAAAAAAGAAAAATTTTCCGACACACAGGCAGAAGCATTACAACAGGCAATACTTAAATTATTGAGCGTAAAACCTCTTGGAATTAAGGATATTGTATCCCAATTGCCACAAAACAATGAAACTCAAATTGTAGAAGTAATACAATGGCTTACCGACGCCGGTAAATTGAAAAAAAACAATCGTCAAGAATTTGAATTAGTTTAACCTTTTATTCAAATAATTTGATTTTTTCGATTTTTTGACTTATACTTTCTTTATAAAAATATATAAAATAATTGCCCGATAATGAACTGAAAGGATAAAAGATATTTCGTGTTAAGTTTTGTTTTCCGAATTGATAATTTTTCATTTCGCCTTCCTTGTTAAGAACAGTTAAGTAATCGTCTAATTTTAAATTTTCGGGTTTAGCTCTGTAAATAAAATATTGCTCCCCATTTGGCTTTAAAAAATAATTAAACCCGGGTTTTTCCATTCCAACAGTAGAAATTCTAGCTTTCCAATTAAGATTAGTAGATTTTGGGTCAATATTAAAAATGGCAAATCCTTCACTAAGAGTTGAAGGTCCTACTTTCTTGCTTATGTTGTAAAAACTATGACAAACCAAGTTTAAACTGCTGTCTGCCGGCGACCATCTTAAAAAATATGGTGATAAGTTTTTAATCCCGTATTTTAAATTTTTTCCTTTTCTGCTAGCATAAGCGACTCTTCTATCAAAAAATTTTTCAATTTTATTTGACCATGCAGCTTTTACAAACTCTTTATCAAAATTAATGTATTTATCGCTTACCTCTTCTAAATCAGATACTCGAATTTTTTTTATATTTATTTCGTTAACATATACATCTAGGTAACGATATATATCGTTATTCAAAAAATCATTAATATAGATATGATGGTCCTGTGTTTTAAGTATTTGATTTAGGTCTGCGGTTAAACTAATAATATAAACATTGTTATAGTCTGTGGTAACGATATATCGGTAAATATGTTTGTTATTTTCTATCGGATATACCTTTTTTACTATACCGTTATGATCAATTTTTTTTATTTCTAAATAATCTGGATTATCATTTTCCTCATCGTAACCCGAAAAAGCTGTAACTTTAAATATTTCACCGTTAGGTGTTAATTCGAATGAATTTTTCGGAAATACATTTTTTATTAGAATGTTTCTTTGGAATTGATTAGAAAAGTTGCCTGCTATGTTTATGTTTTCAAAGGCGTCTTCTTCTTCAATATTGGAATTATTTATTGAATAAACAACAAAATTAAGTTTACTTCTTTTGTGAGATAAATAGCAAAGTGAGAATAAGCTAGAGTCCGGTGAGAATAATATTTTACTTGTATAATTTACCTTTTCTTTAATTATTTTCGGACTCGAAAGTTTTCCGGTAGAAAGGTCAATAGAAAAAGAAACAAAGTTGTTATCCTTAACAAAAAACAAGATAATTTCATCTTCATTTTTATAATAGGTAAGATAATAGAAGCCTTTAGAGTTAAACTGTTTTTTAAAGTCTATTTTATTCACATTTATTGTTGAAAATTCTTCATCAATTAGATTAATGTTAATTTGTTTAATCGCAATTATTGCTTCAGATTCTGAGAAGCCATCTATTGAAAATGGAAGACTAGATTTTGAACTTGGAACCGAAACAAAAATCGTTTTCCCTTCTTTATTTAAAATAGGCGGAACAATTACATAATTTTTAATTGATTTTTGCGAAAAAGTTCGATAAGGTAAAGATTTTACATCATTACTGTTTAAAGGAGTGTACTCTGCATTTTGCGAGTAACTTAATTTTGAAAATAAAAATATTAATAAAATATGCAGTATATATCTCATAACGTTTAAATTTTTTCAAAAGTATTATTTTTTATAAAATAAACAATTGATTTATTGAAGTAATTGTTTTTAATAAATGATAATGTTTGTTACAAGTGTTTTTAAAAAGAAACGTCATATTGCTTAAACAACAGTTCCATAATTTCTTTTGCGGCGGTTGATACTTTGCTTCCGGGACCAAAAATAGCTGCTGCACCGGCGTTAAACAAGAAATCGTAATCTTGTTTGGGTATTACACCGCCTACAATTACCAAAATATCATCTCTACCCAGTTTTTTCAATTCTTCAATTATTTGAGGAACCAATGTTTTATGTCCTGCAGCCAAAGAAGAAACTCCAACTACGTGTACATCATTTTCAACGGCTTGTTTTGCCGCTTCTTGCGGTGTTTGAAATAATGGGCCAATATCTACATCAAAACCTAAATCGGCATAACCTGTGGCTACTACTTTTGCTCCGCGGTCGTGCCCGTCTTGTCCCATTTTGGCAATCATTATTCGCGGTCTTCTACCGGTTACTTCGGCAAATTTGTCGGTCATTTTTCTGGCTTCTTGATAGTCTTGGTCTTGCATAGCTTCAGATTGATATACGCCGCTTACCGATTTTATTTGCGCTTGAAAACGCCCGAAAACCTTTTCCATGGCATCTGAAATTTCGCCTAAGGTGGCTCTGTTTCGAGCGGCTTCAACTGCTGCTGCCAACAAATTTCCATTGCCTGTTTTGGCTATTTCGGTAAGTTTATCCAACGATTGTTTCACTTTTTCGTTGTCGCGTGTTTCCTTAATTTTATTAATGCGGGCAATTTGAGCTTCTCTTACTTTGGTATTATCTACTTCTAAAATTTCAATTTGTGTATCATCATCATTTGCTTCATAGGCATTTACGCCCACAATAATATCTTTTCCCGAATCAATGCGTCCTTGTTTGCGGGCAGCTGCTTCCTCAATACGCAGTTTGGGCAACCCTTGTTCTATGGCTTTTGCCATTCCGCCCAACTCTTCCACTTCTTCAATCAATTTCCATGCTTTTTTGGCAATTTGGTCGGTCTGGTATTCAACATAATACGAACCTGCCCACGGGTCAACAGTTCGGCAAATTTCAGTTTCTTCTTGAATATAAATTTGTGTATTTCGTGCAATGCGAGCACTAAAATCGGTAGGCAGGGCAATGGCTTCGTCCAAGGCGTTGGTATGCAGCGATTGAGTGCCGCCAAAGGCAGCAGCCATAGCTTCAATACATGTTCGTGCCACATTGTTGAACGGGTCTTGCTCGGTTAAGCTCCAACCCGAAGTTTGGCAATGCGTACGCAAAGCCATAGATTTTGGATTTTTGGGGTTAAATTGTTTTACAATTTTTGCCCAAAGCATACGTGCCGCACGCATTTTGGCAATTTCCATAAAATGATTCATTCCAATAGCCCAAAAAAACGACAAACGTGGGGCAAATTGGTCAATATCCATTCCGGCGGCAATACCCGTTCGGATGTATTCCAATCCGTCGGCAAGGGTGTAAGCCAACTCTATATCGGCAGTGGCGCCGGCTTCTTGCATATGATAGCCCGAAATACTGATAGAGTTAAATTTGGGCATATTTTCGGAAGTATATTTAAAAATATCGGCAATTATGCGCATAGATGGTTGGGGCGGATAGATATAGGTGTTGCGAACCATAAATTCTTTAAGAATATCATTTTGAATGGTTCCCGAAAGTTGTTCGGGTTTAACACCTTGTTCTTCAGCCGCTACAATATAAAAAGCCATAACCGGAATAACCGCTCCGTTCATTGTCATGGAAACCGACATTTTATCGAGTGGAATTTGGTCAAAGAGTATTTTCATATCTTCTACCGAATCAATGGCTACGCCGGCTTTACCTACGTCGCCTACTACTCTTGGGTGGTCGCTGTCGTATCCGCGATGAGTAGCCAAATCAAAAGCTACGGAAAGTCCTTTTTGTCCTGCGGCTAAGTTTCTGCGATAAAAAGCATTGGATTCTTCTGCGGTACTAAAACCTGCATATTGACGAATTGTCCATGGGCGTTGAACATACATAGTGCTGTACGGACCTCGTTTATAGGGTGAAATGCCGGCAACAAAGTCTAAATGTTCAAATTGTTCAATGTCTTGATGGGTGAAAACCGGTTTTACCTCTATTTTTTCGGGTGTTTCCCAAGATGTTTTTGGTAAAGTGGTTTGGTGTTTTGGTTTTGTGCTGAATTTATGTTTGGATAAGTTTATCTTTTTCATCATTTCTACTTTTTAGTTTTCTAATAACCAATTCAATGCTTGTTGTTCATTAGTAAACAATTTCATTGGAAAAGGTGGTTTTTTAAGAAATAATAAGACATGAAATATAAATTTTGAAATTCCGGGAGAAACTATAATAGCAACTCTTCCGGTAAATTTTGGCGAATTTTGCTCCATAAAGTTTATTACTTTGGAGTCAAGTTTTTTTAAATTTCTGTTATCCACCAAAAAAGGTAGTTTTTTTCCTTGTAAATTTTCCTCCAAAAAAACTAATTCTCTTTTCAATTCTTCTAATTCCGGCGATGTTACATTTTGCAAAAGTGAATATTTAATGTATTGATTTGGAAAAATTTCCATTATTCCCGATTTGGATTTAAATCGAAGAGGTTGTGGGTTTTGGTTAATATTTTTGATTTTATCTTCCATTAATTATCATTCAACAACCAATCCATTGCTTTATTTTTATTTGTAAACACTTTTGTTGGAAAAGTTGGCCTTGAAAAATAAATAGCCGTATGAATTATATACTTAGAAAGCCCTTCGTTTACTACAATTGCCATTTTTGTAATAAGCTTAGGCAGAGTATTTTTCATATAATTTAATTCTTCATTTTTTATTTTTTGAACTGTTTGGCTGTAAGAGATAAAAGGTAATTTTTTTCCTTTTAAATGTTTGGTAAGAAAATGAACTTCTTTTTTCATCTCCGGTAATTGGTGCATACCAACACCTTCATGAGGTACAAAACTTATATAATTTTCGTTGTGGATAGTCATTGTGCCTATGGCAGAAGAATAGTATGGTTCGTTATGTTTATTTATCCCTTCCATTTAATTGGTTTCATTGGGATTGGGGTATTTGTTTACGCCAATCAATACGCGCTTTTGCTCGGCTAAATCCTTTTCAAATTTTTGTTTTTGCTCATTAATTTTTTGTTGAATAATATTTTCTTTCAAAAGAGGCAAATAACCGCCGTTTTCGGTTATTTTCACCAAATGATGCCATGCTTTTTGCGAAAGTTCATCGGTTAACTCCTCAATGTAATAACTGCCCGCAGCAGGATCGGCAATTTCACCAAAGAAACTTTCTTCTTTTAAAATTAACGAAATGTTCTTTGCCAATCGTTCTTTAAATTCCTCATTGTAGGATTCCTTTTGAGTAAAAGGGTAAACTCTTAGAGCATCTGCCGAACCGATAATGGCACTCATCGATTCGGTAGTGTGGCGTAACAGGTTGGTTTCCACATCTTTTTCGGGTTGCAACAGTTTTGATGTTACGGCCAAAATTTCTAAGGGATTAAAAGGCATTTGGGCGGCTTCGAGCAAATTTTCCCACAATAAACGGATGCTTCTGTATTTGGCTATTTCGAAAAAATAATTGGTGCTTGTGGCAAAAATCATTCGGAACTTTCCAGATAAATTTTCTGATGTAATTTCTTGTAATGTATTTAGTATATCGGTTAAAGCTGCAAATCCGTAAACCAGTTCTTGCAAGGTATTTCCTCCCGAATTGTGAATGCCCGAAACATCGATGGTAAATAATTTCAGGTTCGAAAAATGATTGATTTCTGCCAAATCAAAAAGTTGTTTGATATCGGATTTTACAGAAAAATCATCAGGATTTAAGACATTCACCGGATTTGATATACTGCCGTGTATTTGTTCATTTTCATAACGGCGTTCTTTGCACAGTTGGGCTAAAAAATGAAAAGTTTCGTTTGTGTTTTCGGTATTAAAGTGAGTGGAAACAATGGATAAATCAATGTCTTTTAACGCATCTTTAAATTGAGCATAATTGACAAAGCTTCCTTTAATTTCAATGCTGTTTACTCCGGATTGTAAGGCGTTTAATAATTTTTTATTGGTTTCTTCGGGAGTAGTCAGTGGCGTGTCGAAATGAATTTTCCAATCATTGGGTTTGTCAAATTCGCCAATGTTTTTGGCTAATATCTTGCGGTTTTTGTCGGGACAAATATCTTGATGGTAAGCCGGTAAAACATCAATACCGTTGTCAGTATGCCAAATAAGGTCGTCGAAAGTTTTTTTGCCTTTCAGGTCGGCATTGATTTTTTCTTTCCATTTTTCAAAACTCACTGGTTCAAAATCGTCAAATAAATGTTCCATACCTTATGCTTTATGCCTTTTGTTTCAATACAATATTAAAGATTTTTCATCAAATATTTGTATAAAGCCAACATTGCGTCAATATCTGCTTTGTGAACCTTTTCGTCGGGCGAATGCACATTTTCTTCACCTGCGCCAATAAAACACCAATCAAAAGGGTAGGGCGAACGTTGCAGTGCATTTCCGTCTGAACCGCCGGCTTTTTCAACCTCTAATTGAAAAGGAATCTTGCTTTTTTCTGCCAAAGAAACAATTTTGTTGAGGTAAGATTTTCGGGGTATTCCCGAATCTCTGAGCGAAATGGCAACACCTTTTCCCGATTCAATTCCTTTGGTTATCCAAGTAATATCCGAAATAAGAGCTTGTTTAATTTGATGTTGTTCGTAAAGATAACGGGCTAAATATCCGACACTTCCGCCGCCGTGTTCTTCCCAACAACTGAAAACTATAGCTCCGTTTTCGAGAGTTTCTGCTAATTTTAAAGCATTCCAAACACCTAAACGGTTATCCATGTAGCAACATTGCACGTGAGTGTCGGTTTCGCGAAAATCGGGCTTGTAAGTTAATGTTGTGCCACGGTCAATGGTTCTGTCAAATTTAATTTTATAAGTTAGATATTCATATTCGTCCTCAATAATATCCAATTCTCCTTCAATTTTTCCTTGACTGTCGTGTCCTGTCAAAATTGTTCCTTTTTTTGCCGATGGCTTGCCAATCATTACCAGCTCATTATCATACGCAACGGTGTATCCTACACTGTCCATATGGGCAAAAACGGCTGTTTTGGGTTTGCCAAAAATTAAAATAATGCAGTCTTGAAAATCATCGCCGTGAACAATTGTTGGCTGTACTTTCCAACTTGATTGATTTTCTTCAATGTATTGTAATATAAATTCTTTTAATGATGCTTCATTTCCCGAAGGGGCGTGAATACTGCACAATTGTTTGAGTAATTCCATTGGATTAGAATTTGAGTTGGTTAAACGTTTTTTGATTTTTTAAATAGTAGGCTTTTAAAATGCTTTTTGGGTAAATGCCGTCTGTTTTGCTGTTTGCTTGGGCAGAGATTCTTTTTTGTTTGTTCTGTTTCATCAGGGCATAAAAAGCAAAATGGGCTTTAATGATGGCTAATGTATGTTTGGGTTTTAAATCGATTAGAAATTTTATTCCGGCCAATCCGTCGAGCAATAAGCGAGTGAAAATAATTGAAAAACGTTTTTCGTCGAGATTTTTGTGCAACAGTAACAAGTTGTTGCGGAAATTCAAGAAAGTTTTTCGCGGATTGGTGGCATTTAAAGTGCCTCCGCCCACGTGATACACTTTGCTTTGCGGATAGATATAAATTTTATATCCCAGTTTTTGCATTCGCCAACATAAGTCAATTTCTTCCTGATGGGCAAAAAAAGTATCATCGAGCATTCCGGCTTTGAAAAAAGCATCGCTTCGAACAATTAAACACGCACCGGTAGCCCAAAATATGGGGCGCTCATCGTTGTATTGACCGTTGTCTTTTTCGAGCGTATCGAAAATTCTGCCTCTACAAAACGGATATCCCAAATAATCAATAAATCCGCCCGAAGCGCCGGCGTATTCAAAATACTCTTTGTTGTGATAACTTAATATTTTTGGTTGTACTGCCCCAATGTTGGGGTTTTCTTCCATTTTACCGATGATGGTATCGAGCCAATTTTCGGTTACTTCGATATCCGAATTAAGCAACACAAAATAATCGGCTTGTATTTGTTTAAGGGCTTGATTGTATCCACCGGCATAGCCGAAATTTTCTTTTAATTCAATAATATTTACTTCCGGAAAACGGGATTTTAAAAATTCAACCGAATGGTCGTTGCTAGCATTGTCGGCAACATATACGGAATGTCCTTGACTGTATTGAAGAACAGAAGGCAAAAACTTTTCGAGAAAGTGCTTGCCGTTATAGTTTAATATGACAATAGCCGTTTTTGACATATTGCAAAAAAACACATTTTTTTGTGCACACCACAGAATTTATGCTGTAAATGGTTTTAGTGTTGAAGTTTTGTTAAAAAAGAGGTTAAAGTGTGATGATGAAAAAAATGTCAATTTATTACGTGAAATAAAGTTAATTTAGTCCGGTGAAATTGCAAAAAGCAGCATATTGGGTTTTATTGTTTTTGGTGTTAATTACCGGAATATCGGGATATTTTGCATCGAAACAACGGTTTAACTATGATTTTGAAAGTTTTTTTCCTAAAGAGAATGAAACGCTTGACTTTTTTCTGACATTCAGAGATAATTTTGAAAATGACAACGATTATATTCTTTTTGCATTTGAACCCGAAAAATCGGTGTTTGATACGGCATTTTTGCAAAAAGTTGATGCATTTGCCCGTGAGCTAAAAGAAAATCCGTTGATTACAGATGTTGTGTCGCCTACGCAAATAAAATTGCCGGTTGTTACAAGTTTTGGTGTGTTAAACTCTCCGCTCTTGCATTTGAACTCGCCTGAAAAATTAGCAAAAGATTCCTTAAAAATTGCCCGTTCCGAACATTGGAAGGGAAGCTTGTTTGCCTCGGATTTATCATCGGTTTGTGTTTTGGCAAAAAATGTTCAGGTGATAAAAAAGAGAGAGTCTGACAGCTTAATGACAGCGGTTGAACAATTGCTCAATAAGTATGATTTTCATCACGTTTATTGGACCGGAAAAGTGCGGGCACAACAAGTTTATATGCGCAAGATGAAAACCGAATTACTTACTTTTTTTAGTATATCGGTCGTATTGGTTATTATTATTCTTTTCATTACTTATCGGTCGGTTTGGGGTGTTGTTGTTCCATTAATGTCTGTTTTTCTCCCTATAGTTATTACTGTGGGGGTGATGCAGATTTTTAACCAACCATTGGATTTGCTTACGTCGTTGCTGCCTACTATTTTATTTGTGGTGGGCACTTCCGATGCCATTCATTTGACAAATAAATATTTATCCGAATTACGCCATGGTATTGCAAAAGAAACAGCCATCAGAAATACCTTTAAAGAAATAGGTTTTGCTACGTTTTTAACCTCATTTACTACTGCCGTAGGATTTTTAACTTTGATGTTCTCAAACATCGAACCCGTCCAAAATTTTGGTTTATATGCCGCTGTTGGTGTGTTGGTGGCTTATGTGGTAACAATTTTGTTTTTGCCGGCAGTTTTTATTTTAATGCATCCACCTAAAATAATTGATTTTAAAAAGACAGATAAATCTTGGAAAACGATTTTACACAAATTGTTTGAATTTATTTTGAGCAATCGAAAAAAAATAGTGTTTACAACCGTTGTTTTAACTTTAGTTTCGCTTTGGGGAATCGGTCAAATAAAAATAAATTACTATTTGTTGCAAGATTTGTCGGAAGAGCATCCGTTGAAGAAAGATTTGCGCTATTTTGAGCACAAATACAGTGGCGTTCGTCCGTTTGAAATGGTTGTTATGCTTAATCATAATGCGGATATTTCACTTGCCGATTTGCAATTGATAGATTCTTTGGAACATTATTTAAGAAATGAATATAAAGTAGGGTTTATTGTTTCGCCGGTTTATGTGGTGAAAATGCTCAATCAAGCGCAACACGGCGGAAACAGCCGTTATTTTTCTTTGCCCAAAACACAGAAAGAATGGGAACGGCTGCAAAAGAAATTTTCGGCGGTATTTAAAAAAGAGGAATGGCAATTGGTTTACAACAAAGACAAAAAATGGATGCGCATTTCGGGTAAAATGCCCGATGTAGGCAGTTATTATGCCAAAATAAAAAATGATAAATTACAGCAGTTTGCTGATGAATTGTTTCAAACGCAAAATGATAAGTATCAAGTAAAAATTACCGGCACGGCTTTATTGATAGATATAAACAACAACTATTTGGCTGAAAATCTTATCACTGGCTTGTTGATTGCATTTGTTGTGATTTCGTTAATAATCGGTTTGTTGTTTAAGTCCGGAAAAATGATATTTATTGCCTTGGTGCCCAATATTCTTCCGTTGTTGTTTATTGCCGGGATAATGGGCTTTGCTCACGTGGATATGAATATGAGCACAAGCATTGTTTTTACCATTGCATTTGGAATAGCGGTTGACGACACTATTCACTTTTTGAGTAAATACAAATTGGAATCCACCAAACAACACAGTAAAAAAGTAGCGGTGTTAAATACATTTTTGAGTACAGGAAAAGCCATTATATTAACAACCGTAGTATTGTTTTTCGGGTTTGCCGCATTAATGTTTTCAGACTTTACCAGTACTTATTACATAGGATTTTTTGTCAGCTTAATATTGTTTTTTGCCGTTATCTGCGATTTATTTTTACTGCCTTTATTATTGCTGCCCGGCAAAAAGAAATAAATTATTTTTTTCGCATAAAAATGCTGATGGGAACACCTGTAAAGTCAAAGTTTGCTCTGATTTTATTTTCCAGATACCTCTTATAGGGTTCTTTAACATATTGAGGAAGATTACAGAAAAAAGCAAATGCAGGTGTGCGTCCCGGTAATTGTGTGGCATATTTAATGCGAATATATTTTCCTTTGGTGGCAGGTGGGGGAACGTCTTGGATAGCTTGTAACATTACTTCGTTTAGTTTAGCTGTTGGAATGCGTTTTTTTCTGTTTTCAAATACATAAATGGCTGTTTCCAATGCTTTAAAAATTCGTTGTTTTTCTTTTACAGAAGTGAAAATAATGGGCACGTCGGTAAAAGGTGCAATTTTTTGCTTGATTTGCTGAGTAAACTTTTTGGAAGTGTCGGTTTCTTTCTCAATTAAATCCCATTTGTTTACCAAAATAACAATGCCTTTTTTATTTTTTATGGCCAAATGCAAAATGTTTAAGTCTTGAGCCATTACTCCGTCTTGAGCATCAATCATTACGATGCAAACATCAGAGTTTTCAATGGCACGAATGGTGCGCATAACCGAGTAGAATTCGAGGTTTTCGTGTACTTTTCCTTTTTTGCGTAAGCCGGCAGTATCAATCAAATTAATATCAAAACCAAATGCTTTGTAAGGTGTGGCAATGGCATCACGGGTGGTGCCTGCAATGTCGGTAACAATATTGCGTTCTTCGCCCAACAATGTATTTAAAAATGATGATTTTCCAACATTTGGTCGTCCTACAATAGCAATATTGGGCTTGTCAGAATCTTCGTAAGAATCTTCTTCTATATTAGGCAATTCGTTTACAATTAAATCAAGCAAATCGCCGGTTCCGCTTCCGCTAATGGATGAAACATTTTGTACTTCACCCAATCCAAAACTGTAAAATTCTGCCGCATCGGCCAAGCGGTTAAAATTATCTACCTTATTGGCTACCAAAATGACTTTTTTGTTGTGCTTGCGCAATAAGTCGGCAACAACTTCGTCGAGGTCGGTAATTCCGGTAGTAACATCTACCATAAAGAGTAATAAATCGGCTTCGTTGATGGCAATTTCTACTTGGCGGCGAATTTCGGCTTCAAACGTATCGTCAGAACCAATAACATATCCGCCGGTATCTACAAGGGTAAATTTTTTGCCGTTCCATTCAACGTATCCGTAATGGCGGTCGCGAGTAACGCCGCTTTCTTCATTTACTATGGCATCACGACTTTGTGTCAATCGGTTAAAAAGAGTTGATTTCCCTACATTCGGACGTCCTACTATTGCTACTATATTTCCCATTATTTCTTATTTATAACCAAATTGTTTTAATAAATTATCGTTGTCGCGCCAATCTTTTTTCACTTTTACGTGCAAATCTAAGAATACTTTTTTACCCAAAAATGCTTCAATATCTTTTCTTGCTTCGGTGCCCACACGTTTTATTCGTTCGCCTTGATGACCGATAATAATTCCTTTTTGAGAGGGTCTGATGACAAAAATGGTAGCTCTGATTTTTACTATTTCGGGCTCATCTTTAAACTCTTCTACTTTTACTTCTACAGAATAAGGAATTTCTTTTTTGTAAAACAAGAGGATTTTTTCGCGAATCATTTCCTCTACAAAAAATCGCTCAGATTTGTCGGTCAATGTGTCTTTGGGGTAATAAGGCGGTCCTTCGGGCAATTCTTGTTTTATTTGGTCGATTAATTCTTTAATGTTGAAAGCGTGTAAGGCAGAAATTGGGAAAATACGCGCATTGGGTAAAAGCGATTTCCAATGTTGGGCAGCAGCTTCTACTTTTTCTTGATTAACGGTGTCTATTTTATTGATGAGTAAAAAAACGGGCAATTTGGTGTTTTGTAAAAACTTTAAAACCGATTCGTCTTTAATTTGAGTTTCGTTAACATCGACAATATAAATAATAACATCGGCATCTTTTAAAGCTTCTTTTACAAAGCTCATCATTGCTTCGTGCATTTTATATGCCGGCTTAATGATTCCCGGCGTATCGGAAAAAACCATTTGATAATCGTCGCCGTTTAAAATTCCCAATATTCTGTGACGGGTTGTTTGGGCTTTGGGTGTTGTTATAGCCAGCTTTTGACCAAGAATAGCGTTTAAAAAAGTTGATTTCCCAACATTGGGGTTTCCTATTATGTTTACAAATCCGGATTTATGTGACATTTTTTTGCTTAAAATTTTGGTACAAAGAAACAAAATATTATATTTGCAACCCCATTTTAAATGGGATAAAATAAAACTACAGTGCGGGGTGGAGCAGTTGGTAGCTCGTCGGGCTCATAACCCGAAGGTCGTCAGTTCGAGTCTGGCCCCCGCTACCAAGCAAAAGAGGTTGAGAAATCAACCTCTTTTTTATTTTGGACAATGTATACAGTTTACGTACTATATTCACGAAATTATGATAAAATATATATTGGATATACATCCAATATAGAGCAACGGATGTTGTCGCACAATAAATTGGGAACAAAGGGTTATACCAAGCGTTACCGACCGTGGCAAATAGTGTTTACTTAAGAATATCCGGAAAAGAGAGAAGCGTTAAAGCGCGAAAAGGTATTGAAATCGGGTCAAGGTAGGGCATATATATGGCGCAAAATAGAGGAGTTAGGGCTCAAATCCGCCTGAGGCGGACGTCAGTTCGAGTCTGGCCCCCGCTACCAAGCAAAAGAGGTTGAGTAATCAACCTCTTTCGTATTTTTATACAATGTATACGGTTTACGTATTATATTTACCAAAATATGATAAGATATTTATAGGGTATACTTCCGATATAGAGCAACGGATGTTGTCGGAAAATTGAAATCAATTAAATAAAAAATTCCATTATTGTTAAAAGATATTAAATTTTTTTAAACTGATTTTAATCATTTTTTATCACATAAATATTATGTAAATTTGATAAAAACCAAAAAACTTAAAAGCTATGTCAAAAAAATTATTGGAACCCGCTATTGAAGACCTTCATAATGAGCATAAAGATTGGATAAGCGATATGCAGTTTCATAAAGATGAAATGAAGTTCTTTGAAGATTTATTAAGCTTAAATTTACCTAAAATCAAAACCGATGAGCAAAAAGCTCAGTTAGAACATTTACAAAACAAACTTATCTACTTTAAAGGTGAATTGATTGATAAATTCTTACACGATGCAAAAGTTCATGAGTTTAATCTGGAAAAAGCTTTGGAAAGCGATCATTATGATGAAGATGACCTTTACAAAGATCATCTAAAATATCGTGATGATTTTAAAGCATTGCATCGTGATATTTTAGATTATAAAAAAGAACTTTTTGATTTTATTATATCATTGAAATAGGATTTATCTGAATTTCTTTTTAATTAAAGAAAAAATCCCTTTCCAATTCGGAAAGGGATTTTTTATGCTTTACAAGGAGTGATTAGATTGCAAATTTAATCCCTTGTGCTAAAGGTAATTCAGTAGAGTAGTTTATTGTATTTGTCTGACGACGCATATATGCTTTCCACGCATCAGAACCACTTTCACGTCCGCCACCGGTTTCTTTTTCGCCACCAAATGCACCGCCAATTTCTGCACCGGATGTTCCAATATTTACATTGGCAATACCGCAATCCGAACCGTTACAGCTTAAGAATTGTTCAGATTCGCGCATGTTGGTTGTCATAATTGCAGAAGATAAACCTTGTACCACATCATTTTGAATGTCTATGGCATTTTGTACTCCTCCGCTGTATTTTATTAAAAATAAAATTGGAGCAAATGTTTCGTGTTGAACAATCTCATATTCGTTTTTCACTTCGGCAATGCAAGGTTTTACATAGCAACCGCTTTCAAATCCTTCACCTTCCAATACGCCGGGCTCTACAACAAACGTTCCGCCTTCTTCTTTAATTTTTTCAACAGCATTTAAGTAATTATTAACGGCATCGGTATCGATAAGCGGACCTACGTGATTGTTTTCATCCAACGGATTACCAATTTCGAGTTTTGCATAAGCGTTTACCAAACGTTCTTTAACTTCATCATACACATCTTCGTGAATAATTAATCGACGAGTAGAGGTGCAACGTTGTCCTGCAGTTCCTACAGCACCAAATAAAGCCGCCCGGATAGCAATGTCAAGGTCGGCGTTTGGCGTGATTATGATAGCATTGTTTCCGCCTAATTCAAGTAAAGAGCGACCTAATCGTGCAGCTACGGCTTGAGCAACAATTTTACCCATTCTTATTGAACCGGTAGCAGAAATAAGAGGAACTCGTTTATCGTGTGTCATCATTTCACCTACTCGGTAATCGCCCATAATGATGTTTGAAATACCTTCAGGCAAATCATTTTCTTCCAAAACTTCGGCAATGATGTTTTGGCAAGCAATTCCGCAAAGAGGTGCTTTTTCAGATGGTTTCCAAACACAAACATCACCACAAACCCAAGCAATGGCAGTATTCCAGCTCCATACCGCAACTGGGAAGTTGAAAGCGGATATGATGCCTACAATTCCCAACGGATGCCATTGTTCGTACATACGGTGGTTTGGTCTTTCCGAATGCATGGTTAATCCGTATAATTGACGGGATAAACCAACGGCAAAGTCGCAAATATCAATCATTTCTTGAACTTCTCCCAATCCTTCTTGGTAAGATTTTCCCATTTCGTAAGAAACCAACTTACCCAACATATCTTTTTTCTCGCGTAACTTTTCACCAAACTGACGAACAATTTCTCCTCTTTTTGGAGCAGGAACGTTTCGCCAAGTTCTAAACGCATCTTGTGCTTTGGCAATAACACGTTCGTAATCTTCTTTGGCAGTGGTTTTTACTTTTCCTATTAACGCACCGTCAACAGGACTGTATGATTCTATTAATTCTCCGTTTCCGAAAAATTCTTTTCCGGTAGAGGTACCGTCATTTACTTGCGCAACTCCTAATTCCTTTAACGCTTCTTTAATGCCAAATTTATCGGCAATGCTTGATAATACTTCAGACATAATTTATTTATTTATTGATTATTCATCAAAATTACTAATTTCCGTTTTAACCGATTGAAATTTTAGTTAATCATTCTGTTAACAATCCGTATAATTTTTATCTATATGATTATCAAAACTTAAAATAATTTAAAATGACTTTAAATAATAAACTAAGTTGTATCTTTGTCGGAGAAAATTAAACTTATTTATAAACCTAAAAAATAAAGAAAAATGGCTGTATTAGTAGGAAAAAAAGCACCTGATTTTAAAGCAAATGCCGTAATAAACGGTGGCGAAATTGTATCTGACTTCACTTTAAGTCAGTTTAAAGGAAAATATGTAGTATTATTCTTTTACCCAAAAGATTTTACATTTGTTTGTCCAACAGAATTATTTGCTTTTCAAGAAAAATTAGAAGAATTTAAAGCACGCAACACAGAGGTTATTGCAGTATCAACCGATACGGAGCAATCGCACTGGGGATGGTTGCAATTACCAAAAAACCAAGGCGGTATTCAAGGTGTAACTTATCCATTAGTTGCCGATACCAATAAAACCATTTCGGCAAATTATGATGTTTTGGCCGGCGATTGGGATTTTAACGAAGAGGGCGAGATGGTAGCTTACGGCGAATTAATTGCATACCGTGGATTATTCTTAATTGATAAAGAAGGTATTGTTCGCCACGAATTGGTAAACGACTTAGGTTTAGGTCGTAATGTTGATGAAGCATTACGTATGGTAGATGCGTTACAATATTTGGAAGAACACGGAGAAGTTTGTCCGGCAAACTGGCATAAAGGTGAAGAAGGATTGAAGCCTACTCACGAAGGTGTTGCTGATTATTTAGCAAAGCATTAGAATTTTAAAAATTTCTTGTATCTTCGCCCCTGTTACTTAAAAACAGGGGCTTTTTTATGGTGGATATTTCCGAATTTGTGTTTGACTGTAAACCTGAGGTTTCTGATATTAAATTATTAGCGGATATTGTTTTTGGTCAAGATTATTTAACAGAAAGCCGTATAGAGGAATATTTAAGCAATCCAAACTATATTATTACCACATTGTGTCATAAAGACCGCTTTATAGGTGTATCTTTTTTGTTGAACACAACATTGGCGGCGTTAGATGAGCGAGTTGTAGAATTAATCACCGAAAAATTTCATTGGAAAAAAGAACAACCGATTATTTTACATCATCAAACATTTTTAGCCGAAGCATATCAAGGTTTGGGTTTAGGTAAAGCATTGGTTTTGCATTCGGAAAAGAAAGCGGCAAAAGAAAACTTACCCCAAGTGTCTGTTGTATGGCAATATACCGGAAATAAATTACATACACTTTTAAAACAATTAGGATATAAAGAAGCCGGAATTATCCCAAAATATTGGCATAAAGACAGTTTAGATAAAAAATACAGTTGCAGTATTTGTGGCTCGCCGTGTAATTGCGATGCATTAATTTTGGTAAAACCACAACAACGTTAAATTTTTTCGGATATAAATTGATGTAAAAATTCAACCCATAAGTCATTGCTGTTCAGACTCGGTACCAAATCCAATTGTTCGCCGCCGTTTTCAATAAACAATTCTTTATATTCGTCGCCAATTTCAATGGTGGTTTCCAAACAATCGGCAACAAATGCAGGGCTGAAAAACAGTAATTTTTTATCGCCCTTTTGGGCTCGCTCAATCACAACTTTGTCGGCAAAAGGTTCAAGCCAATCTTTATCTAATCGCGACTGAAAAGCAACAGTATATTTTTCTTCCGGTATGTTTAGCTTTTTTGCCAACAATCGTGTAGTTTCGTAACAAGCAGCTTTATAGCAAAACTTGTTGTTGTGCGTAATTTCTGTTTCGCAGGCATTATCTTCACACAAACTGTTGTCGGTATATACTTTATCTACTTGCCGGTTGGGCAATCCGTGATAACTGAAAACAATATGGTCGTATTGATTTAGGTCGAAATTTTCGGCATTTTTTGCGAAAGCATCAATAAACCAGGCGTTATTATAAAATTGTCCTGTAAATGTCAGTTCGGGAATTACCCACCATTTTTGGATGATTTTCATTGCCTTTTCTACAATTGAACCTGAGGTAGAGGATGCATATTGCGGATACAACGGTACGATAATTATTTTATCAAAATTTTGCAATTTAATTTTACCCAAAACAAAATCCATTGATGGGTTACCGTAGCGCATAGCATAAAAAACAGTAGCCGAATCTTTAAATTTATTTTGGAGTTTTATAGCCAAGTCTTGTGTGTGATATAATAGAGGAGAACCTCTGTCGTCCCACAATTCTTTATAAACTTTTGCCGATTTTGGTGCGCGAAAAGGAACAATAATGGCATTGACCAATAATTTTCGGGCAAGCCAAGGAATATCAATGACACGCGGGTCATTTAAAAATTCGGATAAATATTTTCTCACATCCCCTGTTTGTGGAGAGTCCGGAGTGCCTAAATTAATTAAAACTACAGCTGTTTTTTTAGTTAGATTCATTATAGAATTTAAATATGTGCAAATCTAATTAAGTTTTGAGTGATATTCATATTTTTGTTTACCTTTAATAAATACAGGTTTTAAAATGGATTATCTGACAATAAAAGCACTGCATATCATTTTTGTCGTTACTTGGTTTTCCGGACTTTTTTATATTGTTCGTTTATTTATTTATCACACCGAGGCATCGCAAAAAACTGACGAACAGGAAAAACAAATATTGTTTAAGCAGTTTAAAATTATGGAAAAGCGCTTGTGGTACGGCATTACTTGGCCATCGGCAATACTTACGTTACTGTTTGCTACTATGCTTTTAATAAAAAATCCCGGATGGCTGACACAAGGGTGGATGCACATTAAACTTACGTTTGTAGTAGCATTATATGCTTATCATTTTTATACACACCGAATTTTTAAACAATTGCAAAAAGATAACTTTAAATGGTCGGGGTTTTACCTCAGAATGTATAATGAAGTTGCCACGGTAATACTTGTAGCCGTAGTTTTTTTGGTGGTATTAAAAAACAGCATCAGTTGGATTTGGGGAGTTGTAGGAATTGTTCTGTTTGCCGTTTTGTTGATGATGGCTATTCGCATTTATAAACGCATTCGCGAGAAAAATAACGAGCAGTAAAGCTTTTATATAGTCATAGAAAATATGCGCGTTTTTGGTTTGTTTCGCAATAAACGTAAGTCAAAAGCCATACATATATTTCTGACAAACGGACGGGCTTTTTCCGGTACCATTAATCCGTTTTTTGTAAAAACGACCAAGCCGTCGTTTTCCATTTCTTTTAATCGCTTTGTTACTTCAGGCAATTCTTCAAATTGTAGCGATTCATCTTCCCACGAAGTTTCGAAATGACACATAATATTAAGAATGTGACGGCGAATAATTAAATCTTCATTGTTTAATAAATGTCCTCTGAAAATGGGTATTTCACCATTGTTTACAATGGCTTGGTATTCTTCGGTAGATTTATTGTTTTGAGCAAATGCATACCAACTGTCACTGATGGAACTCATTCCCAAACCTATCATCAGTTTGGTTGTGCCCGAGGTGTAGCCCATAAAATTGCGGTGCAATGTTTTGTTTTTCATTGCTTTGTAGAGCGAGTCGTGTTTTAGGGCAAAATGGTCCATCCCGATTTCTACGTAGCCAATCTCGGCAAACATCTTTTTCCCTATTTCGTATAATTCTCTTTTTTGTTCGTCTTTTGGTAAGTCACTTTCGTCAAACCCTCTTTGCCCTACGCCTTTTATCCACGGCACGTGAGCGTAACTGTAATAAGCAATGCGGTCGGGCATCAACTCACGCGTTTTGTTAATGGTGTTTACAACGCTTTCCAAGGTTTGCTTGGGTAACCCAAAAACCAAGTCGTGACTAATGGATGTATAACCGATTTCGCGTGAAAGCTCGGTAACACGTTTTACATTTTCAAAGGGTTGAATACGGTTAATGGTTTTCTGAACCAACGGGTCATAATCTTGAACACCAAAGCTGTTTCGGCGGAATCCTAAATCGTAAAGTGTTTGTAAGTGTTCTTTGGTTGTGTTGTTGGGATGCCCTTCAAAGCTAAATTCGTAATTATCGGTTACATCGGCATCTGCCAAAATTCCGTTAATCAATTTTTTTAAATTGTCGGAACTAAAAAAAGTAGGCGTACCGCCACCCAAGTGAATTTCTTTAATTCTGGGTTTGAAGGGTAAAATATCCAAGTATAACTTCCATTCTTTCAATAAAGTGTCAATATAAGGTTCTTCTACGCTGTGTTTTTTGGTAATACGTTTATGGCAGCCGCAAAATGTGCATAAATTTTCGCAAAATGGTAAATGAATGTATAAGCTAATTCCTTCGATACTGTTACTTTCGTCAAAAGCTTTTTGAACACCGGTTATCCAGTCTTTTTTGTCTATTCCTTTTTCATCCCAAAATGGTACGGTAGGATAGGAGGTATAGCGAGGTCCGGGAATATTATATTTTCTTATTAGCTCTTCTTTTGAAAGTGACATAAAATAATTTTTTGCTAAATTACGGAAATACACTTTTGCCGATGATTTATAGGGCTAAAATATCCATTGTTATAGCTACGGCATAATGCAAAAATATACCGGGAATAATTGACTTTGATTCGTAACTCAAAATACCTAATATCAATCCTGCTCCAATAGCGCCAATAGTTTCTGGCATTGGTTTGCCAAAATGTATCATAACATAAGGAAGAACCGATACAAATATTGAATAAATACCAAACCGATGCTTGGTGGTGTGAATTAAAAAGCCGCGAAAGAAAAACTCTACACCGATAAATTGAATGAAATATAAAATTTCCCACCAAATAAAATACCGGCTAAGTGGCTCGCCGACAGCCGGCTTGTAAAACGGGTATTTTTGCAAAAAAGACGGGCTTTGTGCAACCATATATATAACAGGAAGCATAAAAAGGTATAAAACTGCATAATTTTTTAGTGCAGATGCAGATAAATTTTTTATGGAAAATCCCAATTTTTCAAACGATAATTTCTTGTGTGTAGCAATGAAAATACCGGGAAGTAATAGATAATTAAATGAAATAACCGACACCCAAAAAGCAAGGTCAAAAAATCGACGATTAGGGCTTTCTAACCGGATGCTTTCCAAAAAATGCGCCGGCTGATTAAGGTATATTTGCCTTAAAAATTGCTCAAATGATGATGTGTTGGAAAGGTAATAATTTCCAATCAAAGAAAATGAGGCAATAATAAAAATAACAGCAAGTTCTTTGTCAATTTTACGTATGTCCGAAATAATTTTTTTCAATTTAAACGTCTTCTTTGTAGAAAGGAATAAGTTTGTTTATAAATTCTTTAGGCGGTTGAGTTGGACGCATCGTGTTTTTATCCACAAAAACCAAAGTTGTTTCTGCTTCGTTCAATAAAACACCTTCTTGATTAAACGTTTTGTAGGTGAAAAAAATGCGCGTTTGCGGCAAGTTGGGAATGGTTGTTTCAATGGTTAATTCATCATCATAATAAGCAGGTTTGTAATATTTAATTTTAAATTCCAAAACAGGCATAACAAACCCTTCGTCCTCCATTTTTCGGTAGCTTAAACCTAATCCTCTTAATGCTTCTACACGGGCAACTTCAAAATAAGTAGCATAATTCCCATAATAACAATAACCCATTTTGTCGGTTTCGGCATAGCGAACTCTTATTTTTACCTCAGATTTAAACATAACTTAACAATTTGTATTTAATGAATGCGTAATTTCGTTTTATGTCAATACAAAAGTATCTTAAATACCTGTTGCCGGCATTATTTGCGGTATTTTTTTATTCATGTCATCACCATAAAATTACTACAGAATATCATCCGGCAGTAATAGACAGTTCGCTTTCGCAAAATGCTGAAATTGAACAAGAATTGCAACCTTATCGTGCAAAATTAAATGAAACAATGAATACGGTTTTGGCGCAAAGCGATGAAGAATTTGTAAAAAAACAACCCGAGAGCAATTTGAGTAATTTGGTTGCCGATTTAACCCTTGAAACAGCTGTTGCAAAAGGTGTTGATGCTGATATGTGCTTGCTTAATTTCGGAGGTTTACGTACCTCGCTGCCTAAAGGCGATATTACCGTAGGGAAAATTTATGAGTTGATGCCATTTGAAAACGAGATTGTAGCGGTAACCATTTCCGCTAAACAGTTCGACAGTTTAATTCATTATGTAATTAAAGTAGGCGGGCAACCCGTTTCGGGAATTAAAATTATAGTGAAAAAAGATAAAACCTATAAATTATATGATGCAAAAGGGAATCCTTGGCCTCAAAAAAAACAATATACAATTATAACAACCGATTATTTGGCTCAAGGCGGCGATCATATGGATTTTTTCTTATACCCCTTACAATATAAAGAAGTCGGGATTAAACTGCGTGATGCCATAATGCAGTTTGTAAAGAAAAAAGGTGACCAAAATGAACATTTAAAAGGAAAAGAGGATGGGCGAATCACATTTATATAACAGAAGAAAGTTTATAAAGCAAACAGCAAAAACTTCAGCCGGTTTTGCTGCATTAACCTTATTACCAAGATTTTCTTTATTTGCCGCAAAACGAGAAATAGTAAAAGTAACCTTGCTGCACACCAATGATACTCACAGTCATCTCGACCCTTTTCCTGTAAATGACCCTAAATACTCCGGATTAGGCGGAATAGCTCGTCGTGCATCATTGGTCGATAAAATCAGGGCACAAGAAAAACATGTTTTGTTGTTTGATGCAGGTGATATTTTTCAGGGAACACCCTATTTCAACCTTTTTGGCGGAAAGCCTGAGTTTGAACTGATGAGCGAAATGAAATATGATGCCGCTACACTTGGTAATCACGATTTTGATAATGGTATTGATGGGTTAGTGAAAATGTTTCCTTATGCAAAATTCCCTTTTATCAATTGCAATTATGATTTTTCGGATACGCAATTGGCAGGAAAAACAAAGCCGTATAAAATTTTCAATAAAGGTAATGCCAAAATAGGTGTGATAGGAGTAGGTGTGGAATTAGAGGGTTTGGTAGCCAAGAAAAATTACGGAAACATTCAGTATTTTGACCCAATAAAAAAAGCCGATGAACAAGCTAAATTTTTAAAATTGGAAGAAAAATGCGATATGGTTGTATGCTTATCGCACCTGGGATATAAATACAAAACCAATAAAGTAAGTGATATTCATTTAGCGCAAAATACAGAATATATTGATGTAATCATCGGAGGACACACCCATACTTTTCTGGATAAACCGGATATTCGGAAAAATAAAGCCGGAAAAAAAGTGTTAATTGCCCAAGTAGGTTGGGCAGGCATTAAATTGGGGAAAATAGATTGTGAAATTCCTTTATTTGGAAAGGATATAAATTTCACTTCTACTACTATAAAAATTTCAAAATATCAATAGGTATTTCATTTTTTTTTAAACTTTTTTTGTTGTTTATTTGCTTGTAAGAATACAGATAGCTTTATTAACTTGTTTGATGTTGGCAATCAGGTGTTTGTAGGGAATTTAGAAGGGTAATTTTTTTTCAACATTTTTTAGTTAAAATATGTAGTGAAAAATAAAATTATTTGTATTATTACAGTCCGAATTGTTTAACAAAAAATATTGAGTATAAATGCAGAAAGATCACGTACAAGTATGGCAAAATTGTTTGCAAATTATTAAAGACAATGTTTCGTTACAGAGTTTTAAAACTTGGTTTGAACCAATTGTTCCGGTTAAATTGCAAAATAATATATTAACAATTCAAGTACCAAGTCAATTTTTTTATGAGTGGTTGGAAGAACATTACATAGCCTTATTGAAAAAAACAATTCGAAAAGAATTAGGGCCTGACGGAAGATTGGAATACTCAATTATTGTTGAAAGAAGTGCAGGCTCTCAAAAACCATATACCGTAAAAATTCCAACATCAAACAAACCTACTACTAAGAATGATCCTGTATCTGTTCCTGTAAATTTGAACAAAGATAAAGGCATACGCAATCCGTTTGCAATTCCGGGATTAAAGAAAATTAATGTTGATTCACAATTAAATCCCAATTATTCTCTCCAAAATTTTATTGAAGGAGACTGCAACCGTTTAGCCAGAAGTGCCGGTTTTGCCGTAGCCAAAAATCCGGGCGGAACTTCATTCAATCCGCTTTTGATATATGGCGGAGTAGGGTTGGGAAAAACCCATTTGGCACAAGCTATTGGTATTGAAGTAAAAAACAACTTGCCAAACAAAACCGTTTTATACGTTCAGTCCGAAAAATTCACTCATCAATTTATAGAAGCCGTTCGAAGCAACGAACAAAACGATTTTATTCATTTCTATCAAATGATAGATGTACTTATTATTGATGATGTTCAATTTTTTGCTGGCAAACCCAAAACGCAAGATGTATTCTTCCATATATTCAACCATTTGCATCAAACCGGTAAACAGTTGATTTTAACCTCTGACAAAGCACCGGTAGAAATGCAAGGAATGGAACAACGATTACTTTCACGTTTCAAATGGGGATTGTCTGCCGATTTACAAGCTCCTGATTTAGAGACCAGAATGGCTATTTTGGAAAACAAAATGTATAACGAAGGTATTGAGCTGCCAAAAGAAGTAGTAGAATATTTAGCTTATTCAATTACCAGCAATATCCGTGAATTGGAAGGCGCTTTAATTTCTATAATTGCACAATCTTCGTTGAACAAAAAAGCCATTACCTTGGATTTGGCTAAACAAATGATAGACAAATTTGTTAAAAACACAACCCGTGAAGTTTCTATCGATTATATCCAAAAAGTAGTATGCGATTATTTTGATTTACCTATAGAATTGATGAAATCAAAAACGCGTAAAAGAGAAATCGTGCAAGCACGCCAAATTGCCATGTATTTTTCTAAAAAATTAACTAAATCATCCTTGGCAACCATTGGAATGCACTGTGGCGGAAAAGACCACGCAACCGTATTACATGCATGTAAAACCGTTAATAACCTGTTGGATACAGACAAACGTTTTCGTCAGTATATCAGTGAAATAGAAAAGAAAATCAGTTTACAATAATTCAAACCTCTTAAAGCCCTTTCATTTGGAAAGGGCTTCTTTTTATCGATATGAAAAAAATATTATTTGTTTGTTTAGGTAATATCTGCCGTTCTACAATGGCAGAAGGAATACTACGCAAAAAATTAGAAGAAAGAGGCATTAATGCCGAAGTAGATTCTGCCGGAACATCCAATTATCATATTGGCGAAGCTCCCGATGAACGTTCCATTAAAACAGCTTATCGCCATGGTATAGATATTTCCATGCAAAAAGGCAGGCAGTTTACCACCTCAGATTTTGATGCTTTTGATTACATATATGCAATGGATACTTTTAATCTTGATAATATCCTAAGCAAAGCAAGAACCGATACCGACAGGCAAAAAGTGAAATTAGTGTTGGACATGACGTATCCGGGTGAAGAAATGTCTGTTCCCGACCCATATTATGGTGGCGACGAAGGGTTTGAACACGTATTTCAGTTGTTGGATAAAGCGTGTAATGAAATTTGTAATCAATTGGAACAAGAAAAATGAGTGTAATTTATTTGATACCCAATACCTTGGGAGAGAATAATTTCGATAAAATTTTCCCGGCTTACAATAAAGAAATCATTTCCCGGTTACGCGTTTTTGCCGTAGAAAATATAAAAACAGCACGGCGGTTAATTGCTGCACTTGGGTTGAGGGAAATTATCGACCAATCGGAATTTATTGTTTTAAACAACAAAACCAACCCACAAGATGTGCTTACATTTTTACATCAAAATAAAGCAAAAAATATTGGTGTAGTCTCTGAAGCCGGATGCCCCGGAATTGCTGACCCCGGTGCAGATTTGGTTCGTTTTGCTCATCAAAACGGATTTAAAGTAGAGCCTTTGGTTGGTCCGTCTTCCATTTTGTTGGCGTTAATTGCTTCGGGACTTAACGGACAGAATTTTTCTTTTACAGGATATTTGCCCAAGCAACAAAACGAGCGGGTGAGAAAAATAAAACAATTGGAACAAAAAGTATTGAAAGAAAATCAAACCCAATTATTTATAGAAACACCTTACAGGGTGCAACATATGTTAGATGATTTGCTCAAACATTTACATCCCGAAACGTTGCTGTGTGTTGCCAAAAATATTACGATGACTAATCAAATGATAAAAACTTTGCCGGTAGCAGAGTGGAAATCGGAAAATATCGATTTGAACAAACAACAAGTGATTTTTTGTATCGGAAGATAGAGAACTTAGATTTTTAACCAAAAAAGGATAACTACAAAAAATATTTATCTTTCAAATGCTCGGGAATAATATTCAATTCTTGTTGAAGTTGTTTGTTTTTTTGAGCAAAATATTCAGTTAAATACAGTTTTTTTTCTTTTGAAAAATCAATTTTTTTACCAGATGATGTTTTATTGATAATGGCTCTTTTTCTACGGTAATAATAAGCAGCAATAAATTTATTATGTTGGGCAAAAGTGGCCAATCGGTTAAGTTTTCTGAGCTTTTCGGCTTGCGAGGCATCTAATCCCGAATTAATCTTTGGCTGTTCAAAAAATAATTTTTTCACCTTTTCGGAAAAGGGAGTGTCTAATGCATGTTCAAGGTTGGTGATGAATTTTTCTTTGTTCATCACAAAATCTTCATAAAACAAAACGCACACTTTTGGAAACAGCGATTGATACAATTTAATCAAGGGTAAATAGTCATATCCTTCTATGTGCTCGTAAGAATCGGTAACTGGATATCTGGTATGATGTAGATTGGGTGATTTTTGTGCAAAATAATCGTGCAAACTGAAATTTTCTTCGTTGGTAATGATAAAATCATCTAATGATTTGGTTTCTTTCCATTGCAAATTTATTTCATACATTGAGCGCAGTAAATCCGGTTGGTTGCGTAACGTTAAAATAATTGTCGCTTCGGGAAATAGAGCTTTAAGCCGTTGTGCATTTCGGGAGCGGTTGCCGTTATACCAAAACAATGATTGACCGGTAAAATTTTCATTGGAGATTAACACTTTTTCCCGTTGATACAGTTCGGTCAGTTTATTTTTTACTTCTTCAAAACTATATAAACTGTCATCTTGATATTGCAATTTTTGAAATGGTGCACCAAAATGCGAGTAAGGCAGCGACACCAGTTGAAAATCGGTAATGAACGGAAAAATATTTCGTTGTAAAAACGTAGTAGCCGTTCGCGGCATTCCGATATGAATATAAAATTGCGTCAAGTTTATTTTATAATGAATTGATAAACAGTTTGTAAATAATTTTCTAAGCCCATTGTTTCGGGTACACCGTTCTTTCCGTGTTTGGCTCCGTTTATGCGGTGTGCTTCTTTGTAAATTCCTTGGTAATTGTCAAAAATAATTTCACCGTTCGATATGGCTACATAATCATCTTCTTTTCCGTGAAACCAGCAAAAAGGTTGTTGAACAGATTTTATTTTTTCGGCATTATTAAATTCGAGTGTGCTCAGAAATTTTGCCGAAAAGTTAATAATGGTAGATTCTTGCGCTAAATTATCAACCGATGCCATTGGCGATTCCAGTATTAATTTAGAAGGTTTGAACGAAGCAAAATCAGCGGCTATTTTTGTAGCCGGAACAGTTCCTAAGCTAAATCCGTAAATGATAGTGTTTTCAGCATTTACACCTTTATTTTTTAGCCATAAACAAGCCGCTTCAACATCTTCGTATAAGCCGGTTTCTGTGGGTTCACCTTCCGATTTTCCATAACCCCGGTAATCCATCATTAATACGCCATACCGGTGTTTTCCGCCCGTAAAAGCAAGCAGTTTTGCCCTGCTCCAATAATAATCCATATTATTTGCTTGTCCGTGGCAGTAAATAATAATTGTATCGGTTGCAATTGTACTTAAATCGCCAATATAAACGCCGTAAATGGTGTAATCATTTCCATCTTCGGATGAATGTGAAATAAAAGACAATTCGTGAATTTTATCAGAAGAAACAGAGTAAGTGTTTGGCAACGTCAACTCAGTATCGCCATTGTAATTTTCAAAAAGATATTTATCCGTTTTTTCAGAAGGAAAAGCAATAGCATCCAAATTGTTTTTTTTACATCCGCTGATTATTGTCAGCATCGAAAATAATAATATGGTAATTTTTGGTTTCATATTATTTATTTAAAAGTTTTTGAAATTCCTATAAAAACGGCTGTGGCGCCATAATTTCCAAGCATACTTTTCCATGGAATAAAACTGTATGTGTTTTCTTGATTGGGAGCCAATAATTTTATTTCGGCAGTGAATTGCCAATGATTTTTCAGATTGAACACTGTACCCATTTGCGGGTTGAAAATCCAATGTTGAGCAATGGGTTGGTCATTGGCTCGTTTGTTTGCCAATTCAAACCAATTGGAAATTCCTAAATAAGCATAATGATTTTTTTTGCCGAAAAACCGGTAAGCATTTATGTCGAGTTGCGGCCATAAGCGAGTTGTAGGTGAGTCGAAATCGGTAATAAAATTAATAACCGGCGAAACAGAAATATTTGTTTTACCGTTTTTACTTGCATATACGTTTTTTGTACATCCAATATCGAGTTGTAAATTATTGAAGTAGAGAGATGTAGTATGTAATCCGGTAAAGAGGGTTAGACCGGTATCTATGCCAAAACCACCAACTACTGATGTAAGTGGCAATGGAATAGTGCCGCTTCCGTATTCAATCATTTCGCCGCCAAAAGTAAACCCAATGTTTTTTTCGCCTTTTTCCAATGGTTTTACATACCTTGACGGAGCGCATGAGTCTAGTGTAAACGCCAATAAACCGATTTGAATAAAAACAAAGAGATTATTTTTTATTGTTGCCATAGTTGTTGAGCATAAATATTGAACTGATGGGTAAAAATAATACAAATACAAATGGCACATTGTATCCGGCCATCCATAAAACAATAAAAATAAGCGTGATGAAAATCGACGCACCAAACAAAATAAGATTTATCAATCGTTTTTTTGACATACGGCGTTGATTTATTCAGCTAAAATCCATTTTTTATCTTTAATCAATGCATCAATGAGTTTTTCAAATCTTTTAAGCTCTTGCGGAGCATCCACACGGTCAATGATTTGTTTTCGCTTTTCTTTTTCTTTATAAATAATTACTGTTGAAGGAATATCGGTAACCGGACGGTCGTATTTGTTTTTCAAATCAAAAATGGCAATTTCTTTAGCCATTTGTTTAACTTGTTGTAAATCGTCATTGGTTAATAGCAAAGTGTAAACACCTGTTTTTTCAACAAACTTTTTGCCGTGATATGTGGTTTTACCGTCATTCATTATCAAAACCGAGTAAGTTGGGCATTGACCAAAACACGGTGAACGTTCCATATAAACCAATGTGTCGAGTTTGGCATTTGCTGTTTCTTCTTGGTTATTGCTTTGTTCTTTAACCACTTTTTCTTTGTTTTTGCAAGCAAAGAAAACAGCAATGATTGTCAGAGTGAATAGTATATTTTTCATAATAGAAAGTTTATCAAAAATACTGTTTTTTAGTTGTAATGAGGCAAATATTACACCAAGATTATTTTTCGTACAAATCGTTGTAAATATGCTTAACAATACGTTGCGTTGCTTTTCCGTCCCAAAGCGGAGGTATTTCACCTTTTTTGTATTGGTTCAGGTATATTTTTTCGATATTTTCTTCCAATGCCATTTGATTGGGAATAAGTGTGTTCGTTCCCATTGTTATGGTAACAGGTCGTTCGGTATTTTGTCTGAAAGTTAAACAAGGAATTTTTCTAAACGTTGTTTCTTCTTGTATTCCACCGCTGTCGGTAACAATGTATTTGGCATATTTAATGCTTTTCTGAAAATCAAAGTAACTTAAAGGAGATGTGATAATCAGATTTTCAAGAGCGGTTATTTTTTCCCATAAATGATGTTTTAATAAATTGTTTTTTGTGCGCGGATGAATAGGAAAAAGTGTTTTTTGATGCCTGGTAATTGTTTCGATTATTTCGGTCAGCTCGTGTAGTTTTTTATATGAATCTACATTTGACGGTCGGTGAAAAGTAATAAGTGCATACTCGTGAGGGGTGAGGTTGTATTGTTCCAAAACGGAACTTTTTTCAATCATTGGTTCAAAAGCAATAAGCGTATCTATCATTGTATTGCCTACAAAATATATATGAGCATTATCGGTTTGTTCTTCAAGCAGATGGTCTATTCCGGAAGATTCGGTAACAAAAAAACGGTCGGAAACTTTATCGGTAATTTCGCGGTTTATTTCTTCGGGCATTGAGCGGTCAAAGCTTCGCAATCCGGCTTCGAGGTGATATAAAAAATAACCGTTTTTGTGTGCTGCCAAAGCACCGGCGAGTGTAGAATTTACATCGCCCACTACAATTACTGCATCGGGTTTGTGCGTATTAAAATGTTGTGCCAGTTGCGCGATGGTTTCGCCAATTTGTTGAGCAGGATTTTTTGCTTGTATGTTTAATTGGTGTGGTTGAGGCAGATTGAATTGTTTAAAAAAGATATTACTCATTTCATCATCAAAATGCTGACCGGTGTGCACCAGCGAGAAATTGAATTTTCCGGGAAATTGTTTTTCAAATTCTAATTGAAATTGAGATATTTTTATAAAATTCGGACGAGTTCCTACAACACAAGTAATATTTTTCATTGGATGTGTTTATACCTGATTATTCGTTAATTTCTTCGTAATCAACATATTCGCCAATTTTGTCGGAAATATGTTCATTATCTTTTTTTGATGATGAAGCATCAGCATTTGAATTGCTCTTTGTATTTTTTTGATATTGGTTATACATGTTTTGTTGCTGTTTGTTTACCGCTTTTTTTATCAAAACGGGTAAAAAAATACGAGCCAAAAATCGTAAAATATAGATTACACCTACAATGATGGCTATAGTGCGTAAAAAATTTATAAAACCGGCTTGTTGCATCATTTTGTTTGGATTGATATTTCAAAAATAACCAAAATATGTGTGAATAGAAAAGTAAATGAGGTTGGCAACAGTTAAACTTTTATAAAAACTAAACTTACATCATCAATTTGCTCTTGGTTGCCTTTCCAGTTGTCAAAAAATGATTCAAGATTTGATTTAAGTTGATTTAACGGTAAATCGGCATTTTTCAGAATTTCATTTTTCAATGTTTTTACTTTTAATTTTTTATTCTTTATGCCACCAAATTGATCGGCAAAACCATCGGTGTAGAGGATAATCAAATCGTTGGGTAACAAATCAATTTCGTGCAAAGTAAAAGATTTGTTCATTTGATTGCTTTTTGTATAGCCAATGGGTTGTTTATCTGCCGGCAACTCTAATAATTGATAATTACCTGATGAGGGGGCTTTCCGGTAAATCCATATGCCATTATTGGCACCGGACATTAAAAGCTTGTTATTTTCTGTAAATGTTATGACAGAAATGTCCATTCCGTCGCGTATTACTTTGTTGTTGTCGGTCTTTTTTAAGGTACTGGTAATGTAATTGTCTAATTCCGTAAGAATTTTATTGGGCGCAGTAATTTTTTGTTCATTTACAATTTTATTCAGGGCATTGTATCCTAGCAAACTCATAAATGCTCCCGGAACACCATGACCGGTACAGTCGGCTAAGGCAAATATTTTTTCATTATTTTGTTTGGAACACCAATAAAAATCTCCGCTGACAATGTCTTTGGGTTTAAAAATTATTTCAATATCATTAAAAAGTTCTTTTAGTTTTTTTAATGAAGGCAAAATTGCCTGCTGAATACGTTGGGCGTATTTTACACTGTCGGTAATATCCGATAAAGCCATTTGCAACGCTTGCCGTTGTTCTTCAACTATTTTCTTTTGTTGCAGAATTATTTCATTGGCTTTTTGTTTATCTCTGTAAGCTTTGAAAATAATGATTGTAATGATGAGAACAAGTATCAGTGAGATTCCAATAATGTAATTGTAAAATTTTTGTTTGTTTAGTTCAATTTCGTTAACGTGTTGTTGTTGCAGATGTTCAATTTCTTTTTGTTGTAATTGCTTGTCAAATTCATATTTTAACCCGATTTGGTTAATCTTGGTTGAAATATTTTGCGCTTGAATACTGTCATTCAAATCGATATATTTTTTTAAAAAAAGTGCCGCATTTTTGTAGTCACCAATAGCTTGATAATTTTTGCCTAAACCAAGGTAGCCTTCCATTTCAATTTTTTTATTATTTATCTCGCGAGCAAGTTTTATAGCTTTTTGTAATTGTTCGATAGCTATTGCATATTGGCCTTCTTCACGATTAAAAAGTGCTAAGTGGTCTAAAGCCTGAATTATTCCCAATTTGTTATTATTTATTTTATGAATATCGTATGCTTTATCGGCATATTGTTTTGCCTGGTTGTAGTTGCCTTTTTTTGCATAAACAGCCGACAAATTAAGGTAAGATTGCGCAATGCCGGGTAAGTCTTGTGCTTTTAACCTAAGTTGTAATGATTTTTGAAAATATTTTTCTGCTTCATTAAGTTTTAAACTATCGCTTTGTGCTTCTTCTAAATATGAAACGCCAATATTGTTAAGTGTTGTTGCCAAAGACCTTTCGTCTGAAAATTTTTCTTTAATTTTTAATGATTTAAAAAAATATTCTCTCGCAGTAGTTTGTCTGTTTTCATCACTGTATAACATACCAATGTTGTTGTACATGGCTGCTAAGCTGATACTGTCTTGTAATTTTTCAAAAATTGCCAATCCTTTTAAATAATAATTGATTGCCTGGTCGTTAAGGGATTGAATTTCAAATATATAACCCAAATCGTTGTAAGCAGTTGCCAATGTAGCCGAATCATTTATTTGCAATGAAATTTCAATACTCTTTTGATAGTTTTGAATGGCTTGAACCAATTCGCCCAAATCTGTCAAGGCGTAGCCAATATATTCGTAAGCGCTTGCCAAACCTGAGGAATCATTTTCTTGCTGAGCTAAATATTTAGCTTTATCGGCATATTTAAAAGCTTTTTGAAAATCCCGCGATTGATAAAATTCAGAAAGATTTAACAAGGCAATAATCTTTTCTTTTCCTTTGGCGGTTTTCAGGTTTGTTTCTAAAGAGTCAAGTAAACTTTGACCATAGAAATTTAAGGGCAATATTACCATTGCCAAAATCAAAAGATTAAATCGTGTAAAAAGATATTTCAATAAACCCGTTGTGCATTTGTGAATAAAAAGAAAAAAGCCGTTCATTACACTTAAA
>DBGO01000019.1 GCA_002295925.1 Flavobacteriales bacterium UBA852
CGATACTATTACAAAAAATAACTTTATTACGGTTTGGCCGTTGCCGCTTGCCGATTTTGATGCGCAACCGCAACCAACAGATATTTACGATCCTTTGGTAGAGTTCCCCAACTACTCCGTTGGTGCTTCTTCTTGGTTGTGGCATTTTGGCGATGGCAGTAACGACAGTGTCAATTACTCACCACAGCATGAGTATGCCGACAGTGGCATATATTATGTTTTCTTGGAAGTGTGGTCGCAATATGGTTGTTACGATTCTATTATTAAACCTATCAGAATCAATCCTGATTATGCTATTTTTATTCCTAATGCTTTTACGCCTGATGGTTTGGGAGGAAATGAAACATTCTTCTTTAAAGGTTACGGTATTGTTGAAGAAGATTTTGAATTTTGGATTTTTGATCGTTGGGGAGAAACCATTTATTACACCCAAAAATTTAAACCGTGGGACGGCACATATAAAGGAGAACCGGCTAAGCAAGATGTGTATGTATATAAATTCATTGTAAAAGATATTTTTGACGTGAAACATACATACATTGGAAAAGTGACGCTTTTAAGGTAGAAAAACTAAACAGCTAAGCTGTTTTTTGCATCAATTCGATTAACCATGAATATTGTGCCGGAACAGAATGCTCATTCAATCCTTGTTTTAGCTTTTGAAAATATTCAAAAACTTGTGTGGGCTGGTTAAGTTTAAATATTTTAGAACTTTTCTTGATATTTTTCTCTTTTGAATCAATGAAAGTGGGCTTTATGCCTGTTATTTTATTAAAAACCGGAACAATGTAATTTTTATGAAAAATAATCTTTTCGTTTAAATAAATGTAACAATCTTTTACTTTGAAGATTTTATTATCTGTTATGGAAGAAACAAAAATATCTTCTACTGTTCCGTCAAGCGTAATGGATTCCGAAAATTTTATATGTAAATGATTATCTTTTTCATGTATTGAATTTTCTAAATCAGATTCATCACCTGAAAATAGCCAATATAATAAATCATAGCCATCTTCACTTTCGAAAATTTCATCTTCATGCAAAAAAACTTTTGACTTCCCAATTCCTTTCACGAACCACAGTTGAGTTGCTTCGCTAATAAAATATTTTTCTATATCAATAAAATTGGAAACAATTTGAATGGAATTATCCAACGTGAGTTTTACCGGGAAATCGGAAGTAATTGCCGATTTAATGATGTCTTCAGCATCTTTTTTTACCGTTAATGATTGTTCAATTTTTTCCAAAAGAACTGTTAAGTAAGCATAACTGGGGAAAAAGTATATTTTATCTTCCGATAAAAAATTTTCAGGATGCTTTACTTCTTCTAATGTAAGTATTTTTTGTTCTGCATTTTTCAATGCTTCATTTATGGAGAAAAAAGATAAGTTCCAATATGTTCCCACTAAGTCAAATTCATTGCTGTTGCCCAGTGCCCCAAATTTCAGTGTTTTGTAATAAAAATTAATCATTTTTCCGGCTTCCGACAATGGCTCTTCTACAAACTGTTTTAAAGTTTGTTGCATTCGCAATTCTTCAATTTTCACATTATCAGAATCTACAGAATGGTTGTATTTTGTTCGGTTAAAAGACTTTAATGTACGATTTACTTTTACATCGGTAGCATTAAAAATCACCATTGAGCCGACTCTGCCCAGTACACGAAGGAATTCTGAAAATTCCTCATCTGCCAGAACCCTGTAAAATTGAAAAACATCGTGAATAAAATCGACCAAAAAAGGGTCTTTGAGATATTCTATTGTGCGAATATTGACAGCAAAGGGTAAAAAACCCAAATCCAACAATTCGAAAAACACCTTTTGCGAAACAATTCCGTTTACAGGAATGATTTTCCAGCCGGCATCTAAAAATTGTTGGACAAAATTATTGCTCCAAATTTCCGAAAATTGCAATAAATTATTTTGGACAATTATCGCCTTATCTTTCTCACCAACATACGGTGAAATTTCGCTCATCCAAAGCTTTTGTGACAACTCTATTACTTGCCTGTGCTCTTCGGTATAAGCTAAAGGTCCCTTTGCTACCCAATATCGATATTGGGCAGGAACTTGATTAATATTATGTTGCAATTTACTTTGCCACATTGGTGATTAATGCGCCTGCTGCGTATCATCACCGGTATTGGCCAAAACCAAAGCTATTACAGAACCTATTACTGTTACAGCCATGCTGATTACACTAATGGCATTTGAATATTCTCCAATATCTGCAAAAGCCAATTGAAAAGGGCCTATAAATAAAATGGCGATGATAATCCAAGCAATTTTTTTACGATTCATAATGATAAATGATTAACGGTTACAAATTAAGTTTAATTATTTTTTATAAAAAATGACTTATATCAGTTTTAATTATCTGATGCGTACCATTCGGCAAAAGATGTTGGTGTTTCGCGTAAAAATAATGAATGTAATTGAATATTTGCGGGAAGTCGTTTAGAAATTTCTTTTGCAAAATAATCCAACATATTTTCACAAGTGGGTTGAAAATCAACTAAAACCAATCGGTTTGCATACTGTTGCCCGATTAATTTTTCAGAAGTATCACTTTTTTTAAGCATCAATGCATGGTCAAAACGGTCAACGACAGCTTCTTTTACAATATGCTTTAAATCGCCAAAATCCATCACCATTCCGTTTTTGGGCGAGTTTTCATCTTTAACCGGTTCGCCTATTACCGTTACTTTAAATTCGTAAGAATGGCCGTGAATATTTTTGCATTTCCCATCGTAACCATCTAATGCATGTGCCATTTCAAACGAAAATTCTTTTGTTAATCGTATCTTTGCCATCTTAATAAATTATAATGCATAGAGCCGACAAATTTAAAACTTTTATTGCCATTGCAATTGTCAGTGCTGTTTTTATTTCATTTTTTATATTTGGCAAGCCGGTTGCCAAATGGGTAGCTGCCGGCGGTGGAATAATTTGGCTGGTTGCATTAATGTTTATCAGAAAAGATAATGTTTAACCTTAAATTTTAAGATTATGTTAGGAAATTTTTTAAATAAAAAGATGATGGGCAAAATGGAAGAAATGCAAAAGCAGGTTGCCGAAATAAAAGAACGTTTGAATAATATTCAAGTAATTGGTGAAGCTGCCGAAGGCAATATTCGTGTTATTGCCAACGGAAACCGCTTGATTCACGATATAATTGTAAATGAAGAGTGGAAAAACACGGTTTCGGCAAGTGAATTAGCCAATGAGCTGAAAACAGCTTGCAACCGTGCTCTTGAACAAGCCGAACGGGTTGAGCAGGCAGAAATGAGCCACGCCGCAATGGGAATGTTACCCAACATGAAATAGTAGTTTATATTTTTAAAAGAAATTACTCGGCTTACAACAAATGTTGTAAGCCGTTTTTTAAATTATATAAATGTTCAAACCCTTTATTTCTTAATATTTCAATTGCTTTTTTACTGCGGACACCGGACAAACAAACCAGAACATAAGTTTTATCTTTTTGTAAATCCGAATAGTTGTTTTCCAAGGTTTCCAAAGGAATGTGTTTTCCTCCAATATTAAATTCACTAAATTCTTGTATTGACCGGACATCTATCACTTCAAACGATTTGCTTTCTTGTTTCCAATTTTGCAATTCTCCCCACGTTATTTCAGGAATATAATCACAAGTTTTGACGAAATAATCGTCTTGCAAATCAGCTAATGAAGTTATTTTATTTAATGGATTTTGAGCATCTTTCTCAATATCAAACACTGTACTTTTGGATGTCAAAGCATTATACAACAATACTTTATTAACTAATGGTTCGCCCGTTTGGGTAATAATTTTAATTACCTCATTGGCTTGCATTGTACCAATAATACCTGCCAACACACCTATTACACCGGCTTCGGCACACGAAGGAACAGTTCCGGGTTGAGGTGGTACAGGAAAAAAATCACGATAATTTGCCGTTCTGTTACCCGATTTGTCTATAGCATTAAAAACCGCTACTTGTCCTTCGTATTTTAAAATGGATGCAAATACATTGATTTTGCCAAACAACACACAGGCATCATTTACTAAATAACGGGTGGCAAAATTATCTGTGCCGTCGGCTATTATGTCGTAGTCGGCAAAAATTTCTTCAACATTATCCTTTGTAAGTTTATCGTTAATTGCAACAATATCAATTTCGGGATTTAATGCTTTTAACCGCTTTTGTGCAGCATCAACTTTTGGTTTACCAATATCATCAACGTTGTACAAAATTTGCCTCTGCAAATTGCTGAGCGACACCATATCATCATCTATTATCCCCAACTTTCCTACTCCGGCAGCTGCCAAATACTGTAAAACAGGACTACCCAATCCGCCGGCACCTACTACCAAAACACGCGCTTTTTTTAGTTTTTCTTGCGCTTGCTTTCCAAATCCGGGAAGAATAAAATGCCTCGAATAACGTATTTTTTCTTCTTCGTTAAACATAGTCAAATTTAGGCGATTTCTAAAAAAGGGGTAATTTCGTTGTATGTTTTTTTACCTATCAAAAATATTAAGTTTTCTTACCAGTCCTGTAAGTTGGTTATTCTTACTCATTATCGGCTATTTTATTGTTAAAAAAAGTGTGTGGAAAAAACGCATTTTGTACAGTATTTTTGGTGTATTTTATTTTTTCGGAAATATGTTTATTGTAGATGAAATTTTCCGCTGGTACGAACCACCAAAAAAATCAATTGAATCAATTACAGAAACATACGATATTGCTGTAGTTTTGGGCGGTGGAACAACTTTTGACTATGAGAGCGGATTGATTGATTTTCACGAAAGTGGCGATCGAGTATTTATTGCATTGCAATTGTACAAACAAAAGAAAGTAAAAAAATTGCTCATCAGCGGCGGTTCAGGGAGTATGGTAAAAACCGATCAAATCGAAGCCGACTTCATTAAGCAATATCTGTTGAAAATAGGAGTTCCCGAGAAAGATATTTTGGTTGACAATACATCTAAAAACACGCTTGAAAATGCTGTAAACTCAAAAAAAATAATTGAACAACACGGCTTTAGCAAAATTATGCTTATTACCTCAGCATACCATATACCGCGTGCCAAAGCATGCTTCGATAAGTTAGGATTACAGGTTACGCCATTTGCTGTTGATTACGAACACGGTAAACGACTTTTTTATTTCAACCATCTGTTTCTACCACAAACAAAAGCTTACCGGTTATGGGAAACCATTTTACACGAATGGATTGGCTTTGTGTCATATAAATTGGCCGGTTATGTTTAACATAGATGACATTTGAGCAAAATATTTAACAACTTTTAAAAAGTATTACAAAAGCAAATTGCTATTTTTGATATTATGATAAACACAAAAGACGATAAGCAAATTCGGTACGACAAAACTTACTTGAAAATGGCAAAAGTATGGGCCGAACTGAGCCATTGCAAACGCAAAAAAGTGGGGGCTATTATTGTTAAAAACAATATGATTATTTCCGATGGTTTTAACGGCACACCTTCCGGTTTTGACAATTGCTGTGAAGATGAAGAGGGAAAAACATTGTGGTATGTACTGCACGCCGAAGCCAATGCTATTACAAAAGTGGCTAAATCTACACACGATGCCAAGGGTGCCACATTATACATTACCCTTTCTCCTTGTAAAGAATGCAGCAAATTGGTTCATCAAGCCGGTATAAAAAGAGTGGTTTACATCAACCAATATAAAGACGATTCAGGGTTGCATTTTTTGAGAGAAGCAGGCGTTGAAGTACAACAAATTGAAGATATTAACGAATAAGCAGTATTATGTCTGAATACAAACAAAACAAAAACAACAAACTATATATTTACTTGCCTTTTATTTTATCCTTAGCTGTAATTCTGGGTATATACATTGGCGGTATATTAAAGCAAAACAACAATTCGAAATTTTTATTTAATAAAAATATTTCTGCCCAAAACAAACTGGACCAAGTTATAGAAATAATTGAAGAAATGTATGTGGACAGTGTGAATGAAAAAGAATTGGAAGAAGAAGCCATTACTTCATTATTGGAAAACTTAGACCCTCACTCTTACTACATTTCTGCCAAAGAATTTGCCGAAATGAACGAACCGCTGGAAGGTAATTTTGACGGTATTGGGGTAGAATTTAGAATTGTAAAAGACACTGTAGTAGTCATTCAACCAATTGCCGGCGGACCGTCAGAAAAAGTAGGTATTATGCCGGGCGACCGCATTGTTCAGGTAGATACAATTAACATTGCCGGTGTTGGTATTACCAACAAAAAGGTAATGAAATTATTAAAAGGACCACGAGGCTCAAAAGTAAAAGTGGGCGTAAAACGAAAAGGCATAGACAAGATTTTATATTTTACTATAATTCGCGACAGAATTCCGATAAACAGTGTAATGTCTGCATATTTTATTCGCCCCGAAGTGGCATACATAAAAATTGCGCGATTTGCCAAACCTACTTACCAGGAATTTATCGAGAAATGCGAAGATTTTTTAAACAAAGGTGCCAAAAAAATAATTGTAGATTTACGTGGCAATGGCGGGGGATTATTGGATGCTGCCATAAAAATCAGCGATGAATTTTTACCCAAAGGCGATTTGATTGTTTACACAGAAGGAAGAGCTCGTCCGCGAAAAGATTACAAAGCAAGTGCTTACGGAATTTTGGAAAATGCCCAAGTCAATATTTTAATTGATGAAAATTCGGCATCGGCGAGTGAAATTGTTGCCGGCGCCATTCAAGACAACGATAGAGGATTAATCATTGGAAGACGTTCCTTTGGAAAAGGCTTGGTACAAGAGCAATTATCTTGGCCCGACGGTTCGGCATTGCGATTAACCGTTGCCCGCTATTACACACCCAGCGGCAGATGTATTCAAAAACCTTACGACAAAGGACTTGAACAATACCGTAAAGAAGCTTACGAACGCTATTTTAATGGCGAATTGCTTTCAAAAGACAGTATTCATTTTAACGATTCGTTGAAATATTTTACCAAGCACGGACGAGTAGTATATGGTGGCGGAGGCATAATGCCCGATATTTTTATCCCGTTGGATACCAGCTACCGTTCCGATTTTTTAAATGAATTGGCTTTCAGCGGTATCTTCTTACAATTCACTTTCGATTATGCCGATAACAACAGAGACAAATTACACCAATTATATCCTACAACCGAACGATTTTTAGAGCGGTTTGAAGTAAATGCTCAAATAATGGATGAGTTTATCAATTTTGCCAAAGAGAAAGGATTGCAAATTCCACCTTTGTATCAATACAAAAACTCACTTGATTTTATGAAATTGAGATTAAAAGCAGGCATAGCCCGAAACTTGTATAATGATGATATTTATTACAGGATTTTGAATGAAGAAGACCCGGCTATTCAAAAAGCATTGGAAACAGATATCAGCGCAGTTTTGGAAAACGGTATTTAACCCTTTATTTTAATAACATCCAAGCCAAAAAAAGCAACATAAACAAAATAACAATAATACGAATAGAAGATTGATGCGTTTGCTTGGCTCTTTGGTTGGAACGTTGCCAACTCTCTCTTAATCTTTGTCGATAAAGCTCTTTATTTTCCGATAATCGTTTTCCTTCTTGCAAACCCAATTCAGCCGATATTCGCTCCCGGCGTTCTTGCATTTTTTCTTTTTTGGCATCGTAATAGCGTGGACGAAACTCAAATTTATTGGGTTTCTTCTGCTTTATAAATGTGGGTAATTTAGGTGCTTTCATCAGGTAAGTATTTTAAGTATAACGATACTTTCTTTCAATTAGTCTGTCTATTAAAACGAATGTTTCTTTAAAAATTCCGAAATATCACTTTTATCAATAGGATAAGCATTAAATGTACCGATAGCCGTACAAACCAATTCATTTTTGTGGTTGTAAATTTTGCCATCGCTAACCAAAATTCGTTTTCCACGACTGATAACTTTTCCCACACCCAACAATTTATCACCCAAAAAACACGGACGAATATAATTTATTTTAAACTCAACCGTAGCCACCAACTTACCTTCATCTTTTACTTCCGACAATGCCGCAACACCCAATACGCCATCCATAAAAGCAGCCATTACACCACCATGCGCAGCTTTTTGCGTTGCCAAATGTTTTTTTAATATTTCCATCCGGTATTCAATATGTCCAGGTTCAATAATGGTCAGTTTCATACCGTTTTCGTTGCCAAAATGATTAGTTTTGTGGTATATCTCGATTAAATCCATGTTATAGATTATTTTTTGTTTTTAATGTATTTTTTGTATAAAAAGTAAGCTATCAATAATATAGCTAAAATTACAACTATGCTTTTAAAATAATGCTGAAAAAGTTCGATTTTATCAGATATAACAGCACCAAAAAAATACCCTGCGCCGCCAAGAATCAGCAACCACAAAACAGTGCTTAATACACTGTAGATAAAAAATGTCAGTGTTCTTATATGCGATGCGCCTAACATAAGTGGAATAATTATCCTGAAACCATACAAAAATCGATAAGTTATCAATATTGATTTGGGATACTTTCTTATCCATTTATTCATTCGTTTGGCTCGCACACGCCACTTGGCTTTTTTGCGCACAACCTTTTTCCCACCTATTCTGCCCAAGTAAAAATAGAGCCAATCGCTAAATTGTGTAGCTATAAATGAAACAAACCCTACTTTATATATATCCATCAATCCTTGCGAAGCCGCAAAAGCTGCCGAAATAAGCACAATTTCTCCTTCAAGAAAAATGCCTACTGCCAATGCAAGATATAAGTATATATCGCTTAAATTCAATTCGTATTACTGTTTAATTTATGTAAAATTCGCCACAATTTACACGTCTTTCCAATTTTTCAAACAATAATTTTTATTTTTACAAATAAGGATGAATCACGATTTATTACATACGCCCATTGAATATTTAAAAGGTGTTGGTCCGGCACGTGCCGAATTATTAAAAAAAGAACTTTCTGTTTTTACATTTAAAGATTTACTCTTTCATTTTCCTTTTCGCTACATTGACCGAACAAAGTTTCATACTATTCGAGATATCAATTCCGAAGCTTTTCATATTCAACTAAAAGGAAAAATAACACATATTCAAACCGTTGGAGAAGGAAGAAAAAAGCGATTAACCGCCACCTTGCAAGATGAAACCGGCAGTATTGAACTGGTTTGGTTTAAAGGAATAAAATGGGTAAAACCTCAACTCGTACCCGGAAAAACATTTATCGTTTACGGCAAACCCACTTTATTTAACAACCGATACAATATTGCTCATCCGGAGTTGGAAGAATGGAACAATCAACCTATTGAACAGCATAAGAAATTTCAAGCGGTTTATCACACCACCGAAAAATTATCGGCAAAAGGTTTACACTCAAAAGGAATAGCCAAACTAATTGGTAATTTATTACCCCAACTCAAATACAACGATATTCCCGAAAACCTCTCCTCTCCTATTTTGTCTCAATTTAAATTTCCCTCTCGATACGAAACAATTCTTAATTTACATCAACCACAATGTGCCGAAAAGTTAAAGCAAGCCCGTATGCGGTACAAGTTCGAAGAGCTCTTTTTTTTGCAACTGCAACTGATTAGACAAAAATTGGTGGTAACCGAAAAAATGCCCGGATTTGTTTTTGAGCATGTGGGCGAATACTTTAACCGTTTTTACAAAGAATTTCTGCCTTTTGAACTCACTGGCGCACAAAAAAGAGTAATTAAAGAAATCCGCCACGATGTAAAATCGGGCAAACACATGAACCGTTTGATACAAGGCGATGTAGGAAGCGGTAAAACAATTGTTGCTTTACTATCCGCATTATTGGCAATTGACAACGGTTACCAAGTAGCTCTGATGGCGCCGACCGAAATTTTGGCTACTCAGCATTTCGAGGGATTAAAACAACTTACCGAAGGTTTGGGAATTAACATTGCTTTGCTGACCGGTTCAACCAAAACCGCACAACGAAAACAAATAGACGAACAATTACAAAGTGGAGAGTTGAATTTACTTATCGGTACACACGCTTTAATCGAAGATAAAGTAAAATTTAAAAATTTAGGACTGGCTATTATTGATGAACAACATCGATTTGGCGTAGCACAACGAGCAAAACTATGGGCAAAAAAATCTCCCGATATTAAAAATCCCCAACAAAAACACTCACCACATATTTTGGTAATGACTGCCACCCCTATTCCACGTACACTTGCCATGACAGTTTACGGCGATTTAGATGTTTCAGTAATAGATGAACTTCCACCCGGAAGAAAACCGGTAAAAACAGTGCATTACTTCGATAACAAACGGTTGGCTGTTTTTGGTTTTATAGAAAAAGAAATTGCCAAAGGACGACAGGTTTATATTGTTTATCCGTTAATTGAAGAATCGGAAAAACTCGATTACAAAGACCTAACCGATGGCTACGAAAGCATTACCCGTCGTTTTCCTCCGCCAAAATACCAAGTGAGCATTGTACACGGTAAACAAAAACCCGAAGAAAAAGACTTTGAGATGCAACGATTTGTCAAAGGCGAAACGCAAATAATGGTCGCAACAACAGTAATTGAAGTGGGTGTTAATGTGCCAAATGCTTCGATAATGATTATAGAAAGTGCTCAGCGTTTTGGGTTATCGCAATTGCATCAATTACGCGGACGTGTTGGACGTGGCGCAGAACAATCGTATTGTATATTGATGACCGACTATAAACTGACCGAAGATGCCAAAATTCGAATGGAAACCATGTGCCGTACAACCGACGGATTTGAAATTGCCGAAGTGGATTTAAAACTTCGTGGTCCGGGCGATATTCAAGGAACGGCACAAAGCGGAATGCTGGCATTTAAAATAGCCGATATTATTAAAGATGCCAAAATTTTACAAACAGCAAGAAGCATTGCCAAATCAGTGCTCGAATCAGACCCCGATTTATTGAGCCCCGTAAATGCACCAATAAGAACTTTTATGCAAAAGCATCATCAAAAGTCTTTTTGGAGTAAGATTTCTTGATGCTACTAAAAACTTAACAACTTAATTGAAAAAGCCCCACTTTCGCAGGGCTTTTACGGGTGGAAGATCGGGCTCGAACCGACGACCTCCGGAACCACAATCCGGCGCTCTAACCAGCTGAGCTACATCCACCATTTATTGGGCGACAAATATACCAAAATTATTTTTTTCAATTAATTTTTTTATTTTTTTATTTGGCAACATTTTTGCTTTACTTTACATCATCTTTAAAATAAAATATCATGAAAAAAACTAAGATTATCTTCATTTCATTTTCCATTTTAGCTTTAAGTTCTTGTACCGAACTCGAACAAGTAGTTAATGACACGTTGAACTCAACTACACAAACTTCAAACCCTTTAACCAACGAAGAAGTAATAAAAGGTTTGAAAGAAGCACTCACCATCGGAACGCAAAATGCCACCAAAGTTGTTTCGCAAATCGATGGTTTTAATAAGAACCCGAAAATAAGAATTCCTTTTCCGCCCGAAGCGCAAAAAGTAAAAGAAAAAGTCATTGCTTTGGGGATGCAAGATCAAGTGGATAAATTTGAACTGACCTTAAACAGAGCTGCCGAAGAAGCGGCAAAAGAAGCGGCTCCAATTTTTATTGACGCCGTAAAAAATATGTCTATCAGCGATGGGTTTGCCATTCTAAAAGGCGACAGTACAGCTGCCACTGAATATTTACGAGAAAAAACTTCAGCACAATTAAAGGTTAAATTTAAACCTGTTATCCATAATGCCATTGAAAAAGTAGAAGTTACAAAATATTGGAATCCGATTATTACTACGTATAACAAAATTCCGTTTGTGGAAAAAATGAATCCCGATTTGGAAGAATACGTTACACAAAAAGCTATGGATGGTTTATTTTTAATGCTTGCGCAAGAAGAAGCTAAAATAAGAAAAGACCCTGCCGCTCGTGTTACTGATTTATTAAAACGTGTTTTTGGCAATCAAGGATAAACTTCAGTCAAAACTAATATTCTAAAAAATCCCACTTTTGAAGTGGGATTTTTTCATTTACTTATATTTATTATTCAGATTTAAAACCGGTAAACCACTGCATTGATATTCATTCCCGCTCCTACTGATGCAAAAACCACTTTATCACCTTTTTCAATTTTATGCGGAGGCAATTTATCGTGCATAATTAAATCCAACAAAGTAGGAAGAGTGGCTACGGAAGAATTTCCCAACCAATGTACAGTCATTGGCATCACATCGTGCGGTATATCTTCTTCTTTTATTCCATACAAATGATACAGGCGTTTTAAAATAGCATCGTCCATTTTGCCATTGGCTTGATGAATAAGCACTTTTTTTATCTCCGTAATCGAAATATTGGCTTCATCCAAGCATAATTTAATGGCTTGTGGAACGGTTGACAATGCATATTGATACAAACGGCGTCCGTTCATTTTCAAAAAATACTCTGTCATTGATGAATAATTTTCTTTGTAAGAAACATCCATCGACAGCATTTGAGAATATTCATAAGTATCCGAACGTGTTTTGTGATTTAATATACCTACAGGTTCTTCACTTTCTTTTTGTTCTAAAATAACTGCTCCGGCACCATCGGCATAAAGCATTGTATCACGGTCGTGCGGGTCGGTTACTCGCGAGAGGGTTTCCGAACCTATTACCATTACACGCTTGGCTTTGCCCGAACGAATGTAAAAATCGGCTTGGATAACACCTTGCAACCATCCGGGACAACCAAATATAACATCATAGGTTACGCAAAACGGATTTTCAATTTTAAGGTTAAATTTTACTCTTGCCGCCAAACTCGGAACAATATCCACTTGTTTATTGTCCGGTTTTACATCGCCAAAGTTATGAGCAACGATTATATAATCGAGTGTTTCTTTATCAATTCCGGATTGTTTCAAGGCATTTTCGGCGGCAACGGTAGCCATATCCGAAGTAAGCATATTATCCGGAGCATAACGGCGCTCTTCTATAGTGGTTATTTCTTTAAATTTCTCAATTATCTCTTCATTTTGTTTATTAACCGGTGAGCCGTCTTTTTCATAAAATTCATTAGATAAAAAATCTTCGTTAGTTACTTTTACGGGCGGAATATAAGCTCCGGTTCCAACGATTACACTGTATAAATTACTCATTTGCTTCCCTCCTTTATTTGAATTCATTTTCATTCAATAACAAAAATACACAATATTAATTCCTATGTATATAAAAGAAAAAATTATTCTGCATATTTTAGGAATGCAAACCTTTAATGGTAACCTTTACTGCACCTCCGCCATATCTGTTGTAGCTTGCATCACAATAAGTTACACCTTCATCTGCCAATGAAGAAAGATAATTCATCAATTCGGTTCTTAGAATCCCTTTTCCTTTTCCGTGAATAAAAATCAGTGTTGATATTTTTTTATAACGAGCATCTGCAATACAATCTTTAACCCGTTGCAATTGTTTTTGTAATTTCTGATAAGGTTCGAGCAATTCAGGGTGTTCAACCAATTCTTCAATATGTAAATCTATCTCAATTATTGCACTTCCGCCACGGTTGGAACTTATTCGGTGTTTTTCTAATACTCCTCCGGATTGCGGCTTTGCGGCTCGCCCTTTTTTAACGGTTTCTTTTATTTTTCCTTCATTAATTTTAGAATAAACATTGCCCTCGTCCGATACAAAGATTAAATCCTCCACACGATGTGAAATTTCTATTCCTTCTACCATTACTTCTACTTTTTTATCGGAAATAATTTTACACACAACGCCTTCGCCGCTTTCATTTTTAAACTTAACTTTATCTCCAATTTTTAAATTCATAATTCAAATTTAACAAAATGCAAAAGAATTCGCTTGAAAATAACCCTTGGAAAATTATTGGCGAAAAACACATCTATGATAATCCCTGGATTCAACTTACAGAATTTGATGTTTTGAATGCAGCCGGAAACAAAGGAATTTACGGTAAAATACATTTTAAAAATTTAGCCATCGGCATTATTCCTTTGGATAAAGATTTCAATACTTGGTTGGTGGGGCAATATCGTTTTCCGCTAAACGTTTACAGTTGGGAAATTCCCGAAGGTGGCGGAAAAATAGGCATTCCGCCCCTCGAATCGGCAAAACGCGAACTTTTGGAAGAAACGGGCATTACTGCCAATAAATGGACCGAACTGATGACCATGCATTTAAGTAATTCCGTTAGTGATGAAAAGGGTATCATTTTTATTGCACAAGATTTAAATATCGGTCAATCGCAACCCGATGAAGATGAAGTATTGCAAATAAAAAAATTGCCTTTTACAGAGGCATTTGAGATGGTAATGAATGGAGAAATTACCGACAGTTTGGCTGTTGCCGGAATTTTAAAAACAAAAATACTGATTGATAAAGGCATTTTATGACATTTCATCTTTCATATCCTTTTTTAGTGTGTGCAATGCTGTTTTATTCCTTACCAATAAAAAGTCAAGAGTTGGTAAATGACACTTCTGCTGTTGCCAATGATGTTTTTATCCATACAGCCGACCAAACGGCAAAAAAAGCAGTGGCAAAAATTATGCAATACACCGGACTTACTCCTCATTTTGAAGTTATTGAAAATAAAGACATTAAATCGGCAATTGCTTATATTAAAAACAACAAACAATACATTGCTTACAATCCGGAGTTTATTCTTAAACTTAAAGATTTAACTCAAACCAACTGGGCTGCGGTAAGTGTGTTGGCACACGAGATAGGGCATCATCTAAACGGACATACGCTGCAAAAAAAAATCAGCTTGACAGATGAACTGGAAGCCGACCGCTTTTCGGGTTATATTTTGTATTTAATGGGCGCTACATTATCGCAAACCAAAGCTGCTCTTACAGCCGTTTCGCACGAAGTGGACACCATTCGCCACCCCAAACCGGAAATACGCTTGCAAGCTATTGCCAACGGCTGGTTTGAAGCCGAAAATATTATTCGTAAAAAAGCATTCACAGACTCTTCACTCATTCATCCGGACAATACAACGCAGTTTACTTTCATTATACGTTTCAAAGGCTACAATCAGTTGTATTATATTGATGAAAACAATCGGGTGATATGGTTCGACAATTATGGCAAACCTACCATATTGGGTAAAATTGAACAATCCGACAACGATAATTACAAATATATTTTAGAAATTAACAACATTATTTACGGAGTAGATAAAAATTTGCAAATTTGGAACACCAATAACCGTGAATTAATCTTCATCATTGGACAACTTGAAAAAATTTAAATAATGGCCTCAAATCATAAACCAAATGTGTTATTTATTTCCTCGTGGTATCCTAATAAGTATGAACCTACAAACGGTAATTTTATAGAACGTCATGCACAAGCGGCTGCAAAATTTGCCAATGTTTCGGCTTTGCATGTATTTGCACATCCTTCCGAAAAAAAAACGAGCATAGAAATTCAAACCATTAACGGAATTTATACGGTATATGTTTATTATCCTAAAAAAAAATCCTTGCCCGGCATCGGAAAAATTGCCGCTTTAATAAATAAAATTAAAGCATACAAAATAGGATATAAGCATATTTTAAAGCACAGTGGACAGCCGGATATTATTCACAGTAATATCACTTATCCCAACAGTATTTTTGCCTGGTATATGAAAAAAACACAAGGCATTCCTTACTTAATTACCGAAAATTGGACTATTTATTTACCCTCAAACCGAAAACACTTATCCTTTTACATTCGGTATATATCAAAAATTATTGCCCGCAATGCCGATTTTATCACACCCGTTTCGCACGATTTAAAAAACGCCATGCAACAATTAGGGTTTGATACAAAATACAGGGTTATTCCCAATGTGGTGAATACCGATTTATTCAAACCAACAACCAATACCAATCCGAAAAAACAAATATTGCACGTTTCCACCTTAAAAGATGACCATAAAAATGTTTCGGGAATATTGGAAACCATAAAAGAGTTAAGTGCCGAAAGAGATGATTTTACGCTAAAAATTGTTGGTGACGGTAATTTAGCTCCACATATCGACTATGCCAAAAAATTGGGGATTGATGAAAATATTATTTCTTTTGAAGGAGAAAAAACAATAGAAGAAATTGCCGGATTGATGCAACAGAGTGATATTTTTTTACTTTTTAGCAATTATGAAAATTTACCTTGTGTAATTATCGAAGCCATCAGCAGCGGGATTCCCGTAGTGAGCTCAAATGTAGGCGGAATAAGCGAAATGCTGGATAATGACACAGGAATACTTGTTCCGCCAAAAGATAAAAAAGCACTAAAAAAAGCTTTACATACGGTATTGGACAATATTAAAAATTATGATAAAGAAACCATGCATCAAAAAGCAGTAAATAAATACAGCGAAGAGGTGATTGGTAAATCATTTTTGGAAATTTACAACCAAATTTTACATCCGGAAAAGTGAATTTAAAACAGTTTCTCATACAATTTATTAAAAACAAAGGCGGTTATGTAACGCTCTCTATAATATTGGGGAAACTTATCTCTTTTTTAATTTCGCTTATCGTTATACGACTACTTACCAAACCCGAATATGGTTTAATCACTTACAGCAGTACAATTGTCAGTTTGGCGGTTCCTTTAATGGGGTTTGGCGCATTTCAAGGATTAATGCGTTATGGTGCTAAGCTTACAGGATATCGAAAAAAATTACAATTATTTAATTACGGATTAGTGCGCGGAAGCATTTTCAGTTTGTTGTTTATTCTCATTTTTATCTTTTCTTCCGGATATATTACACGCTCGCTTCCCGAAGCAAGGGATTACTTTATAATTCTGTCGTTTCAAATTTTCAGTTTGTTTTTATTGGAATATGTTAAATCATTTTACCGGTTATTGCATCGTAATAAGGCGTATTCTTTATTGGAAATCGGCTATCAAATATTGTTATTAACCTCAGCCGTTTTAGCAACTCTTTTTTTCGACGGTATTGGGTTTGTAACCGCCATGACACTCATTCCTTTTTTAATAGCATTTAGCGTTATAATAAAACGAAAATGGCTTAATTTCAAAGAAATAAAATTCAACTTATCCATAAAACCTGTTGAATTTTGGCGATACAGCATTTTGGTCAGCTTAGGTGCACTGGCTTCTCAATTATTATTTGTATTGGATATTATTATGCTGGGAAATATGCTGAAAAATGCTCAATTGGTCGCCATTTACAAAGCGGCAAGTCTTATACCTTTGAGTTTGCGATTTGTTCCTTATATGTTTATCACAACCGATTATTTAAAATTTACCGAAAACGAAACAAATATTGACTATTTGAAACAATACAGCCGGAATTACTCCAAATTGTTTATTCCAATTTCAATTTTTAACGTATTATTTTTTCTATTTGCTTCCGATTATTTGGTTCTTTTATTTGGAAAAGGATATCAAAACTCGGCTTTTTTGATGAAAATTTTCGGATTTGCCATTACTGCAAGTTTTATCTTTCGCATCCCTTATGGTAATATCCTTACCGCAACTCGTTGGGCAAATATCAATGCTTATAATTCTATTTTCGCTTTACTGTTAAATTTTATTTTAAACTATTTTTTTATCAAAAATTGGCAACTCGAAGGTGCAGCCATTGCTACAACCATTACCATGTGGGTTTCGGGATTGCTAACATTCTTATTTTTTATCTTATATCTGAAAAAAATCAGTCGGTCGCCATCTAATTATTAACAACGCATATTTAATACAATACATCTGCAATATAATATTCGGGCAAACAGAATAGTTATCTTTGTACGAATTAACTTAAAGCAAAGACCAGCACTAAATAAAATGGGTAAAAACACCTTAAAAAATAAACCGAAAAAAAATAATATAAAAAAGGAAAAACCGGTAAAAGAAAAATCGTTGCCAAAGCTTGATTTTACCAAAATAAACGCATTGGTTCAGAACAAAAAGTTTAAGCAAATTTCAGGCATTGGATTAATTGTGCTTTCAGTGTTTTTACTTTTGGCTATCGCTTCTTATTTTTTTAGTTGGAAATACGACCAAGACAAACTTTATTACGGTTGGGACGATATTCTTTTCAACCCCGAATTGCGTGTAAACAATTGGCTGGGAAAAATGGGTGCTGTCACCGCACATTTATTGGTGTATAAATGGTTTGGCATTGCAGCATTTATCATACCCTATTTGACGGCTGTTTTGGGATTTAAAATTTTGTTTCCACAAATAAAAATTCCGGTTTCAAAAAGTTTCAAACACGCCGCATTCCTACTGATATTTATATCATTAGCTATGGGAATTGTTGCTCATCATCAACCTGTTTTGAGTGGTGGACTTGGTTATTTTGGAACGGAATGGTTATACTCTGTATTTGGAAAAATTGGAACAGCCATTTTAATGTTGTTTGTCCTTACAGTTTACGTAATTATCAATTTCAATATCGAGGCAATTTATCAAAAATTATTTCCTGCCAAAGAACAAGAAGAAACTATTGAGGGGAATAATGAAGTAACAGATGACATTGAACAAACGCCGCAAAATCCCGATGAAGACAAATATCAACTTAATGTTATTGATGATGGCGAAGTTGAGAAAGAACACTCTCCTATTGAGGGAGAAACAATCCCTTTAAGCACAAGCGAAACCAAAACTACCCCTGAAAACGAAGAAACAAACACTGAAGAAAAGCAGGAAGAATACAGCAACGAAGTAGTTTTTGACGATATCCCGACAAAGATTGAAAAAACAAAATCAATAAACGATGAAAATATTTCTTTTGAAGTAGAAACAACCGAAGAAAAGGAAGTTATTTTATCCGATAAAGAAGTAAACAAAAAAATTGAAGAATTTGGCGAATACGACCCCACGCTCGATTTATCATCGTATCAATTTCCCACCATAGATTTACTTAAAGAATACAGCTCCGACGGTGTTTCGGTAGATGCCAATGAATTGGAGAACAATAAAAATCAAATTGTCAATACATTATTAAACTACAATATAAAAATTGAAAGTATAAAAGCCACTGTAGGTCCAACGGTTACACTTTACGAAATTATTCCCGCTCCGGGTGTGCGCATATCAAAAATCAAAAACCTTGAAGATGATATTGCCTTAAGTTTGGCAGCTTTAGGTATTCGTATAATTGCACCAATGCCGGGTAAAGGTACTATTGGTATTGAAGTACCGAACAAAAAACCAAAAATCGTTTCAATGCGTTCGGTTATTGCTTCTGAGAAATTTCAAAATGCCAAAATGGAATTGCCCGTTGTGATGGGAAAAACCATTTCAAACGAAATTTTTACTTTCGATTTGGCAAAAATGCCCCACTTATTAATGGCAGGTGCAACCGGACAAGGTAAATCCGTGGGTTTAAATGCTATTCTGACTTCCTTATTATATAAAAAACATCCTTCTCAACTAAAATTTGTTTTAGTTGACCCCAAAAAGGTAGAATTAACCCTTTACAATAAAATTGAACGACACTTTTTGGCCAAACTTCCTGACAGTGAAGAAGCTATTATTACCGACAACTCAGCAGTTGTTACCACGCTCAATTCACTTTGTGTAGAAATGGACGACCGTTATCAATTACTGAAAGAGGCAATGGTTCGAAACATTGTTGAATATAATGCAAAATTTAAAGCACGTAAACTTAACCCCAATAACGGGCATCGTTATTTACCTTACATAGTAGTGGTTATTGACGAGTTTGCCGACTTAATTATGACCGCCGGAAAAGAAGTGGAGCAACCCATTGCCCGCTTGGCACAATTGGCACGAGCTATTGGTATTCACCTGATTGTTGCCACGCAACGCCCATCTACAAATGTTATTACCGGTGTTATTAAAGCCAATTTCCCCGGACGAATCGCTTTTAGAGTAACTTCTCAAATTGATTCGCGCACCATTTTGGATTCTAAAGGTGCCGAACAACTTATCGGACGTGGAGATATGCTTTTCTCACAAGGTTCAGACCTTACTCGTGTGCAATGTGCTTTTGTTGACACACCCGAAGTAGAAAATATTTGCGATTTCATAGGCAACCAACGAGGTTATCCGTCGGCATTTATACTGCCCGAATATTCCGGCGATACCGAAAGCGGCATAACTGATATTGATATGGATGACAGAGATGAAATGTTTGAAGAAGCTGCACGGGTTATTGTAGAACATCAACAAGGGTCAACCTCATTAATTCAACGAAAATTAAAATTAGGATACAACCGCGCAGGGCGAATTATTGACCAATTAGAAGCCGCCGGAATAGTTGGTCCGTTTAAAGGAAGTAAAGCCCGCGATGTTTTAATTACCGATTTAATAAGTTTGGAACAGTATTTGGAAGAACTAAAAAATAAATAAAAAAATTAGTCTTATGAAAAATTTTATCACCGCATTAATTGTATTGGCAACAGCTTTGAATGTAAACACCGCTTTTGCCCAACAAGACCAGAAAGCAAAAGAAATTTTAAACAAATTATCTGAAAAAAGTAAATCGTACAAAACCATTGTAGCCGATTTTACTTTAAAAATGATTAACAAAGAAGAAGATATTGACGAAGAACAAAGCGGAACGTTGTATATTAAAGGTAACAAATACTATGTTTCTATTCCGGGACAAGTAATTTTCAGCGACGGCAAAGCAGTATATACCTACTTAAAAGATGCCGATGAAATTCAAATAAACAATTTACCGGATGCTCTTGACGAAGAATCGATAGATCCTTCAAAATTATTTACATTGTATGAAAAAGATTTTAAATACAAATATGTAAAAGAAGCAAATAATCAGCACGTCATTAATCTTTATCCGCTAAATCCGGAAGGAAAAGGGTATCATCGCATTACTTTATATATTGACAAAACAAAAATGGAAATTAAACGCATAGAGATTTTCGGAAAAGATGGCACAAACACTACTTACATTGTTAAATCGTTTAAAACAAATACTCCGATTGAAGACACAAAATTCACCTACAGCAAATCGAAATACCCAAATGCCGAAGTAATTGATTTGAGAGAATAAATGCATCATTTCATTCAACTATTGTTTAATTTCGCACAAATAAAAATCTGAAACCTTGGAAGAAAAAATTTTTGACATTACAATAGTTGGCGGAGGCATTGTAGGTGCTGCCACATTTTATAAAATACAGCAAAAATATCCGCATCTTAAAATTTTATTGCTCGAAAAAGAAGACCATTTGGCAGCACACCAAACCGGACATAACAGTGGTGTAATTCACTCCGGATTGTATTACAAACCCGGCTCATTAAAAGCCAAAAACTGCGTAAAAGGTCGTCACGAATTGGTCGATTTTGCCAAAAAATACGATGTTAAACACGATGTTTGCGGTAAAGTGGTAGTTGCTGTTGATGAATCTGAATTGCCGTTTATGAATAAAATTTTTGAAAACGGATTGGCAAATAACACCGAAGGAATTGAAAAAATTACCGGAGAACAAATTAAAGACATTGAGCCACACGCCAAAGGAATTGCAGGAATTTGGGTGCCGTGTACCGGAATCATCGATTTTGTGGGAGCAACCGAAAGAATGGCAGAATTGGCTGTGAAAACCCAGCCCGAAAGCGAAGTGCATTTAAGCGAAGAATTTGTTGCCATTAACCGTGGAGAAACATCCGAAATAAAAACCAACAAAGCAACTTACAAAACCAAACATACTATTTTCTGTGGCGGTTTGCAAGCCGATCGTTTAGCAAAAAAAGACCACGTAAAAATTAAAGAAAAAGTGGTTGGATTTCGTGGCGATTATTACGAACTAACCGATGAAGCCAAGCATAAAGTGCGTAACCTCATCTACCCTGTTCCTAACCCCGAATTTCCATTCTTGGGTGTCCATTTCACCCGTATGGTAAACGGCGATGTTGAATGTGGTCCAAATGCTGTATTTACATTCAAACGTGAAGGTTACGGAAAAACCGATTTTGACATTCAAGATACTATTGATGCATTAACTTATAAAGGAACCTGGAATTTATTTTTAAAAAATATGAAATTCGGTATTGATGAATACCGCCGTGCTTTTTCAAAAAAATTATTTTTAAAAACTCTGCAACGTATTATCCCCGATTTAACGATGGAAGATTTAAAACCCGGGCGTTCGGGTGTTAGAGCCTTGTTATTGAGAGAGGACGGCGATACACGCGATGATTTCAGAATAGAATATACCGATCACAGTATTCACGTATTGAATGCTCCAAGTCCGGCAGCTACTGCCAGCTTAGCCATTGGTGAACAAATTAGAGAAATGTCCGAAAAACAATTCGGGTTAAATTAAACACAATGATGCAATTACAAAAATTCACATTAGCCATTTTACTTGTAGTACTTAATATTACGGGGGCAATGGCGCAAGCAACAACTTCGGGCGAAGTATCGGAAATAAAAGCCGAAAAGCCCAATAAAGGCGTTTTTCTTATTCCTTTTCAAACTAAAATGTATATTTCGGACATTAATAAAGAAATTTCCGAACGTACAAGGATGAATCACACACAAATTGCCGAAAAATTCCGCTCGGCATTGGATCAAAACTTATACATTGCCTTAAAAGAAAATTGGCAACCCATATCACTTTACCAACTTCCCATAGAGCAAGCGCGAAAAGAGTTTGCTTACATTTATTCATCCATTGGATATAAATATGTAGAGGTACCTGAGGAAGAAAACACTGCTGAAACAAAAACGCAACAAACTTGGAAAAAATTGAAACAAAAAATTGCCTCTACCGAAGAAGAACACTCCAAAGGAGAACCCGAAAAATATATGCAGACAAAAATTACCAATCCTAATTTACTTTCCGTTTTGTTTGCCTCTTACAATACCAACTATTTTATTTTTATCAATCAATTGGATATTAAAAGAGCGGTTGGCGAAACATCACAGGGAAATGCTTATGCCAACAAACGCGAAATGGTAGTACATTATACTATTTTTGACAAAAACGGAAATATTGTAAAATCAGGTGTGGCAAAATCTTATTTCAGCAAAAATGTGAATGATATTAATCAAATTATAAAGCAGAACTTTCCGGTTATTGCCAAATATATTGCCGACAAATTTTTGGAAGCTGTTACCTCAGCCGCATCAGGAAAATAAATTAACGTGAGCTTTGAATAAAAGCCAATCAAAAAAATTAACTCATTGTAGCATTTTACTTAAGCTAAATTCACGTTAAATTAAAATTTAATTCCAATAACAAGAATATCATCCACCTGCTCGTTGTCTCCTTTCCATTCTTTAAAAGTATTCAGGATTTGTTCTTTTTGCTTTTCTACTGGCAATTGATAAACAGAAAGTAATAATTTACGGAAGTTTTTCACCATAAACTTTTTATTCTTTGGTCCGCCAAACTGATCGGGAAAACCATCGGAGAACATATAAACCGTATCGCCTGTATTGATTTGAATAAGGTGCGAATGAAAAGAAAATTCAGCATCTACACTTCCGCCAATTGGTCGTTTGTCGGCATCAAATTTTTCAAACAATCCATTTTCGCGTATCACATACAACGGACGGTATGCTCCGGAATACTCAATCGTATCATCGTGTTTAGATTTTCGGATAAGCGCCAAATCCATTCCATCGCGAGTATCATACTTATGCCCTTGTTGATTAAGTGCGCTGACAACCCGTTCGTTTAATCGATTTAAAATTTCTCCTGTATTTTCCACTTTTTGGATTTGCACGATTTGGTTCAATAAACTGCTGCCTATCATACTCATAAAAGCTCCCGGCACACCATGTCCGGTACAATCTACCGCCGCAATAAAAAAGTTGTCTTTTGTTTCGGCAAACCAATAAAAATCACCACTGACAATATCTTTGGGCAAATAAATTACAAATGAATTGGGAAAAGCTTTTCTTATTTTCTCCATCGGAGGCAAAATAGCTTCTTGAATACGCTTGGCATACTCAATACTGCTTAAAATATCTTTGTTTTTTTCGTTGAGTTCTTTTGTGCGTTCTTGCACTTTTTCTTCCAGCTTATTTTTTTCGGCAATAATTCTTCGCGTACGCAAACGAATAATTAAAAGCACCAATAAAATGCCTGCAATTATACACCCAATATAAAAGGATGCTGTTTGATAAAAGGGCGGAATAATAGTAATTTTAATCGTTGCCGGTGTATTATTCCACACACCGTCGTGGTTGGCTGCCCTTACTTTAAAAATATACTCTCCTCCCGATAAATTACTGTAAATAGCGAACCTTCTTTTTACAGGTTCCGACCATTCGTCATCAAATCCTTCTAATTTCCATTGATATAAATTTTCTTGCGGAAGCGTATATTCCAGTGCTTCAAATTCTATAGTTAAGGATTTGGCATCTTTATATTTTAATGAAATATGATTTTTGAAAGTTAATGCTGTATCTGTTTTAAAAACACCTTTTGATGCAATGATTTTTGTAATGTAAATTTTTGGCAAAATCGGATTATCCATAATTTGTTGAGGATTGAACGCATTAAATCCGTTGATTCCGCCAAAATACATTGTTCCGTTTGCCGATTTAAAATATGCTCCTTGATTAAACTCATTGGATTGCAGTCCGTCTTTTTCGGTGTAATTTTTAAATTTTTCATTTGTAATATCAAAACGCGATAAACCGTTGTTAGTGCTAATCCATAAATGATTTTGAGCATCTTTGAGTATGCCGTAAATGTATTCATTTGGCAAACCATCGGGTAAAAAATATCCTTTTTCTGCTTGCGTTTTAAAATTATATTTTATCAACCCTTGTGAAGTTCCAACCCATATTACATCATTATCTGTCAGAATCGTGTTGATACTTTTACCTTGTAACAGTTTCGGATTTTGAAGCTTAAAAGAATGTATTTTTTCATCATCAAAATCATAGTATGCTAAACCTTTTGCCGTTCCTAACCACATTCTGTTTCTGTTGTCATCATATTTTAGATAGTTTACCGTGTTGTTGGGCAACCCGTCAACAGTAAAGTAGTTTTGAAATTTTTGTTCGTCAATATTAAAAACACTCAACCCGTTGTAAGTGCCTATCCATAAAGTATTTTTCGGTCCTTTTTCAAAATCCAATACAGTATTATTACAAAGTCGCGTACCGTTAATTTGTTTATCAGCATCAAAAGCCGGTGCAAAGGTTTTATTTTCTGTATCATAATAATTAAATCCTCCACCCCACGAGCCAATCCATATTCTATTGTTTTGCTTGTCATTTAAGAGGGCTAAAATCCGGTAGTGCAACTTATTTTGAAACGTCGGATAATTGGTAAATGTATTGTTATTCAAATGCCAAAAGTCCAAGCCGTAGTCTAAATTTCCGACAACCATTATCGAGTCATTTAACTGCTCAAAGCACATAATTGTATTTCCGGAAGGGTATTTTGACGAACGACGAACATTTGAAGGCTTGTAAATATGTTCAAATTTGAAAAGATATTTTTTATAGATGTTAATGCCGGCATCAGTCCCAATCCATACGTATCCGGTTTCATCGGGTAAAACGCAATTCACTCGGTTTGAGAGTAACCCGTGTTCTTCGGCTTTGGCTGTGTATTTTTTAAGCTTATTGTTTTCTATTATGCCCAATCCTTTGGAAGATGCTATCCATAAGCGATTTTCTTCATCCTGTGTAACATCGTGAACAAAATTGCTCAACTGCTTTTCGAATAACAAATAATGGTAATTGTTATTTTTTAAATCAATTTTACACAAGCCCATACCGGTTGTTGCATACCATAAGCCAGCGTTTTCATCTATAAAGATATCTTTAACAACAAACTGGAATTTAGGTTCTCCACCTTTGGTTTTTTCAAGGTATTGTTTTACTTTTTGAGAAATTACATTGTACGAAAAAATTCCTTTATCCGAGCCAATCCACAACACATCATCTTTAAAATACAAACAAGTAAAACGCACGCTTTTGGGAAATTTTCCGCTGATATCTTTCCATGTATTTTTATCGGGTGAATAACTAAACAAATAATTTTCGGCAATTAACCACAGATTACTTTTATTGTCTTTTATCAATGCTTTTACATTATGATACGCCGAATCATTGTTGATTAATATCGAAGAAAATTTTCCGGTAAACGGGTCATACAGGTTCAACCCGCCGTTTTGTGTACCAATGTACAGTTTGCCATTCGCTGTTTCGGCAATTGCCGAAATATTGTTATCGGAAATGGTGGTGGAATCGTAAATATTGTTTCTGTAAACGTTAAATTCATAGCCGTTATACTTGTTCAATCCGTCTTGTGTGGCAATCCATATATACCCGAATTTATCCTTATAAATTTGCTTGACCATACTTTGAGACAAACCGTCTTCAATGGTTAAGGAAGTAAAACGCAATTGTTGTGCATCAAGTTTGAAAAACGTCAAACCGACAAGGAATAGAAAATAATATTTATAAACGAATTTCATCAATTAATTCACCTGCTTTTGGATTAAAGAATTGATCTTTATAAATTCAAAGATAGTTTTTGTATTTGGTAAAAGAAAATTACATTTCATATTTTCACTTCTTTCAAATGTTCTTTTCTGTAAAACACCAAAACAACCTGTGTGTTAAAATAAATTGTAAACTTTGTTTGGTCATTATAATTAGGATGTTATGAAATTATCGAAACCGGAAAAAGAATGGTTTGCTCAATGGTTTGATACCGAATATTACCATATTTTATACAAACACCGTGACTTTGACGAAGCCGAAAAATTCATTAAAAACTTGGTTGATTTTTTATCGCCTGCAAAAGATGCTTATTTTTTGGATATGGCTTGTGGAAAAGGCAGGCACGCTGTATTTTTAAATAAATTGGGGTATAAAACCGATGCTTTTGACCTTTCACCAAACAACATTAAGGAAGCCAAAAAGTTTGAAAACGACACGCTTCATTTTTATGTAAATGATATTCGGAAACCGCTAAAAGTAAATACGTACGACTATGCTTTGAATTTATTCACCAGTTTTGGTTATTTCGAAGATGATAAGGAAGATATTAAAGCTTTAAAAGCCATTGCAACAGCCCTAAAAGACAAAGGAACATTGGTGTTGGATTTTTTAAACGTGGATAATTTATCCATTAAAGAAAATGAAAAAATCACCCAAGAAATTGATGGGATCACGTTTATTACTTCTAAAAAAACAGAAGGAAGTTTTGTAGTTAAAGATATTGAAGTAATTGACGGCAACCGACGTTTTACTTATCAAGAACGCGTAAAATTGATTAATCAAGATAAGTTTAATCATTATTTTGCTCAAGCAGGATTTAAAATATTGCATACTTTTGGCAATTATAATTTAGATGCATTTAACCCTGAAAAATCTGAGCGAATAATACTAGTTGCTCAAAAAAACGTATGAATTCCACTTCTATCATAATCATACTAATTATTTCTGCATTTACCGGCGGATTGGCGGCACTGTTTTTTAAAATAAACCACACCAATAAAATAAAGTTGCTTTTATCATTCAGCGGAGCGTTTTTGCTGGGTGTTTGTGTGTTGCATCTTTTGCCCGAAGTATTTTCAAACCCAAACACTGCATTTTATGCAAGTATAGCCGTGCTTGCCGGCTTTTTAATTCAGTTGTTTTTGGAATTTCTTTCGCGTGGAATTGAACACGGGCATATTCACGCAAATGAGGAAGGCAAATTTCCGGCAACGGTGATTTTTGCCTTATGTATTCACGCAATTATTGAAGGAATGGCTTTGTATTCGGGACACCATCACCAACCCAAAACACACTTGCTTTTGGGTATTGCGTTGCATAAAATTCCAATTTCGTTGGTTTTGGTGGTTTTATTGTTGAAACAAAACCTAAAAACACCGGTTATATTACTCACATTAACCGCTTTTGCTCTTTGTGCGCCATTCGGAATGCTACTGAGTCAATCTTCTCTTTCGGTACAAATAATTGCCAACGAGCAAATAATTTTAGGTATTGCCTTGGGGATTATGTTGCATATTTCTACCGTTATTCTCTTCGAATCGACCGAACACCATAAGTTTCAACTCAAAAAATTCATTACCATATTGGTAGGTTTTATTTCGGCAGTTATTGTTTCGCTTGTGTAAAACAGGCACTTCTAAAGAGTTATTACCTTTACATTTTATTTTGGTTTGACATAAACATGCGTTTTCTTGATAAATATTTTATCAAAATTTAGACTTATTACGAACACTTATCTAATAATTACTATATTAGCAATACCGAATCTGTGGAGCTAAAAAAAGAAATACATTAACAATTAAATTATTTCACCTAAATTTTCATTAAAGTATGAGTCATAGATGCAACACCTTTGTGTATGATAAAAAATCTTTTCTTTCGGGGATACTTGCCTGCGTAACATTAATGTTAATTAATATAATCGCTATTTTTAATGAAGTATTTATGTTATCATTTGTCATAAGTTTAATCATTATTTTCTTATGTTATAAAAACAGCATTAATTACTTTAAAATATGTGATAACAGCATTATATTTTACAAGAAAAATATATTGAAGAAAATAATTAACAAGAAAACCATTGAATTAGAAAATATTAAAAAAATTGTGTTCAAATATTATTCTTTTGATTTATTAGATATTTTATATTCTGTAAGATTTTACAACGAAGTTGAAATAATCATTTTTTTAAAAAATGATGAGATAATAGAAATACCCAGGGGAGATATTTCTCTTGATTTAGTATTAAAAATGAAAGAAACATTAGAAAGAAATACAAAAAATAATATTGACGTTGAATTAAAAAAATAATTCTCCTCTAAAAATCTTCCATCGGCAACAGCTATTTCTCTATTAAAAAAAACGGTTTCTTGAAAAAGTTTAAGTTTACAATTTCATCAGTTTCCCTTTTTGAATAACTGTACCGGATTTTTTAACGGTATAAAAGTATAACCCTACCGGTAAGTTATTTATATTTATTTCATTATTCACTATTGGAAGATTATTTACCTCTATTACGGCTTGTCCGTTTGCATTATACAATGTAAAATACAAATTATCCGTTGAAGGATTTAAAATGGTCAACTTGTCTTTTGCCGGATTGGGATAGACGGAAATATTCGCTGCCTGACTTACTGCTTGATGTATTGCAGTTAACGAATCATTTATAATACTTACCTGTAAATCATCAAAATAAAATCCGTCATCGGTAACAAAAAAGTCGCTTTGCAATTCAAAACGAATAAGAATTTGCATTCCGATATAATCGTCCAAACTAATTTCTTCTTTTACCCAATTAGGTTGAATACCATCATACAGTGGTTGGTTGGCATCCTGATTTGACGTACCCGGATTGGTGTATTTACCACACAAGGGTGTCCAAGAATTTCCGCCATCTGCAGACGCTTGCACTTCTACATAATCGTAATCATTTTCTATACTCCATTTTGCCCAAAAACTTAAAGTTGCCGAAGCCGCTCCGCTTAAATCAACCGGATTGTTTAGGGTAATTTTCGTATTACTGTTATTGGAATAATTTCCATTTGGTGAGTCGGTAATAGAAGTTGACGGACTGTAAAACTCATTGGTTGTGGTGTTCCACGATGTTGTTGTCCAATTATTTAAATTGGATGCATTATCGGATAATACAATATTTCCTGTACCGAATACATGTATCAATGTATCGGTTTCGGCATATAATCCATTATCGGTAATCAATAAAAACTTAACTAAATCGCCGTTTTGAATGGAAGCATCCAATGTGTAAGCAATAGAATCTATTTTTGTTTCCAATAAATTTAAATTAACGAACGATTTTGGGCTTCCCACACTGACAATATTAGAAGATACAGGTTGTAAAGAAACCGTAAACGTTGACGGGCTGTCTAACCCCAAACGTTTAATATCAAATTTCAGGTATCCGTTTATTGCCGAAAGAGATTGAGGCGATACGTCAGTAGTTTTCGCATATTTGCCCACTAATTTTACCGCCATCATATTTTGATACATATTTGCCTTACACACATCAATTATTCTGTTTTGTGCGGGCCAAAAACCATCATTTTGGTCGCCGGCTTCGGGTGTCATGCTCAACACTTTATTTTTAGTGGTTTGTTCGCCATAGCCCCAATCGTCGGAATCGCCATTGGTAACATATCCCACCGTTTGGTCGCCCGTGCCATAGGTGTAATGATTGTACCGAGTCATTAATTGTGCATATTCAACATAAATAGCTGAATCCGGTGTGTAAATAGATGGCGCATATCCCCACGGATAAATCAATAAATTACCATAAGTATGATAGTTTACACAAATACCGAAATTGTGATTTTCTTCAAAATATTTAACCGCTTGTGTTTCGGGTTCCGAAAAAGCCGCCGGACCACGATACGTATCATCATTGGTATTGGGCGACGAGCCGGTATTATCCAATCCCCACATATATCCGTAATTCCTGTTTAAATCCACGCCGTAAGTTCCGTCATTATTATTTCGCCGGTTTTTACGCCACATACCGCCACCATTTGGGTTTGTGGTTTCATTATAAATATACCCGTCAGGGTTTATACAAGGAATAAAATAGATTTCCGTATTGTCGACCATTTGTTGTATTTCGGTATTGGAAGAATAATTTTCGAGCAAATACCACATAAACATAATCATTTGAGATACCGATGCCGGTTCGCGTGCGTGATGCAATGCGGTAAATAAAATTTCGGGCTCGTTTTCGTCAACGGTTGGGTTGTCCGAAATTTTCAGCCAATAAATTGGTCTGCCTTCGTGCGTTTGAAATGAACCTATCGGTTGTTTAAGCGTAATCAAATTCGGGTATTGTTGCTGCATGGCATCCAAGTGCCCTAATATTTCGGCATAAGTGAAAAATCCGCCCATCGAACCCAATGAAAAATTCGAAGGTGTTGGGTAGTTAATGCCTGTTTCGGAACAATTTCCGGCTCCTTGCTTATCCGATTCACTTGCTTTTTTATTCCGTTCTTGATAATATTTTTCCACATCGTCGATTAAAATTTCAAAAGGAATATTAGCAGTTTGCAGTTTTTGAATTTCATATTCCGAAAGATCGGTAATGAAATACTGACCTTTTTTAACAATTCCGTGATCAACGGCAATACCTAATTGCGCTACTTCTTTTAAAGGATGTTCATCGGTAAAAATTTTCACTTTTGAATATTGCTGTGCCGAAGCCCACGAAACAATCAAAATAAAAACGGTAAATAAAAAATTCTTTTTCATTATTATAGCTATTTGAAATTTTCATAAAGTTTAAAAAAAATTCTCTAAAAGACAAAACGAATTACACCAACGGTTGAATTTCTAAGAAAGTTAAGGATAAAAATATTAGTATATTTGTTGAAAATGAAACAAAACTATGACCGCAAAAATTTTCTTTCCCGCAATATTTATCATTATAATCTTTTCCTCTTGTAAAAAAGCTGAAATAGATACCGACTTTAAATCGGCACAAGATAATGCCAATGCCGAAAATCTTTTTATGGATATCCCGATGCAAATTATACCGGTGATCAACGGTTATTCGCCTATAGCCGGTTATGCTATGCAAAATCCGGGACCTGCTTCCGGCAATATGCAAAATTTTACTTGCGGAAACATAAACATTCTATCAACTTTTGATACCGTTACAAACAGCTATGGATTTCCGTTTGAGTTTGAAATAAACTACGGCAACGGCTGTACAGATGCTTTTGACAATAAAACCAGAAAAGGTAAAATCACGGTTTCTCTCGATAATTATTGGGATTCTGTTGGTACAAACATTTCGGTTTCATTCTCAAATTATTCTGTTAATAATATCGCATTAAACGGAACCATTACCATCAGTTACAGCGACGAAACCCATTTTAATGCAGATGTAACCGATGGTGAATGTGTTTTCACCTCTTACACAGTTCAATTTAACACATCAAAAACGGTCTTTTATCAATCCGGATACGCTACCGATACTATTATTGACGATGATGTGTATAAAATTTCCGGAAACAGTTGGGGATACGACAGAAGCAATCGACCTTATACGACAAAAACCATCATTCCGTTTATAAAAAATGCCTCGTGCGGATGGATTACGAGCGGTGCTTTTGAAATTACTCCGGAAGGATTATCGACAAGAACCGTAGATTACGGCGACAACACTTGCGACAAAAATGCTTCAGTAGTAATTAACGGCAATACCTTTGATTTTGAATTGAATTAAACAGCTAAACTTTTTATCATTAAGAAATAAAAATTATTAAAGAAAAATTAGCATATATCAAACATTTTTTTATCTTTGATTTTTGTTGATTGGTCGAAAGACAAATTACACACACCACGAATGATAAGTATATTCGACTTTTACGATATGATGGAGAAAGGAAACGTGCTGTTATCCTTTAAAGGAGAAGTAACCTCCGAGTTGCTTACCTCTGTGCTGCAAATTATGGAGCACAAAATGGATAAAATGGATGAATCTCCTAAAATTCGTAAAAAAGTTTACAACATTTTAGTGGAATGTTTACAAAATCTTTATCATCATATTGATGAAGACCCTTCTGCCGAAGAGCATGATAAAACTGCTTTTTTTATGATTGGTAAAGAAAACGGCCAATACTCTATTATGACCGGTAACTATATGTTAACCGAAAATGTAGAGAAGTTAAAAACCAAACTCGACACCATCAACAATATGACCAAAGAAGAATTAAAAGAATACTACAAACAAGTATTAAACAATGGAGAGATGTCGGCAAAAGGCGGTGGCGGATTAGGTATGATTGACATTGCCCGGAAATCAGGCCATAAATTGGATTACAATTTTAAACCCATTGACGACAACCATACATTTTTTAGTTTAAAAGTTACTGTAGGATAAAACATTATGACTATGGAAAAATTAATTATAGAAGGAACAGCCAAAACACCAACCATCAACTTTGACCCTGCTTCAGGAAAGTTAGAATTGAAAGGACGTTCAATACCCGAAAATTCAATCGATTTTTACCAACCTTTGGTTGATGCTTTGGAAGAATATGCCAAATCTCCCAAGCCACAAACCGAAGTAAATATTCAATTGGAATATTTCAACACCAGTTCAAGTAAATGCATTTTGGATGTATTTAAGAAACTTGAAGACATTAAAAACAACGGTTCGCAAGTAACTATTAAATGGTATTATGAAGAAGATGATGAAGATATGCTCGAAGCAGGAGAAGATTATCAAGCAATCATTAACATACCTTTTGAAATGATAGAAATAGATGAAGAATAAAAAATACTTCTACACACTTTTAAAAAGCTGCCAAGAAAAAGGCAGCTTTTTTTGTTAATAAAATTATTGTCAATAGCATTATTAAATCGAAAAAAATAACGAAATTTTGTAAAAAATTAAACTTATGATTACACACCTTAAAGAAGGCGATAAAGCTCCTGATTTTGAAGCAATTGACCAAAACGGGATTACTGTAAGATTATCTGATTTTAAAGGAAAAAAAGTAATTCTTTATTTCTACCCAAAAGATATGACGCCAGGTTGTACTGCAGAAGCAAAAAACCTTAAAGAACATTATGATTTGTTAAAAGAAAAAGGGTTTGAAGTAATTGGCGTAAGTGCCGATGATGTAAAACGTCATCAAAAATTTATAGAAAAATACGAATTGCCTTTTACTCTTATTGCCGATACCGATAAAAAAGTAATCAACGCATATGGCGTGTGGGGACCAAAAAAATTTATGGGAAAAACTTTTGACGGTATTCATCGCACTACTTTCATCATTGACGAAAATGGTACGATTATAAAAATCATTCCCAAAGTAAAAACAAAAGAGCACGCTCAACAAATACTAACTGAATTAGGAATAAATTAAAACAAGAAAAATTATGTCTGATACAAAAGAAGTAAACAAAGAAAAATTAAAAGCATTGCAACTGACAATGGACAAGTTGCAAAAATCATACGGCAAAGGTATTGTTATGAAATTGGGCGATACAGCCATTGAAGATTTAGAAGTTATCCCTTCGGGTTCATTGACTTTGGATATTGCCTTAGGCGTTGGCGGATACCCCAAAGGGCGAATTGTTGAGATTTACGGACCTGAATCATCGGGTAAAACTACACTTGCCATACATGCCATTGCCGAAGCGCAAAAACAAGGAGGCATTTGCGCCATTATTGATGCTGAACATGCATTTGATAAATATTATGCCGAAAGTTTAGGGGTTGACACCGAAAACCTGTTAATTTCTCAACCGGATAATGGTGAGCAAGCGCTGGAAATTGCCGACAACTTAATACGTTCCGGCGCAATAGATTTAATTATTGTCGATTCGGTAGCCGCACTTACTCCAAAAGCTGAAATTGAAGGTGAAATGGGTGATTCGCAAATGGGGTTACAAGCCCGATTAATGTCAAAAGCACTTCGCAAACTTACGGCAAGCATCAACAAAGCCAATACATGTGCTATTTTCATTAACCAATTGCGTGACAAAATCGGAGTAATGTTTGGTAACCCGGAAACAACTACCGGTGGAAATGCGCTTAAATTTTATGCCTCTGTTCGATTAGACATTCGCCGAGCAGGACAAATAAAAGACACAAACGAAGTAAAAGGTAACCGTACTAAAGTTAAAGTGGTGAAAAATAAAGTTGCTCCGCCTTTTAGAACGGCTGAATTTGATATTATTTACGGCGAAGGAATCTCAAAAGTGGGTGAGATTTTAGATTTAGGTGTTGAACACAATATTATCAACAAAGCCGGAAGTTGGTTTAGTTATGGCGATACAAAACTTGGACAAGGACGTGAAGCGGTTAAAGAATTATTAGCCGACAATCCTGAGTTGTTACAAGAATTAGAAACTAAAATTCGTGAAGTATTGTCAAATACCGAAGTAAAATAAATGCTTTTATTTAAATGATTGCTACAAAAAAATCCTCTCGAAATTCGAGAGGATTTTTTTATGACGGAACTAAATTTTACGGCTTTTTAATTTCAAATGATTCCATAAACTTAGTGGTAAAGTTTCCTTTTAAGAAATCTTCATTTTCCAACAATTGTCGATGAAACGGGATTGTTGTATGCACGCCTTCAATGATGTATTCTTCAAGAGCTCTTCTCATTTTGGCAATTGCCTCTTCACGCGTTTGAGCTACGGTAATTAATTTACTAATCATCGAATCGTAAAAAGGCGGTATTCTGTAACCGGCATAAACATGTGTATCAACACGAACACCATGACCACCCGGTTGATGGTAATGAACAATTTCTCCTGGATTGGGCATAAAATCTCTAAAAGGATTTTCAGCATTAATTCTACATTGAATAGCGTGTAATTTGGGTTCATAATCTTTACCCGAAATTTTTTCGCCTGCAGCAATTTTTATTTGCTCTTTAATTAAATCGTAATCAATTACTTCTTCGGTAATGGTATGCTCTACCTGAATACGCGTATTCATTTCCATGAAATAAAAATTACGATGCTTATCTACCAAAAATTCTACCGTACCTACCCCTTCGTAATTGATGGCTTTAACCGCTTTTTTAGCTGCCTCACCCATATCTTTACGCAATTTCTTTGTCATAAAAGGCGAGGGTGTTTCCTCTACCAATTTTTGGTGGCGACGTTGAATAGAACAATCTCTTTCCGATAAATGACAAGCATTACCGTATTGGTCGCCGGCAATTTGTATTTCTATATGGCGAGGTTCTTCAATGAATTTTTCCATATACATACCATCGTTGCCAAAAGCGGCACCGGCTTCTTTTCGGGCACTGTCCCAAGCATCTTCCAATTCATCTTCATTCCACACTACACGCATACCTTTACCACCGCCTCCGGCTGTGGCTTTAAGCATAATTGGATAACCTACTTCCAATGCTGTTTTTTTGGCATCTTCAAGACTGTCCAACAAGCCATCTGAACCGGGAATAGTTGGCACACCTGCTTTTTTCATTGTTTCTTTTGCCGATGCTTTATCACCCATTGCTTCAATCATTTCGGGCGATGCGCCTATAAATTTTATCCCGTTTTCTTGACAAACTTTAGAAAACTTGGCATTTTCGGATAAAAAACCATATCCCGGATGTATAGCATCAGCATTGGTAATTTCTGCAGCAGCTATAATATTTGGGATATTTAAATATGATTTTGAACTTTCGGCCGGACCTATACATACTGCTTCATCGGCAAATTTAACGGGCAAACTGTCTTTATCGGCAGTAGAATACACTGCTACGGTTTTGATGCCCATTTCTTTACAAGTACGTATAATTCGCAGTGCTATTTCACCACGATTGGCTATTAATATTTTTTTGAACATAATATTAAGATTTTAGCTATAGTAAAAAAGGAGATTTCTACAACCTCCTTTTATTATTATATAAACAGAATTTTTAAGATGGATCAACTAAAAATAATGGTTGGTCGTACTCAACCGGTGAATTATCTTCTACCAATACTTTTACGATTTTACCTGACACTTCTGATTCAATTTCGTTGAAAAGTTTCATCGCTTCAATAACGCAAACTACATCTCCTTTATTAATAGTATCACCAACATTTACAAAAGGCGGCTTATCAGGAGCAGGTTTACGATAAAAAGTTCCAATCATTGGTGATTTTATTTCAACATATTTTGAAGTATCTTCTTCTTTATTCTCATCATTTGAAGGTGCTGCAGCTGATTCAGCAGCAGGTGCCGGAGCCGGAGCAGGTGTTTGTTGTTGAACAGGCATTTGTTGCATTGGCATTTGTTGCATTGGCATACCTACAGGCATTTGCTGAATTACGGTTGTTGTTTCAGCTTCATTTCCTTTTCCTCTTTTATAGGGAGGTGTTTTTATTGTAATTTTAAAGTCTTTGTCTTCTAATTCTACTTCGCTCACACCTGATTTGGCAACGAATTTTATAAGTTCTTGAATATCTGATAATTTCATATTAAAGTTGTTTTTTATTTTTACAAATATATTAGTAAAGATAATTAATTATGCAAAATGCAGTTATTTTTTCGACGAATCGTATGCCCATTTGATATAAACAGCTCCCCAAGTAAATCCGCCACCAAAAGCAGACAGGATAATATTATCTCCTTTATTGAGTTTATCTTCCCATTCCCATAAACATAATGGAATGGTTCCGTTTGTCGTATTTCCATATTTATGGATGTTGAGCATTACTTTTTCGTCAGACAATCCCATTCTTCTTGCCGTTGCATCAATAATTCTTTTATTTGCCTGGTGCGGCACCAACCACGCTACATCATCGGAAGTTAATTGGTTGCGCTCCATAATTTCAGCAGATACATCAGCCATTCGAGTTACGGCAAATTTAAATACCGCTTGTCCTTCCTGATAAACAAAATGTTCTTTCCTGTCAACTGTTTCGTGTGTAGGCGGGCGCATAGAGCCACCGGCTTTCTGATGCAAATGAACTCTCCCGGAACCGTCACTGTATAGTTTTGAATCAATTACTCCAAACCCTTCTTTATTGGGCTCAAGCAATACGGCTCCACATCCGTCTCCAAAAATAATACATGTTGTACGGTCTTCGTAATCGATGATAGAAGACATTTTATCGCATCCCACCACCAACACTTTTTTGTGCGTGCCCGATTCAATAAATTTTGATGCTGTAGTTAATGCATAAATAAAACCCGAACAGGCGGCATTTAAATCAAAACCAAAAGCATTTTTAGCTCCTATTTTATCGGCTAAAATATTTGCGGAAGCAGGAAATACCATATCTGGCGTAACCGATGCATAGACTATCATATCTATTTCTTCGGCAGATATTCCTCTTTTTTTCAATAATCCTTCAACACAAGGCACTGCCATTTCGGTAGAGCCCATATCTTTTCCTTTTAAAATTCTTCTTTCTTTAATTCCGGTGCGAGTAGTTATCCACTCGTCGGTGGTTTCTACCATTGTTTCCAACTCTTGATTGGTCAACACATAATCGGGAACGTATCCGTTTACGGCAGTAATTGCAGCTGTAATTTTACTCATACTGTTTTATTCAAAAATTAAATTACGAGTTGTAAAAGTAGGAAAATTTCAGAGGGTTGACAAAAGGTGTAACGGTTAATTACATTTTAGTCATAAAAAAATAAAATTTAATTGAATGCCGATTGAATTTTTTCAGGCAGTTGTGCCAAGATTAAATCGCGAGAATGAACAACCATATTTTTCACGGCTAATGGGCTGGAAATACCGTGACCTATCATTACATTGCCGTTTATTCCCAGTATCGGCGTTCCGCCATAGAGTTCATAATTGAATTTTTCGATGTAATCATCTGTTAAATTGCGGCGTTTTAGCATACTGTAAAATGCTTCGGCTTCTTTGAGTATTACATTTCCGGTAAAACCATCGCAAACAATAACGTCTGCTTTGCTTGAAAGAATATCGCGTCCTTCAATATTTCCGGTAAAGTTGAAATCTGACGAGCCATCCATTAACTGATAGGTTGCCTGCGTAAGCAAATTACCTTTTTCGGCTTCTTCGCCAATATTGAGCAAACCTACTCGCGGGTTTTCTATATTGTAAACAAATTTTGCATAAAGCGAGCCCAAAATGGCAAATTGATACAATACATCCGGTTTGCAGTCGGCAATTGCACCTACATCAAGCACTAATGCTATTCCGCCATTTTCTTGCGGCAAGGCACTGGTAATGCAAGGACGAATAACGCCGGATACAGCTCTTACGGAATACATTGCACCAACAAGCATTGCTCCAGTGTTTCCACAACTTGAAAAGCAATTGATTTGATTTTGTTTCAGCAAATTAAAGCCAACGACAATACTTGAGTTTGGCTTTTTACCTATTGCGCGGGCAGGATGTTCATCCATACCAATGGTATCGGGTGCTTCAACCCACTCTAAACCATCAAAGGCAATACCTTTTTCATCAAGTATTGCCTTACCTTTTTGAGTATCGCCAATTAATACGATTTGCTCACCGGAATTTAATTCTTTTTGTGCCAATGCTGCACCCAAAACTACTGCTTCGGGGGCAAAATCACCACCATTAATATCTAATCCGATGCGCATAGAGAATTACCTTATTATAGGGTAATTTCTTTTTCTATTGCTTGTTTTCCTCTGTAATATCCACACTCACCACAAACTCTGTGATACAATACCGGCGAACCACAGTTAGAACAAGTAGATACAGTAGGTGCTGTAGCTTTGTAGTGTGTTCTTCTTTTATCTCTTCTGGTTTTTGAAGTCTTACGTTTAGGATGTGCCATTTTACACTATTTTTAATTGTTATTATTTTTTTAATTTATTCAATGCTGCCCAACGCGGGTCAGTTTCTTCATTTTTTTGTTCTTCAATATTTATTTTTTCAACAACTTCACTATTGCAATCGTCACTGTTTTGATGAACTTTTTTCATTGGCAACGACACCATAATTAATTCGTAAAGGGTATCGGCAATGTTTATTTTGTAATCATCATTTCTCAGGATAATCAAATCTTCGGCAAGTTCTTGTTCTTCTTCGCCAAATTTTACATATATCTTTTCTTTGCTTACCGCCACATCAATTTCGTTATCATCTAAACAACGGTCGCAAGGAAAAGTCATTTTGCCTTGAGCGGAAATTTCCAACTCCAGCATATTTTCACGTTTATCCAATTGTAACTGAACATCTACCGAAGCTTTATTGATTTTTTCGGCAAGATACTCATTAAAGAACGTTTCATCAACCTGATAATCAAACTGATGCTCTCCAAGTTTTAATCCTGTAAAAACAATATCATATTGTTTTAAATCATTCATTTCTTCTCCCTCACTTCTAACAAAAAGTCTGCAAAGTTATCAATAATTACGATATTGACAAGTTCTTTACGGTATAATATTCAAAAAAAGCGCTTATCTTGTTTTTGCGGGTTCTAATTTATTTTCTTGCAATTGCTTTTCGTTTTTACGGTTACGGAAAATATCAATTGCCGCAAAAATTGCCGCTCTGAATGAGCTTTCATCAGCCACACTTTTACCGGCAATATCGTAAGCGGTCCCGTGATCGGGCGATGTGCGAACAAAAGGCAACCCTGCAGTATAATTTACTCCTTGTCCGAAAGAAAGAGATTTGAAAGGTATCAACCCTTGATCGTGATACATTGCCAAAACGGCATCGAAATTTTTATAGTTTCCGCTACCAAAAAATCCATCGGCAGAATACGGTCCGAGTACAATGGCTTTTTTTGTATTCATCTCTTCCAAAACAGGATTTATTATTTCCAATTCTTCTGTACCTATTGTTCCTTTATCGCCTGCATGAGGATTTAATCCTAATACCGCTATTTTGGGTTTTTCAATAATAAAATCGTTTTTTAAGCTGTTGATTAAGATTTCCAATTTTTCTTTTAATGCTTCTTTGGTTACCTTTTGGGCAACATCTTTTAAAGGAATATGTCCGGTAACCACGCCCACTTTTAAGTTTTCACTCACCATCAGCATTAATGCTTTTCCGCCAAGTTCTTTTTCCAAATATTCGGTATGACCAGGAAATTCAAATTCATCGGATTGGATATTTTTTTTATTGATGGGCGCCGTAACCAATACATCTATTTTACCTTCTTTTAAATCTTTAACGGCGGCTTGCAATGATTTTAGGGCATATTTTCCGCCTTCGGGTGTTTGTTCGCCCAGGTTTACAGGAACTTCTTCGCTCCAGCAGTTTATAATGTTTGCTTTTTTGGGATTTGCATCCTCTACATTATTGATTCTAAAAAAACTAAAATCATTTATATTTAATGCTTTGCGATGATATGATGCAATTTTTGACGATCCATAAACAATTGGCGTACAAAATTCGAACATATCGTGATTGGAAAACGTCTTGATTATTACTTCTAATCCTATACCATTTATATCGCCTATGGTAATCCCTACTTTAACTTTATTTTTTGTCACATTCATATTTATTTCCGTTAAGAATATTATCCTTCAAAATTACATTTTTTAAGGGCTTATCCGGTAAATTCCGTTTGAAAGATTAAATATCTTTGGAAAGAGAAAGGTAAAAAATCGGTTTGTCTGTTCGAGTGCCATCGGCTATACCCCATGCCCAATCGGTACGAATGAAATACCCCATAAACTTAAAACGCATCCCCCAACCATAACCGCCCACTATGGGTTCTCTGTTGGTATTTACCACAACGGTTAACGGACCGGAAACTATGGTTTGTTTGTTCAAGCTGTTGTCTTTGCTGTAAGGGTCCCAACCGGTCCAAGCGCTTCCAATATCGCCAAAAGCAATTAACTGGAAATTGCGTATAAAATCGGATTGAATGGGTTTACGGATAAAATATTTGAATACGGGCCAACGAATTTCGTTATTGATAACAGCAAAATTGTTACCATTGCGAATGTTTTGCGGGAAACCTCTTAAATTGGCTGCCAGTGCTTGAAATTTATAGTTTTGCGAGTAATCGATATTGGTTGAACGCATAAACATTTCTTGTTTGCCTAAAACCATCCAATCATCTACACTTCCCAAATAAAAAATTACTTTTTGATCGCCAAAAGAACTGCTTCCGGCAACACGAAAAACATAAATCAACTCACGGTGTATTTTTTGATAATGTCTGAAATCAAATCCCACCACATTGATTTGTCCGTTTTCATCGTACTTATCATATACCGGCTGATAATGTTCGGCAAAAATACGGAAGCGCGTTCCGTACATAATGTTGAGCATTTTTTGACGCGTATTGTCAAAAACCAAAGCAATTTTACCAATTCCCCAAACTTGATTTTTGTTTTCTGCTCCAAGCAAATTAACATCGGTAGCTTTGGCTATAAATTTATCGTGACGGGCTGTAATAGTTGTGCGCAAACTCAAAAACTCGTTGAACGGATAACGCAACGAATAATGTAATTGATTGGTTTTTGTATCCATTAAGCCATTGACCAATAAGAAATTATTGATTAAAAATGCCGTTTCTTTATTGCGGTATTCCGTACGCGTAAAAGTATATTCTTTATCCAACCGGCGAACAAGGTTTTGATAAGTAACCGAATATTCATTGGCAGCGCCCAAACGCACACTTCCTCTTATGCGATAATCTTCGAAAATATCAGAAGCACCAACTTGAAAGTTTCCGCCAATACCGGGACTGATATATGGTCCGCCATTGAACATTTGGTATTGTTGATTGATGAATGAATTATTCAGTTGTGTGGTTGAGTTATCGCTAAAAAAAGATAAGTTGTAGTTGCGTTGATTGGGCAACTTAAATGCTTGTTCTTCATCAGTATTTTCTTTTTTAGCTTGATTATTTATAACAATTACCCTTGACTGTGGTTCGGAATCTTCATCCAAAAATTTATAATTTTTATAATTTATCTTTTGCGGCGACTGTGCTTCTTTTTTAATCGGGCGAGATTCAAAAACTATGGTATTTTGATAAGTTTGAGATTGTTGCTGTTTGTTTTGTTGGTCTGTATTTTCATTTGTATTCTCAACGTTTTTATTTACCGGCTTTCCGCCAATAGCAGATAAGTTATTGTACGCCAAAATATATTTTTGATTATGAAATAATATTTCGGAATATTGACCGGTAACGGGTTCGATGTGATGTTCTAAAATATTTCGTTTGTAAAGGGTTAATAAGTGCGGTTTATAGAAATAACGGTAATGCACAATTGTATCAACGTAGGTAACGGCACTGTCGTAAACAGCAGAAAAACGAGCAATTTGATTTTGATAAGGGGTTAAATAAATAACAGAAGTATCGGTAAAATATGGTTGGCTTTCATCAATATATGGTGAATTGGTTACTCTTTTTAACACTTTGGGATTTTCAATATCCATTACAAATACATCTTTTCCTTTATGATAAATTTCCGGTTCCTGTTTTTGCTTTTTATCCGGAAGAGTATCATTTAAACGGTCGGAAACAAAAACAATCTTTTTTCCATCGGGCGAAAATTGCGGATGTAAATCGGTGTAAAAATCATCGGTTAATTTTTTGTGTGTATTGGCGCCAATATTATACAAATAAATATCGGGTTGCCCTTTGTAATAAGCCGAGAATACCATTTCCGTTCCTTTGGGTGAATAACTCATCCAAAGAATTTTTTCGAGGTTAAAGACTGTTTTCCAATAAAGCTCTTTAGTATCTACATTGTAAAAATTCAGTTTGAGCAATCCTTTTTCTTCGGTAATAAAAGCCAAAATTTCTCCGGTAGGATGCCAAGCCAAAACAGGATACGAATAATCATTGATACGGTCGGCTTTTTGTTCTTTCTTAAATATTCGCTTGGTTTTTCCGGTTGTTAAATCGGTTATAAACACTTTGTATTGCCCCATTTGATTGGTTACGTAAGCGGCATTTACCCCATCCGGACTTAAAACAAAATGCTGATATACACGGTTTTTCTTTATTTTTTTAGGAATGGTTTTATACCCCGACGGCATAGGCAAGGTTTGTTCGTTCAATTCAAATTTCTTTCGGTAATACACCAACCATTCATTGACAATATTTTTTGTGGAAACGCCCAAAACAAACAAAAATCCTCTTTCTAAACTTTGGCTTACTTTGTTCATAAACAAGATGTTGGGAATGACTTGTTTCCCGTATGTGTCGCCAATGTAATTCCATAAAGATTGTCCGGCAAGAATAGCTTCTTCACCGGTTAAGCGATTAAATTTTTTGAACCTTCCGGAAAAAACGCCGTCTTTAATTATGTCTTGCTTTTCGACAGGTAAACCATCGTCGGCAATGTATTCGATAAGTCCACGAATATACCATTGAGGCAAATGCAATAAAGTGGAACTTTTAACCGCATCGCGCCAACTGCTGCCATACAACAGCTGATTGATTAGTACTTCGGCTATTCCGGCGCGAGTTTGACGTTTTAGCTTTTCGTAATCTCCTTCAAAATATAAAAATACTTTTGAACCGATAATTTTTGTTACACCGCCAATGTTATATTGTTCGCCGAGAGTTAATCCTACATTGCTTTGTTTGTAATGCGATTGTTTATTGTAAATAACAAATTGTATCTTTTCTTTTAAATAAAAATCGAGCAATTTTTGTTGCCGCTCTATTTCGTTTTTGGCATATTTGGCAGTAAATACAGCAATGTTTTTCCCCCCTTCGTAAAAATAGGTTTCATAATTTTCGAACCGGTAATATTGCCATAAAAATTCATCGTATTGCACACGGTTTTTACCAAAATCGGTATGCGTTCCGTAATAGAACTGACCTTGCACAACGGCTCTGCAAAGCAATAGAGAAATGATTAATGTTATTTTAAAAAAATGTTTCAATCAATATCTTTTAAGAAACTGCAAGTTAATAAAATAACCGCAAATGCACAGTTGATTAAAACGATTTTTAACGAAAATTATTGAGGGGAATTTATGTCTTAAATTCGGCAATAATAGTTTCGGGACCGCGAACTTTTTGCCCCAACACTACTTTTACATCTACATCTAAAGGTAAAAGCAAATCTACTCTTGAGCCAAATTTTATGAATCCGCACTCTTGCCCCTGCTCCACTTTGTCGCCTTCTTTACCGTAAAAAACTATACGGCGAGCCATTGCTCCGGCAATTTGCCTGAACAAAACACTTTTGCCATTTTCGTTTTCTACCACTACGGTAGTGCGTTCGTTTTCGGTAGATGATTTTGGATGCCAAGCTACTAAATACAACCCCGGATGATATTTGAAATATTTAATTTTCCCACCTATCGGATACCGGTTGATATGTACGTTAGTTGGCGACATAAAAATTGATATCTGTAAGCGCTTTTCGTGAAAATATTCATCTTCCATTACTTCTTCTATCACCACTACTTTTCCGTCGGCAGGTGCTACTACAAGATTTTCACCTTTGGTTACTTTACGTTTTGGCACACGAAAAAATTGCAAAATTGCCACAATAAGAAATGCGCTAACCAGCCAAACCAAGTAATGAACAAAGTTATATGAGTGATTAAAATATTGGTCTATTATGTTTATGATAATAACAAACGTGAAGACAATTGCTATTGAGGGGTATCCTTCTTTGTGTAACTTCATCGGACAAAAATAGCGTTTTTAGTGAGAAATTAAAAACAGATAAGTAAAAACTGCCGGCGCAGCAAAGAGCACACTGTCAAAACGGTCGAGGATTCCGCCATGACCGGGCAAAATGGTTCCCGAATCTTTTATTTCTGCCGAACGTTTGAGCATTGATTCGGTTAAATCGCCAAATGTGGCTGTAACTGTGGCTATAACAGCAATAAATATCCAATCGAACATTTCGTAAGAGGTAAAGTATTTACTGATAACCACGGCTGAAACAATTGCCAAAATTATTCCTCCGATAAATCCTTCCCACGTTTTTTTGGGTGAAATGCGTTCAAAAAGTTTGTGCTTTCCCAAAAATCTTCCGCTTAAATAAGCGCCTGTATCATAAGTCCAAATAATTATAAAAAAGCCAAATAAAATTTCATTATTGAACGAATCGGTTATTTCATAATTTTTAAATGTTCCTAATTTATACAGCATATAAAAAGGAAATAAAATGTAAAGCCAGCCCAAAATTGAAAATGCAATATTTTTAAAAGGATTGCTTGTTTTTTTATACAACTCGGCAATAAACACCAGCAGCAACGAAGGTATTAATAATACTGTCCATTTTGTTTGCAACACATTTACTTCTGTAAAAAATAACAAACACAAGTTTATTATTCCCAATAAAAAAGCCAGAGTAAAATCGGTTTTAACATTGAGCAATTTGGCAATTTTATAAAATTCATCCAACCCCAGCACAGAAACCAATACAGCCAATGCTATTGTTGTAAAATCGCCAAAATAAACTGCCGATAATACTGTCAATATAAAGAAAAATCCGGTTATGGCTCTGGTTAACATTCTTATTTTTTTTAATTATCCGAATTAAATTTTTTATCCAAAAGATAATTTGCCTTTATCACATCTTTGGTGTTTACAAACACTTCTATCTCTCCGGTTGTAATATGCAACTGCACTGTGTCTTTTTTGTTTACAATAAAAGCCGGCACATTGTTTTGCTTTAAATATTCAGTTATACCAATAGCTTCTATCATATCGAGCGTGGAAAATACGGCTATAAAATGTTCGGCGTTATTTTCCTTGTTCCGGTTGCTCATTGGTTTGTTGCTCTTCAGTGCCCGAGGATTCACTTTCGGTAGCTTCTTCCTCTTTTTTATCTTTATTGTTTTTATCCGGTTTGTCAGCTTTTTCTTTTGCAATCACATCTTCGGGTAAAGATGATGTTTCTTCGGGTGATTTATGTATCAGCTCATCATCTTCCGGAAACGGACGCTTACCAAATATTTTTTCTAAGTCTTCTTTAAAAATAACTTCGTTTTTCAATAAACTTTCAGCCAATTCGGCTAATTTATCTTTATTTTCCGACAACAGTTTTTTGGCTCTTTCGTATTGCTCTTCAATAATTTTATGCACTTCTTCATCAATTATTTCAGCAGTTTTTTCGCTGTAAGGTTTAGAGAAAGAATAATCCGCTTGTCCGGTAGAATCGTAATAACTGATGTTGCCCAGTTTATCGGTTAAACCGTAAATAGACACCATTGCGTAGGCTTGTTTGGTTACTTTTTCCAAATCGCTTAATGCTCCGGTAGAAATTTTACCAAAAACCACTTCTTCGGCGGCTCTACCACCCAATGCGGCACACATTTCATCAAGTAATTGTTCGGTGGTGGTAATTTGTCGCTCTTCGGGCAAATACCACGCTGCTCCTAACGAACGTCCGCGCGGAATAATGGTTACTTTTACCAGTGGTGAGGCATATCTTACCAACCAACTTACTGTTGCGTGTCCGGCTTCGTGGAAAGCTATGGTTTTCTTTTCGGTATCGCTGATGATTTTGTTTTTCTTCTCCAATCCACCGATAACACGGTCAATTGCATCAAGAAAATCTTGCTGGCTGACAGATTTTTTCTTTTTACGCGCGGCAATCAATGCTGCTTCGTTACAAATGTTTGCAATATCGGCGCCAGAAAATCCGGGTGTTTGACGCGACAAGAAATCAACATCTACCGTATTATCAATTTTAATTTTTTTCAAATGCACTTCAAAAATTTCTTGGCGCTCTTTTAAATCGGGTAAATCGACATAAATAATTCTATCGAAACGTCCCGGACGGGTTAATGCTCTATCCAATACATCGGCACGGTTGGTAGCAGCCATTACAATTACGCCGGTGTTTGTGCCAAAACCATCCATTTCGGTTAACAGTGCATTTAATGTATTTTCGCGCTCATCATTGGCTCCTTGCGCAATGCCTTTTCCTCTGGCTCTACCAATGGCATCAATTTCATCAATAAATATAATTGAAGGTGCTTTTTCTTTGGCTTGTTTAAACAAATCACGCACACGCGAAGCACCTACCCCAACAAACATCTCGACAAAATCGGAACCCGAAAGCGAGAAAAACGGCACTTTAGCTTCGCCGGCAACAGCTTTTGCCAACAAGGTTTTACCTGTTCCGGGAGGACCTACAAGCAATGCTCCTTTTGGAATTTTGGCACCCAGTGCAGTATATTTTTTTGGGTGTTTTAAGAAATCGACTATTTCTTGTACTTCTTCTTTTGCACCTTCCAATCCGGCTACATCTTTAAACGTAACATTGGTACTTTTTCCATTGTCGAAAACTTGTGCTCTTGATTTTCCGATATTGAATATTTGTCCACCCGGTCCACCCGGACCGCCGGCCATTCGTTTCATTATAAACATCCATATCCCGACAAATATCAAAATAGGAAGAATCCATGCCAATAAATTACCCAGCCAATCTTCGCGAATTTCAAAATCGAGTTTAAAACCGTATTCTTTACTTAGGTTTTTCAAGTCGTCGCCGTAAACTTCAAGCGAACCGATTTCGAATGTAAATTGCGGTCCGTATTGATTGAATACCGACTTGCTTACTTTTGATTTATATTCTTCTTTTTGCAATGCTTCGGGTTTGAGATAAACCTCGGCAATATGATTATTGACTATGGTTAATTTAGCCACATCGCCTTCTTTTGCCATTTCTTCAAAATCGGCAATGGTAATTTCCGAACCTGCCGGTGCGTTGTTAAATAATGATAAGGTTATCAGAAAAATACCGATAATGGCATAAATCCAATAAAAATTGAATGATGGTTTTTGATTCCCTTTTGGCATTTTGGGAAAATTATTTTTTTTACGCTTTTGTGTCATTTTATTATTCTTTAACTATTTGGAATTTTTATTCTGTTTCTTCAATAATGGTTACCGGAGCATCTGCCCATAAGTCTTCAAGACGGTAAAAATCGCGTGTTTCGGGTTGAAAAACATGCACCACTACATCGGCATAATCGAGCAAAATCCACTCGGCATTTTGCCAACCTTCGGTATGCCAAGGTTTTTCGTTTAATGCTTTACGCGATTCTTCCACTACAGCATCTGCCAAAGCCGAAACATGCGTATTGGATGTTCCGCTGGCAATAATGAAATAATCGCAAACAGCATTGGGTAAATTTTTCAATTCAATTACGCGAATATCTTTTCCTTTTTTGTCTTGTAATCCTTTTACGGCAACTTCTACAAGGTGTTTTGAGTTTGTCATTTATTTTATGCAATAAATTTTGTGCGGCAAAGATACTATTATTCATTGAGTAAATGAAACTACTGTTTGACAAGTGGTATTTATTTATGTTTTCTTAACAACTTTTATTTTTCTATCTGTGAGGAAATTTTATTTAAAATTAGAATCCCAACGCTATTTTTCCTTATAAAAAAGAAATATATTTTTGTTTCTTTTTAATATTTATCTATAATTAACGTTATATTTAACCTTAAATTTTAAAAAAACAGACTTATGAAAACAATATTTATTTACTCCTTAACTATACTATTTTTTATGATACATGTAATCACAACTCCCAATAAAAACGTTCAGAAACAAAAAAATTCACAACCACAAGATACTGCTAAGCAAAAAGAATTAAAATGCTCGAAGAAATTACCGGAGGGACGACTAATGCTAGATGGTGGAAGGGTTCCAAAAAAATTTCCACATATTGATACATCCGTAGCATTTTCGGGAGTTAATTTCAGTATGAAGTCTAATGCAATTTATTTTAGTAATAATCTAAAATATAAGGTTTAACCCGTTGTGCATTTAGGCTAAATTAACTTTTAAATTATTGATATTCCTGTTAAAAACAAATTTATTCAAACCCGTTGTGCATTTAGGCTAA
>DBGO01000005.1:0-45507 GCA_002295925.1 Flavobacteriales bacterium UBA852
TGCATTTATTAGTTGAATTTAGTTCGTTTTAGGTTCCGGTATTTTATTGTGCCATTTGTCAAATACAATACAGGCGGTTAAATCTCCGGTTACGTTAATGGCGGTTCGGAACATGCCAAGTATTCGTTCAACGCCTATGATAATTACTATGCCTTCTGTTGGGATACCGGCTCCCTGCAATACGGAGGCAAGGATCACTACTCCGCCTCCGGGAATGGCAGGTGTACCGATGGAAGCTGCTACAATGGTAACCATGACCAATACAATGTTGAGCAGGCTCATCTCCAGTCCATAAGCCTGCGCAATAAACAAGGTGGTGATGCACTGGTAAATGGCTGTTCCGTCCATGTTTACGGTTGCGCCTATCGGGATAATAAAGTTGCTGACCGAAGGAGTGATTTTCAATTTATCTTCGGCTGTTTTAAGCGATAAAGGCATCACGGCTGCGGAGCTGGTAGTGGAGAATGCTAATAGCTGCACATCCCGTATTTTTTTGAGGAAAACAAATGGATTGGTTTTTCCTAAAAGGCTAACAAGTAGCAAGTAAACACAAAGCAGGAGGAAAAGCCCTAATAACACTACTACAAAGTAGAGCCCGATACCGGTCAGTGAACTTACCCCTATGCTTGAACTCAACTGCGCCATTAATCCAAATACGGCTAACGGGACTAATTTCATTGCCCATCTTACTACGGTCATACAAATTTCCTGTATGGCACTTAACAAGGTCATAATAGGACGCTGCATGTTCTTAGTAAGTGCTGTAATGGCCACACCAATGATGATGGTGAAAATGACAATGGATAGCATTTCCCCTGTTACCATTGAAGCAAGTGGATTATCCGGCAACAACTCTGAAATAGCGTTGGGAATATCACTCCATCCAGGTATGGAAGTACCCTCAACAGATGTATTTTCCATTGCTTTGCTGTGTTCCTGTACCGATAGTTGATGGATTAGATTGCCTGGCTTTATCAGCAGGGTAATTATCGTTCCGATGGTAATGGATATGGCAGTAGTGAAGACAAAATAAACAACTACGCCCAATCCCATCTTTCGCAGTTGTTCTTCATTATTGCTGGCAATTCCGGTGATAATAGAAGCAAATATCAAGGGTATCATAATCATTTGTACCAGTTTCAGGAATAGTTTGCCGGGCAACGCCAGCCAACTGCCTAAAGGCTGTGATACACTTACCGGAACCCATCCTATTCCGGGACTTAATAAGATACCTACGCCAACCCCCAGAAATAAAGCGATGATTACTTTTAACCATAACTTGCCTTCTACCAGCTTTTGCAGGTAGATGTTGAGTGATTTGAGGGTTTTTATTTCTGTATCAAACATTTTCTTCTGTTGGTTTTACATTCCACCGAAAATCACACACTTTAGCTCCTCCTGCGATGCTTCCGGTTCTTTCTAATTTAGCGTTCCACATTTCTGCTAACGGGTAATCCAATGCACACCAGGTAGCTGCACAAAATTTTGATAATCCTTTAGTTTCAAAGTATTCAGCAACCGGGCATTTCACGCAATCAAAGCCGACTACATTTTTTTCCGTTTGTACATCTTTCCATTGATAGGAAGGACTGTTAAACGGAAATGCCCGGAACAATTTGGTGGCTTTTAATAACCTGCCATAGCCGGTTTGATTACCCAAACCTGCCAGCCACCAGGAGAACCTGCCCATTTTCTGATAGACCTTCCAGGCAATGTCATAGAACAATTGAGTGGTGGTTTCTTCATCCCTTCCTCTTGTCGTTAATTCCTGATAGAAACCGGTGGACATAGCCGATAGATGTAACATGAGTGAACCTCCCATTGTGGGCATTTGGGGTACTTCTGGTTTAAGCTGTATGTAGCGTTGCCAATATCCATGAAGTATGTCCTGCACTTCTTTCTTGTCGAAATGTGGTGCGAGTATATCTTTGGCTGCTTTCGCTGCCTGTATTTTAAACCAGTATAGTATTAGCCTTCTCATGTGTTACTTTTGGAATATTCCCAAACTTTCATTCGTTTTTCTTATAGATTCATTAGCATCTGTTTCTAATTCTGTCAATGCACGGATAGCATCAATGGTTTCAGGTATTACGATTGCCTGATTATCTACTACATAAGCATAGAAAAGCTCATCCCCAATCACTTTCAGCATATCCTGCCACAAGGCAACTTCATACATATCACCGTATGGCCTTCCTTTTTCCAGCATCCATTCTTTAATAACATTATTGGCGGTAAGCCCATCATCATAGTTTATCAGCATGATTCTTGTAGAAGTTTTAAGGGCTGCTACTATTTCCTCTTTAGTGGCTTTTCGGGTTAACTGAACATTCCAGTAATGCAAATGACTGAGCGTTTGAGGAACTTTAACGGCTGCTGTAATCACGTCCAGTTCCGGATCGACTGTTTGGGTATCTGGCCCCTGGTGGCTTGGAATGTCTTTCTCCGGAACCAGCGTATTCATAATTCCTCCTAAATGACTTTCCCAGGGATCGGTTGCTCTACGTAGTAAAGTTCCTCTCGCTTTTTTAAGCAACCCTGCTTTTTTTAAGGTAGTGAGGGTACGAAGAATAGAAGTTGTATTACAGGATACCACACGGGTAGATGCTCGCCCAATAGCAGTATCATAATTAGTTTCCGCACTGAACGAGTGCCCGGTTACCTCATGCTTTTCGCCTCCGTGAACAATGAATTTTAGGTTTGCAGCCTTATATTTTTCTATGTTTCCGGTAGCTATTTTCTTAGGGGTGCAGTCCACAATTATATCAGCAGTTTCCGTCAATTCATCGAGAGTGCCTGCAATCACAATTCCAGCATCAACCATTTGTTTTTTGTAATCATCATTGAATGCAAAAACAGGATAGGCTTTATCTACCGCCATTTTAATGCGCCAATCTGAAACCACATCGCAAACGCCAATCAGTTCCATATCATCCTGTAAGGAAACCGCATCAGCTACCCGTTTCCCTATTACTCCATATCCGTTTACTGCTACTTTAATGTTCTTCATATTCCAGTATTTTTTTTCTTGAATATTTTCTAATAATTAACCGGTTTCCTTTGTCATACGTGAAATAACTCCATGCCCAGTTCATTGCCACTAGTAACTTATTCCTAAAACCACTGATCGAGAGCAAGTGTACCACCGACCATAATAGCCATGCGAAATATCCACCGAACCGTAGTTTTCCTAAATCGGCAACAGCTTTTCTTTTTCCTATTGTTGCTAAAGAACCTTTGTCTTTATAGGTGAAGGCCTTCCGTTCTTTGCCTTGTAATTGGAGAAGTATGTTATTGGCCAGTTGCTTCCCTTGCTGAATGGCAACCTGTGCCACCATCGGATGTCCGGAAGGGTAATGGTCTGATACCATTGCTGCAATGTCTCCTATGGCATAAATATTTTTGTGTCCCTTTATTCTACAATAACTATCCACTAAAATGCGATTTCCCCTTGCTATGTTTTCTTTTCTAATACCGGTTGGGATATTCCCCTTTACTCCGGCAGTCCAGATAACGGTTCTAGCTTGTAGCAGGACTTCTTTATCTGTTTTAATGTACAGTCCATCATACGATTGAACCACTGTGTTTAATTGTATTTCTACTCCCATTTTGCTCAGAAATTTTATGGCATTTTCTGAAGATTTATCGGACATGGCCTTTAATAACTCATCTCCTGCTTCAATGAGATAAATAGACATCATCGAAGCATCCAGTTCGGGATAATCTTTTGGGAGGATGTATTTTTTAAATTCAGCCATTGCACCTGCGGTTTCTACACCTGCCGGGCCACCACCAATGATGGCAAAATTGGTTAGGGCATTTCTTTCTGCTTCATCACAAGTTACCACCGCTTTTTCAAGGTTTTGCAGGATCAGGCTCCGTATGTCTAATGCCTCCTGTATGGTTTTCATCCCGACACTATGTTGCTGCACATCTTTTAATCCAAAAAAGTTGGTGTCGCTTCCGGTGGCGATTACCAAATAATCGTATTCAACCGCTCCAATATCTGTGATGATGGTATTTTCTTCGGACTGAATTTCATTCACTATTGCCATACGGAAAACAACATTTTTATATCTTTTAAATAGTTTCCGGAGCGGAAAGACGATACTATCAGGTTCAATACCACTGGTAGCAACCTGATAGAGAAGAGGCTGAAACTGGTGAAAATTATTCTTATCCAACACAACCACTTGAACAGGTTTGTTTTTGAGTTTTTTCACAAGCGAAATACCTGCAAACCCTCCACCAATTACTACAACTCTTGGTAAGTTGCTGTCTGGTAAACATATTTCATCTCCTGTTCTACATGCTTGCATGGGCTGTGTTATTTTTACTTGTTTTAATTAATTTGTACCAGTGCGTGTGTTCATAAAGGCTCGACCAGAACATACCAAATGTGAAAGCAAAAAGATATTCCTCCAATGGTATTCCCAAAACGAGTACACCTGAGATTTCTTCCATGTTCCAAACCAAATCAACATAAGTGGGGTAGGCTAACCTCAAGCTGGTGAAATAGAAGAAATACAGCAGGGAGAATAGAATGCCTCCTATCCATATTTTATTTTTCAAATCAGGTCTGCACCATAATGCAGTAACAGCTCCGGCAAACATGCCTGCCACCCCACAATATATATGGTTTAGGTCTGTAAAAAAGGCTAATGAAAAAAAGATAACAACCGGAACCAGAATAGTATAGCGATGAAACCGGTGTCTTCTATGCGATTTTTCTGTATCACTAAGAGGTTGAAGTTGAGCTTTTGTGATTATGTTATAGAGTACAGATCCAATTCCCCCTATGGCAAAGGAAAAAATTAGGCTTTCTATGTCAAAACCGGTTTTTTGTGCCATGTTAAAAAGGGAGGGTGGATTCCAGTATTCAGGCACAAACAATGGTTCGGTAAGGCCAAGAGGGGTTGTCCAAAGACTTGCTACAAGCATTTCTTTGCGCACACCTTTCATCATCAGGAATATGACAAGCCATATTCCTAAAATAATGAGCGACCAAATGAACCAGGCATATTGCATTATTTTTCCTTTATCGTTGCGTTATAAAATCCCGCTATACAAGCTCCCACCAGCCAGCCGAGAATAAACGTTTCAATGATTCCAATACCGGCCTCCCAAAGCGGAACATCCATGCGGACAACCGTAGAAACATCCAGCCCGTGCAACAAGCTGTTGAAAAATTTAACTGTACCTGCATGTCCAACGGTAGCCATTAAAACTATACAGCCCATATAGAGCAATGCTCCGGTTAGTCCAAAAGCCAATCCGAATTTCTTAATATTAATGTGATTCATCTTTTTCAGTTTTTGAAGTTTTAGAATGATCGTGATTATGCTGATGCCCACTATGATGCATAGGCATTAAAAGGTGACAGGCAAACATTGCAACAATAAAAACGAAGGTGGATATACTGTTATTTATCCCTAAAGCAGGTGCAAAAAAGATTAAGAGCAAAGGAAGCCCACACCCAATAATCATCCAAAGTATATGTTTTTTCATTATTTATATTTTTAGTATTCAGTTATTTAGATACCTGTATGTATTTGCTTAAAAAAGGACTTCTCAAAACAAGGTTTAATACAATCGACATAAGGATTCTTTTCACTGAAACAGTAATAAGTATTACCTGTTTCCTGTATTCTTTCTAAAATTCCATTACTTCTCATAATTCCAAGATGTCTTGAAGCGATTGGTTGTTCTATCTTAAGTTTCTCATAAATATTTTTTACAGTAAGCCTGTCAAAGTTACATAAAAGATTTAGAATAGCAATTCTAATAGGGTGTCCTATAGCTTTAAAAACTTCAGCTAACCCTTCATAATTTTGAGTCTCTTTTGACATTTCTTTAAATATTTTCACGAATAGCGACAAAAGTCAATTCTCAATGGCAGCAGCTCATGGTTTCTTTTTCCTTCATCTTATGACACATACCTTCCATAATATTTTCGTGCTGCATGGCATGATCACAAAAACCATCACACATGTGCTCATCAGCACTAATTACAGGCATATAATGATGCATGGTCATGAGCATTAGATCTGGATACTTTGTAATCATATCACTAATCTTCCCTGCCAACACACTATCATTTGATGCTGCTTTCACCAATCCATCCACCATCATTCCCGTAGCATGATCGTTCTCTAACATTTTATCAATGTATCGCATTGAAAAACCATGATTTTCAGAGAGAGCATTTAGTACCTCTTCCTGTTGTTTCGGGTCTTTAAGCATATCTGATAATGATTGCGATTGATCTTGCTCTTGTGAACAGGAGGAAAATAGTAGAGATGCTAGTGCAAGTCCAAATAACGATTTAAAAGTAGTTTTCATATTAGTTTATTTTTTTAGTTTTTCCGTTCAATAGTATTCTTTAAATCCTCGTACTCTTCTTTTGAAATTTCTCCATTTGCTAAGCGTTTTTTCAGAATATCCAAAGGAGCTTCTTTTTTCTTTCGCTGTCCTGGAATATCGTATGGAGTTGCAAAAATCCAAAAGATAAAAATCACCCATAGAATCCACCAAAACCAATGCATTCCCCAAAAATGATGTCCGTCATAGTGCCACATAATGTCAGTTTTTAAAGCGTTAAATTTTGTTTTTCTTTACTATACAAGTATATATCTATATAAATAGTAGTAATTACCATATTGCAGTTTTTACTTATCATATTTTGTCAATAGGAATTCTTCTGCTCACACCAAGTTTTTTATATTCCTTCATGGTCATTCCTGTCTCTGTTTTAAACTGTCTCGACAAAGCAGATGGGTTTTGATACCCCATTGCATAAGCGATTTCACTAAAGCTCAACTCACCATTCTCAATCAACTCTTTGGTTCGTTCCATCTTTAGCAAGATGCTGTAACGCTCTATGGTTTTGCCAAAAGTTTTTGAAAATGTTCTACTTAAAGAATCATAATTGGTGTTGAGCTTATTTATCAGGTAATCGGATAGTTTTTCCTCTTGTTCTGTACTCCATAGGTAGTTGATTACCCACCTTTTTGTTTGCTCGGCAAGAATACTTTCCTTGTCCCAAATGATTTCAAACTCGTTTTCCTGAATAATTCGTTTAATCAATGATTTGTCGATTTTGGCAGGGTCGTAGCGAATTACAATTTTGCCAAGCTGTATCTCTACAACTTCTACTCCTGTTGCTTTAAGTTCTGTATTCAGAACTTTCAGGCAACGGCTGCAAATCATTCCTTTTATTTTAAACTCTTGTGTAATTGTTTCCATTTATTAATTCTATTGATAAAAATAGCAGCATATAGGTATGTAAATAATGATATACATTTCGTGTTTACTTGATATTTATCAGTTTTTTAAAGATGATATGAAATCCATTAATATTTTTTTTTCTTCGTTAGATAAGTTCGCATCTGAATGCAACCATAAATATGAAGGCAATGGCATTTTACTCTTTTCAATCTGTTCTGATATTGCACGCATTTTATTCCGTTTTCTACGTTCGGAATAGTTGGCGAATTCACTAAAATTCAATTCCTCTTTTCCTTCTTCAACGTGATGATCCATAATTAACCTGATAGGCTGAACTTGGCTATACCAAGGGTAATTGGTGTTGTTGCTATGACAATCGTAACAAGAGTTTTCAAGAATGTTAATCACATTTTCAGGAACATCGTAAACGTGCCTTATATCAGAGGTGGTAATAACCTCTTGTTTGTTCACATCAGCCGGAATAAATTGTATTCCGACCAATGTGATCAAACCAACAATAAAAAACCATTTGAGTGTTTTCTTCATTATTCAATAACTCGATTTACTTTACCGCATTTTGGCATACTGCTTCCCATATATGGATTACTAATTTCTTCTTTGTTACTGATCCAAATAGCTCCTTCATTGTTATTAGCCATTGGACAATAATCTTCGTAAAGCTTTTGTTTAGTACCAATTATTCCAATTAGGTCTTTTATATCGGTACTTAGTGAGACCAAATGTTCTCTTTGATGGTCTATATCATCAGAATTACTTGCAATATGTTCCGCATTTTCAATCGCACTCTCCAGTATTTCGCTTACCTCTTTATTTGCCTCAACAGTTAAACCAGTTCCTTTAAACGTCTTTAAAGCTCCTACAAGGTTTTCCGAACTCTTAGCTGCTGATGAAGCATTATCTTTCACCAAAGATTCATTCAAGGAAAAATAAGAGGACATAATGGAGGTTAAATCACCCTTTAACTCCCCTGAATTTGAAGAAACATTCCTTTCATTTGATTCAGAGTGCTGATGAGAACTGTGGTCATGTTCCATGCCTTCGTGGTGTTCATGATCCATGTCATTATGATTTTCAGTATTGTTACTATTTCCACAGCTAGCTAGAAATAAACTTCCTGCAACAGCAAGTGAAAAAAGCGATATGCGTTTGATATTCATGTTTTAAGATTTTATTAATTACTAAATTGATTTACTACAACCGTAAGAAGAATCACAGCAACAGAGAACCAAATAATTCTCTTTACCCAAATCATGAGTTTAGAGGGTGAGGACTGATTCTCTGTTTGACAGCAACTTTTCATGCTTAATTTTTAATGTTGATGATTATGGTGATCCCCATTATTTTCAGGTCTTTCATATTGGCAACAACCCGGTAAACCATTATAAGCCTTTTCAGTTGCTCTTATTTCATCTGTATCATAGCCTACATCGGCAATTTTTTGTTTGATTTCTGTTAGAGTAATCACTTCCGGATCAAAGGTTACTTCCATCATTTTCGTTTCTTTGTTCCAGTCTGCTTTATCAATCCCTTTCACATTTTTCAGCGATCCTTCGATGGTTTTTTCGCACATTCCGCAATTACCATATACTTTAAAAGTTTCTGTTTTATGGTCACCATGTACAACTTCTATTTTCGTTGTAGAGTTTGCCATTGCTAATTGATTAACTCCTAATAGGGTTAATGCACTTAATAATCCGATTTTTACTACTTTCTTCTTCATGATATTTATTTTTGAACGTTATTAATCTCTTGTTTCACTTCTCCACATTTAAGCATTGAAGCTCCGAAATATGGGTTTTTGATTTCTTTTTCTGTACTCAACCACTCAGCTCCTTGGTCATTATTTGCCATTGGGCAATAATCGACAAATACAGGTTGTTCTATGCCTCCAAATGTTTTGATTAGCATAATCATTTGATCTGAAATATTTTTAAAGAGTACTCTCATTTTACCTATTTCATTTGTGCTGCCTGCTTTTCTCAATTCCTTTTCCAACACACTGCTGTGTTTCATCCATACATTGTGTGCTTCACCTGTAAATACCCCCATATTTACTTTACTCAATAGAACACCCATGTCTTTTGAAGCTGATACTGCCTTATCTAGGTTGTCATCCACCAAAGCGTTCTTTAATTTGAAATATTCATTGAATAAAGGATTCAATTCTTCTTTTGCTTTGGAGCTAATGGTGATATTTTTTGAATGTGAGCTATGGTCGGTATTTTGGGGAGTATTTCCTCCGCCATGATTATGACCGGTCATTACCACACCTCCTTCCGGGTTCATCATGCTTGGTTTTCCGGCTAACTGAGCAGCAGCATCAATACTAAATGTTCCATTAGTGGCAATTTCTTCTCCCGGTTCAAGCCCTGATTTGATCACATAGCTATCGCCTAAAGCCGGACCTAGCGTTACTTCTTTCATCATAAAACTAATACCTTTAGCATTTGTGATTTTAGTGTAAACAACGGAACGTTCTCCCGTCCACATGACTGCTGATTTTGGCACTATCAATGCCTCTTTTTCATTATGAATAGGACTTTCAATTGTGCCTAACACAAACATATCAGGCTTCAAACGCATGCCGGGGTTGCTAATTTCTACACGAGCAGAGGCAACACGAGTTTTAGGGTTAATTACCGGATCGATAAAAGATATTTTGCCTTTAAAAGTCTCCCCCGGAATAGATTGAACAGTAAACTGAACGTTATCTCCAGATTTTACCCAAGGTATATCGCTTTCATATACATCAAACAAGACCCATACCTTACTTAGGTTAGCTACTTCGTATATGGTTTGACCTTTTTTGATGTAATCACCTAAGTTTACTTTCTTGTTCAACACGATTCCGGAAACATCAGCTAGGATAGGAAACTGCTCCTGAACAACTCCACCTTCTAAAATTTGATTAATCTGCTTTTCTGTTAGTTTCCAGTTTTTCAACTTCTCGACCGCAGCCTGATACAAACCGGGTTGTGTTTCTTTTATTTTTTGAGCCTCAAATAATTCTTCCTGAGCAGTTACCAATTCAGGTGAATAAATATAAGCGAGTACTTGACCTTTTTGAACAGATTCACCAGTAAAGCTCACCATTAATTTTTCAATTCGCCCTGGTATATGCGATGATTGTGAGGTAACATTACGTTCATCTGCCTTAATCTTTCCATTCATTCTTACTTCTTTTATCGGCTTCCTTTTGGTGATAATAGAAGTTTGAACGTTTGCTAATTGCATGGCGGTTGGAGACATTTTTATTTCCATTGGATTATCTTCACTATTACCTTCATCAGAGAGAGGAATTAAATCCATTCCACAAAGAGGGCATTGCCCCGGTTCGTTTTGCCTAATTTGAGGGTGCATGGAGCAAGTCCAAATCGTATTTTTAGAGTGTTCATGTTTTTCCTCATTTGCTTCCTTTTGAGAAGCTCCCCCAAACATCGCCCAACCCAATAATAATCCAATTACTAAAGTTCCTAGAGCTATATAGACTGTATTTTTATTTATATTTTTCATCTTATTCCGTTTTTGAAGTGAGATAATCCAATTTAGCTAGAGCCACATAAAATGCTTTAGTCGCTGTAGCAGTAGCTATTTGATATTTTAATAATTCTTGTTGCATTCGAAGGATTTCTTCAAAGTCCTTTCCTGAATTACTGTAAGCTGTTTCCAGTAATGAAATGGCTTGTTCTGTTTTTGAAACTTGGGTGTTGTACAATTCGATCAATTGCCTGGCTTTATCCAATTCATACCATGCCATTTCATAGTTTGAAACCAGTGTATTCTCTGTGTTCGTTTTATAATTAGCAATGGCTTCTTGTTTGAATTGAGCTTCTTTAGTTGCAGCCTTGTACTTTCCACGATAGATAGGAATGCTCATACTTACCATAGGCATGATCACATTCTTTCCATTATCAGGCACAACCATATCATTGCGTTCTCCAACAAATACGTAATCCAGTCCTACACCAAACTTTGGTAATCCTTGTTTCTTGCTTAACTCTTCGGCTTCTTGTGCCGATTGCATTTTTAAATCAAGTGATTGCAACAAAGGATGATTTGCTAGCAAACTATCTTTTCGATAATTCAAAGGCACTGAAACTATATTCAACTTTTGATCAACTTGAACCACAATAGAGTCAGGTCTATTAAGCAATTTATTAAAGTGAACAAACAGAGGTCGTAGCTGATCTTGCAGCAATTTTATTTCGGTTTCTGTGTTTTCTATCATGATGTCAACACGAATCACATCTACCATACTGCCTTTATCATTCTTAAACCCTGTAGTTGCCAGTTGCTTGTAACTACTTAAAATGTCCTTGTTTTCCTTTTGTAAAAGAATCTTTTGATTTACTTCATAAATAGGATACCAAGCAGATTTTACCTGCATATACAATTCATTTTTGGCATTGATGAACTCTTGATATTTGGCTTCTGCCTGAAGTGCCTGAACATTTCCTGCTGTTTTAAGTGTGCCAAACCATGGGAACATTTGTGTAAGACCTACTTTTGCTCTTTGTGGTCCAACACGAGTTTCTACAGGGCTAATAAAGTAGCCGAATGAAAAAGTAGGATCAGGTAAACTATTGACTTGTGCTACCTTTTGCATAGCAGCTTCAAAATCGGCATATTTTGCTTTGAGCAACGGATTGTTTTCTGCTGCTAGCTTTAGACTCTCTTCTAAGGATTGAGCACTTGATTTTGTGCTTAGTCCAACCAAAAGGAGTGCAGTGATTATTACTATATATTGTTTCATTTTGCTTCCTTTTTAAGTTTTCTTTCTTCTCTCCAACAGTACAGTACTGGTACAATAAAATAGGTGATTGATGCTACGATCATTCCACCGAAAGCCGGTATTGCCATTGGAATCATTATATCTGCTCCACGACCCGTAGAGGTTAAAACCGGTAGCAAAGCAATAATGGTAGTAGCCGAAGTCATAATGGCAGGCTTGATTCTTCGCTGACCTGCAATGACTACTGCATTTCTTATTCCTTCAAGTGTCGTGGTTTTGTTTTTTTCAAAACTCTGATCAAGATAGGTTCCCATTAACACACCATCATCCGTTGCTATTCCAAATAGTGCTATAAAGCCAACCCATACAGCTACACTGAGATTAATAGGATGCATTTGGAACAAATCTCGCATGTTCGTATTCAGAATTTCAAAATTGAAGAACCAATCTTGTCCGTATAACCATAGCATCATAAATGCACCACTAAATGCCATGGCGATACCGGTAAAAATCATTAGAGATGTACTAACAGATTTGAACTGGAAATAGAGAATCAAGAAAATGATCGCTAATACGATAGGGACAATAATTGCCAATCGTTTCTCTGCCCGCACTTGATTTTCATAGCTTCCTGAGAATTTGAAACTGATACCTGAAGGAACAACTAAATCTCCCTGATCAATTTTATTCTGAATAAAGCGTTGAGCTTCTTCAACCACATCTACCTCCGCATAACCTTCCTTTTTATCCAATAATACATACCCCACAAGGAAAGTATTTTCACTCTTGATGACTTGTGGTCCACGTACATATTCAATATCTACTAATTCAACAAGAGGTATTTGAACACCGGTAGGAGATGGAATAAAAACCTTTTTTAATTTATCAGGATCATCTCTTAATTCTCTTGGATACCTCACCCGTACAGGAAAACGTTCACGACCTTCCACAGTAGAGGTTATCTGCATACCACCAATAGCTGTTTCGATGGTTTGCTGAACATCTTCAATGTTTAACCCATACCTAGAAATTGCATCTCTATTGATGTTAAAATGTAAGTATGGTTTACCCACAATACGATCGGCAAATACGGCTTCTGTTTTTACTGATGGAACTTCTTTAAGAATAGCCTCCAACTCTAAACCAAATTTTTCGATTGTCTTTAGATCAGGTCCAAACACTTTAATACCCATCGGTGCACGCATACCAGTTTGTAACATCACTAATCGGGTTTCAATGGGTTGAAGTTTTGGAGCGGAAGTAACACCTGGAATATTGGTTACTTTAACAATCTCGTTCCAAATATCGTCTGGTGATTGGATATGAGTTCTCCAGTTTCTAAAGTACAAGCCATTCGCATCAGGAATCAATTCGTCTTCTGAAATACCTTGTTCTAAAGCTTCTTCATTGGTGATAGCATCACCGGAAGTGAGCATAAACTGATCCTCCTTATTGACCTTAAAACGCTCTCGGTGTCCTTTTTTGTTGAGAAGATATTCCGGTTTGTAATTAATGATGTTTTCATACATGGAAATAGGAGCTGGATCCAATGCAGATTCAACCCTTCCCATTTTACCAACGGCTAATTCTACTTCGGGAATGTTTGCCAACAACATATCCAATTGCTGAACCACCGTTTTATTTTGCTCTACACCGGCATGAGGCATGGAAGTAGGCATTAATAAATAACTTCCTTCATCTAGTGCAGGCATAAATTCTTTTCCAAGACCGGGTAGGGAATGAGATAGACCTGACCAAACTGATGTGGTTCTAATGTTGACCCCTACTTTATCAAAACCTGTAGCGACAAAGCCAAACATAGAATTGAAACCTACCCACACTGTTGTTCCAAACAAGATCACAATGGTTGGTATCATTAAAAACTTAACCTTGTTTGCCAAACACCAGTGGAGGATTTTCACATAGTATTTTTCAAGTAGATAAAATGCTCCGAGAATGACACTTACAATAGCTGCAACAAATATGAAATTCCATAACAATGAAATTCCCGCACCAAGAGGCATCCAGTATTTAGCTAGCAACCAAACTACCGAAACAACGGTTATGATTAAGGCTAAGTTTTTCGTGAAAAAATTCTGTTTTGGACTATATTCTGTAATAAACCATGCAGCACCAAATGCCATCAACGTTATACCTCCCCAAACACTAACCCAAATTGCAATTATTAATCCACCTAAAATCAATAAAGCATTAATGAGTTTGCCTTTAGCGTTTTTGTTGATTTTAATTCCAAATACCCAATGCGCCAATGTTGGCAGTATTATTAATGCCACAAACAAGGATGCAATCAAGGCAAATGTTTTAGTGAAGGCTAATGGTCTGAATAGTTTCCCTTCCGCTGCCTCCATTGTAAACACAGGAACAAAACTTACAATTGTAGTTGCCACGGCAGTTACAATAGCCGAACTTACTTCTGCTGCTGCATTATAGATAGTATTAATTAATTTCTGACTAGGTGAAGCTTCATCAATATGTTTAATGACGTTTTCAGAGAGGACGATCCCTAAATCCACCATTGTACCAATGGCTATTGCAATACCTGAAAGAGCTACAATATTGGCATCTACCCCAAAGTAACGCATGGCGATAAACACCATTAAAACAGCAATAGGTAGAAGGGAAGAGATTAGAATGGAAGCTCTTAGATTCAAAACCATAACAATTACAACAAGTATGGTAATGAGCAACTCCAAAGAAAGTGCTTCTTCCAGTGTGCCAAGTGTTTCGTAAATCAACTGAGTTCTATCGTAGAATGGCACAATGGTTAATTGACTTTCAACACCATTAGCCAAGGTCTTCTTCGGAAGTCCGGGAGCGATTTCCTTAATTTTTTCTTTTACATTATTAATGACATGTAAGGGGTTGGAGCCATATCGAGCAACAACAACGCCTCCAACTACTTCCGCTCCGTCCTTGTCCAAAAGCCCTCTTCGAGTTGCTGGTCCAAGCGTAACAACGCCAACATCTTTTACTCGAATCGGTACATTATCATGAACATCAACTACTGCCTTCTCTATATCTTCAATGGACTTAACATACCCTAATCCTCTAACTAGATACTCAGCTTTATTGATCTCAATGGTTTTTGCACCCACATCACGGTTCGACTTTTTAACCGCCATCATCACCTTATGAAGGGGAATGTCGTAAATACGCAGCGCATCAGGATTTACATCTATTTGATATTCCTGAACATAACCTCCTATGGAAGCCACTTCAGAAACACCATCCACGGCATTTAATCCATACTTGACATAAAAATCTTGAGCTGTCCGAATTTCGTGTAAATCCCATCCCCCGGTTGGGTTACCTTCTTTGTCTCTTCCTTCTAAGGTGTACCAATAAACTTGACCGAGAGCTGTTGCATCGGGTCCTAGAGAAGGTTGTACTCCTTCAGGTAATAACCCGGAAGGAAGTGAATTTAATTTTTCAAGAATTCGAGAACGTGACCAGTAAAAATCTATATCCTCGTTGAAGATGATGTAGATACTACTGAATCCGAAAATGGAAGAACTACGGATGGATTTCACCCCGGGAATACCTAACAAGGAAGTAGTTAATGGATAAGTAATTTGGTCTTCAATATCTTGTGGAGATCTCCCCATCCATTGGGTAAACACAATTTGTTGATTTTCTCCAATATCAGGAATGGCATCAACGGGCACAGGATCTGACGGAAGTGAACCAATCTTCCACCCAAATGGGGCAGTAACTAATCCCCATCCGATAAACAATACAATTACAAGTATTGTGACTAGTTTATTCTCAAGGAAATATTTTATTATTTTATTAAGCATATCATACTGTTAAATTGACAAATTTATATTGTTGTCTTTCTTTTATTAATAATTACCGAAATAGGGTAATTATTAATCGGAATAGAATAAGTCTTATCTCAAAGAATCAATTCTATTCACAGTGATTCAGCATTGTATTTGAATCACTAACAGTATGTGTATTATATGCGGAACACCTGAAACAGGACAGATCTATCCTGTTCTATCAAAGGGGGGGAGTATGCAATAAAAGAATTCGACTCTTCCTTATCAAAAAAGTAATTGTTTATATAAACAACTACAAAGGCTGCTACAAATTTGAAGTCTAAATTTGGAGAAATTACTCCAGGATTGCTATAATCATCATCTACAGAAAGGGTCGTATATTTGTTTTCACAACAACCTTTTCTGGTGATTTTTTGTCCATGATCACTCTCATCACAAGCTTTCTCATCCATTTTAGCCATACCGCAACTCAGTTCGTCATGCCCAAATGAAATAGAAGATTTAACAGCTTTCCCTCCACAGTAATGCGTAGCAAAAGTGATACTCATGTTGGTTGTGAGCATCAAAATTGCAAGCAATATGGAAAGAATTCTTTTCATCCTAAATTCGTTAAACGCAAAGTTTCAAAATTTATTTTGCTCATTTAATGATTTTTATCAGTAATTCAAAGATAATTAAATGATTTTAGTTAGATATTTCAATTTTTTGGTTTTCTGTTTCAAAATTTTGACCATTACAAAAAATAAAGCATTACTAGTGTCATTGCTACCATTGTCAGGTCTTCAACTATCGTCACAGTACTCATAGGAAGATTGAAAACATCCCCTAAACAAGCGCATTTTATCTTCTTTTTGTTCAAGTTACTTTGAATCACACCTATACTACTCACCCCAAGTATTATAGCCGTTGCTACATTTGTCTCGAATGGAAAGACATTAATTAGGTACAAGATGCCTAAGACTAATTCTACAAAAGGATAGATTAATCCCCAAAGGTTCCATTTCTTCGCTACTATATCATACATCCTATAAGAATCGGAGAAACCCTCCAAATTGAGCAGTTTAAAAAATGCAAATACAATAAAGAAACCTGCCATAAAGTATCGCATCCATAGCATTCCGGAAAAATTTTCAAACGGATACTGAACCAAAAAACTCACTCCGGCTATGAATGATACAATGAGGACGAGTGGTTTGTAGGTGGTGATGGACTTTTGGGGTATTTCTGTTTCGTTTACTAGAGTAGAATGAATTTCTTCAATGGTGTAGTTTCCTGCTGAGCTTAGTTTACCGTTTAACAATTCCATAGAAACTTCTTTTTGCAAAAACAGAATTCCTTGTGGAGCTTCCAGTTGAACCTGGGCAGATTTTACCTCGGGGATAGCTTCCAATATCTTTTTAACTTTAGATACACAACCCCCGCAGGTCATTCCCGATATGTTGTATTGTTTTTCCATACAACAAAGGTCGTTATCAAGGTAAAAGTTTATGTTACAAAATTCGGGTAATCTGTTTCAGGATTTTGACTAAATGGAATCCAATGAACGATGTCCGGGCTTTCTTTGCTTCTTAAATTCGGTTGGGGTCATGCCTGTTTCTTTTTTGAATTGGGAGGAAAGATGCGCCACGCTACTGTAATTGAGTTGAAAAGCAATTTCCGACAAGGTCAGCTCGTCATAAAACAGTAACTCTTTGACTTTTTCAATTTTCTGAGAAAGCACAAATTTCTCAATAGTGATGCCTTCCACGGATGAAAAAAGACGACTGAGATAGCTGTAATCGTGATGGAGCTGCTCGCTTAATAAATTTGAAAAATTACCATTAACGGGTTCTTTTGAGTAGTGAATGGTATCTACAATAATGGATTTGATTTTCCCAATGAGTTTCGACTTATTATCCTCTAAAAGCTCGAAGCCTTTTTGAATTAATCGTTGCTGCAATGTTTGTTTTTCTTCATCTCCTAATCGTTTTGAAGTTTTGACTTCCCCTAACTGAATTGAAACTGCCTCAATATTCATTTCAGACAGTATATCTCTAACTGTATCAAGACAGCGTGGACAAACCATATTTTTAATATGAATAGATGTATTTGATTCCATTTAGCAGCAGCTTTTATTTTCTTGAATAGGAGGACATGGATTTGTTCCATAAGAACAATACACACAACAATCACCTTCTTTTGGTTTAATTATTTCCTTGCATTTCTCACACTCGTAAAAGTATTGACAAGCATCAGTTGGCATTGTTTCTTTCTTCTGATGTCCGCATTTTGGACATGTTAAGGTTGATTCTAATATTACCTTGTCAGCCATATTATTTTCTTTTAAACACAGTGTAAATGAAATTTTGTTCAGTCTCAAAAGGCGTTTTATGTACATCATCAAAAGCATCGATGAGCTCAAATTTATCATGGAACAAACCAAGAAGTGTTTCTTTTGAATATTGTGTAATTTCAAGTCCACTACATTTAAATGGTCCTGTATTTGAAAAAGTGGCAATAATCAAGAATCCATCAGTTTTAATCGCTTTTTCTACTAGTTTTACATATTTCTCTATATCTTCTTTTTCGGTTAAAAAGTGGAAAGTTGCTCGGTCATGCCATAGCGAAAACTCAAATGATGTTTGAAATTCTAAAATATCAGTTACGATCCAATTAATATTTTCAGCAGTTTGCTTCAATTTAAGTTTTGTTCTCTCTAAAGATTTTGCAGAAATATCAAGGACAGACAGGTTTTTAAATCCTTTCTTAGATAGTTGAACCACTAAATTTGAGTTACCTCCTCCAATGTCTATAATCGTATCATCCTTTTTTAGATTTAGGGAATCTATCAGATTGAGAGAAGTAACAGGAATTTCTTGATACCAACTTACTTCCTGATCGCCTTTTGTTTCATATACGTTTTCCCAGTGTTGTTTACGTTTTGTCATTGTTTCTCAGTTTTCTTGTTTATTGCCTTATATCCCGTTTCTTTTTCAATAGCTTTTGTCAGCTGCTCAACAGATGTTTTTGTTTTTTCAAATTTTACAATGGCTTTTCCAGACTCATAAGAAACATCAGACTCAATAATACCCAATTGAGTATTAATAGCATGATTGACACTGTATTCGCATCCAGTACATGTCATGCCCTCAATAGTTAAGATAGCTTCAACGATGTCAGAATTGTTGGTGTTGATGGACTTCATTTCATTATTGGGAAAAAAAATTCCGGAGTAATAAGGAAATGCCAACATAAGGATTGCAAAAAAAGTTACAATTGCTAGGAATTTTTTGGATTGCCAAAAGGAATTTTTTTGATCTTCATCACATTCACAATCAATTTCTTTCTTTGGTTTTAGTTTCTGATACCAGGCAAACCCTATTACCAATATTGTTACTCCAATTAAATAAGGTCTAGCCGGCTCTAACCATGAGAAAGAAGAAGTCAATCCGCTTGCCCCGGCAATTAAAGCAAGAACGGGAGTAATACAGCATAAAGATGCAGCAATAGCTGTAACCACGCCCATCCCAATTATCTTATTACTATTGTTTTTCATGCTATTATCAAATTCCTATTAGAGCTATGATTTATTATATAGGAGAATAGCTCAACATATTCCTCCTTTAAAGAATAATGGATAACTGTTCCTTCTCTTTCGCTGCTTATTATACCTCTATCTTTCAACTTCCTTAATTGTTGAGAAACAGCAGGAACAGTCATTCCAAGAATATCACTCAAATCACAAACGCAAAGTCTATGCTCAGACTGAATAAGATAAAGGATCTTGATACGAGTATCATTTCCAATTAGTCCAATAATTGAAGCCAAGTCAGAAAGATCAGAACCTACATTCTCAATCTTCTTTTTACAACGGCTAATTTGATTTTCATCCGCCAATGCTCTTATGCAAGTCTGCTCCTTATTAGAATTCATATTACAAAGTTAAAACTATTAAACTATTTAAGCAAATACTTAAATATAATCTATTAGTATTCATTTTACATGAATGAATTATAATCTCTCAGAGCATACTAAATTGCCACTCCCACAAGCTTTGCATGGTGAAGAATTATATCCACATCCTGCATAATAAAGTTCGATATTTGTCGGTTTCCTTGTACAATTTCTTCAATATTTAAATCGCATAATTTCTCATTCGAATCATTCTGTAACAGTTTAAGCTGCTTTATTCTCGGTTAATTTTAAAAGAGAAAACAAGGAAGATAAAACAGGTTGAAAGTCAGGGTGAATGGTGTAATAAATGGTTTGTCCTTCTTTTTTGCTTTGCACCAGATTGCCGTCTTTTAATTTTCGCAGATGCTGCGATACGGCAGAAATGGAAATGTTTAGTATGTCGCTGATGTCACAAACACAAATATTATTTTCTTTATGAATTAAGTAAAGGATTTTTAATCGGGTTTCGTTGCCGGCTAAATTTAAAATTTTTGCGGAAGTGCTAATATCGTCAGATATATTGTCTAATGCTTCAATATTTCTGTTGATCATATTTAAATTGGCACAGCCACGAATACAATTTTCTTTTTTATCTGCCATTTCGGTTTTTTTACAAAAATAATTAAAATATTTTAGGAAAAACTTAAATAAAGAAGCAATTGAGAAAGCGCTAAAAGATTAACAATTGTGCAAAATCAAATTTTTTGAGCAATTAAGAGAAGTAAGAATACGGTGTTTTTTTTCAATATTTGTAACCGATAGTTGACAATATATTTTCTATTTTTGATAAAATCTTTCTCATCGCGTGAAATTATATAGAAATTTAGAAGAATTCTTACCGCTTTCAAATGCTGTTGTTACTACGGGGACTTTTGACGGTGTACACATCGGACATCAAACGGTTTTAAATCAGCTTAAATCCGTTGCTGAGAAAAACAACGGCGAATCAGTGGTATTGACATTTTTTCCACATCCGCGAATGGTTCTTTATCCTGATGAAACCAATATAAAACTCATTAATACGATTGAAGAACGCATTGAACTGCTTGAAAAAGAATGTATAGACCATCTGATTGTACATCCTTTCAGTTATGAATTTTCGCGCATTTCTTCTTTAGAGTTTGTGCGGAATATACTGGTTAACCAAATCGGTACAAAAAAACTGGTAATCGGTTACGATCATCGTTTTGGCAGAAATAGAGAAGGGGCATTTGAGCATTTAAAAGATTTTGGCCCATTATATGGTTTTGATGTGGAAGAAATTCCTGCACTGGAAGTACAACAAATTAATGTGAGTTCCACAAAAATTCGCCATTCGCTGGAAATAGGAGAAATCATTGCCGCCAACGAATTTTTGGGGCGTCCCTTTTTTATTACCGGAAAAGTGGAACAAGGCAATCAAGTCGGGCGAAAGATTGATTATCCTACGGCAAATATTTTTATTGAAGAAGATTATAAACTCATTCCGGCTCAGGGTGTGTATGCCATAAAAGCCAAGGTAAAGAACAAAATTTTTGATGGCATGTTAAATATTGGTGTTCGTCCTACGGTGAACGGTAGCAACAACACAATTGAAGTACATTTGTTCGACTTTTCGGAAGATATTTATGGTGAGCAAATTCGCGTGTATTTTTATCACCGTATTCGAGATGAAAAAAAATTCAATTCATTGGAAGAACTGAAGCATCAATTGGATGAAGATAGAGAAACCGCTCAAAGACTTTTGGCAACCGAGCAAGATTCACTATATTTATAAAAATGAAATTTCTTTCATTCATAGCAATCTTTTTCACTTGTCATAGTGTTTTGTATGCGCAGAGTGATTTATTGCCTTTCGAGGCGTTGGATACTGTTAAAACCTATGATAATTTGCAAACAGCATTAGCGCATAAAGATGAGGTGATTAAACTTGATTTGTCTAAGCAGAAATTAGATTCATTTCCGGAAGAAATACTGTTGTTTCCAAATTTGCAATATTTAGATTTGAAGAAGAATAAATTGTCTTATATACCGCCCGAAATTGGGCAATTAAAAAAGTTGCAATATTTGGACTTGTCAAAAAACCGCTTGGATTCGCTTCCCGAAAGCATTGGGCAATTAACCAATTTAAAAGAGTTAAACGTTTCGCAAAACTATCTGGTGAAACTGCCAAAATCCATTGGGAATTTAAAACAATTAGAAGTATTGGACTTATGGAGTAATGAGTTAAGCGTTTTTCCCGAATCGATGCGTGAATTGAAATTGTTGAAGAAATTGGATTTAAGGGTAATAAATTTGGCGCCAAACGAAAAGGTATACTTAAAACGCTTGTTGCCCGAAACTACCAAAATATATTTTTCTAACGGATGCAGTTGCGGGTTTTAGGTTAATTATTTAATAATTGTCTATAAATCATTTTGTTAGGATTTTTTACTTTTTTAATTTTTTTCTTATTTTTAGAAAGTGAAGCAATCACTGTTATATATTTTTTCTTTGCTCATCCTTTTTTCGTGTAAAAAGGAAGAACCCGCACCAACACCGATAAAAGCAAATAATTCGGGGAATAATCAGAATCAAACAAATGTTTTTTCCATTTTAACTAACCCGAATATTTCATTATCTTCCAATGATGTAAAAGCTATTTTTTCAACGGGAAATAAATTGTATTTTTCTACGGTAAACGAATTTATTGCAATAGAAAACAATCAATGGAATGTTGTTGCTTACACTCAATCCTCTTATATTAATACTACCGTAAACTGTATTGCTGCCAATGATTCACTGTTATTTCTTGGTGCAGCAAACGGACTTTATAAAATTACGGCTTCAGACACAGTACATGTTAATACAGGGCTTCCATTAAATAATATTCGCAGTTTATGTTTGTCAGATTCCATCCTATGGATTGGCACAACCAGCGGTGGAGGTTTGGCAAAATTCAACTTACTTGTAAATTCAATTACCAACACTTATACACCGTCTAATTCAACATTGCCTAATGCTTCTATTGGAAAGATTGCTGTTGACGGCTCAAGCATTTGGTTGGCAACGGCATCCGGATTTTCTTTTTTTGATGGCTCCACATTTACAAATTATTCAAAATCAAATTCAGGATTACCCAATAACTCGGTTTATGATATTTTTGTAACAGCAAATCAGCAATTATGGATTGCTCATAACGGAGGAATTTCTTTTTATAATAATGGCGTTTTCACTAATTATAATATGAGTAATTCCGGTTTGTCGCTTGATTTAACCCGATGTATTTGGGTTGAAAGCGGTAAAGTTTATATTGGAACTTTCGGTCAGGGATTGGATGTATTTGATCAAAACATTAATGCATTCTCTCATTATAATATAAACAACAGCAATATTTCAAATAATTATTTATCCGGCTTTATATTAAAAGATAATACGCTTTATATTGCTACACAAAATGGCGTAAATTCTTTGAAAGTAAATTAAACAATACAATAAAAAACGCACTATTGCAAAATAGTGCGTTTTTGGATCGTTATCATTTTAGAAAATCAGCTAATCTTTAAACACTTTTATTTGTTTCAAAATTTGACTGTTTTCGTCTTTTATCATTAACATATAAATACCTTTCGATAAATTTTGAAGAGACAAGGGGATTTGATTTTGCCCTTCTTGTAGTCCTACCGAATGGTTGAAAACTAATTTACCGGTCATATCATACATTTTAACAGTAATATTTTGTGAAATGTGCGAAGTAACATTAAGTGTTGCATTATTGCTTACAGGATTTGGTAATACAACAACCTCATCTATAATTTTTGTGCTTACTGCTACTAATGCGCTTTCGGTAGTTTTGCCGTCATAATCGGTTTGTTTTAATCGATAATAAGAAACGGTGTTTAAATAAGGTTCTTTATCAACAGTGCCGTAATCTTTAACATAGTTAATTGTTCCGCTACCGTCAACAATGGCAATAACTTCATAATTCTCGCCATCAAGAGTACGTTCAATAGTGAAGTAATCGTTGTTTATTTCTGTTAATGTTGTCCATGATAAATCAACTACTTTTTTGTTTGGGTCAAATTGTGCATTAAAAGACAATAACTCTATTGGTAAAGGAACAGTATTGGTAGCACTTATATCATAACTACAAGCGGCACCTGCGTTTCCGTCAATGGCAATATATAATTGATCGCCTGCCGTTAATCCTGTATAGGTTGCAGTTACAGAACCACCCGAACCGGATGAACATCCATCATTGGTTAAACTTCCACAAGAGCCGGAAAAGAACCCAATTTGAAAACCACTTCCCCCGCCATAACAGGTTATATTGTCAATAGTAATTACTACATCTCCATCGGCTGAAACGGTAAATGTGTACCAAGCGGTATTTTCTAAAGAAGCTGCACATAAATCTGCCGGAGCCGGATCGCTGGCTCCTGCAGTCATACAGTAATTATCGGTTGTTTGAGGTGTTGCATCAATACCAATAGCTCCTGTACATTCATCGTTAGGGGGTGTTTGTGTGTAAGTGCAAAATTGAGAGCCGGCAGGAAATCCGTTTTTGGACCAAACCAATGCATAATAACATGTGTTTGGATTTAATCCTAAATCGGCTGTTGAAAATACAAAATCTGTAGCATTAGGATAACAATTCACTGATCCTGAAACATACCCCGATAAAGTTGTTCCGGAGCACCCACTATACAATTCAATAGAAACCCCACCACTTCCCGGTAGTCCGGTATAATCCATTACGATACAATCGGCACTGCCATTTGTACAGATTGGAATAATTTTAGCCGTTCCGCTACCACCAAAACCGGAACCTGTGCAAGGTGAGCTGGTAGAATAATTAGTGTAAAAACTGGAACTGTAGCAACTGGATGTTGAAGTGGGTGTAATAGATGGCGCTGTACACTGTGCATTTACTTGATATGCTAAAAACATAAATACAGCAGAAAGATATAATGTTAAATTTTTCATAAGCAATTCATTTGGGGGTGAAATTATTATTGCAATTATTGTTTAGGCTGGTAAGTGATGGTTAAACGTTTATTTTTTCTATAATAAACTTCTTTACCATTGATTACTTTTTTTTCATAGCCAAAATCTTCCGGGTTTTTTGATTCCTCTAAAGAGTCCTCACTTTTATTTTCTGTTTTTGTGGATGATGATGTGTTGTCAATGGTAATTTGCTTACTCTTTGCTTTTTCGTTGGTTTGGGAATAAGCAATAGTAGTTATAAGAAACAGGTGAAATGTGATTATAATTGATTTCATAGTTTTTATATTTTAATGCAAAATACAAAATAATCTATTGTAAATCAAATTTTTGGCGACTATTGTATTTTTGAAAATTGGATTCCTAATGCTGTTAACAGGGCTTGAAAGAAATATTAAATTCCAAGTGTTAATAGAACAATTCTGTGTCAATTAAAAAAATCATCCTGTTTTAGTATCTTTGTTTCAAATGAATAAATTCGCCAAAATAATACGAAACAGGTACATTTTAACATCTCTTGCGTTCGGCATTTGGGTAATGTTTTTTGATCAAAACAATTTACTTTCGCAATGGCAATATGCGGCGGAATTGAAAAAATTACAAAAAGAAAAAGAATATTACACACAACAAATCCGCCAGACTAAAAAAGAGCTGGAAGAATTAACCACCAATCCCAAATCGTTGGAAAAATTTGCACGCGAAAAATATTTGATGAAAAAAGAAAATGAAGATATTTTTTTATTCGTCACCGCTTCAAAAAATAAATAATCAATTTCAAAATTTCATTCGTGCGTTTGGCGTAACACTTTGCGAACAAAATTCACCTTTTTTATATTTAAAATAACCGGTAATGGCAATCATAGCCGCATTGTCGGTGCAATATTCAAACGGCGGGATAAATAATTCCAATTGACGATTGTGGACTTCTTTTGTGAGTGCTTCACGCAAACCTGAATTTGCCGATACTCCTCCGGCTATAGCTATTTGATTTATGTTGAATTTTTGAGCGGCATGCATTACCTTTTCTACTAAAATTTCTACAATAGTATGCTGAACAGAGGCAGCCAAATCGGCTTTGTTTTGATTGATAAAATCGGGATTTTTTTGTAATTCTTTGCGTAAAAAATACAAAATCGAAGTTTTTAATCCGCTAAAGCTAAACTCAAATTCACCTACTTTGGGTTTAGGAAAATCAAATGCCTTAGGGTTTCCTTCTTTTGCCAATTTATCAATTAACGGACCGCCCGGATATGGCAACCCCATAATTTTCGCAATCTTATCAAACGCTTCCCCGGCGGCATCATCAATTGTTTCGCCAATAATTTCCATATCAAAATAATCGTTCACTTTAACTATCTGCGTGTGTCCGCCACTTACGGTTAAGCATATAAAAGGGAATTCGGGCAGTTTTTTTTCTTCATCTTTTTTACGGATAAAATGGGCTAAAATATGTCCTTGCATATGATTGACCGAAATCAACGGAATATTATTTGCTAATGCAAAACCTTTGGCAAACGAAACACCAACCAATAAAGACCCCAATAATCCCGGACCTTGGGTAAAAGCCACTGCCGAAATATCTTTTTTGTCGATACCGGCATCTTTTATGGCTGCATCAATAACAGGAACAATGTTGGACTGGTGCGCACGAGAAGCCAATTCGGGCACTACACCGCCATATTTTGTATGAACAGCTTGCCCGGCAGTTACGTTCGACAATAAAACACCATCGGAGATAATGGCTGCCGATGTATCGTCGCAAGAAGATTCTATGCCTAATATTATGGTAGGATTATTGCTCATTGAGTTATTTTATCGAAATTTGATTCTGTATTAAAAATTCAAAGGTATTAAATTATTAAAGCATATTTTACGAAGTTTGGCAGTAATTGTTTTGTTGCTGCTGGTGCTTGTTGTTGCCGCTTTGTACAGCAGTAGCGTGCAAACAGCTTTGGCAAAATATGTTGTGGAAAAATACCTGAACGACGAAAATGTTACAATATCTTTTGATAAGGTAAATATTCATCCGTTTCATTCGGTGTTTATAGATAATTTGCTTGTTACTGTTGATCAAGATACTCTTATTTATACACGTCAAATTGCGGCGGAGATAAAATATTTTTCGGCAATCAGTCAATCTGTATTGCTAAAAGAAACCAACATTTATAAAGGCAAGTTTTATTTGTTTCAAGATGAAAACCGGGAGCTGAATATCAATAAATTTACTCGCCTTTTTGCTTCCGATAAAAAAACAAAAAATACTAATTGGGAATTTGATTTAGGAAAAATAAATCTTTCGGATATTAATTTTAAATACAAAACCTATAATGCAGCTGCCAATGACACAATTAATCAAATAAAATATAACAATATTAATGTCAGGCACATAAACGGAGCGGTTGTTCAAACAAATTTTGATTCTTCAAAGGTTGTTTTTAATGTCAAAAATTTCAGTTTGGCAGAAAAAAGCGGGTTTAAAATAGAAGACTTAAATACTTTGCTTACCATATCCAATGGCAATTTACTGTTCGATTCATTGCAATTACAAACCGAACACAGTTATATCGGCGGTTCGTTTTATATGCAAGCCAATTCGTTTAAAAACTATGCTCATTTTAACGATAGCGTGAAAATAAATTTTCAATCGGACAGCAGCGTGTTGCAATTGGATGAAATTAAATATTTTGCATCCAACAGTCCGTTTTATAACGAACACGTTGTTTTGCAAGGTCAAATTAAAGGATACGTAAACCGTTTTAAATCAAAAAATATTTATGCCAATTTCAGTTCGGGCACAACCATTTACGGCGATTTGGATGTTTCGGACATAACCCATCCGCAACGAACGTTTTTATTTCTAAAAGTAAAAAAACTTTATACATCCAAACAAGCTGTTTCCACGTTGGCGAGTCATTTGAATCAACAAATAAACCTGCCCGGTAATTTAGATAAATTGGGCTTGCTTACCTATTCGGGAACTTTAACCGGATTTTACAGTGATTTTGTTCTGTATGGAAATCTTATTACTGCTTTGGGCGAGTTAAAAACCGATATTTCCGTTAAAACGGATAATGATGTATCTTACTCGGGAAAGATTGGCACCAATCGATTTAATTTCGGAAGATTGTTGGGGTTGAAAAATGATTTGAAACAAGTGGCTTTAAATGCAGAAATTAATGGAACAGGAACAACGGTTGAAACCATAAATGCCGCTATTAAAGGGAATATTTACCGTTTGGATTTTCGCGATTATGTTTATGAGAATTTTGATGTAAACGGTGTGTTGTCAAACGGATATTTTCAGGGAAATTTCAGTATTAACGACACCAATTTGCAATTGGCATTCAACGGACTAATTGATATAAAATCGGCTACGCCTTATTTCAATTTCGAGACCAAAATAAAAAAAGCCGATTTGGTTGCCATACACCTATTGAAAGACACGCTTTATCATCCCATTGTTTCGGTACAATCGTATGTAAGTTTATCATTGAAAAATGATGATTTTGCTCACGGAAATATTGAGCTGAACAACTTATCCATACAAGATGAAACCGGAAAATACCAAATTCCTAAAATAGAAATAATCAGTTTGGCTGAAGAAAACAATAAAAACATTCAAATTCAATCATCTGTAATAAAAGGTGGCATGTCGGGCAATTACAATTTGTCAACTATCGGTTACCAGCTGATGAATCATTTGCAAAAATATAATTCGGCATTTGCCAAAAAAGAAGATATTGAGCCGTTGAATAACCTAAACATTCAATTGGATTTTTCACTGGATACTTTTTTGACCAAATATTTTGTTAGGGAAAGACTTGGAGTAGCCAAAGGTAAACTGTTGGGAGAGTTCCGCAATGGCAACGGAAATTTTATTTTTAATGCAGATGAGGTTGTATATAAGCAATATAATGCCAAGAGTATAAACATTTCGATAGCAGCAGATTCTTCCCTTAAAGTTTTGACAACTATCAATCAATTTATGCTCAAAGATAGTGTGCTGTTGCAAGAATTTGATTTAACTGCCGGCTTAAAAAACGATTCAATATCATTTCATTCAAAATGGAATAAAAAAACGGGTGAACCCTCGGCAGATATCCGGGTTGAGGCATTTTATCATGATAATATATTCGAAGCTCAATTTTTACCTTCGTTTTATTACATAGATAAATACCAATGGCAAACCAATGAACAAAACAAGTTGACTTATGATTTGTCCGATTCGGTCATTATTATTAAAAACCTGAAATTGTTTAATAAAGATGCGAATCAGAATTTATTAGTTGACGGTGAAATTTCCAACAAACCGGACAAAACACTGGATATTCTCATTCAGGATTTTGATTTTTCCATCCTAAATTATTTTGTCAATAAAAAAATATTAGAAACGCAAGGTTTGGTAAACGGAACTTTTTCTATGCGTAATATTTTAAAATCGCCCATTGTTGACGGTCATTTAACGGTTGATGATTTATCGGTTAACACTATTTATTTGGGGAAAGCCACACTTCATTCAAAATGGAAAAACTTTGAGAAAAAACTTTCCCTAAACGGAGAAATAAAATACGGAGCAATTCCGTCTATTCAACTATCCGGCAATTACCTTCCGTTTGACCAACAAAACAACTTTGATTTTGCCGTTACAATGCATCAAACCGATGTAAAATTGTTTGCCCCTTATATAGAAAATGTGTTGAGCGAAATCCAAGGAAACGTAACGGGCAATATGTTTTTAAAAGGAACAGCAAAAAAACCGTTATTTACAGGGCAACTTTCGCTAAGTCATCCAAAATTTAAAGTAAACTACCTGAACACATATTTCAGCGCACCATCAATTCCGTTTTATTTATATGATGATTTTATTGCGGCGGATAATATTAAATTATTCGACCAACAAAATAATCCCTTGTATGTCAATGTATCGTTGGCGCACAAAAACTTAACCAATCTCAACTATGATATTTCGGGAATTACCGAAAAAGCATTTGTGCTGAATACCACTGAAATTCAAAATGATTTGTTTTACGGACAGGCGTATGTTGGCGGGCAATTTGACGTAAGTGGTGACAGTAAAACCTTGTTTGTCGATTTGGATATAAAAACACTTAAAGGCACATCATTAAACATTCCGGTTGACCAAACCGAATCTCTCGAAGCATTCGAATTTATCGAATTTGCCACCGCCGACACACTCAGCGAAAAGGATACGCTTACCGAAACAGAATTGGACGTGCATTTATCGATGCTGGCAGATATAACGCCCGAAACCGAAATAAAAATCATTTTTGACAAGCAATTGGGCGATGTTATCAGAAGTAAAGGAAAAGGGAATTTGAAAATCACTTATGCCAACGAAGAGTTTAAAATCTTTGGCGATTACACAATCATCAACGGAGATTATCTTTTTACCCTGCAAAACGTCATAAACAAAAAGTTTGATATTACATCGGGAAGTACCATCCATTGGTCGGGCGATGTTTACGAAGGAGAACTGAATATAGACGCCTCTTACAAACTTAGAACCCGATTGTACGACTTACTTGCCGCGTATGACAGTACCGACTTTTATAAAAGACGCATTCCGGTTGAGGTAAAGTTGAAAATGACCAATACGCTGTCGGCGCCCTATATTAATTTTGCCATTGATTTGCCCACAGCCGACCAAACTACCAAAGATTTGGTAAACAGTGTGTTGCTTATCAACGGAAGCAGCAGCAATAATCAGGAGTTGAACAAACAAGTGTTTGCCTTGTTGGTGTTGCACCGTTTTTTGCCTCCACCGGGAAGTACAAATTCTTACGCCCATTCGAGTTTTGTTTCTACCAGTTCGAGCGAACTGCTTTCTAATCAGTTAAGTAATTGGCTGTCGCAATTGAGTTCCGACTTTGATATAGGCTTTAATTATCGTCCGGGAGATGAATTAAGCTCTCAAGAAGTGAATTTGGCATTATCGACACAAATATTTAACGACCGCTTGATTATTGACGGGAATGTAGGGTATGCTTCAAATAAATATAATCCTTCGGGGACTTCGGCACTTATTGGCGATATTAATATTGAATATAAAATTTCTAAGGACGGTAATTTTAGAGTGAAAGCATTTAATAAAACCAATGCCAATAACTACTACTTTAATAATTCGCCATATACGCAAGGAGTGGGCGTATATTATCAAGAAGAATTTAATACCACCCGTGAATTTTTCAATAAATTTTTTAATCGTTTTAAAAGAAAAAATTCAAAGAAGAAAGATGATTAGTGTAAATTTTGATTAAGTAAATTACTTTATTTTATATACGATGTATTGTTGCATATCAAGAAATTTGTTGTAATTTGTTTTGTAAACAATGATAAAATTAAACGGAGAGTGCATTTTCGTTTTATGTTTATAAATTTACAATGAGATGCTTTAACTTCGCAATCAAAAATAATGTTTTATTAAGATGATTGGAAAAGGATATAGAAATCCAAGTAAGGATTTTCATATAAATTCTCAAGTAGAACAGTTTAATTTTAAATTAACCGACACACATTTAAGATTAGATTTAAATGAGCTGAAAAAAATAGAATTGGCACCTGTTGAACGAGTAGATATTTATTTGAGAGATAATAGGTTGCTTAAAAATGTTTTTATAGTTAATAGTGAGTTAGCTTATTATTTTGAAAAAGAATGGTATTACGAGTATGATGACATAAGAGAAGGGCCCAGAAGTCCTATAGAGAATATTTATGAAAGATTCGATTTTAAAAAAGAAGACATATTGTTAATTTACGAAAACAACACGTTATATAAGCCTTGTTTCGATCCGGGGTATATTTTTACAATTGAATGGCTTTTTGGAGAAAAACCTAATCGTTATGATTCGCGATTAGCGATTAATAAAAACATCATGATTAAGATTAAGCATTTTAAAACTCTTCCGAAGAATATACAAAAATATATTTATTTTTCGCAGTAATATAATATGCCTTCAAAAACAGAATCTCAGGTTAAACAAATAGCAAATAAATGCTAATGATTATAATGAAAATTAAAACATCTAGAAATATAACAGTAGAGAAATGAAACATAACTAAAAAATAAAAATAATGAATACATTTCATCTCAATAAAATGATTTTTATTTTATTTATTTTAATAAACCTGAAATTATTCTCACAAAATGAAATGCCGGTAATTGATACAGCCATAGCTCAAAATAGCAGTGAAGTTTATTACAAATACATCTATCAACCTGATACATTTAAAATTATTTATGTATATGTAGACTCTTCATTTTCTTCCGTAAGTGAAATTAAATCTTTAAAAAATGACACTTTAGATGGTGTTTATATAACTTATTATGAAAATGGGCAAAAAAAGAGTTGTTTTTATTACAAAAACGGAATGATAGATGGTAACTTTTATTATTGGAATGAATTTGGGCAGTTGCAAGAATCAGGATATTTAAAGAAAGGAAAAGGAAAAGGAATTGATTTTTATGAGAATGGAGCACAAGAAGCAAAATACATCTTTATAGATAAAGGGTATGGGTTTCCAATAATTGTTCGAGGTAAATGGTTTTATATAAATGGAAATAAAAGTTATTTACAAATAAATAAAAGGAAAAAAGAAAATAGATATAGTTTTGATAAGATAAAAGCATATTATTATTCAGGCAAAAAAATGGTAAAAGCATATATGGGATATCCGAAAAATAAAATCATAAGAATAAAGAAATGGAAATATTGGGATGAAAAGGGGAAACTTCAAAAAATCGAATTCTATGATGAAAGCGGCAATCTTAAAAAAAAAAAAGAGTTTTAAATACTTCTCTTATTTTCTAAAATTGAGAATTTCTCAAAAATAGAAATATAACTAATTGAAAATCAACAGATAGGGTTCGTTTTGGTAAGTTTTTCATCTCTGTTATAATGCTCTGTAAGTAAATAAGCTTATTACCACATCCTTTAAACAACGCAACAAAAATTAAGAATTTTCACTATTAAAAGGCATAGTGCACTATACTAACTTTGAAGAAACATTAAAACCAACGAACTATGAAAGCACTGACATCTACTATCCGAATTATCCTAATTGCCGCATTTTTATTTTTAACTGGTATTAATGGAATAAAGGCACAAAATCAAACCTCTCAACAGACTTATGCATTTAACAAAACCGAAGCATTGGTTGTCAACGAATTTATATTTATCAAATTTTTGGTTTCCGAAAATGCCGAAAATGTGGTTTACGTGCTTCAACGCTCCGAGGATGGGAAAAATTTCACCGATATTTACCTGAAAAAAGGGTATGTATCGCCTCAAAATACGCCTTTACTCTATTGCTACAAAGATATTTCTCCGGCAACATCAACTTACTTTTATCGTGTAAAACGTGTGGACAATAATAATGATGTTGCTTATTCAGAGGTTTTTCAACCGCAAGAGTTATCACGCCCAATGATGGCTCAAGAAGAACCTGAAATAAAATAAGGAGTATTATTAAACAAGAATAAAACCAATTTACCATGAAAACTATTGCAACTTTACTCACATTGTTGTGCCTGAGCATCAGCACTTTTGCCCAAGATGATTATTATGCCACTTTTACCGCGCTGATTTATGACGAAAATGGTAAAAAAATCAAAAATGCGACCATTAAAATTTATAAAGAAAACGAGGTGCTTACAGAAGCACAGACAAAAGGAAACGGTAAAGTTACTTTTGATGTAGTTTTGGGAGCATATTATACGCTTGAAATAAGCAAAGAAGGTTATATACCAAAGCGAATAGCTATAAAAGCGTATGACAAATCCGGTAAACCGATGTATGATGCTTTACCGTTTAAATTTGCTACAGAGCTTATAAAAATTAAAAAACAAATGGATTTCGATGATTTGGACTTTCCGGTGGCAATATTGGAATATGATGCAAGCAAAGATGAATTTGAGTTTGTCAGTTCATACACCAAAGAAATGAAAAAAATACAAAAAGAGATTGTAAAACAAATGGAGGAGCAAAATTTTGCAGCAACTGAAGACTACGTAGAATAAACTAAAAACAGCTTATAGCTTAATCTTCAAGAGGTTAAAATTTTAAGAGAAAAAAATCTAAAAAACACTTTTCAAATTAAAATCAATTATTACTTTTGCAGCGGAGAGATGGCAGAGTGGTCGAATGCGGCGGTCTTGAAAACCGTTGTCCTTCACGGGACCGGGGGTTCGAATCCCTCTCTCTCCGCAACAAGTCAAATGTTGATTATCAATTAAAAGCGCTGAAATTTGCGATAACGATTGATAATCAACATTTTTTGTTTTTTACTGTTTCGTTTCAAACATTTGTAAAACAAACAATAAAAAAGCGCTCTGTAAAACAGGGGTAAATGTAATACTCCCCAAAACTGTGTCACAGGTTAAAACGAAAAAAATATTAATTTAAACCCATTGTGCATTTAGGCTAAATTAACTTTTAAATTTAAATTATTGATATTCCCGTTAAAAACCAATTTATTCCACCGAATTTTTCTTTTCTTTTACTTGATGGAATTTAACGCCTACCATCAGTTCATGCGTTCCGGTAGAGTAATTCTTCAAATTGGTCGTTGTCATATCATATGCATACGCCAAACTAAAGCTTTCATTAATATTCCATCCCACCGACAGCGGGATAGCATCCAAATTTCTGTAAGAAACCGAAACCCATACCATTTTGCGATAAATTATGCGTAAATTAACATCATATTGCAAAGGCACAGGAGATACATATTTTACAAAAAACGAAGGGATAAGTCGTATTTTTTCATTTAAATCAAAATTATAACCACCGGTTACAAAAAAATGATTTGCCAAACGACCTTCTTGTGGGACATCTTTAAAAAATTGAATCTTGTTATGTAAAATTTGCGGAGCCGAAAAGCCAAAGAAAAACTTATCGTGGTAAAGATATGTACCAAAACCGGCATCAAACAGCAAATCCGATTGTACTCCGTTTGTCAGCAAATTATCGCTTTCATCGCGCAGGGTAATTTTCGATGCATCTACCATAAATTGCAATATTCCGGCAGATAAACCAAACGACAATCTAAGTTTACGATTCAATTTTAAATGATAAGCATACGACAATGCACCGCCAGTTCTTCGGGTTGGGCCAACATTATCCGTAAAAATATAGCCGCCCACACCGTATTTCAAAGTTTTATTGGGCCCCATAACACTCAGAGTATAAGTGCGAGGTGCATCTGTAACGCCCTCCCACTGATAGCGATGAAACGAGCGAGCTTCGAACCAAGGTCGTGAACCGCCAACTGCGGGGTTTAGCATATAATCATTTAAATAATATTGACTGAAATGAGGTAATTGCTGTCCGGAAATTTGAACAGAGAACAGAAGCATTACACCTACAGCTAACTGGTATATATATAATGTTTTTTTCATTGTTTATCGCATTATGGTTAATGGTCCGGTAAATGGTTTTAAACCTTCTTCATTTAAATCAATTACATAATAATATGTACCGACAGGAAGTGGTTTGCCTTTATAAGTACCATCCCAATCATTTTGATAATCTTCAGAACGGTAAAGTAATTCGCCCCATCGGTTATAAATTTCTACCACAGCATTTGGATATTCATTGATAAAATCAATTACCCATGTATCATTTTTACCGTCTCCGTTTGGTGTAATTCCATCGGGGAAATTAATTTTCGGTATTACCGTAATGGTAACCGAATCTGTTCCGATACATCCACCGGCACTAATTGCTGTTACATAATAAGTTGTAGTTGCCACAACTGTGTCCGTAGGATTTGGAATGGTATTATTCGTTAAAGAATCTGCCGGCTCCCAAGTATATGACACGCCTCCCGTAGCATTTAATTGTATAATTGTGCCTTCAAAAACAGTCTGATCAGGACCGGCATCTACTACAGGTAAATCTTCAATGGTTACACATACGGTATCCGAAGCTGTACAGTTTCCGTATGCAAAATATACATAGCAGAATGTACCAGAAGTCACTGAAGAAATATTTAAGGTATCATTGTTGCTCAAGCTTGTTCCGGTTGATAAATCCAACCACTCTACCGAATTGGCATTATATGAACTACCTACCAATTGTAAAGTTGCTCCGGAACATACAGTTGTATCGGCAGGTGCAGTTGCCATAACTGTATCGGCTGCAGCCACATTAAATGTTTGTGTTGTTGAACAACCATTATTATCTGTTACGGTTACAGTGTTTGCACCAAAACAAATATTAGATACATTTTGAGTTGTAAACCCTGAAGGTAACCAATTGTAAGTATAAGGTGTTGTTCCGCCGGTTACGGTTGCCGATGCTGTTGCATCACAATTTGAACTACACGATACATCTGTATTGGAAACAGTTACCGAAATTGCCGATGGTTCATAAATCATCACACTGTCAACCACAGAGCAACCATTGTTGTCAGTAATGGTTACACTAACCATTCCCGCACATAATCCGGAGATAGAATCAGTTGTTTGATTGTTTGGATCAGTCCAAGAATAAGCATATGGAGGAGTTCCTCCCAAGGTTACAGAAACTGCCGAACCGTTACAATCACCATTACAATAGGCATCATAAGCCAATAAATTAGCAGTAATGGGGTCGGGTTCGTTAACAGTATCTACAGCAACAGCTACACAATTTGCCGCATCGGTTACATTAACCGAATAAATACCCGCACATTGACCGGAAATAGTTGACGTAGTCTGATTACCCGGAGACCAAGCGTAACTATAAGGCGGATTTCCTCCGGAAGCTGAAACGGAAACCTGTCCGTCGCAAAAACTGTTACAACTTACATCTGTAGCAGTTGTTGTTAAAGTTGGAGCATTCACACTGCTTAGTGCAATGATGTAATTTAAAGTACATCCTGTGGCATCGGTTATGTCAACGGTATATGTTCCCGCACATAGGTTATTGATAACCGGAGTTACTGCGCCATTATTCCAACTGTAAGAATAAGGAGCTGTTCCACCTGTTGGGTTTAAGGTAATGCTTCCATCACACAAGCCACAACCCGGATTTGTTAATGTTTCATTTGGAACTATTGGGGCAGGTTCTGTGATGGTTACCGTATCAGAAATTGTACAATTATTGGCATCCGTTACCGTAACAATGTATTGCCCTGCACATAAGTTGGAGATGCTTTGTGTTGTTTGTAAAGGAAGTGTATTCCAACTGTAAGTATAAGGTGCTGTTCCACCCGTTACCATTGCCATTGCCGAGCCATCACAACTTCCATTACAAGAAATATTGGTAGAATTTATTGTAATAGCCAAAGGCATTGGTTCATTTATAGTTGCTGTAGCCGAGTCGGAACAATTATTGGCATCGGTTATTGTTACCACATAATTGCCGGCACATAGATTGGTTGCAGAAGAAGAATTTTGTCCGGTTGGATTCCAAACATAAGAATAGTTTGGTGTTCCTGAAGTAGCATTTGCTACAGCTGTTCCATCGCAATTACCATAACAAGAAACATCAGTGGTGCTAATAATAGTTGCTCCAATAGTAGATGTTTGAATGGTAACGGTATCAATACTGCTACAATTATTGGCATCTGTTACAGTAACAGTGTAAAATCCGGCACATAAATTTGATGCCGTTGCCAAGGTTTGATTATTTGGGTCATCCCATTGATATGAATAAGGAGTTGTACCTCCTGTTGCTGTTACAGTAGCAGACCCATTACACAAACCGCTACAAGTTTCATCAGTAGAAGCCATTGTTAAACTTGGTCCGGTAGCATTATTTACTATTACAGTATCAATATCTGAACATCCGGTATTATCTGTAATGGTAACATAATAAACACCTGCACACAAACCAACTGCTGTTTGAGTGGTTTGTCCGTCACTCCATAGATAAGTATAAGGCGCAACCCCATTTGCCGGATTAGCTGTTGCATCTCCATCACAGACGTTACAAGTGGCATCGTTAACAGTAATATTCCCTGTTATTGCAGTTGGATTATTTACTGTTAAAGTATCATATGCAGTACAATTATTGGCATCAATTACTATTACATCATACGTACCTGCACATAGTCCGGATGCTGTTTGTGTTGTTTGTCCATCGCTCCAAAAATATGTATAAGGAGAAGTTCCTCCCGACGGAGATGTAGTAATTGTTCCGTCGCAATTTCCATAGCAAGAAACATCAGTAACAGATGAGCTCGTTGTTAATATAGCCGGCTCATTAATCGTTACATTTCCGGATGCTGAACAACCATTTGCATCGGTAACAGTAATTGTATAACTTCCTGCACATAAACCGGTTGCCAATGAATTGATTTGCCCATCGCTCCATAAATATGTATAAGGTGGTGTTCCACCCGAAGCTGTAACTAAAGCTGTTCCGTCGCAAGCACTATTACAAGTAGCATCTGTTCCACTAACAGTTAAATTAATGGTTGTAGGGTTGGTTAATGTTACCGAATCAATAACCGAACAACCTTTATTATCGGTAACAGTAACAGAATAAGTTCCCGCACATAAGTTAGAAATTGTTTGAGTAGTTGCAACTGTATTCCACAAATACGTATAAGGTCCGCTACCGTTTGCCGGATTGGCTGTAATTGTACCATCGCAAATACCAGCACAAGTAGGATTGGTTGCTGTTAGATTGGCTGAAATAAGCGGAGGTTCATTCACCGATACAGAATCTACCGAAATACATCCGTTTGCATCTTGAACCACTATATTATATAATCCTGCACAAAGGTTAAATGCCGTATCATTCGTTTGTAATGCCGGGTCATCCCATTGATAAGTATATGGTGAAACACCTGAACTTACATTCACATAAGCCAAGCCATCACAAGAACCATTACAGTTTACACTGTCTGCATTTGTCGAAATACTTGGTCCGTTTACATTATTAATCAATACTGTAAATGTTTGCGTACACCCTGCATTATCCGTCACATCAACATTGTAAGCTCCGGGACATAAATTAGATTCGGTAGTGGAAGTATTTCCGGAAACTTGCCATAAATAAGTATAAGGTGCTCCTGCTCCTCCCGAAGCGGAAACTGTTGCAGTACCATCACAATTTCCACAAGTAGCATCTGTTTGAGTAAATGTTGCCGTAATGGCAATTCCATCAGGTACATTAACAGAGGTATTTGCCGAACATCCGTTTGCATCGGTAACTGTTACAGAATAATTTCCAGCACATAAAGCAGAAATATTTTGAGTAGTTGCTCCCGTACTCCATAAATAAGTATAAGGTGCTGTTCCGCCCGATACGGTTAAATTTACGCTTCCATTACAAGAACCAAAACAAGTAGCAGCAACGGCATTTGCTGTTAATGCAATAGTTGAAGGTTCATTGATTGTTACGTTAAACACAGAAGAACAAACTAATGCATCTGTAACCGTAACCGAATAATTTCCGGCACATAAACCGCCAACAGCATTGATAGTATGTCCTGTGCTCCATGCATAAGTATATGGTGGCACACCTCCCGTGGGCGTTATAGTCGCCGAACCGTCACAGGCACCATTACAGGATGCATCCGTTGTAGAAGTTGTTGCTGTAATACTTGTATTATCATTTATGGTAATATTTTCATACGAAGTACATCCGTTTGCATCAGTTACAGCAACATTATATGTACCTGAACATAATCCGCTAACAGAAGCCGTAGTTTGCCCTCCGGGCGACCATAAATAAGTATAAGGTGCAACGCCACCCGAAGCAGAAACCGTTGCTACCCCATCACACACACCATTACATGTTGCATCTGTTTTTGTACTCGAAGTTGCTGGTCCGTTAATATTACTTACCGTAATATTTTCCGAATATGTACAACCATTCGCGTCGGTAACTGTCACTGTGTAAATTCCTGCACATAATGCATTAACTGAAGGTCCGGGTACTCCATTATTCCATAAATAGGTATATGGCGATGTTCCGCCAGAAGCGGATACACTTATATTTCCATCACAATTTCCACAAGTAGCATCATTTACGGTAGAAGAAACTGAAATTAAAGATGGTTCATTTACAGTTACCGAAGCTGTCGCCGAACACCCGTTTGCATCGGTAACTGTTACGTTGTAATTGCCTGCACATAAACCTGTTGCTGTAGATGTTGATTGACTAAGAACATCGTCCCATAAATAGGTATAGGGTGCTGTTCCTCCCGATACCGTTACGGTAGCACTTCCATCGCAAGAGGCATTACATGAGGCGTCTGTTGTTGAGGTAGATAACGATAATGCAGTTGGAGCGTTTATTGTAGCCGATGCTGATGTTGAACAACCATTGGCATCAGTAATTGTTACAGAAACATTTCCCACACACAAACCGGAAACAGACGATGTAGTAGCACCGTTGCTCCAAGAATAAGTATAAGGAGGTGTTCCTCCTGAAGGAGATACAGAAGCCGTACCGTCACAATTTCCGCTACAAGTTGCGTCTGTAGACGAAATATTTGCTGTAATTACCGATGGTTCATTTACATTGATAGAGGTATTTAATTGACATCCGGCAGCATCGGTAACAGTAATATTATATGTGTTTGCACAAAGTCCATTTACTGAACTTGTAGTATATCCTCCGGGAGTCCAATTGTATGTATAACCCGGTGTTCCACCAATAGGAATTATAGATGCCGAACCATCGCACACCCCATTACAAGAAGCATCGACAATAGTAGGAGTAACACCCGAAGGACCGGTAGGATTACTTACTGAAGTCGTTAAAAGATATGTACATCCATTTAAATCGGTTATAGTGTCTGTATAAAATCCAGGGCATAAATTAGTAATGATTGCTCCATTATCTCCATTTGACCAAGAATGCGTGTAAGGAACAGTACCTCCTGAAACGGACACACTGATTACACCATCACAAAATCCACAATTGGCATCGGTTACTGTTGCAGTTGCAGAAATTGTATTTGGTTCATCAACATTCACATTCCCTGTAAATACACAACCATTCGCATCCGTAACTGTCACAGAATAAGTCCCTGCGCATAAATTTGAAATTGTCGAAGTTGAAAAGTTACCCGGCATCCAGTTAATTGTATAAGGAGTTGTTCCTCCTGAAATATTGGCTATTGCTTGTCCGTCACAAGCTCCATTACAACTAACATCAACACTATCTAAAGAAACGGTTAAAGCATTTGGATTATTTAAGGTATATGATTCATTAACAGAACATCCGTTAGCATCTGTAATAGTAACAGTATAACTTCCGGAACATAAGTTTGAAATAGTTTGCGTAGTAGCACCATTACTCCAGTTGTAAGTATAACCGGGTGTACCTCCTGTTGGATTGGCAGTGATGCTTCCGTCACAACTTCCGTTACAAGTAGGTGGTGTAGAAGTTAAGTTTCCTGCTACTTGCGCCGGTTCATTAATAGTAACATTTTGATTGGTAGTACAACCATTAGCATCTGTTATTAAAACAGAATAATTTCCGGGGCATAACCCTGAAATGGAAGGAGTAGTTTGCCCTCCGGGAGACCAGAAATAGGTATAAGGCGCTGTCCCGCCTCCAACAATTACAGCAGCCGTTCCATCACAAGCACCAAAACAACTGACATCAGTTGGCAGTGGGCTAGCCGACAAAAGAGCCGGTTCGGTTACAGTTATATTTCGAGAATTTGTACATCCATTGGCATCGGTAACAATAACATTGTATGTGCCAGCACAAAGGTTTGAAATAGATGATGAAGTAGCTCCTGTATTCCATAAATAAGTATATGGAGCCGTTCCTCCGGTTGGATTTAATGTTATTGAACCATTACAATCACCATTACAATTAGGAGAAACAACAACTTCATTTAACGCAATTGAATCCGGTTCTTTAACCGTTAATGTATCTGTTTGATTACAGCCATTCGCATCGGTTACCGACACAACATATTGTCCCGGACAAAGGTTGTTTGCCCCGGGAGTAATAGAAGCCGGTGTCCATACCACATTATAAGGAGGTGTTCCGCCGGAAGGAGCAGCATTCACACTACCATCACAAGAACCATAACAACTGACATCGGTAGAGGTAGCATTTGTAACCAAAACAGCAGGGTCGGTAGGAATTGTAACACTTACCGTTGAAGCACAACCGTTTGCATCTGTAGCCGTAACGGTATATGTTCCGGGACATAATCCGGTTGCCGTTTGGGTTGTTTGTCCGTCACTCCATTGATAAGTATAAGGAGAAGCGCCACCACTTGGGTTGGCTGTTGCTTGTCCGTCACAAACCCCATTACAACTGATGGTAATAGTTCCGGTAGTAATATTTATGGTAATAAGTTCATTTATTGTTACCGTATCAGTTACACTACACCCTCCGGCATCGGTAACGGTTACTACATAATCCCCTGCACAAAGACTGTCTGCTGTTGGCGTATTCTGGTTGTATGGGTCATTCCAATTGTAAGAATAAGGAGATGTTCCACCTGAGGGGAAAGTGGTTGCCACTCCGTCACAAATAGTTCCACAACTTGCATTTACAGCATTTGTTGAAGTGGTTAAAACGGGCGGATTGGAAATTGTTATCGTTTCTTGATTGGTACATCCGCGTGAGTCGGTTACGGTTACGGTATAGTTTCCGGCACATAAACCGGAAATAGATTGTGATGTAGCACCGTTGCTCCATGAATACGAATAAGGCGGAGTTCCTCCGGTAACCAATGCAGTGGCGGTCCCGTCGCAAACTCCATTACAACTCATATCAGTGAAACTTACATTTGGAGCCAAAGAATCCGGTTGATTAATGGTAACAGTGTCAGAAATATTACAATTGTTCGCATCAGTTATTGTAACAATGTATTGACCGGCACATAAATTCGAAGCTGAAGATGTAGTTTGTACAGGAGTTGTATTCCAACTGTAAGAATAAGAACCTGTTCCGCCGGAAACAGATACAGAAGCTGTTCCATCACAACTGCCATAACAAGTTACATCTGTTTGAGAAGTTGAAGAGCTTAAAGCCGTAGGTTCGTTTATGGTAATGGTTTGTGAATCTGTACATCCGTTGGCATCGGTAACTATAACGGTATAGCTTCCGGCACATAACCCTGCTGCTGTTTGGGTATTTTGAGCAGGAGTTGTATTCCAGTTATATGTATATCCTCCGGCGCCTCCCGTAGGGTTAGCTGTTGCGGTTCCATTGCAATCTCCAAAGCATAAATTATCTACTGTGGTAACATTTGGATTGATAGAAGACGGCTCATTAATAGTATAAGAACCCGAAGCTGAACAACCGTTTGCGTCAGTAACTGTTACAAAATATGTTCCCGAACATAATCCGGTTAAATTTGCAGACGTAGCTCCATTACTCCAAGAATATGTATAAGGAGATGTTCCGCCGGAAACAGAGGTTGTTGTAGTTCCATCACATAATCCATTACATGTTATATCTGTACCCGAAACACTTACCGTTAACAAAGCCGGCTCACTGACCGTTGCTGAGTCTTGTGTTGTACAACCATTAGCGTCAATAATAGTAACATAATATGTTCCTGCACATAAACTGTTTATTGATTGAGAAGTTTGTCCACCAGGTGTCCACGAATATGAAAAAGGAGATGTACCACCAGTAGGATTGGCAGTTGCCGTTCCATCACAAACGCCGTTACAAGAAGCATCTGTAGCCGAAGTATTTGCCGCTAACGGAAGTGGTTCGGTAATTTGAACCGTGTCGGAAACAGTACAACCATTAGCATCTGTAATATCTACATAATATTGTCCGGGACATAAGTTTGAAATAGATGATGATGTTGCTCCGGTATTCCATAAGTAAGTATATCCGGGTGTACCTCCCGAAGGTGATGTAGCAGCAGTTCCATCGCAAGCGCCATTACAAGTAACATCGGTAATAGAAGTTGTAGTTGTAAGAATTGGCGGCTCTGTAACAACAAAGGTAATTACTGTATCGCAACCATTTGCATCAGTTAATGTATCGGAATATGTTCCCGGGCATAAATTGGATAAACTTGGAGTTGTAGCCCCTGTATTCCATAAATGGGAATATGGCGGCACGCCTCCTGCAATATTAAAAACCGATACTGTTCCATCACAAGCCCCACCACAACTGATATTCGTTTGGGAAGAATCAAAAGTTATGGGCGCAGGTTCGAGCACTTGCACACTGTCTGTTCCGATACAACCTACATCATCCGTTACCGTTACATGATACAATCCTGCACATAATCCGGTAGCAATTGTTGCGTTTTGAGCAGAAGGATCATCCCATTGATAGGACACATAGGTTCCACTACCTCCGGAAATATTACTGACGATTCCCATTCCATTACATTCACCATTACATGTAACATTAAAACTATCCAGTTGAAAGGTGATTTGAGGGGGCTCATTGAGAACAAAGACAGTGTCAAAAGTACAATTGTTTGAATCAACAACATGTAACGCATAGTTTCCTGCAGTAAGGTTTACAGCATTTCCTGTAGAACTTACATTAGGTGTCCAAGTATAGGTATAATTACCACCCGAACCACCTACCGCACTAGAAAATATAAACCCATCATTATAGCCAAAACAAGTAGGCTCTTGACTGTTTATTACAAATGCCGATAATAAAGCAGGATCGCTTAAACTAACACTTTCAGAGCAAGTTACCGGAGGAGATTGACCTAAATCAGTAACCAAAACTATTTGTGTTCCGGCACAAGCTTCACTCCAAGTAGCAGTAGTTGGTCCTCCTACCCATTGGTAAGAAAACGGTCCTACACCACCGGTTACATTTACGGTCACAATTCCATTACACGAATCTTTACACTGGACATGATAACCTCCATAATAAGTTGTATCTATAGTAATAGTAATATCAAACTGAACTTCACCTGGCCCTGTACCACAAGCTGTTTTATCATGTATTATATTTGGTTTACTTTTTAAAGCCGAAAAATCGCTATCTTCAACAGCGTTTTCATCTATAATAAAATAGGTTTGATTATTAGTTAAAACCTGAATATTTTTATTGTTAATCAATAACGGTTTTTTTGTGAGTACAGCAACATTTTCCCAATCGAGGATTAACTTTCCTTTGGGAAGGAATTGAATTTCGTGAGCTTTAAAAATTGAAGAAAAATTAAAACTTCCCGAATAAAATGAAACTTTGCTGTTTGACTCAAAATTTGATGTAAAAATATAATTTGCCTTCCCTTTAAACTCTATAGGTAAAACTATGTTAGTAAACGCTGATGTTTTTATTATTACTTCGTTTACGTTAGGCTTCTCAAAAATGATTTTGCCCTTACCGTAAATGTTGATTTTATTTTGTAAAATAAACTTATCGTGAATAACAAAATCTTGATTTATCTCCAAATTATTATCCAATCCCAATGCTTGCCAATAAATTCCTAAAATATCAACGACTGAATTAGCGGTAATCAATTGATGGTCTTTTGTAAAAGAATGAATATCGAAAATAGCATTATCATCCTTACCGGGAATTCCTGCGCCACCCTGACCACCACTTTTAATTGACCAATGGCTTGCATCCGACCAATCACCGCCGTTGCCTACCCAATAATAATTTCTTGCTGAAATATTTGAAAGAACAAATAGAGAAATAATAAATAAAACAAGGGATTTTATTTGTTTGAGCATTTTCATTATTTAAGCTTTATAATACGACAATTTTACAAATTAGTTTCTAATATACCTACAAAATTATGTTGAAATAGAGTATTATAATGACGTTAAAGGGTGAATGTAAAGTTGCATTTTAGTTGACAGAATGGTATTTTTTAAAAAAAGAACGAGAATTAAACTTAATTTACTACATTTGCAACCAACCAAAAGTTGGGGACGTAGCTCAGCTGGCTAGAGCACTT
>DBGO01000005.1:45852-93023 GCA_002295925.1 Flavobacteriales bacterium UBA852
GAGGTCGTGGGTTCGAGTCCCATCGTCTCCACTAAATTTACTTAATTAATTGATAATCAACGCTTTACAGATTTACCTTGATTTTATTAATCTTCTGATTATCAACTAATTAGTGTTTTACCCCTGTTTTACAGAGCGCTTTTTTTACTGTTTGTTTTACAAATGTTTGACACGAAACAATGTAAAACAGTATGTCGTTATCGTATAAGTTTTATCTTAGGGAAATTTCAAATTCAGACAAAGGCGCCTTATATTTACGAGTAACCTATCAAAGGAGGAGCATAGTAAAGAGTTTGGGAGTGATTTTACCTGTAGAGCATTATGACGAGCACCGCCAAATAGTTCTTGCAAATACTCCTGAAGCAATAAAAGCCAATGCCTTAATCAATGAGTATATGCAAATGCTTAAACTTATTTATCATCACGCGGCTTTGTATCCATATTCCACCTTCTTGCCAATCGGCTGTCGTACTCCCAGAACAGGGCTGTGGTGTGATTGCCCGTTCCGCTTATTTCATCGGTATGCATTTGTGTGTTAAAGGAATATAGGTATTATATCTTCGTGTTATTTTTGTTCGTTTTCGAGTAGATATTGCATTTCGAACAACTTTAATTGTGTCTCAAACAATTTTAAACGGATATTCAACAACTCATCATCTTTTGATTTTCTGCGTTTGCCAAACAATCCTTTTTTTGTAGGCGCAGGAGTTGCTTCAGAAGTTTCTTCCGATTCTTCTTTTTCGGGTTTTTCTTTTTTCTTAATGCCGTCTTCTGCTTTGCTGCGGTTAAAATTATAAGTTACCCCAACACCAATGTATAAATATTTATCTTTGGCTGTCCAGCTGCGTGCCCAAGCATCCAAACGGTCGGTAAATGTGCTGGTTTGTGAAACATCTACAAAAATATCGGTTTTAAAGTTAAGGCGATAACCAAAAGTTACACCATAAGGAATAACCAAAATGTTCGGACGTTTTGCTTTGTCCAATAATCCTTTATTCGGGCTGTTTACGGTAGATTCCGTTTCTATGTAACCTTCGTAATCTTTGGTGTATTTTGTTTCGCGGTCGTAAAGCTGACTTCTCCACCACATCATTCCGGCACCAACAAAAGCATTAAAATAATAACGTCTGTAAGGATTGGCTCTAAGTAACGATTCCGACAATCGATAACGAACAGAAAGTGCTATGTCGTTGTAATCCGTACGGAAAAACACCTCGCGTGATTGCTCTCCGGGGCGGCGTGTTCCTTTTAAACTTCCTTTTTGAAAGTGAAACGATGCTCCCAACTTTCCGATAATATCCCGTCCGATTTCTATTTTGTAAGCCGAACGAATATGAGTGCCAAATTGCGAGAATTTTGGAAACACATAATAATCGGCCAAATCGCCATAATAAATGGAAGGACCGGCAGAAATTTTGGCAAAAGCACCGTCAAAAACAGGGCCTAAATTTTCTTCGCCACTGCTTTCTCCACTTTCATCCGAATTATCTTGCGCCAATGCAGGTGTTGCAGAAAATATTAATGCTCCGATAATCAAATAATAAAAATTCTTCATAGCTCACAAATAGTTAATTACCAAAGGTCTGTATTTTTATCGAAAATACCAAACTTTTCGTTAATACGCAAAGCAAAGGTCAAAGTTTCCATTTTATTGTTAAATTTGAACAAACACCTTTTTTCTTACGGAATGAAACGATATTTTTTAATCTTTTTACTGATATTCACTATAGAAAACAGCTATGCTCAAACGCGCACTTTATCGGCAAAATATGCTATTGCTGCAGCACAAAGTTTTAAGCAGGCTTACAGTGATGCTTACCGGTTGAATTATTTTTACACGAATAATTTTTCTTCGTATCAAAACAATATTTTGGAAAATATTAAACAAGGAAGAACTTACATAGACAGTGCTGTTTTGTTTGCTTCGCCTAACGATTCGGTAGCATTATTGAAAATAAAAATGGCTGACATTTATGCCAAAAAAGGAATAGCCAATTTTAAAATTTTATCCGGAAAAAATGAAAATAAAGAACACCCTTACATCAAACAAGGAATGTTTTATACGCAACACGCTTTGACAGATGCATATTATGCCTCTTTACTGTTTTCGGATACTACGGTAAATATTACCGAGGATACTACCCAAGTGCGCGATGTTACGCGGTTGGAAACCGATGAAACATCATTTATGACCATTAAATCGTTGTTTGAAAAAAGAATTAAAGCCATTGACGATGAAATTGCAAAGGTTGAAGCATCGCTTACACAAACCAATGATACGGACACAAAAAAACGGCTCGAAGATGCTATTGCCAACCTAAAAGAAGAAAAAGCACGCTTGTACAGTAAAATGAATCATACCGAAGATAAATTGGTTATGGTGCAAAACGATTTGAGCGAAGAGATATTTAATGCCGTGGATAAAGATATTTTAATGATGGATAAAAACGGCTTTTATTCTGAAAACAATCCGATACCACAAAATGTAGAATTGCCCCAAGGGTTGGTTTACCGTATACAAATTGGTTTTTTTATGAATGAATTGCCTGCCGAACATTTTGACGGTTTATTCCCGCTTTCTACCGAAAAAATTGATAATGTGTATTTGCGCTATATGGTTGGTTTGTTTGATAAATACAATGATGCCAGTGTAGCCAAGAAAAAAATTATTGCCAAGGGCTATACCGATGCCTTTATTATTGCATACCTGAACGGTAAACGTATTCCCATTGCCGATGCTGTAAAAATGGAGAAGTAAATAAGGGAGAAACTTTGACGTAATTTCAAGATAGTCTTTAAAAATTATTTTTAATTTCACCATTTAACAAAATCCTTTATGGAATTACGCCTCTAAGACTGTCACTTGAATATTTTTGCAGTTTTTGTAATTCTTGGTCTATTTTTATCTCCCATTGCTTTTGTTTTTCTCTGTTTAAACTATGGTTTGTTTCAGAGTCATATAAATCTTGATATTGACGTTCATCTTTGTGTATTTTGTAAAATACTTCTGTGTCATTGGTGTCTGGATGCTCAAGTATAATCTTTCTGTATTTTCTGGCAAATAATTCAGCAATATTAAAATGATATTGTTCATGTTTTAATAAACCTAAATCATATTCAGCGTCTTTCTTTTTGCATGATAGGTTCCTTACAAAAATAACATCTACATTTTTGTCGCTCAAGTCTAAACGAATTTTAATCTCTATATGTGAGGATGCTCCATGTTTCGATTTTAATTCATCTTTACATTTAAAATCGTTCCAAGTTAATTTTACATTTTCACTCCAATAGATATAATCATCTTTATCTCTTTCTCTAATTTTTTCTACTAAGGAGCAAGAGAAAAATATTAAAACGGATAGATAAGCATAGACAGTTTTCATGTTTAGAAATAGGTTATCCTCTCAGAGCATTTTTGCTTTTTAAATGATAATCTTTAAGCAATACATTCCTTATTTCTTGCATTTACCCAAAATACAAGAAGCATCGAGTTTTTGTTGTTTTATCGGAAAAGGTGTAAAATTATTTCTTCTTAAACTGTTGAATAAATTCTTTGGTGAAATCCGATAAAACCAATTTTCCACTCATTGCGGCTCGTTCTGCCAAAAGCTCATCCCAATGTTCGGTACCTTCCCAAAATACTTTTTTGAGCATCATCATCGCTTCGGGGTTTGATTTTGCCAATTTTTGAGCAAGCTCCATAACAGCAGCGTCCAATTCTTCAATGCTGTCAAACACATCGGCGTAAAGTCCTTTTTCTTTTGCCCACTCGGCGCTGTACCATTCGGTAGCATTTATAGCCATCATACTCATGGCAGATGTTCCCACTTTTCGTTCTACGGCAGGACCAACCACAAACGGACCAATACCTACGGCTAATTCGCTCAGCTTTACCGATGCATATTTGGTAGCCAAACAATAATCTACGGCACTTGCCATACCTACTCCGCCACCTACGGCTTTTCCCTGCACACGGCCTATAATGAATTTTGGGCATTTGCGTGCTGCATTGATAACGTTGGCAAATCCGCTGAAAAATTGTTTTCCGGTTTCAAAATCATTGATGGAAATCAACTCGTCAAAACTGGCGCCGGCACAAAAGGCACGCTCGCCGGCGGATTTTAATATAATAACTTTTATACTCTCATCTTTTCCGGCTTGAGTAATGGTATCGGCTAATTTTGCCAATACTTTTCCGGGTAATGAGTTGCTTAACGGATGAAAAAACTCTATGGTGGCAATGCCTTGTTCGTTAACGTCTATTGTTACATCGCCTTGTTGTATTGCTTTATCTGTCATTGTTCGTTTTTTTATTTGTCCTCTAATTTTTTTACCATGGTTAAAATAGTTGCCAAGGCAACCGTTTCGCCGGTTTCGTCATATACATCAACCAAAAATTTTACAATTCCTTTGGCTATGTCATCATCGCTGCGTTTTTCTTGGTCAATTTTTTCTTTTACGGTAAACTTAACCCCAATGGTCATTCCCGGATAAACGGGTTTTGTAAAGCGACATTCATCTAAACCGTAATTGAGTAACACCGGACCTTTTCGAGGCTCTACAAACAAACCGGCAGCTTTTGACAATACAAAATAGCCGTGTGCTACGCGTTGCTCAAAAATGGTTCCTTCTAACGAAGTGGCATCTACGTGCGCATAAAAATTATCACCGCTTACATTGGCAAAATTCACAATGTCGGCTTCGGTAACGGTCCATTTGTGTGTGTAAACGGTTTCACCTATTTCCAATTCTTCGAAATGCTTGCGGAACAGGTGAATTTTTGCCTCAGGACGGTCGGCACCGTATTGAAACACATTGGTAATGGTTGTAATTGCGTTGGGATGCCCTTGAATGGCTGTTCGTTGCATATAATGCAATACGCCTCGTTTACCTCCCATCTCTTCGCCGCCGCCGGCACGCCCCGGACCACCATGAGTAAGCAATGGCATAGGCGAACCGTGTCCGGTGCTTTCTTTGGCGCTCTCGCGATTTAATATTAAAATTCGTCCGTGATGAGAAGCGGCACCCAAAACAAATTCTTTCATTACTTGCTTATCATAGGTTGCAATGGAGCAAACCAGCGAACCTTTACCCAATTTGGTGATTTTTATCGCTTCTTCAAGGGTTTTGTAAGGGATGATGGTTGATACCGGCCCAAAGGGTTCAATGTTGTGTGTGTCGGTATTTTCAAACGGATTTTTGTTTAATAGCAATATAGGCGGGAAAAAGGCTCCTTTTTCTTTTTCGGCTCCAACAACTTCAAAATTCTCAATATCGCCATATACTATTTCAGAAGTTTTTGCCAATTGCAATACTTTTTCTTTTACATCTTGCACTTGTTCCATACTTGCCAATGCGCCCATTCTTACGCCTTCTTTCGATGGGTCGCCCACAACCGTTTTATCCAATCGTTTGGCTAAGGCATTTTTTACATCTTCAACTAAATTTTCAGGCACAATGGCTCTACGAATGGCTGTACATTTCTGCCCTGCTTTCACGGTCATTTCGCGTTGTACTTCTTTAATAAATAAATCGAACTCTTCTGTGCCTGGCACTGCATCCGGACCTAAAATAGAACTGTTAAGCGAATCGGCTTCCATATTAAACGGAACGGCTTCTTGTACGATGCGCGGGTGCATTTTTAGTTTCAATCCTGTTTCTGCACTTCCCGTAAAGGTAACAACATCTTGGTTTTCTACATAATCGAGCATATCGCCGGCGCTTCCGCAAATAAGTTGTAGTGCTCCGTCGGGTAAAATGCCCGAAGCGTCAATTTCGCGCACCATGGCTTCGGTCAGGTAGCAGGTAACGGTTGCCGGCTTAACAACGGCAGGAACTCCGGCTAATAAATTGACTGAAATTTTTTCTAACATTCCCCAAATAGGAAAGTTAAATGCGTTGATGTGAATGGCTACACCTTCTTTGGGTACCATAATATGATGTCCGATAAACGTGCCGCCTTTTGAAAGTGGCGCCGCATCGCCATCTACGTAAAAGGTTTCGTTAGGAAACTGACGGCGCAAACTGGCATAAGCAAATAAATTTCCAATTCCGCCTTCAATATCTATCCAACTGTCGGATTTTGTTGCACCCGTCCAGGCACTTATTTCGTAAAACTTATCTTTTTTTGATAGTAGGTAAAGTGCCAATTCTTTTAACATTCTTCCACGTTCGTGAAAAGTCATTTTTCGCAAAGCGGGGCCGCCAACGGTACGCCCATAATTCAACACTTCTTTAAAGTCAATACCTTGTGATGTAGCATAGCCGATGATTTCGCCGTTTACAGCATTGTACAAAGGCTTCCCTTCTCCGGAACCTTCAATCCATTTTCCGAGAATATAATTTTTAATTTTTGTCATTTTCTGAAATTTTATAATTCAATATCAAATATATCATCGAAATCAAGTGCATCGTCGCCAAAGGTTTGAATGTTGTCGTCGGCAACGATGTAGGTGCTTTTTTCTCCTTCTTTTCTTGAAAAATATACATTGTAGTCGCAATGGTCGTCGGCTACAATCATTTTAATCATCGCAAAATCGGGGTTTTCTTTTGCTGTTAAGTCTGCCTGACACATTGGACATTCGAAATCGAGTTTTTCGCCCGGCTTCAGTTTAAATTTATCATGATGTCTATAGGAATAATCTCCAGGACGGGGATTTAACATTAATAAACCTTTGTGCTTGCTTTCTGTACGTGTGGCAAAAACAACGTATCCGCCAACATTCAAGTGCCCTTTGCATTGGGGACACAAATAATCATTATCTTTCATGCTCATAACTCAATGTTTTTAATTAGCTTTAAAATTAAAAAAAGAGTTTTGATTTCTATGTGAATCCTCAAAAAAAATATACAATGGCTTACTTTACAAATGATTTTTTTGATTTTTTTAAACAACTGGCACCGAATAATAATCGTGAGTGGTTTCATGCGCACAAAAATGATTATGAAACGTATGTGAAAATTCCTACACAAAATTTTGTTGATTCCGTTTTGCGAAAACTGGAAAGTACAGACAATAGGTTTGCGCAGTTAACTTACAAAGATTGCATGTTTAGAATAAATCGAGACATTCGATTTTCGAAAGATAAATCGCCTTACAAATTGCATATTGGAATAATTTTTTCTCCGGTAGGGAAGAAATACAAAGAATACCCCGGGCTTTACGTGGAGCTTAATCCCGAACATATTAGAATTTACGGTGGCATTTATTCTCCCGACAGAATAACACTTGAAAAAATTAGAAATTTGTTAATTAAACATCCGAAAAAATTCAAATCAATTATTGAAAATGATGAATTTCAATCAGTTTACGGTGAGATTTTGGGAGCCAAAAATAAAAGGTTGCCCAAAGAAATGATGGAGGCGGCAAATAAACAACCGCTGCTTTTTAACAAGCAATTGTATTTTTACAATGAGTTGCCGGTTGATGATGCGCTAAAAGACGATTTTGACCAAACAATTGTTAATCATTACAAAATTGCCCTTCCGTTTTTTCAATTTTTCGAAAAAGCATTTAAAAATTAAGAATATTGTCACTTTTTTCATTTAATTTCGTATTTTAGATAAAAATTAAGATAAATGACACTACGATATTTAATTGCATTAAGCACAGTTTTTTTATTTATTGTTGGCTGTAAAGACAAAACGCAACAAGGTTGTACCGACCCTGCGGCAACCAATTATAATGTTTTGGCAGATGAAGACGACGGATCTTGTTTGTATAGTGATTCTGTAATTACCTTATGGAATAACGGTAAAGCCGGCGTTTGGGGTTCTAACCCTGCTACAGGAGCAATTGTTGTCAACAGTTGTCATTCACAGAATTATATTATTTTTTACAACCCCGATACTCTTATTACTCCTGCAGATACATTGATAGACACAACCATGACACCGCCCGATACAACCATTATTCCTGCTGATACAACTATTAACGGAACAGAATACTTAATGGCGGTAAAAGACTCAACCGGTGCATTTAAACTTTCGTTGAATGTAATAAATAATGTAGATGGTCGTCCGTTTGGAAACGGATATTTACAGTTTGATGCATTATTGCCTAAAAACAGCGAGCTACAAACTTTTGATGTGTTTATTCACGGTAAAAACCTTATCCCGAATACAAACAATTATTGTTCGCCATTATATGAAAGTGGATCAATTAATGTTTCTACCGCTCCATTGGATACTATTTTCAGAACCATAACAATTCCTTTAACCGATTTCGACAGTCGCTATTTGCAAAATATGAATACTGTTTTTGGAATAAAAGGAACATTAAACTCCGGGAGCGATACGGTATTAATACTAAATAACATCAAGTGGCTTCAAAAATTGGATGATTAGCAAATTCTTACCTCATTTTTTTGTATTCCAATTTAAATTTTATTTTCTTTATCTTTTAATAAAGATAACTTGATTATTTGTGCTCAAATTTTTATCCCACATATCAAACAAAAAAGCATTTTTACTGATAGCAGTTCTTACTTTTTTGGTTTTTGGCAATTCTATCAAAAACGATTATTCGCTCGATGACCATTTGGTGATTAAAAACCATCCTTATACAACTAAAGGGATTAAAGGCATTAAAGATATTTTTACTCATCATTCTTTTTACGAGTATCGCAACAAATATGCTTATCGTCCAATATTGCTGACTACTTTTGCTCTTGAATATCAGTTTTTTGGCGAAAATCCGCATGTGAGTCATTTTATAAGTGTGTTGTTGTATGCTTTTGTATGTTATTTGGTATTCCTTTTTTTAAGTGAAATAATTTCGCCCGATAATTACTTGTTAAAGTGGATAATCGTAGTTCTCTTTATTGCTTATCCGTTGCATACCGAAGTGGTGGATAATATTAAATCGCGTGATGAATTGTTGGTGGCAATTTTTGGCTTTGGAGCTTTACTGCACGGTATTCGATACATAAAAGACGGTAAACTTATCCGATGGTTGTATATTGTTCTTTTAATAGGATTGGGATATTTAACCAAACCGAACATATTAGTGTATTTGGGAGGAGTGTTTTTAGTGCTTTTTATATTTCAGACGGAGAAGAAAAAGTTATTTCGTTCGCTGGCATATTTAATTTCAGGAGTAGCAATTACAGCTTTACTGATTATTATTTTCAAAAAAAATATTTTTTCCGATACGGAAACCTATCGTAAAGTATTATACTTTGAAAATCCAATGTATTATATGTCATTGGTAGAACGTATTCCCGCCGGAATATATGTTATGTTGTATTATTTGAAACTTCTGTTATTTCCGTTTGAACTGTCATATTATTACGGATATAATCATGTGCCCGTTTATGGTTGGGATAACCCTTGGGTTTATGTGTCGCTAATTGTAATTTTTGCTTTTGTTTGGTTGTTTTTCAAAACGTATAAAACAAATAAAATTGTAGCATTTGGCATTGCTTTTATGTGGCTGAATTTGTTTGCTGCCTCCAATATTCTCAAACCATTGCCCGGAATTGTTGCCGAACGGTTTGTTTTTGCCGGCAGCTTGGGTTTCCTGATCATTTTGGTTTATGGTCTTCAATACCTGTTTGCGCATTACAAAAAAGAAAAATATTTTACGTACACCATTTTTGCTTTGCTCATTGCTTTTAGTGTGCGAACAATTGCCAGAAATGATGATTGGCGAGATGATTTTTATATATTCGACCATGATTTGCAACACCTTCAAAATTCGGCAAAAGCTCACGCAGTAGTAGCAAATCAACTGTTTGGTTATGTGCAAAACTTACCGCAAGCGCCTGATGTGCCGGCAAAGTTGAAAAGAGCCGAAAAAGAATACAAAGAGTGCTTGAAAATTTATCCTGAATATGCAACGTCTATAAATAATTTGGGAACAATTTATTTTAAATTTTACAGAGATTTCCCCAAAGCATTGGAAATGTATAAACAATCGTATAAATTAGATACAACCAATGCTAATGTAGCTTTTAATTTGGCGGTTGTTTATCAAAATCTTAATCAAAAAGACAGTGCTTGGTATTATTACAAAAAAGCCATACAGTTAAACCCCGGATTTGATATTTTAAATCAGGCATTTGTAAACTATTGTGTAAAAGAAAATAAAATTGACGAAGGCATTCAAGTGCTAACCGGTTTATTGCCGAAACATCCAAAAGAATATGGCATTTATTTAAGTTTGGGAAATTTATACGGCTATAAAAATGATTTTGATACTGCCTTAAAATACTACCGTAAAGGATACGAGATATTTCCCAATGAGCCGTTGGGACAACATATCCGAAAATTAGAAATGCAAATAAAAAATGCGAATAGTCAATAATGGAATTTCCGGATGTATATATCAATGCTAACGAATATTTTTTAGGAGAAATTGAAGTTTCCAATCAGGATTTGCTCAATGAGTATCCAAAACTTACCGAAAAAGAAATTTTGGATTTTTGTGCTGTTAAGAAGCGATTTGCTTCTCGTTTTGACCAAACGGCTTCGGATTTGGGAATAGAAGCGGCAAAAAAATTGCTTAACCGAAAAGAAATAGATAAAGACAAAATTGATTATATCATATTTATTTCCGACGCATTAGACCATAAAGGACCAACTACTGCTTGTTATATTCAGCGCGAATTGGGCTTGAGTGAAAATTGCGGAGCAATTGACATACTGCATGGTTGCACCGGTTTTATTTACGGTTTAAACCTTGCCAAATCTCTTATATATTCCCAAACAGCTGCGAATATTCTCGTGATTACAGCCGATAATCCTACAAAAGTCATTCATCCCGCTGATGTGCAGTTAAGAATGTTGTTTAGCGATGGCGCTGCGGCAACTTTGGTTTCCAAAGATAAAATTCCGGGGAGTGAAAATTTCAAAATCAATCAATTTGTTTTTGGAACAGACGGGAAAGGCTTCGAAAATCTTATTGTTCACCGTTCGGGAACAAGAAATCCGGCAGATATTTCATTTTTAGAGGAAAATAAAAATGTTCCATCGGGTATGAAATGGGGGCGAATGGAAATGAACAGTGCCAAGATTTTTTTATTTGCCTTCAGGCGTGTGCCGCAATTGATAAAACAAGTAACCGAAAAACACGGTTTAACCATTGATGATATCGATTATTTTATCTTTCATCAAGCCAATGGTGTGATGCTTGAATTTTTACGTAAAAAATTAAAAATTCCCGAATCAAAATTTATTGTTAATATTGAAAATACAGGAAACACAGTTTCGGCAACTATCCCCATTGCTATGAATACTTTGCCAAAATTAAAAAACGGCGATAAAGTTTTACTTGCCGGATTTGGTATTGGTTATACTTGGGGAGCAACAATAGTTGATTATTCTGAATAAAAAAATAAAAAATAATATGGATACGCTAAATGAATTTATAAATAAATTAAAAACCGAATTCGGTGAAGATTATGATGTAAGCGGCATTGATGAAAAAACAAAAATTACCGAAATCGATTGGTGGAGTTCTATGCACGCACTGATTATTATTGCGCTTATTGACAGTGAGTATGACGTAATTATAGAACCCGAGGAATTGAAAAATGCACAAACGGTAGAAGATTTATATTCTATTATTGCAGAAAAGATTAACGGATAAATGGCGTTTGTTTCGTTACATAATTTTTCTGTTGATGGCATTGCTGCTGCTGTCCCTGCCTATTCTGAAAAGAATACAGACTATCCTTATTTTTCCGAAAAAGAAAGCAAACTTTTTACAAAAACCGTAGGTGTAGAAAAAAGACATATTGCCAAACAACAACGCCTCACTACCTCCGACTTGGCTTTAGAAGCCGCAAAAAAAATGATAAATGCCCTTAATTGGGAGAAAAGTGAAATAGATTTTTTGATATTTGTATCCCAATCGCCTGACTATTACTTGCCGGCAACAGCTATAATTTTACAAGACCGCTTAGGATTATCCAAAAACACATTGGCTTTTGATGTTGGCTTGGGGTGTTCGGGATATATTTACGGTTTGTTTACAGCGGCAAATTTTTTGCAAAACGGACAGTTGAAAAAAGGATTGGTTGTTGTAGGAGATGTATCTTCCTATACCATCAACAAAGAAGATAAAAGCACTTATCCGTTGTTTGGAGATGCGGCTACTGTTACGGCAGTTTCTTATAAAGAAAATGCCAAGCCCGCTTATTTTGATTTGCATTCAGATGGCTCAGGCTATCAATCCATTATTATTCCCGATGGTGGTACGCGAAATTTAATTTCGGAGGAATCGTTTAAAGTGAAAGACTTCGGTAATGGTGTAAAACGATGCAATTTGGAGGTTTCGCTCAACGGATTGGATATATTTAATTTTTCGGTTACTACCGTTCCGAATTCATTGAAAGAGTTTTTACAAAAGATAAATAAAACTCCTGAAGATATTGACTATTTTGTGATGCATCAAGCCAATAAATTGATGAATGAAATGATTCGGAAAAAACTTGGTTTTTCAAAAAATCAAGTTCCATATTCTATTGATAAATATGGCAACACCAGTTCGGCATCCATTCCGTTGACTATTTGTAGCGAACTGAAAGAAGTTGCCGAGAACAAGCCTTTGAAAATGTTGCTCTCCGGATTTGGCGTGGGACTGTCGTGGGCAAATGCTTACTTAGAAACCAATCCGATGGTTTGCTTGCCGGTTATTGAGGTTTGAATTTATGTATTTTTTTTAAGAAATTTATTTTGATTAAACAAATTGACTTTCAGTTGTTTGTATATTTCATTTAAAATTAAGTGGGGAATTTTTTTGTTTTTAGGCAACGCTTAAACAACTTTTTACGTTTTGGCTTTGAACCAATAAAATTTTATCGAAATGAAAAAAATTACATTAAATTTAATTCTTTTACTAGCTATTAATATTATAGCTAATGCACAATTAACGATTGATTCGGTATCAGTTGTAAAGACTTGTTTGAGTTGTGATAGTATAGGATCTAATCCTCCGCCAAGTCCATATGGAAGTTTATATATCGAAGTTTCCGGTGGTGTTGCACCTTATTCATTTAGTTTAACAGGTATGCATCCGGCAAACTCTACACCACTTACCACTACGTCAAATAATGGAACTACCGGTTTTTATAATTCATTATGTCAAGATACTTTTACTTTGGTAATAAATGATGCAAATAATAATACATTATCTTACACATTTAATACATATCCTCCTACACCACCAACGTTATCAATAGATTCTATTACGGTAAAACCGGATTCTACCAATAATCCCAATTCCGGATATATTGAGTTTCATGTAACTACTAATGCAGATTCTGTATTTTACATGATTCAAGATGTAAATAATTCGCTAAATTTAGGGTCATTAGGAGGGTGGCAACAAACACCTGTTTTTGATTCATTACCCGGAGGTTATTATTATAATTTATATGTAGATATTTATCCAAAAGTATATCCAAATTGTAATAATGGAATTGATTCCGGAGCGACATTTTTTCAGGTATATGTTCCTTTAGCTTGTGAAAATACAGGATTTGCAGATTTCTTTTATAACGATGTTTGCTTATATCAAAGTGTTAATTTTTTAGATAATAGCTATGCAGGTGATGGCGCAGGCAACAACATCGTCAGTTGGTATTGGGATTTTGGAGACGGTATGATTGATGTAAGTCCGACGCCTCTACCTCATACATATTCTTCTCCGGGTGTATATAATGTTACTTTAGTAGTACAAACTTCTCATGGCTGTACGTTTGGTCAAGTACATCAAGTTACAGTCCATGAAATACCAAACTCATCATTTTCTTATCAAGATAATGGTTCAGGACAATTTACATTTAATGATTTATCTACTGTAAATAATGGAGTAATTGCAAGTTGGTATTGGGATTTTGGTGATGGAACAACTTCAACAAGCCAAAATCCTGTACACCAATATGCTTCCACGGGATCATATTTTGTATGTTTACTTACAACTTCCAGCTTTGGTTGCGCAGATACGATTTGTCAGAATGTTAGTTTTATAACAGGGGTAAATGATTTAAATGATTATTCAAAAATTAAAATACAGCCTAATCCGACGCAAAACTACATTACTGTTCCAAATGTTGCTTATAATCAATTGATTATTTATGATGTAACCGGAAAAGAGATTGAAAAATTCAATCAAAATACTTCTGTTGTAGATGTTAAAGAATACAAACCCGGAGTTTACTTTGTGAAACTAATCACTGCAAATCGAGTGTATGATTTAAAGTTTTTAAAAGAATAAATATTGTAAAATATTTTTCATTCAACCCTTCCAATATTTAAAAATGGGAGGGTTTTTTTATTCGAAATATATTCAAAAAAGATAATTGTCAACCGTAAATAAAATTTTCAATGTAAAAAGAATTGTATTTCAAATCCATTAAAATCAAATTGTTGATAATTCATCAGTTGTCGTAAAATCGCGTGCTTATTTCTACTTATTTTTGATGCGATGAAGTATGTATTTTTTATAATATCGCTGGTAAGTGTTTTTTTGAGCAAAGCGCAATGGCACAGCACGTATAAAGACAAACAAGACAGTTTGAAAAAATATTATGTTGCACCTAATAAATTGCCATTCAAAATCAACAGTTATTTGCCCGATGACGATGAAGTATTGAGCGAATATTTCAAAACATACATTACCCATTTCAATTATTATCCGGTCATAACATTTAATGAAACGTATAGAGAGCTGAAAAATGCAGGTTTTTTAATGCAATTGTATTTTCCGCAAGTGGCTGAAATTTTAAAGCAAGAAAATGTCCCTTCCGAATTGGCATTTTTACCTTATGCGGCTTCGTTATATAACCCGTTATTTGTCAATAAAGATAACCGTGTAGGTGCTTGGGGATTGCAATATATTGTTGCCAAAAAATATAACTTAAATATTACGGAATACATTGACGAACGTAAAGATATTGCCCTTTCTACCAAAGCAGCAGCACTTTATCTGAAAGATATTTACAAAAAACATAAAAGTTGGGACTTGACCGTATTGGAGTTCTTATCATCGGCGGCAATTGTAGAAAAAGCCAAGATAAAAGCCAAATCGGATAAAATAGATGATTTTTATGAATATTTACCGTTGTATTTGCGCCACGAATACCGTCAGTTTTTCGAAGCAGTTTATTATTTTGGCAGTGTATCTTTTTCCTCTTACCCTGTTTATCAAAATGCCGACACGGTTGAGGTGAAAAATAAACTTTCGTTTTCAATCGTTGGCAAGCATTTATTTGTTACCGATAAATTTTTAAATGCGCATAATCCGCTTTATTGGCAACGAGTAATTCCTGCCGATTCGTTACATCATTATCCTTTGGTTTTACCAGAAAACAAGGTTAATTTATTTACTAAAAAAGAAAAAGAATTGTATCGCTTACAGCAAATAGCCGACAGCATAAAAGCACGCAAAGTGCGTAAGGTTACACTGCAAATTCCCCAAAACGGCGAACCGATTACCTATAAAGTGCAATCCGGAGATAATTTGGGTTACATTGCACAAAAATTTGGTGTCAGAGTTTCCGAATTGCAAGCATGGAACAACATAAAAGGTCATTTGATAAATGTTGGACAAGAGTTGGTCATTTATACCAATAAAAAAACATCTTCTGAAAAGGAAACAGAGCAAAAAAACACAGGTTCAAAATCAAAATTCCAAACCGTGGAGCCGGCAAAATTGCCCAAAGAAAAAACAAATGCTCAAAAAACGGTTTATACCGTAAAATCAGGCGATTCGTTATGGCTGATTGCCAAAAAGTTCAATGTATCAGTAGATGAAATTATGCAATGGAACAAAAAAACATCCGAACGATTGGATATTGGCGACAAACTCATCATTTATAAACCGTAAAGATTGATTAAACCACATCAAATATTACTCTTTTTGTTGAGCTTGTTTGCGGCAATTACATTGTTGTACTTTGTGTCGCCACAAGATAAAATAACCATTGGAGAACTTACACTTAAACTTCCCGACCCAACCAAACCGTTTTTACCCGACAGCAATGCCGTAAAAAAAGCCAATGTCGATTCACTCTTGTTAAAGCTCAAAGAAGATTCCATCAGGTTAGCCGAAAAAAGAAAACAAGACAGCATTTTATTTGTTCAAAAACAACGCAAAGACAGCTTACTGAAAGACAGTTTACAAAAAGTAAATACCGCAACACTATCTTTCACTTATGAAAACAGAACGGATAACAAGCGCTTGCAATATGCCGACAATAAACGCAAAGCATTGCAAACTTTTTTTGAATCATTATATCAATTAAAATACAATAAAAACACAAAATTTCACGCGTTGCATTACGGCGATTCTCAAATCGAAGGTGAGCGTATTACAGCATTTGTCCGGCATCGATTGCAAAAAGAGTTTGGTGGCAGAGGACCGGGACTGTACTCGCCTGTCCCACTGGCAAATTCACTGTCTATGAAAATTGTTTTTTCCGACCAATGGAAACGTTATGCCTTGTACGGTAATCAAAAAGATAAGCCCGAACACAACCGCTATGGAATTTTAGCTTCATTTGCTCAATATCAATTGCACGACCCGTTAGACTCAACGGAGTTTGCTTGGATAGAGTTCGAACCCAATAAAATTGCCTATTCTACAAGTAAAGAATTTTCCAATTTTACTTTGTATTACGGAATGGCTCAGCCAAACACATATTTACATTTATCAGTAGATGATGAACAAAAAAAGAAAGTTTTGCTGGAAGAAAACACCTTGGGCTCGGCATTTAAATATAAATTGAACCAAACACCCGAGAAAATGAAAATTGCCTTTAATGCGCCGGTTTCACCCGAGTTATATGCGGTTTCATTTGAGAGCAATACGGGTGTTTATGTAGATAACATACCAATGCGCGGCAGTTCGGGAACAATTTTTTCAAAAATGAACCACTCATTGATGAAAAATATTTATGATGATTTGAATGTGAAATTACTCATAATGGAATATGGCGGAAATACCATTCCATATATAAAAGATTCAGCTCAAGCCTATCAATACGGACGTTGGTTTTCATCGCAATTACGCAAGCTGAAAAAAATACTTCCCGATGTATCCATTATAGTGATAGGTCCGGGCGATATGTCCACAAAAGTAGATGGAGAGCTACAAACTTATCCGTTGCTCGAAGTAGTAAGGGATGCAATGAAAAAAGCGGCTTTTGAGAATGATGCTGCCTTTTTTGATATGTATGAAGTGATGGGCGGGAAAAACGCTATGATAAGCTGGGTAGAAGCCGAGCCACCACTTGCCGCCACCGATTATATACATTTTTCGGGAAAAGGAGCCAAAATTATTGCCGAATATTTTTATCAATCATTAATAGAAGATTATTACGAGTATGAATCGAAAAGAAATAAATAACCTGTTTTTACACACCTTGCTTTTTGTGTTTTTAATGGTGGGTTTTCACCATTTAAGAGCTCAAACGGTTTATCCTTATCCGTATCATTTTCCTAAATATCCGTTTATTCAATACGATAGTAACAAAGTGTATTATGCTGCCGATAGTGCAAAATGGGAACAATTTTTTACCAAACTCGACAGTGTTTATTTTTTCGGAAAAGGGCAAGTAAATATTTTGCAAATGGGCGGCTCGCACATTCAAGCCGATATATGGAGCAGTCGCTTACGCCGTAATTTCCAAACATTGATGCCGGGTTGTGATGCCGGAAGAGGTTTGATATTTCCGATGAAAATTGCCAAAACCAACAACCCATACAGTTTTGATGTAAAATATACCGGCGAGTGGGACAAATGCAAAAATGTTGAGAAAAATAAGAACTGCACCTTAGGATTAACCGGAATGCAAGTTTTCACATCTGATACTAATGCTTCATTTACCATTTATTTCAGAACACGCGAATATGAGTATTTGAATTATCCTTTTAATCATGTAAAGTTATTTTATAATATAGATACAACTTCTTTTGATGTGGAAATAACCAATGTGCCGGCAAATGTGTATTCGGTGCGTATAAATCCCGAACTTGGCTATCAAGAGTTTATTTTTAACCGCTATATTGATACTGTTTCATTTAAATTGGTAAAACATGACAGTTGCCAACAGAACTTTACGCTTTACGGCTTAACCTTAGAATCCGATTTGCCCGGCATTTACTACCACGGAGTTGGTGTAAACGGCGCAAGTGTTCCTTCTTATTTGCGTTGCAACGAGCTGGAAAAACAATTGCAAGTTATTAAACCCGATTTGGTTGTGTTTTCAATAGGTATAAATGATGCATATATGACACAAAGTGAATTTATTCCCGAAGAATTTTACCAAAATTACGACTCACTGATTCAACGCATACATTCTGTTTCGCCCAATACGGCAATTTTGTTTACCAATAACAATGACAGTTATTACAAACGCCGCTTTCCGAACAAAAACGTGCTGAAAGTGCGCGAACAAATGCTGTTGTTGGCAAAAAAATACAATGCTGCATTTTGGGATATGTTTCAGGTAATGGGCGGATTGGGCAGTATTTATCAATGGCAACAAGCCGGTTTGGCAAAAAAAGACAAAATACACCTGACAACCGAAGGTTATAAACTAATGGGAGACTTAATGTTTTCGGCAATATTGAAAAAATATGAAAACCACATAAAGCATACGGCGCAATAATGAACGATTTTATTCAATATATCGATGCATTTTTCTCTGCCGAGAATTTAAAATCGCTTTTATTATATAGCGAAAAATCCCCTTTATTGTTTACGCAATTTTACTTTTGGGGATTTTTTGCTTTGGTGCTTTTGGGCTATTCGGTAGTATATAAAAACAAAGCTGTTCGAAATGCCTATTTATTTTTTGCCAGTTTGTTTTTTTACTATAAAACCAGCGGATTTTTCTTTTTCATCTTGCTCTTTTCAACCTTTACGGATTTTTATGTTGGTTTGGCAATAGCCAAATCATCGCATGTGCTAAAGCGCAAACTTTTGCTTACATTCAGTATTGTGGTCAATTTGTTTTTGTTGATTTATTTTAAGTATGCCTACTTTTTTACCGAATCGTTCAATCAACTGTTTCATACCAATTATAAAGTATTAAATCATTTTGCCCAATTTGCCAACACGTGGGCAGGTACACACTTTGAGGTAGATAAAATTTTGCTTCCGGTAGGAATTTCATTTTTCACGTTTCAAACCATGAGTTATTCCATAGATGTGTACCGTGGACATGTAAAACCGGTAAAAAACATGTTGGATTTTGGTTTTTATGTGTCATTTTTCCCTCAATTAGTGGCAGGGCCTATTGTGCGCGCCGCCGATTTTATTCCGCAATTGTACAAGCCCTATTTTTTATCCAAAAGAATGTTCGGATGGGCGTTGTTTATGATTTTGAACGGTTTGATTAAAAAATTGGTGCTGGGCGATTATATAGCGGTTAATTTCATTGACCGCGTTTTTTCCAATCCCGGGTTATTTACAGGGTTTGAAAACACCATGGCGTTATTCGGTTATTCGTTGCAAGTATATGCCGATTTTTCGGGTTATACCGATATTGCTATTGGAGTGGCATTGTTAATGGGTTTTAAATTGCCAAAGAACTTTAATTCGCCTTACAAAGCTCGCAATGTTGCCGAATTTTGGAAGCGTTGGCATATTTCACTGTCCAATTGGCTAAAGGATTACTTGTATATTCCACTGGGAGGAAATCGCAAGGGGAGTATAGGAACCTATGTGAGTTTGATTATTATTGCCTTTTTCTTGGTGTTGATTTCCAAATCTTGGTTGGTCGGATATTTTACCTTCGGCATTATATTGTTTTTATTTTTGGGCTCGTATGCATATCCGGCATTTCGCAAACATGTTGCACATAATATCAACTTGTTGGTAACGATGCTGTTGGGTGGTCTTTGGCATGGGGCAAGTTTCCAATTTATCATCTGGGGCGGACTAAACGGTATTGCGCTTATTATTTACAAATTTTGGCGAAAAATTAGCCCTTATCAAAAGATTAAGCACCCACTGAAAACAGCTTGGGTTGTTTTATTCACCCTTACCTTTATTACCTTTACACGAATTTGGTTTAGAGCCGAAAAAATAGAAGATACTTGGACCATCTTACATCAAATAACTCATCAATTTGCTTGGGATAAAACAGGTGAAATGATACTAGGGTACAAAACCGTTTTCTTTGTAATTTTAATAGGATATTTAATTCATTGGATACCGACAAAATTCAAAAGATTATATAAAAATTACTTTATTCAAATGCCGCTCTACGGACAGTTCTTTGTTACATTTTTGGCAGTATTGTTTATTTATCAGTTCATTACAGCAGACTTGCAAGCGTTTATTTATTTCCAATTCTAAGTTTTCTTAATTTGCTTTTGCAATAAGAATTTATCTGAAGCTTTATTATTTATTATTAGATGAAAATAGGCAAATGTTCGACTAAAATATTTTTTTTGTCGATTATTGAAACTTTATTCGGATATTTGCGTTTATTAGGTTTGTTTAAATATCCCCAAAAACTATGAGACAACTAAAAATCACCAAGCAAGTAACCAATAGAGATACGATTTCATTAGACAAATACTTGCAAGAAATTTCAAAAGTTGATTTAATTACTGCCGAAGAAGAAGTTGAATTAGCGCAAAGAATACGACAAGGAGATGAAAAAGCACTTGAAAAACTGACAAAAGCAAACTTACGTTTCGTAGTATCGGTAGCCAAGCAATACCAAAACCAAGGATTAAGTTTACCCGATTTAATAAATGAAGGAAATCTTGGGCTGATAAAAGCCGCCAAACGATTTGATGAAACCAAAGGGTTTAAATTTATTTCGTATGCTGTTTGGTGGATTCGTCAATCTATTTTGCAGGCATTATCTGAGCAAGCACGTATTATTCGTTTGCCATTAAACAAAATTGGGTCAATTAATCGATTAAACAAAGCATTTGCAGAGTTGGAACAACGTTATGAACGTGAACCAACCATTGAAGAATTAGCCACGTTTTTAGAGATTAAACCTTCGGAAATAAAAGATACATTGCGTAATAATACGCGCCCTTTATCGGTAGATGCGCCACTTTCGGAAGATGAAGATTCCAATAATTTGTTGGATGTTTTGGATAAAAATGACATTCCCAGACCGGATTCCCGGCTGATTAACGAATCATTGGTACATGAGGTTGAGCGAGCATTATCAACATTATCTTATCGTGAAGCCGCAATTATTAAAATGTATTACGGGATAGCCGGTTTTCCGCAAATGACACTTGAAGAAATTGGCGAACAACTTGAACTCACTCGTGAGCGAGTTCGACAAATAAAAGAAAAAGCAATTCGACGCTTAAAACATTCATCAAGAAGTAAATTGTTAAAAGCTTATTTAGGGTAAGTTTATTCCATAGTCAACACAACCTAAATTTGCTGCCATCCGTTCCTGAGCGGATGGTTTTTTAATATTTAACGTTGTTCAACTTAATTGTTAGGTACTCTAACCAACAAGTATATTAAGTTTAAGGATAAAAAAACGAACAATCACAATTGAGCAACTGTTCGGAAAAGTCGGCCCAGCTGGGCTCGAACCATTGACTCTCCCGACATAAAGTCGGGATGCTCTAACCAACAATTTAAAAAAGTATAAGTATAAAAAAACCGAACAATCACAATTGAGTAACTGTTCGGTAAAGTGGGCCCAGCTGGGCTCGAACCAGCGACCCCCTGATTATGAGTCAGGTGCTCTAACCAACTGAGCTATGGGCCCTAATCAAGGATGCCTTGATTTTTAAGGACTGCAATTTTACATAAATGATTTAAATTACGCAATCCTAAGGCAAAAGATTTTTGTAATTTCGTTCAAATTTCGCGATAAATGATAAAAAATTTAATCATCGATTTGGGGGGCGTTATCATTCCTTTGGCTATCGAAAATACGCTTCAAGCGATGAAAGCTTTGGGCATTGACATAGAAAATTACGACCAATTGCCATTATTTAAACAGTTTGAAACCGGTGAAGTTTCGGAGCATGATTTTTTAACTGCTGTTGTACGTCAATATCCGCATATATCTACACAACAATTTATAGATTCCTGGAATGCAATGCTATTACCCATTCCAAAAAATAAAATGGAAGAATTGCGCATGCTTAAAAACAAATATAACCTCTATTTATTAAGCAATACCAACCCGGTTCATACAAAATACATCCATAATTATTTGCAAAAGCATTTCAATTTACCTGATTTTTCACCACTCTTTAAAAAAGTTTATTACTCTTATGAGTGCAAAATGCGTAAACCGGATGCTGAATTTTTTAATTTGGTATTGACCGAAAATAACCTAACCCCCCATGAAACACTTTTTACCGATGACACAAAAGAACACATTGAATCGGCTAAAAAACTAGGAATTAAAACATTTTTATTTAATCCTGAAAAAGATAATTTATTAAACATTATTAATCATTAAACATCAGTATGAAAATTCACGATACACATTATCATTCCATTTGGCTTTCGTCAGATCAAAAAACAGTTCATGTTTTCGACCAACGGTTATTTCCGCACGAAATAAAAATAGTTGACATTACCAATTCAGAAGATGCTTACGTAGCCATTAAGGAAATGATTGTAAGAGGAGCTCCGCTTATTGGCGTTACAGCGGCTTTTGGCATGTATTTGGCAACGTTGGAGGCAACAGACAAAAGGAATGTAAAAACGTTTTTGCTTGAGCGTGCCGAAAGACTTAAATCTTCACGCCCAACCGCTGTAAATTTAATGTGGGCCGTTGACCGAGTATTGTCGGAGTTGGATTTTTATACTGAACTTAAAAATATTCAACAACAAGCATTGGCATCAGCCGAAAAAATAAAATTGGAGGATATTGAAATTTGTTCAAAAATTGGTGATTACGGATTACAATTAATAGAAGAAATTGCACAAAAAAAAGAGGGTGAAACGGTAAATATTCTTACGCATTGCAACGCCGGTTGGCTTGCTACCATTGATTGGGGAACGGCTACTGCTCCAATATACAAAGCGCATGATAAAGGGATAGATATACATGTTTGGGTAGATGAAACCCGCCCGAGAAATCAAGGAGCAAACCTCACAGCCTTTGAGTTGGGGCAACACGGTGTAAAACATACGCTTATAACGGATAATGCCGGCGGGCATTTGATGCAACACGGATTGGTTGATATGGTAATCGTAGGCACCGACCGTACAACGCGCACCGGTGACGTGGCAAACAAAATTGGAACTTACTTAAAAGCTCTTGCGGCTAACGACAACAATGTGCCTTTTTATGTTGCTTTGCCTTCATCCACTATTGATTGGACAATTGAAAACGGTGTGAAAGAAATTCCTATTGAATTGCGCAGCGAAAATGAAGTGAAATATGTGCAAGGGAAGTCAAAAAATAATAAGATAGAGCAAGTGTTAATTTGTCCTGAAAGTACACCGGCAGCCAACTACGGGTTTGATGTAACTCCGGCTCGGTTAGTTACCAAATTGATTACAGAAAGAGGAATTTGCGATGCCTCTGAAAAAGGACTTCAATCTTTGTTCCCCGAAAAATTTTAACTTATGCAAAATATCGATGAAGGATATATAAAATTTGGTTGTCATCATAAAAAAGTCGAAAAATTACCTGTAACTGTTCCTGAAGAATTGAAAAAAACAAGAGACCGTATGCATCAATTGGGTTTGATTGGTCATTACGATGAATTAAATGTAGGATATGGAAATATCAGCATTAAAATCCCCGAAGGAATTTTAATTTCAGCTACACAAACAGGAAAAACCGAGCATATAAATGATAATGATTTTGCTTTGGTAACCAATTACGATATTGATAAAAATATGGTTTGGTGTTTAGGAAAAAAAAGAGCTTCGTCGGAAACAATGACGCACGCTGCCCTTTATGAAGCCGATGAAACAATTCAAGCCATCATTCATATTCACAACAAAAAATTATGGCAAAAGTATTTACATAAATTGCCAACCACTAATCCCGCTGTTCCTTATGGTACTCCTGAAATGGCATACGAAATGAAAAGATTATACCAAGAATCGTCCGATGTAAAGCAATACAATACAATAATAATGGGAGGACACGAAGAGGGAATAATATCATTTGGGCAATCACTCAAAGAAGCCCAAGAATCAATTAATAAAATTTACAATGCATAAATTTTAACAGTTTTAAGAAAATAAGTATATTCGTCGATTAAATACAATTATTAGTCATGAAAAAAATCACTTTTATCTTATTTATGGCAGTGTTTGCAAGCTGTGGAAACCACGAAGAAAATGCTGAATTACAAGAACAAAAAGATACTGTAACTGTTGAAACTGTGGAGGAAGAAGTATCGGTAGAAAATGACAGCGAAGTGAGTTACTCATTGCCATCGCCGTTACAAATTGCTTTTTTGTTTAAAAATTCAGGTTTGGGCTATCAAGCCGGAATTACACACGACCCTTCAAAAGCCAAAAACTATAATACCAAAGCGGCACAACTGTTGAATTTGGGCGTTTATTCTGCCGATATGGCATATAATGTTTTGCACAATCAAACGCAAGAAGCCATCAATTATTTAAAAGTAATGAATGAATTATCCGAAAAACTGTGGATGACCGATGTATTTAATAACAATAATTTGCGAGAGCGATTTGAAAAAAACATAGGAAACCCCGATTCGTTGGCTTATATTATTGCAGATATGCAAATGGAGTTGGATAATTATTTGGAAGAAAACGAAATGGAAGATGCTTCGGTGGTAGTTTTTGCCGGAGCTTGGATAGAAAGTATGTATTTGGCCGCACAAACCAGTAATTTGAACGATAATCAACGATTAAACGTCAAACTGTCGGAGCAAGCAATTATTTTAGAATCATTAGTAAACCTTTTAGAGCACAAGTATCCCGAAGGAACAGAAAATCTGATTAACGGTTTAAAAGACTTGCAAACCGTATTAAAACCGCTTGACGACGAATCGGAAGATATACCTTTCTTGTCAAAAGAAGAATTACAACAATTAAAAGAAAAAATTGAAGCATTACGTGCAGAAATAACTGCATAAAAAGTCATTGATTATGAAATTTAACCGATTAACACTTGTTATAGCTGTTTCGGCATTTGTGCTCTTATCGGCATTTGCCGTAAAATATTCTACCGAATGCGACTCAGTATCATTAAAAAAAGAAATTAAGCCAATGCTTAAACCCGATTATCATTATGATTCATCAAAAATTACGCGAGTTACATTTAAGAATAAAAAGCAACTGAAAGAAATAGAAGTTCCGCTTTTTATAGGCGAACGTTACAAATTTATTTTCAATACAAAAGCATTGCCTCAAGATGTAAACATTAAGGTTTACAACAAAAAAGCCGGAGCCAAAAAACGCAAATTGCTTTTTTCAAATGAGGAGTTTATAAATAAAGGTGAAAAAATTTATACTTGGGAGCCCGAAAAAGCGCGCAAAATGTATCTCGATTATGAAATTCCCGAAACCAACGATACCCTTAAAAGAGGTTGTGCGGTTTTAATGATTGGCTATAAGTTGAAGTAATTTTAAGAACAACGTAGAAGTTACATAACCGTAACACCCAATTCTTTGGCTAATCGTTTCTTAATCTCGGTATAGTTTTTAATTTGGTTAAGAATATTTATTACCTCTTGCGGCTCATTGGTTTCTTTCAGTCGGGCTTGCATTTGCCTGATTTCCTCTGCCACAAATTCAAGCTTGAAAAATTTTAACGTTTGCAAAATGCTTTGATTCAATACTTCTTTTTCGGGCAAAACAATAATATTGTGTTTTTTCCAATTTTCGCTCAATTCGTGCTTTTCGGCAAGTAAATTTATAACGGTTTTGCTTATTTCTTCATTAGGATGATGGATAAGTGCTTGGGTTGAAAACGAATCACCGTTGATGATTTTTTCTTTAAAAAAATCAATTATTTCATTAAAAACAGGTGAGTTGAGGTTGATGTTATCGTCGTGTAATTCTTTCAAAATCCATTCGGCAGCACTTGCTTTTACCGTTTGTTTTTGCACTTCACTTGTACTGTCATCTTCATTTTCAGGTTCTATCTCAATTTCTACGGTTACGGGTTCATTGGCATAATTGCACAATAAACGCATTATTTCTTCTTCCCAAAAATTTCGCCGGCTGATAACCTTTTCGGTAGTTTTATTTGCCGACAAGGATGTGTGTGGTTCTAATTTATTTAAATCTTCTTTTTCTTGTTTATTGAGCTTTCCGCTCAGTTTTTTTCTTATTTTTTTGTTGATTTCGCTAATAAGTGCTTGCTCAGAGATGTCAAGCAATGAGGCGCATTCTTTTGTGTAAACGGAACGTTTTATGGCATCGGGAATTAACGAAATGGAATTGGCTATATCATTTAATACTTCAACTTTTTTTATCGGGTCGTTATTTATTTCCTCTTTTTGAATTTTAATTTTAAATTGTAAAAAATCGGTGGCATTTGAGGTTAAAAATTCTTCCAATTCTTCGGTAGAATGTTTTTGAGCAAAACTGTCGGGGTCATCACCTTCCGGGAAAAGCAATACTTTTACATTCATATCCTCTGCCAATATCATATCTATTCCCCTGAACGAAGCTTTTATTCCGGCTGGGTCGCCATCGTATAAAATGGTAATGTTTTGCGTATAGCGTTTTATCAACCTTATTTGGTCTTCGGTCAGCGATGTTCCCGACGAGGATACAACATTTTGTATGCCTTTTTGATAAAGCGAGATAACATCGGTATATCCTTCTACCAAATAGCAATTGTCTTTTTGAGTGATGGATTTTTTGGCAAAATAAATGCCGTAAACAATTTTACTTTTATGGTAAATGTCCGATTCGGGCGAGTTTAAGTATTTAGCTGTTTTTTCGTTTTTTTTCAGTACGCGACCGCCAAATCCTACCACTCTCCCCGAAAGGTTATGAATAGGAAACATTACACGGTCGTGAAACCGGTCAAAAGTATAATCGCCTTTTTGAATGGTCAATCCTGTTTCGGTCAGGTATTCTAATTGATAGCCTTTTTCAAGAGCGGCTTTGGTCAGTTTATCTTTTCCCGAAGGGCTGTAACCCAGTTGAAATGTTTCAATGGTTTCATCGGTAAAACCACGTTCTTTAAAATAGCTCAATCCAATGGCTTTGCCTTCGTCGGTATTATGCAATTGCTCTTGAAACCATTGGTTGGCAAATTGCGAAACCAAATACAAACTTTCTCTTTTCGATTGTTGTTGTTTTTGCTCGTCGGTTTGTTCGGTTTCTTCAATCTCTATATTGTATTTTTGTGCTAAATATTTAAGTGCCTCGGGATAAGCCAATTGTTCGTGTTTCATTATAAAACTCACCGCGTTGCCTGATTCTCCACAACCAAAACATTTAAAGATGCCTTTTGCCGGCGAAACCACAAACGAAGGGGTTTTTTCGTTATGAAAGGGACAAAGCCCGGTGTAATTGGCGCCTCGTTTTTTCAGGTAAACAAAATCACCCACTACCTCTTCAATTTTGGCAGTGTTAAAAATTTCGTCTATGGTGTTTTGTGTAATCATTTATTTTCTTGGTCAAAATTATATTCTTTGATCAACTTCCCCGATTTATCGTAAAAAAACCATTTACCCGATTCTTTGCCATTTTTGTACTGACCTTTGTAACGGGGTTTTCCGTTTTCGTGATAAACTTCGGCTATGCCATTCCTAATATCATCTTTAAACTCGCCTTTGCTCCAAATATTTCCTGTTTCGTAATAATAAATCCACACGCCGTTTTTTTTGCCGTCTTTGTATTCGCCTTTAAGTTTTATTTTTCCCGAAGGATAAAAACGTTCTTCTTTAACCGCCTCATCGCCTTCATAATAGAGAATTTTCAATAATTTGCCATTGGCATCTTTTATTTCTTCCGTTCTGATTTCTTGATTTTCGTTGCATCCTTGTGCAAATCCAATCATTATCAACATCAATATAAGAAAATTCCGGTAATTCATTCGTTTTGTTTTTTAATCAGATAAAATTACACATAAGGATTTATTTATTGGAAATAAAATTGTGTTGTATTTAAAATCAGTCTAAATAGTAATTATTGCTTAATTTTGCCGTATGAACAAAAATAAAACAGGACAAGAAATAGAAATAATGGCACCTGCCGGTAATTTCGAAGCGTTAATGGCAGCTATTCAAGGCGGTGCAAACTCGGTATATTTTGGCATTGAGCAACTGAATATGCGAGCTCGTGCGGCAAATAATTTTCTTTTCGAAGATTTAGAAGAAATTGCTCGTCGTTGTAACGAAAATAATGTAAAAACCTACCTTACACTCAATACCATTATTTACGACCACGACTTGTCTATAATGCGACGCATAGTTGATAAGGTAAAAGAAGCCGGAATTACGGCAATTATTGCTTCCGACCAAGCGGTAATCAATTATGCCGCATCGCAAAAAGTAGAAGTACATATTTCTACACAAACCAATATTACCAATTTGGAAAGTGTAAAATTCTTTTCACACTTTGCCGATGTTATGGTTTTGGCACGTGAGCTCAGTTTAAAACAAGTAAAAGATATTACCGACGGAATTATTCGTGATGATGTGCGCGGGCCATCGGGAGAGTTGGTGAAAATAGAAATATTTGCGCACGGAGCATTGTGTATGGCAGTGTCCGGAAAATGTTATTTGAGCTTGCACACACACAATTCATCGGCAAATCGTGGGGCTTGTGTGCAAAATTGTCGCCGTTCTTACAAAGTGATAGATTTGGAAGAAGGGCACGAACTTGAAATCGACAATGAATACATTATGTCGCCCAAAGACTTGTGTACCATTGGTTTTATTGATAAAATTGTTGATGCCGGCGTAACAGTTCTAAAAATTGAAGGGAGAGGAAGAGCCCCTGAATATGTGAAAACTGTAACACAATGCTATCGCGAAGCAGTTGAAGCATATCTAGACGGAACATACACCAAAGAAAAAATTGACGGTTGGATGGAGCGCTTAAGTTCTGTGTACAATCGTGGTTTTTGGGATGGTTATTACTTAGGTCAAAAATTAGGTGAATGGACCGACGGCTATGGTTCGCAAGCTACAACACGAAAACAATTTTTGGGTAAAGGAGTAAAATATTTTCCAAAAATTGGCGTAGCCGAATTTAAAATTGAAACCAGTTCGTTGAAAGTAGGTGACAAAGTAATAATTACCGGACCTACAACCGGTGTGATAGAAACTGAAATTAAAGAGCTGAGAGTAGATAATCAACCGGTAAACGAGGTAAAAAAAGGTGTTCATTTTTCTACACCTGTAAATGAAGTGGTAAGAAGTTCGGATAAAATTTATAAAGTGGTGCCAAACGTATGATACGAATTATTCATCAACGCGAAAAATGTATTGGTTGCAATTACTGTGTTGAGTTGGCATTTGACCGTTGGCGAATGTCAAAAAAAGATGGTAAATGCACACTTATTGGCGGAAAAAACAAAAAAGGATTTTATTCTGTCCTTGTTGGCGATGATGAATACGAAGCTAATGTTAACGCCGCAAAAGCTTGTCCTGTAAAAATCATCAAAGTAGAAAAAGTTTAATATATTTCTAATTTAGTTATATGTGTTTTTTTATATTGTATAAGAAAATGAAATTCTTATGCATAAAACATTGTTATTATTTGCCGTTTTTTTCTCGTTAACATTATCGGCACAGCAAAGTCAAAAAGATACCATAGAAGCATATGGATATGCAAAAATAATTATCCCCGATACAATTATAGATTCTGTTTTAATTTCAAAAGGCGCTCTTGTCAGAACATCTTTTGGAGATTCAACGGTTTCGCTTTATTTTACAACCTCAAACATACCATTGGATTCTGTTTATGTATATACAAAAAAGAAAGTATATAAATATTATTATGCAGTTAAGCCAAATGACTTTGTAGGTAAAAAACTTGGAGATTTTGAAACACCTGAAGAAATAAAAAAATGGAAAAGGACAAGTCAAAATTATTTATTGTTGGATTCTACTTTAAAAAGCAATTTAAACGGTTTGCTTTTATCAGATATTTTTGGCAATCAACATAAAATTCCTGAGAATAATCAAACGACATTTCTTTTGCTAACATCTAACTACTGTTTGCCTTGTGAATTTTTGAAAAGATACCTTTATAACATTAAAGATTCTTTACTTAATCAAAGAGTATATAACTTTTACATTCTTTATGATGATTCATTATTCATTAGGAATGATAGTATAATAAGCTATGGAATAAGAAAACAAATACCAGTAAAAGAATCATTTATGGAAAAAGCATTCGGTGATAATCATAATTATTTTTCAAGCAGTCAATATGAAAAGCTAACCCAAATAATAAAAACGAACAGTGTACCATTGGGAATTTTAGTTAATGTGTCAGGAGAACCGACAAATATAGTTTCCGGATTTGCTGTTTATCCTGAACATGAAAAACGTATATTAAAAAATTGGCTTTTTATTCATAAAGTCCATTATTTTCATGAATGAATTTATACCAAAAACCGTTAAAATTCCTACATTAGCATTCTAAAACAGCACAGAATGCAAGATAAAATTTTAGTTATCGGTTCTTCAGGGCAAATAGGAACCGAATTGGTAGAAGAATTGCGAAAAATCAAAGGGATTGAAAATGTTGTAGCATCAGATATAAAAGAACCGCAAATTGCACAAAATGGTCCGTTTGAGCAATTAGACGTATTGAATAAAGAACAGCTTCTGTCTGTTGTCAAAAAACATAATACTAATCAAATATATTTATTGGCGGCATTACTTTCGGCAACTGCCGAAAAACATCCCGAATTTGGTTGGGAATTAAATATGAACAGTTTGTTTAATGTATTGAACTTAGCCAAAGAAGGAATAATTCAAAAAGTATATTGGCCCAGCTCAATAGCCGTTTTTGGTCCCACAACCCCAAAACAACATACACCGCAACATACCATCATGGAGCCCACTACTGTTTATGGCATTAGTAAATTGGCAGGCGAACGCTGGTGCGAATATTACCACAATAAATATAATGTAGATGTAAGAAGTTTGCGCTATCCGGGGTTAATCGGCTATAAATCATTGCCAGGCGGTGGTACTACCGATTATGCCGTAGATATTTTTCATCAGGCTTTAAAAAATAAAGCATACACTTGTTTTTTGGACGAGAACCGAACATTACCCATGATGTACATGCCCGACGCTATTCGAGCAACCATTTCGCTAATGGAAGCTCCGGCAGAACAGATAAAAATCCGTTCGTCGTATAATTTGGCAGGCATTAGTTTTTCGCCAAAAGAAATTGCTTCCGAAATTGAGAAAAATATTCCCGATTTTAAAATTTCTTATGCTCCGGACGAACGTGATTTAATTGCACAATCTTGGCCCGAAAGCATTGACGATACTGAGGCTCGTGAACATTGGGGATGGAAAAATGAATACGACCTTTCAAAAATGGCACAAGATATGATATTAAACCTGTCGAAACAGAAATAGAATTTTTTGAAACAAAACAAAAGAAGTTACGTAACAATAAAATGATAAACTATAAATTTGCGAGATTATCGATGATAATATACTATTAGTCTAAAAAAAGCAACCTAATGAAACGAATTACCGTATCTTGAAATGTAAAATACTATGAAAACGATGAATTTTAAATATTTTTATATCATAATTGCTGTGTTTTTCTCCTCAATATCTGTTGCTCAATCTTATGAAGTAATAGATGGGGATACAATAAATGTTGTAGATGCCAATGGACTAAAACAAGGCTTTTGGCGAATTTTTGGCAGAATGAAGAAACTGCCGGGTTACCAACCCGACCAAGTTGTAGAAGAAGGAAACTACAAAGACAGCAAAAAACAAGGCATTTGGAAAAGATTTTTCCCTAATGGAAAAGTGAAAGACGAAATAGAATATGTAAATAATCGTCCTAATGGTTATTACCGCACATATTATGAAAACGGACAAGTGCAAGAAGAAGGTGTTTGGAAAAGAAACCGTAATGTTGGACAGTTTAAAAGATATTACGAAAACGGTCAAGTGGCGCAAGAATTTAATTTTAATGAAACTGGTAAACGTGACGGAAAGCAAGTGTATTACTACGAAAACGGACAGGTAATGATAGAAGGAGAGTGGGCTGCAGGAAAAGAATCGGGTGAAATTGTTGAATATTATGAAAATGGTGATATAAAAGCCAAAAAAGTATTTAACAATGGTATAATGGATACAACAAAATCACAAATTTTTGAACCTAAAAATCCAATTGAAAACAAAGAAGATGAAGAACTAGCAGATGCTCCAGAAAAGGTTGTAAAAGTAGAAGCAGATGAAAAACCAAATGTTGGGAAATTTGACGGTAACGGTCCGTTTAAACTTTATAACAAAAACAAGCAAATAGTAAAAGACGGCGTATTTAAAAATTACCGTTTAATGGATGGAAAATGGTATAAATATACCGACGACGGAATTTTATACAACATTGAAGTGTACAAAAAAGGTAAATACATTGGCGATGCACCGTTGCCTGAATAATCAAAGAATTTTCTGATACTAAAAAAGCCCTTGATATTTCAAGGGCTTTTTTAATTTCGTTAAACAAAGTTTTACAGTAATTCGTTTATGATTTTTTCTAAAGTATAGCCATCGGCTTCGGCTTTAAAGTTGCGTACTATTCTGTGGCGTAAAATCGGATGAGCAACTGCTTTTACATCTTCAATATCCGGCGAAAACTTACCGTTCATTGCGGCATGAGTTTTTGCACCGATAATAAGATTTTGCGAAGCACGAGGTCCTGCTCCCCAACTAATATATTCCTTAATAATTTCAGGTGCATTGGGATTATTTGGGCGGGTATTTGATGCTAATTTTACGGCATATTCCACCACATTATCGGCAACGGGAATTTTACGAATCAAATCTTGATAAAAAACAATTTCTTCTCCGTTTAGAATATGATTGACAGACACTTTTTTGTTTCCAGTTGTGTTTTTCACAATTGCCAATTCTTCTTCAAAAGAAGGATAGTCCACCCAAACATTTAACATAAAGCGGTCGAGTTGTGCTTCGGGAAGTGGGTAAGTACCTTCTTGCTCTATTGGGTTTTGTGTGGCTAAAACAAAAAATGGTGCTTCGAGCTTAAAATGATGTCCGCCTGTTGTAATGGACTTTTCTTGCATTGCTTCTAAAAGTGCCGCTTGTGTTTTGGGCGGCGTACGGTTAATTTCATCAGCAAGGATGATATTGGCAAAAATCGGTCCTTTAACAAATTTAAAGTTGCGGTTTTCATCTATTATTTCGGCGCCTGTAATATCTGATGGCATTAAATCAGGTGTAAACTGAATACGACTGAATTTTAATCCCAACGCATCGCTGATTGTATTAACCAATAATGTTTTTGCTAATCCGGGCACACCCACCAACAAACAATGTCCTTTACTGAATACGGCAATCAATACATTTTTTATTACATCATCTTGTCCAACAATTACTTTTCCTATTTCTTGGGTTAATGCTTTGTATTTTGTTTCAAAAGCTTTAAGTGCTTCTGCATCATTGGTAAATGTAGGTTGGCTCATTTTGTTTGGTTGTTTGTTTTAAAAATACAAATAATTCTATAATTACAGCGTTATGGCAACTTATTTTCGGGTTAATTATTTTCTATGGGTTGAGCATTCCAGTTGTTTTCAAATGGGCAGTTTTTGTATTTATCGCTAATTTGAATATAGGTTGATTTAGTTTTGTTTTCAATCCATTCTTTTAAAACTTTATTCTTTTTGTTGTTTAGAGCCGCTTGTTGTAATAAGTCATAATCGGTTTTAAGCGAAGCTCTGTGTGGTTCTGTTCTTTTTACCAGTTTAACAATTCTAAAACCTTTGGTGCCGTCGGGCATTTCAAATGCTACGGGTTTAGAAATTTCGCCTTCTTTCATTTTGTCTATTATAAAAAACAGTTGAGGGCTTACTTGGTCGATATCAAACATAGAACTTCCTGTTTGCGGATTGATTAATATTCCGCCATTGTTTTTCGAATCTTCATCATCCGAGTATTTTTCGGCAGCTTCTTCAAAGGTTAAACTGTCGGATAACAACATTTGATAAACTTTATTGGCTTTTTCTTCGGCTTTTGCCAAATCTTCGGTTTCAATTTCGGGTTTTATTAATATATGGCGCACGTTTACCTTTTCACCTTCACGCTTAATAAGTTGGATAATATGGTAACCAAACTGTGTTTCTACCACTTCTGATATTTCATTGCTTTTTAATGAAAATGCTACGGCAGAAAATTCGGGAACAAATTCGGCTCTTCCGGTAAATCCAAGCTCGCCGCCCTTTACTGCCGAACCTTGGTCATCAGAGTATAATACGGCAAGTGTGCTGAAACTTTCGCCGTTTAAAATTCGCTTTCTGATGGATTCTATTTCTTCTCGTGCCGCCAATTTAGCTTTTTCGCTTATTGGCGCTTTTATCAATATTTGTGCAATTTCTACCTGTGAGTTGATAACCGGAATGCTGTCTGCAGGCAAATTGTTGTAAAATTCTTTTACTTCGGAAGGTGTTACGCGAACCCCTCCGGTAATTTTTTGTTGCATTTGTTGTGCCAGCATTTGTTCTTTTACAAGCTCGCGAAATTCATCTTTGATTTCGGCAATGGATTTCTGGTAATATTCCTCTAATTTTTTTTCCGAACCAATTTGACTGATAAAATAACGCAACCGGCGATTCATTTCGCTCTCAACTTGCGAGTCGGTTACCTCTACACTGTCTAATTTGGCTTGGTTTATCAATAGTTTTTGAAAAAGCATCTCTTCAAAAAGTTGGCAACGCATCGATTCATCAATAAGCATACCTTGTGTTTGGTAAGAAATAATTTGATTTTCGAGTTCAGACATTAAGATGATTTCATCGCCAACAACGGCTTCAATTTCGTCAATCACTTTTTTTTGTGCCATTGACGATAATGATATTGCGGTAATAATTAGTGTAAATACTGTTTGTTTAATGTTCATTTTCTGTAGGTGTTGATTGTTCGGGAATGTAAATTTTTATTTTATCTTTTTTCAACGCATCCTTGTAAAGCTCATTTTCCATTTTTTTGATGAGTTGCAATTTGCGTTTATTGATAATAATGTGTTTGATTTTATTTTTTTCCAAAGATAACGGCGAAAGCGTATTTTTAGTTTTGTAATTCTCGATTTTCAGCAAGTAAGTAAATACCGAATCGCTTACGTTGATGTTTTTATTTTTTTTCAGAAAGTCTTCTTCGTTATATGGTTTTATGGGAATGTTTTTCAAAATATCCGAAAATTGCACCCACGATGTTGAGTCGTTAATGAAAAAATCTTCGGCAAACTGAGTAATGTATTCTTCAATTTTTTGTTTGTTTTCGTCATTGTATTGCCAAAACAACCATTTTTTTAATTGGTCGATGTTGGGTGCTTCGTTACGTACTTTAATGTAAATTCCTTGAATAATATTTTCTTTCAGTTCGAAATTTTGAGGGTTTTCTTTGTAATAATTCTCTATTTCTTCGAAGGTTACAGTAGTATCGAGCTTTTGCTCAACCAACTTTTTCTCGTATTGGTAAATAAGTAACGATTTGCGGTATTCTTCCAATTTTTTTTCAAAAGATTTTTCTTCTTCTTTTAGGTTCAATTCTGCTTGATGAATGATGATTTGCTCTTTTATCCAATTGTTAATGTAATTGGCAATGAATTGAATGCTGTCGTTTCCGGTAACATTTTCGGGGATAACGCTGTGAATTTCTTGTTGTGTTAAGACTTTGTCGAAAACTTGAGCAACAGGCTCTTGCTCGGTATTCCCGGAATTATTGCATCCGAATAATAAGGTGATAATTGTAGTTAATATGATGAGTTTTTTTTCCATATTTATATAACAAGCCCTTTACCAATGGCAAAGGGCTTGCGGAAATAAGTGGTTTATTGTTTGATGATTGATTTTAATACTTCTTCGTGAATTTTTACAGGATATTTGGCTTTAAGCTCTTTAACCCATTCTTCTTCCAAGTAATTTTGATAATCGCTGGTAATCAAGCCGCGAGCTTCTTCAATAGTTTTGTATGTAGGTGGAATTACTTTATTGATTTTTACCACATATATTTGTCCGTCATCGGTTTTGATGATTTGCTTGGTATTTTCTTTCCATTCGGCTTTGTCTATTACCGGATTTTCTCCTTTTAAGAATACGCCATTTTCTACCGAAACATTTAATGCCGAATTTTCATTCACTTTATTTAAAACTTCTTCTTCGCTCCAGTTTTTCTTCTCTGCTTTTTTAAGAAGTTTCACAAAAACTTTGGCTGTTTTTTCATCTTTACATTTATAAATCGAAGCATCTACACGTTCCGGCCATTTGTAGTTTTCACGATGTTCCATATAAAATTTACGTAATCCGGCAGTGTCTTTTACTGCTTTTGACCATACTTTTTTGTCAGTCAGGTCAAAAAGCAAAATACCGTCTTCATATTCTTTCATCAATAATCGGAATTCGGGATATTTCTTTTCCAAGCGACTGTCTTCAAAAGCCAATATTTTTTCTTCTACAAATTTGTTGTATAGATTATTTATTTCTTGAACCACACTTCCTTTAGATTTGTGTGGATGCTGATGTTTGGCAATGTATTGAGCAAAATCTTGTTGCGTATATTCTGCTTTTTCGTTGTCGTTAGCTGTTAATGAAAACATTACTTTGTTCAATCTTTTAGCTTTTTCGGGGTTCCACTTTCCAGAGAAAAGTTCTTCGGCAGAAATTATTTTATAAAATGGTTTAAGTGCCGCTTTGTTTTCTTTGAATTTGTATTCGTTTTTCAACTTGTTGATGAACATTTCGCGGCTTTTGTTGGAACGAGAGTCGCGTTCAACTTTGGCTTTTAACTCATTGTACATTTCGTCATAAGGTGCTAAATCGTATTTTTCCAAACGTTTAATAATATGCCATCCGTAGGGTGTGCGTACGGGTTTTGATATATCGCCGTCTTTTTCAAGAGCAAAAGCAGCTTCTTCAAAACTTTCTACCATTCTGCCGGTACCAAATGCCGGAAGTTCTCCGCCTCTAAAAGCCGACCCTTTGTCGTCGGAATATTTTTTTGCCAACTCGGCAAAATCTTCGCCGTTAATGGCTTTTTCATAAATTTCGTTTATTTTTTCTTCGGCACGCTTTAATTCTTCTTCGGTAGCATCTTTTTTTGTTCTAACCATTATATGGGCAACCTTGATTTTTCCGCGTGATGGTCGTTTGTCGGTTACTTTTACCAAATGATAACCAAATTGCGTGCGGACAGGCATTGATACCTCTCCAACATTTGTATTGTAAGCAGCATTTTCAAAAGGGTAAACCATATATAAAGCTGAAAAATAACCTAAATCGCCACCGGTTTGTTTTACATATTCGTCTTCGGATACTTCTTTGGCAACTTTTTCAAATGGTTCGCCTTTAATAATTCTTTTGCGAGCCGCCATAATTTTTTTGTACGCCGCCAATGTGTCTTTTGGCAATGCATCTTGCGGAACTTTTACCAAAATATGTGAAGCACGAATTTCGTACTTCATTCTCTCATACGCTTCCTTAATAAGTTTGTCGGTTACTTCTTTATCGTTTAAATAAGGTTGGGCCAATTGTTTGCGATAACCGGCAAGCTCTTTTTTCAGTTGAGGCAATGTGTCTAACCCTAATTCACGCGCTTCGTGCACTTTCAATTTAAACTTGATGAATAAATCCATATAATCGCGCAAATCTTTTTCTGCGTAGGATGGATTGTTATTGTTCTTTTCATAAATGGCTTTAAATTCGGATAGTGGAATTTTTTCATTGCCAATTTCAAGCAAAACAGGGTCTTTTTCTTGCGAAAAAAGTGTGTTGAAACTGATAATGCTTATTAAGGTTAAAACTATTTTCTTCATCTTCATTTTCTTTCGGTTTTTGGTTAACACAAATTTATTATTTGCGTGAATAATTTGGAGCTTCACGTGTAATGTTTACATCGTGGGGATGACTTTCTACCACACCGGCAGAAGTAATTTTAATAAAAGTAGCTTTTTTAAGATCGTCGATTGTTGCTGCTCCGCAGTATCCCATTCCGGCACGCAATCCACCCACTAATTGATGCATTACTTCGCTTAAATATCCTTTGTAAGGTACACGACCGGAAATACCTTCTGGTACTAATTTTTTTATATCATCTTCCATATCTTGGAAATAACGGTCTTTTGAACCTTTTTGCATGGCTTCAATTGAACCCATTCCTCGATAGGTTTTGAATTTTCTGCCTTCGTAAATGATTGTTTCTCCAGGCGATTCTTCTACACCGGCAAACAATGAACCGGCCATAATGGTATCTGCTCCGGCAGCAATTGCTTTAACGATATCGCCGGTAAATCGTATTCCACCGTCGGCAATTACCGGCACGTCAGTTTCTTTTAATGCTTCGGCAACCATTAATACTGCCGATAATTGAGGAACACCCACGCCGGCTATTACACGCGTGGTACATATTGACCCCGGGCCGATACCTACTTTTACAGCATCTGCTCCGGCTTCAACCAATGCCAAACCGGCTTCTTTTGTGGCTATATTTCCTACAATAACATCTAAATCGGGGAATTGAGCTTTTACTTTTTTGAGTGTTTCAATAACTCCTTTTGAATGCCCGTGGGCTGTGTCAATTGTAATGGCATCCACTCCTGCTTTAACCAATGCCGATACTCTGTCAATTACATCGGCAGTAACGCCAACGGCAGCAGCTACTCGTAATCGTCCGTATTCGTCTTTGCACGCATTTGGCTTTTGGCGCAGTTTTATTATGTCTTTATAGGTAATTAGTCCGATGAGCTTGTTATCTTCATCAATTACCGGAAGTTTTTCAATTTTATATTTTTGAAGTATTTCTTCGGCTTCGAGCAAACCCGTTCCTTTTTTTGCCGTAATGATGTTTTCTTTTGTCATTACTTTGGCAATAGGTTTGGAAAGGTCTTTTTGAAAACGCAAATCGCGGTTGGTAACAATTCCTACCAAGTCGTTTTTATCATTTACAACCGGAATGCCACCAATTTTATATTCTTTCATTAATTGTAAAGCGTGCCCCACCAATGCATTGTCTGAAATGGTTACCGGGTCTTGAATCATTCCGCTTTCCGAACGCTTTACTTTACGCACGTGTTCGGCTTGCTCTTCAATGCTCATATTTTTGTGCAAAATACCGATTCCGCCTTCCCGAGCTATAGCTATAGCCAGGTTTGCTTCGGTAACGGTATCCATTGCTGCCGAAACAATAGGTACGTTGAGCGTAATGTTGCGTGTGAATTTTGTTTTTAAAGATACTTCGCGAGGTAAAACCTCGGAATAGGCAGGGACCAATAATACGTCATCGTATGTAAGTCCTTCTCCGATAAATCTTTCTTGGTGAATGTTCATAATGCTATAAAATTCGTGCAAAAGTAATCTTTAATTTGCAATTCGATATATAAAAATTGTTAATTATCCGTTGATTATAATTTATTTATTGTAGTGCGAATATAAAAAATGCTCCTCAATTTTGAGAAGCATTTTACAATTACATTTATATGTGGTGAAACTTATTTATTTTCCGCACTTTCCTTCACCGCATTTTTTATCTTTTGCTTTACTGTCGCCACATTTGCCGTCGCCACATTTTTTTCACCTTTGGCATCTATTGCTTTAGCATCTTCGCATTTTCCTTCGCCACACTTGTGGTCATTTGCTTTACTGTCGCCACATTTGCCGTCGCCACATTTTTTTTCACCTTTGGCATCTATTGCTTTAGCATCTTCGCATTTTCCTTCGCCACACTTGTGGTCATTTGTTTTACTGTCGCCGCATTTTTTCTCATCTGCTTTGGCATCGTTGCATTTCATAGCCAAGTCGGGTTGGCTTTTAGTTAATTCTTGTGCATATTCTGTCGGCATAAGATTTTTCGCTGTTATGATTAAATGCGAATGTTACTGTCAGCATTAGCAACAAGGCAGAACCGGCTAATAAATATTTTGTTTGTTGTTTTCATAATTATTTGATTTTATGGATTAATAATATCCAAATGTAAATCAAATAAAATTGGTTGAGAAATATAAACCTTTAAAAACTCTCTTCTGTAAACTGTACGACAATATTGTTTATGCACGGTATTTGGGGTTTGTATTTAATCGGTCTGAAAAGGGTAAACGCAATGCAATATTTTGACGGCTTAATCGCAAAGTGTTTATTTTGTCTTGTTTTAATAATTTGCTGCGTAATAGTTTTCCGTTTTTATTATATACTTTTTTTTCGCCTTTTATTGTGCGATTGTTTTTGATGGTTATTTCTGTTGCAATGATTTTGTTTCGTTTAACTTTCTTAATAAAAACCTCTTTACGAATAGTTGATTTCTCTTTGTTTATTTTATTGTTTCCGGCAAAACCGGTGAATGATAATCCTAAAGTAAGTAGTATGGTGATTAAAGTTTTCATAGTTGTACGTTTTACAATTTACAACAGTTTATGCCAATTTTATTCCGAAAAACAAAATAGGTTGAAAATCAGCGAGATGCGAGTTTGGGTTGTAAGTAAATTGTTTCAGAATTAGACAAAAATTCTAAAATTGAGAATTAAAAGTACTTGATTTTACTTAGTTTCTTACAAAAATTACTTAGAGCCGGCTTTTTGAAACAGTGCGTAAATATATTGCCGTTTATCACCATTTGGCATTGTATATTCGTAATCAAAGTTGTTGATAGTTTTGAATTCTTCGCCCAAATGCTCTTGCATTTCTTTTAAATCATAACGGTGAACCGGTAAAGCGCTGCATTTTTGAGCGCTTTGTTTGTTGAATTGTGCTAAAAGCACATAGCTGTTAGGTTTTATTTTAGATTTTAATAAATCAAAATAAGTTTTTTGTTCTGAGGGTTCGGTTAAAAAATGTAATACAGCCCGATCATACCAAAAATCAATAGGTGCGATATTATTTAGTTTTTCGGGATTGGAAATGTCTTCTGTTATATACCGGATTTGCGACTGATAATCTTGTAATCGTGATTTAAGTTGCTGAATGGCATTTGCGCTTATGTCATTTACCGTGATATTATAATATCCGTTTTGGGCTAAAAAGTCAACGAAAGAAGAAGTACCTGCGCCGGCTACAAAAAGATGAGCCGACTCAGGTAATTCAAGTTCTTTAAAAATATTAATAGTGGGAGTGGATTCTTTTTCGTACCATCCTAATTTTTCAGATGGTTTGGTGTACACATCATCCCAATGAATTTTTAAATGATTGTTTTCAAATTCTTGTGCGTGGTTACAACAGTGTCCCATTCAATAGTTTATTATTTGGTTTCAAATCCATTGGCTTGCCAAGCTGTAATTCCTCCGTTGAGGTTGTAAATTTCTTTAAATCCTAAATCTTTAAGGATTTGAGCAGCGTTAGAGCTTCTTCCACCGCTTTTACAATAAACATAAACAGGTTTGCTTTTATCTAAATTTGCCACTTGTTCTTTAAAGTCTGGCGAATAAAAATCTATGGTTACTGCGTTGGGGATTACACCTTGAGCTGTTTCTTGCGGTGTGCGAACATCTAATACAATGCCGTCGCCTTTTTCAACCAATGATTTAAACTCTTTTGCATCTACGTTTTTAACTGTAGCTTGAGCAGTTTGCTCTGTAGAAGCATTTTGTGTATTTGCTTCATTGTGTTCGCCATTACCACATGCCATTAATGCAAGTAATGCAATTGGTAAGATAATTTTTTTCATAATGTTTTATTTTATAAATGTTGATTTAATATTTGTACAAGTTGATTTGCCGGCACAACTCCTGATTGTCTCCATACGGGTTGCCCGTTTTTAAATAAAATTAAAGTAGGTACGCCCTGAATTTGATATTGAGCTGCGACTTTGGGGTTGCGGTCAACGTCTATTTTTAGTATTCTTACTTTTCCGTTCATGCTTTTTGCTACATCTTTTAAAATCGGAGCCATCATTTTACATGGACCACACCATTCTGCCGAAAAGTCTATTAAGACAGGTTTATCACCATTGATTAATTCTGAAAATTTTGCCATTTTATTCGTCTTTTTGGGTTTATTGTAAAGTTAATCAATTTTTATTTTCGAACGTTATTTTCCATAACCCTCTTAATTCATCAACTTTAAAACCTGTGGCTTTATCTTCAGGGTAGAATGATTTAATTACTTCATAATTTTTTTCGGTGATGGTTTCGCCAACAGTTCCGTGACAGGTTAAACAAAGCGGTTTAGTGTAAATAGGTGCATAAAATATCACCTTATCTTCATTTGACAGAAGGGTTGGTTTTGTAGAATGAGTGTTTTGGTATTTGGTAATAAGCGTTAATTCTTCGTCATTTGCCGCATTTTTGATGTTTCGTGGTTTGTGTGATATTCGTTGAATTTTTGCGTCGAAGACTTTTGATAATGAGTCGGTAAGCGGCAATGCGTGAATATTGCAATAAGAGATGGCATTTTCTACACCTCCGTTTTGCATGGCTGATTTTAATTTTGAACTTAACGTTTTAAATGTTGCTTGAGCTATTTCTTTACCTTTTGATGTATAAAGTGCCGTATCCAAAGTGTGGGTTGTTATTACAACTTCTTTTTCGGATTTACCGGAAGATTTGTCGCTTCCGCAAGAAATCAACCCAAATGAAATTATTGAAATAAATAACAAGTTTTTCATGATTCATTCTTTTTTGTCAATTGGTCTAATATCAAATCGATAATTAAAAATCCAAGCAAAGCACCAACAGCCGAACTTAAATAGGGTGATGACCAAATCATACACCCGCTTTCACATCCTTTTATTTTATAGTAAACAAAACCGGATATTCCTCCTAAAATTAAGGATAATATTAAAAATGATATTTTTCTTTTTTTATTCATAAAACAAAAACTGTCCCAACATATTTGTTGAGACAGTTAAGATTGTAAGATTTTACTCCACTTCACCTGACCATGACATAATTCCACCGGCTAAGTTGTAAAGTTTAGGGAATCCAATACTTGCCATTGCTCCACATGCAGAAGCACTTCTTCCACCACTGCGGCAATATACATAGTAACTTTTTTCTCTATCCAAGGCTTGGATTTTATCCATAAAATCAACACCCATTAAGTTAATGTTTAAAGAATTAGGAATGTGTCCTGCCATAAATTCTTCCGGAGTACGCACATCTATTAATACGGCTTCCGGGTCTTTTTTGATTGCTTCTTCAAATTCGCTTGCATTTAAGTTTGTAAACATAGCTTTATAGTTTTTTAATTAATGTGAAACAAAATTACCGTGAATATTAAGTTGGCAAGGTAACAAAAGTTACTGAAAGAATGTGGTTATTCAAACACTGCTGTTTATTACTTTATATTGTATAAGTTGGCAATTAAACGAATTTTAATAATTTTGGACAAAATCAATTTAAAGATAATGACACAATTTTATTCACTAAAAGTAAAAGAGGTTCGTAGAGAAACACCCTTGGCAGTTTCCGTTGTATTTTATGTGCCCGAAGATTTAAAAGATAAATTTAAATTTTTACCGGGACAATATATTACTGTAAAGGTAAATTTGAATAATGAAGAATACCGCCGTTCATATTCAATATGTTCGTCACCTGATGAGGAAGAGTTGCGAATAGCGGTAAAAGAAATCCCTAACGGAACAGTTTCTTCTTATTTTAATAAAAAGGTAAAAGAAGGCGATGTCCTTGAGGTAATGCCTCCGCAAGGAAACTTTACTTTTAACCCTGAAAGTAAAAATCAAAAATTAGTGCTTTTTGCTGGCGGCAGTGGAATTACACCTATATTATCCATTTTGAAAACCGCTGTTAAAGAGTCCTCAAACCAAGTAATATTGTATTATTCAAACAAAACAGCAGAAGATACAATTTTTAAATCGGAGTTGGATAACTTAAATCAATCGTATCAAAATTTCACGCTACATTATATATATACCAAACAACAAACTTCCAATCCAATGTATTTTGGACGGATTAATGAGGATAAATGCAAAGTTTTCATATCAAAGCATAATTTGTTGGAGGGTAATCCCCAAGTTTATGTATGTGGTCCGGAACAATTGATATTCACCGTCAAAGATGCTTTTATAAAAGCCGGTTTGCCCGAAGAAAATGTGCATTTTGAATTATTTACGACACCTGTGGCAAAAGATGCAGAGCAAAAGGCATCTTCTGAAAGTGAATTTAACGGTGAAGCTGAAGTGACCGTAATTATGGATGGCGAAGAGTTTCATTTTACCTTACCTGCCAAAGGCGAAAATATCTTAGACGCGGCTATTGAGCATGGAGTAGATGCTCCGTTTTCTTGTAAAGGTGCTGTTTGCTGTACGTGCAAAGCCAAAGTATTAGAAGGTAAAGCCGTTATGGATATGAATTATGCACTCACCGACAGTGAAGTGGAACAAGGATATATTTTAACATGTCAAGCGCACCCTGCATCGCCAAAAGTTGTGGTAGATTATGACGAGATTTAAAAAAATATTAAGCCCGATTGTAAAATCGGGTTTTTTGTTATATATAATAATAGGTATAATCTCTACATCTTGTTCGTCATCAAAAAAAACAATTAACGAACAAAAAAAAGATTCTAAAGCAGAGCAGATAAAAAAGAAATATGCCGAAATCCTTAATGTTTCTGAACAACAAATTCAAAATATAAAACTGTATTACTGGATAGACAAATATCTAAATGTACCCTATCTTTATGGAGGAACTACTCAAAGTGGCGTAGATTGTTCGGGTTTGGTAAACATTATATATAAAAATGTATATAATATTCAACTCGAACGTAGTTGTAGAGATATTGCAAAGCAAGTAAAGAAAGTCAGTAAAAATAAAATCCGTGAAGGCGATTTGCTTTTTTTCTCCATTTCAGGCAAAAACGATCATATAGGCATCTATTTGCAAAACGACAGATTTGTGCACGCCTCAACATCAAAGGGAGTAGTAATATCATCATTAAATAATAATTATTATAAAAAGCATTTTCATTTTGCAGGAAGAATCAATAAATAAAAGACCAATCATATTGATAACAGGTGCGTCTGGTGATCTTGGGATTGAACTAGTGAAGCAATCCGTTCAACAAAATTGGAAAGTTGTAGCAGTAACAAAAACAATTTCAAAACTCCAAGATAGGTTACCCATCGAATATTTTAACGAAATAGATGTTTGTGAAATAGACCTTTCTGTGGTTCGCTCGCCCAAAGATTTTAAACAATTACTAAAATATACATTCAATTATGTAGTGTTAAATGCAGGAATATTGATAAAAAAAGATTTTCACGATTTCACGGTCGAAGAACTAAACAAACAGTTTAATGTCAACTTTTTCAGTAATGTTTATCTTCTTCAATCTCTCATCCCTCAAAATATTGATAATAAGAACAACCATATAATAGCTGTAGGTAGCATGTCAGGAATCGAAAATTCCGCTAAATTTAAACAAATGACAATGTATGGAGCATCTAAATCAGCACTACATAATATCATGCAAACACTTGCTGCAGAATATCAAAACAAAAATATTGTATTCAACACAATAGCATTTGGAGCAATAAAAACACAAATGTTAGAGAAAGCATTTGGCAAAATTAACGAGGCTGTTTTACCTTCACAAGCAGCTAAGTTCATTCTAAATTTTGCAACTCATGGAAAAAAAGTTGTAAATGGTAAAATACTATATGCTTCAAAATCAATAATATAAAATACAATGTAAAATTTTTTGTAAAAAAATATTGAAAAAATCTTGCAGGATAAAAATTACTTACTACTTTTGCCGTCCCTTAATTGAAAGAAATCAACAAGGGAATGTTCAAAAAGGAAATTAACTCAAAAAAACTTTAAAAAAGTTTGCGGGTTTAGAAAAAGTTTCTACTTTTGCACTCCTCAAAAAAACGAGGAAAACGTTCAAAAGAATTAACTGAAGAAAACTCAAAAAAAACTTTAAAAAAGTTTGCGGGTTTAGAAAAAGTTTCTACTTTTGCACTCCTCAAAAAAACGAGGAAAACGTTCAAAAGAATTGACTGAAGAAAAACTCAAAAAAAAACTTTAAAAAAGTTTGCGGGTTTAGAAAAAGTTTCTACTTTTGCACTCCTCAAAAAAAATGAGGAAAGAAAATAAGTTCTTTGACAAAATTGAAATAAGTTCATGAAAGGTAAAATGTAATCTCGTCAAGAGATTCCTTTGAGAGATAAGAGCAAGAAATCAAACTTTTAATTACAACGAAGAGTTTGATCCTGGCTCAGGATGAACGCTAGCGGCAGGCTTAACACATGCAAGTCGAGGGGTAACAGGAAGAAGCTTGCTTCTTCGCTGACGACCGGCGAACGGGTGCGTAACGCGTATGCAACCTACCTGTAACAGAGGGATAGCCAGTGGAAACGCTGATTAATACCTCATAATATAAGAGATTCGCATGTTTCTCTTATTAAAGCTTCGGCGGTTACAGATGGGCATGCGTCCCATTAGTTTGTTGGTGAGGTAACGGCTCACCAAGACTACGATGGGTAGGGGGCCTGAGAGGGTGATCCCCCACACTGGTACTGAGACACGGACCAGACTCCTACGGGAGGCAGCAGTGAGGAATATTGGTCAATGGGCGAAAGCCTGAACCAGCCATGCCGCGTGCAGGATGACGGCCCTACGGGTTGTAAACTGCTTTTATATAGGAATAAACCCCTGAACGTGTTCAGGGCTGAAGGTACTATATGAATAAGCACCGGCTAACTCCGTGCCAGCAGCCGCGGTAATACGGAGGGTGCAAGCGTTATCCGGATTTATTGGGTTTAAAGGGTCCGTAGGCGGAACATTAAGTCAGTGGTGAAAGCCTGTAGCTTAACTATGGAACTGCCATTGATACTGATGTTCTTGAGTGTAGTTGAGGTGGGCGGAATACAGCATGTAGCGGTGAAATGCTTAGATATGCTGTAGAACACCGATTGCGAAGGCAGCTCACTAAACTACTACTGACGCTGAGGGACGAAAGCGTGGGGAGCGAACAGGATTAGATACCCTGGTAGTCCACGCTGTAAACGATGATCACTAGTTGTCGGCGATATACTGTCGGTGGCTAAGCGAAAGTGATAAGTGATCCACCTGGGGAGTACGATCGCAAGGTTGAAACTCAAAGGAATTGACGGGGGCCCGCACAAGCGGTGGAGCATGTGGTTTAATT
>DBGO01000005.1:93268-93589 GCA_002295925.1 Flavobacteriales bacterium UBA852
AATTGACGGGGGCCCGCACAAGCGGTGGAGCATGTGGTTTAATTCGATGATACGCGAGGAACCTTACCTGGGCTTAAATGCAGAACGACAGGCTTGGAAACAAGCCCTTCTTCGGACGGTCTGCAAGGTGCTGCATGGTTGTCGTCAGCTCGTGCCGTGAGGTGTCGGGTTAAGTCCCATAACGAGCGCAACCCCTATCCTTAGTTGCCAGCGAGTAATGTCGGGGACTCTAAGGAAACTGCCCGCGCAAGCGGTGAGGAAGGTGGGGATGACGTCAAATCATCACGGCCCTTACGTCCAGGGCTACACACGTGCTACAAT
>DBGO01000015.1 GCA_002295925.1 Flavobacteriales bacterium UBA852
AGAGCATAGTGATCCGGTGGTTCCGCATGGAAGGGCCATCGCTCAAAGGATAAAAGGTACTCCGGGGATAACAGGCTGATCACTCCCAAGAGCTCACATCGACGGAGTGGTTTGGCACCTCGATGTCGGCTCGTCACATCCTGGGGCTGGAGAAGGTCCCAAGGGTTGGGCTGTTCGCCCATTAAAGTGGCACGCGAGCTGGGTTCAGAACGTCGTGAGACAGTTCGGTCCCTATCTGTTGTGGGCGTAGGAAATTTGAGAGGAGCTGACCCTAGTACGAGAGGACCGGGTTGGACAGACCTCTGGTGTATCAGTTGTGCCGCCAGGTGCACCGCTGAGTAGCTATGTCTGGATGGGATAAGCGCTGAAAGCATCTAAGTGCGAAGCCCGCCTCAAGATGAGATTTCCCTTAAGGGTCGTCAAAGACGATGACGTTGATAGGCTACAGGTGTAAAGTCAGTAATGGCAAAGCCGAGTAGTACTAATTACCCGTGCACTTTCTTAAATATGGTTCCCTTCAGATATTTTCTTTCAAGTATATGTCATTAAAATATTTACGATTTTATGGTGGTTATAGCAGTGGGGTCCACCTCTTCCCATTCCGAACAGAGAAGTTAAGCCCACTAGCGCAGATGGTACTGGACTATGTCCGGGAGAGTATGTCGCCGCCTATTTTATTTAAAGCCTTCCCTTTTTGGGAGGGCTTTTTTATTTATATTTGTTTCATGCTGAAAACAATATATTACGTATTAATTTTTTGCTTTAGTTTTTCTAATTTCTTTGCTCAATCTGTTGAGGAAACTTTTTCTGTTTCTCCTATTTCTTTCTATGGGTTATCCGATACAACCTCCTATTTATTTTTATCAAAACCAGATTCTTCATTAACATCTTTAAATTATTTATCTTCCGGTAAGAAGTTTCAACGTTTTTTTATAAAACATTATAACCTTAATAAGCACATACCTTTTCAATTTTCATATAAAAGGGATTTTAGTGCCGGTTATTTTAGAAATTCTTCGTTTAGAAATGGACAGTTTGATATAAAAACAGCTCACAAATTGCGTAATTTCTCTTTAAAATTCCAGGGGAAATATATAAATGCTGTGCGTAATGAATTTGGAGGAATTTCTAATGATTCTTTATTGTTTTTTGGAAATTATGAACCATTTCAAGTTCCGGTAAATTTATTGGATGCATCCAATAATATTAAATTTAGAATGAGTGATATTGATTTTAGTTTTATACCCAAAGATTCGGCTAAAGTATTTTTTGGGACCACAATTTTTTGGATTCGAAAAAAATCTTTTTATTCCGATAATGGAGCAAATTTTTATTCCAATAATTTTTTTAGTGAGAATTTTTCTCATGATTCATTGCTCTTTGATTCTCTTGTTTCTTCTTTTTATGTTGGCTATAAATTGTCAGAAAGTATTAATCTGAACATTTCATTTGGCAATCTTTATACTTCTTATTTATCCGACTCAATTTCATATTCCGGTAATGCCAAATTGATTGCTTCAAAATTGGATTATAAATCCAATAAAAATACCTTGTTATCAATTTATGGCACATATATTATTAATGGCTATTTTTCTAAAGCAATATCTATTGATGCTTTTTATTCTAATAAATTCGGTTATAATTTTATCAAGATAAAATACGGATTTAAGAATACATTACCCACTTTTTCGAAAACAACATTAGCTAGCAATCATTTTCTTTATGATTATAAATTTGGAGCGCTAACTTCGCATATTGCTCATTTTTATTATTCATATAAAGATAAAGTGATAGCAGATTATAAATTCCATTCTGTAAATAATGGTGTTTATTTTGATTTTTATTCCTATCCAAAGCAATATTTAGGAAATGCTGTTGTTCAACAGATTGAATTATCCTATTCGGATACTGTAAAACGATTTACTTTTGGAAGCGGTTTAACTATTTCGCATACTTCGGATGAGATAATTTATCCGGTTCCTCCAATTAAGGGTATCGTTAATTTATTTTATAACTATAAATTGTTTTCCGGAAAATTATTAAGTAAATTCGGGTTTCAACTGAATTATTTTTTTCCCTATTATGCACCTAAATATATGCCTGCTTTAAGACGTTTTTATGCTCAAAATCAAGTAAAAACCGGTGGGTATCCATTGTTAGATGTTATTTGTGCTTTCAAACTCAAAAGGTTCGATTTAGAGCTTAAAGTAAATAATGTTTTAGACAGATATGATAATAAGGTATGGTATGTATTCCCCGATTATCCTGTATGGCAAAGAAATTTTCAGGTAGGTATGAAATGGGATTTATTCAATTAATATAATACAAGAATGATTAAACAACCATTTTTACAAAAGATAGCATTAGAATTAAAAAAATCTTTTCCTACGGATAAGTGGAAAAACATTTCTATTGTTTTGCCCAATAAACGTGCAGGAATTTTTCTGAAAAAATACATTTCGCAAATAATCGATAAGCCTGTTTTGTTGCCCCAAATTATTGGGATGGAAGATTTTATTTTGCAAGTATCTTCTTTGCAAAAAGCTGATGATATATACTTGTTAAGTAAATTGTTTGCCGTTTATAAGCAGTTTTATAAAGAGGAAACGTTTGATGAATTTTTATCCGTTGGGCAGGTATTTCTTTCAGACTTTAATGAGATAGACCGATATTTAATTAATCCCGGTGATATCTATAAAAATATTGTCGATTACAAAGCTTTTGATGTTTGGAATTTTGATAAAGATAATTTAACCGATATTCAAGAAAATTATCTTGAATTTTGGCAAAATATACCTCAAATTTATCATCAATATAAAACAGAGCTTTTAAAGGAAAAGCTTGTTTATCAAGGATTATTGTATCGCTATGTGTGCGATAATCCGGCAATGCTGAAAAATATCCCACAGGCGCAAGTTTGGTTTTGTGGCTTTAATGCACTTACAGCGTCGGAAGAGAAAATCATTCAACTTTTACAGCAAGAAAATAAAGCACAAGTTTTTTGGGATGTAGATAAATTTTATTTAACTGATGAAGATCAGGAAGCCGGAGTTTTTATTCGTAAACATTTTTCAAAACTTAATACTACAAAAGAGCCAAAATGGATTGAAAATTCATTGCAAGAGCAAGAAAAATTGTTTTACGAAATTGAGTGCAGTGGAAATATTTTACAAACAAAAGCATTCAATAATTTTTTTAATCAAGAAACTATTTCTGCCTCTGAAGATACCGTTATTGTATTAGCCGATGAAAAATTGCTTTTGCCGTTGCTTTCATCTTTACCCGAAAAATTATCCGGAGTAAATGTCACAATGGGCTTTCCGCTTAAAGATGCGCCACTTTCGTCTTTTATTTTAAAATACATCCGTTTATTCTATCACATTAAATCGGATGTGGAAAGCCATAATTTTTATTACAAAGAATTTTTTGAGTTGCTCAAAGAACCCTTTATTTCCGATTTTTTGGAAAAAAAATACAATTTGACAGTAAACGACGTTGAGCAAATTTTTATAAAAAACAGAATTATTTATTTCAAAATAACCGATTTAGCAAATTTAATCGCATCCGAAAAGCAAATAATTGCCACAGAATTTTATGATTTATTTACGTTTAAAGAATTAACCTTACATCAATTACTCGAAAAGCTGAAACAACTCATCCGGCTAAAACGAGAGTTGCTAAATGAAGAATTGGTTATTGATAAAATTGAGTTGGAAATTTTATTTGAATGGAATAAATTATTGGTGCAATTGCAAAACACATTGAAAACCAATCAATACATTAGCTCGGTAAAAAGTTTGTTGTATGTGCTCAATCAAATGCTGCCGGGATATAAAATTGATTTTTACGGTGAGCCACTCTCGGGAATACAAATAATGGGAATGCTCGAAACGCGAAACCTTGACTTTGAAAATGTGTTGATGTTAAGCGTAAATGAAGGTGTTTTGCCCAAAGGGAAACCGGTGCAAACATTTATTCCGTTTGAAGTGAAAAAACATTTCGATTTGCCTACCGTTTACGAAAAAGATGCCATTTTTGCTTATCATTTTTACCGATTATTACAATATCCCGAAACAATAGCCTTGTTTTATAATAATGAAAAGGACGAACTGGGCAGTAATCAAGAAAAAAGCCGGTTTATTCATCAAATTTTGAATGATTTACCCAAATTCAAACATCACAAACTCATTTATAATGCTGCAGATAAAACTTTAAACGAGATTTCCAAAAAGGTGAAAATCACGCCTGAAATACGAGAACAAATAATTGCTTATTTAACATCGGATAAAGGGGTGTCGCCAACAGCATTAAATACCTTTTTAGATTGTCCGCTCGATTTTTATTTCAAATATATTTTAAAGATTAAAGAGCAAGACACTCTCGAAGAAAATATCGAAGCCAGCACAATGGGGACAATTATCCACAATGCTTTAAAAGAGTTATATCAAAATAAAATAGGTCATACCCTGACGGCAAACGATATTGAAGTATTTGAAAAACGAGTACCGGAAATTGTCCAACAGCTTTTCAAGAATGAATTTAAAAATGAAAATTATTACCGGTTTGGTCAAAACAAAATAATATATGAATTTACACATAAGATAATTTATAATTTTTTGGAAGAAGAAAAAAAACAACTCCAAAGCACCGAAATAAAAATACTGGGATTAGAAGAAAATATTTCTTCATCAATAGAACTCAAAATTAAAGGAGAAAAAATATCAATAAAACTAAACGGACAAATCGACAGAATTGATGAAATAAATGGACAGCTCCGAATAGTGGATTATAAAACAGGAAAAGATAAAAACGATAAGAAATATGTATTTCAGTTAAAAATATACACCTTATTGTATTTCTTGGTCAATGGAAGACTCCCTAATAATTCAGGATTATTATTTTTAATAAATAAAGAACCAAAATTCAAATCCATTTTAAAGAAAAAAGAAGAGATTAATCAAGATTTTATCGAAGCTGTAAAAGAAGAAATTGAAGAAATTATTGATAAGATGCTAAATGCCGAATATTTCTCGCACAATGAAAAGGCAACTTACTGCATACTTTGCGAAAAATAAAAAACGCCCGAAAAACTTTCGGACGCTTTTAAACCTATCTAATTTAACTTAAAAAAGCAAATCAATAATAAGACGAACAAAAAAGTTAAAAGGTTGTAATGAATAGTAGAATTTTTTATCTACAAGAAACAATATTTTATTTTAGGAATGTAATAATTTGCAGAAAATAATATGGGAGTCTTAATAAAAAATCGTAATTTTAAGTGAATTTAAAATAAATACTATGAAAAAGATTACTTTATTGTTGTCTGCATTTAGTTTAGTGTGGGGGCTAAATGCACAAAAAACAACTGCTGTTAAAGCAAATGTAAGTACAAGTATTAATAATACAACTGTACAAGCAACTCCACCTGCACCTAGTCAAAGAAATTGTGCAACCATGGAGGTTGATGCAGCAATGCGTGCTGCTAATCCGGATATGGGAACATTAGAAGATTTTGAAGAATGGTTGGCGCCAAGAGTAGAGGCGTATAAACAAGCTGTTGCTAACGGTACAGCTCCGGAAGTAGTTTACACCATTCCTGTAATTGTACACGTTATTCATAATAGTAATGAAAGTGTTGGGCAAGGCAGAAATATTTCTCAAGCTCAAGTTCAATCACAAATTGATGTATTAAACGAAGATTTTCGTCGCTTAAACAGTGATGCTTCTAATACTCCATCTGTGTTTCAAAGTGTTGCAGCCGATGTAGAAATTGAGTTCTGCTTAGCGCAAGTTGATCCGAATGGAAATGTATTGCCTGAACCAGGTATAGACCGAGTTAGTGCTACGTCAATAGGTTTAAGTAATACAACTTCAGGTTACTCTACTTCAACAATAGACGGAACTATCAAACCTGCAACTTCGTGGGATCCCAATAATTACTTTAATATTTGGGTAACACAAATTTCAGGTGGTATTTTAGGTTATGCACAATTTCCAAGTAACTCAGGGTTGCCCGGTTTAAATACCAATGGAGGTGCAGCCAATACAGACGGTGTTGTTATCGGATATAATTATTTTGGACGAACAGGGACTGTTTCTGCTCCTTATAATTTAGGTCGTACAGCGACACATGAGGTTGGTCACTGGTTAGGATTACGTCATATTTGGGGAGATGCAAACTGTGGTAATGATTATTGTAATGACACTCCTACGCAACAAACTTCAAATAATGGTTGTCCTTCTTTCCCAAATGTTACTTGCTCAAATGGTCCAAATGGCGATATGTTTATGAACTATATGGACTATGTGAATGATAATTGTATGAATACATTTACATTAGATCAAAAAGCAAGAATGGTGGCCGTTATTACAGGAGCAACACGCAGAGCGTCTTTATTAAACTCAACTGTATGCTCTCCTGCTGCTTTAACAGCTAATTTTACATCAAACACTACTACAATTAATGCCGGTCAAACAGTTACATTTACTGATCAATCTACCGGGCCTAACCCAATTACTACATGGTCGTGGAACTTTGATGTTGGTGGATTAGGTGGCGTTTCACCTGCAACGGCTTCTACTCAAGGACCACATACTGTAACATATAATACTGCAGGTACATATACTGTGTCATTAACAGTTGGTGACGGATCTTCAACTGATACTAAAACCAATTATACAATTACTGTAAATCCTCCAGGAACAGTAACTTGTGATTCAGTAGGTAACTGGTTAATTAATCCTGATGCGTCGGATGCCTCTACAGGTGTGTACACTTGGGGTGCCGGAAATGGTTACGTAATGGGTAATAATACTTACGGTGATTTAGCTTGGGCAGATAAAGTAACGTTCTCGCAAACCGGAAAAGAATTGACAGAAGTAATTTATTTCTTTGGTGTAGCTACAGGTTCAGGAAATGTAGAGTTAAAAGTATGGAATGACAATGCCGGTTCTCCCGGAACAGTTGCCGCTTCTCAATCAGTAGCAATTTCATCAATTACACCGGGATCAGGAATGCAATGGACTTTATCTCCGGCTGTTCCGTTAAGCGGTGATTTTTATGTTGGATATGATCATGGTGGAACAACACCTCCTGCCGGTGATACTGTTGCGGTATTTTCTACATCAAAATCTTCAAATTCTATGTGGGCATTGGAAAGCAATAATGCATGGGTAGATTTGAGTGCTTACGGTGTAAATCATGCTGCAGCAATAATTCCTATTGCGTGTGATATTGCTACCGGGCAAAAAGAAGCGATGGTTTCTTTCGGTGAGGTGAAATTATTCCCTAACCCTACTACCGGTTCAATTTCAGTGATTTTACCAAACCGTGAAAAATCTGAAATTCAGGTGTATAATATGATTGGTGAATTAGTATTTACCACTTCTTCATCCAATACAAATTATGTGTCTGTTAATTTAGAGGATCAGCCAAACGGAGTGTATTTTGTATCAGTTAAAAATAACGATACAGTAACAACACAAAAGGTGATAATTTCTAAATAATTTAGTTACTATAGAATGAAAAAATCCCAACCATATCGGTTGGGATTTTTTTTGTGTGTATTTTTGAATAGAAAATTATTGAAGATGGATTTTATAAAACAATTAACGCAGGATGATACACTTTTGCAAATAGCAAATAAAGTGTTTGAAAATAAAAGAATTAACGACGAAGAAGCGATTTACCTATTTAAAAATGCCGAAATTGATTATTTAGGTTATTTGGCAAATTATATTCGTGAGCAGAAACATGGCGACAAAACCTATTTTAATAAAAACTTTCATATAGAACCCACAAATATTTGTGTGTTTGATTGTAAATTTTGTTCATATTCCCGTTTAATAAGAGAAAGAGAAACCTATGATGCTTGGGAAATGAGCGAGCAAGAAATTTACGATTATGTAAAATCGTATGATGGTAAAAATGTGACGGAAGTGCACATTGTTGGAGGTGTTCATCCTAAAATGGGCTTGTATTATTTTGCCGATTTAATTAAAAACATCAAAAACATTAATCCCGATTTACATGTTAAAGCGTTTACAGCTGTAGAGTTGGAATATATGTGTCGAAAAGCAAAAGTTTCTTACCGTGAAGGATTGCAAATATTAAAAGATGCCGGACAAAACTCACTTCCGGGAGGAGGAGCAGAAATTTTTGACGAACAAATAAGAGCTGAAATCTGTAAAGACAAATGTACCTCTGAGCAATGGCTCGAAATACATCAGACGGCACACGAAATAGGTATGCCTTCAAATGCAACGATGCTTTACGGTCATATTGAAGATTATTCTCATCGGGTTAACCATATGCGACGTCTACGCGAATTGCAAGATAAAACCAAAGGGTTTAATGCTTTTATTCCGTTAAAGTTTAAGAATAAAAACAATCAGATGTCAAATATTGATGAAACGCCAATTATTGATGATATTAAAACCTATGCAATAGCGCGTATTTATTTAGATAACTTTAATCACATAAAAGCTTATTGGCCAATGATTGGAAGACAAAATGCTCAAATGTTGCTCAATTTTGGTGTGAATGATATTGACGGAACAATTGATGACTCTACAAAAATTTACTCTATGGCCGGTTCGGATGAAACCTCGCCGGTTATGACAACCGAACAAATTGTCCAACTTATTAAAGAAGTTAAGCGAATTCCGGTTGAGCGCGACAGTGTTTATAATGAGTTGGCAATATATGATAATGAAAACCTTACAACTGCATAATATGATTGACAAAATATTTTGTTTTATTGTTCTTTTACATTTGAGTTTTGTTAACGCTGATGCGCAAAAGTATAATCCTGCCGATTTATCGGAAATTTCACTGAAAGAAAAATTGAAATTTTATGTACCAAATGTTAAATCTTCCACAGGAACAAATTATGATATTAAATATAATCGGTGTTATTGGGTAATTGATCCGAAAATATATGCCATTCAAGGTAAGGTAACTACTTATTTTCAAGCAATTCAGCCAATAAGTCAAATCCAATTCGATTTATCTAATCCTTTAATAGTAGATTCTGTAAAGTATCATTCCACTCAACCGGCATTTAATCACTCGGCGAATATAATAACTGTTTTCGGTTTAAATATTCCTCAAAACACCATAGACAGCATTACGATATATTATCACGGAACACCGCCAAGCAACGGTTTTGGAAGTTTTATTCAAAGCAGTCATGCAAACGACTCAATAATTTGGACATTATCCGAACCTTATGGAGCAAAAGATTGGTGGCCAAGCAAAGAAAACTTAAAAGATAAAATCGATTCGGTGGATATTTACATAGAAGTACCAACGGGGAATAAAGCCGCCTCAAATGGAATTTTGGTAAATATTAACACAACACTTTCGGGTTCGGTAATTTATCATTGGAAACATCAATATCCGATAGATTATTATTTGATTGCCCTTGCCGTAACAAACTATGCCGAATACAATCAAAATATTCCATTGAGCACGGGTACGTTGTTTATGCAAAATTATTTTTACCCCGAAGATTCTATAAGTAATGTGAATGATGTGCAAGGATTTCCTCCAATTATTCAATTGTTCGACACCTTATTTACTCCCTATCCGTTTATGAATGAAAAATACGGACATGCTCAATTTGGATGGGGTGGCGGAATGGAACATCAAACCATGAGTTTTATGGGAAGTTTTGGGCACGAGTTGATGGCACACGAATTGGCACATCAATGGTTTGGCAATAAAATTACCTGCAACTCGTGGCAAGAAATTTGGCTGAATGAAGGTTTTGCCACTTATCTTACCGGATTGACTTATGAGCACATGTTCAACGGTTATTGGTGGCCTATATGGAAACGCAATCAAATAGACCGCATCACTTCGCAGCCCGACGGCTCGGTATTTTGTACCGATACAACCGATGTAAACCATATATTCGACGGTCGTTTAAGTTATGCCAAAGGAGCTTATGTATTGCATATGTTACGTTGGGTAGTTGGCGATTCAGCTTTTTTTGCCGGAATGAGGAATTATCTCAATGACCCGGCTTTAGCTTTCGCAACAGCTTCTACAAATGTGTTTAAATCGCATATGGAGGCATCAAGCGGCAAAGACCTGACAGAGTTTTTCAACGATTGGTATTATGGCGAAGGATATCCTACTTATTTTATTAATGCCGATAAAGTAACCAACGATACTTTGCAAGTAACCATTACGCAACAAACCTCCCATCCTTCGGTCAGTTTTTATGAAATGCCTGTTCCTGTTCAATTTAAAGGGCAAAACATCGATACAATATTGGTGTTCAATCACACGCAAAATAATCAAACATTTAAAATTTATTTCCCCTTTAATTTTGATTCCGTTATTTTCGACCCCGAATTGTGGATTGTAGCCGATACGGCATATATTACTACCGGAATCAATACGCATTTACAATCACAAAACATTAAAATATTTCCCAACCCTTCAAAAGGACAGTTTACTGTTAAAAATTCTGAAATAATAAAACATTTGGCTGTTTACAACGTTTATGGGGAAATAGTTAAGGAATATTATCCGCAAACAAAAAATATTTCAATTAATTTGTATAATAGCACAAAAGGTATTTATTTTATCAAAGTAAATAACCAAACAGTTAAGAAAATAGTTTATTATTGAAAATCTAACAATAGAATATTATGAAAAAACTTTCACTGATTTTTACTTTTTCAGCATTATTTCTCAGTTCAACAATTGAAGCGCAACAAACCGAATACGTTCATTATTCAACTCAACAACTGATAGACAGTATCTTGAGTTATGAAGAAAAAGGAGATTATGAAAAAGCTGTAGAATGGATTGATAAAATCAATGAAAACGATTCAATTTACTCATCTGTTCTAACGACCAAGGTTTCTTATTTGCTCGAATTGGAAAAGTATGATGAAGCTGTAAAAATTTGTGATGAACAACTGAAAAACAAAAATGAGTACGCTTATTATTTCTATTTAAATAAAGGATTTGCTTATCGGTATAAAGCAGAAAAATTTGAAGATAACAAAAAGAAAAAAAATGCATTACTGAACAAAGCCGTAGAAACTTTTTCCAAAGCAATCAAAGAATTTCCATATCAACATAAATTTTATTACGAGCGGGCAATTACTTATGTCAATCAAGAGAAGCATCAAAATGCTGTTGACGACTTAAAAAAATGTATCGAAATAAACCCTTTTTATGAAAATGCACATTTGCAATTAGGATTATTGGCTTATCGGGCACATAATTTAGCCGAAGCCATACTTTGTTTAAACACATACTTGTTTAATAATCCTACTTCTGAAGCATCTCTAAATGTATTGTCTTGGCTCAATACAAATGTTGCGGCAGCCAATAAAGAAGAAAAAATAAACGTGCAAATATCAAAAGATGATAAAGCTTTTGATGAAATAAACGTGCTGTTGGAAAATTATGTGGCACTTCAAAAAAAGTATAAAATCAAAAACAAAATAAAATTAAATATAGTAAAACAAAATCACCTGTTGTTTAGACAATTAGCCGAGAGTTTTGAAGGAAACGGCGGATTTTTCAGCAAAAGATACGTGCCGTTTTTTAAAGCCGTTTATCAAGAAGGAAAATTTGATTCCTACACCTATTATATTTTGCAATCATTGCAAGACGGTTCGAAATATAAAAAAATCGTTAATGCCAATTTACCAAAAATCAAAGAATTTGTGCAATGGTCTATTCCAAAGTTTTACGATATGTTTGCTAAAACTGAAATTACGGTCAATGGCAAAAAACAAGTGGCTTATATTTTTGAAGAAAAAGACAAAGTATCGGCCATTGGCGATTTAGATTTTACAACAAAAACACCCAAAGGCTATTGGAAATACTTTTACAGTTCCGGAAAATTACTTTCTGAAGGAATGTATAATGAAAACGGCGAACGTATCGGACGCTGGGTTTGGTATTACCAAAATGGAAAAACAAAAGAAATAGCACATTACCAAGACGGAAAACTAAACGGTGTGGATACATTGTATTACGAAAATGGCAACTTGGAAAACATAATAGAATTTAAAAACGGGTTGAAAGACGGCGATTATTACAGATACTCAATGTATGGCGGATTAGTGGAGCATTCATTTTATAAAGAAGGAAAAGCCAACGGTCAAACGGTTCTGAATTACGAAATTGGCGAAGGGTTTAAGCATTATGTAGCCACACAAAAAGATGATAAAATAGAAGGCGAGTTAATCGAATATTATGATTCGGGAGAAAAACGCAACACGAAAAATTTTGTCGATAATGTTCGTCAAGGAGAAAGCATTACCTATTATCGCAATGGTCAGGTTTATGATAAAGTAAACTATGTGGACGGTAAAATGGAAGGCGATTATATCTCTTATTACCGAAACGGAAAGATATACAAGCAAGGCAAATATAAAAAAGGAACAGCCATAGGCGAATGGAAAACCTTTTACATTGACGGAACGCTCAATACTGTTGAAAATTTTGATGAAAAAGGTAAGCTAAACGGGCATATTACCGTGTACGATTACGATGGCAAAATTTACTACGAATATGATTATCTCAAAGGTGATTTGGTTGCTTACAAGTATTATGATAAACAAGGCAATGTGATAAAAGAAAGTAAAAAATCAAAAGGAAAATTTTGGTTCGAAGGATATTACCCTAATGGAATTAAAAAGCTGGAAGGTTACTATGAATTTCAAGGTGGTAAAACCGGCGAGTGGAAATACTACGATAAATACGGAAACTTAGAAGAAGTAAGCAATTACAAAGAAGGAAAAACAGACGGCGAAGTAAAAGTTTTCTACCCCGGAGGACAATTGTATAAATCAATACAATACAAAGACGGCTTAAGAGACGGTTATCATACCGAATATTTCATTAATGGGAAATTAAAAGCACAAGCGTATTACGAAAAAGGAAAGATTGAAGGAGAAGTTATTAAGTATTTTATCAATGGAAAAATTTCAGAAAAAAATTATTATCATCGTGATTTGGCTCAAGGAAAACAATATGTTTTCGCACCCGATGAAAAACTCTACAGTATATCATTAAGCAAGGATGATAAAAATTTAGCTTACATCTATTATAATATCAATGGAGATGTAATTGATACGCTTTGGTTTGATGATAAAAAAACGGAAAAAATTTATTACTACAATATAAAAGGCGGCAAAGTAAGAAAAAAAGGAGTTTACTTGAATGGCTTTGCCCACGGCGAGCATATCTGGTACACCTTGTCCGGCAACACAGATACAAAAGGACAATATTTTGATGATAATCGAAACGGCAAATGGGTGTGGTATTATGACAACGGAAAAATAAAAACCGAAGGAGAGTATTATTATGGCGATAAAAACGGAGAGTGGAAAGATTATTATGAAAACGGACAATTGGAGTCGGTAGAGAAGTACGATTTGGATGTACAAACCGGAAAAGAAATTGGCTACAACGAGAACGGAACCAAAAGCTACGAGGTAGTTTTTTATCAAGGAATGAAACACGGAGAGCAACGATTCTATTCCGATAAAGGAGAATTGCAACTGGTGCGTTATTATCAATACGGAAATATTCAAGGATACAGTTACCCCGATAAAAACGGCAAATTTGTACCAATGATACCTATAACAAGCGCATCGTATGTTGTAACAGGGTATTATCCCAACGGAAAAAAATCAAGAGAATATTCTGTTAAAAATGGTGTATTTGACGGGAAATACATCAAATACGCATCAAACGGAACAGTTCTTGAAGATGAAACCTACGAATCAGGATATTTGACAGGTATAGCAAAAGAGTTTTACAGCAACGGAAACCCAAAAAGAGAAGCTAATTATATTTATGGATATATCGATGGAGTAGAAAAGAATTACTATGAAAACGGGAAATTAAAATCGGAAATAACCTATGTTTCCGGTAATAAACACGGAAAAGCCACCTATTACGATAAAACAGGAAAAAAAGTAAAAGAGCAAATATATTTTAATGATGAAGTAGTAGAAGAAACCTTATTTTAACTAATGAAAAAATCAGCATTACTTATACCATTTATATTCGGCTTTGTATTCACCTTTGCCCAATCGGTAGATATCATTGAAAAAATGCGTCAAAAATATCCCGATGCACGTGTTGTACAGCTCGAAGATAAAACCACTGTTGAAATATCCATCAATCAGGCAACTGGGAAATTGGAGATTATCAATAAAGTTTACGAAAAACAACTCTATTTAACCGACCGTGCTTCTTTATATTCCGACCGTTCTATCTCTTACAATTCATTTATTGATGTGGACAATATAAAAGCCGTCACTTATGTGCCGGGCGAAAAAAAATATACACCCATAAAAGTAAAAGAATTTAAAGAGAAAGAAGAATTGGGCGGAAGTACATTTAAAGACGATGTACGTAACATCACCTTCCGCTACCCAAGTTTGCAAAACGGAGCAATGTCTGAGTTGTATTACGAAGAAACGGTTAAAGAACCGCGCTTTCTGACCAGCTTTTATTTTGGCAGTTTTCGTCCGGTAATCAATTCGGAATTTACAATTATTGCAGATAAAGACATCCATATAGATTTCAAAAAATTTAATATGGATACTTTTAAGTATGAATTTACCCAAGAAGAAAAAAAAGGTAAAATTCATTATCGTTTTACTGCCAAAAATGTTCCCGAATTTGATTCTGAAAATGATGCGCCAAACATTCGATATTACGTTCCGCACGTAATTCCCATTATTCGCACTTATACGTATAAAGGAAAAGAAATTCCCGTTTTGCGCAATGTTGCCGATTTATACCATTGGTATTACAGTTTGCTCAAAAATATAAATCAAGAAATTTCACCCGAGTTAAAAGCCCTGACCGATTCCATAACCAAAGGAAAAACCTCGGAGACAGACATTACCAAAGCCATTTATTATTGGGTGCAAAAAAATATAAAATATGTTGCCTTTGAAGAAGGATTGGGCGGCTTTGTTCCTCGCGAAGCCAATGAAGTATGCGAAAAAAGATACGGCGATTGCAAAGATAATTCGAGCATATTGGTTGCTATGTTGCGTTACAAAGGAATTCGAGCTTATTACACATGGATTGGTACTCGTTCCATACCATATACTTATGAAGAAGTGCCCACGCCCATTTCCGACAATCATATGATTTGTACCGTAGAAATAGACGGAAAATATTACTACTTGGATGCAACCGGAAACCACCATCCGTTGGGTTTGCCTTCATCCTTCATTCAAGGAAAAGAAGCACTCATTGGTATTGATTCGGTGCATTATGATATTGGTGTTGTGCCAATTGTTCCGCCCAACCAAAACGCATTTATCGATTCAGTGACAATTTCTGTTTCCGGTGATAAAATAACAGGAAAGGGAAAAGCCCAAATTAACGGCTATCTGAAAGTACAAACGGTTTACAGCCTCGAAGGCGTAAAAAATAAAACCGAAGAAAAAGATATAGTTAAAAGAGATATTGAAAAAGGAAACAATAAATTCTATTTAAATGATTACAAAATCATCAACCAAAGCATTGATTCGCCGTTATATTTTACTTACGATTTTACAATTGAAGATTATTTGCAAGAAGTGGACGATGAAGTTTATCTGAACCTGAACCTTGAACAAGAAGCTTCTCAAATAAAAATCCGTAAAACAAAAAAATACGATTTGGAGTTAGATAACACCTTGCAAACCCTTACATTGGTCGAATTTGAAATTCCCAACGGCTATGAACTCACTTATTTGCCGCCCAACAGTTCAAAATCTTCCGATTTTATGGAATATGCCATAAGTTATACCCGCCGGGGTAACAAAATAATTTACAAACACGAATTTGCATATAAAAAATTATTGATAAAAAAAGCTCAGTTTGAAGAGTGGAATAATATTGTAAAAAGCATTTCCAAACAATACCGCGAAGTGTTAATTTTTAAAAAAATCCAATAAAATATATTTTGTATGAACAGTTTTAAAATAAAATTTTTGGCAACAGCTACATTGTTAATTGGCTTTGTAAGCACACTTTCAGCCCAGAAACCCTATTACCTTATTTACGATTGGGGAACCGGAAAAAATGTAAAACCCGTAAATGTTGAAGAAGGACAGTTTACACATAAAAACAAACGCGTAGTAGATTATAAATACGATGACGAAGGTAATTTGCATCAATATTATTTAAAACACGCAACCATTCAATTAAACAATGACGATGCAATAGAAAGCTTTAACAAAATATACATTCCGCTTGGCGCAAACGATAAATTATTGCGAGCCAGAGCCAGAGTAATTAAACCCGATGGCAATATTATCCCTTTAGATAGTAGTAAAATTTACACTTCCGTAGATGAAGAAACCGAAGCTTCATATACTTATTTTGCATTTGAAGGAATTGAAAAAGGAAGTATTGTAGATTATTTATATGTTATTGATGAAGCACCTAATTACAACGGAACATTAATTACAATGCAAACCGAGTTTCCGCAACGAAATGTCTCGTATGACATTATTGCCCCCGATAATTTAATATTTGAATTTAAAAGCTACAATGGTTTGCCCGATATTCAAAAAGATACAATAGATACATTGGTAAACCATTGGTATGTTCGTTTAGATTCTGTGCCGGCATTACACAAAGAAGATTTGGCGCCGTACAATACACTGTTGATGCAATTTATCTATCAGCTCGAAGCAAATACCGCTACCGGCAATTACGATATCACCTCGTATGCATCCGCTGCAAAAAATTATTATGCCGCCGTTTACGAAAACTTGGGTAAAAAAGAAAAAAGCGCTTTGAAAAAATTATTGAAACAAGCCGGAGCAAGTTCTAAAAAAACAGCCGAAGAAAATATTTTGGCACTCGAAAATTACCTGAAAACCAAAATCAATGTCATTGATATCAATATTCCGGAGTTATCCGATATCACCATTATATTAGAAAAAAAATACGCCTCAACCTTTGGGATACTGAAGCTTTACGCCAATGCATTTAAAATGCTTGATATTAAGCGCGAAATTGCCTTTACTTGCGATAGATTTCGCCTTAAATTCGACCCCGAATTTGAATCGTATATTTTCTTAAAAGAAGTATTGTTGTATTTCCCCGATTTGGATAAATACATGATTCCTTCTGATATTGGTTATCGTTTGGGTTTTATCCCTTATGAATATACGCACAACCACGGATTATTTTTAAAAGAAGTATCGGTTGGCGATTTGCATACAGCCGTAGCAAAAATCAGATGGATAAAAGCATTGCCTTACAATGCAACCTATGATAATTTCAACTTGGAGGTTACATTTACAGAAGATATGGATGCCATTAATGTTGCTATGCATAAAGAAATTGGTGGATATTCGGCTCAACCCTATCAGCCGTATCTTGATTTAATAAAAGAAGAAGACAAAAAAGAATTATACACACAGCTTATCGAATTTATCGGAGATAATATTGAAGTAAAAGATTATACGGTAAAAAACGACCATTCATCCGATTTTCCGGTTCATCCTTTCATTATTGATGCCAATGTATACGCCGAAGAATTTATCAATAAAGCCGGACCAAAATATTTGTTTAAAGTGGGAAATTTGATAGGTCCGCAATTGGAAATGTACGAAGACAAAGAACGTAAACTGCCCATTGAGGCGCAATTTAATCATTCGTACTTGAGAAAAATAGTAGTCAATATTCCGGAAGGATACACTGTGAAAAATCTTGAAAAACTCAACATCAATCAACAATACAGCGAAGACGGAGAGGTGCAAATGCAGTTTGTTTCTACCTATAAAATGGAAGGAAATAAGCTTATAATTGAGATAAATGAATTTTATAATCGCATTGATATTCCGTTGGAATTAATCGAAACATACCGAAAAATTATAAACGCCGCCGCCGACTTTAATAAAGTAGTTTTGGTGTTGGAGAAAAAATAAAAAGAAATATGCTTGCAGATTGATAAAAAATATATACTTTTGCAATCCTTATTTTAAGAACAGAAAAAAACACAGATAATGAAACGTACATTTCAACCCTCAGTAAGAAAACGTAAAAACAAACACGGTTTTAGAGCACGTATGGCATCGGCTAACGGAAGAAAAGTATTGGCCAGAAGAAGAGCAAAAGGAAGAAAAAAATTAACCGTTTCTGACGAATATCGTCCAAAACCGGCAAGATAACCCTTAATACAATATATGTATTTATAAGCCCTGTATTTTTATGCAGGGCTTTTTGATTTTATAAATCATTACAGCCGTTCAACGCTTTTAACTTCCCTTTAGTAGAAAATTAGCCGATAATTACACCGTATATCATTACATTTGTGGCAAAATTAAATTTATAAAAAATGAAAAGAATTTTTGCCGCAATTTTAGTAGCCCTTTCATTGCAAATTACTGCACAATCAAAGTATGAATACATTGTAGATTTAAACCAAACAGAAAACGATAAACTTTATATTACTTTATTGCTTGACAGTGTGCAAGACGATGAGGTACATTTTTACATTCCCAAAATGGTTCCCGGAACATATCAGGTTTATGATTTTGGTCAATATGTAGAAAATTTACAAGCATTTAACCGTAAAGGCGAGCCCTTAAATGTAGAACGTGTTAATGATAACGAATGGGTAATAAAACCCGCCAAAGATTTGTATAAAATAACCTATGAAGTAGAAGATACGTGGGATGCCGAAAACGTTGACAATTTTGTGTTTGAACCCGGTGGAACAAATATAGAAGAAGGAAAGAATTTTGTATTGAACAATCATGGTTTCTTTGGATACATTAACTACAAAAAAACAATTCCGTTTGAAATAAAAGTAATAAAACCCGATGGCTTTTACGGTGCTACCGGACTCACAAATATCATTGCCAAAGGCGACACAGATGTTTATGTTGTAGATACCTATATGGAATTGGTCGATTCGCCCATTATGTATTCAAAACCCGATACGGCACATTTAAAAGTGGGCAACTGCGATGTGCTGGTTTCGGTATATTCACCCGATGGTAAAAATTATGCAAAAAGTATTGCCAAAGATATATACAAAACACTCGAAGGGCAGCGTAAATATTTGGGCGGAACATTACCTGTAAACAAATATGCATTTATTATATATCTGTATGAAGGAATGAGCGGTTCTGGCGGAAGTGGAGCTTTAGAACACTCAAACTCATCGTTGTATTACTTGCCCGTTTTGCCCGAAAAGCAGTTGAGCAAAATTATTATTGATGTTGCCGCACACGAATTTTTCCACATTGTAACCCCTCTAACCATTCATTCCGAAGAAATTGGAAATTTCGACTATCAAAACCCAAAAATGTCTAAACATTTATGGTTGTACGAAGGAGTAACCGAATATTTTGCCGGCCATATGCAAGTTTACGAAGGGTTGATTTCGGTAGAAGATTATTTGCAAATTCTTAAACAAAAAATCAATTCGTCTAAAAACTTTAATGATGATATTTCATTTACCGAAATGAGTAAAGGAGTTTTGGATAAGTACGAAGACCAGTATATGAATGTGTACCAAAAAGGTGCTTTAATTGGAATGAGCTTAGATATTCTTTTGCGCAAATACTCAAACGGAAAAATGGGATTAGTGGATTTAATGCGCAAATTAGGTGAGAAATATGGTAAAGATAAATCCTTTAAAGATGATGAATTAATAGATGATATTACTGAAATGACCTATCCTGAGATTGGCGAATTTTTAAAAACCTATGTAGACGGCAATAAACCTTTGCCATTGGACGATTTATTTGAAATGGTGGGCATTTCTTATATTAAGAGCAGAAAAGTGAAAGCATTTACCTTAGGCGGAATAGCTTTGGGGTACAACCCCGAAACCGGAAGGTTGATGGTAATGGATACCGGCGATATGAATGAATTTGGCAAAGCCATGAAATATAAAGTTGGCGACGAAATTGTCAGTATCAATGGTGAAGAGTTGACAATGGAAAATTACCAATCGGTATTTGATAAGTTGAAAAACGTAAAAGAAGGAGAGAAAATAACCGTGGTTGTTGCCCGTAAAAAGAAAGGCAAAGAAAAACTGAAAAAACTTTCGGCAAAAGCCATGCTGGTAGAAAAAGAAGAAAAAAATATTTTGGAAATCAACCCAAATGCAACACCCGAGCAAGTCGCTTTGCGAAAAGCATGGCTTGGGCAATAAGCTAATACAATAAAATTTTGAAAATAACCAAACACACCGCTTATTGGATATTACAACTGTCCGGATGGTTGTTGTTTGTGGCTTTCATTGCCCTGTTTAACAAATTGCAGGGCAATCCTTTTACAACCGAATTGTGGCTAAACCTGGCTGTTATTTTTTTATTGGGAGTTGGCTTAACCCACTTTTTCCGTTTTATATTGCTAAAATTTAATTGGTTACAAGGGAAGTTTTGGCAGCGGTTACCCAAAATAATAATGGTTACCCTTTTGCTGGCAACTGTTTTTCATTTTGTGCAATATTTTATTTCGGATGTATTAATTTCAAAAGAAAAAATAGCCTTTTCATTATCCGAAACCTTATTGCGAATACTCAATTGGGCGCTTTTGCTCTTTTTTTGGGAAGCCATCTATTTTGTTTATCATTTTGTAGAAAATTCTCGCCGTGAAGAAATTAAAAATTTACGCTGGGAAGCTGTAAAGAACGAAATGGAGTTGAATAAACTGAAATCGCAACTCAATCCGCACTTTTTATTCAATGCCATGAATACCATTCGTGCTTTGATTGATGAAAACCCTCAAACGGCAAAAAAAGCTGTTACCAACTTGGCGCACATATTACGCTCATCGCTTCAGTTTGGTAAATTGCAACTGATTCCGTTAGACCAAGAACTTAAAATTGTAGATGATTATTTGCAAATAGAAAAATTGCGTTTTGAAGAAAAATTAGATTTTGAAATTAAAAATAACATTGCTGTTTCATCGGTGAAAATTCCGCCAATGATGTTACAAACATTAGTGGAAAATGCCATAAAACATGGAACAGCAAAACGAAAAGAAGGTGGCAAAATAACAGTAAGTATTGATGAATACGATAGTCATTCGGTGAAAATTTCCATACAAAATCCGGGAGAGTTTTTGGTAAAAAATGAAAGCGAAAACACTAAATTTGGATTGGAGAATACCAAACAACGGTTAAAATTGATTTTTGGAGAAAAAGCATCTTTACATATAAAAACGGCAAACGGAACAGTAGAGGTTATCCTTATTATTCCTAAATAAAACAACTAAACTTATTGAATCATGAAAATTAAAACAATTTTAGTTGACGACGAACGCTTGGCTCGCAAAGAGCTGACCAAAATGCTGCAAGCGTATAAAAATATTGAAATAATTGATGAAGCCGAAAATGCCGAAGAAGCTTTGGATAAAATTGAAGCACAAAAACCCGACTTGGTATTTTTGGATATCAATATGCCCGAAAAAAACGGCTTCGATTTGGTAGAAGAGTTGATTTATTTACCCGAAATAATTTTTGTAACGGCTTATGATGAATACGCCATTAAAGCTTTTGAAGTAAATGCACTGGATTATTTGTTAAAACCGGTTGAAGAAAACCGTTTGAAAGAAGCCATTGAAAAAGTATCAAAAAAGATAGAATTAAATCAACAAAACAAAACCTCTGACAAGCTGACGCAAGAAAGCAGAGTGTTTTTAAAAGACGGTGATAAATGCTGGTTTGTTCAGCTTAAAGACATTCGTATGTTCGAGTCGGAAGGAAATTATATTCGAGTGTATTTCGAAAATAACAAACCGCTTATTTTAAAGTCGCTTAATTCCTTGAGCGAAAAGCTCGATGATTCGCAATTTTTTCGTGCCAACAGAAAATTCATCATCAATTTATCGTGGGTAGATAAAATAGAAAATTGGTTTAGCGGCGGATTAAAAGTTACTCTTAAAAGTGGCGAAGAGGTTGAGGTGTCAAGACGTCAAACGGCAAAGTTTAAGGAAATGATGAGTTTGTAATCAAATATAAATACTCTGACCGCTCTGAATGTTAGATTTAAATTTTCTGTTGTATCCGATATAAAACAAGTAGGTTATCCATATCAACATAATCATACCATAAAAAAAATCTTCTATGGGTATATTCATTACCCTTAAACCAATATGATGTTTTGGGTTGTAATAGACAATAGGTTTATCTACCATAAAACTTCCGGTTAAAATTCCATTGGAAAACAAAAAACCCGGGATGGTAAGAAGGTATTCCAATAAAAAATAGTTTAAAAATATGTTGTCGTGTTTTATAAATAAAAAATAAAATAAAGTGAACGACAAAAGTAAAAATGTTGTAAATGTGTACCATTGTGAATGATAATAAACAGCAAGGATTATTGACAAAATCAGCAAAAGGGTGAAAAAAATTCTTGTATAAGAAGTTTTAATTTTGTTAGCAGGAATAAACTTTGCAATATTGTAAAAAGTAAAAACACAAGCGTATGGTATAACAAAGAAGAATAAAATTTCTTCAACAGGCAAGTTAAATAATTTAACTCCGGTTATATATTCCTGATTAAACCACCAGATTTTTTTATAAGTAAAAAACACATCCCAAGCAATAAAAATTACAGCTACCGGAAATACACTTTTAATAAACAAATTCCATTTATCAACAAAATAAAATTTTTTATGAAATGAAAAAATCAATGGAAATACGATAACCCAAAATAGTACTAAAAAGTAATAAATGTGATTGGACATAAGTTTATTGTTGTTTGAAGAATTTTTTTGGCACATACAACAAACCAAAACATTCGCCATCTTCTTTTCCTAAATGTTTATGATGAGCTTTGTGAGCACGAATTAATCCTTTAAAATACGGAAAATCTCTAAACTTATCCATAAACTTAAACCTTCTGTGAATAAGAACTTCGTGTATTATAAAATATGTTAAACCATAAAGGGTGATGCCTGCCGCAATAGCATTTAAATAAGCATATTCTGGATATAAAGTGCCAATTAAAAACATAGTCATTGAGGGGATGGCAAATATTAAAAAAAACACATCATTTCTTTCAAAAAAAGGGTGTGGCTTTTTTCTTGGATCATGATGGTCTTCGTGAAAATACCACAACAATCCGTGCATAATATATTTATGAGTAAACCAAGTTACTCCCTCCATCAAAATGTAGGTAACTACTGTGATGATAATATATTTACTCATACAACTTCTTAATTTTTTTTACTAATGGTAAATTTACTTCTTTTAATACTAATGTTGCCCAGTAGGTAAAATTGTTTTTTTTATTTTCTATTTCTTTTTGAAGGTCTTCAATGGGAATGTATTTGTAATCCATTACTTCTTCTTTGTTTATATTGGGTAAATTATCTGTAAAAGCAAAAAATAAATGATCAATTTCGTTTTCAACCATTCCGTTTCCAACATCTTCAAAGTATTGCATTTTTCTCCAATAATACCATTTATCACATTCCATGCCCATTTCTTCTTTTAGTCTGCGTTTGCATGCTTCTTCATTTGTTTCTTCCCAATATGGATGGGTACAGCATGTGTTTGCCCATTTTCCGGGTGAATGATATTTAGACATGGCGCGTTGTTGCAATAATACTTCGTTTTTGGAATTTACGACTATAACAGAAACAGCTCTATGCAATAATCCATTTTGATGCACAAGTGTTTTATCCATTTTACCTATGGGTCTGTCAAATTCATCAACTACTATTAGTAGTTCAGATTCTTTATGTATATTTTTAATCATTATGTAATGTTTCTTTTATTTTTTCGGTTAAATATTTGTCATCTACAGTGTTCTTGTTTAGAGCATTTTTTGATAGAATTTTATCTTCTTGCATATTGTTATAAGATAAAACCGCCGGAATTTCTTTTTGATCAGCGTATCGAAGTAAACGCAAATCATTTATTTTTGGATGTGCATTGATACACGAGTAAAGAATTTGTTTATCCTTATTAAAATATTTCAATTTTGAAAAAGGGTTCAATAAATAATCGGCATGCAAAAAATAAAACTTTGCTGCATAACCTAAGATAACCGGGTTTGATGATTTTGCAATTTTTTGTGCATAGACAATGCTGCTAGATTTATCTTTTTCTTCAAGTAATTTTCGCACCTCAATAATAGATTGAGATTGAATATTTAGCGTTGTTAAAGTAAATATTATAAGTAAAATAAAAGAGATATTTGTTTTTTTATTCATACGAAACAGCTTTTAGTTTAAACCAAGCTTTGAATATAAGATATAACTTTTTAGAATTACTTATTCTTATTCTTTTTTTCATTAATAGATGTTTATTTTTCTTTAACTTTTCAAATAAGTTATAATAATATACATAAGCAACATATACGCCAAATTTACTGCTTGCCAGAAGCCTGTTTATACCTGTAAGTGCATGCTGAAAATCATGTTCAATATCCTTAAAAATTGAAGAAATGTTTTCTTCTGATAAATGATTTATATCTATCCCCGGGAAATATGAGCGGCCAAGTTCGTTATAATCGTGCCCGATATCTCTTAAAAAGTTTACTTTTTGAAAAGCAGCACCAAGCGATTGGGCGTAAGGTTTAAGCTGTTCGAATTGTTGTTTGTTGCCGTTTACAAAAATTTGTAAACACATTAGACCTACTACTTCGGCAGAGCCGTAAATATACTCATTAATAGACGATTCATCATAATTGGATTTGTCTAAATCAAAAGACATACTTTTTAAAAAAGCGTCAATTAAAGAACGATCTATATTAAATGTGTTTACAGTATGCTGAAAGCTGTGCAATACCGGATTGGTAGATATTTTTCTGTCAATGGCAAGGTAAGTGTCACGAGTAAATTCATCTAATAATTGTTGTTTGTCAAATTGATGAAAGGTATCTACAATTTCATCGGCAACTCTAACAAAACCATAAATTGCATAAATATGATCTCGAATGCTTGCCCCCAATAATCGCGTGCCAATTGAAAAGCTGGTGCTGTAATTGGTAGTGATTTTTTTGGCAATCTCTAACGTGGTTTTGTTGTATAAGTTAAAACTGTTCATCTGTAATTAGTTTTGGTTATTAATGAGTTTAGCGGCAATTTCGCCAGAGATAATTGATGGCGGAACTCCCGGGCCCGGAACAGTCAACTGACCGGTGTAAAATAAATTATTTACTTTTTTATTTACCATTTTTGGTTTTAGTGTTGCAGTTTGCATAAGGGTGTTTGCCAAGCCGTAGGCATTGCCTTTAAATGCATTGTAAGTATCCTTAAAATGTTTCTTGGCTACCTGTTTTTTGAAAATTACATGTTCGCCTATTGCTTCGCCGGTATATGATTCCAGTCTTTTAATAATATTGTTATAGATAGCATTAACAGCAGATTCATTATCTTCAATTTCTGTTGAAAGGGGAACGAGAATAACTAAATTTTCACAATTCTCAGGTGCAACAGAAGTGTCTGTTTTTGACGTTGCCGATAGATAAAATAATGGATTATTGGGCCATTCATGAGTTTTGTAAACTTTGTCGATATGACTATCAAAATCAGCATCAAAAAACAAAGTATGATGCTTAAGTTTATTTATTTTCTTGTTAATGCCTAAATAAAATAATAGTGACGAAGGCGCAAATGTTTTTTTGTTCCAGTAGTTTAAATCGTAATTTCTGTATTTTTCATCTAATAAATGTAGTTCGGTAAAAGCATAATCTGCAGCAGATAATATGCAGTCAGCTTTTTCGATAACCCCATTTACTGTTATGCCAGTTGCTTTGTTGTTTTCAATGACTATTTTTTCTACCGGAGCATTAAATTTGAATGTAACGCCCAAGTTTTTGGCAATGGTTTCAAACGCTTCGGTAACTTTATACATGCCGCCTTGTGGATACCAAGTGCCTTGAACAAAAGCGGCATAATTCATAAGGTGGTATAATGCCGGTATTTTTTCGGCTGTAGAGCCCAGAAAAATAACAGGAAATTCAAGCAATTGTCTTAAATAAGGATGCTTAAACCTTTTTCTTACTTCATGACTTACAGAATAAAGTAATGATGATAATAGGTTGATATTTAATGCTTTGCTGTCAATAAAGTCAGTCCAAGAGACAAATGGTTTATAAACCATATCGCTCATTGCAATGGAGTATATTTTTTCAGCTTTTTTTAAATATGCTTTAAGTTGTTGCGCACTTCCTTTTTCAATTGCTTCAAACTCGTCATATATTTTATTCAAGTCTGACCAAACCGGTATTGTATTATTATTGTTGTAAACAATCTCAAACCCCGGATTTAGTTTTAACAGGTCATAAAAGTCAGATGTTTTATAACCAAAGTCTGCATAAAACTTGTCAAATACTTCCGGCATCCAGTACCAGCTTGGTCCCATGTCAAAAGTAAAACCACTATCTTCTAATTTGTCTATTCTTCCGCCGGCATAATTGTTTTTTTCATAAACCGTAACATCAAACCCTGCTTTTGCCAAATGACATGCGGCTGACAATCCGGAAATACCGGAACCTATTATGGCAATTTTTTTACTCATTAATTTTCGGAATTAGAATTAAGAGTAATTTTTTTAAATTCTTCTATTGAAGAAAATGTTTTTACTCTTGTGTTGTCTATAAATGTTCTCTGTAAGGCATGTAAGTTGTTTATTTCGCCACCAACCAAAATCATAGTGTCATTATCGGTATTGTTTAGTAAATGTTCAATTGTTTTAATGCATTTTTTTTCTTGACGAAAGATGAAAAAAGTTGTAAATACTGCTTTTTTAAACCGTCCTTTTCCACTTACTTTTAATAAGTTTTTCAAAGGGACGTCTTCTCCTAAGTAAATGGTTTTTTTATCGTTTTTTCGCAATAAATAGTTGGTAAACAATAAAGGGATGGCGTGGTGATTGTTTTCCGGCAAGAATAAAATATACTCTTGGTCAGAATGAACCGGGTAAGGCAATAGAGAAGTTGCTTCATGAATTTTTTGCAATACAATTTGTGATGCAAAATGTTCTTCAATAGGAGAGATATTGTCAATTTCCCACAACAACCCAATCTTTTTTAATAAAGGATAAATTACATAAGATATTGTATCTTCAAAACCCCAACGAATGATACATTGGTTAAAGTATCTTTCAAAATTTATTTCATCTAAATCAATAGCACACTTAATTAATTGGTTTATAAAAAGCGTGTATTGATCATTGGAGGTTTCATCATCAAGCTTTTCTTTAATAATTTCATTTCTCTCTTGTGGAGAAAGATTAGCTACTTTAGATATTTTATATCCATATTGCGTGAGCAATTGAATGTTTAATATTGTTTTTAGGTCTTCATCAGAATAAATTCTTGTTCCGCCTTCACTTCTTTGGGGGTGAATAATATTGTACCTTTTTTCCCATATTCTTAAAGTATGTGGTTTTATACCTGATATTTCGGAAATAGTATTAATGTCCATCTGTGTTTGGTAAATTGTGTTGTGCAAATATAGTTAAATGTTTAATAAAAAAGCATAAAAGTTAAACAAAAATAATAAAAAACTATAATATTAAGTTTAAAAGATGTAATTTAGCGTTTTAAATTTAAACGAAAAATGAAAGATGTTGTTTTAGTTGCCGGAGGAAGTGGGTTGGTTGGGCAAGTGCTAACGGAAGTTCTTCTTGCCAATGGGTATAAGGTTAATTGGCTGTCTAGAAACCCCGCGAATGTTCGCGCACCAAAAGGTGTGAAAACGTATGGGTGGGATGCTGATAATTATTCTATAGATACAAATGCTTTTGATGGGGTAAGTATTGTTGTTAATTTAGCCGGGCAAAGTATTGCCGGAAAAAGATGGACTAAAGAGTATAAAAATAAAATTTTGCAGTCAAGAGTGAATAGTTCGCTAACGTTGATTAAGGGGTTGGAAGAAAGCGGAGCTCAATTGGATTTATTTATTGGAGCAAGTGCAGTAGGGTATTATGGTATGAAATTGAGTAATCATCGTTTTGCTGAAGATGATTTGCCCGGAAATGATTTTTTGGCAACAACATGTATTGCGTGGGAAAAAAACTATGAAAAATTCTATAAACACAGTAAATATGTGTCAGTTTTAAGGTTTGGACTTATATTGTCAGGCAAGGGTGGGTTTTTTCCAAAAATTGAAAAATCATTTAAGTTGGGCTTCGGTGTTTCATTAGCGCCGGGAAATCAAATAATGTCAATAGTTCACATCGAAGATGTAGTTCGATTTATCTTTTATTTAATTCAAAATCCAGAAAAAAGTTCTGTATATAATGTCGTTAGTGATATACAGCCCACATATGATGAAATGGCCAAAACTATTGCTAAACATTTTGGCAAACCTCTATTACCTTTTAGAGTGCCTGTGTGGCTATTGAACTTATTTCTTGGTGAGCAGCATAAAATGCTTACAACCGGAGTAGCAATTAATAATGATAAATTGAAAAACGCAGGGTTTAATCTAAAATATTTTCGTTTGGTAGACGCTTTACAAAACTTGATTTAATATGATATATAGATTGATAATTTTTTTAATCTTAAATTTTGGAGCATTAGCTCTGGGTGGTTTGTTTACTAATAATGGCGTTAGTTCCGTATGGTATGCTGAATTAAATAAAGCCCCTTGGACACCGCCGGGTTGGGTTTTTGGCGCTGCTTGGACATTTATTATGATTTCTTTTAGTTTTTACATAGCCTATTTGTGGCCTGTTCAAAACAATAAGTTCCTTTTGGTAATGTTGTTTGCATTACAATGGTTGTTGAATGTGATGTGGAATCCTGTGTTTTTTTATTATCACAATGCATCGGTTGGATTAATCATAATATCATTATTAACACTTTTAATAGCGTTTATGGTGTTCTTTTTTTCTCCGCTTATGAAAGCAAAAACACTATTGTTGCTCCCATATTTTTTATGGCTCATCATTGCCACATCTTTAAATGCTTATATATTTTTAAAAAATTAAAATATGATACATCGATTACATTACAAGTCGCACCTAAACATTGATCTTGATACAGCTTGGGATTTTTTTTCCAATCCTGAAAATTTAAATTCATTGACACCTCAAGATATGAATTTCAAAATTCTTTCCGGAGCTGACCGTCCTATGTATTCCGGTCAAATAATAATTTATAAAGTAAGCCCTTTTCCGTATTATACAACAACATGGGTAACTGAAATTTCGCATGTTATTCCAAAAAAAATGTTTGTCGATGAGCAACGATTTGGCCCATATGCATTTTGGTATCATCAGCATATTTTTAATGAGACAAAAGAAGGTTTGCAAACCGAAGATATCGTGCATTATAAATTACCTTATGGATTTTTGGGGCAAGCGGCTCATAAGCTATTTGTTAAAAACATGTTAAAACAAATTTTTGATTTCAGGCAAAAAAGATTAACCGAAATATTTAAATGATATGCATAATAAATTACAGTTAAATAAAATTCCTGTTGGTATAAGTTCTTGTTTGTTGGGACAAAAAGTTCGCTTTGATGGAGGGCATAAAGAAGGCCGTTACATTACAAAAATCTTAAGTAATTACATACATTGGCTTCCTGTATGTCCTGAGGTTGAAATGGGTCTGCCTGTGCCAAGGGAAAATATTCGGTTGGTAAAGATAAAATATAATATTCATTTGATGGGAGGCAAAACACAAACCGATTATACTCGTCAAATGCATCAATGGTCAAAAAAAAGATTAGAGCAACTAAAGTCGGAAAATCTTTGCGGTTATATTTTAAAAAGAAGTTCACCATCATGTGGTATGGAAAAAGTAAGAGTGTATAACGAAAAAGGTATGCCGCATAAAAACGGTGTGGGACTTTATGCTCAAGCATTAAAAAACAAATATCCAAATATGCCTATCGAAGAAGAGGGACGCTTAAATGATCCGGTATTACTCGAAAATTTTATTGAACGTGTTTTTGCTTATTATCGTCTGAAAAACTTAATCAATTCAATCCCCTCTGCAAAAGAAATTATTGATTTCCATACATCTTACAAACTAATATTAATGGCTCACAGTCCGGTTAATTATAAACGATTGGGACAATTGACAGCAAATTTAGGTAAAGCGCCCTCTACGGATTTTTTGAACGATTACGTCTCGTTATTCATGAAAACACTAAAATTTAAGGCAACAGCAAAAAAGCACACCAATGTATTGTTGCATGTTATGGGATATTTTAAAAAACATTTAGATAAAGACGATAAAAAGGAATGCTTAGAAATAATTGAACAATACAGATTAGGATACGTACCGTTAATTGTTCCAATTACCCTATTAAAACATCATTTACGCCGGAATCCCGAAAAATGGCTTGTGAAACAAGTGTATTTTAATCCGTATCCGGAAGAACTTATGCTAAGAAATAAAATATAAAATGGATTTATTAAGTAATAACTTTTCAGAAGAAATAACTGTTTATTGGTTTAGAAGAGATTTAAGATTAGATGATAATCACGGCTTGTTTAAAGCATTGTCAGAAAACTCCAATGTATTGCCAATATTTATTTTTGATACAAATATAATAGATAATTTGCCTGAAAATGATCACAGAATTACATTAATTTATAACCGTTTAAAAGAATTAAATAATCACTTAACTCAGCATTTTAATAAGCAAATTGTTGTTTTTAAAAATAATCCACAAGAAGTATTTAAGCAACTAATCAATACATTTAAAATTAAACATGTTTACACAAATGAAGATTACGAACCATATGCGCAAGATAGAGACCGGCAGATAAAAAAACTGCTTCGCAACTCAAACATTCCCATCAATTTTTTTACCGACCAAGTTATATTTTCACCACACGAAATTTCTACTAATTCTAATGGAGTTTATAAGGTTTTTACACCATTCTCTAAAAAATGGCTTTATAAATTTAACATAATACATGATTTGCCACATTACCCGTCAGAAAATTATTTAACCAACTTTTTATCAATCAAACAAGAATATCAATTTCCTTCATTAGAAACATTAGGATTTAAAGAATCTGCATTAAGATATTCTGTTCCTCAATTCGATAAATTAACACAAACAATAAAAAATTATCATCTTACAAGAGATGTTTTTGAGCTTGATAATGGAACAACACACATATCAACGGCATTAAGATTTGGATTAATGAGTATAAGAAAGTTGGTTAATGCAGCCAAAATAAACCCCGTTTATTTAAATGAATTGATATGGAGAGAATTTTTTCAGCACATTATTTATCACTTTCCAAACAGTGCAACGCAAAATTTTAAAAACATTAATATTCCGGTTGAAAACAATTTGCAGATGTTTGAAAAATGGAAAAATGCACAAACCGGCTATTTTTTAATAGATGCAGCCATCAATCAGTTAAACAAAACCGGGTATATGCACAATCGATTACGAATGCTAACCGCAAATTTTTTATGTAAAATTTTATGGGTTGATTGGCGTTGGGGTGAAAGATATTTTGCTGAAAAGCTGTTTGATTTTGAGTTAGCTTCAAATTCGGGAAATTGGCAATGGGCTTCCGGTACAGGTGTCGACTCTGCTCCTTATTTTAGAATATTCAATCCCGAGTCTCAACTCAAAAAGTTTGATCCGAATAATAAATTTATAACAAAATGGTTGCCATACAATCTAAATGCCGCGCCAAATAAAATAGTCGATTATTCACATAGAAGGCAGATGTATTTAAATATGATGAAAAAATAAATAATGGTTTAGTTTTTGTATTTTTAGTAAAAATTACAAACATGAATAAATCATTAATCTTCTTTTTATTGGTTATACTTTCATATTCATCACATTCGCAAAATTTTTCAAACACAAAAATTGAACTTTTTAAAGATGAAGCCGGAAGGCCAGAATTTAGTTTTGATGGAACAAAACTGGCTTATCATGCCAAAGATGGCAAAACCTATTATGATATTTATATATCAGATTCAAACGGAGAAAATGAACAATGCTTAACGTGTGATCACCCTGAGTTACCCAATAAACATATAGGCCAACCATCGTGGCATCCTAATGGCGAGTGGATTGTTTTTCAAGCCGAAAAAGAAAAGCATGTTTTGCCTAAAATAGGCGCTCTGGCTGCTCCGGGAATAGGTTATCATAATGATGTTTATATCATCAATTTAAAAACAAATAAAGTTTTTCAATTAACGGATTTAAAAACTAAAATGTACATTGGAGATAAAACACCGTCTTGTGGAATTTTACAACCTCATTTTTCAGAGGGTGGCAATAAAATCTCATGGTCTCAAAGGTACGAAGATGGCGGTGACTGGGGGAAATGGAAAATTATAGTCGCTGATTTTTATATTGAGAATAATGAACCGAAAATAAAAAATATAAAAGAATATACTCCGGGTCAAATGAAAGGATATTATGAATCAAATGACTTTTTGTTGGGAGATTCGGTACTTACAATATGTGGTAATTTAGAGCCAAATCAAACTGAACTGGGAATAGATGTGTATATTTTTAATACAAATAATGAAAGTTATATAAATTTAACCAATGATCCGGAGTTTTTTGATGAATGTCCTCATCCTAATCATGCAAAGGACAAAATTGCGTATTTATCTACAAGAGGGTTTGAAAAAGGTAAAAATAACCGTTGGTGGAGCTGGGCAAAAGGAGAGTTTTGGATTATGGATATAAATGGCGAAAATAAAATTCAAATTACACATTTTAACACGCCGGGATACAGTGAATACACAGGGAAAAGGGTAATACCCGCTTATATTGCTTGGTCCAAAGATGATAAAACAATTTTACTTGCTGTTGCAGTAGAGTATAAGAAACACAAAATAAAAGACCAAATTTGGAAGCTAACATATGAATAAAATCATATTAATTCGGCATTTTCATTATTCCATCCTAAAAATGCAGTTGTTTTATAAAATTTTATTCCACAAAACAAACGTATCTTTGCAGTTGAAAAATTGAATCCGCAACATGAAACCCAAAAAGCAACATAAATCATCTGCAAAATCATCGCATAAGAAACCATACCGAAAGCCAAAGCCAAAAAAAATAAATGAGTCGAAAGTATTTGAAGACGGCTCTGTTCGTTTAAATAAATTTTTGGCAAATGCCGGAATTTGCTCTCGAAGAGAAGCCGACGAATTGATAAAAGCCGGTGTGGTAAGCGTAAACGGTAAAATTGTAACCGAATTGGGTACGCGGGTGAAGCCGACCGATAAGGTTGTGTATGGCGGGCAAGCCATCAATCCCGAAAAACCGGTTTACATATTATTGAACAAACCAAAAGATTATATTACCACTGTTGACGACCCTTTTAAACGCAAAACGGTATTACAACTCATTGCCAAAGCTTGCAAAGAAAGAGTTTATCCTGTTGGACGTTTGGACAGAAACACTACAGGTGTTTTATTGCTGACCAACGATGGCGAACTTACCAAGCGCTTGACCCATCCGGCATTTGATGTGAAAAAAATATACCACGTAACACTCGACCAAAATGTGGCAAAGTCCGATTTAGAACGATTAGCCGAAGGAATAACCCTTGACGATGGCACTAAAGTATATGCCGATGCCGTTTCTTATGTAGGGGACGGAAGTAATAAAAAAGAAGTTGGGTTGGAATTGCATACCGGACAAAACAGAGTGGTGAGGCGAATGTTCGAAGCGTTGGGGTATAAAGTAACCAAACTTGACCGCGTAATGTTTGCCGGTTTGACCAAAAAAAATGTGCCGCGCGGAAAATGGCGTTTTTTAACCGAAAAAGAAGTGCATTTCCTTAAAATGATTCCCCGCAAAAAGAAAGAATAACCAAAACCTTGAAAAAAGCGTTAAAAATACTGTCCGTAACATTGGCAATACTTCTTTTTGTTATTGTCGGGTTGGGTGTATTGGCTTGGGCTTACGAAGATGAGGTGAAAAGTTATGTGCTTAATGAATTGAATAAATCGTTAAATACATCGGTAAATGTAGAGAAAGTTGATTTTACGTTGATAGAGAAATTTCCTTACGCATCGTTAAAATTTACAAATATTTCTGCCGATGAGGTAACCGATTTGCCCGAGAAAAACCTTTTGATAGATGTTCAAAAGTTGTATTTGCAATTCAATATTTTCGATGTAATTAATGGAAATTATAACCTGAAAAAAATCACGATTGAAAACGGAACACTCAACTTATATGTCGATGCCGAAGGTGTGCCCAATTATATTTTTTGGAAAACTTCCGGCAATACCGCTTCAACTTCCAACTTTAATTTGGCGTTAGATAATGTGCATTTAGAGAATATAGATTGTTTCTTTAAGAATGATATAAAAAATATGCATTTTTCGGCAGCATTGGAAAATGTTGATTTTAAAGGCAACTTTTCGGAAGATAAATACGAAATGCAAAATGTTGCCACCATTTTTGTGCATCGATTGTTCGAAAATAATGTCCAAATTTTACGCGATAAAGCCCTGTATCTGAACAGTAAATTGTTGGTAGATAATACCCAAAATACGTATGAATTACAAGAAAGTGAATTGAAAATTCAAGACTTGACATTTTTCTTAAGCGGTAAAATCATAGAACACAAAGATGCACTGATGCTCGATATACAATCAAAAGGAGATAATTTGAAAATTGAGCAATTATTGTCGCTTATACCACCCGAAAAACAAGAGAAATTTGAAGACTACACATCAAGTGGAAATATTAGTTATTCGGGGAAAATTGCCGGAATGTTGTCGCACACACAATCGCCGGAGCTAAACTTGGATTTTACTGTAAAAAATGCCACGCTCGAAAGTCCTGCCGATTTAGATATTTCTAATATTTCTATGCAAGGAAATTTTTACAATGCGCCCGATAAACCGTTATTGGAAAGTAAAATATCGGTTGAAAATTTCGTCGGAAACACACAAAACAGTTCCTTTTCGGGCAATTTTAAACTCTCCGGACTGGATAATCCTTATCTGTCAACCAATTTTTCATCAACGCTTGATTTAAAAGAAATTAAAACATTCTTTGAGCTAGATACTTTTCAAACATTATCGGGAATTATCAATACGCAAATAAATTACAAAGGATATGTAAAGGATTTGTCGGCAAAAGAAAACTATGCCAACTTAAATGCTTCGGGTAAAATATCAATAAAAGATATTCTTATATCTTTTGATGAAAATCAAAATCCGTATAAAATTGATACCCTTTTTGCGCAAATAAACAAAAACAATCTTTATGTGCCGGAATCGCAATTATCGGTTGGCGAAAATCATTTTACAGTCCATTTTTCAATGGCTAATTTTTTACAATATTTATTGGAAGAAAATCAATCTGTTACAATAAAAGCCAATGTGTTGTCGCAAAATATCCGTTTGGATAATTTGTTGAGCAAAAGCGATGAGGACACAGATGATGAAAATTCATTTTATTTAAACTTTCCCGAAAATTTGAATTTACAACTTCATTTGCAAACCGACACATTACAATTCGGTAAATTTTTAGCACAAAAGCTGACCTCCGATATTCGCTACACAAACAAAACATTAACCTTGCAAAAAGCCAATTTTAATACTTGCAACGGGCATTTTTCCATCAGTGGAAAAGTAATTCAAAACGCACAAAAGCAATTTTTGGCTTCAGGCAAAGCATTGCTGAATGAGGTGGATATACATTGTTTTTTTGAGCAAATGGATAATTTCGGACAATCAGAATTGGTAGCCGACAATATTTACGGCATAGCCAATTTACAAACCACATTTGTAATACCTTTTGACACAATGCTGAACATTGATACCAAACATTTGTATGCGCTGAACGATATTGAGGTGAAAAAGGGACGATTGGTTAATTACCAAACTATTATGGCAATGTCCGATTACATTGAAGTGGATGAATTGAAGGATATAAAATTCTCGACATTGAAAACAACGATTGAAATAAAAGACGAAAAAATTATAATTCCCAAAACCGATATAAAATCATCGGCGTTGGATGTAACCATTTCCGGCGTTCAGGGATTTGACGAAAGTATTGATTATCATTTTACAGTGTTGATGAATGATATTCTTTGGCGAAAAGCCAAAAACAAAAATAAAAACACCGAGTTTGGTTATATTGCAGACGACGGAACCGGACGTGCCGAATTGTTTTTATATATGCGCGGCACATTAGACGATTACAAAATTGGTTACGACACCAAAGAGTTGAAAGAAAAATGGAAAGAAAGTTTGCGCCAAGAGAAACACACCGTAAAGCAAATATTAAAAGAAGAATTCGGATGGTTTAAAAAAGATACCACACTCAAGGAAGATAAAAAAGAGCCCGAAGAAAATGGCTTACAATTCGATTTTGGTGATGAAGATAACACCCCTCAACAAGAAAACAAACATCAAACGGAACAAAATAAAGAGAAAACCAAAGAGAAAAAGGAAAACAAAAAAGGTGGTTTCTGGAATAAACTAACCGAACCCAACCAAGAGGAATACGAAACCGAAGAAGGTATTGAATAGTTAAAGGTCATTCCATAATGGCTAATAAACTGTCAATTTTTTGTTCTAATGAAAATAATGAAATATTGTTTATCTCGTTTGCCGGAATGGTGTCTCTAAACTCTATAAATTTTTTGAATTTCATAACTTCGGCAACTTCGGTTGAGTCGTGAGGGTCAAAAAAATGAACGCCCCCTTTACGTAATGTAACCACCAGGTAATTATCGTCATCAAAATACATACTGATGTATTTTTGATAAAATTGCTCTTCCAAAGAGAGTCCTGAAGTATCTTCCGGAAAATTATGCAAGTAATTTGTCGTGTCTTGATAGTAAAAAGAAGTATCCTCTGTTTCTTCTTCAAATATAACATTCGCCTGCTCCGAATCATTTCCGGAACAGGCGAACAATAAAATTGCTATGCTTGCAACAAATAATCGCATTATGCGTGTATTAGTTTTTTCTGTCACCTAAAAAGCGAAGCAAGAATAAAAACAAGTTGATAAAATCCAAGTATAAATTTAAGGCACCCATTACGGCAAATTTTGATGCTATTGCTGAGCTGTTATCTATCTGATAACCCAATTGTTTTATTTTTTGTGCATCATAAGCCGTAAGTCCGGTAAAAATAAGCACACCGATAATGCTGATGATTAAATCCATTGTAGAGCTGTACCAAATCATGTTAATAATGCTGGCAATGATAATGCCTATCAGCGCCATGATAAGAATGGAGCCAAACTTGGTTAAGTCGGTTTTTGTGGTATAACCCACGGCAGCCATTGTGCCAAAAGTTGCCGCTGTAACAATGAATGTTTTAAAAATAGAAGCTCCGGTATAAACTAAGAAAATTGAGCTTAAACTCATTCCCATTACGGCACTGTACGTAAAAAACAAGGCAAACAATGCCGGTGCCGACAATCGGTTGAAACCTGCACCCATTACCAATACCATTACCAATGGTGCAAAAACAATGGCATAGCCAAATAAATTTAATTTGGCAGCACCTGTTGCTGGATTGATATTATACATCATTTGTATAAAACCGTCCATCGTGGAGAATACATACGCCGAAACGGCAGTTATGAGCAGTGCACCTGCCATATACATAAACACAGATGAAACAAAAGCTTTTACGTTGCTCTGACTTGCAGCAACTTTGTTTGCCGTTTGTGTTTGTTCAATATTCCAATTATTCATAGTTGTAATGTTTTTAAATTTTCGATGTTTTGTTTCAATTAAAATGCCAATAAATATAAAATAGTCAAATTGTCAGTTGGTTAGTGCAAATTTGCCGAAATAAGGTTTAAAAATTCTCGTCTTGTCGGTTCTTTTTCAAAAGCACCGGTAAACGAAGATGTTGTGGTAAAGCTGTTTTGTTTTTGAATGCCGCGCATTTGCATACACATATGTGCCGCTTCAATTACTACTGCAACACCAAGCGGTTTTAATGTGTTGTTGATGCAATCTTTTATTTGGTCGGTTAAGCGCTCTTGCACTTGCAAACGCCGGGCATAAGCATCTACAACTCGCGGGATTTTACTCAACCCAACAATTTTCCCGTTTGGAATATATGCCACGTGTGCTTTACCAAAAAACGGTAACATATGATGCTCGCACATTGAGTAGATTTCTATATCCTTAACAATTACCATTTGGTTGTGGTCTTCGGTAAACATTGCTGAACGTAAAATCTCCGCCGGGTCCAGATCGTAACCGTGGGTAAGAAATTGCATTGCTTTTGCTACCCGTTCAGGTGTTTGTTTTAAACCTTCTCGATCAGGATTTTCACCCAAAATAGAAAGAGATTCTTTATATAAAGAGGATAATTTCTCAATTTTTTCTTCGTTATATTGTTCTACTTTTTCGTATCCGTCCATTTCATTTTCAGATACCATGCTCTTGTTATTCATAATACTATTTTAAATAAATGAAATTCAAAATTACGGGTTTTGACCGTAATATTTTACCGTATTATTCTCGGTTTCTTTAATTTCTATGCAATGCAACTGGGCGCCAAGTTCGGCAATATCTTTTTCAAGTTCATTCCATACGGCAACAGCCAAATTTTCGGTGCTGGCAATCATCCCTTGCAAAAAAGGAACATCAAGATTTAGGTTTTTATGGTCAACTTTTGCAATTATTTTGTCATTAATCAATTTGCTGAGTTTTTTCAAATCGACCACAAAACCGGTTTCGGGATTAATTTCTCCTTTTACGGTAACAAACAATTCATAATTGTGCCCGTGCCAATTGGGATTGGCGCAACCGCCAAAAAAAGCCAAATTTTCTTCTTCGCTCCATTCTTCTTTGTAAAGTTTGTGGGCGGCATTAAACCTTTCGCGACGCGTTAGATAAATCATTGGGTTTTAAATTTTATTTTATCAAAGTAATGTTTAAATTTAAACAATCAAAAATGATATGAATTAAAAATCGTTAAAAGTTTTAAAAATATAGATTATGAAAGTGTTGTTGGTCAGTGCCACAAAATTAGAAGTTGCGCCTATATTGTCGAATTTTATATTTAAAGAAAAAATAGGCGAAAATTTCGAACGATATTCTTTCGAACATAACCACACCGTTGATGTGTTAATAACAGGTGTAAGCATGGTTGCCATGGCATATAAAATGGGGAAATATTTAAACAAATCGTATGATGTGGCAATAAACTTGGGTATTTGCGGAGCGTTTAACAAAAATTTAAAAATAGGGGAAGTGGTGCACGTGGCTACGGATAAATTTTCTGAATTGGGCGTAGAAGACGGCGAACGGTTTTTGTCGTTAATTGATATAGATTTACTGGAAGAATCGGACTACCCGATAACCGAAGGCGAATTGAAAAATAATTTTCTGCTTCCCGATGAGGTGCGGAAATTACAGCAAGTAAAAGGCATCACGGTAAATACCGTAACGGGTATGGAAGAAACCATATCATCCGTAAAACACCGCTTTAATCCCGATGTTGAAACTATGGAAGGTGGGGCATTTATGTATGCTTGTTTGAAAGAAAATGTGCCGTTTTTTCAAATCAGGGCAATATCAAATTATGTAACGCAACGGGACAAAAGCCAATGGAATATTCCTTTGGCAGTGAAAAACGTTAATGAAACTGTATTGGGTATTCTTGAAAAGCTGGTGTTGGATTAAAAATACCATTTCATAAATTCTTTTTCATGCTCTTCGGACCATTTGTTCGGGTCGTTTTTATGCCAAGCAAACATTGAGTTGGCTTCAAGCCAAGGCGTTTCCCAAGCAGGTTGTCCAAATGAAGTGATGACAAAATCGGTCGAGGTTTGATTTTCGTTGTCGTAATGCAATCCCATAGCAATAAATTCTTCAATATAAGGGGTGAAATAGCCCATGCAATGAAAGGCAAACAAATAGTCATCTTCCGAAAACGGAAAAAAAGCAATCTGACTGAATAACGGGTAATCGTTGGCAAATTTGTACATACCGTCGCTACCGCTGTATTTTTCTTGTTGGTAAATTTTGCGTTCTTCGTTGTAGAATTGGTCATAAACTCCCGGTGCATCGCGCACTAAACGCAGCAGGGCTTCGTTGTCTTTATCAATATAAGCTTCCATTAGTTCATACTTGTATTCTTCGGAGTTTTGTAAATTTCTTTTTACACAACTAAAATGTTTTTTTATGGCGTAAAGGAAAAACTCATAACGCCCGTTATTGAATTTATTGTCCAACGATTCTTTGTTTATGATTATCGTTCCTTTAAAGTCGGTCATTAGCATATTGTATGGTTTTTAAAGTTTGTCAAATTTGATTTCTTCAATGGTAAACTCGGCATTTTTCATTAAAATACTTTCGAAATTAAAGTAACTGAAATAGATTTCGGAAATGGTTACCTTAGTACCTGCAGGTAAACTGTCAAATTCTTTGCGTTTTTCTTTCGGAATTTTATTCCCTGGAAAAGTGTAAGTTGTTATTTTATTGCCCAATAAATAACTGATGGTAAATGCAATTATTCGCGTGTCAAATCTAAAGCGTGTGCTGCCAATTTGAGATGAAAATTTTACCGGCAATGCAATCAAGGATAATCCGTCAATTTTATTTCCTTCAGGGTTTTTCCCAATGTAAACCGTAGGAGCAGGTCTGACCAATGCTTTGTAAGCAATTTTTTTGTTGGTTTTATTGTTAAGAGTTATTATTTGAATGTTTCCTGTTTTATTACACAGCACAAATTGTTTTCCTTTTTTGGAGATAATTTTCCCGTTTTTTACGCCGGTAATGGTTTGGTCTTTTTCCTTAATTACTTTTTTATATAATAAATCGTAAGGGATTGCAAATCCTTCAAATAGTTTTAAGTCCATACCCCTCACTAAAATATCAGTTACTTCTGAGGTTTTGGGCAATTCTTTAACCGCACGAACTTTAATGGTGTATTTTTTGATGTTTTGCGCATGCAAAGGAGAGAGCATTAGAAATACTCCTCCTAAGATGCAAATGATTATTTTTAGAGATAATTTATGCATAAGCTTTACAGTTTTGTGTTTAATTTTAGTACCATTTGTTTAGTGTCTGTTTCTTTTAGTTTGAGAGCCAATGGCTTTTGATTTTTCACGGTGAAAACTTTAGTGCTGTATATTTTTTTTGCGTCATAATCGTTCACCATAATAATATATTTCTGACCTTTTTTGCATTTTAATTTCTTGCTTCTGCCCGTAGCAATAGCTTTATTGTTCAGTCTGATAAGTTGGAAAGTCTTGTGTTCATCTAAAGATTCGCCGTTGGGTAATTTTAAGTCTAATTGTACAATGGCATCATCATCTTTAAACGGACGGTCGCAATTCCATACACCAAAGCCGGTAATTTTAAATGCTCTGTATATTTGATTTTTATTGGATTCAAACACTAATTGCTTTTTTTGGTCGATAATGCTTTGTTGTTTGGTTTGAACAAAATCCTGAAGTTTATTTTTTAAACTTTTAATCTCTTTTTTTGATGTTACCACCGGACGTGTCAATAAGCAAGCATTAGTATCTGTATTAGTTTTTCCAAAACAAAATTTAACATTGTTTTTGTTAATCGTAGCTTCTACAAAGTTCCACTGAGTTTGAGCAATGGTTCTTACAAGTAAGCTGTCTTTGTCGGCTACCGAAAACAATATGCCTTTCAATGGTTTTAGTTGTGGAAAATCGCTTGTAAGAACATCCAAGTCAAAAACGACTCTTTTGTCATTTATATTGTCAATCAGCGATTCGGTTATCAATTCATCAATTATTTTGGCAATGCTGTCTGTATTTTGCAATCCTTTATCCTTTTCGGTAAAAGTCCAATTGTTTTTTTGTTCGTCGTAATAGTACACATTTCCGCTTTGTTCCAACTCGGTTTTGTAAGCAATGGTTATTTCTTTTTTTGGTTTTATATTTATTGGATTGTTGCGCTGGTAAGCCCTCAGTTGAAACATTCCACCCGATTGAAATGCATAAGTTGTTCCGTTGCTGTCGTAATTCATGGGTATATTTGATGATGCAATTTCGGCAACATTTTTATATCCTTGAAAAAGAAATTCTACTTCGCCTTCAACATATTCATTGTTTTCATCCACCAAAGTTTTGGGCGGAATAAACATAAAATAATCATTTTGAGTAATAATGTAAGAAGAATCCGGGTTGATGTTGAGTTTCAGCGTGTCAACCGGAATGTTGGGCGAAAAAACAATTTCTTCGTCAACAATTAATTCTTCTTGTTGTGTTTCATTTGTTTTTTCGTTGTGTGATTTTTTATCTTTTTGCATGTAAAATATTGATGCAATAATGGTAATGGCAGCAATTCCCGGTCCTATAAATATTTTAAAGTTGAATTTTTTACCGTTTTTGTTTTCACCACCGTTTTCAGGTGTGGGGTTTTGGTTGTATTTATCCATTACCTTGTCAAAATCTTGATACTTTTCAAAATTTTGGTTGTTAAAATCGGGTTGTATATTTATTTTAGCCATGGTTGTAAGTTTTTAAGATTTCTGATTGTAGTTTTTTTAATAATCTGAAAGTTTTGGTTTTTACATTGGTTTCTGTTTTTTCGGTGATTTGAGCAATTTCTGCATAAGACAGATTGTCAAAAAAACGTAATTCGAGCAATTGTAAATCGTTGGGGTTTAATTGTTGAAGCGCTTCCAATAGTTGCTTTTTCAATTGCTCTTTATTATTTTCTGAAGAAGAATTTTTTTCAGCTATTTCATTGATAAACCGGTTAAAATCGGTTTCGTCAACCGTTATGCTAACTTCTTTTTTTTGCTTGCGGAAAAATTCCATGGTGGTAGTGTAAGCAATTTTAAACAGCCATGCTTTAAATCCGCTTGGCGACTGATATGTATAGTTTGGCAATGCTTGCAGCACTTTGCAAAATACATCCGAAACCAAATCTTTTGTAAGTTCAATGTCTCCTGTACGTGAAAGTACAAACCGGAATACATCGTTGAAATACTTTTGGTAGAGCGGTTTAAAATCTTGCGGATTTGTTTTTGCTCTTTCTATTATCGTTAATTCATCTTCCATGAGCAAGGGGTTTTAAAGGTTCATTTTTTCAAAACTTTCAATTATATAACGCAGAAAGTTTGTTTCGTTACACTTTTTATTATAATTTTTTTAAAATGTTTGAAAGTTAACGGATTAAGTTGTTAAAAAATCGTGTAAAATCTTTATTTTGTAATGTAAGGCAATCCGCTTTTCTTATCTATTTTTGTTAAAAAAACGTAACAGTATGCATGTATTAATATTAGGCAGTGGCGGAAGAGAACACGCTTATGCATGGAAATTGGCGCAAAGTCCCAAAATATCAAAATTATTTATTGCTCCCGGCAATGCCGGAACGTCCTTGGTGGGCGAAAATTTACCTATACAAGTAAACGATTTTGATGCTATTAAAAAAGCAGTATTGGAACACCATATTGATATGGTGGTGGTTGGACCGGAAGACCCGCTGGTGAATGGAATTGTTGATTATTTTTTGTCGAATGATGATATTAGTGAAGTGCCGGTAATCGGTCCCGGAAGGGAAGGCGCTAAACTTGAAGGAAGTAAAGATTTTGCCAAGTCGTTTATGGCTCGTCACGGTATCCCTACGGCGCGATACAGAACATTTACCAAAGCTCAGTTTACTCAAGCACTCGATTTTTTAAATGAATTGGAACCGCCTTATGTGTTAAAAGCAGACGGTTTGGCTGCAGGAAAAGGCGTGCTTATTCCCGAAACATTTGCCCATGCCGAAATGGAGCTGCAAGCTATGTTGATGAATGAAAAATTTGGAGCGGCAAGTCAAAAAGTAGTTATAGAAGAATTTTTAAAAGGTATAGAACTCTCGGTTTTTGTTGCTACTGACGGAAAAGATTATATTATTTTGCCCGAAGCAAAAGATTACAAAAGAATAGGAGAGGGTGATACAGGTTTAAATACCGGTGGAATGGGAGCAATATCACCTGTTCCGTTTGCCGATGATGCTTTTATGCAAAAAGTAAAAGAAAGAATTGTAGAGCCAACCATTAAAGGTTTGCAACACGATGGTATTGAATATCGAGGCTTTATTTTTATAGGACTGATGAATGTTGCTGGCGACCCATATGTTATAGAGTATAACGTGCGTATGGGAGACCCCGAAACAGAAGTAGTTTTTCCGCGTATTCAATCCGATTTAATGGATATTTTACAAGGAATAGCCAATAAAAATATAGGGCAAGTAAAATATCACGCAGATGAGCGAGCCGCGGCTACGGTTATGTTGGTTTCCGGTGGTTATCCCGAAGCTTACGAAAAAGGAAAGATTATATCGGTTGACGGTGAAATTGAAGATGCTGTTGTTTTTCATGCCGGAACTGCTCTAAATGAAGACGGACAAGAAGTAACAAATGGAGGAAGAGTAATGGCTGTTACAGCTTATGGGTCAGATTATAAAGACGCCTTGAAAAAGTGCTACAAAAATGCCGAAAAAATAAATTTTGAAGGCAAGTATTACCGAAAAGATATCGGTTTTGATTTAGATTTGCTATAACTAAAAAACCTCAAGCAATGCTTGAGGTTTTTTGATATCTTAAAATTATAAAGGCGATAATTAAATCAATTCACCTTTATCTTTGGATTCTTGAATTAATTGCTTCATTTTTACCATCCACCAAGCTACAGATCCAATAAAAAACAAAGTGAAGAAAATATTGTAAGCATTTCCCAATAGCTTAAAAATACCGAAAGTCCATTCTAAAAAATAACCTATGTGATATACAAATTCGTTCATTTTTAATACTTTTAAAGATTGATGATGTAAAAGTATAAAATAATTTAATTCTACAAAACCAAATTTAAAAATAAATGTTGTTGAAGCTTATAGATAATAATTCGCCGGTATCATTTATCATAAATATATTGTTGTTGTTGGTAACAGCTGTCAGTTATGTTTTTTGGGCTGGAGCTTCGTTCAATTCATTATATATTGTAAACATATTGTCAATTGCCGTAACAATTTATGTGCTAAATGTAATGAGTGACCGTTTTCATTTGTTCAAGGAGCTCACCTATCTTTCTTCGTTTATTTTTCTATTGTTTACATTAAATATTCAGCCGGTGTTGTTTAATACGTTTATTGGGTTGTACCTGCTGTTGTTTGTCTTTTATTTGTTTTTGGTGTTGACCGTTTATAATCAATCAGATGTGAAACATATTTCATTCAATGCCGGTTTTGTGCTTGGATTGTTATATGTGGCAAATGAATATTTATTGTTCTTCGGTTTAGTCTTGTTTTTAATGTTAATCTTATCACGTTCGTTTTATTGGCGTGAATGGTTGTTGGCAATAATTGGCATTTTTTTACCTGTATTTTATGTCAAATTGTTTGAATATTTAGGTATTTCATTACCCTTTATGGAAAAACTAAATCTTTCAACCTTTTCTTTATCATCGGAAGTTGTCCGGTTGTATATTGGCTCTTCAGTTTTATTGTTTGTATTAACCTTGTTTTACCTTGGCAGAAAAACCGTTCGAAAAAGGAATATTTATACCGCTATACTTACCGCCCTGATTGTTGCCGTGTTGATATATTTTGTTTTCAATATTAAATGGAGTATGGTTTTTACTATTCCGCCAATGGCGATATTAATTACCCATTTATATCATAATATAAAAAAACAAATCTTCCGTTGGATTATCTTATTATATGTTATAGCACTAAGCATTTGTTCATTTGTCATTCAATAGCATCAAAAATTTAATAATACAAAACTCTTGCAAGTACAATTTAAATCTATACTTTTGCAATCCTTTTTAAGAAAGAAGCTGATTTAACGCACGTTAATTTTGTATTTATCAATATTTTATTTGTTGATAATGTTGCAGGATTAAAAAAAACTGTTAAATTTGCAGCCCCTTTTTTGGGAATATAGTATGTAATTAACTGAAAATAAGGAGAGAAAAGTGAATACATTAAGCTACAAAACAATTTCGGCCAATAAAGCTACCGTAAACAAAGAGTGGGTAGTTATCGATGCTGAAAACGAAACTTTAGGACGATTGGCATCTGTTGCCGCAAAAATTTTACGCGGAAAACACAAAACAAACTTCACCCCTCATGTAGATTGTGGTGATAATGTAATTATTGTGAATGCCGATAAAATTCGTTTAACCGGTTTGAAATGGGATCAAAAAGAATACATTTCACACTCAGGTTATCCGGGTGGTCAAAAGGTAATTAAAGCCAAAGATATGATGGCTAAGAAACCTACTTTTATGGTAGAGAAAGCCATTAAAGGTATGTTGCCGAAAAATCGTTTGGGAAGAGAAATCTTCAGAAACTTACATGTATATCAAGGGGCAGAGCATCCGCATGCCGCTCAACAACCAAAAGAAATTAAAATTAAAGACTTTAAATAATAGTTTATGGAAGTAGTAAACACTACAGGAAGAAGAAAAACCTCTGTTGCAAGAGTTTATGTTTCTAAAGGTAAAGGAAATATTACCGTAAACGGTAAAGATGCCAAAGAATATTTCAAAACTCCGGTTTTGTTATATAAATTAAATCAGCCGTTTTTGGTAACCGATACTTTAAACGAATATGACGTTAAAGTAAATGTTTACGGTGGCGGAATCACCGGACAAGCTGAGGCTATTCGTTTAGGTATTGCCCGTGCTTTAGAAAAAATCAATCCTGAATTTAGAGCGCTGATGAAACCCGAAAAACTTTTAACGCGTGACCCAAGAATGGTTGAGCGTAAGAAATACGGACAGAAGAAAGCGCGTAAGAAATTTCAATTTAGTAAACGTTAATGGCGATTGTTTAGTATCTAAATTGTTGAGACTTCTCATTGAGAACTACTCAACAATTGCCATTTACAGAATGTAAACAATTTAATAAAAACAAAAATGGAAAAGCCAACTTTTGAAGAGTTATTGAAAGCAGGTGTGCACTTCGGACACCTTAAAAGAAAATGGAACCCTAATTTTGCTCCTTACGTATTTATGGAGCGCAACGGTATCCACATTATCGACTTAAACAAAACCATTGCAAAGTTAGAAGAAGCCCAAGCAGCTTTAAAACAAATTGCAAAATCAAACAAAAAAATTCTTTTTGTTGCTACTAAAAAACAAGCAAAAGATGTAGTAGCCGAAGCAGCTAAAAGTGTAAACATGCCTTATGTTACCGAGCGTTGGCCCGGAGGTATGCTAACCAACTTCAGTACTATTCGTAAAGCCATTCGTAAAATGACACAAATCGATAAAATGGCTGAAGACGGTACTTTAAACACTTTGTCAAAAAGAGAAAGATTACAAATTGCACGTCAAAGACAAAAATTAGAGAAAAACTTAGGAAGTATTGCCGATTTAACACGTATTCCTGCTGCTCTTTTTATCGTTGATATTAAAAAAGAACACATTGCTGTTAAAGAAGCAAAACGTTTAAATATACCTACTTTTGCAATTGTAGATACCAATTCAAATCCAAACGACGTTGATTTCCCAATTCCTGCAAATGATGATGCTGCAAACTCTATCAAGGTTATCTTGAAATATGTAACGCAAGCTATCGAAGAAGGAATTCAAGAAAGAAAACAAGAGAAAGAAAAGCAAAAGGAGAAAAAAGCCGAAGCTCCTAAAGAAGAAGCTCCAAAAGCAGAAAAAGCTGAAGCTAAAGAAGAATCAAAATAATATTGTTTAATCATTAAGAACTATAAAAATGACAAAAATTAGCGCTGCCGAAGTAAACAAATTAAGAAAAATGACCGGTTCAGGTATGATGGACTGTAAAAATGCCTTAGTAGAAGCTGAAGGAGATTTTGACAAAGCCATCGATATTCTTAGAAAAAAAGGTCAAAAAGTAGCTGCTAAACGTGGCGACCGTGAAGCTGCCGAAGGAGTTGTTTTAGCAGATGTTACTGCAGATAAAAAAACAGGTGTTTTAATCGCTTTGAACTGTGAAACTGACTTTGTTGCCAAAAATGAAGAGTTTTTTAATGTTGCCAAAAATATTTTAAATGCTGCATTAGAAAACAAGCCGGCAACAATTGAAGAGTTAAAAGCACTTAAATATCCTGGAAGCGATTTAACCATTGCTGAAAAAATTACCGAAGAGATTGGTAAAATTGGTGAAAAAATCGATATTTCGGCATACGAAATTATAAATGCAGATACAGTTGTGGCTTACAACCATCCCGGAAATAAATTAGCTACTATTGTTGGATTCAACAAAGAAGGAGATAAAATCGAAGAAGTTGGAAAACAAGTTGCTATGCAAGTTGCAGCAATGAATCCAATTGCAGTTAGCGAAGAAGGTGTTCCTGCCGATATTATCGAAAAAGAAATGGCTATTGGCCGTGAGCAAGCTATTCAAGAAGGAAAACCTGAAAATATTGTAGATAAAATTGCTGAAGGTAAAGTGAAAAAATATTTGAAAGAAAACACTTTATTGAATCAAGCATTTATCAGAGACAATAAATTAACCGTTGAGCAATTTTTATCGCAATCTGAAAACGGATTGACCGTTACAGAGTTTAAGCGAGTAATGATTGGCGGATAATCAAAATAATTGAAAAAAAAGCGAGAATAAACATTCTCGCTTTTTTTGTGCTTAATTTTACCAAAATCCACTTTAAAATGAAATACAAAAGAATTTTATTAAAGCTTAGCGGTGAAGCGCTTATGGGCGATAAGCAATTTGGAATAGACAATAAGCGCTTACAACAGTATGCCGAAGAAATAAAAAAAGTTGTAGATAAAGGTGTTGAGGTTGCTATTGTTATTGGGGGAGGAAACATTTACCGAGGCATTCAAGCCGAAGAAGGAGGAATTGAACGCACACAAGGTGATTATATGGGAATGCTTGCAACCGTTATCAACGGAATGGCCTTGCAATCTTCATTAGAGAACAATGGAATGAAAACCCGTTTGCTTTCGGCAATAGAGATGAAGCAAATTGCCGAACCTTTTATTCGTCGCCGTGCCGTGCGACACCTCGAAAAAGGCAGAGTGGTGATTTTTGGCGCAGGTACAGGGAACCCTTATTTTACAACCGATACAGCCGCCAGTTTACGCGCTATTGAGATAGAAGCAGACGTAATATTAAAAGGCACCAGAGTGGATGGGATTTACACTGCTGACCCCGAAAAAGATGCCTCAGCCCAAAAATATGATACCATTACTTTTGATGAGGTTTACAAAAAAGGACTCAATGTAATGGATATGACTGCCTTTACATTATGTAACGAAAATAAATTACCCATTATCGTATTTGATATGAATAAACCCGGAAATTTAGAGAAATTGGTTTCCGGCGAACAAGTAGGTACGTTAGTCGAGTTTTAGCCACAATTTTTATTATATTTGAAAGCATTTTAAAAAGTTGAACAATGGAGGAATTAGATTTGATTTTTGATGAAGCCAAAGAAGCAATGGAAAAAGCATTGCATCATTTAGAAAGCGAATTGCGAAAAATTAGAGCCGGAAAAGCTCATCCGATGATGTTGGAGAGTGTAAAGGTAGATTATTATGGCTCACTTGTTCCATTAACACAAGTTGCCAATGTCAATACTTTAGATGGACGAACGTTGACTGTTCAACCTTGGGAGAAAAAAATGTTGGACCCAATTGCTGCAGCCATTATGAATGCAAATTTGGGTTTAAACCCACAAAACAATGGAGAGGTGATTTTAATTAATATTCCGCCATTGACAGAAGAACGTCGTAAAGGGCTTGTAAAACAAGCAAAAGCAGAAGGCGAACATGCCAAAGTTGGTATTCGAAATGCACGTAAACACGCCAACGAGCAAATTAAAAAATTAAAAGACGAAGGTTTGTCGGAAGATGATATGAAACGTGCTGAAGAAAAAGTACAAAAACTAACCGATGAATATGTTGCCAAAGTGGACAATTTGGTTGCTGCCAAAGAAAAAGATATTTTAACGGTTTAGTATTAAACGGTTATATTTTGAGGATAAAAAAACTCCTGTAAATTTTACAGGATTTTTTAGTTATATAGAGAAATTATTTTATTCCTCACTTACATTCAGGTTTTCTGTAGCATTAGTCTGTTCTTCTTCAATAAAATTACTTTTAAAAGTTTCTTTTCGATAAAAAATCAAAATGATGGCTATACCAACCGAAATTGCGGCATCGGCAAAGTTAAAAACGGGTCTGAAAAAGATAAAATGCTCACCACCCCAAATTGGGAACCAGTCGGGGAAATAGCCCTCTACAAGTGGAAAATAAAACATATCTACCACTCTGCCGTGCAAAAAAGAACCATAACCACCTTCGGGGGGGAAAAGTTCTGCCACTTGACCAAAGCTGTCATTAAAAATCATTCCGTAAAAAGCACTGTCTATTACATTGCCTATTGCTCCGGCAAATATCAATGCAATACTTATTTTGTATCCTTTGGGAACATAATTGGGTAATTTGTATAAGTAATAGCCAATACCGGCGATGGCTACAATTCTGAATAAACTTAAAAACAATTTACCGTATGAGCCACCAAATTCAAAGCCAAATGCCATTCCCGGGTTTTCTACAAAATGAATTTGAAACCAATCGCCCAACACGTTGAAGCCCGTGCCCAACATTAAGTGGGTTTTTACCCATATTTTTATGGCTTGGTCAATGAATAATACGGTAAAAATTATAAATAACGGATGCGTGATGATTTCTTTAAACTTCTTCATTTTAGATAAGAAAAAAAGCAATACGAAATGTTCGATTGCTTTTTTAAGGCTTCATTAATGTACGGATTATTTATTCATTTGCTCTTTTGCTTCAACTGTAAGTGTTGCATGCGGAACGGCTCTTAATCGTTCTTTTGGGATAAGTTTTCCCGTTACACGGCAAATGCCGTAGGTTTTGTTTTCGATACGTACCAAAGCATTTTGCAAATGCTGAATAAATTTCTCTTGTCGTGCAGCCAATTGAGCTAATTCTTCTCTTGACATAGTTTCCGAACCGTCTTCCATCATTTTAAATGTAGGCGATGTATCATCGGTGCCAAAATCGTCTTTGTGCGACAGTTGGTCGCGAAGTGCACGTAAATTTTCTTGGGCTTCTTTTATCTTTTTTTCGATTAGTTCTTTAAACTCTTGAAGCTCTTCATCCGAATATCTTGTTTTTTCTGACATAATTTTAAGCTTTTTCCAGTGTAATATTAGTTTTTATTTCATTATCTAAATCAACGGTAATTCCATTATTTTGTTGCAATTCCGGTAATAATTCTATATCGGTTGCCAATGTTTCGGAACAAATATAATCTTTATTGTTTAAAATAGCGTTATTTATTGCGTCGTGTTGTTTTATTTTTAATATGATTTTGTCGGTAACATCTAAACCGCTGTCTTTACGTAAGTTTTGAATACGATTGATGAACTCGCGTGCAATTCCTTCTTCTTTCAGTTTTTCTGTAATGGTTATATCCAATGCAACGGTTATTCCGTTTTCGGTCATTACCAGCCAGCCGGGAATGTCTTGTGTAGAGATTTCCACATCGTCTTTGGTTAAGGTAATGGTATTGCCTTCTACTTCGAGTTCTATTTTACCTTCTTTTTCCAATTGGTTGATTTGCTCTTGCGAAAGTTGGTTTACTTTTGCCGCAATGGCTTTCATCAATTTACCGTATTTTGGTCCCAACACCTTAAAGTTTGGTTTTATTTGCTTTACCAAAACGCCGGTGTCTTCCAAATATTCAAGTTCTTTTACGTTTACTTCCGATAAAATTAATTTTTCTACATCTTGCAACTGACGTTTAAAAGTAGGGTCTAAAATAGGTACCATTATTTTTTGCAATGGCTGACGCACTTTTATACCTTCTTTTTTGCGTAAGCTCAATATCATTGAAGAAATTTTTTGAGCAATATCCATTCGTTGTTCCAAATCGAGGTCTATGCACGATTCATTTTCTTTTGGAAAATTGGCCAAGTGTACCGATTCGGTATTACCCTTTTGTGTTACAGATGTTAAGTCTGAATAAAGTTTATCCATGTAAAACGGCGCAATAGGTGCCGACAATCGGGCAATGGTTTCCAAACAAGTGTATAAAGTTTGATAAGCGGAAACTTTATCAGCTGAATATTCACCTTTCCAAAAACGGCGGCGACATAAGCGGACATACCAGTTGCTCAATTGGTCGATGGTGAATTCTTGTATCAATCTGCCGGCACGTGTAGGTTCATATTCGTTGTATTCCTGATGGACATTTTTTATCAATGTATTTAATTTGGATAAAATCCAGCGGTCTATTTCGGGACGTTTTTCGTAAGCAATGTCATCTTCGGCATACGTAAACCCGTCGATGTTGGCGTAAAGGGCAAAAAAACCATAGGTGTTATAAAGTGTGCCGAAAAATTTACGTTGTACTTCTACAATTCCGTCAATATCAAATTTAAGGTTATCCCAAGGTTGAGCATTGGTAATCATATACCAGCGCGTAGCATCGGGTCCGTATTTTTCGAGCGTTTCAAATGGGTCAACGGCATTGCCCAGCCGTTTAGACATTTTGTGTCCGTTTTTATCCAATACCAAACCGTTTGACATTACATTTTTATATGCTACCGAATCAAAAACCATGGTAGCAATGGCGTGTAAGGTAAAGAACCATCCGCGGGTTTGGTCAACTCCTTCGGCAATGAAATCCGCAGGGAAAAATTTTCGTTCGTCAATCAATTCTTTGTTTTCAAACGGATAATGCCATTGTGCATAAGGCATTGAGCCGGAATCAAACCAAACATCAATCAAATCGGGTTCGCGATACATTGGTTTTCCGCTTTCGCTCACCAAAATAATGTCATCTACAATGTGTTTATGAATATCAAATTGGTTGTAATGCTCTTCGGATTCGTCTTGCGGGTTAAAATCGGCAAAAGGATTTTCGTTCATCAATCCTTTGTCAACCGCTTTTTGACATTCTTCTTTTAATTGAGCCAAAGAACCGATACATTTTTCTTCCGAACCGTCTTCGGTGCGCCAAATAGGAATAGGAATTCCCCAATAACGCGAACGGGATAAATTCCAATCGTTCAGGTTTTCCAACCAATTGCCAAAACGACCTGTTCCGGTACTTTCGGGTTTCCAGTTAATGGTTTTGTTCAGTTCAATCATTCGCTCTTTTACAGCAGTAGTTTTAATAAACCACGAATCGAGCGGATAGTAAAGTACAGGTTTGTCTGTACGCCAACAATGCGGATAGCTGTGTTTGTATTTTTCTACCTTAAAGGCTTTGTTTTCTTCTTTCAGTTTGATGGCTATTTCAACATCAACCGACTTTTCGGGGGCTTCGTCTTCGGCGTAATACTCGTTTTTCACATATTTCCCGGCAAATTCGCCCATTTCGGGTCTAAATTTACCTTGTAAATCTACCAACGGAACAGGATTTCCGTTTTCATCCAAAACCAACATTGGCGGGACACCGGCTTCTTTGGCAACTCGCGCATCGTCGGCACCAAAGGTCGGTGCAATGTGAACAATACCGGTACCGTCTTCGGTTGTAACAAAATCTCCCTGAATTACCCTAAACGCATTATCTGCATCTTGATAGGGCTGAGCATAAGGCAATAATTGTTCGTATTTTATTCCAATCAATTCTTCGCCTTTAATATCAGCCATCAATACACCAACAGGTTTCTTTTTTGACTTTTTGTCATAATATTTTTCAAATTCTTCACTTAATAATAGTTTCGGTAAAACTTCTTCGACTTTAAAATATCTTTTTGGATTTGTAATTTTATCTTCAATAATCTCATCTTCCTCTGTTATTAAATCTGCGTCATTATTGAATAATCTATTAAAGGCATCACTGGCAATAATTACAAATTCTGGTTTTTTAGTATAAGGGTTTAGAGTGCCAACAATTGAATAAGGTATATTCGGATTTACAGCCAATGCCGTGTTAGATGGTAAGGTCCAAGGTGTGGTTGTCCAAGCCAATAAATACAAATTGTCGCCATAAGGTTTTAGTGTTTCTGGCAAACTGTCTTTAATGGCTTTAAACTGCGCTATTACGGTTGTGTCCGTTACATCTCGATAGCATCCGGGTTGGTTAAGTTCGTGTGAGCTTAATCCTGTGCCGGCTTTGGGTGAGTAGGGTTGAATGGTGTATCCTTTGTAGAGCAATCCTTTATTGTAAATTTGGCTCAACAACCACCAAACGGTTTCCATATATTTGGTGTGGTAGGTAACATACGGATGTTCCATATCTACCCAATAGCCCATTTTTTTTGTCAAATCATTCCACACATCGGTGTAGCGCATTACGGCTTTTTTACACGCTTCGTTATACTCGGCTACCGATATTTTTTTGCCAATATCTTCTTTTGTGATACCTAATTCTTTTTCAACGCCCAATTCAACCGGTAACCCGTGAGTATCCCAGCCGGCTTTTCGGTAAACCTGATAGCCGTCCATTGTTTTAAAACGGCAAAATAAATCTTTAATGGTGCGCGCCATTACGTGGTGAATACCCGGTAACCCGTTTGCCGAAGGCGGACCTTCGTAAAAAACAAATTGTGGATTTCCTTCGCGGGTTTCGATACTTTTTTCGAAAGTATTGTTGTTATCCCATTTTTCTAATATTTCTTTGGCAACAGCCGATAAATTCAACTGTTTATATTCAGGGTATTTCATTATTGTGAATTTTTATAGCGGCAAAGGTATCAAAAAGCCGTTAATTTATTGATTTTAATATTCTTTTTGCGTGAATACCAAAAGGATAATTCTTTTACTCCCAGCTGTCTATATCCGTACCCGATTGATGCGATTTGTACTTTTCGCAATCCAATTCAATGGTGATGGGTGTCTCGGGTTTGGGGAAATCGCCTTGTGAAACTTTAATGGTAGAATCGGCAAAAACTTTATTCATATAATATCCCCAAATGGGTAATGCAGTATTTGCTCCTTGACCATTGGCAATGCTTCGGAAGTGCACACTTCTGTCTTCGGCACCTACCCAAACGCCGGTAACCAAATCGGGTGTAAGTCCCATAAACCAACCGTCGGATTGATTTTGTGTTGTACCTGTTTTGCCGGCAATAGGATTTTTAAATCCTACATAAGGACGTTTTTCTGTTTTTCTTCCGCGCAATCGCATACCTGTACCACTCACATACATTGGACTTTTGCCCATACTTTTACGCAAATCGCCTATGCATTTGTTATACACACCATCAACAACCCCTTTCATCAAGTTTAGCATTACATAAGCGGTTTCTTCGCTTAATGCTTCTCGACTTTCGGGTATTTTGTCAATAATTACATTTCCGTTTTTATCTTCCACTCGTGTATAAAAAGTGGGTTCTATCCAAACACCTTGATTGACAAATGTAGCATTGGCGCCCACCATTTCGTAAAGTGATAAATCGGCAACACCCAAACAAAGCGAAGGTACAGGGTCTAAATGACTTTGAATACCTATCCGGTGAGCCATATCCACAACGGCTTGCGGGCCAAATTGTTTCATTACCCAAGCGGTAATCGTGTTCATAGAGTTGGCCAAACCGTATTTTAATGATACGTTGCAACCGTAAATTCCATCGGAATTTTTTGGTGCCCAATCTTTCAATAATCCAAATTCACCTTTTTTAAACATTACTTTTTGGTTGGGTACTTCGTAGCAAGGCGAATATCCCTCTTGAATGGCAAGCGAATATACAAATGGCTTGAATGTAGAGCCTACTTGACGTTTGGCTTGTTTTACGTGGTCGTAGGCAAAATGTTTAATATCTACACCACCCACCCAAGCTCTAATGTAACCTGTGTGAGGGTCAACACTCATTAAGCCGGCTTGTAAAATTTGTTTGTAGTATAAAATTGAATCAAGCGGTGACAGTGTAGTGTCTTTTTCCCCCTCAAAAGTGAAAACGCGCATAGCTACCGGTATTTTAAATATTTGTTCAATTTCTTCTTCGGTGCGAACAGGCCATTCTTTTCCGCAATCTTCGGCTGTGCAAACATAATATTCTTTGCCTTGATGTTTGGTGGTTTTGATGGTGTTTCTGCGGTGACATTCGGGGCATTCTTTACCGGCTAATATTTGGTAGCGAACCGAACGTTTCATTGCTGTGGTGATAATGCTTTGCACTTGTTTTTTCGATAATCGATTGTCAAATGGCGGGTTTCTTCGTCTTTTGACATCGCGGAAAAATGCCGGTTGTAAATTTTTAAGATGCTCGTGAACAGCATATTCTCCATATTGTTGCATTCGCGAATCAATGGTTGTGTAAATTTTTAAGCCGTCTTTGTAAATGTTGTATGGCGAACCGTCACTTTTATGATAAATGTAGTTCCCTTCTTCGTCTTTTTGAGCCAGCAGTTTTTGTAGTTCCAATCGTAAAACTTCGCGGAAATAAGGGGCAATTCCTTCTTTGTGGTCAACTTTTGTGTAATGTAAAACCAAAGGCAATTGTTTGAGTGAATCAAACTCTTGTTCGGTAATAAAACCGTTTCGTTTCATTTGAAACAAAACTACATTTCGGCGGTGCAAAGTAGTGTCGGGTCTGCGAACAGGGTTGAATAATGAAGGGTTTTTTGCCATTCCAACAAGAGTGGCGGCTTCTTCAATTGTCAGCTCGTTAGGTTCTTTATCAAAATATACATTGGTTGCCGATTTTATACCTACGGCATTATTTAAGAAATCAAATTTATTGAGATACATAGTGATGATTTCTTCTTTTGTGTATCGCTTTTCAAGTTCTGTGGCAATTATCCATTCTTGAATTTTTTGTTTGATACGTCCTACGAGCGATAACGAACGCTCGTGGAACAACATTTTTGCCAACTGTTGCGTAATGGTACTTGCTCCGCCGGCTTTTCCCATTTTGGCAACAGCACGAGCCAGTCCGCGTAAATCTACTCCCGAATGGTCGTAAAAACGTTCGTCTTCCGTAGCAACCAATGCTTGCGGTAAGTAAGGCGACAGTTGGTCGTAGGTTACATTAATGCGGTTTTCTTTAAAATATTTCCCCAATAATTTTCCGTCGGCAGAAATAATTTCGGAAGCCAAGTTACTTTTTGGATTTTCCAATTCTTTTACAGAAGGCAAGGGCTCAAATCCCATAATGCCTTTTGAGGCGGCAAAAAGCACAATGCCGGCAAATATAAATCCGATGAAAATCAAACTCCAAAAAGCAATAATCCACTTTTTGAAAGAAGATTTTTTTTGATTGGTTTGTTTTGTTTTTTTATTGTTTTTCATAAATGCGTTACTCTGTTTCGGTATGTTTTTTTACTGTAAATCCAATGTCGCTGATGCCTTGCAATAAAGTGTCGCGCATAGCTTGTTCTATAGCAAAGGTGTATTCGCCCGATTGTAGAAAACGAATTTGTTTTTGATATAGTATTTGTAAATCGCGTGTTTTTCCTACGCCTGAGCCAAGCCATTTGCCTTTTTTGTCGGCTAAAATGCAATTAAAAGTATCGCGTACAGCAAGATTGTTGGGCCCCTTTAATGTGGTAAATACATATAAATTTTGATATGGGTAATCGCCATTATTTCGAACATTTATGTACAAATCATACCACGAGGTTGTGTCGGTAATATTAAAGTTAAATGTGGCTTGTTGCTTGTAATCCCAACCGTTTTCGGGTACTTGAATGTATGCATCAAAAACAGTGTCGTTTGAGCAAGCAGTAAGCCCAAATGTTAAAAACAAAAGGTAAATTATGTGTGTAAGTTTAGGCATTGTTGTTTTGATTGTTCTTTCGGTTTTTGTTATTTTTTTGGTTACGGTTGTTGCGTTTTTTACGTTTATTTTTTTTGCTTTTGTTTAAGTTGTCAAAGCGTGTTAAACTGTCTTGTCCGGCAAGGTCGGTGTAGTCTTTGGTTTCTTCTACGATAATTTCGGCGTAATCGTTTAAATCTTCCGGGAGCTTGTCGTTTTTATTCATTTCGATAATTTCGTTGACACGCTCAACTTTTAAAGGAATAAACTTGATTACTTCGCCTTCGTAAGTGTACCACATTAGGTTTTTGAAAATATCCATTTTCAAAAATTTGGCATCACCCATTTTGGTTTTCAGTTTGATATTGGTGTTGGGAAATGCCTTCAGGGCATCAACATACGAGTCGAGTTCAAAATTCAAGCAACATTTTAATTTTCCGCACTGTCCTGCAAGCTTAGCCGGGTTTAACGACAGTTGCTGGTAACGTGCCGCACTGGTAGAAACCGAGCGGAAATCGGTTAGCCAAGTAGAGCAACACAATTCTCTTCCGCACGAGCCAATGCCGCCTAAACGGCTGGCTTCTTGACGAGCACCAATTTGGCGCATCTCTACACGGATTTTAAATTTATCGGCCAATATCTTTATTAATTCTCTAAAATCAACTCTTTGTTCGGCTGTGTAATAAAAAATTGCTTTGGTTTTGTCGCCTTGGTATTCTACATCAGAAATTTTCATTTCTAATTTTAAATCGGCGGCAATTCTTCGTGCTTCGTGCATTGTTTCTTCTTCCAAAGCTTGTGCTTCTTGCCATTTGTCAATATCACCCTGACGGGCAATGCGGTAAACTTTTTTTAACTCTTCGGGAGCGCAATCAACTTTTTTGCGTTGCATTTGCACTTTTACCAATTCGCCGGTTAACGAAACAATACCAATATCGTGACCGGGCGAAGCTTCAACAGCAATAACATCTCCAATTTTTAAAGGTAAATTATTCGGGTTATAAAAAAATTCTTTTCTGCTGTTTTTAAATCGTACTTCCACTACCGGAAAAGGTGGTTTGTTTTGCGGAAGTTGCACATCGTAAAGCCAATCAAATACGTTTAATTTATTACATCCGGAGCCGCACAAACCATTATTTTTACAACCTTTTGGCAAAGAACTGTTTCCTCTGCCGGTTGAGCATCCACTACAAGCCATATTTCTGTTTTATTATGTTAATTTCTAAAAATACAAATTTACTTTAATTCGAGCATTATATTGTTTTAGTTTTAAATTTTTAACATCAGGTTTGATTTATTAATACCCGAGTTGAATATTAAAAATGAATTGGGCTTTGTAATTTGTATTATCTTTGCAGCCGTTTTAAGAAAATTATCATCAAAATTATGGATAAGAAAGTTCGCGTACGTTTTGCCCCAAGTCCTACCGGACCATTGCATATGGGAGGAGTAAGAACCGCTTTGTATAATTATTTGTTTGCCAAAAAACATGGTGGAGATTTTATTTTGCGTATTGAAGATACCGACCAAACACGTTATGTGCCCGGAGCAGAAGAATATATTATAGAATCTTTGAAATGGTGTAACCTGATACCGGATGAAGGCGTTGGTTTTGGTGGTGAATATGGTCCATATCGTCAGTCGGAGCGAAAAGAAACCGGAATGTACAGAACGTATGCCGAGCAATTGGTTGAAAACGGCTACGCCTACTACGCATTCGACACCCCTGAAGAATTGGAGCAAATGCGCGAAAATTTGAAAAAAGCCGGCGTGGCAGCACCTCAATACAATGCCGTAACCAGAAATTCGATGAAAAATTCATTAACCTTATCGGCAGAAGAGGTGAAAAGCAGAATAGAAAACGGCGATCCTTATGTGATTAGAATTAAAATGCCCAGAAACGAGGAAGTGAAATTTAAAGATTTAATTCGCGGTTGGGTAGTTGTTAATTCCAATAATTTGGATGATAAAGTGATTTTTAAAGCCGATGGTATGCCTACTTATCATTTGGCTAATGTAGTGGATGATTATTCGATGAAAATAACGCACGTTATCCGTGGTGAAGAATGGTTGCCTTCGGGTCCGTTGCACGTTTTGTTGTATAAATATTTGGGTTGGGAAGAAGAAATGCCTCAGTTTGCCCATTTGCCGTTAATTCTAAAACCGGATGGCAACGGAAAATTAAGCAAAAGAGATGGCGACCGCTTAGGATTTCCTGTATTCCCATTAGAATGGAAAGACCCCAAATCGGGTGAAATTTCTTCCGGTTACAGAGAAAAAGGATATTTTCCCGAGGCGTTTGTCAATATGTTGGCATTATTGGGTTGGAATCCCGGAACCGAGCAAGAATTATTTACATTGGATGAATTGGTGCAAGCCTTCTCATTGGAGAGAGTGGGGAAATCGGGTGCTAAATTTGACCCCGATAAAACACGTTGGTTCAATCAGCAATATCTTAGAAAAAAATCAAATGAAGAATTGGCTGAATTGTTTATTCCCGAGTTAGAAAAAGCAGGTATTGATGTGGCAAAATTTGACAAAGAATATATTGCCAAAGTTTGCGGACTAATGAAAGAACGTGCCACATTTGTTCGCGAAATGTTGGAAGGCATTTATTTGTTTAAAGCACCTGAAAATTACGATGAAAAGACTATCCGCAAAAAGTGGAAAGAAAATACGCCGGAAATTATTAAGTCATTGCGTGAAAAATTAGCCGCAATAGATGATTTTTCTTCCGAAAACATCGAAAAAACATTCAAAGCATATTTAGAGGAAAATAATTTGGGTTTTGGAGCAGTATTGCCCAACTTGCGTGTGCTGATAACGGGTGTTGGTATGGGCCCTTCATTGTTTGAAATTTGCGCATTGCTTGGAAAAGATGAAACGTTAAAACGAATTGATACCGGATTGGAAAAATTAGCCGCTTAATTGATGCAAACATTACTGAAAATAAATTCTCTTGAATTGTATGCCTACCACGGATGGTTTGAACAGGAACAACGGATAGGCGCCAAGTATAAGGTGAATTTGGAAGTAGCATTAAAAAACGCATCATTTAACAACGATGCACTAAGCGAAACAGTTGATTATGAGCAGTTAATAGCGGTTATAAAAGATGAAATGGCACAAAAAAGCAAAACCATAGAGCGTGTGGGCGAGAGAATTGTTCGTAAAGTTATGGAATTGAGTGATTTGATAGAGTCCGTTAAATTGGAGATTTTCAAGTTAAATCCACCGGTGGGAGAATTAATGGACAGTTTTTCGGTTGTTTTTTACGAAGAACAAAAAAAGTAGTTGTTTATTTAATAGTAATTAGTAAATTTGCCCGAGTTCTAAAAAATAATGGTCGCGTGGCCGAGTGGCTAGGCAGTGGTCTGCAAAACCATCTACAGCGGTTCGAATCCGCTCGCGACCTCTCAATTTTCTTCTTTTAAAGAGTATCAATCAATATAAAACGGCTCGTTCATTTTAGCCACAATTACTTTTTCCCATTTTAATGCATCTTGAATTTTAGCACGCAAAGCATTGCTTTGATGCGGTTCTCCATGATTTAAGAAAAGTGTTTTTGGTGGTTTGTCTGCTGTTTTTAGCCAGTCTAATATTTCATGTTGGTCGGCATGTGCCGAAAGGGATGAAATTTCCATAATTTCAGCTCTTACTTCATGGTATGTCCCAAAGAATTTTATCTCATTATCACCTTCTTTTAGTGAGCGTCCGCGAGTTCCTTCGGCTTGATAGCCAACCAAAAGAATAGTGTTTTTATCATCACCCAAGTATTTATTGTAGTAATATAAAATTCTCCCGCCGGTACTCATTCCACTCCCGGCCAATACAATTTTTTGCCGATTATCATTTACAATATCTACGCTGGTTTGGAAATCTTTTATCAGTTTTACGGTATTATGCATTTCTCTAATTTCACTTTTAGAAAGTGTATGATAATTTGGATAATTTGCAAAGACTTCAGTAGCATCAACTCCCATTGGACTGTCTAGATAAATGGGTAAATCATGAGGAATTTTCTTTTCTTTCTTTAATATGGAAAGCAAATAAATAAGCTCTTGCGCCCTTTCTACGGCAAAAGTCGGGATAAGCAAAGTGCCACCTTTGTCAAGAATAGTGTAATTGATGGCTTCCCAAAGTGTGATAATTGCCGGCGTTTTATCGTGCAACCGGTCGCCGTAAGTTGATTCGCAAACAATGTAATCGGCATGGCCGATTTTTTCTTTAGGGTGAAGTAAAAGCGGTTTTTTTCGTCCAATATCTCCTGAAAAAATAAAGGTTTTGTCTTGTATGTGTAATTCGACAAAGGCACTACCCAGTATATGTCCGGCATTTTTGAATTGAAATTTTATATCCGGAAAAAGTTCTACCCATTCATGTAATTCAATGGTTTCGAAGAAATTCATGGCAAAAATGGCATCTTCAACTGTGTAGAGTGGTTTTGCCGGATGATGTTTGGTGTAACCGTATTTATTTGCTCTTTCAGCATCTTCTTCTTGAATTTTTCCACTGTCTTTCAGTATAATTTCTGCCAAGTCGCGGGTAGGTGGAGTACAAATTATTTTTCCTTGAAAACCTTGTTTTACAAAAAGCGGAATATAACCGCAATGGTCTAAGTGTGCATGTGTAAGTATAATGTACGAAATTTCACTTGCTTTTACCGGCAGTTTATCCCAGTTTTTTAGTCTGAGTTCTTTTAACCCTTGAAATAATCCGCAATCTAACAAGATTTTTTCTTTACCAACTTCTATTAAGGTTTTAGAGCCGGTTACTGTTCCTGCACCACCCAAAAAAGTAATTTGCATATTTGTAATATATTTATTTTGTTATTGTAAATTTACACAAAATTAAACTACCATGAATGGTGCATTAAAAATTGGAACAGTTAAAGGAATTAAAATTCAAATTCATTGGAGTTTTTGGATAATCGTGTTTTGGATAATGATGACTTATTATATGCAAAGCCATAATGTTAAAGATGCTTTAATGGGCGGCGTATTTGTATTGGCAATATTTGCCTGCGTGGTGCTGCACGAATTGGGGCACGCACTTACGGCGATGCATTATGGTATAAAAACCAAAAGCATCACCTTGTTGCCAATTGGTGGATTGGCTAATTTGGAAAAAATTCCCGAAAAACCAAAGCAAGAATTTGTAATTGCCATAGCCGGACCTATGGTAAATATTCTTATCACATTTATTTTGTATTTTGTACTACAAGCAACAGATATGTTTCCAACACAAGAAGATTTGAAACGAATGTTGCAAAACAATCAAAAATTTTCTGCGCAAATGTTTTTGTTCAATTTAATGGCTGCCAATATGATTTTGGCTCTATTTAATTTTATTCCGGCATTTCCTATGGATGGTGGGCGAATGTTGCGTGCTTTGTTGGCTTTAAAAATGGATAGAGTTACCGCAACGCAAATTGCCTCTTCTATTGGAAAAACATTGGCAATTGTATTTATCTTTTTAGGTTTTTTCTTTGATTTTTGGCTTGTATTTATAGGTTTGTTTGTGTATTTGGGTGCAGGAGCAGAAGCTATTCAAGAACAAAATAAAGTGGCGTTTAAAGGAGTGAAAGTAAAAAGTGCAATGATGCGGAAATTCCCTTCGTTTGCCGAAACCGAAACACTGGAAGATGTTGTAAAACATATGCTTAAAACACAAGACAAAGAATTTTTGATTTTTGATATTAACTTCACACAAGTGGTTGGTGTTTTAACGCAAAATGAAATTTTAACCGGAATACAAACTTATGGCGGCGATACTTTGGTGTCGGAAGTGATGAACCGAGATTTTGTTGTTTTGCACGAAAATGAAGATTTAAACGAAGCTTACCTAAAATTGCTGTCATCAGGATTGTCGGCGGCACCTGTGGTAAATGATGAAGGGCAAGTTGTCGGAATGATTGATTCGGATAATATTAAAGAGTTTATGATATTAAAATTATCGCATGAGTTAAAAAATTAATAAAATGAAAAAAATCATCTTTACAGTTGTTGGAATATTGTCGCTTTTAACGGTATCTGCTCAGCAATTAACGGCTGACGAAATAATTAAAAAAGCCGAAGATAAAATAAGAGGCAACTCCTCGTATGCAGAATTTACCATACAAATTATTCGCCCTAAGTGGACACGCGAAATGCAAGCTAAAGTATGGAGTTTAGGTACCAAATATTCTTTAATTCTTATTACCGCTCCAGCAAAAGAAAAAGGAACTGTTTTTTTAAAACGGGATAAAGAAATATGGAATTGGGTGCCTTCAATTTCAAGAACAATTAAACTTCCTCCTTCAATGATGTCGCAAAGTTGGATGGGCTCTGACTTTACAAATGATGATTTGGTAAAAGAATCTTCAATGGAAAAAGATTACACACATAAATTGGTGGGCGATAGTGTGGTTGACGGTCGTGATTGTTACAAAATTGAATTAACACCAAAACCTGATGCCGCTGTTGTGTGGGGAAAGATTATTACTTTTATTGACAAGAAAGATTTTTTGCAATTGCGAACCGAATTTTATGATGAAGACGGCTATTTAGTAAACATTATGACGGGTAAAGACATTAAGATGCTTGGCGGAAAATTGTTACCCTCAAAAATGGAAATGATTCCGGTAGATAAACCCGGGAATAAAACGGTGTTGATATATCAAAAACTGGAATTTGATATCCAAATATCGGAAGATTTCTTTTCTGTAAACAATATGAAAAGGGTTAAGTAATGTTGATAAAACTTGCTTGGCGAAATATATGGCGAAATAAACGCCGAACATACATTACAATGGGCGTAATGTTCTTTTCCGTATTGTTGGCTATTTTAATGCGATCTATGCAAAATGGTGTTTACGACGAAATGATAAATAACGTTGTGGGGTATTATACGGGACAAATACAAATTCACCAAAAAGGATATTGGGAAGAACAAACCCTTGATAATGCTCTTCAGCTCAATGATACGTTGTATAATGTGTTGGAAAATCAATTGCCTAACCAATATACCGAACGTATAGAAACATTTGTGCTTGCAGCATCAAACAGTACAACCAAGGGAGCCATGTTGGTTGGAGTAAACCCTGAAAACGAAAATCAACTGACACATATTGAAGAAAAATTAATCGAAGGAAATTACTTAACACCTGAAGATAACGCCGCTTTGATAGGCGAGGGCTTGGCTAAAAAATTGAAACTTTCTGTTCACGACACTTTGGTTTTTATCGGACAGGGCTATCATGGGGTAAATGCTGCCGGAAAATTTGCTGTAAAAGGAATTGTAAAGTTCGGTTCCCCCGAATTAAATAATCAACTGATATATATTCCACTTAAAAGTGCGCAAGAAATATTGGGAATGCCCAATTTGGTAACAACAATAGCCGTTTTTACAGACTATAAAAAAGCAGAAGAAATAAAAGCATCCTTAAATACTTCTTTACTTACAGATAAGTACGAAATAATGACTTGGAAAGAAATGATGCCCGAATTGGTAGAGATGATTGCCCTTGACAGCGCCGGAGGAATTTTAATGATTGCCGTTTTGTATTTAATTGTTGCCTTTGTGTTTTTGGGCACGCTTATCATGATGATTTCTGAACGCTTACACGAATTTGGCGTGCTTATAGCTATAGGAATGAAAAAACGCAAACTGGCTTTAATGGTTTACCTCGAAACTATTTCTGTAGCATTGTTAGGTGTTATGCTGGGCGTTGTGGGGGCGTCTCCTGTAATTGCCTATTTTTACTATAATCCGATACGGTTTACAGGTGAAGTGGCTAAAACCTACGAAAATTATGGATTTGAACCCGTGCTGAAAGTTTCTACCGACCCGATGATATTCATCAATCAAGGAATTATTATTTATATTCTTGCCTCCGTTTTGGCTGTTTATCCTATCCTGAAAATTTTAAAACTTAAAGCAATAGAAGCAATGCGCAGTTAAAATATGAAAACAATAATAAAAATAGCATGGCGAAATATTTGGCGACACAAAACACGTTCGTTGGTCATTATTTTGGCTATGGCTTTGGGTTTAGTCAGCGGAATATTTATATTGGCATTAAACTGGGGGTTAAGTATTGAACGTGTCAATAAAGCTATTGCTACCGAAACTTCGCACATTCAAATTCATCATCCTAAATTTAGAGAAGATTTTGATCCGAAATATAATTTCGCAATTGATACAACAATTTTTACCAAAAATGAAAAAATAAAAGATTTTGCTCCGCGCAGTATTGTTTTTGGTATGGTTAATTCGGCAAACAGCGCCGCCGGAGTTAAGATTAATGGGGTAAATTTTATAAAGGAAAACAAAGTAACAAAATTTAAAGATAAACTTATTGAAGGAGCTCTTGTATATCAATACAAACGCACCCTTCCTGTTTATATTTCTCAGGCTACCGCCGAAAAACTGAAAGTCCATATTCGTTCGAAGATTGTGGTTACTTTTCAAGATGTAAACAATCAAATGGTTAGTGCAGCTTTCAAAGTAAGAGGTATTTTCAAAACCTCCAATTCGATGTGGGATAAAGGGAATATTTTTGTACCAATTACCTCGTTACAACAATTATTGGGAACAAATAATTATCAGGAAATAGCTGTTTTATTGCATAACAACGATGATTTGGAAACCGTTGCCAACGAATTGCAAAATCAATTACCCACTCTAAAAGTAGAAACCTGGAAAGATATAATGCCTGAGATGAAAATGATGGTAGAATCGTTTGACCAAATGATGAACATTATCATTTTTATTATACTCCTCACATTGGCGTTTGGGTTGATAAACACAATGCTGATGGCTATTTTGGAACGCACACGCGAAATAGGAATGCTTATGGCAATTGGAATGAACAAAAAGAAGATTTTTACTATGATTATGACCGAATCATTATTGCTGTCACTTATAGGAGTGCCTTTTGGTTTGCTTGCCTCGTGGGGGATTATAGAAATGTTTCAAAAAACAGGAATAGATTTATCGGCATACGCCAAAGGAATGGAAGAGTGGGGCTTTGATACCGTTGTTTATCCGCAAATGGAACCCGAATTTTATACTCAAATAACCGTTCAAGTGGTTGTAATTATGTTTTTGGCATCTGTTTATCCGGCATACAAAGCTTTAAAATTAAAACCCGTGGATGCATTACGTAAAATTTAGCTTATGGAAAGTAAAATAATCATCAAAACAAGTGAGTTAACTAAAACCTATACCGATGTTGCCGTGCCGGTACATGCTGTAAATCATGTGAATTTGGAAATCACACAAGGCGAATTTACGGCAATCATTGGTCCTTCGGGTTCGGGAAAAACCACATTGCTGAACTTAATAGGCGGTTTGGATAAACCTACATCAGGCGAGATATGGGTAGATGATGTGAAAATAAATGAATTATCAGATAATGAATTGATTGATTTTCGTTTGTATAATATCGGCTTTGTGTTTCAAGCCTATAATTTAATTCCTGTGCTTTCGGCAATGGAAAATGTGGAGTTCATTATGCTGTTGCAAAATAAACCCAAAGCAGAAAGGCAAAAACGGGCATTACAATTGCTTCAAGAAGTAGGTTTAGCCGACCGAGTGAACAATAAACCCACCGAACTGTCCGGAGGGCAGCAACAACGTGTAGCCGTTGCAAGAGCATTGGCATCAAAACCTAAATTTATTTTGGCAGACGAACCAACAGCCAACCTTGACTCGCATTCTACCGCAAATTTGCTCGATATTATGGAACGGTTAAATAAAGAAGAAAATTCAACCTTTGTTTTTAGTACACACGACCAACGCGTAATAGAGCGCGCACGAAGAGTAATTACATTAGAGGACGGCAAAATTGTTTCCGATGTTCAACAAAATTAAATATACGCTTTTATTGCTTTTAGCTTTTGTTTCGCACGTTTTCGGTCAAACAGAAAGCACGAAAAAATGGAGCAAGTATGTTGCTGTTAATGGCTATTTAAAAAATATGCAAACCGTAAGTTTTACCAATGCCGACAATTTAGTGGGGTTACATTTTTTACATAACCGCTTTAATGCAAAATTGTTTTTAACCAAATCCATTACTGTAAATGCTTCAATGCGAAATCGATTGTTTTATGGAGAAGGAGTAAAAAACAATCCTTTTTTTGGCAAACAAACCGATGTAGATAATGGATTGGTGGATATGTCCTTTTTACCCGTAAATGAAAAAGCCCTGGTTATGCACACGATTTTTGACCGTGCAAATGTGAATTTTTCATTAAAAAAGATGGATATAACGCTTGGACGTCAACGAATAAATTGGGGAATTAATGTCGCTTGGAATCCAAATGATATTTTTAACACATATAATTTTATCAATTTTGATTATGAAGAACGCCCCGGCTCGGATGCTGTGTATATTGAATATTATCCGACAGGAATGAGCAGTATGAATTTTGCTGTGAAACCCGCAAAAAATGACAGTTCTTGGGTAGCGGCATTAATGTATAAATTCAATAAAAACCTATACGATTTTCAGGTTTTGGGCGGGGTGTATAATCAAGATTTTGTTTTAGGCGGCGGTTGGGCCGGAAGTATTAAAAATGCAATAGGTTTTAAAGGTGAAGCCAGTTGGTTTTTACCGCAACAAAACACGTTGGATACTACTACTGTTCTTGTATCATCAGCATCGTTTGATTATTCTTTTGAAAACTCAATGTATGTAAATTTTTCGGTTTATTACAATACGCAAGATTTCAATCAAGCATCATTGCTTGCTTTGCAAAATACCTCGCTGCAACTGACTGCCAAAAATTTATTTCCTTCTCAATGGGCATTTTTTGCTCAAACCAGCGGAAATATTACACCATTACTAAACGGTAGTATTGCATTGATGTATGGAACAAACAGTAATTTATTGTTTGCAATGCCCTCCATTACATATTCCATCAGCAATAATTGGGATATTATGTTATTGGGACAATCGTATTTTGGCGATTTCTCAGGTTATAAAAACCTCGGCAACAGTATCTTTTTACGATTAAAATGGAGTTTTTAACTTAGGGCAACTCTACTTTAAATATTTCTACATCACGTTTTTCTACGGTGTAAATTTGAGCAATTTTATCGTTAATAATTTTGCTTAAACCCACATTCATTACCCTTGAGCGTTTTCCTTCGGGGCGAATTAATGAGTAGTGTGTGGTGAACCCATCGGGAGACAGAATAGTCATATTAATGTTATACCCTTTTGTGTATGTGTGTGCTATATCGTTATATATGAATATTAATTCACCTTCTTTGTTAATACGATATATAAATCCGTTGTAAATATTGGTATTGGTAAAAGATTGTGTTTTTAATATCTTTCTTTTCCATTCCATTTCACCGGTTTCACTATTAATGTTGAACACAATTATGTCAAAATTTTTATAATGAATAGTAGTTGTTGTGTGACTTACACCATTTGCATCAGTATAGGTATTGGTAGTTACATAAGTGTAATTTATTTCACAAATAATATTTAAATGTCCGTCTTCAGGATTTAAGACAAAATCAATCGTTTTTAAATCCTTAAAGCCAATATCGGTATCTTTCCCTTTGCTTTCCTTTTTTTTTCGTTTTTTCTCCAGTTTTTCAACAGCTTTTTCGCTCATACCTTCTTTTATAAATTCATCATCAATAGTATAAACTTTATCAATGTTTTTTTCTAAAGTTTCTAAATTGTATTTCAAAAAGAAAACCTTGTTGACTACGTCTGTTTTAGTAAAACCGCTTGTTTCTTCTATAGTTCCACCAATGTATAATAAATCCTCATCGCTTTTAATTTCATAATTAATAAAGCTGAAATCTTGATTATCTTTCATGTTGTAACTGTCAATATTTACATCAACATCTTCTTTACCGTTTTCATCAATAACACTTAATGTAAACAAATAATTGTCTTTTTCTTCTTTTTTTAATTTTTCATATTTATTAAACCTTTTAATTATTGCACCGTTATCGAGAATCATGGTATTTGTTAGCGCCTGAAAAGCTCTGATTCTTGAAATTTTTGTTTCTTCATCATGTTTTTCCACATCTTTTTGTTCGTATTGTTTAACAAATTCACCGTTTTCAATAGCAAATACTTCATAGGTAACGGTAGTTGTTCTGTTTTCTTCATTTAAATTAGCTTCGGCAAATGCCATGAAGTCTTTGTGGTTGGAAAATAATAATTTTGAAGAGGTGTCTGCTCCTTTTTTATCGTAAGCAAGTTCTTTAATTTTTTTTGGACTGCCAATGGTCTTTTTTGTGTTGATATCCAATTTGTAAGCATAAATTGTTCTGCTAGAACCGGTTTTAGATTTTATATCCACATTTAATAAAAGGAACAAAGTGTTATCTTTTAAAAAATGATCGTACATGGCAGGTTTTTCATTTTTTAACTGTGGAATATCAATGAATTTTTCTGTTGAAGCAGTAAAATTTTCATTAAAGATAATTACTTTCAGTTGTTGAAGGGCGCCCATTTTTCCTTTAGAAAGTGTAATCATTACCGATTCGCCTTTTTCATTTACATAAGGTCCTGCAATTAACTGCTCTCTTTTACCTAATTTATATTCTATCTGTTTAATTTTATCGGAAGGATAACGATTGTAAAGCTCTTTTTCATCAAGGTTTTTTTGTGCATTTACAAATGTTGTGGTAATAAGGGTTGCCAAAATGAAATTAAAAATCTTCATAACGTTAATAATGAGTGGTTTGTAAACTAAATTTATGTGTTTAAGTGGGTAAAATTATTTCTTTTTTTTAAATAAACAATTTTTTTAGAATAAAATCACTTATTAACCAACCTTTTGGCGTTAAATTTAATCGGTTTTCGTTTAGGTTATACCATGATGCGTTGAGCAATTTAATTTGTTCAAGTATCCGGGTAGAATATTTGTTAGGGAAATTTTTGCTTAGGTATTTAAAATCAATGCCTTCTATGGTGCGCAATTTTGTCATTAAATATTCATTAAAAAGGTTTTCAACGGTAAGAATTTCTTGTTCAAAGTAAGGCGTGTTCTTTTGAATGTTTTTTACATATAAATGGTTGTTGGCTACGTTCCATCGCCTGATATTTTTTCCGTCAAAAGAATGGGCGGAGGGACCAAAACCCAAATAAGGTTTGTTATGCCAATAATTACTGTTGTGCAGACTTTTAAATCCGGGTTTGGCATAATTCGACAATTCGTAATGTAAAAAATCATTCTCTTGCGCAAATGCATGAAGAGTGTTGAAGCAATACTCGTAAGCATCGTCGGGCAGGATGCTAAATTCCCCTGTTTTCACTTTTTTGTTTAAAAGGGTTTTTTCTTCAATGGTCAGTGCATAAGCAGAAAAATGAGGTATTTGCAATGATTGTAAAACTTTAATGTTTTCTGCTAGATTCTTTTTGTAATTTTTATTTATGCCGTAAATGATATCTGCCGTAAAGTTCTCAAAACCTGCATCTTGTATGTTTTTGATGACCGAAATGCCTTGTTTTGCCGAATGTTTGCGATTCATTAACCGTAATTCTTCATCTACAAAAGATTGTGTACCAATGCTAATGCGGTTTATTCCGTTTTTTTTCAGCATTTTTAAGTAAGCCATTGACAAATCTTCCGGATTGGCTTCAAAAGTTATTTCTTTTACCTGTGAGCAGTCGTAAAATTTAAAAATGAAATCCAGCAGAGTTGCCAATTCCTTTTCACTCAGTACCGAGGGTGTTCCTCCGCCAAAGTAAATCGTTTCTATAGGTGCAGAAAGTTCATTTTTGCGGACTTCAATTTCTGTTAAGAGCGCATCAATTACTTTTTCTTTATGTTTTAATAAGGTAGAAAAATGAAAATCGCAATACGAGCAACGCTGATGACAAAAAGGTATATGTATGTAAATGCCGGCCATATTTGGGTAAAATTATGCAATTAGCTTACATTTTAGCCGAAATCACATTATCTTTACAGGGTAAATTCATAGATTATGGAAAAAATTCTAAACTATATCAACGGCGAATTGGTTGAACCTGCAGGAAAACAATATTTTGAAAATTACGAACCGGCTACCGGTAAGCCGTATTCGTATGTACCTGATTCTGACGAACGTGATGTTGAAAAGGCATATCAAGCAGCCAAAGCCGCTTTTCCGGAATGGAGCAAAATGAACAAAGAAAAACGATTTGCAATTTTAATGCGCGTATCCGAATTAATCGAAGAACGATTGGAGTTTTTGGCACAAGCCGAATCACGAGATAATGGAAAACCCCTGAAATTAGCAAAAACAGTTGATATCCCCAGAGCCGCTACAAATTTCCGCTTTTATGCAACGGCAATATTGCATTTTGCCTCCGAATCGCACAGTATGGAAGATTTTGCCATTAATTATACTTTGCGTGAACCTATTGGTGTGGCCGGATGCATTTCACCGTGGAATTTACCTCTTTATTTGTTTAGTTGGAAAATTGCTCCGGCGCTGGCAGCCGGAAATACGGTAGTGGCAAAGCCCTCCGAAATCACACCAATGACCGCTTATTTACTTTCCGAAATTTGTATAGAAGCCGGTATGCCTAAAGGTGTATTGAATATTGTTCACGGTTACGGACATAAAGTAGGAAATGCAATAGTGGAACATGATGATATTCCTGTCATTTCTTTTACGGGCGGAACGGTAACCGGCGCTGAAATTGCCCGTAAAGCAGGACCTAAATTCAAGAAGTTATCCCTTGAATTGGGTGGGAAAAACCCCAATATTATTTTTGAAGATTGCGATTTTGAAAGTGCCTTAAAAACCACAGTGTATTCGTCATTTGCCAATCAGGGGCAAATATGTTTGTGTGGCTCGCGTATATTTATTCAATCCTCTATTTACGAAAAATTCAGAGATGCTTTTGTTGAGAAAGTGAAAAAACTAAAAGTAGGAAATCCGAAAGATGAAACTAGTAATTTAGGCGCTGTTGTTTCTAAACAACACATGGAAAAGGTACTCTCCTATATTCGTTTGGCAGAGGAAGAGGGTGGGAAAATACTAACCGGTGGTCAGCGGGTAATGATGGAAGGAGAATTGGCAAATGGTTGGTATATTGCTCCAACTGTTATTGAAGGATTGCCGTTTACTTGTAGAACCAATCAGGAAGAAATTTTTGGACCGGTAGTAACTTTAACTCCTTTTGATACTGAAGAAGAAGTGCTGGCAATGGCAAACAGCACCAAATATGGACTTTCTTCTACTGTTTGGACAGAAAATTTAAAAAGAGCACATCGAGTTGCTGCACAATTGCATACCGGTATAGTTTGGATAAATTGTTGGTTGGTTCGTGATTTACGCACACCTTTTGGTGGTGTTAAAAATTCCGGAATGGGACGTGAAGGTGGATTTGAAGCACTTCGATTTTTTACCGAACCAAAAAATGTTTGTGTAAAACTTTAATGTTTTGCTTTTCCTTTTATCCAAGCATTTGTAAAAATAGTACCTAAAATAATCAGAGCTCCCAAATAAAATTGGGGGCTCATTTCTTCTTCTTTCCCAAAAAACAAAAGTGCCAGTATTATTCCGTAAACGGGTTCAAGATTAAATGAAAGCGTTACCGTAAAAGGCGAAATTTCTTTCATTACTTCAATACTTCCGACAAATGCAATGGCTGTACAAACAATACCCAAAAATAAAAGCCAAGCTAAATCATTGGTTTTTAAATAAAATTGAGAGAAATCATCAACAGTTAAAAAGCTGTAAGCGGAAACAATGACAAATCCCCCGAAAAGCTCATATATAGTAATTCTCGAAGCAGGATATTTTTCTACAAACTTTCCGTTTAAAACGGTGAACAAAGCACCAAAAAAAGCAGCAAAAATGCCAATTATCAGTCCTGAAGAATAACCGGATTCATAATTAAATACGATTAAAATTCCTGAGATTATTAACAGCCCGAAAAGTAATTCGTAAAGTCTGAACTTTCGCTTAAAAAATAAAGGTTCCAATATAGCAGCAAACAAAGTAGCCGTAGAAAGTGCAATTAACCCGATGGAAACCGTAGATTGTTTTATGGATTCAAAAAAGCATATCCAATGTGCACCAATCACAGCACCGGTAAACAATATTTTAGTTAAATCTTTTTTATTCTGAATAAAAACAAATTTTTTTGTAAAAAACATATATCCGGCCAAAGCCAAAAAACCAAACAGTAACCGGTAAAACACCAGCACTGATGACGATACTGTAATCAGTTTACCCAAAATTCCGGTAAAAGCCAACACAAATATCAAAATGTGTAAGTAAATGCCGTAAAGTAGTTTTTTGTTCATAATCACATTGGATAAGTGCGCAAAAGTAAGCGAAGAAAGGACAATTTTATTCAAAATGTAATTTTATAATTGGAATGCAAAACAAATAGCAAAGACGAATATTTTTTTAATAAAAAAGAAAAGCTAATTTTACTACACAAAATCATCAAAAATAAATTTTATGCAAGATGTGTATATAGTTGATGCTGTAAGAACGGCAATCGGCAACTTTGGAGGAACATTGGCGCAAGTCAGAGTAGATGATATGGCTGCTCATGTGATTAAATCGTTAATGGACAGACATCCTGATATTGATAAAAATGAAATTGAAGATGTGATTTTTGGATGTGCCAATCAAGCAGGAGAAGATAATCGCAATATAGCGCGTATGGCTTTGCTGTTGGCAGAACTGCCCTTTACTATTGGCGGAGAAACCGTAAATCGCTTGTGCGCTTCGGGAATGGCGTCAACCATTAATGCGGTAAGAGCAATAGCAATGGGCGATGGCGATATTTATATTTCCGGAGGTGTAGAAGGAATGTCGCGGGGTCCATATGTAGTTTCCAAACCTACAAAAGCATTTGGCACCGATGCCAAAATGTACGACAGTAGCTTTGGATGGCGTTTTATCAACCCTAAAATGCAAAAAATGTATGGAACCGAAGCAATGGGTGAAACAGCCGAGAATTTGGTTGACATGTATAAAATAAGCCGTGAAGACCAAGATAAATTTGCTTACCGTAGTCAGATGAAAGCCGCAAAAGCGCAGCAAAACGGACGTTTGGCAGAAGAAATTGTGCCGGTAGAAATTCCACAACGCAAAGCCGACCCGATTATTTTTGATAAAGATGAGTTCATAAAACCCAATACCTCGTTAGAAATATTGGCAAAACTTCGTCCGGCTTTCCGCAAAGAAGGCGGCACGGTTACAGCCGGAAACGCTTCAGGGCTTAATGACGGTGCAGCTGCTTTGTTGCTGATGGGAGAAAATGCCCTAAAACGATACAATAAAAAACCGTTGGCCAGAATTGTGTCATCGGCAATAGCCGGCGTTGAACCGCGCATTATGGGTATTGGACCTGTGTATGCTTCGCAAAAAGCATTAAAACGTGCGGGCTTAACAATGGATGATATGGATATAATTGAATTGAATGAAGCATTTGCAGCGCAAAGTTTGGCTTGCATCCGCGAATGGGGATTAGCCGATGATGATGAAAGAATAAACCCTAATGGAGGTGCTATTGCCTTAGGGCATCCGTTGGGGATGAGCGGCGCGCGAATTTTACAAACAGCAGCTTTGGAATTGCAAAAACAACAAAAACGATATGCATTGGTTACCCTTTGTATAGGCGTAGGACAAGGTTATGCAACAGTAATAGAACGAGTTTAATTTTATTCCAATGATTTACGAATTTAATGGTTTTAAACCCGTGATACATCCGTCTGCATTTGTGCATCCGCAAGCAGCAGTTACGGGCAATGTGTTTATCGGAAAAGATGTGTATATCGGTCCCGGAGCAGCCATTCGAGGCGATTGGGGAAAGATTGTGATTGAAGACGGTTGCAATGTGCAAGAAAATTGTACCATTCATATGTTTCCAGGTACTACCGTTACATTAAAAGAAAGTGCGCATATTGGTCACGGTGCGATAATACATGGCGGAACAATAGGTGAAAATTGTTTGATAGGCATGAACGCTGTTGTTATGGATGATGTAATTATCGAACCGGAATGTATAGTAGGAGCATTAAGCTTTGTTCCTGCCAAAATGCACATACCAAAGCGTAGTTTGGTGGTCGGTAATCCGGCTAAAATTATAAAAGAAGTCAGTGATGATATGATTGCTTGGAAAACAAAAGGAACAGCATTGTATCAACAATTACCCAAAGAATGTTATGCAACATTGAAACCTTGTGAGCCGTTAACCGAACCGGAAGAAAATCGTCCGACACAAGAAAAATTATACGAAACGTGGGAGAAGATAAAAAACAAGTAATAGACAAAAACAATAAGAAAAAAGACTTGATTGTTCGCGATTGGTTAGCGATAGAACGAACAAAATTGGCTAACGAACGCACATTTTTAGCGTATTTCCGCACAGCACTGTTTATATTCGTTTCGGCAATAACAATTATAAAGATAGAGCTGTTGGCACCGTTACGCCCAATGAGTTATTTCTTGTTTGTACTTTCGCCAACGCTTTTTATTTTTGGTTTTACTCGCTATTTAAAGGTGAAAAAGAAAATAGAAGAACATTATTCTTAATATACTTTTAGTAATGTATGAAGTTTGCTCTCTCTAATTGAAAGCTCAAAGTTTTCTTTAATTTGCTTTTGAGCAAGATTGCTCAATTCATTATTTTTATCTTTATTTAAAATCACATTGTTAAATAGCTTTTTTAGTTCGTTATAATCCCTGTGTTTTAGAATATACCCTGAAGTTCCTACGATAGTAGGTAATAAATTAACATTTGATACAATTGGGATACATCCGCAATTCATAGCTTCACATAGTGAATATCCAAACCCTTCAAAAATGGAAAGCTGAAAATAAAAAGTAGATGAGTTATATAGATTTAATAAGCTTTTTGGTTGTTGAAAACCAAGTAATTTTACATTGCCGGGAAGGGGGGTAATATTTTTAGGAATTTTATCTGTTCCGGCTATTAAAAATTCAAAATCGGGAAAATCAAAAGCTAATTGAATAATTAAATCACCTCCTTTTAAATGAAATTGACGGTCACTAAAAACAGTTAAAATTTGGTTAGGATTTCTTTCTAAATGTAAGTTTTTCCAAAAATTTGTGTCAATACCATTATGTATAACATGAATTGACGTTTTTAGGTTTGGAAAAAAATATTTAATACCTTGTTTAATTACTTTATTTTTGTCAAAATAAGTGTTTTCTGAATATATCAACGCCTCACTTACCGGTAATATTGTGGACGCATTTTCTAATGATTTTTTTATAAAATATTTTAAAAAAGGGTTTAATAAACTTCCATAATTAATTTCTTTAAAAGCGGTTGCATCAGTGCCATGTACAATAATATAACTCTTTTTGTTGAATAATTTTGCAATTAATGTTGGGAATAAAGACCAATAACCTCCAAATGAAATTAAAACGACATCTACTTTTTTTATAGTAAAAAATAAATAAAAAAACTGATGAAGCAGGTGAAAAGGGACAAGATGTTTTTTTTTCCAATTATAGGTGTTATCAATAATGTCAAATTTTTTTGATAATATTTTTCTATCAACTTTTATAAAAGATGATAAATGAGGATAGATGTATAGAATTTTATTTTTTTTTCTTTTCAAAAAATTAATTTTTTAAATTATAACCAAATATTTGAGCATTTTTTTTAACCAAAGGAGTTATTTTGTTTATGATATTTTTATCTAAAGAATCTTTCCATTTACCAATTGAGGTATTATTTATGGGTTTGTATAAATTTTTGTGATAAGGTATGTCTTTTGCACCTAACAAATCATTTTCCTCTGTTGAGGGAGTAATCAGTAAATTTTGTTTTTCTATATTTAAAAAGTCCAATATTTCATTTATTTTTTCTTCAGTGTTGGTTACTAATTCTTCATATTTTAGCAATAAAACAGGATGATTTTTAGATTTTAAATAATTGTAAGCTTTAATGCTGTTATTCCACTTTTTGCAGGCATTCTCGGGAATTGAAGCTGGATTTCCTTTTAACTTTTGATAAGATAAAACAACATCAAATGGATGACGTATTAAAAATATATAATGAGCTTTAGAAAAGTAATAAAATAAATAAGGGTAAAACATAGTGGTAAGCGGACTGTGGTCACCTACATATGTTATGTTTGTCTTACCGGCTATATGAGTAGCATAATAATGGAAAATTATGTTAAATAATTCAACTGGGTTTTGTTTGTTTTTAGGTAAGTTAGAAAGAATTTCATCCAAATAAATTTCATCCTTTTTAGTTAACGACCAATTTTGATTTTTTTTCAAATAAGCTTCTAGTTGTTTTTTATAGTAATGGTTCCATTTCTTTTTGGGAAATGAAATTTGCCAATCGGTCAATGAGTATGGTAAAGCATATTGTTCAGGGGGTAAGAAAATATTTTCGTGACGGTTTAATAACATAGCTAGAAGTGTACTTCCATTTCTTCCTGAGCCTATAATAAATAAATTATTTGATGATAATTCAGAAGATACTTGTTTTAAATTATAGAATTTATTTAATTTAAATAAAATATAAATGAAATTATACTTAACTTTTTTTAATAATGTAGAGATTGGGTTATTCATATAAACAAAGCTCTTATGTGAATGCACGCAAATATAATGCTTTTTAACTAAGGCATTTCTTTAATACGAGAACAGTTTATTTATTGCTCCTTTAAAAAACAACTCAACATCCAAAGAGCTCTGGCGCCAACGTTGGCATCCCAATCATTATTTGGATTAAATCTGTCGGGTGATACTTCATTTAAGTCGAACCCGACAATTTTTTTTCCCGAATCTACAATTTTGAGCAATAAATAATTGATTTGTTCCAGCTCAAATCCGCCGGGAACAGGCGTTCCTGTATTTGGGCATAATTTGGGGTCTAAACCGTCAATGTCAAAACTGATGTAAACATTATCGGTAAGACGAACAGCAATTTCACTGCAAAGCGTATCCCATGTTTTACCTTCGTAAAGTTGATGTTTCAATTCCCAATCAAAAAAGGTGTTAATTCTCGGTTCTTTTTCTATGTATTTAATCTCATCGTCGCAAATATCTCTAATTCCCACTTGTATAAGCATCTCAATATCGGTTTCCGAAAGCACATTATGCATTATGGATGCGTGCGAATATTTAAATCCTTCATAAGCGATTCGTAAATCGGCATGTGCGTCAATTTGCAAAACGCTTAACTCTTCGTATTTTTCCGAATATGCTTTAATAATACCCAAAGGGGTAGAATGGTCGCCACCCAATAACACCGGTTTTTTCCCGTCTTCAAAAATGGCTTGTGCTTTTTCGTAAACAAATTGATTTAATTCTTCCGAAGCTTTGTTAATTTCGTTCAAATTCGCTTCATCTTCGGCTGTAAACGGAATTCCGGATTCCATTTTGGCAATTAAATCGGCAGATAATTTATTTAGCTCTTGGTTTTTCTTAACCCAATAATCATTTATCGGTTCAAAAAACAGTTTGTGTTCCCATGCATTTTTTACAAATGCATTGTAAAAATCCAATTGTGGTGATGCTTCCAAAACAGCTTTCGGTCCGTTGGCAGTTCCTTTGTGGTAAGATGTAGTTACATCCCACGGTACTGGAATAATAACCGTTTCTGCTTCGGAATAAGTATACGGTAAACCAAAAATATTACCATTGAAAACGGCTACGTCGTTAGGATTAAACATTTACAACAATTTAAAATTTGTTATACATCTGCTTTTATGTTGCTTTCAACCTTCATCAGTTGTTTTTTTACAAAAGTTGGGAGAGCAAATGCACCTTTATGGATATCTAAATTATAGTAGTTCAAATCGTTTTTATTTGTAAATTCTTCAATTCGCTCTTCGTTAATGTCTTTAACAGGATGCAAATTGCCTTTACTTGCCCATTGGAAACTCCACATACCTGTAGGATATGAAGTAGCAAAGTATAAATAAACAAATGTGTTGTTTACACCAAAAGTATCGGCCAAACAACGATGCAAATCTACAAATGCATCATTATTAAACATGGGTGATTCGCCTTGAGCTACCAAAATTCCGTCAGATTTCAATGCTTTTTTACAATCTTGATAAAATTCATCAGAAAATAACCCTTCGGCAGGACCAACAGGGTCGGAGCCGTCAACCAAAATAATATCGTATGTTTCGGGAGCAGCATTTTTCACAAACTCAATTCCGTCTTCAATACGCAAGTCTAATTTTGGATTATCAAATTCTTTCGATAAAGAAGGCAAGTGTTCTTTAGAAGCTTTTACTACTAATTCGTCAATTTCTACCATGGTAACTTTATCAACCGATGGATGTTTTAATACTTCTCTAATTGTTCCGCCGTCTCCGCCACCAATAACCAATATGTTTTTTGGGTTAGGATGAACGTTTATAGCCGGATGAGCAATCATTTCATGATAATGAGCTTCGTCTCTTTCGGTACACATAACCATATTATCTATGGCAAGCATTTTACCGTATCCGTAAGTGTCGTAAATGCGTACCTTTTGGTATGGCGAAGTTTGGTCAAATAAAATCTCACCGGTATGTCGTAATGAATAGGCCGAATTTTCATCTTTATCGGTAAACCACACATTACGGTTGTATTTTCCGGGGTTGATGTGATTTTTGGCTTTTTCGGCAATTTTTTCCACATCAAAATCAATACGCTCGAGCAGTTCGGTAGAGCCGCGACGAATTTCAAGAGCAGAATAATTTTTTGCCCCAAATTCTTTTTTTAGATGATCGAAAGAAATCCAAGGATTAACCGTGTCGCCACAGGTAAATAAATCTACTGCGGCATATTGATACTCGGGCCAAGTGTGAATAGCTAAATGACTTTCTTGTATTACCACAACACCCGATACTCCGTAAGGAGAAAAATAATGAAAAGTGCTGTTTATAACTGTAGCACCGGCATTGTCGGCAGCATCAACCATTGATGTTTCAATTTTTGCCACATCATTCATTACTTCGGGCGAACAGCCGAAAAATTCTACTAAAATATGTCTTCCTAATGAGCTCATTTTTTAAAATTTTGTGAAAGGCGAAATTACACAGGTTTTGGATATTAAATGTTAAAAATGTTACTTTATATGAATAAATTAATTTTAGAATTCATATTTAAAGTAGTCAGAAGGAATTTCAAAAACCGAATCGTCGATTTTTTTCTTATCCACTTGGGTAATTTCCAACTTTGATTTCAGTTTGCCGTTTTTGTAATATTCTTCTGCCAAAATGGGTAAGTATCCGCGCGAAGCGGGAATTTGCAAGTAATATTGAGTTAAACGGTCTTTTTTTTGCCACAATAGCAATAATTGCAAGAAAAAATCATATTTACCGTCGGTTACCCAAAAAACGGCTTTGGTATCGAGTGCCGGATTGGAAACTGTCCATTTTTCGCAGGCAAAACCGTTAATTTTTTTGCTTTCTGTTGTTTTTCGGACAATAGACATCGAATAATCGCGCGATAATGTATTGGGTTGATAGTCGATATACACTTTTCGCAGATGATTGACCGCCAATATTGTTTGATTATTTAAATCGAAAAGCAAAGTGCCTTGAATTTCATTTTTGGTGTTAAGTTCATCAATACGAATAAGATTGTCTTTAACAAAATACTTGTAATAGGTGGTATCGCGATAATTTATGCGCTCAATGGTCAGTTCGCCCTCAAAGGCAAATAATACGGATGCTTTGGCAATAAAGAGCAACAATGTGATGGTTTGCAAAAATCGTTTCATTTGTTTTTGTCTATCTTTGAAGAGGGCTAATTTACAAAAAAATACCAATGGCATTACACAATGAAACCGGTAAAAAAGGCGAGCAAGTGGCATTAAAGTATTTAATGCACAACGGTTACCGGATATTGGCAACGAATTGGCAATACAAAAAGTTTGAAATTGATTTAATTGCACAAATAGGTGATGAGTTGATATTTGTTGAGGTTAAAACCAGAAAAAATAAATTTTTTGGCGAAGCAAAAGACGCCGTGACACCCAAAAAACAACAACATTTGATAGAAGGTGCAGAGCATTATATGGAACAAAATGATTTAGATGCAGAAGCCCGGTTTGATGTTATTTGTGTGTATTACGACATAAATCACCCTGCCGAACCCGAAGTAGAGCACATTGTAGATGCTTTTGGTGCAGAATGGTAATAATTACCGCACAATCACTTTCTTAACGGAAGTTAAGTTTTCATTTTCCCAAATTTGAAGAATATAAATGCCTTTTTCTTTTAGAGTTACAGCATTTACATTTTGCCATTTTTGAATGAGTTTACCGTCTATGCTGAATGCTTTTATTTGCACGTTTGCCAATGGATTAGTGCCCGAAATATGAAACAGTCCTTTGCTTGGATTAGGAAAAACGGAGATGTTGTTATTGCTTTGTGTTTCCGCTATGATACGATTGCTCGAAAGTAAAGTTGGATTAAGTAATATAAACGGTTTATGATTTGAATGGGCGTTGGCAAAGCGAATAGCTTTATTGCCGGCAATATTCGGAAATGAAATTTGTATTTGCGTAACACCGTTTTTGTTTACCCAATTTTCAACTGCCGAATCCAAATCTATACGAATCCAATATTCGTTTCCTGCAAGTGTGCCGTAATGACATGGTGATGAAAATTCTACCGTTGCTGTATCCGAAAAATCACCGGTTTCCAATGCTTGATTTTGCCCAAACCAACCTTTTTTAACCTTTATTTTCACCGCATAATTATCAAACAAATTTTCTGTTACACTGTCGGCACGAAGAAAAAGTTGTAAGGAATGCAATAGGGTATCTTGCGGAATGGGTGAAGTATTGAAAGAAAATTGCAAACTGTAATTATTGCCCGAAATGTTGCCAGCCCAAGCAGTTGTGTCGGTTATAGAGCTATTACCTGAACCCGAACCAAGCGTATCGGCAAAAATTTTATACTTGGCTTTATTGGTTATGGCGTTGAAATAGTAATGTTCAAATTGATAAGCAACAAACAGTTTGTATCCGGTAGAATTTAGGTGAAAACTGTCAAAACCACCCGAGCCCAAAGCATCTTTTGGCGAAGGATAATCGGGGAAGCCGCCCGGCAGTGGTGCTGTATAGGGTGGATATGTCCCGTAAGGGGCAACAGTTAATGGTGTAGTTTGACCGTAATGGTATTGCATCAATCCACGACAATCTACAGTAGATACATTAGGTTTTGATGCACAGTAATTTTGCAGTTTTACCATATAGTCGGAAAGAACGGTGTTGATTTGCAAAAAATCGGGGAACCCCATACTTTGCCAAGTATCGTAAAAAGGATGGAGCGGATTGGTCGCCGTTTCGCCAAAATTGGGGTAATCGTAAGCCGAAATAAAAATTTCCAAATTAGGGTTGGTTTGCAAAATATATTGCACAATGCTGTCTAAACGCAGCAGAGCATCCGTAAGCATAGAATCGGTTTGTTGGCTCGTCATAGATACATTCCAGTCGCCCAGCATATCATTGCCTCCCAAACTGATATGCACAAACTCTATGGATGGATTGTTTTGAATAGCGTCTACAACTTCTTGTTTTTTGGCCGGCTCCAAAAAAGTGTGGGTTTCGGCTCCGTTAATACTCAAATTTAGGTTTGAATACAGGTTTAGGTCAGACAGTCCGTATTGTTCCAATGCTTTATTGTGCGAAGTATAGGTAAACATAAAAAACGCCCAACTGTCGCCAATGAGTAAAATTTTGTCGTTTGAATGAGAAGCGTTGCATTGAGCATTAACTTTATTAAAAGAAATAAAATTTAAGGATGCAAACAGTAAAGTGAAAATTATATTTTTCATAGCCGGTAGTTAGATTGTTAACGACATCTAAGCTATGAAATATTTTTTAATTCAAAAAACTACTTTTCGTAAAAATGCATTTCTTTTACATATTTGTAAACCGGGTCGGTAAGTAAGTAGCGAACGTCTTTTTTGTTTTTGATGGCTTGTCGAATAAAACTTGCCGAAACTTTCATAACCGGAGCATCACAAAGGTGTACGTGAGGATGTGTCATTAATTTGGATGGCGAATAAGGTTTGTTTTCTTCACGCTCTTGCTCGGTAAGTGCTCTCGGATAAACGTAGATATGATGATTTTCGATGATTTGTTCGTAATTCATCCATTTGTGCAGTGTGCGCAAATTATCTTCGCCCATAATGAGTGAAAACTCGTGCTGCGGAAATTTTTCTTTTAAATAAGTAAGCGTATGAACGGTGTAAGATGGTTTGGGTAATTCAAATTCAATATTGCTTACCTCAATCTTGTCGTTATCTTCTACGGCAATGCGGGCAAGAGCCAACCGATGATAGTCGGCAAGGAGAGATGATTTTTTCTTCAACGGATTTTGAGGTGTTACCACCATCCAAACTTTTTCCAAATCGGTAAAATCGGCCATGTAGTTGGCTATAATTAAATGCCCAACATGTATAGGGTTGAAAGTACCGAAATATAGACCGATTTTCACAATAAAATTTATTAAAGTGCTAAAAATGTTTTTACATAAAGATAAACTTCTTTTTGGGCTTTTTCCAAATCGTCGTTTACCACAATGGTATCAAACCATTTGGAATATTCCATTTCTTTTGCCGCTTTTTCAATACGTTGTTTTATTTTTTCTTCGTTTTCGGTGCCGCGTTTACGTAAACGTTTTTTCAATTCTTCAATAGATGGCGGTTGAATGAAAATTGCCAATGCTTTTTCGCCAAAATATTTGGTAAGACTGATGCCGCCTTCAACATCTACATCAAACAATACATTTTTGCCGTCTTTCCAAATGCGCTCAATTTCCGATTTTAAAGTTCCGTAATAAACACCTTCGTACACTTCTTCCCACTCAATAAATTCATCGTTTTCTATTTTTTGCTTAAATTCTTCAACGGTCAAAAAATAATAATCTTTACCGTCAATTTCGCCGGGGCGTTTTTCGCGCGTGGTGGCACTAACCGAAAATTCAAGATTCAGTTCGGGTTTTTGCAATAAAAATTTTGCGATGGATGTTTTTCCCGAGCCCGAGGGCGCACAAAGGATAACACATTTTCCGTTGTTGTATTCTCCGGTCATAATATATTTAAAATTTGTTCTTTAATTTTTTCCAATTCATCTTTCATTTGCACCACTATTTTTTGTATTTCGTGGTGGTTGGCTTTTGAGCCCATGGTGTTTATTTCGCGCCCGATTTCTTGTGCTATAAAACCAAGTTTTTTTCCGCAAGGAAATTCGTTTTGCATGGTTTCGGTAAAATAGTGACAATGGTTTTGCAAACGTACTTTTTCTTCCGATATATCAAGCTTTTCGATGTAAAAAATCAGTTCTTGTTCCAAACGGTTTTCATCGTAGGCAATTTCTTTTTTTGAGAAATTATCAATAATTTTTTGTTTGATTTTTGCTGTTCGTTCCTCTTCGTAATCGGGTATTTGGGTTAATAGTTTTAAAATTTGTTCAATACCTTGAGTAAGAATTTTCTCCAAAACAGCACCTTCTTGTTTTCTAAATGCGTTGAGCTCTTCTATTGCCGCCAACAGTGTGTTTTGCAAAATTTCCCATTCTTGTTCCGAAACGGATTGTTGTTCGGCTTTTAATACATCCGGAAATTTGGAAATCACCTGAATATAGTCCGGTTTAGCAGTGTCTATATCGTTTTCGAGAGCTTTCAGTTGGTTATAATAATTCAAGAAAAGCTCATTGTTAATTTTATAATTCGATTCGCCCGATATCCATTCTACATATATTCCGGCATCAATTTTTCCGCGAAATAGTTTTTGAGCTATAAGGTTACGAAATATAATTTCTTTTTCTTTGTAAGCCGATGGCAGCCGCAAGTTAATATCGGTTTGTTTACTGTTGAGCGAACGCAGTTCGATGGTTATCTTTTTGTTGTCGGCAGTGGAAACGGCTCTGCCAAAGCCCGTCATTGAGTAAATCATGCAGTACAATAATTTTGACAAATTTAGCAATACTTCATTACCATTACTCATTTAACCGATAAAATTCAGTTATCTATAAAAAAGTGTAGTTTATATGTAAAAAACAGTGCATCGGTATAAAAGTTTTATGGTTATATTAAAAAAATGTGCAAATTAGTAATGTGAAATTTTAGCAAATGGCTCAAAACTTATACATACCATCTACGCACAATACACCTGAGATTGATTTTAATCTCGATAAAGGAGTGTTTAAAATTTGCGGAAAATCTGTGATGGAAGATGTTGAAGAGTTTTTTGAACCGGTTATCGAATGGCTGGATGAAAATATTGAATCGACCAATTTACCCTTGAAGTTTGTTTTTAATATGGAATATTTCAATATTGCCAGTTCTAAACGCTTGTTGTTCATTTTATATAAAATAAATGATTTTCACGCACAAGGAAAAGATGTTGTAATAGAATGGAATTTTTGCGAAGAAGATGAAGATATGAAAGAAGTGGGCGAAGATTTTGCATGTATGATAAACGTTCCGTTTGAGTTCAACAGTTATACTTCGGAAGATTTATTGAACAATTAATCTCTATTTTTCAAAACGCTTTAAACTGATTTCTTTTTCTGCCGGAATATTATTTATTTCGGCCAGGGCAAATTGATGTGCCAACCATGGTGCAATCATTACGCCTTTTGTTCCCAAACCGTTAAAAATGCCAATCTTAGGGTTGTTTGCCAAAAAGCCAATTACCGGTCTTCGATCTCTCACAGTGGGCCGGATTTGTGCTTGATGCTTATTAATTGTTACTTTAAAATTTGAAAATTTATAAAATTTTTCGAGCAATTCATTTTTTGCTTTTTCGGTAGGGCAAGTGTTAAGTTCTTTCCATTCATACGTTGCACCCAGTTTGTAATCGGTAATGTGTTTTAAGAAAAATATATTTTTAGATACCTCTTCATTAAAACGAATGGCATTATTGGGTTGAACGCTTAAAACCTCACCTTTGGTAAGTTTAAAAATATTAAGCGATTTAAAAAATGGATTTTCGGCATCTTGCCATCCTTGACAAAAAACAATTTTTTTTGCTTTTATTCCCTTGTATGTAATGTGGTTTTGGGCAATAGAAAGCGCGCCGGATTGAAAATCATCGTTTCGGAAAGCGTTTTGGGCAATTAATAATTTTTTTACGGTATCTAAATACGTGTTTGTATCTAAAAATCCGGCTTGCAATACTTTGCCGTAGCCAAATGATGTTTGAAAGTTTTTATTGAAATCACCTTTTTTTGGTTCAGAAAGATAATCGATCAGGTGAGGCTCGTTGCATTGCTGTTGCCAAAAGTTGTATTCATCTTCATTGGTAAAAATGCGGTAAATGATACGGTTGTGGAGCAATTTTACATTTTGCCGCTTTTCAATTTCTTGATAAAAATGATGGGCAAAAGGCAAAAGGGTGTTTACCTTCCAGCTTAGAGTAAGGCGTTTGAAAACAATGGGATTTATGATTCCTGCCGCCACACGCGACGAATTATTTTTGTTTTCATTATCAATGACAAAAACTTTTTGGTTGTGTTGTAAAAGAGTGTAAGCCAGGGTGCTGCCTGCCAATCCTTGACCGACAATTAAATAGTCATATATTTTTTGTTGTGTACTCATTAAACCGAAAAACAAATCTACAATAAAAAACTCCCGATTATACAAATCGGGAGTTTTAAGAATAGGTTGGGAAATGAAATATTACATTTTTCCGCGAAGCATCTTGTTCCAGTATAAATAGGGAAGTCCGTATTTTTTCAAAATCCACATGCTCCAACGTTCTTTGCTGGTATCTACAAATTTAGATAATAACGGATCGGAATCGCGCACATTGTTGTATTTGAATTCTGCCAACAACATTTTGCCGTATCCTGTAACCAACGGACAAGAAGAGTAACCTTCGTATTTTTTATCCCCCAATTTATGGTCTTTCATTAAATGTAAAATGTTGCCTACTACCACAGGAGCCTGCTTACGAACGGCAGCACCTGTTTTGGCTGTTGGTAAGGCTGCTACATCGCCTAATCCAAAAATGTTGGGGTATTTTTTGTGTTGCAAGGTGTTAATATCAACATCCAACCAACCGTCGGCATTGGCAAGGGGAGAGTTTCTTACAAAATCAGGTGTCGATTGTGGTGGAGCCAAATGCAACATTTCAAAAGGTATTTTTACTTGCATGTCGCCTTCTACTTGCTCTTGAATTTCGGGCATTTCGTTTATTACACAGGCATTGTCTCCACTTTGAGCCAATTTGAAATGTGCTATTTTTTTATCGCCTTCAATTTCTGTTAATACATAGTTGAATTTTGTAATAATACCTTTCTTTTGTACGATACGCTCCAATTCTTCTTTAAAAGGAGAAACACCGAAAATCACACTTCCGGGAGTGGCAAATATAATTTGTGATTTATCTCTAACACCGGTTTTACGAAAATACTCGTCGGCGAGATACATAATTTTTTGTGGAGCACCACCACATTTAATAGGTGTTGTCGGTTGAGTGAAAATAGCATTTCCGCCTTTGAACTCTTGTAAAACTTTCCAAGTATATTCGGGGTCAACATAATTTGAGCAAACTCCGTTTTTACCAATACTTTCTTTCAATCCTTTAATACCGTCAAGGTTGATTTGAATTCCGGGTGCTACAACCAAATAATCATACGTATATTCTTCGCCGTCTTTAGTGATTACTTTATTATTTTCGGGGTCAAATTTATCGGCATATTTTTTTATCCAATCTACTTTTTCGGGAATAAAATCTTTTTCGGGGCGAACTGTTTTTTTCATATCGTATGTTCCTGCACCAACAAGTGTCCATGCCGGTTGATACCAGTGTTTTTCAGAAGGTTCAATCAATCCAATGGAAATGTTTTTATCTTTGTTGCGTAACTGTGCGGCTGTCATTATTCCGGCAGTTCCGCCACCTATTATCAGTATATTGTAATGTTTTGCCATAATTAATTGATTTAAAGGTTAATACTCAAAAGTACAGCTTTTATTATGTGATAAATGGTACATAATAGAGTTGCTGTTGTATTTTTTACCGATTTGAAGCTGTTTTAGAAAAAGAAACAAGTAAATCGGTCAATTTCGGGGTTTAAATTTGCTCTTTGCTCAGTCGCCTTTTTCTGAATTTTTCTGGTGTTTCGCCGGCATATTTTTTGAAAAACCTTGAAAAATAAGCGTTGTCGTCAAAGTTTAATTGATATGCAATTTCAGCCACGGTTACGCCTGGCATGTTTACCAACAGCCTTTTCGCTTCAACCATTACACGGTTCCGGATATGTTCGCCGGCAGAGTGTCCGTAAACTTTTGTGCAAACGGCATTTAAATGATTAGGGGTAATGTGAAGCATCTTGGCATAATCTTTTACACTTCTGTGAGTCAAAAAATGTTCGTTTACCAATCGGTCAAATTCTTTAATCAACCCAATGTTTTTCGATGAGCCGTTTAGTGGTTTTCGTTCGCTGTGTATGCGTTGTAAGGTGAAAAGCAACGCTACAATGTACGAACGGATTATTCGTTGTGCGTAAGGAAGGTTTTGTTGGTATTCGTTTAGTAATTTTTCGAACAAATCGGTAATCAATAAATTTGTGTCTTTTGACTCTATTTTTAATGATGCATCATTTTTTTGTAAGTGAAAAAAGTCAAAATCCGAAACATTGTGATTTTTGCAATTTAATGCGAAGAAATCTTCGGTAAAAAACAAAGCGTATCCTTTGGGTAATTCTTCAATATTCCAGTTGTGAATTTGCCCCGGCGATAAAAAATACAACGTGTTGTTTTGCAACGGATAATCTTTAAAGTCGATTTGGTGACTTCCCTTTCCCGACTCAATGTAAATAATGGTGTAATAAATATGTTTGTGTGGGAAATTCAATTTTTCCAAATCTTTTTCCACTTCTTGCAAACGATACACCTCGTAGTCTTTGTTTTGCATCGTTTCGCAATCAACTTTATGTATGTTATAGCTGGGAAATTCTGTCATAATTTGTCAATTGGTTGGTGTAAAATAAAGTTACGGTTGTTTATTTTTGCTTAGACCACGCGATATATCCGCCGGCAAGATTATAAACTTTTGTAAATCCGTGTTCTTTTAAAATTTGAGCCGCTTTCATACTTCTGTGTCCCGAACGGCAATATACAAATACGGGTGTGTTTTTATCCAAACGCTCAATTTTTTGAACAAAATCTTTCTGCAATACGTCAATGTTTTTAGCATTGTCGATATGTCCTTGCTTGTATTCTTCGGCTGTACGCACATCCAATAAAACCACTTTTCCTTCTTGATTTTGCAATAATTCTTTAAATGTTTTTACATCTACGGTTTCTATTACTTTTTTATTCTCTTGTTGGTGTGTAGGTGTTTGTTTATTGATTGTTTGAGCCGATAATCCTGCTGAAATTAATACAGCGCCTAGTAATGTGATAATTTTTTTCATAGTTTTTGGTTTTTACAGGTTAACAATTTTAATTCTTCCTCTAAATAAGATAATTTTTCCTTCGTTTTCTAAACATTTAAGCTCGCGCGAAATAACTTCGCGGGTAGAACCCAAATCTTTGGCAATATCGGTATGGGTGATTTTTATCAAATCGCTTTTGGTTACATTTTGTAAACTGTTCAAATACAAAGCAACTCTGTTTTTTATGGTATTGCTGATGCAAGAATTGTATTTTTCTTGCAGTTTGGCAAAACGCTTATTGTATTGGTTGATAATGTAATGATTCCAATGTGTGTTTTGCATTAAGGTGTCAAGTTGCGGAGTAGAAATACTATTTACCACCGAATCTTTTACGCAAATTAATTTTAAAGTAGAAGGCAAATGATTCAGTTTTTGATAGATTCCGGTTATGTTTACATCGCCGGGTTCAATATGGTAGAGCAATATTTCTTTATTGTTGTGTTTTTCATATACAGCCATCAATCCTTCCGATACATAAAAAATATCTTTTACTTCATCGCCAAAGTTAAGCAGTATGTCGCCTTCTTTATAGTTTAAAGAATTGCTGTTTTGAGCAATAATCAGGTCAATTTCTTTTTGCAATTTAGCTTCGTTGATATGTAAGTCGGCAACTTGCATGCTGTTTCATTTTTTAGCTCAATAAAGATTGTAAATAATTCCATGCACCGCCGTTCATTACTTCTATACCTTTGCTTCGCAATATTGCTGCAGCTTGTACACTGCGAGCCCCCGAACGGCACACAGTAATGACCGGTTTTTCCGTTTTTTGTATTTTCTTTATACTTCCCGATATTTTATCCAAAGGAATATTTTTTGATTCTTTAATGTGTCCCATTTGAAATTCTTGCGGTGTGCGAACATCAATAATTAATGCGCCTTTTTCCATGAATTCTGCAACTTTTTCTCTTTTTGATTTAATTCCTAAAAATGATAATAATCCCATAATATCTCCAACTTTTTTTAATTTTCATTCAAATGTATTTATAGAAAAAAGAATAAACCGTAACATAAGTTACATTAAAGAGGTTTGATTATATTTTCTGTTTAGTTTATCGATGAAAATGTAAATTTGAAACAAGAGTTTAGGCAATGGAACCAATTACTCAACTATTTGTATGGTGGACATTATATTTTGTGCTTCATTCAGTACTGGCACTTAAAAGTGTGAAAGATTATTTTTTTAATGTCTTTAATATGTTGCCGCATCATTACAGAAAAATGTATGTTATGCTCGCTGTTATTATGTTAATTCCTCCTTTACGGATAATATCAGCTCAACATAATTTAATATTGGATGTCCCTGTTTGGGTAAGAATCATTGGCTTTGTTTTAATATTAATTTCTCTTTATTTATTTCCTAAAGCTTGGCGAGGATATCATTTAAAATCATTTATAGGTTTAGAACCCGAAAATCAACAAAAATTAGTGGTGTCGGGTATGCATCACTGCGTGCGTCATCCATTGTACAGTGTGTCACTTTTGATGTTGATTGGTGTAATGTTGGCATATCCGGTCGATACAGTAGTGTTTTCATCATTATATACTATTGTGTATCTTTATATTGGCACTCTTTTAGAAGAAAAGAAATTGGTTGACCAATTTGGTGAAGAATATATTGCTTATAAAAGCAAAGTACCAATGTTGATACCTAATTTTAAACATTGTTAAGCATAAATTCCGTAACACCCTGAATTTTAAATATTCTTTATTGCACAAATTATTTAATGTGTTGTATTTATTGCGCTTTTATTTATTTAGAATGATTATAAATAAGGGTTTTTTGTGTAATTTTTTTAACATTCGTTAACGGATAATCAATCTGAATTCTAAATTTGCTCAACTAAAAATTATAGTTTTAAAATCGTAATTTAACTGATATGAGCGTGAAAAGACTTAGTGCAACCTCTCTTTATAAGGCACTTTTACTAGTCCTGATTTCTATCTTTTCCTTTTCCGGTAAACTTAATGCGCAAGACGGTGAAAAGCTGTTTAAAGCAAATTGTGCAGCTTGTCATACTATTACCGATAAGAAATTGGTAGGTCCCGGATTACAAGGGATAAATGATAAGAGAGAAAAAGAATGGTTGCATAAATGGATTAAAAACTCACAAGAATTAATTGCTTCGGGAGATGCCGATGCTATTGCTGTATTTGAAGAAAATGGTAAAGTGGTGATGCCTCCACAACCTTTGAGTGATGCAGAAATTGATGCAGTATTGGATTATATTGCTAATCCACCTGCTGATCAAGCGCCTAAACAAGAGGCTTCTGAAGAAGGAACTACAGCAGCTCAGCCGCAAGGCGAAGACAATTCTTTTTTAATTCTTGGGATAATTATTGTTGTATTGATTATTTTGGTTGGATTGTTGAGGAGTACGCAAGTATCTTTAGCTAAAGTTGTTAAAGAAAAAACAGGTGATGAAGAAATTGTTATAAATGAAACTTGGGGCGACAGTATTCGCGGATTGGTATCTAAAAATAAAGGATGGGTGGCACTTTTTATAGCTATTATGGTGATTTTAGGTGCTAAAGATGTTTGGGATGCTTTATTATCAATTGGTGTGCATGAGGGATATAAGCCGGAACAACCAATTAAATTCTCGCATAAAATTCACGCAGGTTTAGATAAAATCGATTGTAATTATTGTCATTCATCGGCAAGACACAGTAAAACTTCAGGTATCCCTTCTTTGAATGTTTGTATGAACTGTCATAAGTTTATTGACGGAACAGATGGTAAAACATTTGAATATAACGGTAAAACTTATCCAATGCCTGAAGAAATTGAAAAAATCTACAAACATTTGGATTATAATAAAGAAACCGGTAAATATGGCGATAACCCTACACCAGTAAAATGGGTTAAAGTTCATAACTTACCCGATCATGCTTATTTCAATCACTCACAACACGTTGTAGCCGGAAAGCAAAAATGTCAAAAATGTCATGGACCGGTTGAGGAAATGGATGTTGTGTATCAGCACGCACCTTTAACAATGGGATGGTGTATAAATTGTCACCGCGAAACTGCTGTTGCTGATAAAGGAAATGGATATTATGAAGAATTTCATGCGCGTTTGACGGATGAATTGAAAGAGAAATATTTGAAAGACGGAAAACTTACCGTTGATGAAATTGGCGGTTTAGAATGTGCAAAATGTCATTATTAATACTAACTTAACAACACTTACCTGAATATATGAAAACTCAAAAAAAATATTGGAAAGGTCTTGAAGAATTGCATAATGACCCTGAATTTGTAGAAAATGCAGGAAAAGAATTTGCAGAATACGTGCCTGTAGATGAGTTTGTTGGCGATAAAAAAACGCTCGAAGACAGTTCTACATCACGTAGAGACTTTTTAAAGTTTTTAGGGTTTAGCGTTACTGCGGCTTCTTTAGCTGCTTGCGAAACGCCCGTAACAAAAGCAATTCCTTACGTAATTAAGCCCGAAGAAATTGTTCCCGGTATGGCAAACTATTATGCCTCTACGTATTATGACGGGAACGACTATGCTTCGGTGTTGGTAAAAACACGTGAAGGTCGTCCAATAAAAATTGAAGGAAATAAATTATCAAAAATATCACAGGGTGGTGTTAATGCGCGCATTAATGCTTCCGTACTTTCTTTGTATGACGGAAACCGCTTGAAGAATCCTTTAAAAGGCGGAAACAAATCTTCGTTCGAAGAAGTTGATAAAGAAATCAAATCAAAATTATCGGATATTGCTTCTAAGGGCGGAAAGGTAAGATTATTAACACACTCAATTATCAGCCCTTCTACAAAACAATTAATAGAAGAGTTTGGAAATGCATTCGGTGCAGCTGAAGGAAACTTTAAACACGTGCAATACGATGCCGTTTCTTACAGCGCAATGCTTACTGCCAATAGAAAATCATTTGGCAAGCAAGTTATACCATCATATTATTTTGATAAAGCAAAGGTAATAGTATCCTTATCAGCTGATTTCTTGGCGAACTGGATTTCACCAATTCAATATGCTGCCGATTATGCAAAAACGCGCAAACCTGAGAATAAATGGATGTCAAAGCATTATCAAGTTGAATCCAATATGTCGTTGACCGGTAGTAATGCAGATGTTCGTATTCCAGTTAAACCTAGCGAATACGGTGCGTTTTTGGTTGAATTGGCTAATGAAGTAGCCGCTAAAACAGGTGGTCAAAAATTACCTGCAGCTAAATCGGCTTATGAAAAATCAGTTAAGAAAATTGCTCATGATTTAGTAGAAGCAAAAGGACATTCTATCGTTTTATCAGGAATAAATGATGAAAATATTCAATTACTGGTAAACAAAATCAATTCCGATTTAGGAAACTATAATCATACCATTGATCTGAATAAACCGGTTTATTTAAAACAATCTATAACTGCAGAGGTTGAAGCTTTGGTTTATGAATTGGAAAAAGGTCATGTAGATGCTGTTTTTATTCAAGGTGTAAATCCTTTATACAGCTTACCAAAAAAATTAGCCGATAAATTTAAAGCCGGTTTGGCAAAAGCCAAATTGAGTGTATCGTTTGCTACATATAACGATGAAACAGCGCAAGCGTGTCAATATGTTACTCCTGACAATCATTATTTAGAGTCTTGGAATGACGCTATGCCAGTTTTGGGAGAGTATTCACTTACTCAACCAACAATTTCGCCTTTATTCAAAACCCGTCAATTCCAAGAAAGTTTAATGACTTGGGCAGGAATTTCAGGTACTTATCACGATTACATTCAAAAATACTGGGAAAACAATCTTTTCTCTACTCAAACAGAAAGCATTTTATTTAATGATTTCTGGAATAAAAAATTACACGATGGCGTGTATTCCAATAACGCCACTGAAGTTAGAAGAACAGAAGCTCCTCAAGAAGAAATTGAAGCCGAACTAACCGAAGATTATACAGCAGATTATTCAGCTGCAGCTAAAAAAGCAGCTTCGGTAAAAGGCGGAAACTGGGAAATGGAGCTTTATACAGCAACTGCCATTGGTGACGGTACTTTAGCCAACAATCCTTGGTTACAAGAATTACCCGATCCGGTAACAAAAATTACTTGGGATAATTACATTACAATGAATCCCGAAGATGCCAAAGAGCAAGGATATAATATTTATTACGGACAAGAAAAACCCGCAACACTTGCTTCGGTTTCTGTAAATGGTATTACAATAGAAAAAATTCCTGTAATAGCATTACCCGGACAAAAACGCGGTACGGTTGGATTAGCATTAGGTTATGGAAAGCGTGTTGGCGCAATGGAAGAACCGACCGGTGTAAATGCTTATCCTTTATTGACAGATAATTTCAATAATATTCAACTGTCTGTTGAAATTACCAATTTAAACGAAGAATACCCTGTAGCGGCTACTCAAACGCATCATACATTTATGGGGCGTGAGTCAATTATTAAAGAAACAGATTTAGCTACATATAAAACTGGAGATAAACATCACTTCAATCATCAGCATACATTTACAATGGGACACGAGCAAGTTAGCTTAAAAGAAGCTGATTTGTATAAACCTTTCCCAATTGAAGAAGTTGGACATCGTTGGGGAATGGTAATTGATTTAAATGCTTGTATCGGTTGTGGTGCTTGCGTAACATCTTGTATTGCCGAAAACAACATTCCTGTTGTTGGAAAAGATGAAGTACGTCGCTCACGTGAAATGCATTGGTTAAGAATTGACCGTTATTTCAGCTCAATTCCTGAAGAAGCGGCTAAACCACAAGAAGAACGCGATAATTTCATTATGGATATTCCGGAGTCGGAAAATCCATCAGTAGTGTTCCAGCCAATTATGTGTCAACATTGTAATCACGCTCCTTGTGAAAATGTTTGTCCGGTTGCGGCAACATCGCACAGTATGGAAGGTTTGAATATGATGGCTTATAACCGTTGTATCGGAACACGTTATTGTGCAAACAACTGTCCTTATAAAGTGCGTCGTTTCAATTGGTTTAATTACCAAGGAAATGATAAGTTTACTGACATCAATCCTTCACAAGACGATTTAGGTCGTATGGTATTGAATCCAGATGTAGTTGTTCGAGCAAGAGGGGTTATTGAAAAATGTAGTATGTGTGTACAACGCATTCAAGAAGGTAAACTTACAGCCAAAAAAGAAGGACGAAAAGTTATGGATGGAGAAATCCAAACAGCTTGTGCATCAGTTTGTCCTACAAACGCAATTACTTTTGGAGATGTTAACGATAAAGAAACAAGAGTGCGTAAAGAGGCTGAAAGCGACCGTTCTTACCATGTATTGGAAGAAATTGGTACACAACCAAATGTTTGGTATCAAGTAAAAGTAAGAAACGTAGAATCAAATCATTCTAATAATCATCACGAAGCTTAAAAACTTAAAATAATGCATCAAGAAGCGTCAATAAGAGAACCGTTAATTCTGGGTGAAAAAACCTACAAAGACATCACCGATGATGTAATTCGCCCAATTGAAGGAAAGGCAAGTAAACTGTGGTATATCTTTTTTACCGTAGCAGTTATTACCGCATTATACGGAATTGGACAAATACTTTACTTACTCGGTACAGGAGTTGGAGTTTGGGGATTGAACAAGACTATTAACTGGGCTTGGGATATTACCAACTTCGTATGGTGGGTAGGTATTGGTCATGCCGGTACGTTAATCTCTGCCGTGTTATTGTTGTTCCGTCAAAAATGGAGAATGGCAATAAACCGATCTGCAGAGGCGATGACCATCTTTGCCGTATTTATGGCCGGTATTTTCCCAATGATTCACATGGGACGTATATGGATGGCTTATTGGGTACTACCCTTACCTAATCAATTTGGTCCTTTATGGGTAAACTTTAACTCACCACTGCTTTGGGATGTATTTGCAATTTCAACCTACTTGTCAGTATCATTGGTTTTCTGGTATATAGGACTTATTCCTGATTTTGCTACAATCAGAGACCGATTGAAAAAACCATTGCCAAAGCATATTTACAGTGTATTAAGCTTTGGATGGTCAGGAAGTGCTAAACAATGGCAACGTTTTGAAGAAGTATCGCTTGTTTTGGCAGGATTGGCTACCCCACTAGTATTCTCGGTACACTCTATTGTATCTATGGACTTTGCCACATCGGTAGTTCCGGGTTGGCACTCAACGGTTTTCCCTCCATACTTTGTTGCAGGTGCTGTATTTTCAGGATTTGCTATGGTACAAAACCTTGTAATTGTGATGCGTAAAGTAATGCATCTTGAAAATTATATCACCATCAAACATGTGGAGTATATGAATATAGTGGTTATTGTTGTGGGTGGTATAGTAACAGTTGCTTACTTGGCTGAGTTTATTATGGCTTGGTATAGTGGTAATCCTTACGAAGACTTTATTTATTTGTCTTGGGATGCAGCAAGAGGTCCATACGGATGGGCATTTTGGTCATTGATTATTTTCAACAACCTTATTCCGCAATTATATTGGATAAAGAAAATAAGAAGAAACTTATATTGGACATTCTTAATTTCTATCGGAATAAACATAGGTATGTGGTTTGAGCGTTTTGATATCATTGTATTATGTTTGAACCGCGATTATTTACCATCTTCTTGGACGATGTTCTACCCAACAGCAACCGATATTGGAATTTATGTTGGAACATTAGGAATATTCTCAACTTTCTTCTTATTGTTTACGCGTTATTTCCCTGTATTGGCATTTAACGAAGTAAAAACAATATTGAAATCGTCGGGCGAACAATATAAAAAACAACATCAAGATAATCATTAATAAATTAAAAAAATTAATAAGACTATGTCTGATAAAATACTATACGCAGTTTTCGGTGATGATGAAGTAGCATTAAATGCTGCCAAGAAAGTAACATCCGAAGGAGTGCATGTAAGCGATGTATTCTCTCCGTTTCCTATTCACGGAATAGATCCCGTGATAGGTTTAAAGCGAACCAGAATTGCCATTGCTGCATTTATTTACGGAACATTGGGTACCATTTTGGCTTTATCGGGAATGTATTATTTCATGATTTATGATTGGCCACAAGACTTTGGTGGTAAACCTAATTTTACATTTGTAGATAATGTAACATCATTTGTTCCAATTACATTTGAATTTTCTGTTTTATTGGCAGCACACGGAATGGCTGTTACATTTCTTTTCAGAAACTGGACATTACCGTTTATGAAAGCACATAACCCAATTCCGGAATCAACCGATGATAAATTTGTATTGGAGTTTCGTGCATCAGAAAACGAAAAAAGTTTAGAAGAAATTAAAGCCATGGTAGAAGCTGGTGGTGTTGAAAGAATTATTGAAAAAGAAGCATAGTATTATTAATGATATATATACATTATTAAAGATGAAACAAATCATAAAAATAGCATTAGGAGTATTTATCTTGGCATCAGCAACCGGATGTAAAGATAAAGATGGGCTTGCACCTGAATATATGCCCGATATGTATCGTTCTCCGGCAATAGAAACGTATGTAGATTACGGAATGGATCCATACTACGTTGGAGAAGCAATTGCCGAACAACAAAGAAACAGACCTTCGGCACGTAAACCTGTTGAAGGTACAATTCCTCGTGGATATATGCCTTATCCGTATCCAAATACTTTTGAAGGGTATCAATTGGCTGGTGAACAATTAAAGAACCCTTTGCCAAAAACAGAAGAAAATGTAAAAAAAGGTAAAGAATTATTTGGTATGTTCTGTGTACACTGTCATGGTAAAGATGGACAAGGACAAGGTTCTTTGGTCGAAAATGGGAAATTCCCACCTATTCCAACTAAATTTAATGAAAATTTAGATTTACCCGAAGGGAAAATGTTTCACACAATCACTTACGGTAAAGGTTTAATGGGTTCTCATGCTTCACAACTTACACAAGAAGAACGTTGGTTATTGGTTATGTATATCCGTAATCAATTTATGAAAGAACCATTAAATAATAATGTAAATATTGAAGCAGATACAAACGCAGTTCATTAATTTTGTTACATCGAAAACTTTAAAAAAATGGAATATACACCATCCGGTAAATTAAAAATGTCAACCTACATCATGATTTTAGTAGGTATTGTAGCATTGGCGTTAGGTTTTGTCAATGACCATACAGAACATCATAATGCATTTTGGGCAAACCTGTTGCTAAACGGTTTCTTTTTTATGACAATTTCATTGGCAGCTACGTTTTTTATAGCTGTTCAATATGCAGCAGAAGCCGCCTGGGCTGTCGTGTTTAAACGAATTTTCGAAGCGTTGATGGCGTTCTTGCCTTATGGTGGTATAATAGTAACTATAGTATTGGCTATGAACAGTGCCGGTGTTGCACATATGTATCATTGGATGGATCCTGAGGTAATGGATCCTAATTCGGAGCATTACGATGCTTTGATTGCTATGAAAAAACCTTATTTAAACCAAGTTTTCTTTTGGATTAGAACGGTTATTTATTTGGCAGGATGGATTTATTTTGCACGCTATTTCCGTAAAAAGTCATTAGAAGAAGACCAAATTGGTGGTGAATCTTTCTTTTGGCAAAATAGAACCATGTCGGCTATATTCTTAGTATTTTTTGGATTCTCTGAAATGTTTGCCGTATGGGATTGGGTAATGAGCATTGATGTACATTGGCACAGTAACTTATACCATTGGTATTTATTTGCCACAATGTGGTTGGCTTTTATTGCTCTTTCATTGTTAATCACTTACTATCTTAAAGGAAAAGGTCATTTAAAAGAAGTAAACGATAGCCACTTGCATGATTTAGGAAAATGGTTGTTTGCCGTTGGTTTATTGTGGGCTTATTTCTTCTATGCACAATTCTTGCTGATTTGGTATGCAGATATGCCCGAAGAAACAGTTTATTTTAAACTTAGAATAAAAGAATATGGCGGATTGTTCTTTGGAACAGCGTTGTTTAATTTCTTTGTACCATTCTGGGTATTAATGTCAAGAGATGCTAAGCGTAATCCTGTATTTGTAGTACCTGTAGCAATATTATTGTTCATATCACACTTTTTAACTTATTGGTTGGTATTTTTACCAAGCGCTACAGGTGGGCATGATCATTTATCTTTTACCGATATAGGTGTATTTATCGGATTTTTAGGAGCATTTTTACTTGTTACATTTAATGCATTGGCAAAAGCTCCGTTAGTAGTTAAAAATCATCCATATTTAGAAGAAAGCAAGCATTTACATATATAATCAAAACATCACAATTAAAAATTATTAGAGATGGGAGTTACATTAACATTTATTGCAATAGTATTAGGAATAGTAGCTGTAGTGTACTTGCTAAGAGTATTCGAACTGTCTGCTATAGCACAAGGTAAAAAACCTTGGGAAGTAACAGAGGAAGAAGGCAAGAATCAGGCAAGATTAATGCCGGTATTTATGATTGCTTTTTACGCATTTTTTATTTGGCAAATCGTACATTGGGGTCCATATCTACTTCCTGAATCTGCTTCAAAGCATGGAGAAGATTATGATACGTTAATGACCATTACAATGGGATTAATCATATTTGTATTCTTTGTAACTCAAACACTATTGTTTTATTTTGCCTACAAATATGCTTACAGCAAAAACCGTAGAGCAACATATTACGCTCATAATAATAAATTAGAATTATTGTGGACAGGTGTGCCTTCGTTAGTATTGACAATTCTTATTTTATTCGGTTTGAACACGTGGAACGAAATAATGCAACCGGTTAATGAAGAGGAAGAACATGTGTTAATTGAATTGTATGCAAAACAATTTGACTGGACAGCAAGATATGCAGGAAAAGACAATAAACTGGGACGTGCCAGTGTAAAGAACATAGCAGGTACAAATGCTCTTGGTGTTGATTCTACTGATATTCATGCTAATGATGATAAAATTGTAAAAGGCGAATTTCATATTCCTGTTGGTGTACCTGTACAATTTGTGATGCGTTCGCAAGATGTATTGCACAGTGCTTATATGCCTCACTTCCGTGCGCAAATGAACTGTGTACCCGGTGCTAAAACACAATTTAACTTTACTCCAACTATCACTACGGAAGAAATGCGTCAAAAAACAGGTAATCCGGATTTCAATTATATCTTATTATGTAATAAAATTTGTGGTGCAGCACACTACAATATGCAAATGGATATAATTGTAGAATCAAAAGAAGACTACGAAAAATGGTTGGCAGAACAAAAAGAGTTCAATCCAAACGGTAAAAATGCCAACAATATCAACGAAAAAGAAATTAAATTAGCTCAACGATAATCAAAATAATAAAAAGCATTAAAAGATGACTGCACATTCACATAAAAAGGATTGGTTATTTACTTACGTATTCAGTACAGACCATAAAATGATTTCTAAGCAATTCCTGTTTACAGGTTTTATTATGGGATTTATAGGAATGCTGATGAGTACGTTTTTCCGTTTACAATTAGGTTGGCCAGGAGAAAGTTTTGAAGTTTTCAAAATGTTTTTGGGCGACTGGGCTACTGAAGGAGTTCTAAATCCTGATAAATATTTGGCATTGGTTACAATGCACGGAACTATTATGGTATTCTTTTTGTTGACCGGTGGTTTAAGTGGTACGTTCAGTAACTTACTTATTCCGTTGCAAATTGGTGCTCGTGATATGGCCAGTGGATTCATTAATATGCTTTCTTATTGGTTATTCTTTTTATCAAGTGTAGTAATGCTTGTATCTTTATTTGTTGAAGGTGGTTCCGCTTCTGCAGGTTGGACAATATACCCACCTCTTAGTGCACTTCCTCAAGCAATTCCAGGTTCTGGGTTAGGTATGACATTATGGCTAATCTCTATGACTATATTTATTGCTTCCTCACTATTAGGTTCGCTAAATTATATTGTAACTATACTAAACCTCCGTACCAAAGGAATGAAAATGACAAGAATGCCATTGACAATTTGGGCATTCTTATTTACTGCTATTTTAGGTGTATTATCTTTCCCTGTATTATTATCTGCAGCATTGTTATTAGTATTTGACAGAAGTTTTGGAACATCGTTCTATTTGTCTGATATTTTCATGGGTGGAGAATTATTACCTTATGAAGGAGGTAGCCCAATACTATTTGAACATTTATTTTGGTTCTTAGGACACCCTGAGGTATATATTGTTTTATTACCTGCTTTAGGTATTACTTCTGAAATTGTATCAACAATGTCTCGTAAACCCATCTTCGGGTATCGTGCAATGGTTGGCTCTATGATGGCAATTGGATTTTTATCTATGATTGTATGGGGGCACCATATGTTCGTAACTGGTATGAACCCATTTTTAGGAGCTGTATTTACATTTACTACATTATTAATTGCTATTCCTTCTGCTGTAAAAGTGTTTAATTACCTGACTACCTTATGGAAAGGTAATATTAAGTTCACACCGGCAATGTTGTTTAGTATTGGATTGGTTTCAACTTTTATTTCAGGAGGTTTAACTGGGCTTATTCTTGGTGATTCGGCACTTGATATAAATGTTCACGACACTTATTTTGTAGTAGGTCACTTCCATATTGTAATGGGATTATCTGCGGTATTTGGAATGTTTGCCGGTGTTTATCATTGGGCACCCAAAATGTTTGGACGTATGATGAACAATCAATTGGGAGTAGCTCACTTCTGGTTAACATTTGCTTCAGCTTATGGTGTGTTCTTCCCAATGCACTTTTTGGGATTAGCAGGTGTACCAAGACGTTATTACACCAATTCAAACTTCCCATTGTTCGATAATTTTGTTGATTTGAATGAATTAGTTTCAATATTTGCAATAATTGCCGCTTTTGCTCAATTATTGTTTATCGTGAACTTGATTTATACTGCCTTTAGAGGACCAAAAGCCACAAGAAACCCATGGCATGGAAACACACTTGAGTGGACAACGCCTGTTGAACATATTCACGGAAACTGGCCCGGAGAAATACCTGAGGTTCATCGTTGGGCTTACGATTACAGTAAACCAGGAGCAGAAAATGATTATATCCCTCAAACTGTACCGTTAGGTCCAGATGAAGAAGATGAAGGTGGTCATTAAAAAATCACATATCTCAATATTATCAAAAATGTCCTTAACCATTGTTAAGGGCATTTTTTGTATTGTATTAATTTTCTTCACTACAAATATTTTTTCTCAAGCAACCGTTTTTGAAGGAAATATCAGAAAAGCTCTTCACACCAAACCAAAAATTAAATTTAAACTTGATAACAGAAACAGTTTTGTTACCAATTCATTTGCACGAACTTTTGGCGTTAAAGCGGCACTTGACTTTAACAAAATCTTGGAATTTGGCATTGGCTATAATTTTTTGATTTCGAATTATCGAAAATATTTTAATGCAGAAAATCGAACCTTGTATTACAACTATTTTTCTCCCTATTTGCAATACAACATTCTGTTAAAATCAAAATTTGAGATTCAACTTCCTGTTCAATTTGGTATTGGAAATTCTTACTTTGAATATTTTGGCAAAACATATAATAAGTCATTGATGATATCGTATGAGCCGGCAATTACGTTTTTATATAAACCATTTCCTTTTCTAGGGTTGGGAGCAGGTACCGGTTATCGGTTAATGATTGTTTCAAATACTAAAATTGATGAAAAATTTACTTCACCAATTTATTTATACAAAATCATTTTCTTTTTTAATACCATTTTTAAAAATAAGGATTAAATAAATTACTGTAAATTTGTTTATTCACAATTAGCAGTATGAACGAATACCTTGACCCTGAAAATGAAAATTTATCCAATTCCGAAAAGGAATTTGAAAAAGTCTTACGACCCTTATCGTTTGACGACTTTACAGGGCAAGAATCTGTTGTGGAAAATTTAAAGGTATTTGTTACGGCAGCATTACAAAGAGGAGAGTCGCTCGACCATGTTTTATTACACGGTCCGCCCGGATTGGGGAAAACGACATTAGCCAATATCATTGCTAACGAATTGGATGTAAACTTTAAGGTTACCAGTGGTCCTGTTTTGGAAAAGCCCGGTGATTTAGCCGGTTTGCTTACCAATTTAGAACATGGCGATGTGTTATTTATAGATGAAATACATCGTTTAAGTCCTGTAGTGGAAGAATACTTGTATTCTGCCATGGAGGATTATAAAATTGATATAATGATTGATGCCGGACCTAATGCTCGTTCGGTACAAATTGAATTAAATCCGTTTACTCTGATAGGCGCAACTACTCGAACCGGGTTACTTACAGCTCCTTTACGAGCCCGATTTGGCATCCTCTCGCGCTTAGAGTATTATGATACGACTTTACTTACTAAAATCGTTAAACGTTCTGCCGGTATTTTGAAAGTGGAGATTGACGAAAAAGCCGCTATCGAAATTGCTTCAAGAAGCAGAGGTACACCTCGAATTGCAAATGCTTTGCTTCGCAGGGTAAGAGATTTTGCACAAGTAAAAGGCAATGGAAGAATTACTTTGGCAATAGCCAAACATGCTTTAGAGGCACTAAATGTAGATAAAAATGGATTGGATGAAATGGATAACCGAATTTTGTCGGCAATTATTGATAAATTTAAAGGCGGCCCGGTAGGATTGACAACCATTGCCACTGCTGTAAGCGAACAAGCCGGAACAATAGAAGAAGTGTACGAACCGTATTTGATAAAAGAAGGCTATTTGATAAGAACACCTCGAGGTAGAGAAGCTACTGAAAAAGCATATAAACATTTGGGACGAATAAAAAATCCCGATCAAGGAACCTTGTTTTAGCATTATTTTATGCCATTTTCCGTAACTGAAAAAGCGCACGCACAAAAAATAAAACAACTTGCCCAAGAATTTGGCTTTTTGGATTGTGGCATTGTAAAAGCCGATTTTTTGCCAAAAGAAGCAGAGCGTTTAAAAGAATGGCTGTCCAATGAATATCACGGCGAAATGAAATACATGGAAAATCATTTCGAAAAACGGGTGAATCCTGCAAAACTTGTTGAAAATACAAAATCCGTTATTGTTCTTACCTATAATTATTATCCAACTAAAAAGCAACGGGAAGATTCTTACAAAATAGCCAAATATGCTTATGGAAAAGACTATCATTTTATATTGAAAGAAAAATTACAAAAGTTATGGCTGGCTATTGAAAATACATTGGATATAAAAATGCAAGGAAGAATTTTTGTAGATTCGGCACCGGTTTTGGAACGTTCGCTTGCTCAACAAGCCGGTTTGGGATGGATAGGGAAAAACACAATGCTCATCAGCAAACAAAAGGGCTCGTTTTTTTTCATCAGTGAATTATTTGTAGATATTCCCTTGGCTTACGACACACCATTTAAAACCGACCATTGTGGTACATGCACACGATGTATAGAGGCGTGTCCTACCGATGCTATTTTGCCCGGTAAAACCTTAAATGCAAAACAATGCATCTCTTATTTTACCATTGAGTTAAAAGACGAAAATTTATCTGCACATGTAAATAAAAAATGGGATGATTGGATTTTTGGATGTGATATTTGTCAAGATGTATGTCCGTGGAATCGCTTTGCAACACCACATAACGAACCTGCATTTGAGCCCGATACCCGATTGCTCAATTTTTCAAAAAGTGATTGGGAAAATCTCTCAAAAGAAGAGTTTAACCAAATATTTAAAAAATCTGCTGTAAAACGCACAAAATACAGTGGATTGATGAGAAATATTAAGTTTTTGAAAGAAAATTAACACAATTCGTACACAACATTTTTTCAAAAGATTCGTAAAAATGGCATAGGGTTTGCATAAATTCTAAAAAAACGAATGCTTATGAAAAAGATAATCAGAAATATTACACTATTCTTGGCAGTATTTGCTTTTTCGGCATTTAATACATCAAAATTCGATACTATTGAAATAGGAAATGTAAAATTTCCGAAGGTTGAAAATAAAGCATTTAAACCGGGTGAACGATTGGAATATCGTTTACACTATGGCTTTATTGATGCCGGAATTGCCGAGCTGACCGTAGAAAAATTGAACAAAAAAATAAACGGTCGTGATATATATCATATGGTAGGAAAGGGAAGAAGCAAAGGAACATTCGATTGGTTTTTTAAAGTCAGAGACCGTTATGAAACGTATGTAGATGCCGAAGGATTGTTCCCTTGGATGTTTGTTCGCCGGGTAGATGAAGGAGGATATAAATTCAGTCAAGATTATGTGTTTTATCAACATAAACAAAAAGTAAAAACACAAGACAATAAAGAGTTTGAAGTACCATTAGGCGTGCAAGATATGCTTTCGGCGTTTTATTATGCCCGCAATATGGATTTCAGTAAAGCAAAAGAAGGTGATGTGTTTACCATTACCACATTTGTTGATGATGAAGTATGGCCTTTGAAAATTAAATATGCCGGTAAAGACATTGTAAAAGTAAACGGTAAAAAGTATAAAGCTTTGAAGTTCCACCCTGTTATACAAACAGGCAGAATATTTAAAGATGAAGATGATTTGAATGTTTGGATTTCTGACGATAACAATAAAGTACCTTTACTGGCAGAAGCTAAAATATTGGTAGGTTCAATAAAAATGGAGTTAGAAGATTATGACGGATTAGCTTCGCCATTGCCAAGAGTAAAATAACAAAATTTATTCACCGAAAAAACAAGGGGATGCAATTGCATGCTCTTGTTTTTTTATATCTTTGAATAAAAAAAACTAAAATGAAAATAGCTTTTGTGTTATCCGGTGGAGGAGCAAGAGGAATAGCCCATTTGGGGTTTATTGATGCAATGAAAGATATTGGAATTACACCTGATATTATTTCCGGAACAAGTGCCGGAGCAATTGTCGGGGGATTTTACGCTAATGGTTATTCTAGTAAAGAAACAATTAATATTATAAATAAAACAAATTTATTAAAGTTTGTAAGATTTTCATTTTCAGGCGGATTATTATCAATGCAGGGATTTAAAAATATTTACGAAGAGTATTTTAAAATTAAAGATTTTGAATCACTCCCAATAGAATTAAAAGTTGTTGCTACTGATATTCATGATGGTAAAGAACAATGCTTTTATTCTGGAGATATTGTAAATCCTATTATGGCCTCATCAACTATTCCCACTTTATTTGAGCCAACAAAAATAAACGGTAAAAATTACATTGATGGTGGAGTAGTTAATAATTTCCCTGTTGAATATGTTTTAGATAAAAATAACATCGTATTTGGACAATATGCTAATCCGTGGTTAGAAAAGGATAATATACAATCTTATAAAGAGTTAATTGAACGTACTTTTCATTTAGCAATTCATGCAAGCAACAGGCAACGAATGGAGAAATGCCATTATTTTCAAGAACCGAAAGAGTTAGCTAATTTCACAATGTTTGATATAACTCAAGCAAATAAAATTTATAAAATCGGTTATAATGAGACCATTAAAAATGCAAAGTTAATAGAAGAAAAATTAAAAGTAGTTACCGGATAACATTTACCGAACCAATTTTTTCAATTTCTTTATTGTTGTAACCGGTTAAAATAACTTTCCAAACATAAACTCCAAGCGGCACAGGTTTCCCTTGATAAGTTCCATCCCAACCGGAAGATAAATCATCGGTTTCGAACAGTAATTCGCCCCATCGATTAAAAATATAAAGTTTAGCATTTTCAATACCTAATCCTTTTAACGTGAAAAAATCATTTATTCCATCACCATCCGGTGTGAAAGCATTTGGAGCGTAAATAATTAATGGTGGTTCAATTTCTTTTATTAGCGTATCGGTACAACCAATATTATCCGTTACCACCAAAATTACTTCGTGCGTTCCTTGTTCTTCGAACGAGTAAATTGGGTTTTGCTGCAATGAAGTATCAACAGGAGAGAATGTCCAATGCCATCCTACAATATTAAAATAAGAAGAATCTTCGAATTGTACCGTAACATCCGAAAGAAACGTATAAGAGAAGTTTGCCGTAGGTTGTTGAGTATCTACAGTTGCAATATCCGATGCCGTAGATTGGCAATCATCCGAAACGGTAACAGTATAATTTGTATAAGTAGCAGGAGAAACCGCAATATTGCTTCCCATACTGCCATTTGACCAAGTATAATTATAAGGTGGTAACCCTCCGGTTGCAGTAGCATTAAGATAAGCGACATCTCCAACACAAATCAGTGTGTCATTTACGGTAACTTTTAAAGTGTCTAAATTAGGAACTGTAATTGTTACAGTAGCTTTGGTAGAATCCATAGCACAAGAATCATTCACATAAGCCGTATAGGTTGTCGTTGAAGTTGGATTGACCAATAATGGATTACTGTTGTAAGTATTATTTCCATCCGACCAATAAAAATATTTTGTATTGAAAGAACCGCCTGAATAATTAGCAGAAATAAATACAGAATCCCCCGGACACTTAACGGTTGTATCATTTGAAACATTTATTGTTAAGGGATTATATGTCATAACTACAACCGAAGCTAAAGCCGTTGCCGTATTGCCACATGTATCCGTAACAGAAACAGAATATAATGATGTATTGCTTGGTTTTACTGTAATGGAAGAGGTTGTGTCACCAGTATTCCATAAGATATGCTTGCCAAACAAACCTCCGGTAATATTAGCACTTAATGTTGCAGAATCATTAATACAAAATATTGTATCGTTTAATACGGAAATAGTCAATGGAGTTGTAGCTTTCCAAACATTCACCGTAATAGAATCGTTAACTTCAAAATAGCATCGGTCGGTAACAGTTAAAACATACGTTGTAGTATCATTTGGCGTATCCGAAATTGAGGGTGTAATCGATTGTCCGCTGTTCCAGTTGTATTGAATAGGTATAGCTCCGCCATTGGCAATTCCGGTTAATGTGACGGATTCGCCCCAGCAAATATTAGTGTCATTATTCAACATCGTTAATGATAAAGGCGTATAAGGCACAACGGTAACATTTATAGTGTCGGTTGCTGTTTGGTTACATAAGTCTGTAACAGTAATAATGTAATCAGTTGTTACATTAGGGCTGACAATAATGCTGCTGTCTGTTTGTCCGGTACTCCATAAATATTGATAACCTCCGGCACCGGAAATTACATTTACATCAAGTTGGAAAGTATCTTGAGGACATATCTTATATTGATCGGGAGAAACATTAATGGATAACGGATTTTGACTGTAATAGGTAACCAAAGCACTGTCAACCAATTGATATACATTACAAGTGTCAGAAACTATTACTGAGTAATAGGTAGTTTGATTAGGGATAACCCATATGGTATCGGTTGTTTCTCCCGTACTCCATAAGACATTAAAATTATTTGGAACAGGATCTATCCAAACCGGGACAGAATCATTCACACAAGCAGTAAATGAAGTGTCATGAACAATTAAGGGAGGAGGTGTGAAGTCTGCAATGTAAAAGGTTACCATTTGCGTGTCAGGAATATTACATACTTCTTGAATTAAAAGGAAAGAAACTGTTTCTAAGGGTTCGGTAATACCATCAGTAAAGGCATTGATAGTAATTAATAATGAATCTTCGCCCGGTAAAAACAAAACGCTGTCCGGCACATTGGTATAATCGACGCCGTTAATAGCAACACCTCCCATAACAATATTAACATACTCCGAATCGGTGGTTATATTTCGTGTCATTAAAAATTCAGCAATACCGCATCCTTCATACAGAACAGAGTCACCGGTGCTGATACCAATATTGGAACTGAGATTTACTAAGTTTGAACTGAAACTTCCGGCTTCTAAAAATACACCTGAGTCATAAGAGCCATCGCCGGCATCGGCAATAGCTATCTTAATGTGATAAGTTAAGCCACAAGTAACAGGGTATTCGGCGGTTAATTTTACTGTTTTACCGTCAAATTGAATGTATTGCGGATTAGAATTATATGGAGCAGTAAATCCATCACCATTATCGATATAATACGCAGAATTATTAAATAAATTTACATTGTCAATAGTAACCGGAGTAGTAGTGCCGGGGATTAAAGCAATATTAACAGAACTGTTTGAATATGGACCGGCAATTCCCGGACCACTTAAGAAAAAACCAAAGGCATCATTATAACCGCTGTTTACAAATTCCAAGTACTCCTCAGAAGCAAATACATAATTAAATCTTACGGTATCGCCTTGCGGAACGAAATCAAATTCTAAAATTGCGGCATCATAAATGGTAACTCCTGCTATTGAAGATAAATCAGGGTCAGAACTTGTGGTAAATCCTCCACCGCCCAAAGTAGAACTTCCGCTGTTATTCGGGCCAACGGCAACATTTACATCGCCGGTTGCCAAAATTACTCCTGTATTAATACCAACATTGGCATTTGTACTGTTAAATTCACCTATTTGGTTGGGGTCCGGAGCTGAAAAGGTAATGTTGGAAACGCTTACCCCTCCGCCAAGCAACACATTTTGCACATACCATGCGGCTGTATTTCCTGTATTAACAACTAATTGAGCGTAATTTTTAGTTGAAAAAATTAGAATTGTAAATAGTAATAAAATTTTAATGTTATGTTTAATTGTGGATATCATGCTGTTTTTAAAACGAATTTTTCTAAAAAGGGTTGTCTGTGTTTTGTTTTAAATTTTTACTGTATATTTTTCTGATCACTACCTTTTGCAATTCACGTTTTAGTATTAAATCGGTAATCACTTCCGAAGTGTCTGCCATAGGGTTTTGACGTAAATAACGGTTTATTTTTCCTTCGTCTAAATCAATGCGATACATTATGTTAAGCAGTTTTTCATATTCTTCAACAATCATTTTGTCTATGTGTGGAAAAATTTGTTCAAACAACTCCTCATACGGCGTTTTTTTTTCTCCCGAAAAACGAATTTCTATATTGTACCACTCAAAATCTTTTTGAATTTGAGTAACCACTTCTTTCAGTAAATCCGTATCTTTAAAATATTTGTGAATTGTTGATAATGTAGGTATTATTTCCATTATAACAAATATATGTCAAGAAAATGACATAAAAAAAGCGGCATGATATTTATTATTGTAATCGTAAACAGATGAATATGAAAAAAATAGCATTCATACTACTTGGAGCAATGTTCCTGATAAATAATATCGATGCTCAAAAATTATCGCACGAAAAATTTGATAAATTATTGAAAAAATATGTTTCAGAAACCGGATTTGTCGATTACAAAGGGTTTAAAAACGATCCTTTGTTTAAAGAGTATTTAAATGAATTGAGTAATCATCCGCCGCAACCAAATTGGACCAAAAACGAAAAATTGGCTTATTGGATAAATGCTTACAATGCGTTTACCATTCAATTAATTATCGATAATTATCCAGTAAAAAGCATAAAAGAAATTGGTGGAACATTTGGCAGTCCTTGGGATATAGAGTTTATTCAGATTGGCGGAAGAACGTATAATTTAAATCAAATTGAACACGAAATATTGCGTAAACAATTTAACGAACCACGAATTCATTTTGCTATTGTTTGTGCTTCTGTCTCTTGTCCTAAATTAAGAAACGAAGCTTATGTGCCAGAAAAATTAAACGACCAACTCAACGATCAAGTGAAAGAATTTATCAATGATTCGTCAAAAAATATTATTTCCGAAAATAGTGTTAAATTGTCGCAAATATTCAACTGGTTTAAATCGGATTTTACCAAAAAAGGTTCGTTAATTGATTTTTTGAACCGATATTCGAAAGTGAAAATATCGCCAAAAGCTAAAATATCATATTTAAAATATAATTGGAATTTAAATGGAAAATAGTACCGTATTAAATAAAATAAGTGCGCAGGAGCAATTGAGCATCCTATCGGAAGTTAAGAAAGATGCATTTGTTCAAAAATTGAATGAATATGGTTCATTGCCTTTAAAAGCAGATAATCCTGAAATTTTACAAATTAACTTAGGGAAAATGTGCAATCAAACCTGCACACATTGCCATGTAGATGCCGGACCTACACGAACCGAAATTATGTCGCAAGACGTATTACAACAATGTTTGCACATTATTGAAAACAATCCATCCATTCATACCGTCGATTTAACCGGCGGAGCACCCGAAATGAATCCGCATTTTAGGTGGTTTATACAAGAAGTTAGAAGTTTAAAACCCGAATTGGAAATTATTGTGCGCAGTAATTTAACTATTCTCACATCATCAAAATATAAAGATTATCCTCAATTTTTTAAAGAAAATAAAATTACCGTAGTATCATCATTGCCTTGCTATACCAAAGAAAATGTTGATAAACAGCGAGGTAACGGTGTGTTTGACCGTTCGATAAAAGCTTTATTGAAATTAAATGAAGCAGGATACGGCAAAGATGAAACATTACAATTGCATTTGGTTTACAACCCGGGAGGTCCTTCTATTGCGCCTGCGCAAGAAGCCTTGCAAAATGATTATAAAAAGCGATTGAAAGAAGATTTCGGCATTGAGTTTAATCAATTATTTACCATAACCAATTTACCCATCAGCCGCTTTTTGGAATTTTTATTGAGTCAAAATAGTTTGGAAGAGTATATGGATAAATTGATAGAAAATTTTAATCCGCAAACGTTAACAGGTGTAATGTGTAAAAATACAGTTTCGGTAGGATGGGACGGAACATTGTATGACTGCGATTTTAATCAAATGTTAGAACTTCCTATAAAAAATAAAATTGTTGCACAAACCGTTTTTGATTTTGATTCAGAAAAATTATCGGGTAGAAATATTATTGTAAATAACCATTGTTTTGGTTGCACTGCCGGCGCCGGAAGCAGTTGTCAAGGTGCATTGGTTTAACCATTATTTTATATAAAATGAAAAAAATATTATACATTTTTATCCTTATAATTATTTGCAGTATGAGTGCGTGCGGACAAAAATATTCATCCTTTAAAGAAATGACCGATGATTTATACAGTCACACTGTTCCGTTGATTTATGCAAAAGATGTGATGGATAGTCTGTCCAATAATAAACCTGTTGTGATTTTAGATGCACGTGAGCAAGAAGAATACAATGTTTCGCATTTGCCCGGAGCAATATATGTAGGATATGATGATTTTGAGCCGGAGAAACTAAAGCATATCGATAAATCAAAAACGATTGTGGTTTATTGCTCAGTAGGATACAGAAGTGAAAAAATAGGCGAAAAACTTAAAGCATTAGGATATAAAAATGTTTTTAATTTATATGGCGGAATTTTTGATTGGAAAAATAAAGGATTTCGAGTAGTGGATAATCAAGGAAAGGAAACCGAAAAAGTGCATCCGTATAACGAAAAATGGGGTGTGTGGCTAACAAAAGGTGAAAAAGCTTATGAATAAACAAGCTTTGTTTGTATTTACCAAATATCCCGAAAAGGGAAAAGTAAAAACACGATTGGCAAAAGATATTGGCAATGAAAATGCTTATGCTGTTTATATCCGATTGGTTAATACAATTTTAAAAGAAGTTTCTCACCTCAAACAAACCGATGTATTTATTTATTTTGATAAATATCAAGGCCATTACCCAAAAGAATTTATTGATATAAAAGCACAATATAAAGAGCAATCAGGTAAAACGATTGGCGATAAAATGCACAATGCTTTTGTTGAAGGCAAAAAACTCGGTTATGAAAAAATGGTGTTAATCGGATGCGATATTTATCAATTAACCCAAAAAGACATACAACAAGCATTTTCTTATCTTGAAAAATCGGATATAGTTTTTGGCAAAGCCAATGATGGCGGATATTATTTAACGGGAATGAAAAAAGTTTACAAACCTGTTTTTTCTTTATCCCAATGGAGTCATAACAAGGTGATAGAAGAAACGTTGGCAATTGTTAATGCTTTGGGTTTAAAAGTTGCCTTTACACCAACAAAAATAGATGTTGACACTCTTGATGATTTAAAACAAACCTCATTATACGATGCATTCGGTTAGTGTTATAATTCCGGTTTATAATGAAGAAAAGATAGTTTTATCGCAGCTTCAAAAAATAAAAGAAAGATGCCGTAATGAATCAACCGAAATTATTGTAGTTGATGGAGGAAGCAATGATAATACTGTCGAGGAACTCAAAAAACTAAATGTAATTTTATACATTTCGCCACAAAAGGGAAGGGCATCACAAATGAATTTTGGTGCTAGAAATACCAATGGAAACATATTGTATTTTTTATATATTGATACTTTACCACCCTATAATTTCGACAATCTGATTCTCGATGAAGTGAAAAACGGTGTGCCGTGCGGTTGTTTTCGTATGCAGTTCGATTCGGACAGTAAATTTTTAAAGTTTTGGGCGTTTTTTACCCGTTTCAATTATTATTTATGCAGAGGCGGCGACCAATCTATGTTTGTAACAAAACAACTGTTTTGGCAATTGGGTGGTTTTGACACAACAAAATTATTAGCCGAGGATATGGATTTTTTCAAGAAAATTTACCGTAATAAAATACCCTTTACCATTATTTCGAAACCGGTAATTACATCGGCACGAAAATACAAACAAGTGGGCGAATGGAAACTGCAATGGATTTTTGCACGCATACATTTTATGCTTTTATTGGGCTATTCTCAAGAAAAAATTGTTTCGTTTTATCAAAGAAAAACCGTTGGAATTAAATAATTGTTATTCCTTATAGATATAATCTCTTAATTTATCGAGCAATTGATTCAGTTGTTCTTTTTCTTCATCGCTCAAAGCAGATATTAAATCATCTTCGTATTTATTCAATTTTATTTCATTCAATAAATCAATGCCTTTTTGGGTAATTGTAACATCTTTTTGCCTTCGGTCATGCGGACATTCTTTTCGCAAAACCAATCCTTTTTTATACAAGCGGTCTATAATACGGCTCACATCAGAGTTGGCATCCATCATCCGTTCTTTTATAATATTTACCGATACGGCATTCGGATACTGACCTTTAAGTATGCGCAATACATTATATTGCGGCGGAGCAATATCATATTGCTTTAGAATTTTTTGCAATTTATTGTTTATCAAACTGCTTGTAACAATAAGGTTGATAATAGTTTTTTGGTTTAAATTCCGAAATTTGGTTTTTAATAGATCTTCTAATGCAGTCATAAATTATTCGATATTCATGGTTTTTAAATAGCGCATCATCACTTCTTTTTCGTTTTCGGTAAATGTTATTCCTTTTTTTGATGCTTTATTTATCATTGCAGGAATTGTTTGGGAAAATGTTTTTTCAGTAAAATGTTTCGGATTTTTTGCTTTATGGCAAAGAGTGCACTTTTCTTCATATACTTTTTTGCCCTCTTGCAATTGAGCCAATGTCAAATCGGGATAAATGGCTTTTCCTTTTTCCAAATTGGTTTCGGTTGGAATATCCAACGCTGCTGAACAAGCCAATAAAAATAGACTTGCAGCCATGGTAACTATTACATTTTTTGTTTTCATCATACTATAATTTTAAAATTAATTTTCTGTTTTTTGACCAATATATCTGACAACCATTCCTTTGCCTACGTGATATAAACCTTCATTCAATTCGGTTTCTTTTTCTTCCAACAGTAAGGTTTTAAAATCCTTAAAATCCTTTAATAGTATCTCTGTTGTGTATAAAAACTCAATGTTTTGCGGTCCGCCAATATTTGGATTTTTTTCTCTGTAAGGTAAATTATTTTTGCTGAAAGCTTCTATAATTGCAATTCCGTTTGGTTTAAGTAACTCACTAATTTTTTTTTGTATATTTTCTCTCATTCCGGGTGGAAAATGGGCAAATATTAAACCGGCAGCATCAAACGAATTTTTTGGTAAATCCATTTTGAAAATATCACCTACTAAATAATCAATAGAGACATTCTTTTTATGTGCCAATTGTAATGCTTTACGTTTTGCCTCTTGACTAATGTCAACAGCAGTTACTTGCAATCCTTGCTCGGCAGCATATACGGCATTTCTTCCTTCTCCTTCGGCAAACATTAAAATTTTGCCTTTTGGTTTATTGGTTGCTAATGCGGTTTTAAAAAAGGCATTGGGCTCAGTACCGTATGCATATTCAGGTTGAGCATACCTTTTGTCCCACATTTCTTGTATATCTTTTGTATTCATAATTCAAAATTATGATAATATAAAACTTGTTTCGCTAAATGCAGGTAAATGAGTGTTTTGTTCGTTATAAAAAATATCGATATCGTCATTTTTATTCATTAGCCCAAGAGTGTATAATACCGGAAAAAAATGGTCAGGAGTAGGAGAAGCTAATTTTCCCAATTTATGGCTTGTTTCATAGTTTAGAAAAGCTTTTGTATTTCTACTATTTAATTGTTTGATTAACCATTCGGAATATTCTGCTTCCCAACCATAAGGAGAAGTGTCATTTTTGGTTAGTTTTTGCATTGCAAGTTTTAAATTATGAATTAATGCTCCGCTACCAATCACCAAAACTCCTTTTTTGCGAAGTTGTTGAAGTTCTTTTGCTAAGTTATAATGATACTGTGGAGATGCATAATAGTTAAGACTTATTTCAAATACAGGGATATCTCCTTCAGGAAACATATGCATAAGTACAGGCCATGCACCATGATCTAAACCCCAATCAGTAGTAGGGTTAATTAATTTATTTTTGTTGGCAATTTCTCGAGCTAAATCCGGTTTTCCTTTAGCCACATATTTTACTTTGTAATATTCTTCGGGGAAACCATAATAATCATAGATTTGTTTTTGATTTAAGGCAGTATTTACATAAGTGCCTTTTGTACACCAATGTGCTGAAATGATAACAGCAGCTGTTATATCATAGTTTGATTTGATAGATTGTCCAAGATTATTTAATACTTTCCAGAAACTTCTTTCTTCTCTTGATTTGATAATATCAAAAGGATTGCCATGAGATGTAAAAATTACCGGCATCAATTTACTTTGAGCCGGTAATTCATCAGTGAAATTTTTTAAACTGTATAATTTTGATGCAGACATAATACCAAAAATTGATATCAAGAAGTTCCTGCGATTCATTTAGTTATTTTATAATTTTGTATGACTACCATCACAAAATGGTGGATTTTGTGTGTGTTTACAACCACACCAAGCTACTTTTTTAGGTTCTTCAATATCTACAATAACAGGAGTAAAACCTGTTCCTTTATGCGAACCGTCGCAAAATGGTTGATTTTTACTTAATCCGCAAGAACACCAAGCATATTTTCCGGGTTCCATATCCATTACATAAGGCGCTTTTTGAGCAATTTTTGGTTCTTTCATGGCTTTTAAATTTTTTTAACGTATTAAATTATAATTTAATAAGTTCAACATTGCAATTTATTCTTACTTCTTCACCTATTAATAATCCTCCACTTTCTAAAGTTGAATTATATACAATACCAAAATCTTTTCTGTTTATAGTACCCACAACTTTAAATCCGGCTTTTATATTACCCCATGGGTCTTTTACAGTGCCATTATATTTTACTTCCAATTCTACTTCTTTAGTAATACCGTGCATTGTTAACTTACCTTTTAAAAGATAAAAGTTGCCGTTAAGTTTTTTCATTGATGTGCTTTCAAATTTTATTGTAGGATATTTTTCAGCGTCAAAAAAATCGGGTGATTTTAAATGTTTGTCACGTTCTTCATTATCCGTATTAATACTTTTTACATCAATGGTGAGTTTAATTTTTGCATCCGTAAAATCTTTGTCCGATTTAGTTTCAACCGTACCGTCAAATTTTTCAAATTTCCCTACTACTTCAGAAATTACCATGTGATCAATACTGAATAAAATACTCGTATGAGCTTTGTCAAACGTCCATTTTGTTTGTCCAAATACTGAAATTACACTCAATAGTGTTAATGTCATTAATAAGTTAACTTTTTTCATGGCTTTTAAGTTTTAATGTTTTTACAAATGTATAAACAAAATATGTTTAAACAAATAAAAAATTGTTAAAATTTTTAAACATCATCAAATGAGGAGGTAAAAAACAGTAAATCAATGTTTTATTGTTTTTGACTTTAAATAGATAAAACGATTCATGTGCAATAATAAAAGGGGATAAATGTAAGGTTGCAGATTATTTATGTTTATTTTTGAATTCAAATAAAACATCATTAAAACAGAAAATATGTTAGCTCAAATAAACGAAACGGTAGAATATATACAATCATTAAAAGTAGATAAACCTCAAGTAGGAATAATTTTAGGAACCGGATTGGGCGGTTTGGTCAATGAAATTGATATACAACACGAGATTCCGTATGAAGATATTCCCAACTTTCCGGTTTCTACGGTTGAGTCGCATAGCGGTAAATTGATTTTTGGGAAAATGGGCAATAAAAACGTGGTGGCTATGCAAGGTCGTTTTCATTATTACGAAGGGTATGATATGAAACAAATTACTTTTCCGGTAAGAGTAATGAAACAATTGGGTATTGAGTTTTTGCTAATTTCAAATGCTGCCGGTGCGTTAAATTTGGGCTACAAAAAAGCATCGTTGATGCTTATTACAGACCACATAAATCTTTTACCCGATAATCCGCTGAGAGGTAAAAACGAAGATGAACTTGGACCACGTTTTCCGGATATGAGTGAAGCGTATGATGTAAAACTTAATGATACAATCAGAGCAATTGCCAAAGAAATGAACATTACACTGCACGAAGGGGTTTATGTTGCCGTTTCGGGTCCTAATTTGGAAACAAAAGCAGAGTATAAATTTTTGAAAAAAATTGGCGCCGATGCTGTGGGTATGAGCACTGTGCCGGAAGTAATTGTTGCCAATCATATGAATTTGCCTTGTTGTGCCATTTCGGTATTAACCGATGAGTGTGACCCTTTACATTTGGAACCCGTTGAACTGTCGGAGATATTAAAAGCCGCGGCGTTGGCAGAACCATTTTTAACAGCCATTTACAAAGAATTGGTAAACAGAATTTAGCGTTTATTGATTGCTTACCCTCTGCCTTACGGCTTCATAAAGCATTACACCTGTGGCTACTGAAACATTTAGTGAACCTATTTTCCCCATCATAGGAATGGCGGTTTGAAAATCTGATATTTCCAACAGATTGCGCGAAATACCGCGGTCTTCGGAACCCATAATTATTGCTGTCGGGTGCGTAAATTCAATATCGTATAAATTGTCATTTCCTTTTTCGGTGGCGGCAACCAATTGTAAGCCGCTTTCTTTTAAATAAACACAAGTATCCCATAAATTGTGCGATTTGCAAATATTTACACGATTGAGTGCTCCTGCCGATGATTTCATGGCAAAATCATTCAAAGCTGCCGATTCTTTTGTAGGAATAATTACAGCATCAACACCTGAAGCTTCGGCAGTTCGTGTAATAGCACCAATGTTTCGAACATCGCTTATTCGGTCTAAAATGAGTAATAAAGGTGTTTTTCCTTGCTCGTAAACTCCGGGTAAAATATCTTCAATTTTGTAAGTGGTAATGGGACTGACAAACGCCAAAACCCCTTGATGATTTCCGCCGGTCATTTGGTTTAGCTTTTGCACCGGAACATTTGCCACCGGAAGTTTGTTTTGCTTTATCAATTTGCGTAAGCGAGTAAGGTTTTCGAGTTTTACATCGCGTTGAATATAAATTTTACTTATTTCTTTTCCGCTTTCTATTGCTTCAATTACGGGGTGAACCCCAAATATCATTTCATCTTTTGCCATTGCCTGTTTTTTGAATTTTAATAGACTCTGCCTTGACGCCAAATATCAACCATACGGTACCAGCTTGTTTTGTATGTAGGTGAGCGGCGCAATCGTATATCGTTATCGGTAAGCGGATTGTTTACTTTGTAAAAAACAAAATTTATGCTCAACAAATTATCTTCTTCTCCATAAATCCAACTTTCGCCTTCGCTCGATTTGTATACTACGTTGGGTTGACCGTAAACAATGTAAATCATCCCGCGGTCGGTTTTCCAACCTTCTTTATATGAGCCAAACAGCTTGTTGGCATACTCTACTCTGGTGTAATACGCTCTAATTAATTGTTTGGCACGTTCTTTATTTCCGCCTAAACTGAGCCAAAAATTCTCGAAGTTTTCGCGTGGTGTTTTACTGTAAATGATGCTCTCAAATTCTTTTTTCGAAGTAATGTAACGCAATGCTTGAATCATTGTTTCTATATCGGTTACTTCAGGATAATCGTCGGTGAATTGATACAGATTAAGTCCTTCTTTGTTTTTTGGATTTTGTTGTAAATGATAAATACCTTTTTGCGGAATAAGCATAAAGTATTCATCTTGTTTTTCGAGAATAAAGGTAGAATCGGGATGAAAATTCATTTCCCTGTTTTTTATTTCGTTGTCGTCGGAAAAGGGTGGGGCAGCTGCCGGAAAATCAGATTTGTAATGCTTTACGGTAAGTTGTGAAAGTGTGCTGTCGGCATAATAAATAAAAAGTGTGTCGTTTGCTTTGATGTAAGGGTTAAACAAAATCTCTTCCGATGTATTTTTTATAAGGTAATATTCTTCGGTATTTCGATTGCTTTTATTGACAAAAATATCTTTTTCGATGCTTTGCGAGCGGTTGTCGTCGGTAAGTACAAGTCGCAATTGATAATTGTTGCCTTGCAATAAAGGAAGTGGAATTTGGGTAAACAAAATTTTATCTTCAAAGTTGGGATTGATGTCAATAATGTGTACGGTGTTGCTGTCCGAAATAACTTTTGGCGTTAAAACATTGCTTATTTCATAATGTAAGGTTATGTGTGCCGTATAAGTAGAATCGGTGTTTTTCTTTTGGTAAAGTAAATGAGTGGACGGAATACTCAGGTATAACAACGATTGCTTGTCGTTTTGGTGAAAGATTTTGTAATTTGGGTTGACAATCTTTAAATTTTTGTTGTAAACAGCCGCAATGTTATCATTAACGGTACTTGTGGTTGAGCATCCGGAAATAAAAACAGTTAAGGCAATAAAACTCCAAAAGACAAACGGAAATTTTTTATTCAAAATCATAATTGTAAAGGTATTGAATATTTGTTAAAAATACCTTTAATTGGTTTAATCTTCGTCGGTGTGCTCGTCGAGTAAATTGGTTGGTAACGATTTGTTGGCTTTTGCACCCATTTTTTTGAGTTTTTCGGTACGCGAAATTAAACCTCCGCGACCTTTTAATTTTGTAAAGGCATCGTTGTATGATTTTTTGGCACTGTCAATGTTTTTTTCAATTTTTTCCAAATCGGAGACAAAGCCATAAAATTTATCGTAAAGTTTTCCGGCTTCTTCGGCAATTTGAATGGCATTTCGGGTTTGTTTTTCGTGTTTCCATACCGAGGCGATGGTGCGTAATGTTGCCAATAAGGTAGTAGGGCTTACGATAATAATTTTACGGTCCCAAGCGTATTGAAACAATTCATTGTCGGCACGTATGGCAATGCTAAAGGAAGATTCTATGGGCATAAAAAGCAATACAAATTCGGGCGAGTTGAGGTTTTTTGCCGAGAAATAATCTTTTTCACTCAATCCTTTTATGTGTTGCTTTACCGACTCAATGTGTTGTTTTAAATATCGTTTTTGCTCTTCTTCGTTTTCGGCGGCAACATATTTTTCGTAAGCAATTAAAGAAACCTTAGCGTCAATAATAATGTGTTTATCTTCGGGAAGTTTAACAACAATATCGGGTTTTATTTGTTTGTCTTCTTGGTTTTTGTCCGTGTATTGCGTAAAGTATTCTTCATCCTTAATCAATCCGGAATCTTCCAAAATTCTTTCTAAAATCAATTCTCCCCAGTTTCCTTGCATTTTGTTGCTTCCTTTCAATGCTTCGGTCAGGTTGCTGGCTTCTTTTGATAAATTTTCGTTGAGCGTTTTTAAAGCTTGCAATTGTTCAACCAGTTGCGAGCGTTGCTTTGTTTCATCAATAAATTTTTTCTCTACTTTTTCCTCAAATCGATGAATGTTTTCTTTGAGCGGTTGTAAAATTTCATCCAGTTTTTTGCGGTTGGTATCGACAAATTCCTCGGTATTTTGTTTTAAAATTTTATTGGCAATATTTTCAAATTCCATTTGGAACTTTTTATTGATTTCTTCCACTTGTTTCTTTTGCTCATCGAGTTGTTGTTCAAGGGCTTTCAAAGTTGCTTCGGCTTGCGAATATTTAGTGAGCAATTGGTCTTTTTCGGTTTTTGTTTTTTGTAGTTCTTCCTTTTGTTCTTCAAATACTTTTAGCGAATTTTCTATGCGACCTTTCAGCTGTCCGTTTTCTTCGGTAAGTGCTTTTATCTCTGTTTGTGATTTTTCGGTTAATTGAGTCAGTTTTTGTTCCATTTCACGGATTTGATTTTTGTAATCGTCCAAAATGGAGGAATTGTCATTTTGCGCATTTCCGCTTATAGATTTTCCGATGAAAAATCCGGCAATTAATCCTGCTAATAACCCTATAATCAAATACAAAATCATAATTTAAGTTTCTTTGTGTTAAGGATATAAAATTAAAATTTATTCACCGGATTTAAAATTTTATTGTCGTATAAATATTAACAAAAAAGGCTGTCAATTTTGACAGCCTTTTGAAATGAGATAAAGATAATTTTTTTACCACATTGAGATATTATAGGTTTTGTTGCCTATTTCTACAGTGGCTTTGTTGTCGCAGGTTCCGTCGCCAAAATCCACTTTACGGGTTTTTAAACCGTCAGGCGCAAGCTCAAGTTTACCTTGTGTAATCCATCGGCAGCAAACTTTTTTAATTAGCGGTTCGGTAATGGTTACCGTGTAGCTTCTTCCTTCGCGGTTTACACCGTTTCCGTTTCCTGTTACGGAGTAAACATCATCGCAAATATTAAAAAATGTTCCTTCACCTGCAATCCATTCGCTTGTGCGAGAACTGTTCCACGAAATTGATTCGCCATTAGTGTTGGTTACTTTTCCGTTATTTACTTCGGTAGAAAATTCAAGGTTTCCACTGCTGTTTCTTCCTTTATTGGTAATGATTTTTGTACCTTCCACTTTGTAATCATTTACATAATAACTCTGCGGATTGATAGTGATTTTACATCCAGGATTTCTGTAACGGTCGTTTACGGTGGCAATTAATTTTCCACGACGTTTTATACCATAATTATCCGTACAATTTGTTGAGCCGAAATCGACAACAATTGTTTTGGGAAATGTAGAATCTGCCCACGCCGGCGAAATGCTTACAGTAGCGCAATTGCCAAAAGTGTATGAAGCCGTACGATTTGTACCATTACCGTCATCATCCACAACTTCTTCCATTACGCGCCCCATATCTTTAAATGCCGCTTGTGCTGTTGCATCATCGGCAAACGAGGTCGTTTGTTTGTTTAATTTTGCTTTTTTACAGGCAACTATTGTTGAAATTCCTAAAGCTATTACAAAGATTTTTTTCATAGTGTTTGATTTTGTTCGTTTTAAAGTTAATGAAAATTACTAATTACAGAAAATTTGTACGCGAATTTGTGAGTATTTTTCAAATATTATGCCAAATTAACTTATTGATAATCTATGCTTTAATTCGTTAAGCATCATGCAGGAAGCGCCCCAAATGGCATGCTTGTCGTAAACAAATGCCGGTGCTTTGAATTTCATTCCGCCTGAACCGGTTACCAGAATATTTTTAAGAGTAGTGTGCAACAACCAATTTACGGGTATAAAAATAACATCTTCCACTTCGGTGGGGTCAAGCTTTAATTGGTTTTGATTGAAACTTTCCGAAACTCCCACATAAGGATAAATAAGGTAATTGCTTACGGGTATATACACTTTGTATAAAGTTGTAGGAATCTGAAATATTGAAGGCGATAGCCCAATTTCTTCGTGTGTTTCTCTAAGAGCGGTTTCTTTTGTTGAGCGGTCTTGTGGTTCAGCTTTGCCGCCCGGAAATGCAATTTGTCCACTGTGGTGTCCATCGTATTTTGGGCGAATTATCATTATTATTTGCCATTGATTTTGATGAAAAACCAAAGGTACAAGTACTGCACTGATTTTGGGATTCGAATAATTCGCTTGTGTTTTTCGGTAAGGAGCAGCCTCTTTATGTGCGATTAATGAAATCGCATTATTTTCTTGACTTAAACGGTTCAGGTATTTTGTAATATCTTGTTTCATTATTTTTTTCGCTTAAAAACCATTTGTTTTTAAATAGGGTGATTTTATCAAATTCGAAAGGTAAAATGGTGTTTTTAATTGTAATAACGCCGTAACTGTCATTTTTTTTGGCTAAAAAATATGGATATTGAAGCACTTCGAGCGCTTGATAAGCAAACGGAATAACCGGCTCGTTTTTTTCGTTAATTACACCATAAAGACTGTCTTTTTGCGCAATGAGCAAAGTGGTGTCTGCAATTGGGTAAATATCTTTGTATTGATACGGAATCAATAATTTGCTTTTCAAGTCTATTGTTCCCCATAGCGTACCTTTTTTTACCGGAATTAAATTTTCGTAATAAAATGGTTTAATGCGGTCAAAAATTGCCGGAACAATTTTCTTTCCCGTTGTGTCGATAAGAGTGAATTTATTTCCTTGTTTCATAACTGCATATCCCAATGAATTGAAATGGGCATAAAAATCGGTTTCTTCGTTGTAAGAAAAAGTTGGAGGAATTAACAGTTTGCCTTTATCTGTAAGGTAACCGTACAAATTATTTTTTACAACAATGGCTTTATGATTTTTCTTTTTGCTGATATAATTAAATTGAGCGGGAACAATAGTTTTTCCATTATTGTTTAATACGCTCATCATTGAGTCTGTTTTTACGCGGATAAAACTTGTATCGGACAAATCAACAGAACTGTAAACTGCTTTTGTAATAAGGTTACCGTTGGTGTCTATAATGCCAAATTTATTTTGTTTGGAAAAATACGTAATGCCGGATTCAAATGTACCAATACTTTCATATACCGGAGAAAGAACCCATTGTAAATCATCATTAATAATACCATATTTGTTATTGTGAGCAATTGGCGCACGATGATGGTAAAATTGGTCGATATACTCGTAAATAACCGGTAACACGATGTTTCCCGAACGGTCGATAATACCATAAAGTTCGTTGTTCCCGATAATGGCTAATCCGTTTTTAAACGGGTATGCTTCTTCAAAATCAGATTCAAAAACAGCTTGTCCTTTTTTGTTAATATAAAAATAACGGTCGTTTTTTTGCACGATAGCCAGTCCTTCTGAAAAAGTATCGGCAGATTGATAGATAAACGGAATAACCAAACGGTTTTGCTCATCTACATAACCCCATTTTTCGTTTTTTCGCGCCGGCAATACAATTTTCTGCATTAGAGCAATTGCTTCATAAATTTCTTGTTTAAACGGATAGTTTGGATATTTGCTTAAAAATTTATTCAGATTCTCAGCCGTATAGCTTTTTACGGTAAGGGCAAATATTTTTCGCCAAGCACTTTCTACATAACTGTTATTGGGATATTTTAAAATAAAACGTAAATAATCTTCCGGATTACCGTTTTGCGTTACCAAATCATATAATTTTTTTTCGGCTTGCCGGTAAAAAGCATTATCAGGATTGTTTTTTAAAAAGTCGGCAACTTGCTGTTCATTGGCATTAAGCGTATTTTCTATAAATAAGCGTTGTTGATATTTGAATTGGGCTTCTTTTGCTTGTGGTGCATCCGGATATAGGAGTAAAAATTGATGATAGGATTGTGCCGTATTTTGTTCAACAGCTTGTTGATAAGCTTTTGCCATTACAATAGATTGAACGGTATCCAAGTAAACACTCTCAGGATATTTCTTTGTAAAAAGTATAAAAGAATCCAACTTATTTGCTTTCACATACTTTGTAAACAGTTTTTGATTTATCCTGTTCCACAATGAATCTATTGATACTGAATCGATATGGAATTTTTTTATTTGTGCTCTTTTCTTTTCCGGTAAATGCACAAATTGTTTTTTTACACTTAATATTTCGGCATAAGCCGAATCCAATTGATGAAAAGGATTATCGTTTCGTTCATAAATGACTGCCAAACCATATTTTCCGGCAAGATTGTGATGCTTTTGCTTTTGTTCAAAATTTTTTTTCGCCTTAAAATAGTTATACTCATTTAATGCTTTATACCCTTGATTAACAGTGCAACCAAATAAAAAAGCAATAATAAGAATACTGAAAAAGTGATATAATTTATTTTTATTCATAAACCTTTCGGTGGAATTTTCGTTAATTAAATAACAACCATTCGAAATTAAGAAACTTTACCTTGAATTTTCGTTTTACATATCAATTCATTTGGTCTATTGTGGCGTTTGCTGTAATATCGGCTGTGGTGTCGTGCAATACTGCACCCAAACCCAAACTAAACGATACGCAATACACTTATTATTATGATTTGGACAGTATTCTGAAAAATAAAAAACTAACCGTTTTAATGGAGTACAGCAGTACGGGGTATTTTATTTACAAGGGCGTACCTATGGGGTTTGAGTACGATATTTTAAATAATTATTGCAAACACCTGAATGTCTCGATGAATGTTGTTCCCATACACACATTTGCTACTGTTTTTGATGATTTAAATTCGGGAAAAGGCGATATAATTGCCGCCAACTTAACCATTACCAAAGAACGCACAAAAAAAGCAGCATTTACTATTCCGCACACTTATACCCGTCAAGTATTGGTGCAACGAAAGCACTCAGCCAATGATTCTACGCCATTTATTCATTCGCCATTGGAATTGGCGCATAAACATATTGTTACGCACAAAAACACGTCTTTTTATGAGCGTTTGGTTCATCTGTCCGAAGAGATTGGCGCACCTATTTATATTGATACTGCCTCACCGGCAATTACTTCGGAAGAGCTGATAGATAAAGTGGCTATGGGGGAAATAAATTTTACCGTTGCCGACGAAAATGTTGCCAAAGTATTGCAGCATTTTTACCCGAATATAGATATAAGCGTACCGCTGAGTATGAAACAAAAAATTGCTTTTGCCGTGCGTAAAAACAGCCGTAAATTACTGACCAATTATAACCTTTGGTTCAACCGGTTTAAGAAAACCAGGAAATACAAGTATTTGTTGCAAAAGTATTTTAATAATCGCAGTTTCTATGCTTCGATGTATAACAGTGATTATTATTTTCCGGAAACCGGAAGAATTTCACCATTTGATGATTTAATAAAGCGAAATGCCCAAAAAATCGGTTGGGATTGGGAATTGTTGGCTTCAATGATTTATCAAGAGTCGCATTTTAATCCTAAGGCAAAATCTTGGGCAGGTGCTTTTGGGTTAATGCAATTGATGCCCAATACGGCAAAGCGCTATGGTATTGATTCTACTTCGTCACCTGCCGAGCAAATTGCTGCCGGAGTGAAGTTTTTGCAATATTTGGATAAGCAATGGGCTAAAACTGTTCACGACAGTATTCAACGGCAAAAGTTTGTTTTGGCTTCGTATAATGTTGGGTTGGGGCATATTATTGATGCAAGGAATTTAGCCAAAAAGTATGGTGCCAATCCTACAGTTTGGGATAATAATGTAGAATATTACATTAAGTTAAAATCCAAACCAAAGTATTACAAAGATGAAGTGGTAAAACACGGTTATTGCCGAGGTATGGAAACGTATTTGTATGTACGCAAAGTTTGGGAAAGATACATACATTATAAAAATTTCACTAAAAAGTTTGAATCGTAATCGTTTCAATATTGTATTGTATAAAGAAAAATCCCTGCTGAACTCAGCAGGGATTTTTAGATTTATTTGGTAATGTAATTATTTTTTCTTCTTTTTATTAGATGAAGTAGCTTCTTCTTCATTTTTACTTACCAAATCATACATTACCGGAGCAGCAATACATAATGAAGAATAAGTACCTACTGTAACACCCACAAGCAATGCAAAGGCAAAACCTCTAATTACTTCACCACCAAACAAGAATATCATTAACAATACAAAAATGGTACTCAATGATGTATTAATAGTACGACTTAATGTGCTGTTAAGTGCGTTGTTTACCACTTCATCCATTTTTTGTTTTTTATGTAACCCAAGGTATTCTCTAATACGGTCAAATACTACCACGGTATCGTTAATAGAGTAACCCACAACGGTAAGTATTGCAGCAATAAATGCTTGGTCAATTTCTAATGAGAAAGGCAATACACCGTAGAAAATGGAGAATAAACCGATAACGATTAATACATCGTGGAATAACGCGGCAATTGCTCCAATACCAAATGGTATTTTTCTAAATCGGATGACAATATATACGAATATTACAATCAGAGAGAACAAAATAGCCCAGAATGCAGATGTTTTGATATCATCGGCAATGGTTGGTCCAACTTTTTGTGAGCTTAATATTTCGTAAGAAATACCTGTTTTTTGTAAACCTTCGTTTAATTTGGACTCTACTTCATCATCGGCATTTTCAGCTTCAGAATCAATCATGTAGTTGGTTGTAATTTTTACTTGGTCGGATGAACCGAATGTTTTTACTTCGGGCGCACCTTCAAAAACATCTGCCAAGTCGGCAGCTACTTCTGTTGGCTCTACCGGTTGCTCAAATTTCACCAAGTAAGTTCTACCTCCGGTAAAATCTACACCAAAGTTCAATCCTTTTGTGAATAAAGAACCTAAACCAACGGCAATAATTAATCCACTGATGATGTAAAATTTCTTACGGTTTTTAATGAATTGGAAATTTACATTTTTGAATGCACCATCTGTTAATTTGGTAGCAAATGTAATAGCTTTCTTTTTGCTTAATTGCCATTCGAAAATCAAACGGGTAATAAATATTGCCGAGAATAATGATGTGAAAATACCAATAACCAATGTTTTGGCAAAACCTTCTACCGGACCGGTACCGAACATCCATAAAATAATCCCGGTTAATAAAGTAGTTACGTTTGCATCTATAATAGAGGAGTAAGCATTACGATAACCATCGGTTATGGCTAATCGCAAACTTTTTCCGGCGGCTAATTCTTCCCGGATACGTTCAAATATAAGCACGTTGGCATCTACCGACATACCAATGGTTAATACTATACCGGCAATACCGGGTAATGTTAAAGCAATATTGGTTGAGGTTAATACGCCCAATAAGAAGAATAAGTTGGCAATCAATGCAACATCTGAAGCAATACCGGCTTTACCGTAATAAAATGCCATATAAATCAATACAATCAATAAGGCAATCATAAATGAGCGTAAACCGTCAGAAATAGATTTTTGACCAAGTGACGGTCCAACAATTGCTTCTTCAACAATACGTGCAGGAGCAGGTAATTTTCCGGCTTTCAGAATGTTGGCAATTAGTTTTGCTTCTTCTATTGTAAAGTCTCCTGTAATTTGAGAACGCCCGCCGGCAATTTCTCCTTGAACAGTTGGATAAGAATAAACATAATTATCCAACACAATAGCAATACTTTTGCCAATGTTTGCTTTGGTTAAGTTTTTCCATACCTTGGCACCTTTGGCATTCATTACCATATCAATTTGAGCGTTTCCGCTAAATTGGTCAAAATCTTGCTTGGCATCAACAATTACATCGCCTTCTAATGGTGCTTTGCCGTCTTTGTTTTTTACATCAATAGCAACTAAAGCCAAGTATCTGCCTTCTTTATCGGTAGGTTTGGCTGTCCATAGAAATTTAAGGCGAGGGAATAAAGCACGAATTTCTTTACGACGTAAATAAGCATTTACTTTTGCCGTATCGGTGATAGCTGCGTAACCTACAACAGGTCCTCTTCCCGGATAATACTGTCCGTTTTCGTTTTGATAAATAGCCGGACGCAATACAGCCCATAATGGATTTTTCTTGGCAAACTCTTCTTGCGACATTTCTTCTTTAGAAGCCGCAGAGTCTGATTTTGTTTCAGATAATTCTTCAATTAAGTTTTCTTCTTCTGTTTCGGTAGAATCGTTCGATAAAGAATCGGTATCTGCAGTAACCGTGTTTGTATTTTCGTTGTCTTGTGCATTGTCATTTGCAACAGCTGCAGTATCCGGTTTTTCTTCCTTATTTAAATCAGGATTAAGTATCAAAGCCAATTTTTGATTGGCTTGTTCCAATAACGGGTAAACATCTGCATTTTCGCGAGTTGTCCAAAACTCTAATTGTGCAGTTCCTTGAAGTAACTGGCGTACGCGTTCTTTATTTTTTACACCGGGTAATTCTACCAAAATACGGTCAGAACCTTCCAATTTTTGAATATTGGGTTGAGCAACACCAAATAAGTTTACACGAGTTCTTAATACATTAAAGGAACGCTCAATAGCATCGGAAGTTTCTTCTCGCAAGAAAGCCAATACCTCTTCGTTTGAAGCATCGGGAGATATTTTATCTTTGTTTTGCAAGGTATAAAATACTGAAACTAACTTTTTATTGGGAGCAACTTCGTTCCACGCTTCGGCAAAAAGAGTTACAAAATCTTTATCGCTGTTGCGTTGTTTTTCTTTGGCCAATTTAAGTGCCGCTCTATAATCGGGGTCTTTACTGTGGTTTGACAATGCATCAATAACATCTGCCAATGATACTTCCAAAACAACGTTCATACCGCCTTTAAGGTCTAGCCCAAGGTTTAATTCGTGTTTCTTTACATAGTCGTAAGTAAACCCGAATACAGGATAAACCTCTACACTACGCATAGAATCCAAATAAGCTTCTTCTTTTTGAATATCGCCTTGTGCGTATTCTTTTGCTTTATTTTCTACCGAATTCGCTACGAAAGTAAACGAAATGGAATATAAACTGGCAATAGCCAATAAAATGGTAAACGTTGTAATTAATCCTTTGTTCTGCATTTTTTCTTATTTTTACACAAAATATTTGAGCGTGCAAATATAGAATTTCAAATATTATTTAACAACTTAATTTGTAAATACTTTCATATTATGCTTTATTCCTACGTTAAATGGTTGTTTTTCTCCTCGTTGGTAATGTTTTCGAACAGGTTTTTGGGGCAACAAATTATTTTTGAAGAAACCGATACTGTTTTAATCCTGAAAAATAATGATACATTGACGCTGGGGTTTGCCGGGGGAATTAATTCCGGACAATATTCAACAATAGATTTAAATATGGATAATGTGCCCGATTTGGTTGTTTTTGACCGCAGCGGAAATAAAATATCCACTTTTTTAAACGTAGGTTCAGCAGGGCAGGTAAAGTATAAGTATGCTCCTGAGTATGTAAATGCTTTTCCTGAAATAAGTAATTGGATGTTGTTGAGAGATTATAATTGTGATGGAAAGCAAGATATTTTTGCCTCATCGTCCGGCGGAATACAAGTGTATAAAAATACGTCGTCCGGTGGTAATTTAAGCTTTCAATTGGCTACCTCGTTGTTGTATTCCAACTATCAACCCAATTATGTCAATCTTTACGTAAGTTCTGCCGATATTCCAGCCATTGATGATATTGACAATGACGGCGATTTGGATATACTTACTTTTAGTATTTTGGGAACATATATAGAATATCATAAAAACCTGACTATTGAAAAGTATGGTACTTGCGACAGCTTGGATTACGAATTGCGCAATAAATGTTGGGGATTTTTTGCCGAAAATTTCAGTTCCAATTCCGTAACACTTAATGATACTTGTCAATGGAATGTGCCAAATCCGGAACGTAAAAATATTGTAGGCGGAGCAAAACATTCAGGCAGTACACTGATGACATTGGATGTAAATAATGACAATGCCAAAGAATTGGTTTTGGGCGATATTTCATTTAGTAATATGACCATTTTGATAAATGGCGATAACTCGCAAGATTTAACATCAAGCATAATGATTGCACAAGACAGTATATTTCCGGCTAATTTTTCCTCGAGTAATGCGCCTGCGGTTGACGTAGATATTTTTCCTGCTGGATTTTATATAGATGTAAATAATGATGGAGAAAAAGACTTAATTGTTTCTCCAAACGATATAAATGCTTCAAATAATTACCAGAGTTCTTGGTTGTATCTAAATAACGGAACCACAACGCAGCCCGATTTTAACTTTGTATCGAGTTCGTTTTTGCAAAACGAAATGTTAGAGGTGGGACAGGGTGCTTATCCGGCACTTATCGATTATAATCAAGACGGATTGATGGATTTGTTGGTGGGTAATTACGGATATTTTGATACGGCATCATCCAATACTTATATCAGCAGATTAATGTTGCTCGAAAATATTGGCAGTAATACTTCGCCAAAATTTTTAATAGTCGATTCCAATTATTTGGATTTGCCTTCATATAATTTGAATACAAATTTAAATCAGCCGGCAATAGCCATATGCCCAACGGTTGGAGATATTGATGGAGATGGTGACGACGATTTACTTTTGGGCGATTCGGAAGGGCTTTTGCATTTGTTTAGCAATACGGCAGGAGCGGGCAATCCGGTGAATTTTGTTTTTTCGCAAGCCAAATACCAAGGGATAGATGTAGGGCAATATGCAGCGCCACAGTTGGTTGATTTAAACGAAGATAATTTAATTGATTTGGTGGTAGGAAACAAAAACGGAACCATTTATTATTTCCAAAACACAGGGAGTTCCACAAATCCTGTATTTACGCAACAAACGGACAGTTTGGGTGGTGTTTACACACATTTTTCAGGCTTTTACAGTGGGTACGCTCAACCGTTTTTTTATAAAAATGCCAATAATCAATGGGAGTTGATTTGTGGTTCTGAAAGCGGATATTTATTTAAGTACGACAGTATTGACAATAACTTAACAGGAACTTTTAACGTGGTGGACAGTATGTTGTTTGATATTCGCAAAGGCGGAAAAACTGCACCGGTAATATATGATTTTAATAACGACGGGTATAATGATATGATTTTAGGTAGTTATACCGGTGGATTGCATTATTTTAAAGGAACCTTTTTTAATATTGTCAATTACATTACTTATACGAATGATTTTTCGGTTTATCCAAATCCTGCGAGCAAAAATATTACCATTAAAAGTACACAAACTAAACCGGTTAAGGTTACGGTTTACAATTTAATGGGCGCGCAAGTTTTGCAAGCACGTACAGCGACAAACAAAACATTTTCCATAAAGGATTTATTGCCCGGAATGTATTTTGTGGTTTTAGAAGATGAAACCAACAAACATTATGTTTTTAAAATTGTAAAAGAATAATGGTTATTGATTAAGCGTTAATGTACTCTTATCATAATCAATTACAGCTTTCATATCGTATAATAAATCGCTGCCAATTACGCCGGCAATTTCATCCAGTCCTATTTGGGTGTAGCTTTGGTTAACGTGCGAAAGGTCCAAAACAGCTACTTCGTAATTGTGTAAATGAATATCACCAATTTTAAAAGATTCTAAAACAGCTTTTTTCGATTGCATAGAGTTTGTCCCCAAACCGGTGCTCAGTTTTTCAATTTCTTCAATAAGATTTTCGCCTAAAATAGCTTTAATTTTATTTTCGTCAAAAACAGAACGTGAAGCACCTGTGTCGATAAGTAAGTTAACGTCGTTATCGTTTATTTTTCCGGATAATTGTAAATGAAATCCATCTTCCTCTATCGGAATTATATTAAATGGAACTTGTGTTTGCATTGAATGTAATTTTTACAAAAGTAAAAAAGACCGTCCAATTTGAACGGTCTTTTTAAAATAGGTTATAGTTGATTTGCTTTTTTAAGCAATTATATTCATGTCATCCAATACGCCCATTACTTCGCGAACGTGTTCTGCCGAAGCATTCAATAGCGCTTTTTCTTCATCGTTAAGATCTAATTCAATAATTTTTTCGATGCCGTTTTTACCTAAAATTACCGGTACACCAATATATAAGTTATCTAAACCATATTGTCCGTTTACTAATGCGCATACAGGGAAAACACGACGTTGGTCGCGTACAATTGCTTCTACCATTTGAGCTGCTGCAGCACCGGGTGCATACCATGCAGAAGTACCCAATAATTTTACAATTTCGCCACCGCCAAATTTTGTTCTTTCAATAATGGCATCTAATTTATCTTTTTCAATCAATTCTGTTACAGGAATGCCTCCAACAGTAGTATAACGAGGTAATGGAACCATTGTGTCTCCGTGTCCGCCCATCAATACTGCTTGAATATCTTTTGGTGAAACATTTAGCTCAAGGGCTAAAAATGAACGGTAACGAGCAGTATCCAAGATACCGGCCATACCAAATACTTTTGAAGAATCTACTTTGGCTGTTAAATAAGCGGTGTAAGTCATTACATCCAACGGATTGGCAACAACTACAATTTTAGCATCGGGCGAATATTTAATAACTTGCTCGGTAACCGATTTAACGATTTTAGCATTGGTTTCAATTAAATCATCACGGCTCATACCCGGTTTACGAGGCATTCCCGATGTAATAACCACTACTTCTGAACCTGCTGTAGCTTCGTAATTGTTGGTAACACCAATAGTGCGCGAATCATAAAGGTTGATAGGAGAAGTTTCCCAAATATCCAAAGCTTTACCTTCGGCAAAACCTTCTTTAATATCTACCATAATAATTTCGTTGGCTAACTCTTTGTGGGCACAAACATTAGCACAGGTTGCACCAACGTTTCCGGCTCCGATAACAGAAATTTTCATTTTATTTTATTTTTTTTGATTAAACAATATATTTTGTGCTAAATTAGAAAATTGCATCAAATTAGTGAAGGATTAAAAAATAATTTTTTAAAGCAGGCAACCAAAACAGCAATTAAACGTTTTTAAGTTGAAAGAAAATATGGCCAACATAGAATTTGAAGATGAAAAGACACTGGTAAAAGCTTGTATAAAAGGCAATGAAAAAGCTCAATACGCCTTTTACAAGAAGTTTTACGGTAAAATGATGGCTGTATGCAAGCGCTATGCTAGGGATGATGATGAAGCAAAGGATATTTTTCATGAGGCAATGATGAAAGTGTTTAATAATTTACCAAAATATCAATTTAATGGTTCGCTCGAAGGGTGGGTTAGACGCATTATGGTCAATACATCCATAGATTGGTACCGGAAAAATAAAAACACCTTTGGTTTTACCGACGACGAACAACAATTAGAAGATACCAATATTGCCATAGATGATATGGTGAACAGCGACTTTAATGTGCAAGACATTATGAAAGCTATTCAGCAACTTACCCCGGCATATAAGGCAGTGTTTAATTTATATGTAATAGAAGGTTATTCGCACAAAGAAATTGCAGAAATGCTAAATGTAAATATCGGAACGTCAAAATCAAATTTGGCTAAAGCAAAACAAAAATTACAGAAATTATTGGCAAATCAATATAAAGAATATTCCAAATAACACAATGTAGATTATGGACCAATTTGACAAATATTTAAAAGATAAACTCGAAAATGCAGAAGTGCCTTTCAATGAACAACATTGGAAAGAGTTTCAAAAAAGTTTGGCAAAACAAACACGCTTAAAAAGATTGCGTAAAATCGGAATTGCTGCAGCAGTAACAGTTGTTATTGCAACATCGGTTTTTATGTATGTTAAAAATAATTTTAACGAAACATCGATTGATGAACATAATGAACAAAAAGCTGAACTTGTTTTAAATGAAAATAATAACAATGCCTTAAAGGCAGAACAAGTTGAGAGTGCCGGAGAAAAAGTTAATAAAGAAGAATCAACTGAAAACAAAAAACTTGTTTTTGCAACTGAAAACACTAAAGAAAATGTTCAACAAACCGAATTAACAGAGCAAAATATTCCGGAAAACACTGAAAATAAAACAACTGAAAATATAATTAATTCCTCTTCTGAAGATAATAATGATTTAACTGAAAAAACACAAGAAAAAGAAGCAGAAAAAGAAGAAAGTTCGAAAAATTCACTTTATTTAAAAGCGCTAAATACTCTTAGTGTAGAAGTGTCAAATTACAATACTTGTGCAGGTACGCCGGTTCAAGTAAAATTGATAAATCCTGAAAATCTGCCATTGAAAGATATTGAGTGGACATTTGGTGATGGGCATACAGCAAAAGGAGAGAAATCAACACATGTTTACAAATTCTCGGGAGAATATCAGGTATTATGTGTTGTAAATAATAACTTTGAAGAACCGGTGAAAATTCAAGCAAAAAATAAAATAGTAGTCAATAAATTACCCCATGCCGAAATTGTCTATCAGAATATGTGGGAGCAATACGACAATAACAAATTGTTTTACCCTTATACAAAATTTAAGATAAAAACGATTGATGCTGAACCTATAGCTTTGCACTGGAACTTAGGTAACGGAAAGTCATTAAATGGTGAAAGTGTTTCTACCATTTATGAAGAAAAGAAAACATATAATGTGAAATTGCTGATAACAGATGTGAACGGATGTTCAAACACCATCGAAACAGAAGTATATAATAATGAGGGGTTTGATATATTAGCGCCCAATGCATTTACTCCAAATAACGATGGAAACAATGATACGTTCTACCCAAAAGCAATTAAAGAATTTAACGTTCCGTGCGATATTACAATAAAAGATATATCGGGTAAAATAGTGTTTAACGGCACACAAGATAATTGCGAATGGAATGGTACTTATATGAATACAGGAAGCCCGTTGCCTAAAGGTGTATATATTTATACTGTAACCACTACTGATGTTGAAGGTAAAAAACATCAATTTGCAGGAAAAGTGAATTTATTAAGATAATTAATTGAGTATAAAAAGAAAGAATAGATGAGAATCCTAAAACTATATTTTTTAATCATTATATATTTATTTTTAGCAAACAATAATTCTATTCTTGCACAAGGTTCGGATTGTACAAGCCCGGACCCTTTTTGTTCCGGTTCAACAACAACTTTCCCTGCAGGAGTAAATAATGGCGATGCCATGACAACGGCACCAACTAATAATTATGGATGTTTAGGTTCAGCTCCCAACCCGGCATGGTATTTCTTTCAGATAGATCAGCCCGGAAACCTTACTATTGATATGAGTAATTCTAACAATGTGGATATCGACTTCATATTGTGGGGCCCATATCCTGATTATAATACAGCTGTAAATTCTTGCGGTAACTTGGGAGCGGCGGGTTCAGGAACCAGTCCCAATAGTGTAATTGATTGTAGTTATTCTGCTTCTGCTACTGAGACAGCTAATATTAATAATGCACAAAATGGAGATGTGTATATTTTATTGATTACAAATTTTTCAAATTCGCCTACTAATATATCGTTTACTAATTCAGGTGGTACTGCAACTACCAATTGCAATATTGTAACTTGTGCAATTACTAATATTACGACATCTCCGGGACCGTGCGACCCTGCTACAAATACTTATTCAACTACGGGTAGCGTTACATTTTCAGATCCGCCAACAACCGGTAATCTGATTGTAGAAGATTGTAATGGAAATCAGGATGTTATTCCGCCTCCGTTTAACAGCCCAATGAATTATACCATAAATAATCAAACAGCAGATGGTAATCCTTGTACGATAACCGCTTATTTTTCGGATAATCCAACCTGTTCGCTTACTTCACCGTCATATAATGCACCTGCTTCTTGTTTAACAAGTTGTCCGGTTCAAATTACCGATACAATTTATTCCCATATCAGTTGTAATGGTGCCAATGATGGTTCTATCCAAATAATTGCTACAGGAGGGGCTACCCAATACAGTATTGACAATGGAGCTACTTGGCAAGCTACAAATACCTTTACGGGTTTAGCGCCCGGAACTTATGTTTGTGTAGCAGATGATGGAGCCGGTTGTCAGGATTTTGCAACAGTTGTTTTAAATGAACCATTACCTTTAAGTATTCCTAACAGTAAAAATAATGTTTCGTGTAACAGTGCTTGTGACGGTATGATTACCGTTACTCCACAAGGAGGTACATCGCCTTATACTTACAGTTGGACTAATGTAGCTACCACAGCAAGTATCACGTCACTTTGTGCCGGAACATATACGATAACAGTAACAGATGCCAATGGCTGTACATTGGATTCTACATTTAACATTACCGAGCCACAAGCTTTAAGTATTCCTAAAACTATAACGGATGCTTCATGCTTCGGTGTTTGTGATGGTTCTATTGTAGTAGCACCACAAGGCGGAACGCAACCTTATGCTTATAGCTGGTCAAATGGAGCCACAACACCCAATATATCAGCATTATGTGCCGGAACTTATACTGTTACCGTAACCGATGATAATGGTTGTACATTGGATTCTACTTTTACAATAAACGAACCTCCTCAAGTAACTTTTACTACTACAACTACTGATGCGTCGTGTTTTGGTGTATGTGATGGAAGTGCAACTGTTCAAGGTTCTGACCCTAACATTACTTATGCTTACCAATGGGATGCAGGAGCAGGAAGTGCTACCACTCCAACGGTAAGTAATTTATGTGTGGGAAATTATTATTGCATAGTATCAGATGCAAATACAGGATGTTTTGATACTGCTTTTGTTACAATAAACGAACCTCCTCAAATTTCATTAACAACATCATCCGATACAACAATATGTGTAGGTACATCTGCTACTATTAGCGCTTTGGCATCCGGAGGGACAGCACCTTACACCTATACTTGGAGTAATGGTGTTACAGGTTCTTCACAAACAGTATCACCCACAGGAAATACAGTATATTCTGTCGTGGCAACAGATGCCAATGGATGTAATTCTGCATCTCATAATGTTGCTGTGTCATTATACCCGGTTTTAAATTTATCTGTAACACCTACTCAATATGTATGTCCGGGGCAAAGTACAGTTATCTCGGCAACAGTAAGTGGAGGAAATGGCGGACCATACAGTTATATGTGGAGTAATGGCTCTACAAGTTCATCGCAAACGGTTTCTCCTACGTCAACTACAACCTATTATGTTACCGCTACCGATAATTGCTCGCCGGCGGTTATGGATTCTGTTTTAGTAAATGTATTTGATTTACCTGTCATCACTTTTACTGCCGATACTTTTGCCGGTTGTGAGCCTTTAACGGTTACTTTTTACAATACTTCCAACAATACTTCCAATCCGGTTTGGAATTTTGGTGATGGCTCTACAGCTTCGGGTGATACTATTATGCATACTTACATGAATAATGGTGTATATGATGTACAACTTTCAGTTACAGGAACAGGAGGATGTGTTGATAGTTTAAATCAACAAAATTTCATTACGGTATATAATACACCAATAGCAGATTTTTACTATGTCCCCGATTCCATTGATATGCTTAATACACGGGTTGAATTTTATGATAATTCTTTTGGAAACAACATAAATTATTGGGCGTGGAACTTTAACTATTGGGATTCATCATTTGCGCAAAATCCGGTTTATACTTTCCCCGAAGATACGGGCACATATTATGTTTCGTTGTATGTAGAAGACGCCAATGGATGTAAGGATTCTACATTTAAATTCATTCGCATAACTGGAGTTTACACCATTTATGTTCCGAATGCATTTACGCCAACAGATACTAAAAATTTGAATGATTATTTCCGTCCGCAGGGAATTGGAATTTCTGATAAAGATTATAGTTTTTATATTTTTAATCGATGGGGCAATTTAATTTATGAAAGCCATGATTTTAAAGGAGATGAAGGTTGGGATGGTACATATAAAGGAGAGCTTGTTCCGCTGGATGTTTATGTGTGGAAATTACAATTCAAAGATATTAATGGTAAACATCATGTATTACATGGTCATGTAACTATTGTAAAGTAAAAAAGAAAAAGAATAAATAAAAAAGCGAGCTCAAAGCTCGCTTTTTTATTGGTATATTATTTATGAGATTATAGTTTAAATATCATCAAAATCTACATTTGTAAAATCAGAAGCACCTTCTGAGGATGAATTGTTTTCTTCATTATTGGCAGATGAGTTCTCGTCACTTTTTGGTTCGTGAATTTTTTCCACAACTTCTTCACCTTGTTCTTTTTTCAACTCAATAATTTTATTAATGGCTTCTTGCAGTCCTTCGCTGAATTTTTCAAAATCTTCTTTGTACAAGAATAATTTGTGTTTTTCGTAATAAAATTTACCGTTTTCTTGATTAAACTTTCGTTTACTTTCGGTAATTGTTAAGTAATAATCATTTGAGCGAGTAGCTTTAACATCAAAAAAATACGTTCGTTTTCCGGCTCTTACCGATTTAGAGAACACTTCATCTCTTTGATTTCCGTTTTCTGTTCCTTCCATCTCTTGCATTAATTTTTATTGTTAATAAAATCAAATATAGATTAAAAAATGAATTTTCGCTAAACCAAGCCGATATTTTTTTTTACAATTGTTAATAACTTTCGTCATTCATTTGTTTTTGAAACAATTCGAAATATTGTTTGCGAGCGGCTAACAGTTCTTGATGTGTTCCTTGTTCTACTATTTCACCATTTTCCAACACGATTATTTTGTCGGCATTTTTAATAGATGAAATTCTGTGTGAAATAATTATAGACGTTTTGCCTTCCATTATACGAGTCAGGTTATGCAATATTTGTTCTTCGGTTTCGGTATCTACGGCGCTTAAACAATCATCGAATAATAATAATGCCGGATTTTTAATAATTGCACGGGCAATGCCTATGCGTTGTTTTTGCCCTCCCGAAAGATTAACACCACGTTCGCCCAACATAGTGTTGAATTTGTCCGGAAATTGCATAATGTTGTCGTAAACACAAGCATCTTTTGCGGCTTGTTCTATTTGTTCTTGAGTAGGAATAAATTCTGTACATCCAAATGCAATATTATTGGCAATGGTATCTGAAAATAAAAACACCTCTTGCGGAACTACACCTGCCGAGGCGCGGTAATCAAACAAATTTATTTTGGTAATGGGTTTGTTGTCTATTAAAATCTCACCGCTGTCGGCATCGTACATACGCATAATTAAATTTGCCAAAGTTGATTTTCCGCTGCCTGTTCGACCAATTATAGCTAAAGTTTCGCCTTTGTCAACATTAAATGTTATGTTCTTTAACGCCTGAATGCCCGAGTCGGGATAAGTAAAAGAAACGTTGTTGAAAGTAATTTTTCCGTTAAAATGAAAAGGTTTATTTGTCGGGTTTACAATATTTGGTTTGGTGTTTAAAAATTCATTTATTCGTTCTTGCGAGGCAGCAGCTCTTTGTATAATTGATGTAACCCAACCGATGGCAGTTACAGGCCAGGTAAGCATATTTACATAAATAACAAATTCGGCAATGTTTCCAACCGTAATATTGCCGGCAATCGCTTCTTTTCCGCCAATGTAAATGGTAAGAATGGTGCTTAATCCAATCAATAAAATCATCAACGGCTGAAACAATGCTTGCGTTTTTACCAAATCCATCATCAGGTTTTTGTATGCATTGCTGTCATTTTCCATTTTCTCGTTAATCATTTCTTCTTTTCGGAATGATTTAAGCACTCTGATGCCCGAAAATGTTTCTTGCGCCAAAGTAGATAACCCCGATTGCTGTTTTTGCACACGCATACTTTGTTTATTGATGCGATTGCTTACGATGTAAATCAGAACCGAAAGGATTGGCAACGGAGTAAGTACATACATGGTGAGTTTTACATTTATGCTTAACATAGTAGTAATAACTAAAGCAAACAAAACAATTAAATTTATGGAGTACATAATTCCGGGGCCAAGGTACATTCTAACTTTACTCACATCTTCGCTGATGCGATTCATTAAATCGCCCGTATTATTTTGCTTGTAAAACAAAAGGTCTAAATCCTGATAATGAGCAAAAATTTCATTCTTCAAATCATACTCAATTTTGCGCGACATGACAATAATAGTTTGCCGAGTGAGGAAAGTGAATAAACCTTTCAGCAAAGCCAATACAATAACTAAAATACCAAAAGCCAAAAGCAATGAGCCAAAGCTGTTAAAATGATAAAATTTCTGTAAAAACGAAGTGTCGGAAATAGAGTTATGTACCAAATAATATTTTACTTCGTCAAAAGCTTCCCGTATTATTTGTGCCGGATAAATGGCAAACAAGTTTGAGGCAACAATAAATATCAACCCGAAAATTAAGCGGTATTTATATTTAAGCAGGTATTTATTTAAGTAGAATAAAGATTTCATTAAAACCGGTCAGATAACTAAAAATATTCTAATTTTGTCGAGTGTAAAAGTAGTTATTTTTAACGATACACATATTTAACAATAAAATTGATTTACCAAGAAAAACTCAAAAATTATGTCTGAAGTTATAAATGCCTCACAAACCAATACCTTGGAAAATCCGGTATTGAACCCTATGTCGGTTTATGATCACGAACAAGTGGTTTTTTGTCAAGATAAAGCAACCGGTTTAAAAGCCATTATAGCCGTTCACGATACTACACTTGGTCCTGCTTTGGGTGGAACCCGTATGTGGAACTATGTCAATGAATTGGAAGCATTGACTGATGTGCTGAGATTGTCCAGAGGTATGACTTATAAAGCCGCTATTTCGGGCTTAAATTTAGGTGGAGGAAAAGCTGTAATTATTGGCGATTCCAAAACCGATAAATCAGAAGCATTATTCAGACGCTTTGGAAAATTTGTTGACAGTTTGGGCGGAAAATACATTACTGCCGAAGATGTTGGGATAAACCCAAGAGATATGCAATACGTAAATATGGAAACCGATTTTGTTACCGGCTTACCCGGAAAAAGTGGCGATCCGTCGCCGGTTACAGCTTATGGTGTTTTTGTTGGAATGAAAGCTGCCGCAAAAGAACGCTGGGGAAGTGACAGTTTGGAAGGTAAAAAAGTAGCTGTTCAAGGCGTAGGGCACGTAGGCGAACATTTGGTAAAATATTTAACAGAAGCCGGTGCCAAAGTTTACATCAATGATATTAACCAAGAACAATTGAAAAAAGTTGCGCAAGAATATGGCGCAGAAGTAGTAGAAGGAGATGCCTTATATGATTTGGATATAGATATTTATGCACCTTGCGCATTGGGAGCAACCGTAAATGATGAAACCATTTCGCGATTGAAATGCAGCATTATTGCCGGAGCAGCCAACAACCAATTAAAAGATGAAACCGTTCACGGTAAAATATTATTGGAAAAAGGAATATTGTATGCCCCGGATTTTGTAATCAATGCCGGAGGACTTATTAATGTAAATTCCGAAATTGTCGGATACGACCAAAAAGAATCGTTTGCAATGACCGAAAATATTTACAATACAACACTCAATATTTTTAAAATTTCAAAAGAAAAAAACATTCCTACCTACCAAGCTGCCAATCAATTGGCCGAAGAAAGAATTGCTGCCATAGGTAAAATAAACCAAAAGTGGTGATTTTTTCAATAAACAGAGTAAGAAGGAAAAGGAGTATATGATTAACCGTAGAATAATTAGAGTTAAAGTATTTCAAGCATTATATGCCTATTCGCAATCAGGAAAGGCAGCTATGAGCAAATACGAGAATGAATTGTTGCGCAGCATTGACAAATTGTATGATTTATACATTTTGCTATTGCAATTACCCGTAGAATTGGCAAAAATAGAAGAGCGTAAGCAAGAAGAATCCAAAAATAAAATTTTACCCACTTATGAAGATTTGAATCCAAACACTAAATTTTTGGAAAACCGAGTGGTAAAATTGTTGGAAATAAATGCCGGATTAAACAAAGAAATAAAAGAACGTAAAATTACTTGGGCGCCTTATCAAGATGAATTGATGAAGTTTTACCGCGTATTTAAGCAAAGCGATGTTTACGAAAAATACATGAACTCGGGACGCAAAAGCTTTAAAGAAGATAAAGATTTTGTCGAATCCATCTACAGTAAATTGTTTTCGGAGTACGAATTGCTTATTCAAACCATTGAAGAAAGCTCGATTTATTGGTCGGAAGATGACTTGGATTACGTGTTATCCATGACGATCAAGCACATTCGTAAATTCAATACCTCCAGCGACGAATATACCCAAATAGCTTATAAATTTAAAGACCCCGAAGAAGATACTGCTTTTATAAAAAACCTTTTTAGAAGAACCATTGGTAATGATGAAGAGTTGTCGGAAATAATTGCCGAACATACCGTAAATTGGGACTTAGAGCGTATTGCCGTTACTGATTTTGTTATTCTTAAAATGGCGTTGACCGAACTCATGTTTATGCCTTCCATTCCGGTAAAAGTAACCCTGAATGAATATATTGAATTGGCTAAAAACTTCAGCACACCAAAAAGTCAGGCATTTGTAAACGGATTGCTCGATAAAATGGTGAAAGACTTAAAAGAGCAAGGCAAAATACAAAAAGCCGGTCGTGGGTTGGTAGGCGGATTGTAATCAATTTTAATATTTTTGTAAATCAAAAACTAAATAAGCCATGAAAAATATAATCATTCTTTCATTTGTTTCTTTACTGTTCGCATCATGCGGAAATTCCTCAAATGATGAGTTAAGTACGGATATAATCAATAATCCGGGAATAGAAGAAGGGGCAAAAAAAGAATTACCTATTTTTGAGTTTGAAAAAGAAGTAGAAGATTTTGGCACCATTACACAAGGTGAAATTGTTGAAAAATCATTTCGATTTAAAAATGTAGGAAAATCAAACTTGTTAATTTCATCGGCTCACGGAAGTTGTGGTTGTACGGTTGCCGAATATCCCGAAAAACCAATTGCCCCGGGAGAAGAAGCTGTTATTAAAGTAAAATTTGACTCAAACGGCAAACAAGGCAAGCAACATAAAACCGTAACATTGGTAGCAAACACAGTGCCCAACACCAAAGTTTTAACATTAAAAGGTGAAGTTATTGTTCCCGGCGAATAATAAACACTATTTTTACAAAATACAATAAACTAAAAATTTAAAAACATGAATCATTTATTAGTACTATTACAAGCCGCACAAGGCGGGGGAGAAGCAACAGGAAACAATTATCAATCATTGATAATGCTGGCGCTTATCATGGGAATTTTTTATTTCTTCATGATTCGTCCACAACAAAAGAAAGCCAAAAAACAAAAGCAATTTCGCGAAAGCATAAAAAAGGGAGATAAAATTGTAACCATTGGCGGTATTCACGGAAAAATTGTTCAATTAGACGATGCAACCGCAGTAATTGAAACCGAAGACGGCAGTAAATTACGTATTGAGCGTGGTGCCATCTCGCAAGAATTTACCGAACAAAGTTTTCAAGAAGGAGCAAAAGGGTAATTCATTTTTTTAATGTAATAAGAAGCGGCTGCCTTAAAAAGGCAGCCGCTTTTAGTTTAATGAATATCTATTGGTGAATTATTCTTTAATAAATGACTTGCTGAATTGTTGGTCATTGGTAGTGAATGTGTAAATATAATTTCCGGCAGGTAAATCCGATACCGAAACAGTGAAATTATTTATTCCCGCAGATAAAGTAATTTGTTTGTTTATTAAAACCTTTCCATCAATACTGCTAATTTGTAAAATAACTTCTTGGTCATCTTTGGAATTAACCGTGAAATTCAAATTATCCTTGCTTGGTACAGGATAAGCAATAGCTTGTAAAATCTCAATGTTTTCGGTAATGCCAACCGGATAATTAAAAACAATATTGTCAATCATAAACCAATCTCCCGGTGTGCGACCGTTATAAGCTCTAAATATTAATGTATCGGGCGTTTGAGAGAAAGAGAAATTAATGGTTTCTGTGGCGTATGAAGTTGTAGAAATTCCATAGCTTCTAAATTGCGATTCAATAACAGCGCCGTTTTTCTTAAAAATGAAATCAATATATGCCGGCTCACTGCCTGTTCTGTTACATTGAAAATCATAAGTTACAGAAATCGGAGACCAATCAAAAGGTGTACCTCCGGGAGGTGGATAATTGGGCGTGCTTATATCAGCAGTAGATATTGCTCCACCAATGGTATCGCCGTAAATATTAACCACGTTATTTAATTTAACCGCAAAATTTCCATTAGTGGATGAAGTTACTTTTTCAACAGTATGCATTGGGATATGAATATCTTCCCATACGGCACTGGTATTATATCCGTCAAGGGTTTCAAGGATATTATCTGTCCAACGCTCAAAATCATAGTTGTTTAATGTATCCACAGCATTAGATGATGATTTGAAATAAATACTGTCCAACATTAAAACCGAGCCGGAAGTAATACCTATTCCGGAACCTAAATAATTACTCGAAACTGCTCCAAACATCATCGAATCGGGATTGAACATAGATGGCATACCTGTTGGTACAGAAAATCGGGTCCATGTTGAAGTGTTTTCATTGGCGCTAATAGGGAGTGAAGCCATACCAATTGGCGTTCCGTTAAATTTAAACATTGCAAAAATCCAAGCAGTATCTTGCCCTTGAATATTCGCTTTGTAATATCCGCAAAGCGAATCGGCATGAAAAGTAAAAGGAACACCTCCCGAAAAATTGTCCGGGTCAAAGTTGACGATGAATCCGGCACTGGTATCATTGAAAAAAGAATCAACCTCTGTTTCCATATACAATGAATATTGCCCGCTTACCGCATCGGTAGAGGGTAAAGTTTTGTGCTTGTAATCAGCCGAACTTACATAACCATCCGGCGTTTTTATTGTGTCTGCTGTCCAATTTTCAAAACTGTTGTTTGGCAATTGATTTTGGCCTGTTGCAAACAAACTGCCAAGCAATAAAGCTAAAAACGTAATTTTTTTCATATTCCTGTTTTTTTATAACTAACAGGTTGAAATTACGCTTTATAAGTAAAATAAAATATGATTTTTATCAGTTTACGGAAATCAGTTTTTAATCAGACGTTCGGTGTTAATCAAATTAAATTTTCCGTTTTCTTTTTTTGATATTTTAATCAAATATAATCCTTTTGTCCAATGAGTAGTGTCAATTTGTGTTTGATGGGTAAATTGTTTCTCTGTAATCAGTTGACCTAAATTATTGAAAACTTTTATTTTGTAAATTCCCAATTTATCGGGCAATATAATATTGATTTTTTCCGAAGCCGGATTAGGGAAAAGTTGAACTTTTTCTTTCTTTCTTTTTTTAACAGATAAATATTTTGAAACTCCGTTGGCAAAAGCATAGTCGCCCGGCGCAAGCGTTGTAATTTCTATCATACCGTAAGCATTGGCATTGTTACCAATAAAGTTTTTTGTGTAATAAGGATATTCATCCCACTCATCAGCCGGCGAAGCACGATAAAGCAAAATCAAACTGTCTTCGGTAGTGCTTACCAAGTCGCTGTCTAAATACCCGGTAGAAGCTCTTCCGTCATAAAATATACGTCCCGAGGCATCTAAATTTCCTGTGGTTAATGTTTTTACCGTCCAATATCTGCTTGAAGATATTTTGTAATTATTAATATTGTTTTTAATGCTGTCGGGAGCAACCCAATGATGTTGGATGAATACAAATGAAGAATCTGTTACGGCATTTACCATTAAAGTAAAATTAGATAAACTAAAAGTAGTATTTCCGGTTGAGGTAATAATTTTTTCATTGTCGGTACGTGCTTGGTTTAGCTTGTTGGTTTCATTCAAAATTATTAATTGAGGGTTGAAATTTAGGTTTACCGTTGGCGTGGAAAATTGTCCTGAAACCATTACCCGTTTAATGGTTTTATTCCAATTTTGGTCGTAAAAAGAAATTTCTAACGGTACATTTTGATGAAAATTAACCGCACCTTTGAGTTTTTGTTCAATATATAAAGTAATTGAATAATTTGTTCCGTTTTGAACAATATTGGTAGAGTCTAATTCAAAGTGCGAGAAACCCGGTGAAAATACCCAATCGTTAAAAAAGTCGGTCGCATCAAAACCGGTAAAAGCTGTTAGCGAATCTCTAAATTGATAACTGTTGATGTTTTTATATTGAAAAGCATTTAAAATTTGTCGCAATCCTGAAAAAAACAATGAATCGCCCATATAACCGCGTAAATTATGGGCAACCGAAGCACCTTTGTTATACACATGCTCTCCGTAAGTATATTGATGCGGAATGCCGCTTATTGCCCGGTATCCATTCTCATGAACATGAGCATATTGTAATACATCGGCGTGATTTTTTTTCACCTCTTCAATGTATCGGTCGTAACCATACAAATAATTTAAAAATAAATGTTCGCTGTAAGTAGCCATTCCTTCATTTATCCACATATCACCTTCGGTTTCGCAAGTCACTAAGTCGCCCCACCAGTGATGAGAAAGTTCGTGAGCCATCAGTGTTTCGTAAGTTAATGAACCATTTGCTGCTGCTTTTGGATAAGCAATGTTTGTAGCGTGTTCCATAGCGCCGGAACTAAACGGCACAAGCGAATACCCCACTTTGTTCCATACATACGGATAGTAATAATTTTCAAATCCGGCAATAGCATCATTTAAATGGATAAATGAGTTTTTCAAATTATTGGTATCATTTGCTAATGCGTACAACTCTATGGGAATGGTGTCTGTGGCATTTGTGTATTGTTGACGGATAGTTTCATAATTGGCTGCTGCCACACAAACCAAATAGGAGGGGATAGGTGTATCCATTTGCCAAACACTCTCAATGGTATCACCTGAAATTACATTTTCGGCAACCAAATACCCGTTGCACTTGGCTTTTCTTCCGTCAGCAGTTTTTATCTTGAATGAATAAGTGGAATGTTCTACAAAATTATCAAAACACGGATACCAAACTCTGCCATAATTGTGCGGATTGGCGTCAAAGCCTACACCCAAATTGAAAATATAACTAGATTGAAAATAAAATCCTCCCCAACCCGACGCATCTTTTTGCGGATTTCCTTGGTAAAAAACGGTAACCGTATCTGTATCTGAAGCATTAACAGGTTGCGGAAAATTTGCCAAAATCAATGTGTCATTATAGGAAAATAAAAGGGGTTGATTTTTCCATACAATCGAATCGACCTGCAAACGCAACAAGTCTAAAGCAATGGCTTGAACCGAGGAACTTTTTGGAGTAAATACTATTTCACAATTACCTATAATGAATTGATTGCTGTAATCTGTAAGGTCTAAATCTATATGTGTATGAATAATATCTATACTGTCGCTTCGGCTGTTTTGAGCATTTAATTTAGATGAAATTATTATTAGTGATAAAACGATACAAAGGATATGTCTCATTGTTCTTGATTTTGAACTATAAAGATACAAAATGTATAGCGAAAGACATTTTTAATGTTGAAAATTGCCTTTTTTTGTTTGGAATAATGCTAACTTTGAAATCCTATTAATGCTCATATTTACTTATTTGATTAAAATACGGTATTTTTGTGTAACTAAATTTTGAAAACCTATGAAGCCATCGGATGAATTGTTTCAATTAATTAAGTCGTTGACTAAATCGGAAAAACGGTATTTTAAACTTTTCTCCTCTTTGCAATCGGGACAAAAAAATTATATGCGTTTGTTCGATGCCATTGAAGAACAGAAAGTATATGACGAAGCGGCAATAAAAAAACAATTTGAAGGCGAAACATTCATCAAACATTTACCTTCCGAAAAAAATCATTTATTTAATTTAATACTGAAAAGTTTAAGGCAATTTCATTCGGATAAAACGGCAGCAGCTCAATTACAGGAAATATTGCGAAACATAGAGTTGTTGTTCAATAAAGCATTATACAAAGAATGCCACAAATTGATTAAGCGCGGTAAAAAAATCGCTTACAAATACGAAAAGTTTTATTTTTTGCTCGATTTGATAGATTGGCAAAAGCGTTTGATTGAGGAAGATGTGCATCGCGGGAAATTTGACCATGATATGAACCTGTTGTTGGATGAGGAAACCGATTGTTTGGAAAAATTGCGTAATCAGGCTGAATATCAAAAATTATATTCACAAATCAATTATGTATTTAGACGTGGCGGCTACAACCGAAACGAAGAGGAACAAAAAATTGTCCATAACATTGTCAATCATCCGCTTATAAAAGGAAAAAATACAGCACTAAGCACAAAGGCAGCCACAGCTTGTTATTACATAAAAGGAATGTGCGCCGTTACGGAAAAAAACAAAGAAGAAGCAAAAGAGAATTTTGAGCGCGTGGTAAAAATAATGGAAGACAATCCGCCCATTATGCAAGAATTACCCAAACGCTATTTGCGTGCACTTAATAATTTAATGTTTGCTTATCTTGATTTTGGCGATTTTGATAAATTTTTCTCTATCAATGAAAAAATAAGAAATCTATCCGGTAAGCCCTATTTTGACAGCATTGATGTAGAGATGAAAATATTTACCTTAACGCGCAATGCTTTACTTCTCGGCTACGAAACATTAGGTGAATACGACAAAGCCATTAACGAATTGGTGCCTGATATTTTGCAAGGAATTGAACATTATCAAGATAAAATAAACAAAGAAGAAGAAATACTGTTTTATTACAACATTGCAGCGTTGTATTTTGGTAAAGGAATGTATAAAGAGGCATTACGCTATTTAAATATGGTCTTGAACGTAAAAGAAGAAAAGCTCCGTCAAGATGTATTGATTTTTGCTCATTTCTTTAACTTAATCATCCATTTTGAACTCGGAAATTACGATTTGCTCGAATACATCATTAAATCAACCAAACGTTTGGCCAAGAAAAAGCAGAAGTTTTACAAAATGGAATCGACCATTATTAAGTATATGAAAAAACTGATAAAAGCCGGCAATAAATTTGAACAAATGCCCATTTTTGAAGAATTTAAAGCAGAAATTGATGAGGTATTGAAAGACCCCTTTGAATCGGTTGTAACCGAATACTTTGATATTAATACTTGGTTGGAAAGTAAATTGTCAGGCAAAACAATAGAAGAATTAAAAAGAGAACAACTAACTTTGAGATAAACTACATAACTTTTTACATGAGAAACATTGCTTTTACCATTATACTTATCAGTTCAATATTATTGAGCTATTTTTTATTTCGCGAAATACTTTTCAAGTCCGAATCGAACCCGATGACGTTTGAGCTTACTGCCGGTTTGATAGGGGTAATCGTAACCACGTTGATTACTTTTTTGCTCTTAAACAAACAAACCAATGCAGAGCTGAAAAAAGAAGAGAATATCATGTTTCTTGACCTGAAAGCCAAAATTTATACCGAATTGATGGCACAAATACAAGATATCCTTACCAAAGGACAGGTAAAAGAAATAGACAGAATAGAAATAAAAATATTAAACCAAAAAATTGCTTTTATTGCTTCCGAAGATGTGCTGGAAGCCTTTAACGAGTTTAGTGCATTGTTTTCACAAATAGCCCGTTCGGCAGATGTAACAGATGAAGAAGAACACTTGCTTTTTGAATCGTTAAGTAAAGTCAGTGTAGCAATTCGCGAGGATTTATTACATCATAAATTTGATAAAATTGACAAAAATCGTGTAAGAGAATTAGTTGTCAGCAGTAACCGAAACTTTGAATAATAAAATGGAAAAAGGAACGGTTTATAAATCTACCGGTAGTTGGTATAATGTAAAGTTAGAGTCCACCGGAAATTTTGTTGAGGCACGTATTAAAGGAAAATTCCGCATAAAGGGCATTCGCAGCACCAACCCGGTTGCCGTTGGCGACAAAGTATTTCTTACGCCCGACAATCACGGTACATATATCATTACCGATATTGAAGAACGCAAAAATTACCTGCTGCGCAAGTCTATCAATCTGTCTAAAAAGTATCATATTTTAGCCGCCAATGTCGACCAAGTCATCATTTTAATATCCCTGATTAACCCTAAAACATACACCGCATTTATAGACAGGATTTTGGTATCGGCAGAAGCATATCATATTCCGCCGATTTTGGTGTTTAACAAAATCGATTTATATAAGAATGATGAAGAATTGTCAGGAAAATTAACTTTTTTAACCGATACCTACACTAAAATCGGTTACCGGTGTCTTCATACATCTGTTACCCAAAAAACAGGTCTCGACGAATTTGCTCAAATTTTGAAAAATAAAACGGGTGTGTTAATTGGTCATTCCGGAGTGGGCAAATCAAGCATTATAAACAGTATTTATCCTAATTTAAACCTGAAAACCGGCGACATTTCAAAACAACATCATACAGGTAAACACACCACAACATTTGCCGAAATGTATGATTTGGATACTACGACTCGTATTATTGATACGCCCGGAGTAAGAGGTTTTGGATTGATAGATTTCGACAAAAATGAATTATCGCATTATTTTCCCGAAATGAGAGAAAAAATGCAGCAATGCAAATTCAACAATTGCGTGCATATCAACGAGCCTGGATGTGCGGTTAAGCAAGCCTTAGAAACCGGAGGTATTGCCGAATTTCGCTACCTGAATTATTTAAGTATGTATTTTGATGATGAAGATGAAACTTTCAGAAGTAAAGGGTATTAAGCTAAGCAATAAGATTTAGAATTTAAAATCCATACCAACTCTGAATGCATACTGACTGATGTTGGGATGGTTCAAATAACTCAAACGCCACACATAATCTACGCGGAAAAATTTAAATATATTTTCAACACCCACACCGGTTTCAATATAAGGTTGTTTTAACGGATAAGTAATAGGCAAAAAGTCCATTTCTTCGGCGTGTTCTTTTTTTGTATTACCAACCAATGCTTTAAAATTGGCTACTTCTCGCCATTTTAACTTTCTGAACAACGGAATTTTGTTTAAGAAAAAACCGTCAAAGTGATGAGAGACATTTAACGAGGCATATTCATCACTGATAAATTCAAAAAAGTTCATCAAATTAAAAGCACTTTCGCTGTAAAAATACGTTTCATTTCCTTGATGAATTTTTAATAACGGCCATGGTATTTTACCGATTATCTTTCCTGCCTCTACACGCCAAGCCGTATAGCCCATTGTGCCGATATAGATTTTGTCTGAAATAGCTATTTCCATACGGTTGTAATCATAATCGCCATCCAATACATCTTTCAGTCCAAAAGTAAATTGCGTTTCTATAATAGGATATTTTGTACCGATGCTTGCCCGTGTAAGGTCAGCTTCCACAAATTTTTCTTTCCACGCCATACGCAAGTAAAAAGTAGCTTCTGTGGCTTTAACATTGTTGAAATATTTAATACTACCGTCGTCCAGCGTTTTTTGATAAGCAAGAATACCCAAAGGTGAGGATATTTCTTTTTTTAAGATAATTTTACCGCTGAATCCTTTCCAAATGTCGCTTATAAATTCTACTTTGTATTGCTCTATATTGTTGAGTTTGTTGTTTTGCCCGCGCTGAACCGATGAAAGCAAATTACCGTTTTGAAAGATATAACTGCTTACGCCTAATTGCATTACATCATTTGTGTAACTTAAAGTTAAACGTTGCCAATTTTTGCGGTTAATCATTATTTTGGTCCACCCCGAGAATTTATAGCGTTGGTCTTTGGTGCCGTAGGCGGTATAAGCACCAATCTCAAAATTGCGGCTAAATTTGGAGCCGGTTCGCACACCTAAACGAAAACGATTGCCTTCAACGGCATTAAAACTGTAGATGTTAAAATAAGGGCCAATCTCTATCTTTCCCCATTCATAATAGCCGGTAATGGCTGTTTTCATTATATCTACAAAGGTTTTAAAAACGGGTACTTCTTTGAGGGTATCTACCATATGGTAAATATTGGCTTCGCTTTCAGATAACTTTTCGTGACGGGCTTTTTCCCAAAAATGCTCATCATACATTTGCGCACTGTCGCTCACTACAATATCATCGGAGTTTAAGAAAAACGATTCGGGACGTGGCTGGTCAACAATAATGTTTTTGTAGCTGGTGGTTTTTCGCCCGTAAATTCCTAAGGAATTTTTATCCACTTCAAAATCAATTAACAACTGGTCTTTTTTCAACATCCAATATTTTCCGTCAACTTTTACATATTCTTGCTTTACTTTAAAATCGTTGATAAAGTTAATATTTACATCGCCGGCCATTTTAGCCGTAATTTCTTTTATTGCGTAGGTTGTGTCGTTTACCCACATTTCACCTTCAAATACCGGTTCGGCTTTAAAACGCGGTTTAAACTCTAATTTATAACAGTAATTGTTGTCAATATATCCGCTGTCGGTCAGGTAATATTTATAATATCTTTTGCCGAATATAGATATTGGGCTCACAAACGATTTTCCGAAAATGATGATATTATTTTCATAAATATTCACATTTTGATACATATCACCCAAAAACTGCTGGATGCTTTTGTTTTCCACACCCGAAACTTTGGTAGCTATAATGACTTCTTTTTCCGATTTAGGTTCTCTTCGATAATAATATTTTGAAATGGACTCGGTCATAAACATCGGTAAAAATGGCTTTTCTTCACTTGTTGTATCCACATAATCAAAAATGAAATCTATTTTTTTAAAAATGCCGCGTTTTTTAAACTCGTTTGATATATTGTTCAAGTCAAATTCTATTTTGTTGTACACTTCATATTCGTAAGCATCGTATTTTTCGCGGTTGTTGGCTTTACGGTTTTCCCATACATGTTTTAAAATGGTGTGTGCCGGATTTCCTTGGTATTTTACCACAAACTCTTTTAAAGCAACAGCGCCGGGTTCCATAGCAATGTCAATGGTTTGTTCGCGGTCTTTTTTTATCTTTACTTTAAAAATTTTATATCCTACATAAGATGCCATTAAAGTATCGGTGGGGTAGTACGTTTCAAGGTAGTAATTGCCGTCAATATCCGAGGTGGTTCCGATTTTGGAGTTTTGAAATGCAATATTGACAAAAGGCAATGGTTCGCCGGTTTCTTTATCATATACTTTTCCTTTAACAACTGTTTTTTGGGCAACCGAAAACAGTGTGCATAAAATACCCAAAGTCAATAAAATAACATGTTGATATAAACGGCGAACGGGCATTTTTCAAAGATATAAAAATCGCTTATATCCGTTTTATTTCTTGCGATTTTTCTTTTTTCTCCACCATTTTTGCTACCCAAATGCTAAACTCATAAAGGATAACTAATGGAAAAGCCATTAATATTTGGCTGGAAACATCGGGAGGTGTGATTACGGCTGCCAAAACCAAGCTCAATACAAAAGCGTGTTTTCGGTATTGTCGCATCATTTGAGAAGATACCACTCCGAATTTTGCCAAAAAATACACCAACAATGGTAATTGGAAAACCAGTCCGGTAGCTAAAACAATGGTTGTAAGTGTAGAAATATATGAATTTAAACTAATTTGATTGGCTACGGCATCGCTCACCGTATAGTTTCCCAAAAATTGGATAGAAAGAGGAGCAATTAAAAAATAACCGAAAAGTACGCCAAAGAAAAACAACAATGAACCCGAAAAAATCAACGCTCGGGCATAGCGTATTTCTGTTTGGTGTAACCCCGGCTTGACAAATCGCCAAATTTCAAACAAAACATAGGGAAAAGCCAAAATAATTCCGGCAACAAACGAAACCAATAAGTGAGTTGTAAATTGCCCTGAAAGATTGATGTTTATCAAATCAAATTTAAGTTCGCCAAAACAAAGCGAATCACCTTTGCCAATTAAATGCGAAAATTTACAAAACCATTGGTAAGTAGGAAAATCATTATGTGTTGGTGCTAAAATAATATGGTCAAAAACAAGCGATTTAAAGCTGAAAGCCGCCACCATAAAAACCAGTATGGCAATAACCGAACGCACAATATGCCACCGGAGCACTTCAAGATGCTCCATAAACGACATTTCATTTTGATGTTGCGATTCGTTCATAGCCGACAAAGGTAAGCAAGCTGTTGAACTCGTGCAACGTTTTATTTCAACTAATACAAAAAATTCTACATTTGCCGAAAATTATCAATTATGTCCGAAGAAATGATTTGTCCCAATTGCCAATCGCCTTACGGTTACCCAAATGGTGCGTTGATGATGTGTCCTGAGTGTGGGCACGAATGGAATCCTGATGAAATTGAAGAAACTGCCGAAGGATTGGTAGTGAAAGATGCCAACGGTAATATATTGCAAGATGGCGATACAGTTGTTGTTATCAAAAACTTGGCAGTGAAAAGTTCTCCGCAACCCATAAAAGCCGGTACAAAAGTGAAAAACATCCGTTTAACCGACGGCGACCATAATATCAATTGTAAAATTGATGGTTTCGGCGCAATGGCTTTAAAATCTGAATTTGTAAAAAAGGGGTAAAATCACTCAATTATTGTTTCAAACGCTTTAAACCAAAATTCTTTTTCAGTTCCATTGTCAAAAGCAAGGACGATGGAGCCGTTTTGGTTGATGTGTTTTATCTTAACATTGTAAACAGAATCGCCGGTTTTTATTCGCATTCCGTCTTTGCCAAATAAATGCGAAAAATATAGTTGCTCAATTTCATCACCTTTCCCTTGACGAAGTTTAAGGTAATATTTCTCAAAAATTGACAAAATATCGTGAAGAAGTACCTTTAAATCAATAGCATTGACAGATGGATTATGTTCTGTCATTGAAGTAGCATTCAATCCGGCAAAATTTTGTTGTTTAACATTTAACCCTATTCCGATAATACTCTCGCCGATAGATTTGCCTTTTAAGGTATTTTCAATCAAAATGCCGCATATTTTCTTTTTTTGCACCAAAATATCATTAGGCCATTTTATTTGTGCAGGTATTGTATACGTTTGCAAAAATTCAATGATGGCAACGGCTGTAACCATACTCAAATAAAATTGTTTTGCGGCTTGTAAAAAAGAAGGTTTTAAATAAATGCTGAAAGTTAAATTT
>DBGO01000002.1 GCA_002295925.1 Flavobacteriales bacterium UBA852
TAGCCTAAATGCACAACGGGTTTTTCTAATTATTTTCAAAATAATTAAAACGTAAAAACCAAAGATGCTTTAAGGTTTCTTCCGGGAGCCGAAATTCCCGAACTGTAAGGGCGATAACGCACATCGGTAATATTTTCTATTCCTGCATTAAAGATTAACTTTTCGTAAAAAGTATATTGTGCTTTAAAATTCAATGTAAACCACTCCGGAACATATGTTTGCCCGTTTTCATCCAAAGCATAGATTTCGGTTTTTCCTTGCTCTTCTACCGATAACTCTTTGTGCAATTTTCCAGCTTGATATTCAGTATAAAACTGCAAATGCCATTTTTTGTGTTTATAATCGATGCGTGCCACTCCAAAAAGCGGTGCCGCGTGACGTGACGGAGAAACGGTATTGTCGGACATTTCATCTTCTCCCATTTGATAATTTACATTGGTTTTAAAGGTGAAATTTTCGTTCAAAATTATTTTTAATGCTACTTGAGTGCCGTACCGGTAACTTTTGGCTGCATTTTGCAATGCTTGTACTCGACTCATCTCGCCTTGATACATAATACTGTCTTGTCCGTTTATGGTATAATTACGACGAACAATAGCATTATCCAAATAAGTATAAAAAAACGAGGTTTCCAATTTTAATGATTTGCCAAACAGTTTTGTAAGACTCACATCGGCATTATAGGCATACTCGGCTTTAAGATTAGGATTAGGCACAACAACCGCTCCGGGTTCGGAATCAAATATTTTACCAATATCATCTACATTTGGGGCGCGAAAGGCAGTTGACAAGTTACTTCCTACAATAAATTTATCGCTTGCTTGCCACACTGCGCCAATGCTTCCGGTAAGTGCCTGATGGTTAATATTTACTGATGAAAATGGTAATGGGAAAACAGAAGTATCAAACTTTGATGAAAGTTGATAATTAGTCACTCTGGCAGCAGATTGAAGGGTAAATTCTTCGGCAATTTTCCATTCATCCATTAAATATGCCGCATACGTTTGCCATAGCGATTTTGGATAACGTGGTGTAGCTTTTACTTTGTCTTGCGTATTTATATTTTCTTGCCATCCGTTGGATAATACATAATTTTGAACCGCTTCGGCACCATACATTAATATGTGTTTTTTGTTCAGCGTTTTTATAAAGTCTGCATTCACCGAAAAGGCATCCACTTGCTCTAAATTGATATAACGAATGGTGTCATAAAAATTGCGATTGATGCGGCTTTCTTGAAAATATTGGTGTGCCGCTTTAAGCATCATTTTATCAAAATATTTGTTTTGTTGCTCATACGTTGCCGAAAACCAATTCATCAACCAAATCTGTGGTCCGTAATTCCATTCGCCATAGCGCGGAAGTCCGTTTTTTGTACGGTTATGTCTGTCGTATCGTCCGTAAGGTGAGGTTTCGGAATAATGAAACGCATATTGTAGCAGCCATTTATTGTTGGGCTTATAACCTATTTTTTGCATAATATTCAGTTGCGAATACGCCGTGGGAATTTGCAACAATGGGTCGGATTGCTTACGAATGGTATCCGCATCAGCAACACGAACCACATAATAATCTTTTATATACTCTTTTGGTCCGTGACTGCCCTGACGTAAGTCGCCATAATTAAACCATGAAACACTTGAGACCGAAGACCATTTCTTTTTAGCCAAATTGACATCAAAATGAAAAGAGTATTCATTATTAGCCGAACTGTAACGCGAAGCAAACTTTCCTTTCAGCAGCAAACTGTCGTTTAACGAAAATTGTGGCGTAAGAGTAGAGAAACTCATCACGCCTCCAATAGCATCACTGCCATAAATAACCGAGTTGGGCCCGAATAATATTTCGGTATTTTCAATAGAAAAAGGGTCGAGAGAAATAACGTTTTGAATATTCCCGTACCGGAAAATTGCAGTATTCATCCGAACACCGTCAACCGAATAGAGCAAACGGTTGGTTGCAAATCCGCGAATCATAGGACTGCCACCGCCTTGTTGACTTTTTTGAATAAATACTTCGCCTGAAATACCCAATAAATCTGCTGTTGTTTGGGGCGCTTGAAACGTAACCTCTTGGGGAGTAATGACCGATATTTTTACCGGCGATTTTGACGATTCTTCTTGCCACTTTGTTGCCGAAAATACTAAAACATCAAAATTGTAATTTAAAGGTTGTAATAAAACGATAAATTTTTTCTCTTTCAGCGATTGATAATTTGTCTTTAGCGTTTGATAACCATATTTGTAGATGAAAATTTCTGCAGTAGTTGAAAAATTGGAAATATCAGCTTCGCCTTGGGCATTGGTTTGAACAAACAATTTCGGGTTTTCGGAATAAATGGCTACCAAATCAAGCGGTTTTCCGCTTTGCGCATCTTTTACCGTTATCTTTTGTTGGGCAAATAATGTTATGGAAAATATGACCAAAAAAGTTGTTACGAAAAATTGTTTCATCTTACCTTATTTCCCAAGTGATTTAAAATTCATGTAAAATTGGTACTTTTTAACATTCAACCTCATTTTCCTTTATTTTTTCTTTTGCCCACTGTAAAGCCAATTGCAACTGTTCTTGCGGTGTAAGATTAGAGTTATCCAAAATTTTTGCATCCTGTGGTTGAGTCAAAGGGTTTACTTTTCTGTGTGTATCATCATAATCTCTTTTTTCAAGATTATCCAACACTTCTTGCAAAGTAATATTCACTCCTTTTTTCTTAAGCTCTTCGAAACGCCGTTGTGCTCTTATTTTTTTATCGGCAGTCATAAATATTTTTAATTCGGCATCGGGCAAAACAACACTGCCAATATCCCTGCCATCCATTACTACTCCTTTGTTTTGGGCAATGCGCTGCTGAATATGATGCAATTTTTGGCGCACCTCCGGAATTTGACTTATTTTACTTACAATCTCCGACACGGCAATATTGTTTCTTATTTCATCTTCAACATTTTCATTATTTAAACAAGTATAAATTTTATCCGAATAATTGTCGTATTGAAAACTGATATCAATGTTCGGAAGTTCTTCTATCAACCGTTTGGCATCTACTTTACCGTTTTTTACCAAGCCGTTGCGAATGGCATATAAGGCAATGGCACGATACATTGAGCCCGAATCAACATAAATATATCCTAATGCTTTTGCCAATTGCTTGGCCAACGTACTCTTGCCGCAAGATGAATACCCATCTATCGCTATATTAATTTTTTTCGCGTTCATTATAATATGTTTTTTCGCCTCGTTTGGAAATATTTCCCACCAATGTAGAAATTGTAAAATAATGTGTTGTTCCGGCCAAATGATAATTTGCCAAAGAATAACTGAATTTAAATTTTGATATTTTAAACGATGTTCCTAAGCTTATCCCAACCAATCCGGTTTTGTTGGCGTATTTCATTTCTTGCCTGCGCAAAAAATTATATCCGAATCGAATAGCGAAATTTTTTGAAGGAATAAATTCTGTTCCGATAATAAAATGTGTGATTATTTTTTTGTAAAACGGTAATTTTTGCTTTACCTCAACCTCTTGTCCAAAAGCATCAATTTGAGTGATTGTTTGTGTAGTATCAAATGCTACAAGGTTAAATGTTTGAAGATTGTGAGCCGTAAGCGACAGTCTGATGGGCGTGTGTGCTACTTTTTTGCTTACTCCTACGGTCAAATTGGGCTGCACAGGTTCTCTGTTTCCTTTCACATAAGGTTTTATCTGCATCCCAACATTTGAAAGTGTAATACCCGACGACCATCCGGAAGAATCATTTTGATAAACCGCACCCAAATCAAATACCAAGCCCACCGAAAGATAATTGTAATACGATGAAAGCACCGGCTTAAAATTTGCTCCTGCCGACCAGTATTTATTCATTTTTTTGCCATAGCCGAATGAAAGTATATAATCTGCCGCATTGAAACTCCCAATTTGCTCTCCTCCAGGAGTGGTTTCGTTAAATTTACCGTAATTGGCATATTGCATTGACAAGGAAAAAACCTTTTGCGTATCATTGGCAAAAACATACCCAACATTGCCAAAATTTATATCACCAATATAATTGATGTAAGATAGAGTCAGAAAGCCCGACATTTTTTGAGTAAGCGATGCCGGATTACGAAATGCTCCTTCAATATTATCATCTCGCACAGAAATAAAATCGCCGCCCAAGGCTGCTTGTTGAGCAGTAAAAGGTATGTTTAAAAAATCATACGTTCCTTGTCCGCCAAGTTGAGCTTTTAAAGGCAATAACGCCAACAATGTAAGTAAGCTTGTTAAAAGAGTCTTCATAAAATATTTGGCTAAAATACGCATAAAAACCTTTTTTATTGTTCTATTTTGTAACTTCGCTTTTTAAAATTTTTGAATTATGGCTGTATATCTTCCATTTGAAGAACCAATAAAAGAATTAGAGGAACAACTAGAGAAAAATATCAAACTTCAGAAAGAAAAAGGAGTTGACACAACAGAAATTATTTTACAAATAGAAAAGAAAATTGACGAAACACGCAAGCAAATCTATTCTAACTTAACTCCTTGGCAGCGTGTATTGGTTTCGCGTCATCCCGAAAGACCATACACACTCAGTTATATTGAGTATTTAACCAAAGGAAATTTTATAGAATTACACGGCGACAGAGGAGTAAAAGACGACAAAGCAATGGTTGGCGGCATTGGTGAAATTGAAGGTCATCAAGTAGTGTTAATCGGGCAACAAAAAGGAGTAAATACAAAAATGCGTCAATATCGAAACTTTGGTATGCCCAATCCCGAAGGATACAGAAAAGCTTTGCGTTTAATGAAATTAGCCGAAAAATTCAACAAGCCTGTTATTACGTTTATCGACACACCGGGCGCATATCCCGGAATTGAAGCCGAAGAGCGCGGACAAGGTGAAGCCATTGCCCGTAATTTAATGGAAATGGCAAATCTTAAAGTACCGATTATTTGCATTGTTATTGGCGAAGGTGCATCAGGTGGTGCTTTAGGTATCGGTGTAGGAAATAAAGTTTATATGCTTGAAAATACGTGGTATTCCGTTATTTCTCCGGAGTCGTGTTCAACTATTTTGTGGCGAACAGCCGACTACAAAGAAAAAGCTGCAGAAGCATTGAAACTTACGGCACAAGACATGTACAAAAACAAACTTATTGACGGCATCATTAAAGAACCCGTAGGCGGTGCTCATACCAATCCGGAAGAAACCTTTGAAAACGTAAAGAAAGTTGTGTTAAAAGATTTAAAACAACTTAAAAAAATAAGTCCGGAAAAATTAGCCGAAGAACGCATTAATAAGTTTTGTGCCATGGGCGTTGTAAACGAAGAATAAACGTATGCACGTATGAAAATTATTTGCATAGGCAGAAATTATGCTAACCACGCAAAGGAACTGAACAACAAGATTCCCGAAGAACCGGTATTCTTTTTAAAACCCGAAACGGCATTATTGCCCAAAAGAAATCCGTTTGTCTATCCGAGTTTTAGTAATGATGTGCATTACGAAACGGAAATAGTTGTTCGCATAAATCGCTTGGGAAAACATATTCACGAACAATTTGCGCATAAATATTACAATGAAATTGGAATAGGCATTGACTTTACGGCTCGTGATGTTCAATCGGAATTAAAAAAGAAAGGTTTACCGTGGGAAAAAGCCAAAGCGTTTGACGGGTCAGCTCCTGTAGGTCATAAATTTATACCTGTCAATCAATTTGATGATGTTCAGAATATCAATTTCAGTTTGAAAGTAAACGGAGAAACTCGTCAAAAAGGTAATACCAAAGATATGCTTTTTGGTATAAACCAGATTATTGCCTATGTTTCGCAATTCATTACCTTAAAAATTGGCGATTTGATTTTCACAGGCACCCCCGAAGGTGTTGGACCGGTTAAAATTGACGATACATTGGAATGTTTTATTGAAGAAGAACCAATGTTAAAATTCAAGGTTAAGTAAATGAAAAATCAAGGTGTTTTTCATTTGGCTTCGATATTTATTTTGCCGGTTTTGGTTATGTTAATTTTTTTTCGCCTTGGTTGTGGGTAAAACTTCTTTAGGGATTAACTTTTGCTATTCTGCTGTTTTTCTTACTTAAAAAAATTAAAGATTAGCATTATTCCGATGATATTCAACCAATTGATTAACCGGCTGATTGGTTACGGTTCCCATTCTCAAATCGTATTTTTTTAAATTTTCATTTAATTCATCTTTAAAAAAATAAGCTACCGAACCACAAAAACCAATGTTTTTTTCCTCTGAGTGATAAGGCAAAATATGTTTTTGAATAAATGCAGAAAAGGCAGCATCAACAATTTCCTTTACCTGCCGAACCATTATATTTTGCTTAATAAAAGGCGAAACGGAAGCTAAAAAACGATTTGGTAAAGTTTTTTTGTAAATGTGTTCAATAATTTCATCATCGGATAATTTTATATATCGCTTGAAATTTTCTTTCACCACTTGGGGCAATTCGTTATAAAAATAAGCTTGCAAAAATCGTTTTCCTAAGTCAGTGCCGCTTCCTTCATCGCCAAGTACATAGCCCAAAGCAGGGATGTTTTGTGTGATTTTTTCGCCATTATACAAACAAGAGTTTGAGCCGGTTCCTAAAATACACGCTACGCCTCTATTTTTACCCAAAACCGCACGAGCCGCTCCCAACATATCTGAGGCAACTTCAACTTTCTTTGCTTTTTTAAAGAATGATTTTAACGTGTTTTGCATTTCCAAAATTTTATCATTTGTCGACAATCCTGCGCCATAGAAATATATTGCCTCAATGAGGTTGTCGGAAACGACAATTGCTTGAAGTTCTTTGCTTTGGCTTAACTCATCAATCATTTCTTTTGGCGACATAAAATAAGGATTCAACCCTTTTGTTGAAGTGCTTATGACATTCCCCTCTTGAGCAATACGCCAATCGGTTTTGGTAGAACCCGAGTCTGCAACAATAATCATAAATGCTGAATTATTTTTGAATGATTAATCGTTTGGTTTCATTTACTTCTTCACCTTTAATGGTAATAAAATATACACCGACTGCCAAATTTTTAACCGACAAAGTTATTTGATTACTTGACGGCTTATACGATTCAACAACTTTTCCTGAAACATCAGTAATCAAAATATTATTTATTTTTTTATTGGAAGAAATGGTTAATTCATCATTCGCAGGATTCGGATACATTTTTACAGAACTTACCGTGTTAATTTCTTCGATAGTGGTCAAATCCGAGATAGAAATATCATCAAGCGCAATATCACTTCGATAAAAATCACCTGTTACACCAACAAATTGAATTTGTATGGTTTGATTCAGAAAATCGTTTAAATTGATTGTTTCGGGAAACCAAAAATTACCCTGATCATCCACCACTGAAAATACCGTTGCAAAAGTATCAGGTGAAATTACATTGACTTGCATACTGCCCATATCCAATCCATACATATGATAAGCAAATTTCAAAGCCGGCAACTGCGCTCCACTCAAATCGATACACGATGATTGTAATATAGCGCGCTTAAAATTACAACTTGATGAAGCTTCTGTGTAAATATATTTTCCACTGCTTGTCCCGGGATTGTAATCGGTGGAAGGTCCTGTATTGCTTGACGGCGTACTGCCGGAATTGACACGCCAATCAATATCGTCATTTACCAGATTGGCTAAATTATCCCATTTACCTGACAAATTGCAATTGGTAGCTTCGCAATCTGATGTGTTATTGCATAAAAATTGACTTTCAAAATCTTCATTAAATTGCGTGTAAGAATAGCTTGGATAATTCACCACATTAAAATCAATGTTTAAGGTGTCATTATAAGGGTTTCCATCGCCGGAATAAGCAATATAAATTTGTAAAGAATTATTCCCCGAAATTGCAGGCGAACCGCTTGTAAATTGATAGAGCATTGAATCACCGGGATTTAACATTGATGTTATTACCTCGTTGATAACTGAACCATTATTTAACTGATAAGAAATTGGAATGGATGATACGGATGACAACCCTTCATTTTTTACTTTTACAATGGGTTTTAAGGTATTCATAACACAAGAACCGAAAGTCCCGTTTTGAAACGGAAAAACCTCTTCAACAGCAATATCATAAGGAATTTGACAACCAAAAGTGCCGGGTTGTTTATTTATTGCTATTGCTCTCCTGCCGACAATTCCATTATTTCCCAATGCTTTAACACTTACCCAATATTCTTGAGTATTGATGGTATTATGAAAAACATATTGTGTAGCATTGGTAACATCAACCGAATCCATATATTTTTGTCCGAGCATACTTACCTCGTATTGCGTTGCACCCGACACAGGCGACCAGCTTAATTGAAACGAATCAACACAAGCCCAATCGAGTTGCAAATTTTGCGGCACATCAATTATGGTAAACGGCTCAATGCTTTCACTTTGCGAAGTGCCCTGTGTTAAACGAATTTTGCTTTGCCCCGAAATTACATTAGGAACAGTCCAGTTGTAATACATTAAACTGCCACTAACTGTCGATAAGGTGTTCCAAGTCGCACCGTTGTCTGTAGTGTATTCCACCAAAACAGATGTAGATTTATCACTTCTGTCCCAACGAATTGTTTGTGTTTCTCCGGGAACAAATGCCTCACCACCCAAAGGATAGGTTAATTGAATATCATTTGTGCGGTATTCATATACCACATAATATTTTTGATTGCCTTGTGCAACAGCTGTTCCGTTAACCGATAATGTATAATTACCTTGCACAGGATTGGTAATAGTAATCTGCTCCATATTATTGAGTGTATCAACTCCTTGTACCGCCGGATTATTAAGTGTCGTAGCATTTGGTGTAGGGTCTAAAACCCAAGGATAAGTGGTGTTAGATGAAGGATCGGTTAACGTAATATCCAAATCATTGATTAATGCCAAAGAAGCATTTGCGGCAGCAGCCGGATCGGTCCAATAAACCATTACACGAAGCTCTACAGTATTGGCAGGAACTGTCAAAGTATGAGTATTAGTAGCGTTAAGCGAAACAGAATCTGTAAAATAATTACCATTTTCGATGCATTCAACGGCTCGCTTGGCATTTACTCTGCCCCATCCGTGTTTAAAATCAGGACCGGGATTACCTAAATCTTCAGCCGTATTGAGCAAAATAGCTTTTATCAAACCGGCATCAGGGTCTTGTCCGCCATTTAACGAACGGAAAGCATGATACAAATCGGCAAGTGTTCCGCTAATACCTGGGCAAGCCATTGATGTTCCGCTTTTATTTACATACGAATTAGGATCGGTAGTTGAATAAACATTTGTTCCTACGGCACATATATCCGGTTTTATCCGTCCGTCCGTTGCAGGGCCTCTACTGCTCGAACTTGACAATACATCCAAATACGAAAGATTGCCCACAGCTATTACATTTTTACCGCTTTTGTTTCCTCCGGTAATATTTCCCCAGCCCGAGCCGGCACCATACCCACAATCTGAAGAGCCACTATTCCCTGCCGAAAATACATGCATTAATGCAGGATAATCGATAACTTGCTGGTCAACTAAATTGGCAAAACTTGTATAGCCGGCATTACAACCATTCCCATACGATGTAGAGGTAATGCGTACATTTCGTGTAGGATAATCGGTGGGAGCATTATATATGTTATCGAATGGGTCGTAAACAATCAAATCACTGCCCGGCGCCATGCCTTCAACCGTTGGGTCAAGATTTCCTGCGCCCATAATAATTCCGGCAACATGGTCGCCATGATCTCCACTGTTTGAGGTTACAGCCGTTTGGTCGGTTCTGCCTTGATAATCGATATGTGGTCCAATTATGCCATCATCACCTAATGAAACCACTACTCCTGTTCCATCATATTTTCTGCCTCCGCTATAAGATGAATTGACAACATTTATACGATGATTGGTTCTTTCAACCAAATTTTCGGGTTCTGCCGGCGGGTCGGCAACTTCTACATACTGAACAAAAGGCAATGCTATAATTTTCTCCAAATCTGCAGCATCAATTGAAATTGAAAACCTATTGGTAGGATAATAAGCATGTAATATGGTTATATTTTTTGAAAGCAACCATTTTTCAACCGATTGCGCATTGATACTTTTATATGCTATGAGGTTTAACACAATTTTATTGTTATCCATTACAGCCCATTCGGGAATGGATTGCAGGGAAAGAAATTTATCTTTCTTAAAATCTTGTAAAACAGGAATAACCGAAAAAACACCGTATTTTTTCAAATTAGTATAATTGGCATCTAAAGCAACTTTTGTAATGTAGCTGTTCTTGGGTAAATATTGAATCAATTCAAACCCTGATCTTTGTAATTCTTGAACAGCAGATTTGTCGGGCAATTGAGAAAATGAGAGAATGCGGAAATACATCCGGTTTTCAACTACTTCTTCAGGGTTGAAAAATGTCTTTTTGTTTAAAAGTGCATCTATATTTTGTTCAATTTTATAGGTATTGCTTTTTAAATATAAATGTGTGTTTTGCGAATAGGCTGTTCCAAACGCAATAAGTAAAAAAATGAGTGTAAGATTTTGGAATTTCATCAAATAAAAATTTAGCATTTAATAAATATACGTAAATCTTTTTCAAAAAGATGAAATTACTCCCTTGTATTATTAAGAATGTTGAAAAGCTATAAATTTATATTATTTACCAGCTTCCGCCGGCACCTCCGCCGCCAAAGCTTCCACCGCCGAAACTACCCCCTGAAAAACCGCCAAAGCTCCCACCCCCGGATGAAAAATCATCCCAAAAACCACCGCCACCTCCACGACTGCTACGGTGCCGGCCACCCATATGGCTCATTAAATCGGCTAAAAACAGGGCTTGCCAAAAAGAAATACCTTTTTGATGTGCATATTTAGATGCGGCAATTCCACGTCCTATCCCATAAAAAACGAAGAACATAATGATTAAAAATACAAAGAAAAACACCGGCGAGGTTTTATGCGTTCGCGCCATATATTCTTTGGTATCAAACTCTCCTACTGCTGTACTTTCTATAATTTTTACAGCACGCCATATTCCTCTAAAATAATCGCGTTGTTTAAATTCGGGAATCATTTCATTCTCTACGATGCGCTTTGCCAATGCATCTGTAATTACGGGTTCCAATCCATATCCCACCGCAATAAACGCTTCTCCCTTACCGTCTATTTCTTTGGGTTTAACCAATATTACCACGCCGTTGTCAAATTCTTTTCTGCCTACACCCCATTTCTCGCCAATTTCGGTTGCAAACATCGCTTTATCCATTCCGCATAGCGATTTTACAATCACTACCACAATTTGATTGGATGTTGTGTCGCTAAATGCCCGTAAATCTTGCTCAAGGGTAATCTTTTCGCCTTCGGCCAAAATACCGGCAAAATCATTTACAAAACGGTATTTGTCTTGCATTGACGGTTTGGGTGGAAAGCAATCTTCTGATGATTTGGCTGTAATGCCAAAAAATAAAAGATTTATCAATAAGAAAATTTTAAGTATTTTATCCAAAAGTAATTTCATCAGAAAGTTCGTTTATATCATCGGTTTGGTAAGGAAAATGTTTTTTGAGTTGCTCGCCGGCGTGCAATATGCCTTTAACCAATCCTTGCGTATAATCGCCTTTTTTAAAATAATCGAGCATAATATCGCGCGTTGATTCCCAAAAATCATCCGGTACAACTTGGTTGACTCCCACATCGCCCAAAATAGCCAACTGTCTGTCATCAACAGCAACATAAATAAGCACGCCGTTGCGTAATTCGGTTTTTTGCATTCCCAACAAATCGAATATTTGAGCTGCTCTATCCAACACATTATCGCCACGGCATTTTTTATCAATATGCACTCTTATTTCGCCGGAAGTATTGAGCTCGGCTTGACGTATGGCTTGTTTTACCTGTTCTTGCTGTTCGGGTGTTAAAAATTCGGTTGTTTCCATTTTAAAATTCTACTTTAGGCGCAGTTTGTGCTTCTTCTTGAGCTTTAAAATATGCTTTTTTCTCGAAACCAAACATAGAGGCAATCAGATTATTGGGAAATTTACGCAAGTAGGTGTTATACTCTTGAACGGCTTCGTTAAATCGTTTTCGTTCTACGGCTATTCTGTTTTCTGTTCCCTCCAATTGCGACTGCAATTCCAAGAAATTTTGATTTGCTTTCAGTTCTGGATAACGTTCTACCACGACCATTAATTTACTTAATGCTTTTGTCAATCCTTGCTGAGCGGCTTCAAACTGTTGCAATGCATTTTCGTCAAGGTTTGTGGGGTCAATGGTTACCGAAGTTGCTTTTGAACGTGCCTCTATTACACCTTCGAGTGTTTCTTTTTCGTGTGCGGCATATCCTTTTACCGTATTTACCAAATTAGGGATAAGGTCTAAACGACGTTGATACACATTTTCTACTTGCGACCAGGCTTGTTCTACCTTTTCTTCTTTAGCCACTAAGCTGTTGTACTTTGATACGGCAAAAATTCCTAACAGAAAAATTACACCGATAACTATCCAACTTGTTTTTATATTTCTCATATTCATTAAATTTTAATTTTTATCAAAAATACAAGAAATTGGCGGAAATAAGCGATTACAGGAATTTAAAATACGTTAAATATAAATTGAGAAAATAAAAGGGTAAAATAAAAAAGTCGGGGTGACTGGATTCGAACCAGCGACCACACGCCCCCCAGACGTGTACTCTAACCGGACTGAGCTACACCCCGAACTAAAAAGTGCTTGCAAAATAAACCATTTTTATTCATTTTTAAAAACGATTTTTAACATTTTCTAAATTTTTATTTTTACTCTTTTTAATTGAAAAATCATTACTTTGCAAAAAATTAAAAAAAAACGAAAAATTATGAAAAAACCGGTAACGTATATTCTTGCTTTAGCAACAGTTTTAATCACTGCTTGCGGTGGTGAAAAACATCAAACGGAAACGCAAACGGATAACAATAATGAAGCGGCAAAAGAAACAATTGCCTGTTTTTATTCTTACAATCCTGCCAATACAACATTAAAATGGGAAGCGTTTAAAACCACCAACCGCGTGGCTGTAGGTGGAACATTTAATACTATTAATGTAAAAACAGCCATTGATTCTTCAAGTAAAATTGAAGAAGTTATTGAAAGCATTAAATTTGCTATCCCTACCAACACGGTAAATTCCAACAATGAGGGCAGAGATGAAAAAATTGCCAAATTTTTCTTTGGCAATATGAAAGGCGGCGATTTAATTATTGGTCAAGTAAAAGAATTGCAAGGCGATGACAAGCAAGGAAAAGCTGTTTTTTACTTAACCTTAAACGATGTTGAAAAAGAAGTAACTTTTGATTATACTATTGATGATGCAACTGTAAAAATGCAAGGTTCCATAAACTTGGAAGATTTTATGGCAACTGATGCCGTAAATGCATTAAACGAACAATGTTACGATTTACACAAAGGCGAAGATGGTGTAAGTAAATTATGGCCTGACGTAAGCCTTTCTTTTGAAACTACTTTTAACAAGTATTGTCATTAATATCTGAATATTACAATCAAAAAAGGGTGGAGAAAATTCTCCGCCCTTTTTTGATTCTCTAGATATGTTTTTATTTTAAATAACGAAAATCTTCTCGGTTTTCAATATTCTTTAAGGTATTGTAAATTAACATAATAACGTTTTCCACATCATCTTTATGCACACTTTCTACAGTTGTATGCATGTATCGTAAAGGTAAAGAGATTAAAGCCGAAGCAACTCCTCCGGTTGCATAGGCAAATGCATCGGTGTCGGTACCTGTAGCTCGGCTGGCGGCTGCTCGCTGAAATGGTATTTTATTTTTCTCGGCAGTTTCTATAATTCTGTTCAGCAAGTTATTTTGAACAGCAGGTCCGTAAGTTAGCACCGGACCTTTTCCGGCAGTGAAATCACCATTTTCAATCTTTTTAATCATTGGTGTTTGTGTATCGTGGCAAACATCGGTTACTATTGCCACATCCGGACGAATGGTTTCTACAATCATTTGCGCTCCGCGTAATCCTACTTCTTCTTGCACCGAATTGGTAATGTATAAACCAAAAGGCAATTTATCTTTATTTTCGTGTAACAATCGGGCTACTTCGGCAATCATAAATCCGCCAATACGATTATCCAAAGCACGACCAACATAATATCGGTCGTTCAAGACCATAAATTTATCTTCATAAGTAACAACACACCCTACATGAACGCCTAATGCTTCCACTTCTTCTTTTGAGTTGCATCCACAATCCAAAAATATGTTGTTTAATTTTGGGGCTTCTTCATTGGTTAAATTCCTTGTGTGAATAGCCGGCCAACCAAATACCGCTTTTACCATTCCGTTTTTGGTATAGATATTTACTCTTTTTGAAGGTGCTATTTGATGGTCACTTCCGCCATTGCGACGCAAATAAATAAACCCATTGTTATCGATATAATGCACAAACCATGAAATTTCGTCGGCATGTGCTTCTATCACAACTTTATATTCAGCTTCGGGATTTACAACTCCTACAACTGTACCGTAAGTATCCACGATATGTTCGTCTATGTAAGGTTTGATATAGTCGAGCCACATTTTTTGTCCTTCCCACTCAAACCCGGTTGGCGCAGGATTGTTTATGTAATTTTCTAAAAATTGTAATGACTTTTTGTTTAAAATAGATTTTTTCTTTGCCATATTAATTTAATTTATTGATATAAATGAATAAAAAAACCTCACTCCTAAGGAATGAGGTTTAATATAATTTTTTCGTTTAACGAATGAAATCTAAAAAGAAGGTGAATAAATTAGGGATTTCAAAATGCGGTATCTGTGAAAACATTTGTTTTTCATCTGCATTACGTTCTGTATGCGACACATTAGATGTTGTATCTTGTTTAGGTTCTTCTTCTGAAATGGTTGCTTTGTACGCTCCATCTTCTATTGATTGAATTTCACTGACAATTTTATCGGGGCTCACCACTGTTTTATCAAACACAACCACAGCGTTTTTATCGGTCAAACTTACTTTGCATTCTACCACTCCGGGCATTTTCAATACATCCGATTGAATTGTGTGTTGACAACTCGGACAAGTCATTCCTTCTATTGCCAAAACCACTTCTTCTTTATTTTCGGGTGCCACTTCGGGTTTGCTTTTGACTTGTTCGTGTTTTTGGGTAGGAACAGGCAATTGCTCGGGCTCACTGTTACTTGACTCTCCACAGGCAAAAATGGCCAAAATGCTTAATGCTATAATTGACTTTTTCATAATATTATTTTGCTTTGTATATTTCGGTATCATTTACCGCTTGTTTAATTTTATCTATAGACGTTTTAGACTCGTCAAATGTTACGGTTGCCGAGTTATTTTCCAAACTTACCGAAACATCTTGCACTCCGTCAACCGATGTAATTGCATTGGTAACACCTTTTACACAATGACCGCAAGACATTCCTTCTACACTAAACTCTACTGTTTTCATAGTTGTTCAAAATTTTGTCAAATATACGAATAAATACCATTACTTTTGTTGCCTTATTTCGCTATAATATGGGATTTCAGAGTAAACTTTCGCAATGGATGATACTTTTTTTGCTGGCATTTATTTGGGGCAGTTCGTTTATACTGATGAAACGCGGCTTGGAAGTCTACAATTATTGGCAAGTGGCTGTCATCCGTATGTTTGTGGCCTTTTTGGCATTACTTCCTTTTGTATTTAAAGCCATAAAAAGAGTACCTAAAGATAAGTGGCTGTATATTTTAGGAGTAGGATTGTTCGGTAACGGCATACCTGCTTTTTTATTTACCAAAGCACAAACCGAGCTCAGCAGTTCGCTAACCGGAATGCTCAACTCCTTAGTACCGATTTTCACACTGATTATTGGATTTCTTATTTTTCATACCCGACCAAATTTTACTAAAATTGCCGGTGTGTTTTTAGGGTTTATAGGTGCTGCTGGATTAATTTATTTTAGCGGTGAAAATTCTTCGGATACTTCCGGAAATATACTTTACACGCTCTATGTAATTGCTGCAACGGTTTGCTATGCCATCAGCTTAAATATTATTAAATACCGCCTTTCTTCGGTTAATTCTATGGATATAACAGCATTGGCTTTTACGTCAATTGCTTTACCAATGGCTATTTTGTTTTTCTACTTTAAAGTTCCACAAACTACTTTAGAACATCCGCAAGCAATACAAGCATTATATTACTTACTTATACTATCTGTTATAGGAACGGCTTTTGCCGTTATTATCTTTAATGTATTGATAAAACATTCTTCAGCATTATTTGCCTCATCGGTAACCTATATTATACCTATTGTCGCTTTATTTTGGGGAATTATTGATAATGAATCGATAAATGTTATTCAAATATTGTTTATGTTCATTATACTTTCAGGGGTTTATCTGATAAATACTACCAAACAAAATAATAAAGAATTAGGTTTATCAAAATAAAAATAATTCATATATTTGCAGCCCTAAATTTAAAACTATATAAATGATGTATGCAATTGTAGAAATAGCAGGGCAGCAATTTAAAGTGCAAAAAGACCAACAAATTTTCGTACATCGATTAGATGCAAAAGAAGGTGACAAAGTTACTTTCGACAATGTATTGCTAATCGAAGATAAAGGAAAAGTTACTGTTGGCGCCCCGGCTGTAGCAGGTGCTACCGTAAGTGCAAAAGTGGTAGAACACCTTAAAGGCGACAAAGTTACCGTCTTTAAAAAGAAAAGAAGAAAAGGTTACAAAGTAAAAAAAGGTTTCCGTCAGTCGTTTACCAAAATTCAAATTGACGGTATTAAGGCAAGCGGTGCTAAAAAAACGGCAGCCAAAAAAACCGAAGAAAAACCTGAAAAAACCGAAGAATAAAAATTACTAATTAAAAAAACTTAACGTCATGGCACATAAGAAAGGAGCCGGTAGTTCCAAAAACGGTAGAGAATCACACAGTAAACGTTTAGGCGTAAAAATATTCGGCGGTCAAGAAGCAATTGCCGGAAATATTATTGTACGTCAACGCGGAACACAACATCACCCCGGAGAAAATGTAGGTATGGGTAAAGACCACACCTTGTTTGCTTTGATTGACGGTGTTGTTAAGTTTCAACGTAAAAGAAACAATAAATCGTATGTTTCTGTAGTTCCTAAAGCAGAAGCAGAAGCATAATCATTACAATAACATTTACTAAAAAGCCTGCAATTATTGCGGGCTTTTTTAGTTTGTAAATCTAACTATTCCAACTTATCCCCTCGCAATTTGCGAAATCTTTTTCGTGCTTCTTCGGCAAAAAGACTGTCTTTGTAATTAAACAACAGTTGTTTGTAAAGCTCTTTAGCCCTTTCGGGGTTATTTAAAATACGTTCATTAAGCTCGGCTAATTTAAACAACGCTTTATCTGACAATAATCCGTAAGGATAGCGGTCAACCAATGTGGTTAACGCACTATCGGCTTTTTTCCATTGTTGTTGACGGGCGTACATTTCGTATCGTTTATACCAAACATCATCCATAATGGGATGCGCCGGAAATTCCTCTTCAATTTTTTTTAACAAATATTCGGCACTGTCGTAACGATGTTGCAACGCATATAATTCTGCTTTGGCAAATAACAACAAGGGTACTTCATTAGAATCCAGCCCAATATTTTCGGTAATAATAAGCGATAAAAACAAAGCATCATTGGCAATTAGTTTAGATGTGGAACCTTTCAGTACGTTCAGTTGCGCTTGTGCCCATCCAAAATCGCCGGCAAAATAAAATACTTTGGCATTTTTAAACTTTGCTTCCTCGCCCAAGCGGTCGTACTTAAAATCTTTTTCTACTTGTTGATACAATAATGAAGCATTCCAAATATCGTTTTGCAACACATATAAATCGGCTAACAATATTTTCAGCCGCGCCCGGTCTTGTTTCGATAAACCGCCAAGATTCATCGCTTCTTCGGTTAGTTTTACGGCTTCATCCACTTGGTTGAGATAATATGCCTTTAAGTGAATATAATCTGTAATTAACGGTAAAGTAGCTGCCGACTTGCCTAATTCCAACAACGTACTTTGATAGGTTTTATCCAAATCTTCCAAATCTTGTTGTGTGTAATTTGCCGATTGTGTTACCTTTTCTTTCAATGCCTTTACTTTTTCCATTTTGGCATTGATGTAATAATAGTTGTTCGCTCCTTTTTCGGTAATAATGTAATCAAAAAATTGAATAGCCGCATCGTACTGACGATTGGCAAGTGCCAATTTTCCCAAAGCATACATTCGGTTGCCGTTTTCTTTGTGTCGCTTATCCAAAGCTTTGGCTTGCAAATACGCCGCCGTAAAATTCTTTTCCTGCACGTAAACCCAAATCAGCAATTCGCTGTACACTTTTTTTGCCGGATTTTTTTGTATTTTTTCAACCAAAACTTTTTTCAATACATCGGCTTTTTCTCCCGATTCGTCATTTACCAATACTGTTTGCAAAATATTCTGAATGGTTGACAAATAAGACTCGTACTGTCCTAATATTGACACATACTCATTCATCATTTTTTCCGTATCGCCCATCAAACCGTAAAGCTCGGCCATTTCAAGGTTGTAAGGATAATTACCGTTCGAAATCTTTCGTCCTTTTTCGTAAGTTTTCAGAGCATAATCATACCGTTTAAAACGAATAAACTCCTTGGCTACTTCCACTACTTCGCTCGAATTGCTTTTCGACAGTTGTTTAATTGCCTCGTTAAATGTTTTTTCGGCTTTTTTGGCATCGCCGCTCTCATCATACAATTGTCCCAACTGCACCATATATTTAAGCGAATGCCACATACGGTACTGTTGCTTTATCAACTTTTCGGCCGATTTGTATTCGCCTAATTTTTTGTAACAATCCAATAATTTTTGGTAATAATTTTGATTGGTGGGTTCTTTATCATACAACCCTTCAAAATAAACTGCCGCTTTGTCGTATTCTTTATTCAAATAAAACTGCTCGGCAAGTTGTTCCACCTGATTTTGCGACCAAGCAACCGTGGAAGTAAATAAAAGAAAGCTCAACGCCAACAATAAGTGTTTACTGTGCGTTGCTTTCTTCAATATGTGTAATAACTTTTTCAATCACCGGTTTTTTTTCATCTATTTTATTGAGCACAAGATTTACGCCATTTACGGCACGCTCCACATTTTGCATAATCTCCAACGCTATGCGCATTTCGTTATTATAGTACGTATTAAACTGCTCGTCGGTCAACAAGCCGTTTTCAACATCCGCTTTCAAATCATTCAACTGCTTTTTCGAGGTATTTATTGCCTCCACAAATTCGGGATAATTCTCTTTATAAAACTGCAACGATTTCTTATAGCGCAAATATTCCGATATTTCAATAGCCGTAGCTTTATCAATGGTATCCTTTAAATGTGTATTCAAAAAATCGGCATCGCTGTTAATTTCTTCCAATTTTTGATTCACCAAATTCGCATCTACCGAAAGCAACATTTCTTCGGCTTCGTTGAGTGTAGTCAATAATGTATCAATCGATTGAATTTTGGCTTGGTCGGCTTTCGAGGTGCACGATACCAAATAGCCAACCGTCATCAACAACAAAATATATCCTGTAATTTTTTTCATCTGTTTTAATTTTAGTCTTTGGGCGTGCCCTTTCGCCAAATAAGTTGGCTCAAGGTCGCGCTGCTTCGGGCTGCACGTTGTTTCGGCAATCCCCTCGCAAGCTCGGGGCAGTGCTAAACCCTTCGCATCGCTCACGCAAAAAATCAATTATCAGTCAATCAATTCAAACCCGGTGTAAGGTACCAAAACTTTTGGAATTTTTATACCCTCCGGAGTTTGGTTATTTTCCAGAATCGACGCCAAAATACGTGGCAATGCCAATGCACTGCCGTTTAAGGTGTGCGCCAAACGTGTTTTGCCTTCCTTATCTTTAAATCGTAATTTTAAACGGTTTGCCTGAAAAGTTTCAAAATTTGAAATAGAGCTTACTTCCAACCAACGCTTTTGCGCTGCCGAGTACACTTCCATATCATACGTCAATGCCGAAGTGAAACCCAAATCTCCGCCGCACAAACGCAACGTACGGAAAGGCAACTCCAACTGACGCAATAATCCTTTTACGTGTTCCACCATCTCGTTGAGCGTATCGTAGCTTTTATCCGGATGTTGAATTTGTACAATCTCCACTTTTTCAAACTGATGCAAGCGATTCAGTCCACGCACATCTTTTCCGTAACTGCCTGCCTCACGTCTGAAACACGGCGAATAACCCACATTTTTTACCGGAAAATCATCTTCTTTCAAAATAACATCGCGGTAAATATTAGTAATTGGCACTTCTGCCGTTGGAATCAAATACAAATCATCTTCGCAAATATGATACATCTGCCCTTCTTTATCGGGCAATTGTCCTGTTCCATACCCCGAAGCTTCGTTTACCACAAACGGCGGAATTATTTCGGTATAACCGGCTTTTAGAGCTTCTTCCAAAAAGAAATTGATTAGTGCCCTTTGCAAACGGGCACCCTTGCCAATGTACACCGGAAAACCTGCTCCGGTAATTTTGGCTCCCAACTCAAAATCAATTAAATTATATTTTGCTGCCAATTCCCAATGCGGCAAAGCATCTTCGGGCAATTGTGGAATATCATTTTCGGTATCCACCACTTCGTTGTCTTGGTCAGAATTGCCGGCAGGCACTGACTGATGAGGGACATTAGGCACTTGATACAACAAATTGAGCAATTGATTTTCTATTTCTTGCAACTGTTGTTTTAGTATATTGGCTTGTTGCTTTAATGCGGCAGTTTTTTCTTTCAGCGCATTGGCTTCAGCTGCTTTACCGCTTTTGAACAATTCACCTATTTGTTTAGCCAACTTGTTTGATTCGGCAAGAGTTTCGTCCAGTTGGGTTTGTGTTTTTTTACGGATATTGTCGGTTTCAATAATTTGGTCGATAATTTCCAATTCGTTGAAATTTCTTTTTTTCAACCCCTCAATAACTTGTTCTTTATTTTCTCTAATAAAACTGACTTGTAGCATAGTTTTTTATCATTTTTTAACGATGCGAAAATACTATTTTTAGTTGAAGTAAACCACGAATTTTTGGGTGGAAATAAAAATTGCCCGGATAAAAATCAATGTTTATTAAAATGCCATATAAATGTGATGATATTGAATTATAATTTTTTATCGTAATTTTATCAACATAAGTTACAACAACAGAATGAAACATTTATTAACTATACTGCTCTCATTTATTATATTCCATAATTTTGGTCAACAATTGTTTTATCAAGATGTACTTTATGGGGGTGTTACAGGGGCAGGTTTTTCAACTGGCGCCGCATCGGACACAACTTACAATATTATCCAGATACCTGCTGGCAGTTCCATAAAAAAAGCTTATTTAATTGCCGCAGTACACGGAACACCACCACCTACTCATATCATCTTAAATGGAAAAAATTATATTTTTAACAGCACAAATATTATAACTACAGGTTTTACCTCAATTAATACCAGTAATTTAACTTTTGTAAATTCCAGCACTCAAGCAATCGATATTACAAACGATATTGATTCATCCATTACCAGTTATGAAATGATAATATCACAACAATATCAAAATGGATCATATGCTGCTTTTTATTTATATATTGTCTTTGAAAACCCTCTTTTTTCAAAAATCACATGTAATTTATTTTTAAACATACAAAATGTTTCTCCTTATAACATATACAATATATTTGGGCTTAATTCTATAAATAATATTAAACCGGTTGGTTTAGGTCTAATTATTTCAGATTTTTGTTCTACAACTTTTGTTCAAGATGGCTCATATATATATATAAATGACTCTCTTATAGGTCTTATTGGCGGACCAGATTCTAATTCATCTACATGGCATTGTGCTGCAACTTACGCTAATTTCGCTCATTATAATGATACCTTATATGGGTTAAGCGATGACACTCCTGACAGTTTAATGAATAAAGCTGATGTTTTAGCAGACATTAAAAGTTATGTTAACTATGGTGATACGACCATTAAAATTTCTCTTATAGAACAATCTCTTTTTGGACGTTACACAAATCCTTTATGGGCTTTAATGCTATCTTATTACACCCCCTGCGATACATTCAGTACTTCGGCGTATGCCGTGCAAGATACCATTTGCTACGGTGACAGTGTGCAATTGTTTGCCTCGGGCGGGGTACAATACAGTTGGTACGGAGCTTTTGGCGGGTTAAGTGATTCTGCCGTTGCCAATCCTATGGCTTCGCCGCCGCAAACTACCACCTACATTTGCACCATTACCAACGACAGCGGCTGTGTAAAAACCGAACACGTAAAAGTGTATGTTATACCTCCTGTTGACAGCATTAAGGTTAAACCCACCCTTTGCGGAGAGCAAACCGGAAAAATTACCGCCGAGTTTAACGGTAATTATACTTTTACTTTACTCGACAGCAACAACCAAACGGTTGCCTCCAATACAACCGGTATTTTCTCCCAACTGCCTCAAGGAACCTATATCTTGCAAAGCCAAAACCAACAATGCACGTATTATGACACGCTTACTGTCGGCTACGTAAACCAGACCGTGGCTTCGTTTTGGCGCAATCCTTACCAAGGCAAAGCACCGCTTACCGTAGAGTTTGGCAATCAATCGCAAATTGCCACCGATTTTGTTTGGTTGTTTCCCAATGATACGTTCTACACACCCAACCTCACGTACACCTTTGACACAGGTGGCGTTTATCCAGTTTGCCTGGTGGCTTACAACAATTATCCGCATTGCAGTGATACGGCGTGTTACACGTTTTTTGTTGAGGAAAACGCGTTGCTTGAAGTGCCCAATGTTTTTTCGCCCAATGGCGACGGTAAAAACGATTTTTTCACTTTGCAATTTTTCGATGCTGCAGGCATTTCGGCTATACAGGTGGATATTTTTAACCGCTGGGGACAAACCGTACATCAATTTTCTTGGCAAAACACTCCGCCCGCACACCTCAACGTTTGGAACGGTACCAACGCAAACGGCGAAAAACTCCCCGAAGGTACGTATTTTTATACAATAACTTACAACTTAAACGGTAAACCACTGAACCAAAAAGGAAGTGTAACTTTAGTGAGGTAAATTTTTGTTTTTCTATCAACTTTTGCTTAAATAACGTAAGTTTTGGAAAGCCCATCATTTAGAAAATGAGCTTTTGGCATTTTACTTTTTCTTTTCCATCGATGAAAAGAAACAAAAATCTAGTGTCTTCAAAAGGTCTTCCGAGAAATGAAAGATTATATCTAAAAACATTTCTCACCCGGACTAGCGCATTATCATCTCTATTTGCAACCTCATTGCACGACTGCTTGAAGACACAAAAAATTATTGGCATCTTACAAATTTCATATTTCATAGTGGAACAGAAACTTGTGAGCGGACTTGATGTTTTGGTTCTTTTGCATCAAGGTAAAAGAACAATAATAATTTTTCTTAAACAAAATTCACATTAAGGTAAGTTTTTCATTTTCTTTCAACTTAAAAGAAAAAAAGCGTTTTGCTTAAACAAAATTTCAACTCCATTCTGCTCAGAAAAAGTTTGCTGTTAAAAGATTATCTTAATTGTTGATAAAAACTGCGAAAATCACGTGGCAAACAGACAATCCTCTGTAAATTTGCCTTTTTAAAATCGAATTTATCATTATGAGCAACATGACCCAATCGGTAAACGTAACCGTTGAAACTGCCAAAGAATTAGGTTTATTACCCGAAGAATTTGAAAAAATAAAAGAAATTTTAGGTCGCACCCCCAACTTCACCGAACTGAGCATTTTTTCGGTTATGTGGAGTGAACATTGTTCGTACAAGAACTCTATTTTGTGGCTAAAAAAATTACCAAAAAAAGGTCCGCACATGCTGGTAGAAGCCGGTGAAGAAAATGCCGGACTGGTAGATATTGGCGACGGTTTGGCTTGTGCTTTTAAAATTGAATCACACAATCACCCATCGGCTCTCGAACCTTATCAAGGAGCGGCAACCGGTGTGGGCGGTATCAACCGCGATATTTTCACCATGGGCGCCCGTCCTGTTGCTCAATTAAACTCTTTACGTTTTGGCGACATAAACAATGACCGCACAAAATGGTTACTGAAAGGTGTTGTTAAAGGAATTGGCGATTATGGCAATGCTTTTGGCGTGCCGGTTTTGGGTGGCGAAGTATTTTTTGACGAATGTTACAATACCAATCCGCTGGTGAATGCCATGAGTGTAGGTATTGTAAAAGTGGGTGAGCAAATTTCTGCCACATCAAAAGGAAAAGGCAACCCGGTTTATATTGTGGGCTCGGCAACCGGTAAAGACGGAATTGCCGGTGCAGCTTTTGCTAGTAAAGATATTACCGAAGACTCCATGGACGACCTGCCGGCTGTTCAAGTGGGCGACCCGTTTCAAGAAAAATTATTGTTGGAAGCCACCATGGAATTGGCAAAAACCGATGCCGTTGTAGGAATGCAAGATATGGGTGCTGCGGGAATTACCTGTTCTACTTCTGAAATGTCAGCAGCGGGGCAACACGGTATGGTTATCGACTTATCAAAAGTGCCCACTCGCCAAGAAGATATGAAAGATTGGGAAATACTGCTTTCTGAGTCGCAAGAGCGTATGCTGGTAGTGGTAGAAAAGGGTAAAGAACAAATTGTAGAAGATATTTTCAATAAATGGGATTTGAATGTAGCTAAAATCGGTTATGTTACCGATGATGGACTTTTAAAATATTATATGAACGGAGAATTGGTTGCCGAACTGGAAGCCGACCCGTTGGTATTAGGCGGCGGTGCTCCGGTTTACGAACGAGAATACCGCGAACCTGCCTATTTTGCCGAAAGCAAAAAATTTGACATTAATTCTGTTGAAGAACCTAAAGATTTAAAAGAAGTAGCCAAATTTTTATTGTCGCATCCGAATATTGCCTCAAAAAATTGGGTAATTCGACAATACGACACTATGGTGGGTACTGTTAATATGAGTACCAACAACCCTACCGATGCCGGAATTGTGAATCTTAAAGGGTTGAACAAAGCATTGGCTCTTACCGTAGATTGCAACGCCCGTTATGTATATGCCGACCCTGAAAAAGGTACATCCATAGCTGTTGCCGAAGCGGCACGAAATATTGTTTGTTCGGGAGGAAAACCATCAGCAATAACCAACTGTTTGAATTTTGGTAATCCTTACAACCCTGAGGTTTATTGGCAATTTGTAGGCGCTATAAAAGGAATGAAAGCGGCTTGCGAAAAATTTGAAACGCCTGTTACCGGCGGGAATGTAAGTTTCTATAATCAATCGGATAAAAATGGCAATGTAGAAGCGGTATTCCCCACTCCAACTATCGGAATGATTGGTATTGTAGAAGACAAAAAACATATTACCGGAACGGCGTTTAAGCAAGAGGGCGATTTGATTTTCTTATTAGGTGAATCGGTAAATGACATAAACTGCTCGGAATATTTGTATTCTTATCACGATGTAAAATTATCGCCGGCACCTCATTTCGATTTGGATAAAGAATACCTGTTGCAAAACACTGTAAAAGCTTTGATAGAGAATGATTTAATCCATTCTGCCCACGATTGTGCCGACGGCGGATTATTTGTTACCTTATTTGAAAGTGCCAAACCAAACGGTTTAGGGTTTGAAATTGCTTCGGACGATTCGGTACGAAAAGATGCCTTTTTGTTTGGCGAAGCTCAAAGCCGTGTGGTAGTCAGTGTGCCACAAGAGAAACAAGAGCAGTTTATTGAATTGCTGTCTGCTTCGGATATAGATTTCACTATGTTGGGAGCTGTTGGCGGAAAAGATTTAATTATTGACGGCGAAAATTTCGGCAGCATTGATGAATTAAGCGATATTTATGACAATGCGCTAAAATCGTATATTGAAGGAAAGAAATTTGAAAAATAAAGTCAAATAACAAAACATAAAAATGCCGTTGGGGTTTCCGGCGGCATTTTTCATTTATGGGAAATAAAAAACATATTATCGGTATCATAGGGCAAACAGCTACGGGTAAAACCAAATTGGCGGTTGAATTGGCTTATCGCCTAAACGGAGAGATTATTTCTGCCGATTCTCGCCAAGTTTATAAACATATGGATATTGGTACGGGGAAAGATTTGAACGAATATACCATTCACAATACTTTTATCCCTTATCATTTGATTGACATTTGCGAACCGGGCGAAGAATATAATGTATTTCGATTTCAGCAGGATTTTTTAGCGGCTTACCACAATATTTTGGCAAGAGAAAAACAACCCGTAATGTGTGGCGGCAGTGTAATGTATATCGATGCGGTTGTTTCGGGGTATGCTTTTAGGCATGTGCCTGAAAATCCAAAATTAAGAGAACAATGGAAAAATCTGCCGGATGCAGTATTGACCGAACAATTGAAAAAATTAAAGCCATTACACAACACAACCGATATTACCGACAGAAAACGATTGGAGCGCGCACTTGAAATTGCCCTTTTTGAGCAAAAAAATCCACAAGCGGAGTTTCCCAAACTGCCCTTTATCTTATTTATGCCTGTTTTTGAACGGACCGAGTTAAAAAAAAGAATTACCACACGACTAAAAGAGCGCTTGCAAAACGGTATGATTGAGGAGGTGGAGAATTTAATCAACCAACATCAACTATCTGTTAAGCAATTGAAATATTACGGTTTGGAATACAAATTAGTGGCACAATACGTAAACGGCGAATTGAATTATAATGATATGTTTCAGAAATTGAACAGTGCCATTGCTCAATTTGCCAAGAGACAACTTACTTTTTATCGCAAAATGCAAAAAAAGGGCGTTACCATTTATCCTGTAAACGGCAACCTCCCTTTTGATAAAAAAGTAGATTTTGTTTTAAACAAAATAGCCGGAACGATTGATTAACCGCCTATTTATTTAACTTCTCCAAAAACAACTTGATTTTATACGATAGTTCATCACTTACCGGCACAAGAGGCAAGCGAACATACTCTTCCATTATGCCCAAATGTGCTAAGGCATTTTTTATTCCTGCAGGATTACCTTCGGCAAACAAATAATCAATCAGTTCAAACACCTTGTAATGCAATGCGCGGGCTTCTTCCATATCATTTTTTAATGCTGCCCGTACCATTCCAGAAAATTCATTGGGCAAAGCATTGGCAATAACAGAAATAACGCCATCTCCACCTGCTGCAATAAATGGCAAAGTCAAAGCATCATCGCCCGAAATAACAGAAAAATCCTGTGGTTTGCCTTGGATAATTTTCATTGCTTGCTCCAAATTTCCAGATGCTTCTTTTATGGCTGTAATTCGGTCAAAATCGTGCGCCAAACGCAAGGTAGTTTCAGCCGAAATGTTTAACGAAGTTCTTCCCGGCACATTATACAAAATAATTTTCGCATCGGTTTGTTCCATTATGGCTTTATAATGTTGGTAAATGCCTTCTTGCGTAGGTTTATTGTAGTATGGCGAAACCGACAGTACGGCTTTAAAAACAGACAAATCGGTTGTATTTATTTGATTGATTACGGCTTGTGTATTATTTCCGCCAATACCCAAAACCAAAGGCAAACGATTATTGTTTTCTTCAATCACCGTATCAATAACTAATTTTTTCTCATCGGCATTCAAAGTAGCTGATTCGCCGGTGGTTCCAAGCACTACCAAATAGTCAACTCCGCCGTTTACCAAGTGATTTACCAGTTTGCGCAAAGCACTTACATCTACATTTTTATCTTTGTCAAAGGGTGTAACAATGGCTACACCGGTACCTTTAAACGTGTTCATATTCCTCTGATTTTTTATTGATTATTTTTAGATAATGTTTGAGTTGGATATTAAAATATGAAATATCGTTTTTTGAAGAAACATCGAGCATAAAATCGGCATATTTTTCCAAAAGCGGATGAGCCGCACTTACTTTAAATTGTGCTTTGGACAAAGCAAAAATCCATAACAATGGTAAGTTTTCACCTTCCAAATCTAAATTTATTAATATATCAAACGATTGATTGACAAATGATTTGAGGGTTTCATCCGACTTTTTGGGTAATCCCAACCAATTGAGCGATTTTTTGTTAAAATACCGGTGATTTAGCTTTTGCTCGGGCATATCTTCGGGCTTTTTGGAATTGATAAAACCCAATGCCGTTACATTTTTTCTTTCTTCTTTGAAAAAGCGAATCAACTTAACGACTTTATCCTCGTCGCTGCGTACCGTTGCATTGTAAGCAATACCTATATTTTTGGCTGTCTGCATATTATGCACACGAATTGTCCTGGAGACTTTACGTGCATTTTTATCTGTTAAATTTAATGCTATTTTACGCAAGCTGTTCATCGCGATAAAATTAACATCATTCAAACACATCTCCTAATATTTGGCTATTTTTACGGAATAAAATTTTCAACCGATGCATATTAAAAATATTTTTATTCTTTTTATTTTACTTTCAACAACTGTAATTGCTCAAAAAGATTTTACCACACGCGAATACCTTGATGACCCGGCTTGGACACCTCGCGAACATAATGTGGATTTTAAACATTTATTGTTGAATATCTCTTTTAAGCCCGAGGAGAAAAAAGTAATCGGTGAGGTAACACATACTTTTGTTACAATCCAAAAACAGGTAGATACTTTATTTTTGGATGCTCCCGGAATAGCCATTCTTTCGGCAGAATTAGACGGTGAAACAATCAATTTTGACATTATTCCTTCCGGAGTGGTTTTCCGATTTAAAAATCCGTTGAAATGGAAAACGCAACATAATTTACATATTCACTACGAAGCTACACCAAAAAAAGGCTTGTATTTTATTGGTTGGGACGACCCGAATAATTTAAGTCGCAAGCAAATTTGGACACAAGGCCAAGGCATTGACAACCGCTACTGGTTGCCTATGTATGACGAAATGAATGATAAAATCACCTCGGAAGTATACGTAACCTTTGACAGTAAATACAAAGTATTGAGCAACGGCGTTTTGTTGCAACAAAAAAACGATAAAAAATCGGGCAATACGGTATGGCATTACAAAATGAATCACCCGCACGCACCCTATTTAATCATGCTGGGCATTGGAGAATACAAAATAAAAACCATTACCTCGAAAGGTGGGGTAAAAATTAACTTATGGTATTACCCAGAATGGGAAAACCGTGTAGAGAAAACGTATCGTTACAGTGCCGAAATGATGGACTTTTTCGAAAAAGAAATCGGAGTGAAATACCCTTGGGAAAATTATTCGCAAATTCCGGTGCAAGATTTCATGTACGGTGCTATGGAAAACACCACTGCCACTCTTTTTGGCGATTTTTTGTTTACCGATGACCGTGCTTTGCTTCAACGCGAATATTTATCGGTAAATGCGCACGAATTAGCTCATCAATGGTTTGGCGATTATGTAACGGCACGCAGTGATGCACACCATTGGTTGCAAGAAAGTTTTGCCACTTTTTACAACTGGTTGATAGAACGCGAATATTACGGTCAAGACCATTTTGATTGGAACAGAAGAATGGCACAGATCAACAGTTTAAATGCCTCTAAAAAAGACGATAAACAAGTAATGCATTCGCAATCGGGTTCAGTAAGACATTATCCCAAAGGAGCTTTTGTGTTGCATATGTTGCGCCAAGTGGTTGGCCGTGATGAATATAATGCGGCAATTAAACACTATTTGCAAAAACACGCTTACGGAAATGTAGATACCGAGGATTTGCTTACGGCTTTTCACGAAACATTGGGCAACAGCTATGATTGGTTTTTCGAACAGTGGATTTATCACGGTGGTGAGCCTCACTACAAAGTTTCTTATTCCGATGTAGAGAAAAACGGAAAAAAGTATCATCAATTTAAAGTTGAGCAAACTCAATCTGTCAATCGTTTGGTAAAATTGTTTAAAATGCCCATCAAATTTAGAGTGGTTTACAAAGATGGCTCAAAAACTGATAAAACGGTGTGGGTTGAGAATCAATACCAAGAAATTAACATTCCTGCCCAAAAGGGTAAAGAAGTAGATTTTGTATTATTCGATGTCAATAATAATGTGTTGAAAGATGTAACTTTTGACAAACCTGTTGAAATGCTAAAATCTCAGGCCTTGAAAGCCGAAAACATGCTTGACCGTTATGATGCGGTTAAAGCTTTAAGCAATTTAGCTGTAAAGGAAAAAATGGATTTGTTTCAAGAAATTTACAACAAAGAAAAATTTCATGCCATTAAATCGGAAATTGTAGCCCAAATGGCAGAAGGAAAAGAACTTACGGCTAAATTTATGCAACAAGCATTTAGCGATAAAGATGCTCACGTAAGAAGTACGGCAATAGATGCTTACACGAAAATTCCGGTATATCTTAAACCTCAAGCCGAAAAATTATTGAAAGATTCATCTTACCAACTGATAGAAAAGGCATTGGATAAATTGTGTTTTTCGTTTCCCGAAAATACTGCAAAATATTTGGATTTAACCAAAAACGAAACCGGCGTGGTTGGTAAAAATGTGCGAATTAAATGGTTGGAAATGGCTATAAACCACAATCGAAACGATAAAAAATTGATTGACGAATTAATTGCTTACACATCTAATTCTTATGAATTTAAAACCCGGATAAATGCAACCGGCGCACTTGTTAGACTAAATATTTTTAATGAAAAAGTTCTTGAAAATTTAATATCGGGAATAACCAATCCCAACACACGATTGGCTAATCCCATGAAAAGTACATTAGCTTATTTTTATCATCAAACCAAATATAAACCACTAATTTACAACTACATAAACAATTTAAAAGACGAAAAACTAAAACAGCAATTGTTTGCAATAATTTAAAAAACTAATTTTACTAACAAAATAAAATCAATCATCATGAAAGAAGTATTTATAGTTTCGGCAGTACGTACGCCGATTGGAAGTTTTTTAGGAAGCTTATCCTCTGTTCCTGCGCCAAAATTAGGTGCTGCCGCCATTAAAGCAGCAGTAGAACGTGCAGGCATTAAACCCGAAGATGTACAAGAAGTATTTATGGGAAATGTTTTACAAGCCGGATTAGGTCAAGCTCCTGCCCGCCAAGCGGCTTTATTTGCAGGATTATCTGAAAACACACCTTGTACAACCGTAAACAAAGTTTGTGCCTCGGGAATGAAAGCCATTATGTTGGGAGCGCAAACCATAAAAGCCGGCGACAATGATGTTGTTGTAGTTGGCGGAATGGAAAACATGTCGCAAGTACCTCATTATTACCAAGCTCGCCAAGCTGTAAAATTAGGTGATGTAAAGATGGTTGACGGATTGGTAAAAGACGGTTTGTGGGATGTATATAACAATAAACACATGGGGAACTGTGCCGAAACTTGTGCCTCAGAAAAAGAATTCAGCCGCGAAGAGCAAGATAAATTTGCCATAGAATCTTACAAACGTTCGGCAGCTGCCTGGGAAAGCGGTAAATTTGACAATGAAGTAATTCCTGTAGAAGTTCCGCAAAGAAAAGGCGACCCTGTTATTGTAAAAGAAGATGAAGAATACAAACGCATCAATTTTGAAAAAGTAGGTAGTTTACGGCCTGCATTTGATAAAGAAGGAACAGTAACAGCTGCCAACGCTTCTACTCTTAACGACGGTGCCTCGGCATTGGTATTGATGAGCAAAGAAAAAATGGAAGAATTAGGTGTAAAACCTTTAGCCAAAATAGTTAGTTACGGCGATGCATCACACGCACCGGAATGGTTTACAACTGCGCCATCCAAAGCTATTCCCGTAGCACTTAACAAAGCCGGATTATCGGTAAAAGATATCGACTATTGGGAATTGAACGAAGCATTCTCTGTTGTGGCATTAGCAAATATTAAAGAATTAGGATTAGACCCCGCTAAAGTAGACGTTAACGGAGGAGCAGTTTCTATCGGTCACCCATTGGGCAATTCAGGTTCACGAATTATTGTTACATTAATTAATGTATTAAAGCAAAACAATGGTAAATACGGTGGTGCAGGAATTTGTAACGGTGGCGGTGGAGCTTCTGCCATGATTATAGAAAATGTATAAAGTTTTCACTAATATTTCAACAGCCGTCCATTCCGGACGGCTTTTTTATTACTTTTAATCTTCCTTATTGGTAAATTATGAAGTATTTAGTTTGTCATCTGTCGGTTATTCCTTGCAGAAAAGAACCTTCCGATACTGCCGAAATGGTTACGCAAATGTTGTTTGGCGAAACAGCTGTTTTACTGGAAAAACAAAACCAATGGCTGCATATCGAAACAACTTATGATAAGTATAATTGTTGGATAGATGAAAAACAAGTGTTGCCCGTTACATTGAAAGAATTTCAACAAATAGAGCAAAACAACCGGTATTTGGTTAACGAACTGGTACAAATAGCTCAAGTAAATGACCAGGTCATACCACTCACCCTTGGCGCCGTCTTACCCAATTATTCGGAAAATCAATTTTCTTTAACCAAAAATTCGACCTTTATTTATGAAGGAAGTGTAATTGATAACAAAACAACACAACCAACCCAAATAGCCGAATACGCCTTTATGTATTTAAATGCGCCTTACCTGTGGGGAGGTCGTTCTCCTTTTGGTATTGATTGTTCAGGGTTTACCCAAATGGTTTATAAACTTTGCGGTTTAAAATTACCCCGAGATGCCTCTCAACAAGTATTGTTGGGTGAACCGCTCAATTTTGTAGAAGAAGCTCAAACCGGCGATTTGGCTTTTTTTGATAATGCAGAAGGAAATATTACGCACGTAGGCATTATGTTAGACCATAACAAAATCATACATGCATCCGGAAATGTACGTATTGATAAACTTGACCATTATGGCATTTTCAATACCGAAAAACAAAAATACACGCATCGTTTACGTGTAATTAAACGGTATTTTTAATATTATTTATTGGATAATCAGAAAGTCATCTTCAACTTTTTCCAGCATTTTTGCCTCTTCCCTTTTGGCATAAAAGTTTACAAACATAATAATATCACCGGATTGAAGATTTATGAATATCTCTTTAAGTTTTTGAGGAATATTGCCACCTTTTAGATGATAGGTAAATTTTTTTCCATTCGTTCTTATTATTACAGTTCCCTGAATAATGGCATATTTCAAATTATATTCATGTATACTTGATTTTACTTTTAGTTCATTTATTTTTATCAATCCTTCTTTTGTAATGAATGTTTCTTTGAAAGAAAATTTTGGATTAGGAATATTAATAACGGTATAAGTTGTACTAAAAAAGAATGTTTCAGTATTTAATATCAAATCTTTATAATAACAAGCAATTTTAATTTTACCTTTTTTATATGGAAATACCTTAATCGAATTTTTATTTACGATTATCTTTCCTCCTTCTGCCGTAAATTTTAAATTGTTTTGTGGTACATTAATATTAAAATGTAAATCATTCCACATATCGGCATAAAGAACGACTCTACTTTTTGATATAACCAAATCGCCACAATGTATGTATTCGGGAGTTTGGGCAATAGCTGATAAATGAAGAACTAAATATAAAAAGACAGAAGAGATTAATTTTGGAATCATGATTTTCAGCTGTTATATTTTAAAAAAACACTTTTATACCTAAACTTGCTCCAACAGCACTTGACAACTTATCGGCATACGCCATTTGGTAAAACATACTCTTATCGGATTTAAATTTTATATTTTCTTTATAATCATCTAATTCATCCTCACTCATACTAAAATAATTACGCGTTTTAATTGCACTACCTGTAACAGTTGTTCCATCATAGGTGTAAAACCTTAAAAAATTCAAATATGAATTAAAATAAAGAGCAACATAGCGGTTCAATGGAAACACCATGCCGTACTCTAAACGAAAAGCTATCGTTTTTAACGGTTTTGATTCTACTACATCTGCAATTGGTTTTCTCTGCAAGTTCTCAGTAGAATTTACCTCATAATAATATATATTGTCACTGAAATAAATTTCTGAAGAATCATTGCCTGCACTTACATTTGCATAAGATACATCTAAACTGACATAACTTCCCACGGGAGCAATTCCTGTAAAAAAGTATTTGACACCTGCATCGAAAGCTGTTTTATTCAATTTTAAAGTACTTACGCTGGTAAGTTCTAAAGTATTATAACCAAAATCCGAGTAATATTGAATAGTTCTATCGAAAACATATGTAGAAAATGTAGAGGATTGAAAGCCGATAAAAGCTTCGAACTTTTTGCTTAATACTCTGTTGTAGGTAATCTTAAATGCCGGAATAAGTGCTTTTTTCCCAAATGTTACTGAAAGTGAATCATCACTCACTGATATTTCATTTACACTAGGGCTTCCAAAAAGACCTGTTACTTGATTTACTTGCGTTCCAATGCCATATTCAAATGTTACGGAGTTTAATTTACCTATAAACCCCGGTTGAGCATATATAGGGTTACTTAATGCAATAAAACTGAATAAAAGCGAAATGTAAATATATTTTTTCATGATAATCGGTATTATTTTGTTATTTCCCAAAGTAACGTATAAACATATGATTCGACAGTAACTTTTGTGCCTGTTACGGCTTCAAAATTTATTTGAGAATACTCTATTTCATCTTTTTCGGCATTGAGAACAATGCCATAAAATTTTATATAATTATGTGTAGGAATCAAATCATACAAAAGAATTGGCAAAGGTGCTAGTGTCAGTACAGAATAAGCCAATAAATAATAATGGTTCATATTCAATCTTGTTCTGCTGCGGAATTTTAATACTCCGGGAACCAAAAAATGAGGCGTATTGTATTTTTTTGCCAATAACTGAATTTCCTCGTGAGTGGATGTATAAAAAGTAGTGTTTAAATCACTGTTGTAAATTACTTCGCTAACCCAAACATTCAATAAAGATAATTCATTGTATTTTTCTACATCTTGTGCGGTTAATTGCTTGTTGCTCAAAACATGGTTGGTTACATCTATTTTTGGATAATTTTTAGAGAACATTTCTATAAACTTCAATTTAAACATCTCTGATTTTACCCGTTTGACTTTGTTTTTTAAACTAAAGTCGGCAACATAAGGTTCAACCACAACAAATTCGTTGGCTTTAAAATTATTGTCCGCAATATTGGTTACCCCTTGTTCTTCTTGCTCATGTTCTTGAATTATTTTGTCTATTCTGTCTAAAAATGTTTGATTTTTCATTAAATCATATAATGCGGTTTTGTAATATTCTTTTGCTATTTTTTTTTCTAAACTGCCTTTTGATAATTTTTTAACCGCTCTAATCAGTTTTCTCTTTTTATATTTTGATAAATCGGACACTTCAATTTTAGCTATTGAGTCTTCTACATTAATGTTTTGTAAATGACCTACTTGCTCGTCATAATATTCTTGATAAGAAATGGTTAACAGGTCTTTTGTAACATCTAAACCGGAATTCAAGGCCAACTCTTTTAATAAATCTTCTTCGTATAGTTTAAGAATAGATTCCTCAGGGTATTTTTTCATTAAATCGTAAATTTTACGATATGCAAGCACTCCCATTTGTTTTTTATCCATTTCTTTAAAAAAGATATACAATGGATAAATTTCTCCTTTCATCCATTCTTTATCGGGAATAACACTGTATTTATTATTGTGAAGAAAATATTTTGCCATTCCGTAAATGGCTTTTGCCAATGAAATTTCCAAAAACTTGGTGTTGCCAATTTCTTTTTGCAAATTATAAATGTTGTAAATATTCACTAAATAATCGCCGTATTGCAGTCCAATGTTTATTCCTTCTAAACGGGCAAGCATTTTTGCCTTTTCAAATTCTTGTTTGGAAAGAATAAATAATTTTTCGCCTGAGCTTGTGCCCAAATTGGTAAATAATTCTTCAATTGCCGAAATTCTTTTCTTCACATTCGGGTGAGATAACAAACTATCGTTATAGTCGGATTCTAAGTTGGGTTGCACAACACTGTCGGTGAAATTTTCTTCCGGAATATACATTACATCGGTATTAAAGTAAGTAACATCGAATTTTTGTTTCGACAGTGGAAAATCCGATTCCAACAGCATATTCAATACACCTTTTGCCTCGCCAAAGCTGTAACCTGCTTTTAAAAACAACTTCAGCCCTTCTTTATCGGCTTCCAGCTCATTTTCGCGGCTGTAGCGATTCATTTCAAAAACTTTTTTATCTCTGAGCAAATCCTTTTCTTTCTCAATTTCTTCATTAAAAACATACCCTTTACGCACATGTTTCTTTACATAGTGTGTAATTTCATGCGACAATACAAATGCCAATTGTGCTTCATTTTCTAATCGTTCAAACAAACCCAGTGAAACAAATACAATACCTTGATCGGTAGCAAAAGCATTTACAGTATTACTTTTAACAACGTAAAACCGCAATTCATTTCTAAGTTCAGGATTATTTTTCAGAAGATTACCGGCTACTTTGTTTACATAATTCGATACCGGATCGTTAAAGAGCACCTTGCCTCGCAACACCAATTCATCTATTACAAAACGCGAGGTAATAAAAAATTCTTTATCTAACGCTTTATCTTCATTATTTTTGTAATCTTCGAGATACTTTTCGGTAGATAATTTTAAAAATTCTTCCGGAATTGGTCCTTCACATTTCAACCGTGTAAAATCGGCTATTGCTATATCAACAACCTGACTTTGACCGATTAGCGAAAAAATCAGGAAAGCAGAAATAAATAAACGCTTCATTAAAATCAGTATTACAAAATTTTACGCAAAGAAACATTTTTACTTTTATTTACAAAAAAATAACTAAAAATATTTGCACTTTATTTATAAGATAATTATCTGATTTTTTTAAATCAAACAAATTCTATTTAAACATTTTAGGATAAAGAAAATGACGTAAAACTGCTATTCTCGATGCTGTTTCCTGCCAGCTGTCTATCGGTAATTCAAGAAATGCTATACCTAATGTGGGAAAATTAACAATATTCTCACCCAAAAGATAATTGGTAAAATCTGTTACGCCTGGGTTATGAGCAATGACCATTACTTTATTGTATTTATCGGATAATTTTGAAATTTCTAAACTTAATGTTTGGGCACTTGCCAAATACAACTCGTTTTTATATTCAATTCTGTCTTCTGAAACCGGCATATTTTTCAATAACCGCTTTAATGTTTGTCGCGTACGTTTAGCATTGCTGCACAGTATATAATCGGGTAAAATGGAATATTCTTGTAATTTCTTGCTCATTAAATCGGCATCGTTTTTTCCGCGCTCGTTCAAAGGGCGTTCAAAATCGGTTTGTTGCGGATTGTCCCAAGATGATTTTGCGTGGCGAACAACATACAATTCTTTCATAACTGTCAAGGGTTTAAATGTAAATTTACTCTACTGGGCACGGCATTAGATATAATTTCCACTTCTACTCCGCCGGTTGGAAAGTTTTCATTTTTTTGAAAAACAATTTCAGACGTTTCTCCGGGTTTTATAGCCACTTCGGGCCAAAGTACTTCTACACAATTTTGGCATCTGAGCAAAACATTAAAAATTTGCAAGGGTTCGTTTCCTGTATTTTTTATCTTCACCTTAATTTTATCATTATCTCCAAATGAATATTGTTTTTGCCGTATTTCCAGCCGTGCATTTATTATCGTGTCATTTGAAAAAGAAGAAACATCAACATCTTCTGATGTAACGGCAATAATTTCAATTTTGCGTTGCAATGCCGCTTTAGGACTGTAAATTGAATTTCTTTTATCTTCTAACTTATCGCTCACGGTTTGGTCCGAATTGTATTCGCCGTAAGGCACTTTAACAATATCTAACTTTCCACCCGACTTGGATGCTCTCAAGAAATAAGGCAACAGCTTACCGTTTTGCCATTTTTGCAAATAATTAATCAAACTTTGTATTCTACGCAAAGTAAGATTGACGTTGTAATCCGATTTACTCAAAGGGCTGGCATATCCTTTTATGGTAAGCGTAACGTGTTTTCCTTGTTCAAGTTCTTTGAGCAGTAAGGGCGTAAACTCCTCTAAATATTTCATTCCTTGTGCAACATATTGGTCAAAAAAATCTTCTATTTCGGTTTCTGCATCTTCTTTCTCCTCACCTTTTAAACCTTTTGCATATTCTTTCAAGTATTCTTTTTTGCGGGAAATATAGCTTAAATACGTTTGCTCGTAAGTCAGCGTGGTGGTTGTATCACGTGTACGCGGATTGGGTTCGTCGTTATGAAAATATAAGGATAACGGTAAATAACGATTCATCTCCTCCAAATTGGTAAAAACAGGTTGTTGGGTAACCGTATCCAATTGAGGAATGAGGTAATAATACAAATCATTGCAACAAGTCTCGCCTTTTTTGGTTAATCCACCTTTGCGATTTGAGGTAATTGCCAGCTTGTTTTTATACTGATTAAAATATAAATCATTTGCCGGCGAATTATAAGTTATTCCTAAATTTTCGGGCTTAATGGTATCGTTGGTAAAATCTGGTGTTTTAAACACATCGTATCCGCCAAAGCCAAAATACCATGTTGAACTGAAAAATAATTCACCGGTTTGAGCATTAAAAAAGGGCGTAATGTCATTATCGGGGGTATTGATGTTTTGTAGATTTTCGGGGGTGGTGAATTTTCCAAAATCATCTTTCTCGGCTTTCCAAATATCGAGCATGCCTTTTCCGCCTTTGCGGTCGGAAACAAAAAACAACACCTCTCTCCCGTTGATGAGGGTTGAGAATGGTTGTGTGGTGGTGTATTCTTCATTTGCAGTATTTACCTCTTTTATGTCAATAGGGTTTTGCCATTTTCCGTTTTTAAATTCCGCAGCATAAATTCTACATTTTAACTTTCGGTTGCATACCGAAAAATAAAGCAATTTATTGTCGGGTGATACCGAAGCATTGGCAATATGATAATCGTCTAAATCAAATTTTGAGGAAATTTCTTCCAACCCTTTAAATTGTTCATCTTTAAAATTTACTTTGTACAATGCCGACAAATAACCTAAGGTGTCCGTTACTACATTGTCATCTTTCATCTTTTCATCGCGCAACGAACTGAATACAAATACCGAATCATTTATAAATATCCCGGCAAAATCGGAACTGTAAGAATTTACCGGTTCGTCAATATGTTTCCATTCAAACAATGGTTTGTCATTTTGATGCTTTTTTGCCCATTGTGCCGACTTTATTTCTTGCAATACTTTTTGATAATAATATCCTTTTTTATCTTTTCTGAAAACTCTTTTTGAACGCTTGTAATATTTATAGGCATATTTATAATTACCCGACGATTTGAACATTTGTGCAGCGTAAAACGCTCCGAAAGGAATGGTTAAATCTTTATCTTTTTTATACACTTTAAGGTAATAAAAAGCCGCTTTGGGGTAATCATTGTATCCTCGATACGACTCTGCCAATTTATACCACAATTGCACATCGGAAGAGTCTAACTGCATTGCTTTTTGGTAATACAATGCCGCTCCGTAATAGTCCTTTTTGCTAAACATATCGTCGGCAATACGAATGGCGTTTTTGTAAGTTAATTGTGTTTGCCCAAAAAGAAAAAACGGATAAATAAACAATAACGCAAGATAATATTTTAGGGAACGATAATTCATAACTTACATAAAATCAGGACAATATTTAAAGCGTTTGATGACGGGCTTGAATTTTTCGAAAATATAAATAACATTTATTTCCAATCCGCCACGCGAACGACTGGCAGGTACTAATTTTGACATATTGACATCGTAACTGAGTGCAAAATGCCATTGGTTGTAATCTATGGCTGCTGTTAAATAACCCGCATCTTTATTTCGATAAAACACACCAAAATAAGCCGCTTTGTATGCTCCCGAACGCAAATAATATTTTGCCAAACCTCCGAATATAAACTCCCGGAAATTGTGCTGTGCAGCATAACTTATTTGCGGAAGCGCATCAAAATCATCATTGATTTTAAATACACCACCGGCATAAATCATTTTTCGCACGAACAATCGCACATCATTTTCATTGAAAAAACTTTGTTTGGGTTTAAATAAATTAAATAAAGAATAGCCAACTGTAACATTATTTCTCAGCCCTTTAAAAAAACGATAAGCCAAGCCAAGGTTTAAGTTTCCGTAATTTCTGCTGTTTCGTTGAAACGATTCGGTAACAGGAACCGATGCATCAAAATAACTACCGTTGTATTGTTCATCGAAATACAATTCGCTGTAATTGATAGACAATTGAGTAAATACCGGCTGCACGCCTACCGACAAATAATGAACAGAATCTTTTACGTTAAAAAGTTTGGAAACCACCGGCGCAAATATAAAAGTAGAAAGTTTTGAATCGCCGGCTCTGTCATAATACATACTTAACGCACCATTAATATGGGTGTTTTTTTCAATATTCTTTATTTCGGCACTTAATCCGTAAGTGTTATAGGGTTTGGTAACCGACCGCCACTGCGTCCGTTGATTGGCTATAAAGCGATAATCTCCCTCAAACATTCCGCTAAGCGCGGGATTCAAATTCAATGGCGAATTATAAAACTGCGAAAAATGTATATCTTGGGCAGAAATATGTATCTCAATGCCCAGAATAATAATCAGCAGATATGTAATATGATTTTTCAATTTATCTGATTACCGTTATATTTCCTTTTTTAAAAAATTCTTCTCCACCCGAGCATTTTACTTTTAAGTGATAAACAAATACTGCGGGCTCTACAAGTTCGCCTTTAAATGTGCCGTCCCAACCTATTCCTTGTTTATCGGTTTCAAAAACCAATTCGCCCCATCGGTCAAATATTTTCAAATCCATCTCTTCAATATATTCACCGCGAAGATATAAAACATCATTTTTACCGTCACCGTTTGGTGTAAAAGCATTGGGGATGTAAATGTAAGGTTCTTCACAAATGACATCTATGGCATAAATAGTAATATTTTTACGGTAAGAACAACCCAAAGAATCGGTAATGGTTACCCAATACGTTGTATTTTTATCAGGTGTAACCTCTACTGTACTTCCTTGTTGATTGATTGGATACCAAGCATAGGAAAAATCTCCCGTAGGCGTAACGGATATAACCGTAGAATTACCCAACAAAACAGTATCTTCTTGTGCTTGAATGGTAAAATCGTTTGCCGATAAACCGGTAGATTGCACAAGTGTGGAATCTACTGTGCTACACCCATATTGATTGGTTAAGGTTAAATAAACCATTGTCGATGAATCGGGAAATAATACAATAGAATCGGTTCCTTGTCCGGAATAAATTGTGCTGTCGGGTTGCCAATTATAGGTGTAAGGTTCATTACCATCGTTTGCTATTGCTTTGACAATAATTGTATCGCCCATACATTCACTAAAAAATTCAAACGGTGTTTTAGGATAAATAACCACTTGCACACTATCCGTATTGCTGCAAAATCCGTTGGTGGCATAAACATAATACCAATAAGTTCCAGCAGAATCGGGCGACAATAAAGAATCCGATAAGCTTAGCGTATCACTAAAATCATTTTGCGAAGACCACACAAATGTGCCTGCTCCTCCTGAAGCATTTGCTTGCAACCACACAGCATTACACGAACTTTGATTTGCTCCTGCATCAGCAATAACAGCCGGAAATACGGTAATTGAATCTACGTAAGTGCAATTAAAACTGTTAGTTAAGTATAAATAGTACGTTTGGCCACCTGTATTGGGCAACACTTGCACTGAATTTGTACCCAAGCCACTGACAATATTGGTTTGCGGCTGCCAATTATAGGTTAAACCGGATGTATTATTCCCGTAAGGCAATGCTGTTATTTGCAAAGTGTCCCCACAAACATAATCAAATGTAAAGGGTGTAAATGTGGTACTGATAAAAACACTGTCGGTATCGGAACAATAGCCGTTTGTTGCAGTCACATAAAGCCAAGTTGAGTCGGTTGTAAAATATTGCAGTGTACTGTCGGACAATGGATTATTGAGCGTATCGGTGAATATATTGGTTGTTGACCATACAAACTGATTGGCTCCACCGGTACTGCTTGCCGTTAGCTGAACTGTATCACAAGTAATAATATTATTTCCGGCATCTACCGTAACAGGCGAATGAACAGTAATGGTGCGTATTGCCGTATCTTTTATGCCGCAAATAGAATCTGTTACGATCAGCATTACATTATAACTTCCTGCCGACGTAAATGTTCGCACAGGATTAAATTCAGTTGAAGTGGTATCTCCATTGCCAAAATCCCAAAAATATGCATCACCACTGCTGGCAAAATTGGTAAAATTCACCGTTAACGGTGCACATCCGGAAACTGCCGAAGGCACAAATGATGCTTTGGGAATAATTTCAAAATCAAACTTAACGGTTCCGTTGTTGCAATTGGAACTGTTATTGGTTTGCGACCAAGCGCCCGGCGTTGTCGGCAAATCACTATTCCCTCCACAGCCGGCACAAATACTTTGGTAAATTATTCCATTTTTATCAAATCTTGATGTTCCGCCATCCACGTGCTCCCGGCTTTGGTTACCACCAAAATAACTGCCGTAAATAAGACTTGCGGCATCGCGCTTCAGCACCATAAAATAAAAGTTATATCCATCGGAAGTGGTTTGAAAAGCATTTGACGATAAAGGCATTCCGGTTAGTGTATTGGCTGTTAGAATATTCCCTCCCCATCCGGATAAATATACATTTTCGCATCGGTCAACCAAAAAAGCAGTTGGCGAAAAATCGGCAACAGTATTCCCGTTTCCTACTACGGTTGAATAATACAAAGCCGATAAATCATTTTGCAATTTCTGAATAAAAATACTACTGCCCGCATTATTGTAAACACCGGGAGTTATAGGCATAGCCCCTTTTGTTTGACCAACAGTATAGACATTCCCAAAATAATCCAAATCCAAAAAATAACACTGATCATACGAGGATGTTCCGATAAATGTTGATGCCAATACATTATTTCCCAAACTGTCAATTTTTATGATATAACCATCAGCTTTGCCTCCGTTAAAAGTTGTACTCAGCACACCGCTTGTGGTTGGAAAATCGGAAGAAACGGTTCCGCCGCAAACATATACATTAAATGATGAATCAACTTTAACCGAGTATCCGGCATCTTCGAGACTACCACCGATGTATGAACTGAACTTCACATTAGACAAAGAAGAATCCAATTTAATAATTACTCCATCTTGATGCCCGCCCAAACTGTTATCAAATGCGTTAATTGCAGGAAAATCTGCTGAACGGGTAGATGAGGCAATATAAACATTATTGTCTTGGTCCAAAAATATTTCGCCACGATATTGGTCGCCATAATTGTGCTGCAATGTATCGTACGGATGCATATAGGTTGTTCCGCTAACCAAAACCGAATCAAAAGTATGATTTACGCCATCATTGTCGGAACCGCCTAAATAGGTGCAATCGTAAAGTTGTGAGCCATCTTCGCTGAAATGAGCAACATAAATATCTGTTCCATAATTAAATTTTGTTCCGTTATATACAAAAAACAAGTATTGCCCTCCATTGAAAGTAGTATCAAACGCATTGGGCGTAACAGGAAAATCCGACGAACCGGTAACACCGTAAATATATAATTCGTTGCTGTCGTTAACCATCATACTATGTACCGTTTCGGCTTGAACACCTCCCAAATAAGTACTGTAAATTAAGTTGCTTCCTGCAGAATCATATCTTGTTATAACAACATCGGTAATACCATACGCCGGCGTACCGTGAAAATTCACATCATACGCACCAATAGTTGTAGGATAACCAATATTGAAGGTTGTTCCGCCGGCATACAAACTACCATCTGTACCGGGAGTTGCCGTCATTCCGAAATTATCGGCGGTAGAGCCCGAATAACTGCAAAACACCAAAACAGGGTCAATAATTAACTCATAAGCAGGATTATATCTCCCTAAGGAAAAAGTAAAGGTTGAATCATTCAGCAATTCAAAAGCACATTTCACTTCTTTTTTCTCGCCGTCAATTACTTGATATGCAAAAGGTTTTTCTTCTACAAAATCTTCAATTGAATTTTCTACATGCAGATGTCCGTGTTTATCAATAAATAAATTATCCGCTCCGGAATAAGTAACCGAAAGTTGTGTAACATCAGCATTAGGGTGAACAATATAAGTATATTCCAATTGTTCGTTTTTATATTCCAAAATAAAATCAATGCCTTTAAAAATATTTGAATATTCTATACAATTATATGCACTTACGTGCGATTTCCATTTATCGGGATTTCTGTTCGTAAAATAGTTGTAAAAAGATGTAGATTTGCTTTTTGCCGAAATTCGAGTTTTCAGTTGTTGAATTTTTGAAAGGTTAAAAATCATCTGCAATCCGTGAAACCGTAAAGGTTCTATTTTTTCGGCATCCAATTGATGTTTATGTGTGCCAATATAGGATTCTACATTAAAAATATTGTATGTAATTCTGTCTTTTTCCAGAAACATCGCTCCACCGCGTAAATCGGCTTTATAGAGTATATTATTAGCCCATTGCCCCTTGTTTTCTTTAAAAAACTGAGCTCGAGCATATAGTATTGTAAATCCGAGAATAAAAAAAATAGTATATCGCAATACTTTTAACATATTACGAATATACTATTTTTAAAAGAGTTTTTAAAAATTATTAGGGACGATAATCCGGATTATTTACAAACGAATCATCATTTAGTGTTAACAAAAATGCTTTTAAATCGGCTTTTTGTTGGGCAGTTAAATTTACGCCGCCTTGTGCCACTTTTTTCATTAACGGGTCAATTGTTGGCGACCACTTCAAACCTGTACTGTAATGTTCTATCACCTCATCAATGGTTTTAAATCGCCCATCATGCATATAAGGTGCCGTATAAGATAAATTTCTTAGCGAAGGGGTTCTAAATTTAGCATTATCGTTGCTGTTTCCGGTAACTGCTCCTAAACCTAAATCGGTAAAAACCGAATCCAAGCCATTATTATGAAACTGATTATCTGTCCAAAGCGGATTGCCCGGTGCACCGTGGCAATGAAAACAATCACCGGCATTTTCATCCATAAAAATATTAAACCCGTTCAATTCTTGTGGTGTTAATGCTTCAAGTCCCATTAAATAACGGTCAAATTTACTGTTTCCGGAAATGAGCGTTCGCTCAAATTGTGCTATTGCTTTTACCACCAACATTGAATCAATTTGGTCGGTTCCGAAAGCCGCATTAAACAAACCGGGATATTCGGGGTGATTTTGCAAAGCTGCAACTGCATCAGGCCAAGTATTATGCATTTCTATCGGATTCACAACCGGACCCAACGCTTGTCCTTCTAAATCTTGCGCTCTTCCGTCCCAAAAGAATTTCCTGTCATAATTCCAAGCCAAATTAAAAATGGGCATTGCATTTCTTGTACCTTGCAAACCATCAATTCCTTTACTGAATTGTGCCGTATCGGTAAATGCAGCATCAGGCATATGACACGAAGCACAAGCTTGTGTTCCATCTCCTGAAAGAATAGGGTCATAAAACAATTTTTTTCCAAGCGCAACACCTTCTACGGTCAAAGGATTATCGTCAGGGATATAAGGTTCGGGTAAATATTGCGCAAACAATTGCGGAACCTCTAATGTATATGGTGTCGGTTCGGATGTATTATCCGAATTTCCGGTATTATCATTATCATAAACACATGTTCCGTCATCCACTTTAGCATCCGGATTATAATTTTTCGCGTTTGGGTCTGTACAACCGGGCTCCCTTCTGCAAGCAACCAGAAGTGTAGCAAACACTAACCCAAAACTGAACATTTTAAATCCTTTCATATCTTAATTATTTAAAAAGGCAAACCGAAAGGTTTGCCTTTAAAATTTATTTATTGAATACTTCCGAAAGTAAAGACGGTTCTACCATTATCATTCATTAGTTTTTGAGCAGTATAGTTTGGCATCATCATATTGTTCAATGTATCTAAATCCCAAGTATGTGGATTTTCAAACCATTGTTCCAAATTCATATTAATGTTGATAGTTGCATCACCGTTAATTGTAACAGTAGAATTTTGCAATTGTGCCAAGAACCAATTTTGCTCAAAAATAGTGTCGGTAGCTGTAATTTTACGTGCTGTTCCCATATGATAAGCAAAGCCTGTTGTTCCTCCTGTAGAATCTATAAAATTACCCTCAAATTGTAAAAAATGATATCCGCCACCTAACATTTCTGGCCAATTCCAGTTTACAGCATTTAAGTCAGGATAAGCATTGGAAATGTTTTTGGCACTGTCCAAACCAAAAATAAAAGCAATGGCGGTATATGTATCTTTTGGAATGGCTACCGAAGGTGAATAAGTATCGGTCGAGGGTGTGTTTTTGTAATCAACAAAATGATAACCGTCAATCATTACACTGTCACCATTTGATTTATACAAACGGATATCAGAAATGATGTATCGCAAACGGGTAATGCTGTGGTTATTTCCGGCTAAGTTTGCATATAAAATAGTATCAAATTGGATGGCTTGTCCATTATATAAATGATTGATTTTAAAAGTTAAATTAGCCGTTGTTGATGTATTGGTTCCGTCATCGGTATTTGAATACTCACACGAACCGTCATCGTGTTTTGCCTTTGAGTCGTAATTAATGGCATTAGGGTCTGTACAACCTTCTCTTCTTTTACAAGATGAAGAAAAAACCGCTATACTTCCTATTAATGTAATTGAAATGATTGTTTTTAGTGTTTTCATAATTTTTAAGTTTTAGAATTTAAATTTAATGATTTTAATTTACTTATTAATAAAATATTTTACTGAAATTGTTGCACGATATTGCATATTTGCCTGATTATCCCACAAGTTTTGATAAATTGGTGTTGAAAGTGTTGCCGATAAAGAAATGTTTTGCAAATAAAATTGCACGCCTTCATTGAGCAATACAGCTTCTCCACCCGTTCCCATTACAGGCACATTTTTTAACTTGTCTTTTCCGGCAGTTTCATATGTTATTCCTGCAAAAAGAATAACACGAAACTTTTTTGTGCCTGCAAAATACATAATATTAAACATTTGGCTAAAGCGGTTGGCAAAACGATAACCTAAACTACTTACCGTATTTGCCGCGAAATTTGCCATATAATATGCGCCAACTTTTTTGTATTTTGCCAAATAGTTCAAACTTACCGGAAATGAAACAGCGCCTGCACCGGGTTGCAACTCGTAATCCAACACTTGAACAGGAACAGTTAATATGCCTTGTGCAGTAAAACTGGTTTCGTACCCAACGGTAGAATATTTACGGTAATTACCTGTAGGTAAAATAATACCTCCGCCAACACGTAGTCGATGTTTAAACTGCGTATCAAGTGTATCATCAGACCTAACTTTGGTTGCAAACACCTGATAACGAGCCATCAGCAACAAATCACCTATTCCGGCAATATTAACGGCAACACTGTCATCATAATAAATGGAATTATCACTCATTTTTAATTGAGAAAATAATTGCCATTTGGGCGACAAGTAAATATTTCCCGCCATCTCGAAAGTGTTATACACTTCTTTGTACAAAAACGTGTGACTCACATCTGTGCTGGGTGTGGCTAAATAATGATTTAACCTTCCAACCGTAAATTGATAAGGTGTAAACGTTGTACTCGAAGGGTTACCGAAAAGTGTTTGCGAAAACACCGATTGACGGTAACGTACCGTAAACCAACTTTTATAGTCATGCGGATTGATTCCGGCAAAAGCCGTACAAACATCACATGCTTGTATTTGCTCTGTTGCAAAAAACAGCCACAACAAAGCAATAAACATTTTTTTCATGTTTATGAATTTAGTATGCTTAATTAAAAAAGAATTTGCGGGTTAATCTTTTACAGCATACTTTGGGGAGGATGATAAACTTCCATACCGGTTAAAAAAGAATACAAATTATTGTATGGAATTTTAATTTGATGATCTTTAACATCATTATTTTCGGAAATTTCAATCTTTTCATCCGAAAGTATAGCCGTTACTTCAAAGTCTTCAATAATTTTTGGTGATTGTGCCTCTTTTTCTTTTGAGGTTTCTTCCAGCTTTTGATTCAAATAACAATGTCCTTCGCAATGTAATTCGGGGCGGGATTTATTGATACATTTTTCTTCAGCTATTTGTTTTTGATGCAAATGAAAGTTAAGCACAATAACCGATTGCACTGATAGCCCCACAACAAAAGCAAAGAGCAAAAAAAGGTTAATTATGTTCAATAATAATCCTTTCATTTCTTTTACAAAGATAAGTATAATCCATTTTTATTTCCTGATAAAAATCATTTTTATACATTTGTTAGCAGCAATAATGAGAATAGCACTTAGAAATATAGTCATCACAATTTTTACATTAGTTGCTTCAAATACGTTTGGACAGAATGTTGACAGTGTTTACTCAAACATTCTCAATGACTTTTGTAACAATCAACTAAATGCTAATTTGTTTGAAAATGAATGTACAGGACTAAAATTCGATCAAAGATTTCAAGTCATTGTAAATATTGATTCAACTCTATGGACAGTTGAACCGTTCATAATTCGAAATTACCTTGATAGTTCATTGACAAGGGGCATTACAAACAAAATGGACAGTAAAACTTGGAATTGGATTGTTGACCAGAAAAGAATTAAAAATCTTAAAATAAACTTGAGTAAATTTTCAAAACTTGAAAAGACACATCTTGTAAAAGCTCCAATAGAGACAGATTCAAAAAAATATTTACTCAGACTCTCATCTCCAAAAACTTGGGGTAACTATTCTTACATAGAATTGTGGGTGAAGTATAAATATCACAACTCAGGAACCCGCTTGCTCTATAGAATTGATAATTCGGGAAAAATAGTTGAAGTTAAAAAATATAATTTGTGTGATGATAATGGATAAAATTAAAACTGCTAACAAAAATATAGTGCATTTGGCAGATTGTGCTAAATATGAAGATGATAGCAATTAAGAAATAATATAGTAGCAAATTAAAAATTTGGAACGTTGAAATGCCAAACTCATCATATTTAAAGCTAACTCATTTTCACTCATATGTCAAAACTTAAAAAATTAAGCAATATTATCCGGTTGTTATTAAAGAAACCGTATTTACTTAATCTCATTTTGGAACAAAATGAAGCCTATGAGGGTATTCTTGAAAAACATAATTTCAGCAAAGGTTTACCGGTTACCTCGTTTCACGAATTGATAAATGACAGTAAAATACAAATATCGCCTTATGCTATGGCTGAAGGCGGCTCAATGGTAACAGACATTTCACTGTTAAAAATATTGGCAGGGCAATATAAAGGCAACGCAGTATTTTTTGAAATTGGCACATGGCGTGGTGAAACTACGGCAAACATTGCATCTTTAGTAAAGGAATGTTTTACACTAAACCTTTCTACAGAACAACTAAAAGCATATGGATTACCGGAAACTTACCTCAAACAGCAAGATTTATATTCAAAAAATATTTCCAACATCACTCACTTAAAAGGTGATTCCACTACATTTGATTTTAGTCCTTATTACGGTAAATGCGATTTGGTTTTTGTAGATGGAGACCATCATTTTGAAAGTGTAAAGAAAGACACGGAAACGGCGTTCAAGCTCTTAAAAAACGAAAATTCTCGCATTGTTTGGCATGACTATGCTTTTCATCCCGGTAAAATCAGAAACGAAGTTTTTGCCGGCATTTTGGAAGGTACACCTAAAGAATATCATCAAAACCTTTACCATGTATCTAATACGATGTCGGCAATATTTACCCGGCAACCATTGCCTACAACTACTATGCAACAAATTATTGAAAATAAATTGTATTTTCACATCAACATTTCATCCAATATAAATCAACAGTAAATTATGACACTGGCTGCAATTGATTACATTATCATTATATCCTTTTTATTACTTTCTTTATTTATAGGAATATATTTTAAAAACAAAGCCGAAGGTTCTTTGGTGAATTTTTTCCTGGGCGGAAGAAATTTACCTTGGTATATTGCCGGAATCTCAATGGTTGCCACCACTTTTGCTGCCGACACACCGTTGGCTGTTGTAGAGTTGGTTAGTGCCAACGGTATTAGTGGAAACTGGGTGTGGTGGAGCTTTTTAATTGGCGGAATGCTGACCACCTTCTTTTTTGCCAACTTATGGCGCAGAGCCAACATTTTAACCGAATTGGAATTTATCAATATCCGCTACAGCGGAAAAGAAGCTGTTTTTTTACGTGGATTCAAGTCGGTTTATTTGGGTTTATTTATGAATATGATGGTTATAGCTTGGGTAAATATTGCATTTAAAGCCATTTTGGAATATTTTTTCAATCTACCGCCCGAATACATTGATTATATTGTTTTTGCCACTATGTTAATTGCCGTAATTTACACCTCGCTATCCGGATTATTGGGTGTGGCAATCACCGATATGATACAATTTGTAATTGCCATGACAGGAACCGTTATTTTGGCTGTTATTGTACTTAACCAACCCGAAGTTGGCGGTTTGGAAGGTATAAAAGCGCAATTACCTGACGATTATTTATCTTTTTTCCCAAAATTGGAAGAAACCAATCCCGATAATAATTCCGGAATAACATTAGCATTAAGTATTGGTGCATTTTTGACATTTGTCGGTATCCAGTGGTGGGCAAGTTGGTATCCGGGTGCCGAGCCCGGTGGTGGCGGTTACATTGCCCAAAGAATGATGAGTGCAAAAAACGAAAAGCACTCGGTATTGGCAACCTTATTTTTTCAAACGGCACACTATTGTTTGCGTCCTTGGCCATGGATAATTGTCGGGTTGGCGGCTGTCATTTTATTTGGCAAACCTTACAAACAAATTCCGCAAGAAACCCGGCAAATTGTTTCGGAATGTAAAATGAAAAACATGGAATTAAATGAAATTACACCGTTAATTCCTAATTATGAAAATTATACCCTTCAACAAAAGCAAGCAATTGCCTTTGAGGTTTCGCCAAAATTGGGTTATATATTTTGCATGAAAAACTATTTACCCAAAGGCATTACCGGACTGTTATTGGTTGCATTTATTGCCGCATACCTCAGCACAATTTCAACACAATTGAATTGGGGCGCCAGCTTACTGGTAAATGATTTATTCCTGCTCATTCGGCCCAAAACAAAATCAATTGTCAGCATAAGCAGAATTTTTACTTTAATCATTATGATATTCGGAATTTTAGGCACCAAACTGTTTACGTCCATTTCCGAAGTTTGGGTATTTATATTGGAATGCGGTGCCGGGCTTGGACTTGTACTGATTTTACGTTGGTATTGGTGGCGTATCAACGCATGGAGCGAAATTTCCGCAACATTAGCACCTTTTATCGGCTATTCTATCGGTAAATGGATTCTTGAACCTAACATGAATATTTCTTTCATTGATAATAAAGGAACATACCTTTTTACCGTATTATTTACAACCGTAGCTTGGATAAGCGTTACATTTTTAACCCAACCAACCGATGAAAAAATTCTTTTATCTTTTTACAAAAAAGTAAAACCAAGTGGTGTTTGGAAAAAATTCACAAAAAAACATCAACTTAAGACTTATTCTCTAAACGGATGGTTAATCATTACTTGGTTATCATCAACCCTAATGATTTATGGTATTTTATTCCTTATAGGGGCTATATTATTTAAAGGAAAACCCGAAATTTTATTGTACGGCATTTTATCGGCATCAATGGCGTTTTTGGCTTATTTTTCATTTAAAAGGAGTAATTTTACATGGTAAAAATAAAAGGAATAAAAATATTTGTTGAATAAAGTTATTATTTTATCTTTGACAATTAAGAAATTTTTCATTAATTGCATTTTAAAATTTAAAACATCAAAAACATGATGAAAGTTTTTAACCCAAAAAATTTATTCGCCGCCTCGGCAATCTTACTGTTAGCCGCTTGTGGTGGCGACAACGATTCTCACGACAATGATACGGGTGACAGCACAGCTGTTGAAAATGTTGACCCCAATAAAAGTAACTTAATAGAAGTTGATGGTCAAGTTTTCAGTATCCCCTCTCCTGTTCAAACGGCATTGTTAATTAAAGAGGTTGGTACAACGTATAACAAAGAAATATTAAACGATCCTAAAAAAGCAACAAACTATACCACATCGGCAAAAAAAGCGCTTAACTTAGGTGTTTACGGCGCCGATTTGGGTTATGTAACTATTTACGATCAAACACAAGATGCTATTTCATACCTTACTTCCATTAAATCAATGGCTGATGAATTGGGTGTAACAAGTGCTTTTGATTTAACCCTGATGGAACGTTTTGAAAAAAACATGGGTAATCAAGACACCTTATTGGCTTTAGTATCTGACGCTTATCGTGCAGCAGATGATTTCTTAAAAAACAACGAAAGAAATGACGTAGCCGCTTTAATTCTTGCCGGCGGTTGGGTGGAAAGTTTATATTTTGCATTGGATGCAGCCAATCAAACAAAAGACAAAGAAATAATTCGAAGAGTGGGTGAACAAAAAAACACTCTTTCCAACTTGATAAAAATTTTACAACCTTATTACAGCAAACCCGAAGTTACCGAGCTGGTTGATCAATTAAATGATTTAAAAACCATTTACGACCAAGTAGAAATTACTTACGAATACCAAGAACCGGTAACTGACGCTGAAAATCACATTACAACAATAACCAGTAAGTCGGATGTAAAAATTTCGGATGAGCAACTTCAAGCTATTACCGAAAAAATTAAAACTATCAGAGAAAATTTAATTAAATAACATTTACGGATTAAAATTTTATTAACCGATGAAAAAAATATTTGCACTTACCATTTTAATAGCAGGATTATTTACAGCTAAATCATCACAAGCCCAAGTTTGCGACACAATAGCTTCTTTATGCTCAGAGCATTTGCCTGCAAATTATATATCAGACGGACAATCATACAGAGCTTTATTGTTAAATGATCAAGTAGCTGAATTCCACGTAACTTTATACGGAAACAGTATTTATAGAATAGCTGCTTGCAGTGGTTTAGAAGACGGAAACTTGATATTCTCGGTTTACGACCAAGACAGAAATTTACTGTTTACCAACAAAGATTTTAAAAATGCTCCCTATTGGGATTTTAAAATAACCAATACGCTCGATTGTATTATTGAAGCTCAATTGGATAATGAAAAGTTATCCTCAGGTTGTGCAGTACTTCTCATCGGATTTAAGAAATAGCTGACATATTTCCCTTATAAAAAAAGCATTATTCGTTTGAATAATGCTTTTTTTTTATATATTTATCCTTTAATAAAAACAAGCAATTACCTTAAAGTAAATGAGCGAAAGAATTCTCAAAGCCTTAATGCAATTATTCTCTATTGTTGCCGATGCCGACGATATAACAGGACGAAGCCGAAAGATAGTAGAATCATTTTTGCGTCAGCAACTCAGCCAATCATTGGTAGATGATTATTTAAGGTTATTTGACGAATTTCTTGAAAATAAAGACAAAAAGAAAGACGGCTCCAAAAGAATAAAACGCACATCTGTTAACTCCGTTAAAGTTCTTTTGATTTGTACCCAAATAAACGAGGAGCTTGCCCAAAAGCAAAAAATAGTTGTACTTATTCGCCTGCTTGAGTTTATATATGCCGGCGAAACAACTACCGAGCAAGAGCTAGAATTTGTGCAAACTGTTGCCGAAACTTTTAATATTTCCAAAGATGAATTTCAACTGATTCATGATTTTGTTACATCTAAAATAACTACGCCCGTAACATCACAAAATATTCTTGTTGTAGATAGTTTACTTGCCCCAAAATATCCCGAAGCTAAACACTTACACACCGATGGATTGGAAGGCGAAATACGTGTTTTACAAGTAGAAAGCGTAAACATGTATTTTGTACGCAATATGGGCGAGGACGAGTTGTATATCAATGGTTTTCCGTTTAATAACGACCGAACTTATATTCTGAACAGTGGTTCATCCATACGGAGCCAAAAAGTTGCGCCTATTTATTATTCCGATATTTTAGGAAAATTCTTAAGCGATGAACATTCTGAAAAAATAATATTTACTGTAGATAATATTACCTATAAATTTAAAGCCGGTAATATTGGCATGCATCCGCTCACGTTTTCTGAAGAATCCGGACATATGGTTGGGATTATGGGTGCCAGCGGTGCAGGGAAATCTACTTTATTGAACATTCTGAATGGTTCTTATACACCAACAACCGGTAAAGTTTCCATAAACGGCATAAACATTCACCAAGATAAAGACGAAATTGAGGGTGTTATCGGTTATGTTTCGCAAGATGATTTATTGATTGAAGAACTAACCGTTTACCAAAATCTTTTCTACAATGCCAAACTGTGTTTCGGACAACTAGACGATAAGCAAATCCATAAAAAAGTAATTGGCGTTTTACAAAGTATTGGATTGTATGATGCGCGTGACCTGAAAGTTGGCTCTCCTTTGGAAAAAACCATAAGTGGCGGTCAACGAAAACGATTAAACATTGCCTTAGAGTTAATTAGAGAACCTTCGGTTTTATTTGTAGATGAGCCAACATCGGGACTTTCATCGCGGGATTCCGAAAATATAATGGACCTTTTGAAAGAGTTGGCGCTTAAAGGCAAATTGGTATTTGTTGTTATTCACCAACCCTCGTCGGATATATTTAAAATGTTCGACAACCTTTTGATATTAGACACGGGCGGATACCCAATATACATTGGAAACCCGGTAGATGCGGTAATTTACTTTAAAAGAGCGGTCAATCACGTTAATTCCGATGAAGCTGAATGTCCGCGTTGCGGTAATGTAAATCCCGAACAGATTTTCAATATTATTGAGGCAAAAGTTGTTGATGAATACGGTAATTTGACAAAAACCCGGAAATTTAAACCCGAAGATTGGTATAAGCGTTATAAAGAACTAATTGAACCGAAATTAAAAATTCTGGACGATAGAGAACCGTTACCAAAAAATTCATTTAACATCCCAAATAAAATAAAACAATTTAAAGTTTTTATTACGCGCGATGTTTTATCAAAACTGGCAAACAAACAATATATGTTTATAAACATGCTTGAAGCACCGGTTTTGGCATTTATTTTATCCTACATTATCCGTTACTATAACACCGATGTCTCTAATACCATCGGTTATATTTACCGTGAAAATGAAAATATTCCGGCTTATATATTTATGGCAGTAATTGTAGCTTTATTTATTGGGCTTACCGTTAGTGCCGAAGAAATTATTCGCGACAGAAAAATTTTAAAAAGAGAAAAATTCCTGAATTTGAGCAAGGGCAGTTATTTATTCTCAAAAATTGCCATAATGTTGGTTTTATCAGCCATCCAAACCTTTACTTTTATACTGATAGGAAATTTTGTATTGGATATTAAAGGTATGTACTCTTCGTATTGGCTCGTGTTGTTTTCTACCTCTTTCTTTGCCAATATGCTAGGGTTGAACATTTCGGCAAGTTTCAATTCGGCAGTTACTATTTATATTTTAATCCCATTTTTAATTATCCCTCAATTAATTTTAAGTGGTGTAATTGTAAAATTCGACAAACTTAACCCTGCCCTCACCTCTCAAACTACCGTTCCGCTTTCAGGCGATGTTATGACATCTCGATGGGCATTTGAAGCTTTGGCTGTAACGCAATTTAAAGACAATGCTTTTGAAAAGAATTTTTATGATTTTGACAAACAACTGAAAACCGCCGAGTTTAAAAAGAATTTTTGGCTGTCAAAATTGCGCGAAAAACTCAGCTTCATTAAAAATAACATAAACAAACAGGATAAAAGGGAAGAACTTGACCATGCTTTTGCTTTGCTGAAAAATGAAATTGAAAAAGAAAATCAAAAACTCAAAAAAATAACCTTTGACCAATTAGAGGAATTATCATTCACCAATTTTAAACCGGGCAAATCAGATGCAGCATTAAACACATACTTTAATAAACTGAATCGCTACTATTTGGATATGTACCACGAGGCATCAGACAAAAAAGATGCTTTGGTTTCAAAAATGAATAAAACGGACGAAGACCGGCAAAAATTTATTGAGTTAAAAGATAATTATACCAATGAATCATTAAATGATTTGGTGCAAAACAAGAATGAATTGAATAAGATTATTGAAGTTGACGACCAATTGATTCAAAAAGCCGACCCTGTATTTTTAGATTCAGACGGTTTCCGTTCTCAATTTTTCGCTCCGCGAAAAACAATTTTCGGGCAATCCCTTCCCACTTATTGGGTAAACATATTGGTAATTTGGATGATGTCCATAGCATTGGGTATTACACTGTATTTTGATGTATTAAAAACAATAATCCGTTGGATAGAAATTCTTTTCAGCAGAAATTAATCCAATTAAATATTCCTAATTGTACATCGTAAAGCATTAACTAATGCGTAATTTTGTATTATAAAATTTTTCAACGTGAAAATTAAACGATTAGGACCGATAATACTGACACTTACCATTTTTGGCTTAGGCGTAACTTTGGCCTACCAAAAACTCAAACCAACCTTAAAAGAACGTAAGCGATTGCCGGTTTACAATCCGGTGGATATAAACCCTGCTTTGGTTGACCCCTCGGTACAAAACGTATATAAGCAACATCGTGTAGGTGATTTTAAGCTCATAGACCAAATGGGGAACACCGTAACACCCGAAAACTTTAAAGGGAAAATTTACGTTACGGATTTTTTCTTTACCACTTGTGGAACCATTTGCCCCAAAATGACCAAGCAAATGGTACGTGTTTATGATGAGTTTAAAGATAATCCGGAAGTTATGATTCTCTCACACACGGTTACTCCCGAAATAGATTCTGTTGAAGTTTTGCGTGCCTACGCCGAAAATTTAGGTGTTAAAGACGATTCGAAATGGATATTTGTAACCGGCGACAAAAAACAAATCTACAACTTGGCCCGAAAAGTATATTTTGCAGCAACTACCGAAGGTGACGGCGGGGCGAATGATTTTGTCCACACAGAAAATTTTGTATTGGTAGATAAAGAAAAGCGCTTGCGTGGTTTTTACGACGGTACATCAAAAGATGATGTTGACAGACTAATTGATGATATTTATACGTTATTAGATGAATACAAAACCGAAAATAATGAAGAATAAAGCCATATATATCTTTTTATCGGGAATGATTTTTTTGATGAGTTTAGCCCTTTTGGGATGTAACAAAAATACCGGTCAAACCCAAGCCGAAATGTTTAACAACAACCGATACACCAAGAAAAAGAAGAGCAAACACGGTACTTACAGCAATCCGAAAAAAATTGCCAAAAAGCCACCCAGCGTAGAATATGCCGAAGGGTATATTGCCGATGATAACCCTAAAAAAACGGCAAAAAAAATAAATAAACAAATGGAAAAAAATAAGCGCAAAGCCGACAAAAAACGTGCTAAACACAACAAAAAGGTGCATCAAAAAATTAAAACCACCAAAAAGAAATCGACCGAAGAATAAAATTTGAAAAATAAATTTGAAAACAAACACAATTTTGTATATTTGCACTCGCAAAAAGGCCTCGTAGCTCAACTGAATAGAGCACTTGATTACGGCTCAAGAGGTTCCAGGTTTGAATCCTGGCGAGGTCACTAAAAAAAGCCCACACATCAATTGATTTGTGGGCTTTTTAATTTATCAGTATTTAATTTAATTCTTACAAAAAATAAATTGTCTTCTAAAAGACTACTTGATATGCTTTATTCTTCTATATTTGGAGAATGCGATTTTTAATTTTAAGTTTACTTCTGTTTGTTTCTACTTTCATTTATGCCGGCGGACCATGGTTACAACCGCACAAAAAAGGATATGTGCAAACACAATTTACCCTTCCCATAGGATATTACAACCGCATTTTTTTGGAAGATGGTTCGGATTTGCAACTAAACAACAACGTATTGGATGTGCATTGGCAAAATTACACCGAATACGGATTATTAAAGAAAACAAACCTGTTGCTGGATATACCGTTTAAATATGTAGAAGCTAATAATTATTATTTTTCAAAACACCTTTTGGGTTTCAGCAATGTTGCCATTGGAATTAAGCAACAATTGACAAATAAAAATTGGCTTTCTTCTATTTCTTTCACTTGGAATTTCAACACTATATCAAAAAAATTGGCATACGGACTTTCTACCGGATATAACGATAATCTGTTCTTGCTGAATTATTCGATAGGAAGAGGATGGGCTAAAACGTATTTTTATACTGAAATAATTGGCGTTAAAGCATTAAAAAGATACAGCGACAGCTGGAAAATAAATATTGAATTGGGGAAGAAAATTAGAAACAAACATTGGCTGGCAATTACCATTAATTCTTTACAATCCTTCAAAAACAAATCATTTAATGATAATAGATTAAAACAAACTGCATTATACCCCAATAATCAAGAATACTTGGCTTATGGTGTAAAATTTATCTATTCATTAAAAGATGATAAAAAAGGGCTTACGTTTGCCACTTACGGTGCGTTAGCAGGAAATTATGTAGCACATTTGGCAACATTGAATGCCGGTTATTTTTGGAAGTTTTAAGTTTATTCCCAAGAAACTTTTCCTTTCTTTATTCTAAAAGATAACAGAATAATACTATCAACTTTTTTATCATAGAAAACTGCAGGAGTCCAAATTCCAAGAGATTTAAAAACCTCAACAAACTGGTCATCTAACTCTTTGCTTTTTGTTTTCCCCGTTATTTCATATTCTACAACTTCACCTTTACAATTTATAAAAAGTTTAATAGTCCCTTTTCCTTTATGCTTTGGATTCTCTTTTAAAAATTTTACTTCATTTAGTTTTTGAAGAATTTTTTCTTTGGAAACCGGAGGCACAGCTTCTTTTTGTTTTTCCATCATAGGCAAAATAGCATACACTTTTTGATAATTACAGAGCCCTTCGATAGGTTCTTTCAATTCCACTTTTGCTATAATTTGTGCCGAAAGGCTAATGCTAAAAAAAGCAACAGACAATAAGAATACAATCTTTTTCATATATAAATTATTTTAAATATTAGAGTATGAAAATAATAAAATTAGCGCAAATTAAAAAGCCCTTGCAAAATTTGCAAGGGCTTTAATTGTTTAATAAACAGATTTATTAAAAGGAGACGACATTATTTATCTTCAGTTACTTCTTCAAAATCTACATCTGTTACTTCATCATCGTTGCTTGATGCAGCGCCTTGAGCACCTCCGGCATTTGCTTGTCCGTCGGCACCGGCTTGTTGAGCATTATACATATCTTGCGATGCTGCTTGGAATGCTGCTTCCAATTTTGGCATTGCTGCATCTACTCCGGCTTCGTCTTTTTCTTCAAATGCTTTTTTCAATTCTAGTAAAGCTTCTTCAATTGGTGCTTTTTTATCTGCCGGAATTTTGTCTCCGTATTCTTTTAATTGTTTTTCTGTTTGGAAAATCAAGCTGTCAGCTTTGTTGAATTTCTCAACACGCTCTTTGGCTTTTCTGTCCGCTTCGGCATTCATTTCCGCTTCTTTTTTCATTCTTTCTATTTCTTCCTCAGTCAATCCGCTCGAAGCTTCAATTCTAATGCTCTGCTCTTTTCCTGTAGCTTTATCTTTTGCCGATACGTTCAATATACCATTGGCATCGATATCAAAAGTTACTTCAATTTGAGGCACACCACGAGGTGCAGGTGGAATTCCATCCAAGTGGAAGCGTCCGATAGTTTTATTATCTTTTGCTAATGGACGTTCTCCTTGCAATACGTGAATTTCTACCGATGGTTGATTATCTACCGCAGTAGAGAATATTTCTGATTTTTTGGTTGGGATGGTTGTATTTGCCTCAATTAATTTGGTCATCACGCCCCCCATAGTTTCTATACCCAACGAAAGTGGTGTTACATCCAATAACAATACATCTTTTACTTCTCCGGTTAACACTCCACCTTGAATAGCTGCTCCGATAGCCACAACTTCGTCAGGGTTTACACCTTTTGAAGGTTCTTTTCCGAAGAAATCTTTTACTGCTTTTTGGATAGCAGGGATACGAGTTGAACCACCTACCAAAATTACATCGTCAATATCCGATTTGCTTAATCCTGCATTTTTAAGTGCCGATTCGCAAGGCGCAATAGTTCGTTTAATCAAATTATCGGCCAATTGCTCAAATTTAGCTCTAGTTAATTGTTTTACCAAGTGTTTTGGTCCGCTAGCAGTAGCAGTAATATAGGGTAAGTTTATTTCGGTTTGCAATGTAGATGAAAGCTCAATTTTTGCTTTCTCGGCAGCATCTTTCAAACGTTGAAGTGCCATTGGGTCTTCACGCAAGTCAATACCTTCTTCTTTTTTGAACTCTTCGGCTAACCAGTCTATAATAACTTGGTCAAAGTCATCACCACCTAAGTGTGTATCACCGTCGGTTGCTTTTACTTCAAATACACCATCGCCCAATTCAAGAATTGAAACATCATGTGTACCACCACCACAGTCGAATACAACTATTTTAAGGTCTTTTCCTTTTTTATCTTCGCCGTATGCCAATGCTGCCGCTGTTGGCTCATTGATAATACGTTTTACGTTAAGTCCTGCAATTTCGCCGGCTTCTTTAGTTGCCTGACGTTGTGCATCGTTAAAGTAAGCAGGAACGGTAATTACGGCTTCTTTAATTTCTTGACCTAAATAATCTTCGGCGGTTTTCTTCATTTTTTGAAGAATCATTGCCGAAATTTCTTGTGGTGTAAAAAGACGGTCATCAATTTTTACACGTGGTGTATTATTATCTCCTTTTACAACTTTATAAGAAACGCGTTTTATTTCGTCTGCCACTTCGTCAAACGAACGTCCCATAAAGCGTTTAATCGAGTAAACGGTTCTCTCGGGGTTTGTTATGGCTTGACGTTTTGCAGGGTCTCCTACAATACGTTCTCCATTATCTAAAAAAGCGACAACCGAAGGGGTTGTTCTTTTTCCTTCTTCGTTAGGAATTACAACCGGTTCGTTACCTTCCATTACTGCAACGCATGAGTTGGTTGTACCTAAGTCTATTCCAATAATTTTGCTCATAGTTTTATCTCCTTTTTTGTTAGTAATTTATTTTTGTTTGCTTTTAGTCAATGATTATGCCAACAAAAAAAAACTGCCATATTGTGAAAAAATGACAGTTTTTGAATAAAAATATTGAGCAATCGAATGTCAATACGTCGGATTATTGAAATTTCAACGACGCATCTTGTTTGATTTTTTCTTTCGTATCTTTTTGCAACATATTGCCTGCTGTTTCTTTTGTGTTTCTGGAGGCAAAGATGCCAATACCGTTGGTAATGTTTGTATAATCGGGCTTTTCTTGAATGATTCCGTTTGCCGGTTTGTTTACATCAATATAAGTAGTAAGAAATTTATCGGCAGAATAATATGTAAAGAACACTTCGTATTTTTCTTGTGTTGTTATATTTAATTTATCGGATTTAAAAGTTCTTTTAATAATTGAAGGATCATCCGAAAGCATCGATTTTAAGTTTTCAAGAAATGTATTGCCATTTAATACAAATGTCATGGTATTACCTCCATTATCGGAAGATGCGGTTTGAGTACCTATGCTAAAACTGATACTTTTTAAAGTTGAATCAGTTGCTGTGTGTTCCCAAAATTCAAATTTTATGACTGCTTGTACTCGGTTTGCTTTATTTCCGGTAACAATTTCAGATTTAAAATCATAAGGTAATCCTGTATTATTGAAAAAACTAATTTGCTGAACCGGTGAAGGACGGTTTATTGTAGGATTTCTTACAATTTCTGTTTCGCCGGTTACTTCTTTTCCGGTTTCGCCGTTTTTTACTTTCAATTTATATGTTCTGGATGAATTTAACGGAGCTGTAAATTTATACAGTATGTTTTCATCAGAATAAAATAAACCGCTGTCTTTGGGTATTTCATTTACCACCCTTTGCAACGGATAGGTGTTTTTCAATGTGCTGCCATCGTATTCTTCAATGGTAACGGTTAAAATATCCGGATAATAAATACTGTCTTTAATTCCGGCATAAGAATATAAATTTCCGGTTCCTAAAAATGCCTTTGAAATACGCACGTAATGCGCCGTATCGTTAATATCCATTAAGCCGTAAATAACGGTAATATCTTTCCATTCGGCTGTTAAATCAACTTGGGGTTCTTTATTGCAGCTTGTTAAAACAAACAATATTCCGGTAAAAGCCGCTAAAAGTATGTTTTTGTATTTCATCATAAATAAAAATTGAAGAATGACAAATCTAACATTTTTCTTTCTTTTAATGGGCTTTTTTGTAGTTTTGTCGATAAATAAATTCATTAAAATGTCGGTAAATAAGCAAGTTAAACGCGTGACAACGCACACGCTACAAGAGATGAAGCAAAATAATGAAAAAATTGCCATGCTAACGGCTTATGATTATTCATTAGCCAAGCTGGTTGACGGTGCGGGAATAGATGTTATTTTGGTGGGCGACTCGGCATCGAATGTGATGGCAGGACACGAAACCACTCTCCCCATTACACTTGACCAAATGATTTATCATGCTTCATCTGTTGTGCGGGCAATCAGCCGGGCGTTGGTAGTGGTTGACTTGCCTTTTGGAACTTATCAAGGAAACTCTAAAATTGCATTGGATTCTGCTATTCGCATTATGAAAGAATCGGGGGCGCATGCCGTAAAAATGGAAGGCGGCGAAGAAATTATCGAATCTGTTAAGCGAATTGTTTCTGCCGGAATACCTGTTATGGGACACTTGGGTTTGATGCCACAATCCATTTATAAATTTGGCACTTATGTAGTTAGAGCCAAAGAAGATGAAGAAGCCGACAAGCTGAAAAAAGATGCATTGTTGCTGCAAGAAGCAGGATGTTTTGCCTTGGTTTTGGAAAAAATTCCGGCAAAATTGGCCACAAAAGTTTCGCAGTTGTTACATATTCCAACTATTGGCATTGGTGCGGGCTCGGGAACCGACGGGCAGGTTTTGGTGTTGCACGATATGCTGGGCATTACGACAGAATTTTCGCCCCGTTTTTTACGTCGCTACTTAAATTTAGCCGACGAAATTAACAATGCCGTATCGCAATACATTACCGATGTTAAATCGCTGGATTTTCCAAACGAAAAAGAGCAGTATTAAGAAATTTTAGATAAAATATTCTACCCAAAAACCTTATCCCAATCTTTAAAAACCGGTTCGTAACCTTGAGCTTTAATCATATGTGCTACTTCTTCGGTTGTGCGTTCGTCGGATATTTCAAACTGCTCCAAAGACTGCGGTTCTACCACATACCCTCCCGGATTGGTTTTGCTTTCGGCACTAAACGTTGTGGCACCCAGTTTCACAATATTATTTCTAAAATTTTCCGATTCGCGTGTAGAAATAGATAATTCCACATCTTCGTCCAATAAACGGTAAGCGCAAATCAGTTGCACCAGTTCTTTGTCAGAAATCTCTACTTTGGGCGATAATCCGCCTGCATGTGGGCGTAAACGAGGAAAAGAAATGGAATATTTGCTTTGCCAATAATTTTTTTGTAAATATTTCAGATGCAAAGCCGTAAAAAAACTATCGGTTCGCCAATTTTCCAATCCCAACAAAACTCCCAATCCCATTTTATAAATTCCGGCTTTTCCTAAGCGGTCATGGGTTTCCAATCGGTAATAAAAATTTGATTTTTTCCCCTTTGGGTGATGTTTTTTGTAATCCTCTTTATGATAGGTTTCTTGATACACCAAAACCGTGTGCACACCGGCTTTTATCAATTGCTCGTATTCGTGTTGCAAAAGCGGTTGAACTTCTATGGCAATATTTGAAAAATACGGACGAATTAATCGAACGGCATTTTCAATATAATCGACTCCTACGGTTTTGTTTGCTTCACCGGTAACGAGTAAAATATGGTCGTATCCTTTGTTTTTTAAAAATGTTATTTCTTTAAGAATTTCTTCATCGGTCAATGTGCGGCGCGGTATTTTATTGGTAAAACTAAATCCGCAATAGGTGCAAATATTCTGACATTCATTGCTCAAATACATTGGCGCATACATTTGTATGGTGTTGCCAAAGCGTTTTAAGGTCAGCTGATGGCTTAATTGAGCCATTTGCTCTAAAAAGGGTTCTGCCGCCGGTGATATCAATGCTTTAAAATCTTCGAGCGTACGTTTAGGTTTAGCCAAAGCTCGCTCAACATCTCGGGCAGTTTTGGAATAAATAGTGTTTTGCACCTCATCCCACGAGAAAGTGTCGAACAGATGAGAAAAACCTTCTTTACGCTCCATATTGTTGAGTTTTGTGTTTCATAACCAATGCAATATGATTGGCTCGTTGCAGTAATTCGTCTGCTTTGGGTCCTTCAAAATTGTCTTTCACCGATTGGGTTAAAAACTTAAGCCACTTTTCAAAATGAATGGCTTTAAAAGGATATTTTTTATGAATATCCAAATGCAGATGCATCACCGGCTTGCGGTATCCGTTTGGTTTAAATAACATATTTTCCCAAAACAAAACCAAATCTTGCAAATGAGGTTCAAGGTCTATTTTGGCAACATCCACAAAAATAGGTCGCATATCATCGTCACTCAGCAAATAATTATAAAACGTTTTCATGATTAGATACAAATCGTCATTGGTTTCAATATCACGTTTCATCAGTTATATTTCTAATCGTTTAAAAAAGATGTAAGCGGACTGCTGGCTTGTGCCGTATGAGCGGTTGTCCCAAGCTTTGCTTCATACGCCATTCTGCCGGCTTCTACTGCCATTTTAAATGCTTTTGCCATTTCTACCGGATTATCACTTACGGCTATAGCTGTATTTACCAATACAGCATCGGCACCCAACTCCATGGCTTTTGCTGCATCGGATGGCGCACCTATACCTGCATCCACAACAACCGGCACATTGCTTTGTTCAATAATTATCTCTAAAAAATCGATGGTTTTAAGTCCCTTATTACTGCCAATTGGCGAACCCAAAGGCATAACAGCGGCAGTTCCTACTTCCTCTAACCGCTTGCACAACACAGGGTCGGCATGAATGTATGGTAAAACAATGAACCCTCTTTTCACCAATTCTTCGGCGGCTTTAAGCGTTTCGACAGCATCGGGCATTAAATATTTCGGGTCAGGATGAATTTCCAATTTCAACCAATTTGTTTCCAACGCCTCTCGGGCAAGTTCGGCGGCAAATAAGGCTTCTTTTGCATTTCGCACACCGGAAGTATTGGGCAACAAATGAATATGGTTATGTTGTAAATATTTAAGTATTTCGTCGTTGTGGTTTTCGGTATCTACACGTTTGAGAGCCACGGTAACCAACTCACTTGCAGAAGCCAAAATAGCGTCTTCCATCAATTTTCCGGAACTGAATTTACCTGTTCCGGTAAATAATCTTGAGTTGAAAGTTTTGTCGGCAATTGTTAGCATAATCAGTATTTATGTTTATGAAAATAATTACTACAAAGGTACTTAAAATACAGATGTATTTGACGGAAGTCAATCAGAGTTTCATAAAGCAAAATGATTTGATTTAGTGCTTCAAATTCAAATGTTTTGCAATAAATTTATTTAGCTCAGGCGTAGTTTTCAATAAGTAAGCCATTACAAAATACACTACCGAAATAACTCCGGAACGTATAATTATATCGGTAATCAACGACCATTGCGGCAAAAAGTATTGAACGGCAAATGTGATTGAACCAATAATTAAGATTTTTAATTCATTTGCTGAAAAAGGGAATAAACCATATTGCATTTTTAAAAAAATCAAACGGGCAGTATTGAGCGTAAGCACCGAAATAAATGTGGCAAACGCCGCACCGGTTACGCCCCAAACAGGTATCAGCATGATATTGGTAATCAATACAACAACAGCCATTACAACATTAAAATACAACATCCAACGGAATTTTTCCGAAAATTGAATAATTTGCGCATTAATACCAAAGGATGCATCGTATAATTTTGCCAAAGCAATAAACAAAATCACCCATTTTCCCTCGGCATATTCGGGTGGCAGTATTTGAAATAAATTATCAATGTTTGACCAAATTCCCAAAAAAATCCATAGCGAAATCAACAACATTGAATTGGAAGTTTGCTTATACAAGCGATTAAGTTTTTCAATATTATTTTCTTTCCACAATTGCGAAACAATAGGCGTTGTTACTTTGCTAATAGCATTAAGCGGAACGGAAATAACCGAACTGATATAAAAAGCCACGGAATAAACCGCCGCACTTTTCAGGTCTATCATCCCTCCTACCATAATTACATCTATGTAATTAGCCAAATATCCGCTTCCGGCACCCAGAATCGCATAAAAGGCAAAATTCAAAACAGGTTTAAATTCTTTTTTTGGGATAAATGAAAATTGAAATTCTTTTGTAAACAGCGGATAGGCATATCCGATTAAGATAATGAGTGTAATGCCCAACACATGCACATACCAATATATAAACACATCAAAATCTATGATTTTTAAATAGACCAATGTAATGAGTAGCATCCAAAATAAACGCAACAAAACTGCACGGAAAAAAGTGGGTACTGATGTACGCAAATGAACCCGCAAATAATTTTCGAAATACACAAATAGTCCATTGTAAATGAACATTAAAGGCATTAATTCAAAATATTGCGGAAACAACTCGGAATTATCTCTAAACCAATCATTTATTTGCGGTTTAAAAATAAAAATCAGGCATAACATCAGAGTTAAGCCAACGAGCATCATTATAAATGTTGTGGCTATAAATCTTTTGGCATTTTCTTGCGACTGCTTAAACTTTGGGTAAAATTTGAGCAAAGCACCTTGCACACCCGACAAGGCAAATGTTGTAGAAAGTGTTGCCGCCGACCATATAACACGCGTTAAACCAAACTCTTCAGGTGCCAAAAATATAGGAAAAAGCAAAACCGTATTGACATACCCAAGCAAAATGCCCAAATATTGCCAAATAGAGTTATATAATCCTTGTTTTGCAACAATGCCCATAACAAATGAAAAATTATGTTGTAATTGTAGTCAATATTTTTGAATTAGCAATACTTATATTACTTTTGATTTTCCAAAAAATTAACTCAAGCATGAAAAACGTGAATTTGAAACAACTATTGCCCCATATATATGCGGTATTGATAATGATTGTTATTTTGTTTGTTTATTTCTCTCCTGTATTGCAAGGAAAAGTGATTAAACAAGATGATATTATCCGCCATAAAGCCATGTCGAAAGAATTGGTTGATTTCAGGGAGAAATTTCACGAAGAAGCACTTTGGACCAACGCTATGTTTGGCGGAATGCCGGCTTTTCAAATCAGTGTTTTGTATAAAAGCAACTTAATTCAATATATTCATAAATTCATCATTAAAACGTTTCCTAAAGGTGTGGGTATTATTTTCCTGCTCATTTTTGGCTTCTACCTGTTTTTGGTCAGTTTAAAAATGAATAATTGGATAAGTTTGATGTTCTCCATTGCTTTTGGTTTTTCAACCTATTTTATAATATCGCTTGCCGCAGGACATAATTCTAAACTTACCGCCACTGCTTACATGGCAATAGTAATGCTTGGTATTATCTTCGCTTACCGCAAAAACCGTTGGCTCGGTGCGGCACTTACCGCCTTGGCTTTATCTTTACAAATTGGCGTTAATCATCCGCAAATAACGTATTACTTTTTATTTGTTATTTTGGCTTATGCTGTTTTGGAATTTGTGTTGGCATACAAAAGCAAACAATTAAAAAAGTTCTTCATTACATCGGGAATTTTAATTTTTGCCGGATTATTAAGCATAGGTCCAAATATCAGCAGATTGTGGAGCACTTACGAATATTCGAAAGAAACAATCCGTGGCGGCAAAAGTGAATTGACCAACCCTGACAAAAAACAAGGCAGCGGTTTGGATATTGATTATGCCATGAGTTGGAGCTACGGCATTCCGGAAACATTTACATTGCTCATTCCTGATTTTTACGGCAGTTCATCATCAGCCGCATTAGACAAAAAATCAGAAACTTACAAAACGCTTGTACAAAAAGGTGTTCCGCCAAAACAAGCCGAAAATTACATTAAACACTTACCGCTTTATTGGGGCGACCAACCCTTTACTTCGGGACCTGTTTATGCAGGAGCAATATTGGTTTTCTTATTTGTATTGGGATTATTTATTGTGAAAAACAATTTAAAATGGTGGTTGTTGGCTGTTACCGTTATTGGTATAGTTTTTTCTTGGGGAAAAAATTTCTTGCTTATCAACGAACTGATGTTTGATTATTTCCCGTTATTCAATAAGTTCCGTTCACCATCCATGTGGCTTACTTTGGCATTGTTTGCCATGCCTGTTTTGGCTGCCATGACTCTACAAACCATCTTTACCGAAAAAGAAAAAATAAATCACAAATCTGTATTAAATGCTTTTTATATTACCGGAGGAATAACTTTGTTTTTCGCCCTTTTTGGCGGCAGCTTTTTCGATTTTACAGCACCTTCCGACAATAATTTGGCACAACAAGGGTGGCCTGTTGAAGCACTTGTTGCCGACCGTGCTTCCATGATGAAAGCATCGGCGTTTAAATCTTTCATACTCATAGCTTTGGCTTTTGGATTAGTATGGTTTTATGTAAAAAATAAAATCTCTAACGGAGTGCTCACAAGCGTTTTGGCGATTTTAATCTTAGGTGATTTATGGGTAGAAGATAAAAAATACCTTAACGAAGAACATTTTGTAAACAAACGTGAATACAAAAACCTGTTTGCCCCCGATGCTGCCGACCAAATGATTTTGGCAGATAAATCATTGGATTACCGTGTTTTGAACTTAACGGTTAACCCTTTTACAGATGCCATGACATCGTATTTTCATAAATCGATAGGCGGATACCACGGAGCTAAATTAATTCGTTACCAAGATTTGATTGAGAGACAATTATCAAAAAACAATATGCAAGTGCTCAATATGCTCAACACCAAATATTTTATTGTTCCCAATAAACAATCGGGTGGACGAATGGCTCAAATGAATCCGCAAGCATTGAGCAATGCCTGGTTTGTAAACACTATTAAGTGGGTTAATAATGCCGATGAAGAAATGGCAAGTTTAGATAATTTTAACCCTAAAAATGAAGTGATAATTGACAAGCGTTACAAGGATAAAGTGTCTGACAATATTAACCTTAGCGGAAGTACCATTAAAATGACGGACTACAAACCCAATCATTTAACCTACGAAGCCAACGTATTGGATGACAATGCTTTTGCTGTATTTTCCGAAATTTATTACGAAGGTGGCGATAAAGATTGGAAAACCTATATTGACGGTAAAGAAACCGAGCATGTGAGAGTAAATTACGTCCTGCGCGGAATGAATATTCCAAAAGGAAAACACACCATTGAATTTAAGTTTTTGCCTCGCAGTTATTACGACGGCGAAAAATATTCTTTGATTTTTTCAATCATCATTATTTTAGTTGTAGCCGCCGGAATTTGGAAATATGCAAAAGAAAAACAAACTGCATGAAGAAAATAGACCCAAAAGATTTAATAGCTGTTGAATGTGTGTTTGCAGCATTATTTGGCATTGCTATTTCTTTATTGCCTTATTTATTGTCAGCATCAGTTTGATATTATCTCTTTCTATGTTGTTTTAATAAATAACCTGTTTACACAATTAACATTATTTATTATACCCATATTTATCTTTCCATAACTGAGCCAAACGTTGCCTGAATTGGTTCTCCTTGGCATTATTTTGAGGCGAATAGAGTGTTGTGCCGCTTAAATCTTCGGGTAGAAACTCTTGGTAGGCAAAATTATTTTCATAGCTGTGCGCATATTGGTAATCTTTACCATAATCGAGTTCTTTCATCAACTTTGTTGGGGCGTTTCGCAAATGCAACGGTACGGGCAAATTCCCGGTTTTCTTTACCAATTCTTGTGCTTTATTAATGGCTTCATAGCTGGCATTACTTTTTGGCGAATTGGCCAAATATATTGCCGCTTGCGATAAAATTATCCGGCTTTCGGGCCAACCGATAACACTAACAGCCTGAAAACAATTATTGGCAATTACCAACGCCGTAGGATTGGCATTTCCAATATCTTCTGATGCCAATATCAATAACCTGCGCGCTATGAATTTTGGGTCTTCGCCACCTTCTATCATTCGAGCCAACCAATAAACAGCTGCATTGGGGTCGCTGCCGCGAATGGATTTTATAAATGCCGAAATAATATCATAATGCATCTCTCCCTGCTTATCGTAAGCTATTAAGTTGGTTTTTAGTATTTCTTCTACCAATTCATCCGTAATAACAATTGTTTTATCATCATTAAACTGATTTACAATTATTTCGAGCAGGTTTAACAATTTACGCGCATCTCCTCCACTGTACAACAACAATTTATTGGTTTCTTTCAGCTCTATACTTTTGTTTTTCAGAATTTCATCTTGTTCGACAGAACGTTTAAGTATTGCCAATAATTCTTTTTTGGAAAATGCTTCAAGCGTATAGACTTGGCAACGCGACAATAGAGCAGGAATAACCTCAAAAGAGGGATTTTCGGTAGTTGCACCTATCAATGTAACTATTCCTTTTTCGACAGCTCCCAACAAAGAGTCTTGTTGCGATTTACTGAACCGGTGAATTTCATCAATAAACAACACCGGCTTTTTGTTGGATGAAAACATATCGCGTTTTGAGGCTTTATCAATAACCTCTCTAACATCTTTTACACCCGAATTTATTGCACTTAAAGTATAAAAAGGCGCATTGGCTTCTGTGGCTATTAAATTAGCCAATGTGGTTTTTCCCACACCGGGTGGACCCCAAAATATCATCGAAGGGATCAAACCATTTTCTATTACTTTTCGTAATATTTTGTCTTGTCCCAAGATGTGTTCTTGACCAATATAATCTTTCAACGTTTTGGGGCGCATTCGTTCGGCAAGTGGTATGTTTGTCGATTGCATATTCATTTCACTACAAACTTAATAAAATTAAGTGCCTTTTCGTTTAAAAACAGAGGAACTTAGTATCTTTAAACAATTAATGATTTGGAAAAACTACATAACCGGATTTAAAAACTATTTGCTGCTCGAAAGGAGTTTATCCAATAATTCGGTAGAGGCGTATGTTCGAGATGTTGAACAATTTAGTCGGTTTGTAAAAAATGAATTAAACAACCTTTCGCCCAAAAAGATAGAGCAATCGCATATTCGTTTATTTATAAAACATTTATTTGACTTAGGCGTGGCAGAAACTACGCAAGCCCGTTTAATATCGGGCATCAGGGCTTTTTATAAATATTTGATGGTAGAAAACGAAGTGGACTTTAACCCTGCCGAATTAATACAAATGCCCAGAACGACTCGTAAATTGCCCCAAGTGCTCTCGGTAGAAGAAATTGACCGGATGGTTTCGTGTATTGATTTAAGCTCGCCGGAAGGACATCGCAATAAAGCCATTATTGAAATGCTTTACGGATGTGGCTTGCGTGTAAGCGAATTGACTGAATTAAAATTATCCGATATTTTTTTCGAAGAAGATTTTATTCGTGTAATTGGAAAGGGAAACAAACAGCGAATTGTTCCTTTGGGCTCGGTTGCAAAAAAAAATGTGCAATTATATATTACGCATTATCGCAATCATCAGATAATCCAGCCCGGTGAAGAAGATATTGTATTTTTGAACCGAAGAGGAAAAAGACTGACACGGGTAATGGTATTTACAATTGTTAAAAATTTGGCACAAAAAGCCGGCATACAAAAAAAAGTCAGTCCTCATACCTTTAGACACTCTTTTGCCACACATCTAATAGAAGGCGGCGCCGATTTGCGTGCCGTTCAAGAAATGCTGGGGCACGAGAGCATTACAACTACCGAAATTTACACTCACCTCGATAGGGAATTTTTACGGTCAGCAATTTTACAATTTCATCCGCATAAATAATTGCAGATTGTGTATTTATTTTATATTTTCGTTGTATGATTAAAAAAATTATATTTTTACTCTTTATTCAGCTTTTTCTCCTATTATCTATACATGCAGGTGAGGTTTATTATGTTGTTGATAAAAATAATTCACATCAAAATTTTGCTGACTTTAAAAAAGTAGATTATGAATTTTTACCTGATAATAGTTTAAATCTAGGATTTTTTGACGGTACGGTTTTATTAAAAGTAATACCGGATACCAACACAACCGTTATTGAGCTGCAAAACCCCAATTTAGATGAAATATATGTGTATCAAAATGGTGATTTACTATATGCTACCGGCGATTTTTATCCGTTTAAACAAAAACCGATAATTTCCAAATATTTCCGATTTCCGGTAACGGACAAAAGCAAACCGCTTTATTTTAAAATTGTTCATCACGGCGACCAATTTTTTTTACCGGTAAATTTTTTAAATGAAAAACGGATAAACACATTTGATTTTACAGATAATTTCATCAACGGATTTTATTATGGAATTATCATTATCATTTTGTTGCTCAACTTTTTTATGTTTGTCGGAGCAAACGAAAAACCCAACTTATTTTACGTCTTGTATTTGCTGGGCTTAGCTTTGTTGCAATTTTCATTAGCCGGTTATGCCTATCAGTTTTTATGGCCAAACTCTACCTATTGGGCCAATCACAGTTTACCGTTTTTAGCCAGCTTTTCGGTTTATTTTTTGGTGTTGTTTGTTTTAAATTTTTTAGAAGTAAAAAAGTATATGCCCAAATGGCACTTGTTTTTCAAAGGCATGAGCTATGTATTGATTATCAATATGCTGCTGTCTTTAATTCCAAATAATTTAAGTTATAAATTTTCCATTTTAGCCATTAACGGATTAACACTAATATTAAATTTTCTGATTATTCCAATATCAGTGGTACTTTATAAAAAATACAAAGTAAAAAGTGCCAAGTTTTTTATTATGGCATTTTCATTTTTAATTGTGGCTGTATTTATTTTCGTAATGCGTAATATAGGCATTATTCATTCCAATTTTATAACAAATAATATATTATTGGTGGGCTCGGCACTGGAAGTAACGTTACTAACCTTTGCAATAGTTGAAAAGTTTAGAAAATTTAAAGTGGATGCATTACGTAGATTGGAAAAAATAAACAAACTACAAAGTCAACAGAATATTATTTTAGAAAAGAAAGTAGAAGAGCGCACCAGAGCATTGAGTGAAAAAAATAGAGAAATTACCGATTCCTTACTTTATGCAAAGCGTATTCAAGATGCTCTTATACCTTCGGAGAGTTATGTTCAACAATTTTTCAAAGACTCATTTGTATTTTTTAAACCAAAAGATATTGTGAGTGGTGATTTTTATTGGGTTTCGCCTGTAACAACATCGTATGAAGATAAAGAGAACAAACCTATGATAGTATTTTCCGTTGCCGATTGTACAGGTCATGGTGTTCCGGGTGCGATTATAAGTGTAATAGGACTAAAAATTCTAAATCAATCGTTGAAACAACCACAAATAAATTCTCCGGCAGAAGCGCTGGATTATTTGAATATTGAAATTTCGAACACGCTAAATGCTCATGTTGCGGATAAATCCATTAAAGACGGTATGGATATAGCTTTATGTGCTTATGACGGCAATGACAATGTATTGTATTATGCCGGTGCAAAAAACCCTATTTATATTATTCGAAAAGATGAATTAATAGAGCTAAAAGCTGACCGTAATGCCATTGGTTGCAACGACCAAGACGAACATTATACCAATAAATCCATCCAACTACAAAAAGGAGATACAATTTACTTGTTTACCGATGGTTTTGCCGACCAGTTTGGCGGTGAAAAAGGCAAGAAATTAAAGTATAAACGCTTTAAAGAATTGTTGCTGGAAATTCAAAACTTACCGATGAATGAACAAAAAGAATTTCTCGACAACTTTTTTACGCAATGGAAAGGCAATCTGGAACAAATAGATGACGTGTGTATTTTGGGTGTGCGGGTTTAGATTTTCCTACTTTCCTTAATTCTTAATCACATATTCTCTGATATTCCCGAAGATTGCATTTTCGATACTGTTATTTTTTGTTTTTGAAAAAAAATTGCATTTTTGCGGAAACTTTGAAAAAGTGACAAAAAACTTTTTTTTAATCTCATTTTTTTTCTGTTAATAAACATTACTAAAAGTGAAAACAATTCACATGACAGTTTATTAACCATTCTTACAAGTGAAAACATAGATGATACGATAAAATATAACACTGCTACTGCTTTAGGTAAAAAATTCATGATGACTAATACTGACTCATCTATTTATTTTTTTCAAAAAGCAAAAGTTTATTCAGATGAGTTCCCACATCCATTAAACCTTTTTAAAAAAGGACTGGCAATAAAAAACATAGGACTTGGATATTTCTTTAAAGAAGAATATGAAAAAGCCATTAAATACTTAGACTCTGCGTCTATTATATCTCAACAATTATTACAGATACAAAATGAAAAGTATGAAAAAAAATCACTGCTTTTAAATGCTGTAATCAAAACAAACAAAGGGTTGGTATATTATCGATTATCACAATATGATAAAGCAATAGAGAACTATTATGAAGCATTAAGCATAGACATTAAAATTAAAGACTACGCCGGACAAGCAGCTGATTTCACTAATTTAGGATTGGCTTATTCAGAAATAGAAGAATTTAATAAATCCTTAGATTATTTTTATCAATCATTAACTATTCATACAAAACTTGGTAACAAAAGAGGTCAAGGAAGAATATATGGTAATCTAAGTGTGGTTTATTTAAAATTAAAAAATTATAGTAAAGCATTATTATACGCGAAAAAGGCATTGGAAATAGACAGCACAATAAATAATACCCGTGCTATGATGTTTCATTATACACAAATAGGAAGGGCGTATTTTGGATTAAACAAATATGACCTTGCGTTAAAGTATTTTAATCAATCTTTACAACTTAATAAAGAAATAGGATTTAAGACAATAGAAAGTGTAAATTTATTTTATATAGGAGAAATATATTTAAAGCAAAACCAATATATCAAAGCTGAAAAAAATTATTTGATTGCTGAGCAATCTCTTAAAAAAATAGGCGATAAATCTCATTTAGCGGATATATATAAAAGCTTATCCGAACTATATTCAATAAAAGGAAATTGTGAAAAATCTTTTTATTATTATAAATTAAAAACAGCGTTTAAAGATAGTCTGATTAATGATAAAATTAAGTTGTCGGTTTTAAAAGATGAAATTAAATATGATTTTCAAAAAAAACAATTTTTAGACAGTTTAAAATTTGCAGAAAAAGAAAAAATTGATAAACTAATAATATCAAATCAAAAAGCCGAGTTAAGCGCAAAAAAACAACAGCAAGCATTTATTTCTTCATTATTAATCATAATACTTATTTTTTCAGTTTTTATCTTTAATCGTTTACAAGTTACCAGAAAGCAAAAAAACATTATTGAAGAACAAAAGAAAATTGTTGACCGTCAAAAGCAGTTAGTTGAAGAAAAAAATAAAGAAATCACAGCTTCTATCGCATATGCCAAACGTATTCAATACGCAATTTTACCTCCGCAAAAGCTACTTTCAACCCTGTTGCCGAATTCATTTGTATTATACAAACCAAAAGATATTGTAAGCGGAGATTTTTATTGGCTCGAACAGAACAAAGATAAAGATATTGTATTATTTGCTGCTGCAGATTGCACAGGACATGGTGTACCCGGAGCTATGGTAAGCGTTGTATGTAATAATGGTTTAAACCGAGCCGTAAGAGAACATAGCATTACAATTCCAGGGGAAATTCTTAACAAAGCTCGAGAAATAATTTTGCAAGAATTTGAAAAAAGTGAAGAAAATGTGCAAGACGGAATGGATATTTCTTTATGCGCTTTAAACAAAAACACAGGGGAGTTAAAATGGGCGGGCGCCAATAACCCACTTTATATAATAAGGAGCGAAAATCAAAAAGAATATAAGCTGTTAGAGTTTAAGCCGGATAAACAACCCGTAGGAAAAACCGACAACCCAAAACCATTTACAACTCACAGCATCCAACTACAAAAAGGTGATACAATTTACTTGTTTACCGATGGTTTTGCCGACCAGTTTGGCGGTGAAAAAGGCAAGAAATTAAAGTATAAACGCTTTAAAGAATTGTTGCTGGAAATTCAAAACTTATCAATGAATGAACAAAAAGAATTTCTCAACAACTTTTTTACACAATGGAAAGGTAACCTGGAACAAATAGATGACGTGTGTATTTTGGGCGTGCGGGTTTAAGGTATTCTATTTACACAAAACTATAAATTTGGTTATATAAATCATTCTAATTTTATTTTAAACTCAACAATTGAAACAGGCCATTCTTTTTTGCCCTTGAGATGGGAATTTTTTCGTTATTACGCAATTTTATAAACTGACTGTCAAGCTTTTCAATTGTATTAATATTTACAATATAACTTCTGTGGCATCTGAATAAATCGGTATGAACTGCTTCATACATTTTTAGTGGTTTGGAAGATATAATGGTTTGATTTTTCAAATTAAATTTACTGTACATACCGTCTGCCTCTATTGTAATAATGTCTTCAACATTTACAAACTGTGTACCCTCGTGCGATTTAATAACCAATACATTGTTATTGCTTTTATCCAATACTTGCAATTGATTAAATATATTGTTTTTATCATTATTCTGCTCAATTACTCTGTAAATACAATCTTTTAATTCTTCAGTATCAATAGGTTTTAATAAATAGTCAAATGCCGACAAACGGATGGCTTGTATTGTATATTGTTCGTAGGCCGTGATAAAAACCAAATGAAAATTTGATTCTTTTTCGGATAAAAATTTCCTGATTTTTAGACCGTTATGCAAGGGCATTTGTATATCGAGAAATACAAGTTGAGGTTTTAATTTTTTTATTAGCTCTACTCCATCGAGTAAATTATTGCTTTGCCCAACAACCATTAAGGGAACGCTTAAAGAATCGATTGTATAAATAAGCAATTCTCGTGGTGCTGTTTCATCATCTATAACTATGTATTCAATCATTTTTCTGCTATTCGAATTATTGTTTTGGTTCCGTGGGCATTTGAGTTTACGGTCAATTCTATAAAATAATCGCCTAAGGAATTAATAAAATTTATTCTTCGCTTTAATGCCATTATGGCAAATGATTTTTTTTGCCGGTTTTCTTTATTAATAGCATTTGCCGCATCTATTCCTATCCCATTATCTTCAATCTCAATACAAAATGTTATTTCGTTGAGTTTATATATTTTTATTTCTAATTTTTTTTCACCGGTTTTATGCCTTAAACCATGTTGCAAACTGTTTTCTACAATAGGTTGTGTTATAAGAGACGGAATCAGGTAATCTGATAAATCCATTTGTTTGTCAATAGTATAGGTTACCTTAACACTGTCTTCAAACCTTGCTTGTTCAAGCTCTATATAATTTTTGAGTATATCCAATTCTTGTTTCAACGAAATCATTTCTACTTGTGAGTGCGACAATACACCTCTCATCAGAGTAGAAAATTTTTGCACCATTTTAAACGCTTCATCGGTTTGTTTTTTGGCAATTTTTAACTGAATAGAGGATAATGTATTATATACAAAATGCGGGTTCATTTGCGAACGAATAACCGAAAGTTCTGAACGCGCCAAGCGAGTTTTCATTTTTTCTTGCTTTATTTGTTTAATATTTTCTTTTCTTATTCGCTCTAATTTCTTTTTCTGATACCAATAAATTGTTCCGGTTACTGCACTAAAAACCAACAACATAAACCACCACGATTTCCAATACGGTCCGGCTACATAAACCGTAACTTTATTTTGGTCTATAATTCGGCGCTCTTTATTGCTGAGTAAAAAAGTAATATTTGTATATCCCTCTGGTAAAAAATTTAACTTTAAAACATATTTCCCTTTGCTGTTTGCCGCAATGGTTAAAGTATCATCATCGTCTATTTGATACCTGATAATATAATTGGTAAAAAATGATAAATCTTTATTGGTATTGAAAAATAATTGAATGCCCGAATTTTTATATTTCAAATTAATATCATTGTTGTTTCCGGTAAAACTGTTCGAAGTGATATTCAATGCTAGCGATTGCTCAAAATTCTTTTGATACAAATTTGCAAAATCTTTCACCACTACAATTTCGTCTTGCGTCAATATAATTACATCATTTTTGTACGGCAATATTTTCACAATTTGAGCACCATTGTTTATTTTATTGATAATCTCTATATTCTTTTCGTTTCGGTTAGTTACCCACACAATTTTATTGTTATTGTACAATAAATAAGTAGAGTCTTGGTAAAAAGCAACCCCTTGTACATTATTTATGTTTTTGTGCCGATACATAGGTTGTAATCGATTATCATACACTATCCCGTTTGTTGAATAAAACAGGTGTTTGCCTTTTATTTTCCCGATGTTTATAATTCGCTTTTTATTTTCGGTTTCTATATTTTTCAACTTTTGCAAAGCATTTTGCTTAAATACTGCATAACCTGATTTAGTTCCTACAAAATAGCTTTGCAATGTTGTATCTGCATAAATACAAGTATGCCAATAACCGTTATTTGCTTTTGTTTGTTTTTTAATGTTTTGAAAATCACCGGAAGTTGCACAATAAATATTATCTTTTTCATCTACATAAATAGCTTTAGTCGAATGCACCTTGTATACTTCTTCTATCGTATTATTATCAGTATTAATTTTGTATAATCTATCACAATAGGCATATATTTTATTCTTTCGGACATAAATGGATTGCACCTCGGCATTGTTTGACAAATTAATTACTTGTGTAGAATCATTTTTCAAATCATAAATTTGGATTCTCCCATGATTTGTGCCTAAAAACAATTTACCCTGATGCAAATAAGCAGCAGTAATGTTATCCTTAGGATTATTTTTAATGTTTATATGATGATGCAATATCTTTAATGAAGGTACTTGCAACAAACCGGAAAACTTAGTTCCCAGCCAAATGTTACCGTATTCATCACCTATTACCGAGTAAACAGTTATATGCTCCAAATGATGTTTCCAATGTTTATTAACTAAATCTATAATAGAAATGCCATTATTATGCGCAATTACCATATGATTATCATCTAATTTAGACACACCATAAATTTTAATATTACGCAACCTTGCAGGCAAGTCAAACAGACTTATAACCAATTGATTTTCAACATCCAAACCATACAACTTATTATTTGCAATCAAATAATTGTTTGATTGATTAAAAAACACACCCGATATTCTGTTATTAAATTCTAAAGTAAAAGCATTACTTCCCAATATATCATTAAATCTTAGCAAATTATTTTGCTGTGATACTAAATACACATTGCGATTATCAATCAAAAAGCCATGATGGATATACCCTTTATTTATTTGCAGTTTGCTTACTTTTTGCCCATCACTTACATAAACATTTTTTAGCGTTGATATATATATTTTATTATTATTTACAACAAAACTGTTTATTTGTTGTTTCATTTTTGCAGATGCAACCAACTGTAAGCTGTCATTAACTACCTTATAAACATTATCTGAAAAGCTTAAAACATGAATTTGACCATTATTTAGATAAAACTTATGAAAAACCTCGTTTTCTTTAGACTTTATTTTTGAAAATACTTTGCCGGTAAAATAAAATACGCCCTTTTCGGATGCTATAATAATTTTATTTTCATTTTTCAACTCCAACACATCATACACAGTACCAAAATGCTGATACTTTACGTGCATTACATCCATTGCATTTGATAATACATGACCGGAAATAAATAAAAGAAGAATAAGCAAGCGAAAAAGCATAGACAAAAATAGGCAAAATAATCGCGGCTAATTTTTCATTCAGAAATAATACATGTCGTTCAGAAAGTATTTTATTAAAAAATTATATCAACCACTTTTCTTTGCCTTGAAAATTAAAAAATCAAACACAAACTTTTTAACAATGAAAAAATTCAGTATTACTCTTTGTTCATTACTTATGATTAGCAGCATAGCCAATGCACAATTAAGCAATATTAAGAATAAAGTAAAATCGAACATATCCGGTTCGAACAAACAAAAGTCGGTAAAAAAACAAAAGACTTACACACTTGAAGAAATTAATGCCAATCCTTATGTAGATTATGATAGAGTGGTGGTGACTGAAAATGGACCTGTTATTTTTAAAGGCGTATATAAGAACGGGTTTACAGACGATATTGGTTTTTCAGGGGTGTACTATCTTAATTCATACGCAATTGTACAACCGGCAAATCATTTTAGCCATGATACAACTAAGCTTTACATAGGTTTTTCAATTAATTACAACCAAGAAAAACACAACATGCAAGTTTACTGGGAAAAAAACGATTCTAATTACGCAATGGTTCCCGAAAGATATCATTCATCTGCTGATAAAGGTAATGTGATGTTTCAAATGGGAATGTCAGGAGGACCAGAAAGTTATTATAATGCTGAGTGTTTAGTTCTTGAGCCGGGAACATTTTTAGTAGGTGCCTATGTATATCATAAAAACGATAAAGAAGGACACGCTTGGATGAATAATGTAACTCCCGAATCTTTTGTAATAGCCTCTAAAGACACTTCAAAATTTAAAGATTATCAAAAAAATCCGGAATATACATCTAAAGTGGTTTTTGAAAAATATGATGCTTTAAGAGCAGCTTGGAAAAATCAAGAAATTAAAGATGCCAAGCCACTCCCTGCAGAAGGCATGAAAAACGCCCAACTTAAAAATGAAGCTACTAACCTTATTACCCAACATGCCAAAGGTTACAAATGGAAAGAAACCGTTGAGTATGCCTATATTACATCCGGCGAATGGGAAATAAAAAGACATCCTTTAACCGGAATACCGATAAAACGCATTGCCAAAGCTATCGTTGTAATGAAAACACCACAAGGAAACTATAAACGCGAAGGATTTTACATTGCACAAGACCACACCGGAAATAACCAATACGGAAAAACGTATATGCTTTACAACGATCAAAGAATATACTATGTAAACCCTAAGGATGCTTTTCAATATAAAAACTAATCAATTCAATCTATAAATTAAAAATTAAAAAAATGAGAAAAATTTACACAACAATTTTAGCAGCGGCACTAGGTTTTTCTGCTACAGCACAAACCATTATCTACGTAAATGATGATGCAACAGGTAACAATGACGGTACTTCTTGGACAGATGCTTATACCGATTTAAATGATGCGTTAGTTCTTGCTGGAAACTCAAATAATTATACTGGAGCTGAAATATGGATTGCAGAAGGTTTTTATACACGAACATCATCTAATGAATCTTTTGGCGTAGGTAATGATGTACTGTTGTATGGTGGTTTTGCCGGAACAGAAACAGCTATTAATCAAAGAGATATTCAAAACCACCCAACCATTATAAGTGGAGATGTAGATTGGAATGACACTGGAGTTCCAAGCAGTACAAATTCAAGCATGGCAAATAATGCAAAAAACGTTTTTGTGGTTTATAGTTATAACCGTGCCTTGTTTGATGGTTTAATTATAGAACACGCTTTTAGTACTAACGCAGCAGGTGGAGGAATATATATTAATAATGGTGCAACAAATGTGCAAATTTCTAACTGTATTATTAGAGAAAATGTTGCCATGAATAGAGCCGGAGTGTTATATTATGCTTATGCTCCAAGTTCATTTTATATGTTTAACAATAGAATTGAAAATAATGTAAATACAGATGCTAATAGTTCTTACACCATTGAATATAGAATGGCATCTAATAATTCTTTAAATACTTTTAGTGGGGATGCTCATTTTGTAAACAATTTGTTTAAGCATAATATATCAGAATCTACAAACTCTTATGCTACTTGTGCTAGGTTTACAGCTTTTAATGGAAGTGAAATTTACTTATACTTAACCAATAACACGTTTATTGATAATCACCAAACAGCCACAGGACAAATACCTCTTATCGGTTATGAGTTTTCAGGTTCCGGATCTGCCTTTCATCCTTTGGTTGACAATAATATTTTTTATAACAACTCTGGAGCTAACCTTATTTTTGCTCAGTTAACAAATGTAAACGGTACTTTTGATTTGAATACAGGTTCAAATCAAAATATTCAAGATTTTTATGATGCTCTAACAATGCAAAATACTCACATTGTAAACTCATCTCCTTTTGTAGATTATGCTAATGGAGATTTAACACCAATTGCTGCTTATCAAAATATTGGAGATACAACATTTTACGATAGTCAATATTTAAGTATTCCTATAGCAGGGCAAGCATACCCAACAACAGATTTGGCAGGAAACCCAAGATTTGACGCACAAGGAAATTTAGCCATTGGAGCTTATCAATCCGTCGCTTCTACAGGCATAAATTTCAACAACAATACAAATAAAATAACTTTATACCCTAACCCGGCTATACATAGTTTCACTATTGATTTATCAAATTCTCAACCGGCTAAAACCATTATCATTAAAGATGTTGCCGGAAAAGTTATCTATAATAAAAATGTTACAAACATAACACAAACTACAATAGATACAGAAGGATGGAGTAATGGAATATATTTAATTACTGTCATTACCGAACAATCAATTATTACAAAGAAATTAATTAAAAAATAACCCTCTAAAATTACATAAATGAAAACTATTAAATTTTTATTACCAGCAATTGTAATCTTACTAAGTATTAATAAATCGTCTGCTCAGTTATACTCAGCAACAGACAGCATGACTTTTACATCTCAAAACAACACGGTATCCGATTGGGGAAGAGGCTTCTTATTTTATCCAAATATTGATATATACATTTCAAAAATTGGAAAACTTGTTCCTTCAAATACAGGTAATTACAAATGGGCAATTTGGGATTACAACAACCAAACTATTGTTTACCAACAAACAAGCTTACAAAGCTACGCGGGACAGTACATATACGAACCAACCGACTCAATTATCAAGTTAACTGCCAACACTTATTATATATTAATACTTTATTCAGACAGTGGCAGTTATTATTATGATATCAATTCAAGTAATCAACTCAACTCAAACCTAACTTACATTCAAATGAATTTCTGCAACAATTGCGCCGCCACTACCGGATTCCCTGCAATCGATCTTGCCAATGCATTTTACGGAATGCCCGATTTTTTATTCGAAACTTGCATTCCCTTTGACAACTCAACCACTGTCAGTTCAAATGTTATCACAGCCAATCAAAACAATGCATCTTATCAATGGCTGAATTGTGATAATAATTATGCTCCAATACCAGGCGATACCAATCAAAGTTTCATTGCTCAATCGAATGGCAATTATGCTTGTCAAATTACATATAACGGATGTACAGACACGACAAATTGTGTTAATATAAACTCTATTGTTACATCCGTAGATAATGTATTTGATAAAAATGAGCAATTAATTAACATTTATCCAAATCCGGTTACCAATGCATTTACCATTAAACTAAAAAATAATGCTTCTGTAAAAAATATTACAGTAAAAGATGTTACCGGAAAATTAATTTATGAAAACCATAAATTAAATGAATCAAAATTGACTGTTGATACTGAATTATGGAATAAAGGTATTTATTTCGTTTCTTATACCGCAAACGGAACACCATATATGATTAAGTTGATTAAAAAGTAATTTACCTTTTATTTTTCATAGTGTTTTAAAGGGGGCTGCCATTCTAGGCAGTCCTTTTTTTAATATCTGCGCAAGGAGTTATTTCTGAATACAGCCAATAAACGGTCAAAATTTTCGCTTTGTTGTCTGAAATAAACAAATATGTAATAATCGTTTTCGGTTTGGCTGTAACTGCCTTCCATATCGGTTAAATCTACCTTACCCCCATCGTTATCTCGCACATAAGCATAATAATAATTGTAATAACCTTGTTTTAGCCACAGTTCATTTTCAAATTTTTGAGTTTGCGCATTCCATTTCATTTCATATTCGGGCAAAATTTCCCAATTGGTTAAACCGCCAAAAATGTAAACCTTACCATTGTTAAATTGATTTACCGTTTGCAGCGAAAATTTTGTCATAAAATAATCTGCCTCTACATCAATATTTTCTTTCGAAGATTCGGTTCTGTTAATGTAAAATTTACCGTTGATGTCGGGCTCTTGAAAATATTGCTTAAACCCACGTTGTTGTGAAGTAATCAACTCTGCCTCTACTCTATTGTTTTTCAAAGTGTATTTTTTTACATATTTCGAGTTGTATTTAAAATTGGATATATCAAACGACCTGAATTCATTTAATCCGAAAAAAGTATTTTCATCTTCATAATCATACATCAACAGGCGGTCATTAATGTACTTGGGTTTTAAATCTACTTTGGCATTATCCATTCTGAAATTCTGACTCACAATAACTTTTATCTCTTCATAAATATTGGTAACAGGTAATTCGTCAAATATTTGTAACGAAAAGTCCACTTCTTGTTTGGTAAAACGGTACTCGGCTTTGGTTGCCGGATGAATAGCAATAGAATCCAATTCTACATATTTATTTTCTTGCACATAAAAACGTTTGGTAATCACCGGTTTGCCTTCATTATTTTTAACTACCAACAAATAATTTCCCGATTTAAGCAAAGTAGTATATTCGTTTGGAAAATCTACCTTGTAATGAATATACGAAATATAAGTATTGAATGAAAAAGCATAATCGTTGATAAAATCTCCCGAAAAACCTTGCAAATATTGTTGCTGAGGAATATTGGAAGGTGTCCAGTCGGCATTGCAATATATAATATCGTAGGTGTAAGTTTTAAATACAGCGGCTAAATCATCAAACTCTAACCGTAGTTTTTGATTTGAATTTAAAGTAATCACAGGCAAATTCAATTCTTTAAAGGTATTGGCAGCATCATTAAGATTGTATAATTGAACGGTTTTTATACTATCCGAATAAACATAATCCGAATAGCGCATAAACTCCTCTGTAAAATACTCCTCTGCTGTATCTTGTGTTATTACTTGTTGTGCCGTATCTCGCGGCGTATCAATAGTTACCTCGGGCAAAGCTTCTTTGGCAGAGCGGCAAGAAAACAGCCCCAAAAAAGATATCAACAATATAATTAGATAAAATAAGTAATTTATTCGATAAAAAAAGTAAATCATACTATAAGATTAAAGGGGAATAAATTTTACTAAAAATGTTTTGTCAAGCCGTACAAATTTATAAATTTGCCCAACATTTAATCTAAAAAAATGTCAAAAACCGTTAAGATTAAAAAAGGCGCCGACATAAAATTGGTTGGTAAAGCCGAAAAAATTTATGCCGATTATACACCGGCATTCGAATCTGTTTCAATAAAACCAACTGACTTTCATGGTGTTATTCCAAAAGTTTTAGCCAAACCGGGTACAAAAGTAAAAGCCGGAACTCCATTGTTTTATGACAAAGACAATCCTAAGGTGAAATTTTGCTCACCTGTTTCGGGCGAGGTTTCGGAAATTGTACGTGGTGAAAAACGTCGTATTTTGGAATTCCGCATTAAAGTTGACGGTAAAAACGAATACGAAACATTTTCTGTTGGCGATTTAAGTAACCTTACCGGCGAGCAAATAAAAGAAATTATGCTCGAACGCGGTTTGTGGCCATTTGTTATCCAACGTCCTTTTGACGTTATTGCCAATCCTGATGATGAACCAAAAGCAATTTTCATCTCGGCTTTTGATTCCAATCCATTGGCTCCGGACAACGATTTCATTCTGCATGGTCAAGCCGAACTTTTCCAATTAGGTATTGACCTTATAGCCAAATTAACCAAAGGTAAAGTACACTTAAATGTTTCGGGCAACCAAAAACCCGATGATGTATTCTTAAATACCAAAAATGTACAAATAAATAAAATATACGGGCCACATCCCGCAGGTAATGTTGGGGTTCAAATTCACCACATCGACCCAATCAACAAAGGTGATATTGTTTGGACACTTAAACCACAAGACATCTTAACTATTGCTCGAACATTTAAAGAAGGTAAATTAGATTTATCCAGAGTAATAGCTGTTTGCGGAAGCGGAATTAAAAAACCTCGTTACTACAAAACTATTGCCGGGGTACCGGTTTCAGAGTTTTTAAAAGATAATCTTAAAACCGACAGAGAATACCGTGTTGTCAGCGGAAATCCGTTAACCGGTGAAAAAGTTGCCGAAGATAATTATTTAGGATTTTACCACTATCAACTTACGGTAATTCCCGAAGGAAATCATTACCAATTCTTAGGTTGGTTAGCGCCAAACTTTAATAAATTCAGTTTAAACAGAACTTTCTTCAGCTGGTTAATGCCAAATAAAGAATACGATTTGGATACCAATATGAACGGTGAAGAACGTGCTTTTGTAGTAACCGGCGAATACGAAAAAGTATTTCCATTTGATATTTATCCGGTACATTTGGTAAAAGCGGCCATTATTCAAGACATAGAAGCATTAGAGAATTTGGGTATTTACGAAGTAGCACCCGAAGACTATGCGCTATGCGAATTTGCTTGTACATCAAAAATTCCTTCGCAAAAAATTATTCGTGAAGGATTGGATTTAGTGAAAAAAGAATGTGCTTAAATTAAAACATCAGGTAAATGAAACTATTCAGAAATTTATTAGACAAAATCAAACCGAACTTTGAAAAGGGTGGAAAGTTTGAAAAATTGCATCCGGTTTACGATGCCATTGAAACTTTCTTGTTCGTGCCCAACCATACCACGCCTGCCAAAGGTGCTCAAATACGTGATGCCATTGACCTTAAAAGAACAATGGTAACCGTAATTATAGCTATGATTCCCGCCATGTTGTTTGGTATGTGGAATGTAGGTTATCAACACTTTAAAGCTATTGGCGAAGAAGCCGATTTATTAACCAATTTCTTATACGGATTAAAAGAGGTATTGCCTTTAATCATTGTGAGCTATGCTGCCGGTCTTACGGTAGAGTTCATCTTTGCCTCTATCAACAATCACTCTGTAAATGAAGGGTTTTTGGTATCCGGTTTATTGATTCCGTTAATTTTGCCTATTGGCGTTCCTTTATGGATGGTGGCAGTAGCGACAATTTTTGCCGTACTGATAGGTAAAGAAGTTTTTGGAGGAACCGGTATGAACATATTAAATGTTGCCTTAACTGCTCGTGCATTTTTATTCTTTGCTTACCCATCATTTATGTCGGGAGATAAAGTATGGATAAACACCGAAGGTGGCCAATTGGTTGACGGTTTTTCAGGTGCAACAGCACTAGGCGATGCCGCTTCAAAAATGCCTATCGATACATTTACACAAAAATACTCGATGATGGAATCTTTTATCGGAACAATTCCCGGTTCAATTGGAGAAACATCTGCTGCAGCAATTTTAATTGGAGCGTTCATTTTATTATTTACAGGAATTGCCAGCTGGCGAGTAATGTTATCCGTATTTGCCGGAGGATATGTAATGGCGATAATTTTCAATGGTTTTGCCGATGTATTACCCGATAATACATTGTTTCAAATTCCTGCTTTACAGCATTTATTAATTGGTGGATTTTTATTTGGAGCCGTATTTATGGCAACAGACCCAGTTACAGCTGCACAAACCGATATAGGAAAATACATTTACGGATTCTTGGTTGGATTATTTGCCATAATGATTCGCGTATTCAACCCTGCTTACCCTGAAGGTATGATGCTTGCCATCTTATTTATGAATGTAATGGCTCCGTTAATTGACCATTATGTAATTCAAGCTAATGTAAAAAGAAGATTGAAACGCGCACAAGTAACTGCTTAATTATAAATTTACACACACGAAAAATTTAATACAATGGACGTTAACAGTAATAAATATACATTCGGATTTGCCGCAGTAATGGTAATAGTTGTGGCATCTATATTAGCATTTGCTTCCGAATCGTTAAAACCTTATCAGAAAATGAATATTCGCCACGAAAAAATGCAAAATATTTTAGCATCTGTGGGTATAAATGTAGATAGACATAAATCTGAAGAGGCTTTTAATAAATATGTAACCAAACAAATTGTTATTGATGCCCAAGGAAATGAACTATCTGAAGATAAATTAAATGGCTTAACCGCTTTTGATATTGATGTAGTAAAAGAATATCGCAATATTAAAGATATTACAGAAAGACATTATCCTTTATTTGAAATTACAAAAGATAACGGGAATAAATATTATGTCGTGCCTATGGCAGGAACCGGATTATGGGACTTAATTTGGGGATATGTAGCTTTTGAAAGTGACTTAAACACCATTGCCGGTACAAAATTTGACCATAAAGGAGAAACACCCGGACTTGGTGCAGAAATTACCAAACCGTTTTTTCAAAATGCTTTTATCGGTAAAAAAATATTGGATGAAAACGGAGAATTTAAAGGTATAAACGTAATTAAAGGAGGAACTTCTCCTGATAATCCTCACGGAATTAATGCTATTAGTGGTGCTACGCTTACCTGTGTAGGTGTAGATGAAATGTTAAACCGCACTTTAAAAGTGTATGTACCTTATTTTAAGAAAATTGCACAACAAGAATCGTAATATCAAAAATTATTAAATAACAAAGCTATGAGCGAAACTAAAAAAGAACCGCTTTTTTCTGCTAAGAATAAAAAACTCTTAACAGATCCGTTAAATGACAACAACCCGATTACCGTTCAAGTATTGGGTATATGTTCAGCATTGGCAATTACCGTACAAATGAAAAATGCCATGGTAATGTCTTTGTCAGTAATTGCCGTTACAGCTTTTGCCAACCTTATCATTTCACTTCTACGTAATGCGATACCTTCTCGTATTCGTATTATCGTGCAATTGGTAGTGGTTGCCGCATTGGTTATTTTGGTTGACCAAATTCTTAAAGCATTTGTATATGATGTAAGTAAACAATTATCCGTATTTGTGGGTTTGATTATTACCAACTGTATTATTATGGGACGTCTTGAAGCGTTTGCTTTGGGTAACAAACCTTTCCCTTCGTTACTTGATGGTATCGGAAACGGAATGGGTTACGCCGTAATCTTATTAATCGTAGCATTTTTCCGAGAGTTATTTGGTTCCGGTAAAATATGGGGATTCGAAATTTTCGGACACAAAGGTGCCTCACTTGCCGAATCTACCGGTTTATATAAATTAGGTTATGTAGACAACGGATTAATGATACTTCCTCCAATGGCACTTATTACCGTAGGAATTATCATTTGGGTACAGCGTACTAAAAATCCTAAATTAATTGAAGAACATTAATAGAATAAATTAAAAACATACGACGATGGAATATATTAACATATTTGTAAAAGGGATTTTTATTGAGAACATGATTTTTGCCTATTTCTTAGGTATGTGTTCTTACCTTGCGGTTTCTAAAACAGTGAAAACCGCCACCGGATTGGGTGCAGCCGTAATCTTTGTATTGGGTATTACCGTTCCAATTAACTATTTACTTGAAAATTACATTCTTAAAGAAGGCGCACTTAGTTGGTTAGGTGAAGAATACGCCTCAATAGACCTTAGCTTCTTGAGTTTTATTATGTTTATTGCCGTAATTGCCTCAATGGTACAATTAGTTGAAATGGCTGTAGAAAAATTTGCACCGGCTCTTTACGGAGCATTAGGTATTTTCTTACCACTTATAGCTGTAAACTGTTCTATATTGGGTGGATCATTATTTATGCAACAACGTCAATATGCCAATATAGGCGAGGCAACCATGTTTGGATTAGGTTCCGGAGTAGGTTGGTTTTTGGCAATTGTAGCCATTGCTGCCATTCGTGAAAAAATTCGCTATTCGCATGTTCCTGCTCCGCTTAAAGGTATTGGTATAACTTTTATCATTACCGGTTTAATGGGTATTGCATTTATGAGTTTTATGGGAATAAAATTATAATATCAAAAAATTATTGTATTAAAAACTAAATACTAAACCATGATTTTAGCTATCAGCACAACAACCATCGTTATTTCCGTAGTAGTATTTTTAATTGTTACTCTTTTATTGGTAACATTACTGCTTTGGGCAAAATCAAAACTAACCACTTCCGGACCCGTTCATATTAAAATAAACGGAGAAAAGGAAATAGAAGTAGAAGCCGGCGGAACATTGCTTTCTACATTAAGTAATGCCGGAATATTTTTACCATCTGCTTGTGGTGGCGGTGGAACCTGTTTACAATGTAAATGTCAAGTACTTTCCGGAGGTGGAAATATCTTACCAACCGAAGAACCTCACTTTTCGCGTAAAGAAATTGCCGAACACTGGCGTTTAGGTTGCCAAGTGAAAGTAAAAGAAGATATGGAAGTAGTGGTTCCCGAAGAAGTATTTGGTGTTAAAAAATGGGAAGCTACTGTTGTATCAAATTACAATGTGGCATCTTTTATTAAGGAATTTGTTGTTGAAGTTCCTGAAGATATCAATTATAAAGCCGGTGGTTATATTCAAATTGAAATTCCACCCTGTACCATAAACTATAAAGATATTGATATTACGGCTCACCCCGAAGAACATCCGGGTGAACCCGATAAATTCCAATTAGAGTGGGATAAATTTAACTTATGGCCATTGGTAATGAAAAATGACGAATTAGTTGTTCGTGCTTATTCTATGGCTTCTTATCCTGCCGAAGGAAGAAGAATTATGTTGAATGTACGTGTGGCTACTCCACCATGGGACCGTGCCAATAATACTTGGATGAACGTAAACCCGGGGGTTGCTTCCTCATACATTTTTGCAAGAAAACCCGGTGATAAAGTAACCATCTCCGGACCTTATGGTGAGTTCTTCATCAATGAAGATTCGGATGCTGAAATGCTTTATATAGGTGGTGGTGCAGGTATGGCGCCAATGCGTTCACATTTGTTCCACTTGTTCCATACATTAAAAACAAAAAGAAAAGTAACCTATTGGTACGGTGGTCGTTCTAAACGTGAATTGTTCTATGTTGATCATTTTAGAGGGTTGGAAAAACAATTCCCTAACTTTAAATTCTACATTGCATTATCAGAACCATTGCCTGAAGATAACTGGAAAGTAAAAAAAGATATTAATGATGAAGAAGGAGATGGTTTTGTAGGATTCATCCATCAAGTTGTGATTGATAACTACTTAAAACATCATGAAGCACCTGAAGAAATTGAGTTCTATTTCTGTGGGCCGCCAATGATGAATAAGGCAGTAGTTCAAATGTGCGACGAATGGGGTGTTCCGCCTGAAAATGTTCGTTTCGATGACTTTGGAGGATAATTTTAAACTCGAATATTTTAAAGCGGCAGAAATTCTGCCGCTTTTTTATTGTTAAAAATTTATAAATTATCAACCCTTGACACATTAAACCTTTAAATACAGTATATTTGTAATTAATGACAATTGACAAAAAATATCAATTTTTATTTTCGTTATTATTATTCTTAATAACCTCGTTTACATTTATTAACATCATTTCATCTGACTTTGCGAATAAAGAAACAGTAGTAAATGTTGAAATTGAAGAAAATGAATCGAACGAGCAACAAGAAGAAAATGAAATAAATACGCAAGAAATTGCCGTGCCTGAAATACTTATTGATATTCCGGTTGCTTGTCTTAAAATAGAAAATACCTTTATTGAATTGACTTCATTTTATTCATTTCTGTTTAAAGAAAAATTATTGATCCGCCCAAGTTTTAGTGTTCTTTCCCCTATTCTATTTTTTTGCTTTTTCTATAAAAAAGTATCACAAAAAATTTACTAAAACACTACAAGCAATTTAAAATGAGTAATCAGTATTTAAAAAATTTAAAGAATGACATTCCTGCCGGAATAGTTGTTTTCTTTGTCGCTATACCTTTATGTTTAGGTATTGCATTAGCATCCGAAGCACCATTAATTTCAGGATTACTTGCCGGGATTATTGGCGGAGTCGTTGTCGGTTTTTTCAGTGGTTCACAAGTGGGTGTTAGTGGCCCGGCTGCCGGATTGATTGCCATTGTTATAAATGCCGTGCACGATTTGGGTTCGTTCGAAGCATTTTTGTTAAGTGTATTTATTGCCGGAATTATTCAAATAATCTTTGGCTTGTTCAAAGGCGGAATTATCGCTTACTTCTTCCCAAATGCGGTTATTAAAGGCATGTTATCAGCAATTGGTGCAATTATTATTTTAAAAGAAATTCCGCATGCTTTTGGTTACGACAGCGATTTTCTCGGCGATACCAATTTTTTTCAGCCCGATGGCGAAAATACTTTTTCCGAATTATTGAAAATGAAAAATTATATCAATCCGGCAGCCATTATTGTTTCTGCATTATCGCTGATAATTTTGGTTGTGTGGGAAAAATATATTCAAAAAATACATAAAGTTTTCCAAATATTACAAGGACCTATAGTTGTTGTCATTTTGGGAATTGTTGCAAACATTATTTTCAATACTTACGATTTGGGAATTGCGTTTAATAAAAACGAATTGGTTAATATTCCGGAAATCAATAATTTAAATGACTTTAAAATGGCAATGACTTTTCCGGATTTTAGCTTTATTACCAATCATCATATGTGGTTTATTGCTCTAACTATTGCCATTGTAGCCAGCTTGGAAACTTTATTGTGTGTTGAAGCTACCGATAAATTAGATCCGCTTAAGCGTATTACGCCAACCAACCGGGAACTTATTGCTCAAGGTATTGGCAACATTGTTGGCGGATTGATAGGCGCACTGCCAATTACTCAAGTTATTGTGCGAAGTTCGGCTAACATTACCTTTGGCGGAAGAACAAAAGTTTCGGCAATTACACACGGAATATTGATTTTCTTATCTTTGTTTTTATTTCCCGGAATATTAAATATGATTCCTTACTCATCGTTAGCGGCAATACTGCTTATTGTTGGTTATAAATTGGTTAATCCTGCATTGTTTAAAGCTATCTTAAAAGAAAAAAACGAACAATATGTTCCGTTTTTGGTTACCTTTTTCGGAATAGTTTTTACCGATTTGCTAATTGGTATTTCGCTTGGATTAGTAACCGGAATTATTTATCTGTTAAAAAATAATGTTAAAACAGAGTTTAAGTTTGAAACCGAAGGCAACAGTAAAATATTAAAATTGCCCGAAGAATTGACATTTTTGGATAAAGCCGCTCTGCGAAAATCATTGCTCACGATTGAAGAAAACTCAATAGTTAAAATTGATTTCACAAAAGTGAAAAGTTTGCATCCGGATATAAATGATATTATAAATGATTTTGTTTTTAGTGCAAAAGATAAAAATATTAAAGTTGAACTGATAAAATAAATACCCTTGAACAACAATAACAATATATCTCCCCTAAAACGTCTGTTTTATTTATTAAACCAAGATAAAAGTGAAATAAATAAAGTTTACGTTTATTCTATCCTTCAAGGTATAATTTACCTGTTAATTCCACTCAGTGTTCAAAAAATCATTGAGTTTATCCAATCAGGGCAAATTACAACTTCGTGGATAGTGCTGGTTGCTCTAACCTCTTTTGGATTGATTTTATACAGTTTAATGAAAGTATTTCAGTTGCGCATACTGGAAAATTTAAAACAAAAAATCTTTACACGGGCTTCTTTTGAATTTGCCTTTAAAATACCTCGATTTAAATACGATTTGATTAGAAACAAATATTTGCCCGAACACATTAATCGCTTTTTTGATGTGGTAACTCTGCAAAAGGTATTGCCAAAAATATTAATCGATTTTACAGTTGCCATCGTTCAATTGTTATTTGGATTAATATTGCTGTCTTTCTATCATCCGTTTTTTATTCTTTATGATGTATTAATGCTCATTTTCGTTTATTTGATTTACCGCTATTTTGCAAAAAAAGGACTTGAAGAAAATCTTTTGGTATCGAAATACAAATACCGGATGGCTTACTGGTTGCAAGAACTGGGGCGGGTATATTTGGCATTTAAATATGCTTCCAATTCCAATTTCAACCTTATCAATACTGATGCTATAAATAAAAAATATATAAACTCACGCGAAAAATACTTCAATACCTTGCTTATACAATATTCATTTTTTCTTTTATTTAATGTAATAACTATTATTGGATTATTAGCGGTTGGCGGTTATTTGGTCATCAATCAGAAAATGAACATTGGTCAGTTTGTTGCGGCAGAAATTATCATCATATTATTATTAAATTCGGTCGAAAAAATTATTTTCACACTCGAAAGTGCTTTTGATTTATTTACTTCACTGGAAAAAATAAGCTCTGTAACCGACATACCAATGGATAAAGACAGGGGTGTAAATTTAAAGGATACAAAAGCCATAAAAATTGAATACCACAAATTATATTATCAATATCCAAATACCACCTCTTTTCAATTGTACGAAATTAATACCACAATAAATCCCAATGAAATTGTAGGTATATACGGCAGCAAAAACTCAGGTAAAACTACCTTTGTTAATATTTTATCCGGTTTGCTTACACCTACACAAGGCGATATTCTTTACAATAATTATTCAGTAAAAGAAATAAATCCCGAAAGTTTACACAAATTAATCGGGTATTGCTCTGCCGAAAATCTTTTGTTTGAAGGTACTATTTTAGACAATATTACATTAGGAAGAGAAAATATTAAGATTGAAGATGTAAACACCGTTGTCAATAAACTCAACCTCTCAGACTTTATCGAAAACTGCAAAAACGGTTTACATACAGTAATCAAACCCAACATTAATGAAGTGCCCTACAATATAATTGTAAAAATCTTGTTGGCACGCGCTACAGTTATCAATCCGAGGTTACTTATAATAGACGAAATTTTCGACCACATTGTACCAGAAGATATAAATGAAATAATTGCATTTTTAACCGATAAAAGTAATCCTTGGACATTGGTATTGGTATCAAAAGCACCAAAAATGCTTTCAAAAGCAGATAAAATTATTTGGCTTGAAAAAGGAGAAATAAAAGGTGAATACAAATTTGACGAACTACAAAAACTAATTGCTTAATATGCTGAATATCTCACCACATAATATTGCAAAAGCCGGAAAAAAATTAAGGCAGTTCGAATCTTATCGCGAAGTAGAAAAGAAAGAAACCAAAGGAACACTCATCAATATCGTTAGAGGGATTGGTATTTTTATGCTTGTTTTGTTATTTCTACCCTGGACTCAAAATATTCAAACAACCGGACAATTAACGACTTATCATCCTGAAGTCAGACCACAGAGTGTCAATTCGGTTATTCCGGCACGAATAAAAAAATGGTATATTAAAGAAGGTGATTTGGTGAAAAAAGGCGACACACTGGTGGCGTTATTAGAGGTAAAAGACAATTATTTAGACCCCGACTTATTGGTTAGAGTGAAACAACAAATAAAATCAAAAGAACAATCGGTAAATTCTTATATGCAAAAAGTTCATGCATTAGACGAACAAATTGATGCATTGATAACCGCCAAGAAAAATAAAATTGAACAGCTTAAAATTAAATTAAAACAAGTGAAAATGCAGTTGCAAAGCGACAGCATTGAATACGAAACGCAAAAAATTAACATAGCTATTGCCGAAGCTCAATTAGAACGTATCAAAAAATTATACGAAAAAGGATTAAAATCTAAAACCGACTACGAAAAAAGAAAACTCACTTTTCAGAAAGCACTGGCAGAACTGGCAGCCAAAGAAAACAAATACCTGAAAACCAAAGCTGAAATAATGAATGTTCAGTCAGAAATTAAAACGACCATTGCCCAATACGACGACAAAATTGCCAAAGCAGAATCAAATAAATTTGCCACATTATCCACACTTTATGATACAGAAGCCAATATCTCAAAGATGCAAAACAAGTATGCTTCTTACACGGTTCGTTCGGGATTTTTATACATCACTGCACCACAAAACGGATATATAACCAAACTATCCAAAGCCGGTGTGGGCGAAATTGTAAAAACCGGCGACCTAATACTTACCATAGTTCCCGAAAAATTTGACTTTGCTGCAGCAGTTTATGTAAAACCCGTCGATTTACCACTGCTTTCCGTTGGGCAAAAAGTGCGATTGCAATTTGACGGATGGCCTGCCATAGTATTTTCCGGATGGCCAAATATCAGTTACGGTTCGTATGGCGGAGAAATTTATGCTATTGACAAATTCATCAGCGACAACGGAAAATTCAGAGTTTTAATTAAACCCGATACCACAGATCATCCTTGGCCGGACAAATTAAGCATCGGCGGAGGAGTAAAAAGTATTTTCTTGCTGAAAGATGTACCCGTTTGGTATGAATTATGGCGACAAATAAATAGTTTCCCACCCGATTATTACACATCTGATAAAGATGATAAAAAGAAAAATGAAGCTAAAAAATAAACATATCACCCATTTTATTGCCGTTTTATTGTTTTCAACGCTTTTTGGCATAAATGCCAATGCGCAAACAATGCATTATGATGAATTTATTTCTATTGTCAAAAAACATCATCCGTTGGCCAAACAAGCAGAACTGCAATTAAATTATGGTGAGGCAAACTTGCAACAATCCAGAGGTTTGTTTGACCCGAAAATCATTTCGGAATTATCACAAAAATATTTTAATGAAAAACAATATTACAGTCATTTTAATGCCCAACTAAAAATTCCCACTTGGTTTGGCATTGAGCTTAAATCATTATACGAAAACAACACAGGCATAAACCTGAACCCCGAGTTTAATACGCCATCAAAAGGTTTATTGGTTACCGGCGTAAGCGTTCCTTTGGCACAAGGATTATTCATTGATAAACGCCGTGCCGAATTGTTTAAGGCAAAGAAATTTTTGGAAATATCCGAATACGAAAGGCAAATTTTATTGAATGAATTGATAAAACAAGCTTCGGTTGCCTATTGGGAATGGTTTAAGGCATATAATAAGCTAAAAGTATATGAAGAAATTGTTGATTTAGCCAAAAACCGTTTGGAATTTGTCAAAAATGAAGCAATCATTGGTGAAAAACCAAACATTGATACATTAGAGGCATCTATTCAATACAATAACCGTTTGAACACACTGTTGGAAACACAACAACTCTATTACGAAAAAACAAAATTGCTGGAAGTGTACTTATGGCAAGACGGTTTAATACCTATGGAATTAACTAAAAATGTTACGCCCGAAATCATCGATAACATATCCCCTTCAATCATTTTAGCCGATTCTGTCCGGTTAGATACAATTATCAATAATCATCCTAAATTGAACAAATTGCAAACTTACATTGAACAAAAAAATATTGATTTGCGCCTTTATCGAGAATATTTCAAACCTAAAATAAATTTAAATTACAACCCCATTGTAGAACCTTTGGACAATAATTTTCTAACACAATATTCACTCTCAAATTACAAATGGGGAATAGACATTGCCTTACCTATTTTATACCGTAAAGAAAGAGGTTATGTGAACACCAAAAAATTAGAAATTAAAGACTATAACCTTCAAAAAGAATATTTACGATTAGAATATTTTAAAACCATTCAAACATTTATAAATAACATAAATACTACCTATAAACGGTTTTCAATCAGCAATAAGTTAAGTGCCGACAGTTACCGGTTACTGATGAGTGAAAAAGAATTGTATGAAGCCGGCGAAAGTTCGCTATTTAAACTCAACTCGCGCGAAGTATATTTTATGAAATACAAAACCGATTTGATCGATATTTTAACCGAAAATAAAAAAGCAGAAGTTTATTTTTATTATTACTCCGGAAATTTATTTAAACTTTAAATTATAAGTAAATTGTATTATTATGAAAACGCTGACAAAAGAACAACAAGAAAAATTAACACCAAAAGAAGCATTTGATTTGTTAAAAAAAGGTCACGAACGATTTTTGGAAAACACCAAAATGCACCGTGATTTGTATGAAGCCATAGAGCACACCAAAGAAGCACAACATCCGTTTGCCATTATTCTGTCTTGTATCGACTCGCGCGTACCGATTGAAATTGTTTTTGACCAAGCTTTTGGCGATGTATTTGTTGCCCGCATTGCCGGAAATGTTATTAACGACGATATATTGGGCAGTATCGAATATGCCGTAAAAGTAGTAGGCGTGAAATTGGTATTTGTTTTAGGACACACCAACTGTGGCGCTGTTGCCGGTGCGGTAAGTGATATTGAAATGGGACATATTACCGGGTTGGTCAGTAAAATAAAACCGGCAATATTTGAAGCCAAACAACACGGCGAAGATTTGCCTTACACAAAATTCGAAGACAAAGTATCACACGTAAATGTAGAGATGGTAAAGAAACAATTGTTTCAACGCAGTAAAATTGTTAATGAATTTTTAGAGAGCGGAAAAATAGCCCTAAAAGGCGGGGTTTATGATGTTAATTCGGGAAAAGTAAACTTCTTGGATTAATTTTAAGCATCATACTACTTAAATAATAATGATTGCTAGAGATAATAAATAGCAATCATTATTTTTTATTAATTTTCAACTATAACTTTTTCTGTTATAGTTTTATTTCTAAAAATAAATTCAATAAAATAAAGTCCGCTTTTTTTATTAGATAAATCTAACAAATAATTTCTATTACTATATATATTTTTGATTAAAATCAATTTACCCTGATAATTATATATATTAATTTGATTAGGAATATCATTTATATTATTATTGAAAGAAATATTTATTAAACCATTTGAAGGAACAGGATATATATTGTATAATTCAATGTTATTACGTTTATCATTATTTTTCACTTCAGTTGCAAGGCCATCTTGATAAATAACTAAAGTATCAGAGTAAACCCCTCCTGTAATATATATATACCCTATTCTTTGACTTCCACTATTATTTGAAGTTGTAACATTAATTATTGAAGTTCCTGTAGCGCTTGTCGGTGTATAACTTATCCATGAATTCGGACAAGAAGAATTCCATGCCGCCCAACTTAAATATTCTACATTTGCATTTTGAGAACCTCCGGATGCCGTAAAAAATAATGTGTCAGGTGATAATTTCAAAGGTGAAGCTTCCTGCTTTACAACAATAGTATCTGTATCATTTGTATTTTGGATATAAATATATCCGTATCTTACTTTACCATTATTTAACAATGCTGAAAAAGTACTTCCGTTAGATTGGTCAAAATAACCGGCATTACCTGAAGTTGTATCCAAACTAATCCAAGGGGTAGGTGTACTCATTGACCAATTTAACAATGATGTAAACTCAATAGTATTATTAGTACTTGAATTTGACGGAATTATTATTGTATCTTGAGCGGTTTCTAAATTACCATTTACGGGCCTGATGTTAAGTATAAAAATATGAGGTGTTGCATTTCCTGCTGGAATATTTACATTTGTTAATGCATAATATCCGTCATAAACTCCTCCCCATCCAAAATTACAGTGTACTTCATCGGCTGCATTATATCCGTCAATAATATAAAAATGGTTTAATGTATTACTTTTAACAAAAACGGGTCTACCTGCATTTAATTCAGATTTTATTGAATCTAAAATTTCTGAATACGATTGAATAAGGTAGTTCATATTATACATTCTTGGTGTATATTTAAAATGTTTTTTTAAAGGTTTTGAATCAAAAAAAGATGTTGAGTTGGTTCCGCTCCAATTCATATTTAATGCAATACCTAAATGATACATTAATTTTGCTACCTCCGGATTTGAAGATGTAACATTGTTTGGCATAGCACTGTAATTATATGTTTGCAACGAAAAATCTACACAATGCGTGGAATAAGCAGCTATAGTATTACAATGCGAACCCATTCCGGTAATCGGATATGAATAGTATTTTAAAATTTGAGCCCACCCGGTCGCATTACAACCTGTATAAGTATGCCCACATGAACCTCCCGAGCTTGCCACGGGACAATCTGCATTATAATAACATGTTTGATTCCAAGTTGTTGAAAGTAAAGGAGATACTTGGGCTAATAATCTAATATTTACATAAATCAATAAAAATAATATAATTTTTGTTTTCATTGGGTTTAAATTTTTTTAAATCTATATTACCTAAAAAGCAGCCAACAACAAACCAATATCTTTATAAGGTAAACTAAACATCTCGCCCAAATATTTATTGGTAAGCATTCCTTTGTATATATAAATTCCGTTTCGTATTCCGGGGTATTTTCTTATCATTCCTTCTACTCCGCCTTCTTCGCCGGCATCTATTAAGGTAGGTGCAAAAATATTACTCAAAGCCAACGAAGCGGTTTTGGCAACCCGCGAAGCGATATTGGGCACACAATAGTGCACAACACCATACTTGGTAAATGTTGGGTTTTCGTGCGATGTTACTTCCGAGGTTTCAATGCATCCGCCTTTGTCGATACTTACATCTACAATTACCGAACCGGGTTTCATTTCACTCACCATATTTTCGGTAACTACTATAGGCGTTCTTCCTTCTACGGCACGTAAAGCACCTATAACAACATCGGCATTTTTTAGTGCGCGCTGGAGTTCTTTTGGCTGAATAACTGAGGTAAATATCCGTGTTCCGATAGCATTTTGCAAACGACGCAACTTATGTGTGCTGTTATCAAACACCTTTACAGATGCTCCCAATCCAAGTGACGAACGAGCGGCAAACTCCCCTACTGTTCCGGCGCCTATTATCACTACTTCGGTAGGTGCAACACCGGAAATTCCTCCAAACATTAAACCTTGTCCTTTGTTAATGTTACTCAACAATTCGGCAGCAATCAACACGCCTGTATTTCCGGCAATTTCACTCATTGCACGCACAATTGGGTAAATACCATCGGTATCTTTTATGTAATCATACGCCAATGCCGTAATTTTTTTCCGCATCAGCTTTTGTAAAAAATTCTTGGGTTGAACCGGCAATTGTAAGGCAGAAATCAGCGTTTGTCCGTGTTGCATCAACTCAATTTCTTCCAGTTTGGGCGGCTCTACTTTTAAAATTAATCCGGCTTTATAAACTTCCTCGGGCGAATATACAATTTGAGCGCCGGCTTCACTGTAATCGGCATCTTGATAACTGGCACCCACACCTGCTTTAGTTTCTATAAGTACTTCGTGCCCGTTGTTTACCAACAAAGCAACCGCTTCGGGAACCAACGCTACACGTTTTTCTTGCAACGATATTTCTTTGGGAACACCAATAGAAAGCGAGCCTTTTTTTCGGGCTACTTCAAGCATTTCTTCTTGCGGCATAAAACCTTCCGCAATGGATTTTAATACGTCATCAGGTGTTGTCATCATCAATTTGTAAAGTTATTGTTCGCGAATTATCTGAATTTATTTTAAAGATAATATTTAAGTTCGAATGCGGCAAAAGATTCGGAATTTTTTCGGGCCATTCTATCAGACATATATTTCCGGAATAAAGATACTCGTCAAAACCTATGTGAATGGCTTCTTCTTCATCTTCTATTCTGTAAAAATCAAAATGATAGATGGTTTCATCGTTTTTGGTCAGGTATTCATTTACAAGAGAAAAAGTAGGACTGGTTACATTGTCAAATACACCTGCTTTTACACAAAAATTTTTTATCAGTGTGGTTTTTCCGGCACCCATTTCGCCATAAAAAAGCCAACTTTTGGGCAATTTATTCTTGTGTTGCAACAAATAATCACTTACTTCACTTAACTGTTCCTCGTTTTGTATGCGAAAGGATTTCATAATAACAAATTTAAGGCAAATTATAATAACGATTTAAGTTCAGACAGATGTGTAATTTCAAAGGTAGGTTTAAAATTATGCCTTATTTCTTTCGGGTTGAACAATATTTGCGGAATTCCCACGGCTGCTGCCCCTTTGATATCTGCTTCAATATTGTCGCCAATCATTACAGATTCAGAGGGTTCGGCTTTTACTTTTTTGAGTAAATAATGAAATATTTCGGGATTGGGTTTATTTACTCCAACATCTTCTGACAAAACAATCTCTTTGAAAAACCCGACTATTTTACTGTTTTTCAGTTTAATATGCTGCACTTCTCTAAACCCGTTAGAGATAATATGTAAATCGTATTTTTTGTTTAAATATTCCAATACCTCAACCGCTCCGGGAAATAATGCGGTTTTGTACGGCGAATGATTGACATAATAATCCGCCATTTGCTCTGCCAATAAAGGACTGGAATAGTCAAAAGCCAAAAGGGTTTTGTAAAATCGTTGCACACGTAATTCGTTCTTTGTTACTTTATTTTCGCGGTAGTCTACCCACAATAAATCATTGATTTGCTTGTATTTTTTTAGAAATTTTTCGAAAGAAACATTTATCAACTCGGGTAATTCAAACTTATCAAACATTTCGTGCAAGGTAGTTTGCGAGTTGGTTTCAAAATCCCACAACGTATGGTCTAAATCAAAAAATACGTGCTTGATATGTTGTAATTGTTCCATTTTACGATTTATAATAAATTGACAGTACAGGCAAAACAAATGACCAAAAAACTACTGCGCCAATAAGGTAAAATAATACTTTATATGAAAAACGGTAATAACGAGCGGCAATAATACATCCAACCGGTATGGAAAGTAACACCGGTGTAATGAGTGCCAAACCTATCAATCCGTACTTTTTACGGATTTTCACAATAAAACGATTGGTTTTTGTAAATTTTTTGGGCTGTTTTTTTGAATTTCTAAAAGCTTTCCATTTGAGCATTATCCATTCGCCAAAAAAATAAAAAGCTACAACACCCATTGTGCCGCCAAACATAAGAATAGCAACCGTTTCCCAATAGCCAAACCCTTTGTTAAATAACATATAACCAACAGCCAATGCAAATTTCACACTGCTCAGCAACAGTAATACAACAATTTCAATGATTTTATCCATAAAGAATGTTATTCTTTACTTCCGAATGCTAAATCGCCGGCATCACCCAAACCGGGAACGATATATGCTTGTGCCGTAAGCTCATCATCTATTGCGCCTACGTAAAATTTAGTGTTTTCGGGCAAATTTCGTTTGGCGTATTCCAATCCTTGCACACTTGCCAAGGCGGCAACCACAAAAATTTGTTTGGGTGTTCCTCTGTGCAATAAAGCTTTGTAGGTAACAACCATTGATGAACCGGTTGCCAACATTGGGTCAGAAATAATTACTGTTCGCCCTTCTAACGAGGGACTTGCCAAATATTCCAACTCAATTTCAAACGTTCCGTCTTTTTCGTGTTTGCGGTAAGCGGATACAAACGTATTGTCCGCTTTATCAAAATAATTCAATAAACCTTGATGCAAGGGCAACCCGGCACGTAAAATAGTAGCCAACACAGGTTGTTCTTTCAAAACATTCATTTTAGCTACACCCAAAGGTGTTGTTACTTCAATTTCTTCATATTCAAGCTGTTTGCTTAACTCATAAGCAAATACTTCGCCCATACGTTCCAAGTTTCTGCGAAAACGCATTCGGTCGCCTTGAATATTTACATCACGAATTTCTCGAACAAATTCATTAAACAAACTGTTTTGTGCACCAAGATTAACTACTTTCATTTGACAGATTTTACAGGGTATAAAATTAACCCGATTTTTTGCAATTAAAAAATAAATACCATTTATAAGATAATTTTATCTGAAATTTCCAACCTTTTGATTTTTTTTACTACTATTATAATAAAGTAGTTACTATGAAAACAATTTTACCACTTTTACTTGGCATTCTTGTATTTACCTTTACAGGATGCAACAAAAAAAAGAAAGAATTAAAAATTCCTACTGATGTTGCCATGAAAATGGACATTAACAGAAGTCAAAGTCCTTCTAACGGTGTGCGCTTTACTTCCGGAAAAATATTTCTATCGGATTTTAGTGTAGAAGGAGAAAGAGAAGAAGGAGAAGATATTGCTTTTACCAAAACATTTTCCGGTGGTTTGTGGATAAATTTTGACAGGAATAAAATTATTTCATCGCTTGATTTTGATATACCGCAAGGAAATTATTACCGTTTAGAAATAGATTTTTCAACCAAATACAATAATGGAAATAACACTATAGAGCTAAATGGCACTTATACAGATTCTACCGGCGTATCCATACCATTAATTTTTGAATATAATTCGGAAGAAAACTTTGAAATTGAAGGCGAAAGTGATGATGGAAGTGCAACAATCATATTAGATAAAAACAACCCCGAAACAACCTTAATCTTATTAGACCCGGTATATTGGTTTGAAGTAATTTCTACCAATGCTCTAAATAATGCTGATAAAACAACCATAGACAATCAGCAAGTAATACTGATAAATAGAGATGTTAACAGCGACATATACGATAATATTGTAGATAGAATTGATGACGGTAATATGGCTATTTGGGACTAATGAACAGGTATAAAGAAAATAAAATATCGGAAAAGGAACTAATTGAGCATTGCATAGCGGATGACAGAAAATATCAAGAGATATTTTATAAGCGTTTTGCTCCCACTATGTATCGAATCTGTCAAAATTATGCAACAGACAGAGATGAAGCTATGGATTTTTTACAAGAAGGATTCATTGCAGTATTTGATAATTTGCATAAATACCGGTTTGAAGGCTCTTTAGAAGGATGGATAAAAAAAGTGATTATTTATAAAATTATTGATTTGCTGCGGGGGAAAAAAAGATATTATGAAGCATTGGCTAAAATGGACAACGAACAATTTGACGAACAAGAAGAATTTGAATTGGAAAATGCACAAATTTCAGCCGAAAAGATAAAAAACTTAGTAAACAACTTACCCGAAAAAGCATCGCTGGTTTTAAAATTATATGCTTTGGAAGGTTATACCCATAAAGAAATAGCAGAAATCTTAAACATTTCGGTAGGAACATCAAAATCTCAACTCAACAGAGCCAGAAAAATGCTAAAAGCTGCTTTGATTAATATAAAATAATGGCTGAAAAGAAAAAAAATATCACCCAAATTATTCGCGACAGTTTTAAGCAAACTAATCAAGAGCTTAATGCTGATTCGTTAGATGCGCTGTGGAATGATTTTAAAAATAAAGCCGGCAAGCAACAACCTCCTAAAATAGATAAAATAGTTGCTGATTCTTTTAATCAAACACATGAACCAAAATTACCGGAAAATGCGTGGAACGACATGCAAAACCGATTGGATATTGAAACCGTATGGAAAAACATTGATAATGTTTTGACAAAAAGAAAAAAACGCATTTATTATCACCTTAGTATTTCCGCAATGCTCTTGATATTGTTCATTATTTCTATTCCCAAAAAGACAAGTTTTAACAAAATCGCATCTTTAAAAACAAAAAATGAAACTTTGAAAAAAGATTTTATACAACAAAACAAATTAGCTACACAAAACACTAAAGAAACATCAATAGATAAACAAAAAAATAAAAAAACAGCAAAAAATACCCTTAAATCTACTTCCAAAACGGATAAAAGAACACCCGGATATAACGTTTCTAAAACCGTTGTTGTTGACAAAGCAAATAATAATAATAATGAGCTTGCATACAATACCAATAATAAAAAACAAACTGTATCCCTTAACAACATCAAAATCAATACATTAGAAAATATTGAAAACATTAAAAATCAAGAGCAACCCTTTGATTATTACATTGAGAAGATTATTCCTAAATCTTGTTGTGAATTTTCCGGCTCTCAAATTGACACATTTAAAACAAGAACAAATAATTATTTACTCACTAGTAATAATTCTGATGCCGGTTTGAATACAAACTCACTTTCGTTTGGAATAGAATTTCAATTAAATAATACGTGGATAATAGACTCTGAAACCAAACAAGGATTTTCTGAACAATCTTTAGTATTAAATAAAGCCAATATAACCCCTTCTGTAGGTGTTTACATTAATAAAAAAATTAATTCTAAATACTTGGTAAGCATTTCAGCACATTTTATATCTTCTCAAAAAACAACCAATTATTTGTATTTAAACGGAAGTTACACTAAAAAAGTAAAGCAAATAAATTACTATAAATTAAATCCTTCTGTTTCTAGAGTTATTGCATTGAAAAACGGAAATAACATCCATATTACATTAGGCGGATATATGGCACTGGCAAATAAAATGAAAATTCAATTCTCGAACAACGAAGGGCTATACTACATTAAAGCACCTTTTTCTTCCTATGATTGGGGTATGATTTCAGGAATATCATTCAATAAAAAAACATCGAAATACGATTTTTCTATTGGTCCTACGGTGAATTACGGATTAAAAAACATTTATCAAAGCAAACAGCAAATACCTGATTATCTGATAGAAACAAAAAATTTAGCGGTTGGATTAAAAATAAATGTAGGTTTTTTAAAATAAATTCCAACCCTTCAGGTTTTTTCCCTTCTTATATATAGAAATAGAAACGGCGGAAACCGAAAAGCCTTAAATAGAGTAGGTAAAACTTAAAACTTTATTTATTATGAAAACAAAAACTTTTGCAAAACTAAACGTAGTATTATTAGCAATTACAATTGCGCTTTTTTCAACTTCGTGTAAAAAGAAATATGCTAAATACGACAACATGGAAGTGGTTGAAAATACTTACACAGGTAATGTTTTAATCACTTCAACAGGTAGTGACCCTGGTGCTGACTTTACTGGTGTGGGTAACTCTGGAAAATACTCTTTTGTTTGGGATAACCCTAAGAAAAGAGCTGAATTGAATTATGATATTACTACCCCCTCGGGCTCTGTTCAATTCATTATTAATGACGCTAAAGGTAAAGAGGTATTAAACGTAACAAGAAGTGCCGGCGGCGATGACACTTTCTCAGGCGTATCTGATGAAGGAAAAAAAGGAAAGTGGTTAATCACCATTATTTTCACAAATTTCGATGGAGATGGAAGTTTTTCTATTTCTCCTATTGACTAATTTTCATCCACATATTAAAAACTAAAAAGAGGCTATAATTATAGCCTCTTTTTTTATCGAAAAAATTAATTAAAAACTGTAAGAAAGTCCGCCTAAAATACCAAATCCTTGAACTTTATATTGTTGCCATTTGTAATATTTGGTAGCAGCAATATTGGTAAAGTTTATATAAGCCGACAAGCGTTTGGTGTAACGGTATTCAAACCCAATATTGGCATCAATGTAAGCTTTTAGTGTTTGTGCATTGTATGTTGTAATATTTCCTTCAGTCGTATTGAGCGTTTCAATTATTCTACCGTAGCGCTTGCCTACATAAAACAAAGTTGCGTGTGCAATTATTTTTTGCTGTAAGTTATAACTAAAAACCAATTTTGCTTGCAATTGCGGTAAATTCCATGCTTTCAATTCATTTTTTGTGGTATAATCGGCATATTGAGCATTTAAAAGAATTTTTAATTTATCACGGTTTTCGTAAGCTAATTGTGCACTGTATTTTGTAGTTGAAACCTTATCATACACCACAGTAAATTTATTGTTCATAACATCGGTTGTATCCAACACAAACAACGGTTGATTTTCATTGGTATATTTCATTCCTTTTAAATTAAAAGAAATTCGCTTGCTTGCTTGACCGCGAATACCGGCATACAATTGTAATTTTTCATTGGTATTGATAAGCTCAATATTTGGATTGATAAATCGGTTTTCGGTAAAGAGTGTACGAATGGAATTTCGTTTCATTTTTCCGTTTATTCCAATATAAGGAATGATAATATCGCCTACTACATTGTATTTAAACTCCGCTTGCGGATAAAAATGAAAACGTGCCGTATTATCGGCATCTATATAAATACCTATTCCTACATTTAGCCGCCATTTTTTGGCTATAGTACTGATTTTCGGCTCAAGAGCCAGAATTCCATTTCCGGTAGAGTCGATTGCATTTTGCGGTTTATAATAATCGAAATAAGCATTTAAACGATACCATTCCGAACCTGTAAATTGTCCGCCATTTGCTCCTACTTTTACATTTAATTCATTCACATTTTGTAAATCGTTTAAATAATATCCGCCACCATAAACTGTATAACCTATTTTTCCGGTATCCTCTTCGTATTTGGTATAACTTCCTTCATAGCCAAAAATGGCATAGCGTTGTTTTACGGTATCTTTATTGGTAATTTCTACGGAAGATGTATCGGGTAGTCCGTAATAATGCATAACATTTCGTTGAAAATAAGCACGATTTGAAAAAGCAAACTTTTTATCGGCTCGTTTTACAAATGCTTGCACAAGATTATCGCTAAAACCGGCATAATTTATTTTATTTAATCCTTTGGATGATAAATGATTGGCAGAAAAATCATACATCCATTTTTTGTTTCGTTTACTCATAAAATGATATTCTGCCAGCGGCGTTGTGTACATTCCTATGCCCAATTTTAAATAATGCTTATACAAACGCACCAAGGGTTCGCCTTTTATGCGGGCAGGTTTTATGCTTTCAACATCCAGTTGCGATTGAATGGTTTTCTTTAAGGTAGAATATTTTACATCAATATCCATTTTGGTGGTGTCGGTCAAATCGGGATTGTCTTTTATTTTAACAGCATCGGTTAAAATGGGCTGAAACTCACTGACAACAATAAAAGTATCTTCGTTGAGCGTGTTTTGTGCCTTAGCTGCGTTCATCAACAGAGTAACCAACACAAACAACAGTAAAGTATTTCGATTTGTATTTTTCATAACAATGCTTTATTCGGTTTAAGGTTTGGTTTGAGGTTCGGACAAATCAATTTCAATGTCTTCTTGTTTTTGATTTGTATCTTGATTTTCAAGTTCTTTCAGATAATCTAATTTTTGTTGTGCAACAGCAATAAGCGCTTGGTCGCCGTGATAGTTTTTCAATAAATTCTCCAACGTTACTTTGGCTTGAAAAATATCTTCTTTTGCCAAGAAATTATCCGAAAGGAGAATAAATCCTTTGGCAATCCAATAATCATAACCGGGGAAATTTTTCACCAAATTGTACACCGTAGTTTCGGTTAAATCGTATTGATGTTGATGATAATATATTTCGGCAATCATATATTGCGCTTCGGCTCCGTATTGATTTTTAAAGGTTGCCGCCACTTGCAACGATTGCAATGCTTGAGCTGTATCGTTCAGATTGATAAGATTATTTTTGGCAACCGTCAGATGTGTTTTTGCCAACATCAACGGATTGTCCGTATCGGCATTGATGATTTGGGTAGCAATTTCTGCGGCACGTTCCCAATTTTGCTGTGCGATATAAATATCCAACAATTCTTTACGGGCTTCATTCAGTATATTCTCATCGTTAGAATTTGTCAGCAATTCATTGTAATAATAAATGGTTTTAGCTGTATCGTTCAATTGCTTAGACGCTCGTGCGGCATAAACCAATGCCTGTGTAATAAAATGAGCATCCTTGCTTTGAATAACAGTCTCAAAATCGGGCAAGGCATTCGCAAAGTCTTTATTTTTCCATAAACATTCGCCACGGTAATAATGAGCTTCAACAGCTTTTATCCCATTTGGATATTTGTTTAAATAATCGGTAAATGCAGGAATGGCTTTTTCGCAATTGCTTTCCATAAAAAAGTTTTCGGCTACTTGGTAGTAATCGGTTTCTTGCACTGTTGCAGCAGCATCGGCAAATGGCAAAGTGGAAACATAGGCTTCGTATTCCGATAATTTTCCGTTATCCATATAAATGAGTTTAATTTTTTCCAATGCCTGTTGCGCTTCTTCCGATTGCGGATATTTATCAATAACCTCTTTAAAAACGGCTATTGCCTCATCATCTTGTTTAGTGTTGAAATAATACAATCCTTTTTTGAGTAATGCTTTTTTGTAGAAAACCGAATTGGGATAATCAGTAATGATTTTCTCATACTGTTGCAGGGCTTTTTCGGGCTGGTTTAATAAAAAATAAGTTTCGCCCAACTCGAATACGGCATTATCGGTGTATTTCGATTTTGGATAAGTTACGATAAGGGTTTGCAACAAGTCGGCTTTGTCTTGATAATTTTTTTCCACACCGTTTGCCAAAGCACTTTGATACAGTGCATAATCGACCTGCCAATTATTTGCCATTATGGCTTTATCGTAATATTCTATTGCGGCACGGTAATCTTTCTGAATAAAAAAGCAATCGGCAATACGATTAAGTGCATCGGCATATACTTTTGACTTTTGATTGCTTTCGTTATTGACAAATTTACGGAACCAAAATTCGGCGTTTTTATAATCTTTTAATTTAAAATAGGCATAGCCAATATGGTAATTTGCTTTGTTGTAGAAAGGTAATGCAGAAGCAAATGGCAAAGATATAAATTGCTTGTATTTTTCAATTGCTTGCTTGTAATCGCCCAAACGGTAATAGGTTTCGGCACGCCAATAGGCATTTTTTGCGGCTATTTTTTTATCATAAGGGTATTTATCGGATAAATCGAAGTATTTTAATGCTTCTTGATATTTATGATTATTGAACAATTCCAATGCTCTTAAATGCGCAATTTTTTGATACGCTTCGAGCATTTTAATGTCTTTCACTTTTATATTGTCTAACGATTTGAGCGCTCCTTCATAATTTTTGGTGGTGTAATAAATAGCCAACAAATATTCGTAAGCATTTTTCAACTTGGGCGAATCGGGATATTTATTTATGTATTCTTCAAATGCATTAATGGCATCGTTGTAAGGATATAAAGCCAATTCATACGACAGTTTGGCAAAATTGAACAAAGCATCTTCCTTCACTTCTTTGTCGTAATCATACTCAAATGCTTTGTAAAATGCCTCTCGCGCGTATTTCTTATTATTTTCTTTCAGATAGCATTTTGCTAAATTGTAATAAGCCATTTGCGAAATGCTGTCCACTTTTCCGTTGATAGCTTTTTGATAATATTTTTCCGCTTTATTGCACTTTTTGGCATTGTGATAGGCATAAGCCAACTGGTAAAAATCGAGCGGTGTGGCATCATACGTATGTTTTTCTACATATTGCGACAAATACGGAATAGCATCCTCATATCTTCCTGTACGATACAACGACTCCCCTACCAAACGGGCAATTTCTTCGCTGCGTTTTAATTTCTTGGTTGTGTCCATCACCACGGGTGCGTAAGACAGCAATTCGTCGTATTTGCCTTGTTTGTATAATATTTGCACCAAATAAAACGGGACAACCACTTTAAATTTCGGATCACCCTCTAATTGTTTAAAAGTTTTATAGGCCGTTTCTAAATTACCCTCTTCATAAGCAATGTGGGCATAATAATATCGAGCCGGTGCAGTGTATTTTGTATCTGTATCTTTTATCTCAAAAAAATTGACTTTTGCTTTTGCATAATCTTTGAGCATAAAATAAGCATAGCCGTTTTTAAAATAATATTCGGCAAGTTCATCGGTAGAAAGGTCGTATTTATCAATCTTTGCGTACCATTTTACAACATCTTTATACTTCTTTTTTCTGAAAAAATAATTACCCAATTGAAAATAAGCCAGCTTTACTTTTGGACTCTCGGGATAATTGCGAATAAAATTTTCCAATAAATAAACAGCATCGTTTTGATACAAGTTTAAAGCACAAACTGCTTTATGATAAACAGCGTCTTCGTAATTTTCAGAATGCGGATTGCCCGACTCTTCCAAATATTTGTCAAATTCGGTATAAGCTGCCGGGTATTTTTCTTTAGAAAACAAAGAGAGGGCATTTAAATATGTATTAATAGGGTCGTCGTAGTTTTTGGTCTTTTGTGCAAAGCTTTGAACACTATACACAAACAAAAAAACCGACAACAATAAATGAATTTTAATTTTTTTCTGCACGATATATGTATTTTTCACGTTGATAATCAAGTTTTTACAATATATTCTTAATCAATCTAAAAGTAAGGAGGATATTAGTGGATTTAGACGCAACAAACGATAAGTTTTCAACGTGAGAGTGTTAAAATTATTTCTTAACTACTCTGTTAAAAAATATTAACTTTACTTTGCTTAAAGCTCAGCAATTATGGATAAAACATTAGTGGCATTCCAAAATGCAGCCATTCATCAAAATATACACAATCAGGTTTTGAAAGACGTCAATTTTTCTATTGACAAAGGCGATTTTGTTTATTTAATCGGTAAAACCGGAAGCGGAAAAAGCAGCCTTTTAAAAACATTGTATGCCGATTTGCCTTTGCTCGAAGGTGAAGCTTTGGTATGCGGATTTAATTTACGCACCATAAAAAAGAAACAAATTCCTGAATTGCGCAGAAAATTAGGTATTGTTTTTCAAGATTTCCGTTTACTTACCGACCGCTCGGTGGATAAAAATTTAGAGTTTGTATTGCGTGCTACCGGCTGGACAGATAAAGTAAACATTAAAAACCGTATTGAAGAAGTTCTCACCAAAGTTGGGTTAATGAATAAGGGATATAAAATGCCTCACGAATTATCGGGCGGAGAACAGCAACGCGTGGCTATCGCCCGTGCCTTGTTAAATGACCCCGAGTTGATTATTGCCGATGAACCTACAGGGAATTTAGACCCTGAAACATCTGAGGAGATTATTGATATTCTCTACAATTTACACGAAGATAAAGCCGTTTTACTGGCAACACACGATTATGAACTGATGAAAAAATTTGAAGGCAGCACACTTATTTGCGAAAATCAAACTGTTATTTTTCACCGTTTACATCCTTCTGAAGTATAGTAATTATGCTCTCTATTCTTATTCCTGTATATAATTTTGATATAACCGCATTTGTAACGGAATTACACCGTTTATGCGAGCAAGAAAAAATTCCATTTGAAATTATCTTACTCGATGATGCTTCGGACGAGAAGTTCAAAATAAAAAACAGATTGCTGCAAAGTTTACCCAATGTAACGTATAATGAATTGGATAAAAACATTGGACGTTCAGCCATTAGAAACAAGCTCGCAGAAATTGCTCAATTCGAGTATTTGCTGTTTGCCGATTGCGATTCAAAAATCAATGATGACAAATTTATATATCGTTATGTAAAAAATCTTTCGCCCTATGCCGTATTATACGGCGGAAGGAATTATGAAAAAACCGCACCGGAAAATCCCGATTATTACTTACGTTGGGTTTACGGCGTAAAACGCGAAACAATTGCAGCAGAAAAAAGGAGTGAAAAACCTTGGGATTCTTTTATGACCAATAATTTTATTATCCCCAAAAAAATATTCAATGAAATACAATTTGAAGAAAACATTATTAACGGCTACGGCCACGAAGACACTCTTTTCGGATTGAAGCTGAAAGAACGCAAAACTTGTATTATTCATTTAGATAATCCGCTTTGTCATATTGGTTTGGAAACAATCGATGAATTTATTGCCAAAACAGAAAACGGCATTAAAAATTTATTTATTTTATACAACAAGGAACTAATTGATAATTCAGTGAAATTAATTCGTGTTTTCGAAAAATTACAGCAAACCAAAACCACACCTTTTGTGGCTAATTATTTTATAAAAAATCAAGATAAAATCAAACAACGATTGCACAAAAAACGAAATACATTAAAATGGTTTGATATGTACAAAATTGGCTATTTGTGTGCGTTAAAACACCGGTTGATTAAATAAAACATATTACAACCATTTTTTCTTTTTAAAATAAAAAATCATGGCTACTGCAATAACAACCATTACAAACAAAGTAACAAAATAAGCGTATTTCCAATGCAATTCGGGCATATAATCGAAATTCATACCATATATTCCGGCAATAAACGTTAAAGGTATAAATATAGTTGCTATAATTGTCAAAACTTTCATCACTTCATTCATTCTGTTACTCACACCCGAAACATATAAATCCATGATTCCGGAAAGCATATCTCTTTGCGAATCAATACTGTCGTTTATATGTATTAAATGTTCATAAACATCTCTTAAATAAGGATATGTATTTTTTTCTATTAGCTTAATGTTGAATTTTTGAAGAGATGAAACAGCTTCTCTTAACGGTACAATTATTTTACGAATAGTTATTAATGTTCTTTTGTAGTGCTGAATTAAGTTTAATTGATTTTGGTTAGGGTTAAGAATTACATCTTCTTCAAGTTTTTCTATATTATCGTTTAAATAATCAATTACATAGAAATAATGATCAACAATAATATCAATAATACTGTAAAATAAATAATCGGCTTTTTTTTGACGTATTATTCCTTTGCTTTCTTTAATACGTGTTCGTAATGCATCTAAAACATCGCCCGGTTTTTCTTGAAATGAAAGCAACCAATCTTTACCTAAAACCAAACTTATTTGCTCTGAAGTTATCACTTTCTTTTTTTTATCAACGGCTAACATTTTAAGGGTGAAAAATAAATACTCATCAAATTCTTCGGCTTTTGGCCGGTGACTGGTGTCTAGTACATCTTCTAATAATAAATTGTGAATCTTATATTTTTCACCAATTTCAGCAATAATATTTGTATCATGCAATCCATCAATATTTATCCATTTAACCGAATTATTGAGTGTAAAATTCATGCATTGCTCAATTGATTCACAAGCATTTTGAGTAAACTCTTTTGCGTTATATTCAATTTTTTCGAGTTGTGTTTTATTGGTTTTTTTCACCCCTACATGAATCAATGAACCCGGTGGTAATCCGATTTTGTTATTTTTTGTCTTTTCATTCATTTACGAAAGTCTTTTTTTTAAATCAAAAATGTCTTTTCTTCTGTCGTTTAAATTTCTGACACTGCCAAATTGATGCAACTCTCTAAGTAAATCTAAATCACAATCGGCAATTAATATCATTTCGGTATTAGGTGTTGCTTCAGCTTTTATTCCGTTTGCCGGAAAAGCAAAATCACAAGGCGTAAATACCATTGATTGAGCATACTGAATATCCATATTATCTACCTTGGGTAAGTTACCTACACTACCGGCAATAGCAACATAACACTCATTTTCAATAGCTCGTGCTTGTGCGCAACACCTCACTCTTGAGTATGCATTTTGAGTATCTGTTAAAAACGGTATAAACAAAATATTCATTCCTTCTTCTGCCAACAAACGGCACAGTTCAGGAAATTCAGAATCATAACAGATAAGCACGCCAATTTTTCCACAATCTGTATCAAATGATTTTAATTGTGTGCCGCCTTGCAAGCCCCACACTTTTACCTCATCAGGAGTAACGTGCAATTTTTCGTACCGCTCCATACTTCCGTCTCTTCTACATAAATAACCAACATTGTACAGCAAGTTATCTTTTATCTCCGGCATACTTCCTGTAATTATATTTATATTGTACGATATGGCCAATTCTGAAAATTTTTTCACAATTGGTTCTGTAAATTCGGCAAGTTTTCTAATAGCTTCAGCTTCTGACAAATTATTATATTTTGCCATTAAAGGCGCATTAAAATATTCGGGAAATAACGCAAAATCGGACCTATAAGCCGACACTGCATCAACAAAAAACTCCACTTGCTGCATCAATTCATCAAAGTTTTGATATAATCGCATTTGCCATTGAATTAACCCTAATCTGACAATGGATTTTTCTGAAGCAATTTTTTTGGAAGGTTTTTGATAGTAAATATTATCCCACTCAAGTAAAACAGCATATTCTCCCGATGCTTCATCCCCTTCTAAATAACCTTTTAATATTTTTGACGGATGAAAATCATTTGATATTTGAAAATTTAATACCGGATCATAAATTTCTTTTCGTTTTACTTTTTCAATGTATTCTTTTGGCGATAATTTATCTGCATATTTATGATAGTTAGGAATTCTTCCTCCAAATGCAATACCTCTAAGGTTAAGATTTTCGGCAAGTTCTTTTCTATAATCATACAATCTTCTTCCTAAACGCAAACCTCTGTATTCGGGCTTTATGAATACATCAATTCCATATAAAACATCACCATTACTGTTGTGCGTATTGAAAGTGTAATTTCCTGTTATTTCTTTATATGTATGATGATCATCAAATTTATTATAATCGACAATAATCGATAAGGCACAACCGGCAATTTTCCCGTTAACCTTGACGACCACTTGACCTTCCGGAAATTTTTTGATTAAAGTTTGAATTTGTTCCTTATTCCAATATGCGTCCTTTAAGCTAGTATACGACTCTATCATTACTTGCTTTAACTCTTCATAATCTGAAATTTGCAAGTACTGAATTTCAATGTTTTCAATTTTTTTTTCCATTATTTAGTATACTTTTTTTAAATGTACACTAAATTATAAAAAGTGAATAATTCATTTTCTTTTTTTTATTTTATTATTTAACTTTTATGAATTTAAGTGAATTCTGATTATTTATGATTATGATATACAATCCCATTCTAAATGAAGATACATTTAATTCTATATTTTTTGCATTTAATGAATTATGTTCTTCTATCAATTGGCCTGTTATGGAATATATTTTTATAGAGCTTAACGGATTTTTAGAATTAATATTAAGATAATTAGAAACAGGATTATTTAATATATATATTGATGAATTTTTATAAACTTGATTAACTTTTGATGAAGTAACTACATAATTATAACCACTTGACAATTTTGAACAACTATCTTCAAAAAAAACTTCAACTTGAAAAATTCCTCCAGTAGTTGGGATTAAACTACTATCTGTTGCATTTGGAATTATATTTCCATTTACAAACCATTGAAATGAAGAACCAGGTGTATTAGTATACAATACTCCGTTTTGATTCATAATTTGTGGTATTTGATGCGAATAACATTCTTGCATATATGTAACCCTTAATGAAGAATTTAACGAATCATTAAACACATCAAACTTACTGCAGTCTTCTTTAAGAGTATAATCCAACCATGGGTTTACAAAATCAAACAAAACAGCATGTTGTTGCGCTCGTGTTATGGATATACCTGATGAAGATGTACTTTCACCAAAATCGCAATTAAAATTAGGATTTGCAAAATAACAGTGTGCTCCTCCTATAATATTTATAAATGTTTTACAATTTGAGTTTAATGAGTCATACATTGGTATATGATGATCTTGAGGTGGTGTTACTCCATCTTGACTTCCACTAAATATAACAGAAGGAATATTTACACGTGTTGCCGAAGAGATTGAAGAAACTCCATTTGTTGTAGATTCAGCAGGGGCTAAACCAATTAATGTTTTTAAATATTTATTATTTGAAGAGCATAAAGAATCTGCTGCTAAAAAACTGGCACCACCACCCATAGAGTGTCCCATTAGTGCTGTTGCATCTTTTACATGATTGTAAAAGATAGATTGTGAATTTAAGTTTTCTTTATGAATAGCTTTAACCAAAAACTGCAAATCCCAACCAAATTGCTGATGATTAGTACTTATTAGATTCCCTTCTGTTCTTGGAAATAGCATAATATACCCACGTGGCACAATTTCTTCCCAAATATTTTGATATGCACTCCAAGCCATAACAAATCCATGTCCAAAAACAACAGAAGGAAATGAGTCATTTGCACATGGAATGTCTTCACCGTTTGTTAATGCCGGATAATAAACTTCTGTTTGAATAACACGATTATTTCTTGAAGAATCTATGAAGTTAATTGTAGTGTGTCCAATAGAATACTGAGCATTTATTTTATTAATAAATAAAGAAATTAAAACTAAATATAAAATAGACTTTTTCATGATGTTAAGATTTTTTTACTAAATTACAACACTCTATTTGTTTATAAAATGCTCATATAAATGCTAAAATCAGATGAGAAAAACTGCACATTTACACCATCTGTTAATAATTTGTGATCGAAAATTAACACTTGATTTTAAAAACCAATTAAAAACAAATAAAAGAGAATTAAGTTTTAAACTAATCTCTCAACTCACATCAAATATTACTATAAATGACATAGATTTAATTAAACATATATACAACTGTTATAATAAAAAAAATCTAAAACGTTTTAACCAGCTATATCATCATACATTTAATTTATACGGTAAATTCTTAATCGAAAATCATCCTGACTTTCTTAGTTTCTCAGTTTTAAATATTAATTCTTTATTTAATGACAATAAAATTGAAGAAGCTCAAAATTATATTAACAGTTCTATTTATATAGCAGAAAAAATTGAAGATTTCGAATTTCTGATGATATTCATAAATCTTTTAAGAAGATTAGGTATTACTATACAAAAAAGTAAGTTTTCAGCTGTTGAACATATAAATATTTTAGAAAATTTAACAGAAATTCAAACAATTAAAATCAAAGACTATTTAACGAAAAAAACATCACCTAATGAAATTGAAATTATAAATTTAAAAAAACTCTTTCATCACCCTTCAAAAAGTGTGCAATTTTTGTCAATGCAAACTTATTTATACATTATAAGCAATTATAACTTAAATTTATTTTATACAAATGATTCAAAATTATTGATAGAAAAATGCCTATCGATAATAAAAAAGTTTCCATATTTAAAAATATTTTCAAACAACAAATATGTTTTATCTATTGAATATTTAAATCTAAAATTCAATCAAAATTACCTTAATTTAAAAACCGTAAATTCTGTTTTAAAATCGAATTTGGATAAAAAATTAAATTATGAAAACATAATGTATACTCTTAGTATAAAAGGTAGTTGCTATTTAACTAATTACTTATTTGATTTAAAAAATAAACAAATTATCTCTGAAATTAAAGATGATTTAAATACAATTAAATTAATTGAAATTAAATTTAGAAAAAAACATGAAAATTCTATTATTCAATATCTGCATTTTAAAATTATAAAATCTGTTTTTTTATTGTTAAATGATGATGCCGTAAATTCAATCAAAAATCTTGAATCAACTATTTTTCAATTACAACAACAATCATTTAAAAAATTTTATGATGAGATTTTTATACTAATATTTTTGAACCTTATAGCCTTAGAACAATATGACGAAATTATTGATCAATTTAAAAGGTATAAGAAAATTGTAAAAAACAACACAAGCATAAAAGAAAATTACATTATGATTCATATGCTATATTATTCTGTATTATATTTAACATCTAATAAGAAATCCACTAAAACCAAAATTCTTCATTATTATAATGAATTAATTGAACATAATTCAAAAGAAAATCAAAATATCATATTATTAGATCGTATATGGTCAATGCTGAAAATAAAACCTCTTGATTAATAATATAAATTCAAACGGCTACAATAGGTCAATTTCTATTTTCGGTTTATATTTGCGTACCTTACAGTAAATTGTACATGATTATGGAAAGAATTGAGAAATACAAACCAAAAAACAAAATCCGAATAGTTACAGCCGCCTCACTTTTTGACGGACATGATGCTGCCATCAACATTATGCGACGAATCATACAAAGCACAGGTGCCGAAGTTATTCATTTAGGTCACGACAGAAGTGTGGAAGAAGTAGTAAACTGTGCTATTCAAGAAGATGCCAATGCAATAGCCATGACCTCATATCAAGGCGGGCATGTGGAGTATTTTAAATACATGTACGATTTACTGCAAGAAAAAGGAGCCGGACACATAAAAATTTTTGGTGGTGGTGGCGGAACCATTTTACCCGAAGAAATTGAAGAATTACAAGCTTATGGAATTACACGCATCTATCATCCGGATGACGGAAGAGCAATGGGTTTACAAGGCATGATTAACGATATGCTCGAAAAATGCGACTTTCCAACCGGACGCGATTTGAAAGGTGATGAAGTAGACAGACTTAAAAATAAAGATTGGAAAGCGATAGCTACCTTAATTTCCGCAGCCGAAAATTTCCCTGAAGAACATCAAGACACCTTCAAAAAAATTCACGAATTAACTGCTCATTCCAAAACACCTGTTTTAGGAGTTACCGGAACCGGCGGAGCCGGAAAATCTTCTTTGGTAGATGAGTTGGTGCGTCGTTTTTTAAATGATTTTGAAGATAAAACCATCGCTGTAGTTTCTGTTGACCCTTCAAAAAGAAAAACCGGCGGCGCATTATTGGGCGACCGTATTCGTATGAACGCCGTAAATAATCCAAGAGTTTATATGCGTTCGTTGGCTACACGCCAGTCAAACTTGGCACTTTCCAAACATGTACAAGAAGCAGTTGATATTCTAAAAGCGGCTCAGTACGACTTGGTAATATTGGAAACTTCCGGTATCGGTCAATCGGATACCGAAATTTTAGACCATTCGGATGTTAGCTTATACGTAATGACGCCCGAATATGGTGCGGCTACACAGCTCGAAAAAATCGACATGCTCGATTTTGCCGATATTATTGCCATTAACAAATTTGACAAACGCGGAGCATTAGATGCATTACGCGATGTTAAAAAGCAGTACAAACGTAACCATCAGTTGTTTGACATGCCGGATGAAGAAGTTCCCGTTTACGGAACAATTGCTTCACAGTTTAACGACCCGGGAATGAACAACCTTTATTTGGCAGTAATGAATAAAGTAGTGGAAAAAACCGGTGCCGATTTAAAATCGCACATGAAGCTGACAAAAGAAATGTCAGAAAAAATTTACATCATTCCACCTAACCGCACCCGTTACCTTTCTGAAATTTCCGAAAACAACCGCAACTATGACAAATGGGTAGATGAGCAAGTAAAAGTTGCCGATAAGCTTTATGGATTACACATGAGCATCCAAACTTTAATAGATTCTGACCTGGAAGACAAAGACCGACTAATAAAGCGTTTAGAGGAAACTTTTGAACAAGTCAAACTTGATTTGGATCCGCACAATTGGAAATTGATTGAAGAATGGGACGATAAAGTTGCCCGCTACAAAGCACCGGAGTATGTATTTAAAGTAAGAGACAAAGAAATAAAAGTAAAAACCTATACCGAATCGCTTTCGCATACTAAAATTCCTAAAGTTTGTTTGCCAAAATACCGTGGCTGGGGCGATTTTCTATGGTGGAGTTTGCAGGAAAACGTGCCCGGAGAGTTTCCTTATACCGCAGGTATTTATCCATTTAAACGAACCGGAGAAGACCCAACGCGAATGTTTGCCGGAGAAGGTGGACCGGAGCGAACCAATAAGCGTTTTCATTATGTAAGTTTAGGGATGCCGGCAAAACGTTTATCTACTGCATTCGACAGTGTAACACTTTACGGAAACGACCCCGACTACCGCCCTGATATTTACGGTAAAATTGGTAATTCAGGAGTTTCTGTATGTTGTTTGGATGATGCCAAAAAATTATATTCCGGCTTTAATCTTGCCGACCCAAAAACTTCGGTAAGTATGACCATTAACGGTCCTGCACCAATGATGTTAGGCTTTTTCATGAATGCCGCTATCGACCAACAATGCGAAATTTACATTAAAAACAATGGCTTGGAAGATGAAGTAAACAAAAAAATTGAAGCCATTTATAAAAAATTAGGTGTTCCACGCCCAACTTACAATGCGCCTCTTCCGGAAGGTAACGACGGATTGGGTTTATTTTTACTTGGCGTAACCGGCGATCAGGTGCTGCCTAAAGAAGTGTATGAAAAAATCAAAGCCGATACCCTTTCGCAAGTCAGAGGAACTGTTCAGGCAGATATTTTAAAAGAAGACCAAGCACAAAACACTTGTATTTTTTCAACAGAATTTGCCTTGCGTGTTATGGGTGATGTGCAACAGTATTTTATTGACCATAATGTGCGTAATTTTTATTCCGTTTCCATATCGGGATATCATATAGCCGAAGCCGGCGCCAACCCTATTACGCAATTGGCATTTACATTGGCAAACGGATTTACTTATGTAGAGTATTACTTGGCGCGTGGAATGGATATAAACAAATTCGGACCTAATCTGTCTTTCTTTTTCTCTAACGGATTAGACCCTGAATATGCCGTAATTGGTCGTGTTGCCCGTCGTATATGGTCAAAAGCATTAAAACTGAAATACGGAGCCAATCCAAGAGCACAAATGCTCAAATACCACATTCAAACTTCGGGACGTTCATTACACGCACAAGAAATTGACTTTAATGACATTCGCACAACCTTGCAAGCACTTTACGCCATTTACGACAATTGTAACTCACTGCACACCAATGCTTACGACGAAGCTATCACAACGCCAACCGAAGAAAGTGTTCGCCGGGCAATGGCTATTCAGTTGATTATAAATAAAGAACTTGGCTTAGCAAAAAATGAAAATCCAATTCAAGGTTCGTTTATTATAGAAGAATTAACTGATTTAGTTGAAGAAGCCGTTTTAATGGAGTTTGACCGGTTGACTGAGCGCGGTGGTGTATTGGGTGCAATGGAAACAATGTATCAGCGAAGTAAAATTCAAGAAGAAAGTTTGTATTACGAAACACTGAAACATTCGGGAGAATATCCAATTATTGGTGTAAACACTTTCTTGAACAAAAAAGGTTCGCCAACCATTATCCCGGATGAAGTTATCAGAGCTACAACTGAAGAGAAAGAATTTCAAATTCAAACAGTAAAAAATCTGCATAAGAAATACGAAAATGAAGCTAAAGAACAACTGGAAAAAGTGCAGCAAGCCGCCATTAACAACAAAAATGTATTTGAAGCATTAATGGAAGCGACCAAATATTGCTCGTTGGGACAAATTACTCAAGCGCTGTTCAAAGTTGGCGGTCAATACAGAAGAAACATGTAAAAACAATCATTCAAAAGACTCAAGGCAACTTGGGTCTTTTTTATTTTAATACGATTAAAAATACAGATAAAACAACACTGGTGGTAGGCGCAAGCAATAACCCTACACGATACAGTTACCAAGCGATTATACGATTACAAAAACACTATATTCCCGTATTGGCTTACAGTATTAAAAAAGGAGAAGTTAACGAAGTAAAATTCATCAATCATTGGGACAAACTGAAAGATAAGAGTATTCATACGGTTACTTTATATGTTGGTCCAAATAATCAATCTTCCATTATTGAAGAAATATTACAACTAAAGCCAAAACGAATCATTTTCAATCCAGGAACAGAAAATCCCGAATTTATAGAAAAAGCCAAACGAGTAGGAATAGAAACGGTAATTGGATGTACATTGGTTATGTTAAGTGTTGGGAATTTTTAGCATAAAAAAAGACCGTCTGTAAACAGACGGTCTTAGCAACTCGATATAACTCAGTAATTAAATTATGCTAATTTAACATTCACTGCGTTTAATCCTTTACGACCTTCTTGAAGCTCGAATTCTACTTCGTCGTCTTCTTTAATTTCGTCGATTAAACCTGTTGCATGCACGAAGTACTCTGTGTTAGAGTCTTCATCAATAATGAAACCAAAACCTTTGGTATCATTAAAGAATTTTACTTTTCCTTTGTTCATAATATTATTTTGTAATTAATTAAAGGACAAAGCTACGTAATAAATTTTAATTCACAACCATTTAAACAAATAAAAATTTACATATTTTTCTATAAATCAATGTTTTTCACAAAAAAATATTCAAATTAATGAATTGTTTTTTCACTAAACCCTAGATATTAGCTTGTTACAGATGCAAGTTCATTCTTTAAGTCTGCACTATTTTTCTACGAATAACATATTAAATTCTATAAACATTTAATTTTCTTCGATAAAATTTGCTTTATTTCGACGAATTGCTTATTTTTGTCGATGTATTTATATTTAAAATGATATTTTTACTTTTCATATTATTTATTTTAGTTATCCTCTACTTTTTGGGTAGTGGAAGCGGCGATAATTACGGCAAATCCCTTAAAGACATGAAAAGGTTTACAATGAATGAAAAAAGCGATTATGCTTAAAAATTTTTCATGTTTCTCCCATATCAATCAAAAAAGGCTGCTAAAATTTAGCAGCCTTTTTTATTGAATTATTTTTCTGTCTATTAATAGTAAACCAAACGTCTTACTTTAGACACATATTTGGCTAAACGGATTACTTGTCTGGTGTATCCGTATTCATTATCATACCATACATATAGAACAATATCTTTTTTGTTTGGCGATACAATTGTTGCCACACTGTCGTAAATAGAACAATTTGGTGTACCAATAATATCGGATGAAACTAACTCAGGATCTACTGAATATTTGATTTGGTTAACCAGTGGTCCTTCCAAAGAAGCTTTTCTGATAATTTCATTTACTTCTTCCAACGATGTTTCTTTGGCAACTTCTAATTTTAAAATAGCTAACGAGCCATTTGGTGTAGGAACACGAACAGCGTTGGCAGTTAACTTATCTTTCAACGATGGGATTACTTTTGTAACAGCTTTTCCGGCACCGGTAGAAGTAATTACCATATTGATGGCTGCCGAACGACCTCTTCGCGGTTTTTTATGCATATTATCCAATAAATTTTGGTCGTTTGTATAAGCGTGAACAGTCTCAATATGACCTTTTACAACTCCCAAGCTGTTTTCTATAACATGTAAAATTGGCGAAATAGCGTTAGTTGTACACGATGCTGCCGAATAAATTTTTTCGTTATCTAAATCCAATTCATTTTGGTTAATTCCGTACACAATGTTTGGAATTTCTTTTCCGGGAGCGGTTAATAATACTCTGCTAACACCTTTTGCTTTTAAATGACGACTCAATGCTTCTCTGTCTGTAAAAGCACCGGTATTGTCAATCAATAACGCATTTTCGATACCCAATGCTGTGTAATCGGCTTCTTCGGGAGAAGGGGCAGCAATGAAATGCACCACTTGTCCGTTTACAATTATTGACATATTTTCAGTATCTACCTCAACCGTTCCGGGGAATTTACCGTGAACAGAATCGTTGCGTAACAAGGCGGCACGTTTTACCAATTCTGCCTCGGATATTCTGCGTACAACTACCGCACGTAAACGCAACTGCTGACCTTTTCCGGCTTGTAAGATTAATTCACGGGCAGCCAAACGTCCGATTCTACCAAAACCATATAAAACAACATCACGTGGTTTGATGTTTGTTTTTTCCAAACCGATGAAATCTTTCAATTTATCTTCTAAAAATGCTCTTAATGAAGGATATTTATCTTTTTCTTCCTCGTATTGTGATGCCAATAAACCAATATCCAGCTTAGATGGCGCCAAATCTAATTGTGTTAATTCTTTGGCAACGGCTGTTGTTTTTTGAATATCAATCGGGCTGAAAGTTACGCTCTTGGCATATCGGTGCAAATCTATCAACTGCGATACACCTTTGTCTATTAAACGGTGACGAAAAAGTACCAATTCAACCGATCGGTTGTACAATAATTCGCCAATAGCTCCAATTAACTCAATAGCCGCTTTTTCTTTGTTTACGTACTCATTGAGCTTTTGTGCATACAATTCTTTTTCTTTGTTGGTATCCATTTTTATTGGGTTTAAAGATTTGCAGGCAAAGGTAGGAATGTATTTATAGTAAGCAAATGATTTTTAACAGATTTTTCAACGGCTTTTCAACCTGCGTATTATCGTTGGCATATCAATATTTTCACATATTTGACTGAATAAAAAATCGGTTTTTTCACGCATGGCGGAAGAATCATTTTAAAATAATTTTATCAAAACAAAAAAAAATTACCGTTATGAATAATTCTGCCATTTCTACTTACATAATTGATGACGACCCGTTTTACAGCAATCTTATTGCCAACTGGCTTTTCGAAAAATATAAAGCCAATATTAAAATGTACAACGATGCCGAAAGTTGTTTGAAAGAGATTAACCAAACACCGGATATTATTTTTCTGGATTATAATTTATTTCAGGAAGAAAAACAAAATATGGACGGAAACACAGCCCTTTCTGCTTTGCTCGAAAAAAATCCCAAACTAAAAATTGTGATGCTTTCCAGTGTTGAAAATCCTTATGTTGTAAGCGAAGCAATTAAAAACGGTGCTGCCGATTATGTATTGAAAAATGATGATACGATTTATAATTTAAACAGGATTATGAAAGGAATTTCAATCTACAAAGAGTATCTCAAAAAATACAACAATTTGGAATTTGAGGATTAAGAGCGACTATCGCTTTTTTGACAATAAACTTTGTAATGAAAAATAAACCATAATATAAAACGAGGTGCTCATGGCAATTCCTGAAATCATGGTTACATAGCTTATCCATTTCCATTCGAATTTCCATAAAAAATAGATGCTGCCAAATGTCAAGAACAATGAAACAAATGGTTCTATTGCCAGCCACTTATAGCGTTTAGCGATTGGCGTTAATGCAAAAATTAATCCTACAGCCAAAAACAATAAACTCATAGAGGTTATATGATTGTGAATGGTGGTTAAAATTTCCCTTTCCGATTTACGAAACAACATTTCGTCAGCTGTTTCATCTTCTTCGTTGCCCAAATAATTTTGCTCAATCCCTTTTACCTTAAAATGGGTGGTGTGGTTTATAAAAAACAATCCGATGCTAAAACCTATTGTGGCTGTAAAAATAAATGCCGTAAGAACATTTTTAATTTGCTTGGGCATTTGCGACAATGAAATTTCCATAATCTTATTTTAACAATCCTTTTTGTTGTAAAATAACTATTCTTTGCGACAATTTTTTAATGGCATTCGTAATATTTCTAGAAGAAATTGTAGCGCCGGAAATGTTTTGTATATCTTTTTGAAATTCCATTCCCGTACCATTGTATTTGCCGTAAAATTGCTTTAGCCATCGGTTACTGCCTATTTCTCCTCCATATTCCTCGCGATAAATCAAAACTTGTGTGTAAATTATTTTCAGGTTTTTATCGAAAAAAACTACATAGTCAATTTTTGCCGACTTACTGTTGGCTTTATCCAAATAGGCATAACCGACAAGATGATTATCTGCATCCATTAATTTAAACAAAGAATTAGGGCTTACTTGAAACCCTAATTCTTTATCATTTATTTGCATGGCTTTTCGATGCACTTCTTTTTCCGGCCAAAGTTTACTTATGGTTTTATCCAATTTTTTATAAACCTTATCCGTAAACTCTGCTTGTTGGATAGTAAAACCAAACAATATCAGCACTGCATTGATTATCAATATTTTTCTCATAATAATTATTATTTTTAGAACCAGTAACCTATTCCTATATTCAACTGGTGACGTTGGTCGTTATTTGCTTGTGTGGTAAAGTTTTGGTAATCTACTTTAAAAACTGTTCCGTTTGGCACCAAATGATAACTGAATCCTACGGTAATATCTGTTCGTGCATATGCTTTGTTTTTAAAATTTTCATCCGAAACCGTATATTGTGTATCGTAGGTTTCATACCGGCCAAAGAGCACTAATTTTTGTTCGGTTTTGGCAAAAAATGGTAATACATCGTAACCGGCTTCTACAAAATAGCCAAACATAGATGACCCCACATCTGTTCCAAAATAGGTGTTGTAAGCTTTTGTATTGGTTAAAGATGCATAAATCAACTCTCCTCGTGATTCGAAACGTTTATATTTATACCTGTAATCTACACCAAACATTGATAAACCAACAGCTGTTGAGTCTGCTCTTTTTCCGGCTTCTGCATCAGCGCGTTGCAAACCATCGTAAGCCGTAGTTTGCGTATTTCCTATAAATGCCGCAGCTCCCATTTTTAATCCTTTTACTCCAAAAAAATCAATCTTTGTCGATAAACTTGGCGAAGAGACAAACGATTCCGCTCCTTTTTGACGTCCTTTTCTGATACCGTATTTCCCGCTTAATGTTGGTCCGTTTCCATCAAAACTTTTTGGACCGTTTACTACATATAATTGATAGCGTAACGATAGAGAATTAATTTGACCGGTTGCTCCAAAACCCAATTCACGCCATGTTGAAGGCACAATGTATTTATCTAAATTCGGACGTTCAACGCCGTTAAAGGTAGTAGATTCATGATATTCATTCACTATTCCCATAGGGATTAACAATAAACCGCCTCTTAAATTCAACCAATTATTTATATTGTGATTAATGAATGCTTGCTCAATATAAACTTCTTTCACATGTTCCCACTCAATTTCGGTTACAAATTGAGTTTTATTATTAAACCGGTATCCAAAGAACATAATCAACCGATGGATATCCAAGTTTCCCGTATGGTAACGGGCATTTCCCAATCCTTGATTATAATCAATTTGACCATAACCGCTAATTACCACTTGTTTACCATAATTTCCGGCAATAATATTTTGTGCCGTATTCATTGCTGCACCGGTAGTATCTTCTGTTATTACCTGACTGTTTGCGCTTAACCCTAGTAATGTCAACATGCTAATTGCTGCTACTTTAAATCTTTTCATTTCTTCTTTATTTTTATTTAGACTTATTTTAAATAACCAGGCAAAAGTATCAATGCAATTTTAATGCTGCAATACCTAAAATGTGGTATTTTCAGAAAGAAACACTATAAACTACTGATTTAGTGGCAGAAAACAATATTAAAATTGATTCTCTTTTAAAAATTCAACTAATTTATTGATGGCTCTTGCTCTGTGGCTGATTTTATTTTTTTCATCCAATGGTATATCGGCAAAAGTTTTTGGTGCATATTCATCCGGAATAAAAACCGGGTCGTAGCCAAACCCTTCATTTCCCGATTTTGAATGTGCAATTTCACCTTGCACACTTCCTTCAAACAGATATTCTTTGCCGTTTAAAATTAAAGCAATAACTGTGGTAAAATTAGCTTTTCGGTTTGTCTTCCCTTTCATTTCAGACAATAATTTATCCATATTTTTATCGGCATTTTTTTCTTCACCTGCATATCTTGCCGAATATACGCCCGGCGCACCATTCAACGCTTCTACTTGCAATCCTGTATCATCGGCAAAACAGTCTTTACCTGTTTTTTCATATACATAACGGGCTTTTTGCAATGCATTTTCTTGTAAGGTTTTGCCTGTTTCGGGAATATCTTCTTCAATGCCTACACGCTTTAATGATAAAAGTTTGATATTTTGAGGTATTAATTTTTTTATTTCTTTAACTTTATTTTCGTTATTTGTAGCAAAAATTAAATCCTGTTGATTATTCCTTTCCATATTCCGTATATTTCAGGCAAAGAAAATGAATATATCGCTAATGTCATAGCAAAAAAATCGTTTTCGGGCATTGGTGATTATCACCATAAAGCCATTCAGTTACTAAAAGGTTTAACAAAAGTAGAAAGTATTTATTTAACAACCAGCTGCACATCGGCACTGGAAATTGCGGCTTTGGCATTGGATATTCAAACCGGCGATGAAGTTATCTTACCTTCTTTCACTTTTGTATCTACAGCAAATGCTTTTGCTTTGCGTGGTGCCAAACTTCTATTTGCCGATATTGATGAACATTCACTAAACATCAGTTTGCAAGAAATTGAACGGTTAACTACCGCAAACACCAAAGCAATAGTGGTCGTTCATTATAATGGCTATTCGGATAATATTAGTCAGATTAAAGAATTTGCCCAAAACAATAATATTTTTTTGATAGAAGATGCCGCACAAGCCATAAACGGCTATTGCAACAATGAGCATCTGGGCACATTTGGTGATATTGGATGTATTAGTTTTCACGAAACAAAAAACATTCATTGCGGAGAGGGCGGCTGTATCCTTGTCAATAATCAAAACTTGATTGATAAAATTGAGCACATAATAGAAAAAGGCACAAATCGACTCGATTTTTTAAAGAGTAAAACCAAATTTTACGAATGGAAAGATTTAGGTTTTTCGGCAGATATGGATGAGATAAGAGCTGCTTTTTTAACGGCTCAATTAGAGGATATACAAAAAGTTACCAATCAACGAATGCGCAATTTATTGCACAATTTATCCCAATTACAAAATGTTCCCAATCGCCTACAACCGGATTATTTACCCACAGAAAAATATTTTGCTCAAACCAATGCGCATATTCTTTGGGGATTATCCAAAAACAGAGAACAACTCATTCAAAATTTTAAAACAGCCGGCATAACGGTTTATTCCCATTACACGCCCTTGCATCTTTCTTCCTTTGGTAAACAGTTTTATGAATCTCCGTTGCCTGTTACCGAAAAAGTCAGCAGGCAAATTGTGCGCTTTCCGGTTCATACAAAATTCTCAATTTGAGATTTTTATTCTTTTAATAGTACTCTTTACATTCAGCTCAAACAAACAACTAATAGATTTAAAGCGGTTTAAGGTTTTGGTATGCGATTTTCATTTGAAACAGCAAATGAATAGAAATAAAACATATCAAAAAAGATTTTTCAAAGAATACAAAATTGCCGATGTTTATATAAAAGGAGACTTGGCAGAAGTATTTTGCAAAGAATTTATCACTATAAACTCTAATGATTTAAAAGCATTTATTAAAGAACTTAAAAGTGATGTTGGCGAAATAAATCAACTACATTTTTTAACACACATCCAACCCACTACAATATTTGAAATTCCAGCAAGAGAATTTTATTTAAAAACCTTATCAAAAAATTTCAAAAATGCGGAAGCTATTATCACAGAAAACATAAGTCAACAATTCATATTGGAAACATTGCTCGATAAGCAAAAAATTGACATTCCCGTAAAAATATTTTCCGGCAGAGAAGAAGCTTTTCTTTGGCTTTCGCAAATAAGCACAAAAAAATAACACAATCTTTCTGAGTATTTCTTCTTTCAATGGAAATTCTGTAACTTTATTACCGGAAAATTCTTTTGATATGAAAAAAACTGTCTTAATTGCTTTACTCCTTGCGCCACTTTTTCTAATTGTATCGAAAGCACAAATTAGTCACGGTGGTTTGCCTTATTCGCTAACTCATAAAAACATTGATAAAAATATTCCGCAAGTTGACATTCCCGCTCCTGATATGAATCAAATTAGAGCAGAGGATGCCATAACCGACCAATACAAAGACATTCCTTGGCGATTTGGTATTGTCAATCCGGTGGATTTAGATTTATACAACAGTGGCAAATGGACTATCTTAAAAAACGGCGATAAACTTTGGCAGTTAAAAATTTATGCTCCGGGAGCTGTTTCCATCAATTTAAACTACGACCGTTTTTATTTACCGAAAGGAGCAAAATTCTTTTTATACACTCCTGATAAGAAATCAATTTTAGGAAGTTTTACCGAAGAAAACAATAAAGAAACCGGTGAATTTTCCACCTTTCTTACCAAAGGAGAGTATGTAATTTTGGAATATTACGAACCGAAGAAAAGAGCCGGAGAAGGCGTAATTCATATCAATGAAGTAATATACGGTTACCGCAGTTTGTTTGACAAAGCAAAAGCATTTGGCAGTTCGGGTGCATGTAATGTAAATGCCATCTGTGATTCTGCGCTTTGGGGAGATGAAATCAGGTCGGTGGTTATGCTGTTAACGGCAAGTAATTCCCGTTTTTGCAGTGGTGCATTAGTAAACAACACTTCGGAAGATGGCACTCCTTATGTTTTAACGGCAAATCATTGCTCACCTTCTACCAATAATATTTTTATGTTCAACTATCAAAGTCCGGATTGTAACAACACAACAGACGGACCTACAAATTACACCATTTCGGGTTGTATTCTTCGGGCAAATGATTCGCCCAGTGACTTTTTCTTGGTAGAACTTTCAAGTGTTCCGCCAAGTAATTACAATGTTTTTTATGCCGGATGGAATGCTATTGATGCACCTTCGCAAAATTCTACCGGAATTCATCACCCTTCGGGAGATGTTAAGAAAATATCCCACGATTTAGACCCTTGTGTTTCTTCTGGATATTATGCTTCGGGAAACGACCATTGGAAAATTGTGGATTGGGACAGTGGTACAACCGAAGGCGGTTCTTCCGGCTCACCTCTATTTGATGAAAACCATCGAATAATTGGACAATTACACGGTGGAAATGCTGCATGCGGTAACGACTTGGAAGATTATTACGGTAAATTTTCCGTATCGTGGAACACGGTTTCCGATTCTTCTCGTCAATTAAAATACTGGCTCGACCCACAAAATACAGGAGCATTGGTATTGGATGGTTACGACCCTAACGGTCCTTCACATAATTTGGATTTAGCCCTAATGGGAATTCAGGGAATCTCCAACAACATGTGTGGATACGATTCTGTTTCTCCTGTATTGACAATAAAAAACAAAGGTGCAAACACCATCAATTCCTTTGATTTATTTTATCGTTTTGACGGAGGAAATTACAATGTATTGAATATTACCAATCAAAATGTTGCCACATACAGCACTATTCAAGTAGCTATTCCAACCACGTATGTAGGTGGTGGAAATCATTGGTTCGAAGCTTATACTAACAACCCTAACCTTCAACTTGATGAGTTTACGCCAAATGACACTTTAAACTATTCATTTTTTGTAAACAATGCGCCTTATACGATTAATCATACCTTAATTACAGACAACTACGGAAGCGAAACTACTTGGCAAATTTTGGACAATCAAAATAATGTTTATGCAACGGGTGGTCCTTATGCAGATAATGTTGATACATTTAACACTTCCGTATGTTTATTCGAGGGCTGTTTTATTTACCGAATTAACGATTCTTATGGTGACGGTTATTGCTGTAATTACGGCAACGGTTCATCATACGGCATCGACATTTCTACCGGTGATACATTATTTTATGATAATTCATTTTCATCTTCCTCTATAGATTATCCATTTTGTGTTGGAGACTCTTGTCAATTGTTTATAAGCGGTTATGTTACCAATAATGACGGTTCAAATAACGGAGCAATTGATTTGTCTGTATCCGGCGGAACAGCACCGTTCACCTATTCGTGGAGCAACGGTGCAACTACACAAAATATTTCCGGTTTATCAAACGGAACATATACGGTAACTGTTACAGATGTTAATGGGTGTTCCGCAACCAAAACCTTTACCATTGACTTTACAACTAAAGTGAACAATATTCAAACGGAATATAACTTGAGTATTTATCCCAACCCTGTAAAAGATTACTTAACTATCACTGCCAACCAAATTATTTCCGTTGAAATTTTTGATATTTTAGGTAATCAACTCACTACTCGTTCAAATGCAAACATTTATCATATAAATACAGAAAAATGGCCCGCAGGTGTATATATTTGCAAAATAATAAACAGTGAAGGAAAAATCATCAAAAACAAAAAAATCATTAAACAATAAAAAAACAAAGTCATGGATAAAAAAATATTAGAATTAGAAAAAAAGATATTGCAGTTGACAACCGAAATGGAAGAAAAATATCCTGAATTATATGCTAAACTGGACGAAGCGCCTTACACTATTCCAAATGAAGAGAATCCTGACTTACTGAAAGAAATGCAAGATTATTACGATTACCTGCAAACCGAATTGAGTGAATACAAAAAACTGCACGGGATAAATGAATAAAGCATTATTTCAGAAAGTATTAAACCAACAACAAAATGAAATAAACGAGCATTTTGTTTATAAATTACTCGCCGAAAAAGCAGAAGATGAGGAAAATAAAAAAATTCTAAATCAAATTGCCGAAGAAGAGTATGAACATTACCTTTTTTGGAAAAGCATTACCAAAAAAGAGTTAGAGCCAAAGAAATCGGTCATTAAAAAGTTTGAAGTTTTAGCAAATATTTTCGGATTATCTTTTGCTCTGCGCTTAATGGAAAAAGGAGAGGAAGAAGCCGGTAACTTTTACGCTTCTATTGCAAAAGAATTTCCGGAAGTAAAAAAAATCCAAGCCGATGAAGAATCGCACGAAGATAAACTCATTGGTATTTTAAATGATTACCGCTTACTGTATGCCGGCGCCATAGTATTGGGGCTTAACGATGCTTTGGTAGAATTTACTGGAACACTTGCCGGACTTACGTTTGCATTTTCAAACAACAAAATAATCGGTATTACCGGTTTAATTATGGGCGTAGCAGCATCGTTATCTATGGCTGCTTTGGGATACTTAGCATCCAAAGAAGATATGCACGAAGAAACTAACCCCATTACCTCGGCAATTTATACCGGAACGGCTTACATATTTACAGTTACTTTATTGGCTTTACCTTATTTATTACAACCCAATCCTTACCTTGCCCTGGCATTAATGTTGTTGATAACCGTTTTAATCATAGCTTTATACACGTTTTATATTTCCATTGCCAAAAATTTATCTTTTAAAAGAAGGTTTTTGGAAATGAGTATTATATCAATAAGTGTATCCGTTATTTCTTTCGGTATTGGAACCATAATAAAAAACACATTTAATATTGATGTTTAAAATCTTGATTATTATTCGGTAAATAATAAAAAAATTATATTTTTGTATCGGTTTTCGGTTCCCTATTTGGGATGAAAAGGGAATCGGGTGAAAATCCCGGACTGTTCCCGCAGCTGTAAGCTCTAAACGATTTTGCAACAAACCACTGTAAAGTTTACGGGAAGGTGCAAAATTTACGAGTAAGTCAGAAGACCTGCCGAAAATCAAACGATTTCGCTTTCGGGATAAAAGCGAGGCGTAGTAAATAACCACCCTTTATTTATTACCGGCCTTATTTTATCCCTTTAATTAAAAATTATTGTTTAACACTAAAAATTAAAGGGTATGAAAAACATTTACAAATTTGCAGCAATTGCTTTATTGGCAATTTCAGGTAACACCATCAATGCGCAAGCAGTTACCGATTTTGAAAATTTTAACTTTCCTAATCCCAACGACTCTATTTGGGACGGAAGTGATATGTCGGGAAATCCGGTAGGAACAAAATTCATCAGTCAATTTACCTTGGGAGATGCTATTTTTGAAAATGTCTTTGACACAGCTTACGGAGCCAATTGGGGATATTGGGGTGCCGGATGGGCTTTTTCAATAAGCACGGACACCATTACTCCAAACTTTAAACCGGCAGCATTTACTACTCGCACAGGAGGTGGTGTTAACGGAAGTTCAGTATTTGCTATTGCACAACAAAAATCAATAGTTAAATTAACAGGTGCAGCTTTAAACAATCCTGTACGAGGCGTTTATGTTACCAATACCAATTATGACTGGCGTAGTATGAAATACGGCGATATGTTTGCCAAAAAGTTTACCAACGCCGACAAAGATTGGTTTAAATTAACCTTTAAAGGGTATAAAAACGGACAATTAACCGACTCTGTAGCTTTTATGTTGGCTGACTATACCCATCAAGACAGTACACTCGATTATATAGTTACCGATTGGACTTATGTTGACCTTACTCCTCTTGGGTTGGTTGACAGTATTCAATTTGTCTTCACATCTTCCGATGTTGGACAATACGGAATTAACACGCCAACGTATGTTGCCGTAGATAACTTCAATGACTATCCTGCGTCTGTAGATAAATTGACATCAGAATTTATGCTTAACATCTACCCTGTTCCGGCAAATAATAATTTATTTATTTCTTCAAATGTAAATGCAAATTATAAAATAACTGATTTAACAGGAAAAGTAATTAAAGCCGGAAATATTCTTGACACATTCAATTCTATAAACATAAATAACTTGGCAAACGGGGTATATTTAATCACCGTTACCGATAAAGAAACTAATGTTTCAACTACAAAGAAATTTGTCGTAGAAAAATAGTTTTTTAAATGTTTTGAAAACGACCGTCCTGTTTGCTTTTTTTAAGCCGGGATGGTCGTTTTTCGTTTAAAACCAAGAGTATGAGATTTTTTTATCTGATTTTAATAAATATTTTATTCTTTTCCGCAAAAGCGCAAGGACCTTACGCTCCACCTGCAGGACAACCCGGCACAACAGCCATATATAAAGATTCTTCGGCATTTGTGGCATGGGCAACAAATTGCGTGGTAACAAGAGGATGGCAAAACATTGCCGATACAACTTTAGGCAAAACCTCCGTAGGCACTGATGCTGATGGCACGCAAAAGGCAGGAACAAACGGCGTGGTTAGTCTTGGCGATGGCGGATTTGCCATATTAACTTTTGCAGGAGAAATTTTTAATGGACCGGGATATGATTTTGCCGTATTTGAAAATAGTTTTAGCGATGATTTTTTAGAATTGGCATTTGTAGAAGTTAGCTCAGATGGAGTAAATTTCTTTCGTTTTCCGGCACACTCATTAACACAAGACACTGTGCAAGTAGATGGTTTTGGCACTTTGGACGCTACCAATATTCACAATTTGGCAGGAAAATACCGTGCAATGTACGGCACTCCTTTTGATTTGGAAGATTTAAACGGCATTGCAGGATTAGATATCAATCATATTACACACGTTAAAATTATCGACGTTGTTGGGAGTATTGATTCGCTTTATGCCACTTACGACAGCTACGGAAACAAAGTAAACGATCCGTTCCCCACCCCGTTTGCTTCGGGTGGTTTTGATTTGGATGCGGTGGGTGTTATTAATTTTGTACCCAACAGTATAAATGAAGTTACTCAAAAGAACATTCAACTGATTAACAGTGCAGCAACTTCCAAACTATTCTTTTCTGTCAAAAACAATAAAAATTATTCCGCTTTTATAGCAAATATTAACGGACAAATCATTCAAGACAACATTTCCATTAATCACGACAATAATCTAATTGAAATTCAAAACCTTCCGCAAGGAATGTATTTTATTACCTTGAGAAATCAAAATGAAAATACAACATTTAAGTTTTTAAAATTATAAGCATTTTGAAGCGAATCGTATTCATATTGTTATTTATATCAATTTTTGCTCAAGCACAAAAAGATACGGTCTCGCTAAATTCATTTGTAAAAACCGACAGCACCGTAAAAACGGTTCTTATACAAAATTTCGATTCGCTTATAAAAGGAGCAAATACAAACCATACAATTGCTCAGATATTGCAAAATTTCTCGAGCATCTATGTTAAATCATACGCTAATTCAGGGTTGGCAACATTAAGTTTAAGAGGAACAGGCGCATCACACACAACCGTATTTTATGAAAGTTTGCCCTTAAACTCACCGATGAACGGACAGTTGGATTTTAACTTATTGCCTGTTGTATTTTTTGACAAAATGCACCTTACCATTGGCAATGCTTCTTTAAAAAACACCATTGGCGGTATAGGCGGTTCTATTGAACTTTCCAATAATAAAACTAAAAAAAATGTATTTGACATTACCCAAACTATTGCCTCGTATGCCAATTACAGCACATCGGTTAAATCTTTTTTTAAGAAAAATAAATTCTCGTTCGATACGCGTTTGTTTTACCAAAATGCAACCAATAATTTCAAGTATTTTGATTACGGCCCAACCGACGGATTGGTAGAAAAAAAAGCGGATAATGCTTCCTTTAACAAATATGGAAGCAAGCTGAGAGTAAATTATTCAAAAAGGAAAATGCGTTCGTTTATTGATGTATTTTATTTTCATTCATTTCGGGAATTACCGCCGGCACTAAACACAACTTCTGATGATACACAAGAAGACAATATAATGTGGGCGCTTTGGGGAATTGACTTTACTTTGAATAAACTTTTACTTAAAAACCGGTTAATGCTTGAAAAACAAGAGCTTATTTTTAATAGCATCAACACCGGAATATCATCAAAAAGCGACGTGAATAATTTCCAAAATGCGCTGACGGCAAAATATTTTTTGAACGATAATCTTAACCTGTCTCTGTCATCTGTATTTCAATTTTCAAAAGCATATAATAAAAGTTATACAGAAGAAAAATCGCAAAAAATAAGCGATAACAAACTGCAAGTCAGCTGTAACAAAAATAATTGGACAGTAGATTTTATTAACCGCAGTGTGTTTTTCAACAAACAATTATTTGGATTTATCCCCTATTTGGGAATTTCGAAATTATTTAACAAGAAAAAAACGCTTATAGGTGCTAGCGCTTCCAAAAACATACATCTTCCCACATTGAACGATTTATATTGGAATCCGGGTGGAAATCCAATTTTGCAACCCGAAATAGCATTATCTTCCGAATTGTTTATTACGCAAACCATCATTAAAAACAAAACCATAAACAGTTCGATAACCATTCAAGGGTATTATGGCGAAATCTCAAACTGGATTCTATGGCATCCCGCCGGAAATTATTGGCAAGCAGACAACATTAAGAACGTTTTAAACAAAGGTATTGAAGTATTCATTGATGTAACTGTAAAACACTCAAAATTCACAACCGGAACTTCTGTAAATTACGCCTATAATTCTGTAATCAATAAAGATGTGTATGATAATAATGAGAGCATTCTAGACAAGCAATTAATTTATGTTCCCTATCACAGTGCTGCCGTTTTACTCTTTTACAGAACAAAAAAATATTACTTGGAATACAACCTTAAATACACCGGCAAACGTTACACAACTACAGACAACAGTTGGTATCTGCCGGAAAATTATCCGTCTAACATGAAAATTAGCCGTTCCTATAGAATAAAAAATTTAAAAACCGTTCTATCTTTCAATGTTTACAATATTTTTGACCAACCTTATCAGCTAGTCACCAACAGACCAATGCCCGGAAGAAATTACTCCATTTCGCTCAATATAACATTTTAGTTCGCTACTTATTAACAAACCACAGTTCAAAAGAAAACACCTTTCTCCTCAAACAATCATAGATAGAATTTATATTTGTTACATTAATATTATTAACAATTTGTTGATAAATTGAATTAATTTTTACTATTTTAGGGGTTTGAAACCTCTAAAAACAGAGTTATGAAACAATTTTGCACACACATATTATTAGTTGTTTTTATATTTTTCATAAGTATTGAATTAAACGCTCAATCCTCATTTTTCAATGGTTTTTCCTTTGGGGTTCACGGTGGGTTTTATTCTTACAACGGAAATGTCGGCAAAGAAATAAAAACTTCTATATTTACAAACACTCGTACCGGCTATGGTTTACGAATAGAAAAAAAGATTGGAAATTTCATTGGTTTGGAATTGAACGGTTCTATGGGAAGTATTTCTAAATGGCAGTTAGATACAGCTGTTTATAAAAGTTTTAAAACCGATTTTATGCACGGAAGCTTTTCTGTGGTTTTTGATTTTGACAATGATAAAATCATTAAAAAATCGTCATTATTTACTCCTTTCTTAAGCGTCGGTATCGGTTATCTTTCATATAATGTTTATGAAGACTTAAAAAAAGACACTTTAAATTATTACCATTGGACAGATGGAACGCTTAGAGATATGCCTCAAGCAGATTCTTTACAAGATATAGCTTCAATTGTAGTGAGAGATTACAATTACGAAACCAACACACTTACTTCAACAGCATTAACTGTCCCATTAAAATTCGGTTTAAAATTTAAGTTGTCTAAAAAAGTGCATGCCAGAATTGCCGCCACATATATTTTAACAATGACAGAGGAATTAGATAATTTTAAAGGAAATGGCAACGACAAAATGCTCTATACCTCGGTAGGTTTACAATATGTGTTTGGAAGTGGAGCGTCTAATGTTGATGATGACAAATACAAAAATGTAGATTTTTCTCAAATAGATAAATTAGACAGTGATGCTGACGGAGTGATAGATGATAAAGACCTTTGCCCCGGCACACCCGAAGGTGTTGAAGTGGATGCTAAAGGTTGCCCAAAAGATGATGATAACGATGGCGTACCAAATTATAAAGATAAAGAACCCAATACAGCCACAGGGGCAATTGTTGACGAAAACGGTGTTACTCTAACCGATGAACAAATTGCCTTACGCGAAGCTATGAAAGACTCTATTGAAGTAGAGCGTAGAGTATTTAAAACAGAAGATTTATCAGAAGAAGAAACTGAAGAACTAAAAGAATACTACGAGCAACAAAATATTCAAGTTACATCAAATATACCCGATAAATTCAAACCAGTAGATACTGATAATGACGGATATATTTCGGCAAAAGAAGTAACCAATGCCATTGATGCATTTTTTGAAGGAACATTAGATTTAACAGTTACAGAATTGCACGAACTGGTAGATTTTTATTTTGAACAATAACTTAAATTAGTTAAAGAAAGAAAAAATGATAAAACAACTTGCAGTAACCATTAATTTGATAGTTTTTTTCATCTTAGGATGGTTTTTTAGCGGTACGGTTGATATTACACAAAACGTACCTCAACAAGCAAAAGTGAATGAAGAGTTTACCGTCGAAGTTACTATCAATAAATCCGACCTGGAAGGATTTGCCAAATATCAAGCCATTTTACCGCAAGGGTTTACAGCCAAGCCGGGCGAAACAAAAGGGGCAACTTATTCTTTTAAAGACCAAAAGGTGAAATTTATTTGGATGGCATTGCCTGCCGATGAAGAAATTACCATTTCATATAAAGTAACTGCCTCCGAAAAAGGAGAATACACTATAGGTGGAAAATTTGCTTATATCTATAATAATGAACGGGGAGAAAAAGATGCTCCTTCGCAAACGGTAAAAATAGTTGGCGATAGCGAAGAATTACTTACCGAAAATACCGAACAGCCAACCGAAAACTCTGATACAACACAACCTGAACAACCTGAAAGTCAGGAAGAAACAACTGCTTCATCAGAAAATGAAACACCAACAGAAAACACTACCCAAGACATTCCGGTTGCCGATGAAACTACTCAGCCCGAAGAAATAAATACTGCAGATAATAATGAAAACAACAATACATTCAATATCAGAAACATAAGCATTTCTCAATCTATTGATAAAAATGATGATAATACCTACACCGTTTCAGTTACCATAAACAAAGGCGATTTGACCGGTTTTGCCAAATTTGAAGCGAATATCCCCAACGGTTTTAAAGCACAATCTTATGAAACACAAGGTTCTAACTTCGCATTTCGAAACCAAAAAGCAAAATTTTTGTGGATGGCTCTTCCTTCCGAGTCAAATTTCACAATAAAATATAATTTAATCCCCGTAGGTGCTTCATCGGGTAATTATTCTATTGACGGAACATTCTCTTACGTAGAAAATGATGAAACCAGAACGAAAAGTATAGAAACACAATCATTCACATTTGAAGGAGGTGAAAGTTTTGCCAACAATACTGAATCATCTACAACTTTACCTGAAGAAAACACTAATACACTTCCTTCTGAACCGGAAAATAATCAGGAAGATGCCCAAGTATCTGACAATGAAAGTACAGAAACACAACGAAACGAACCGGTTCAAACCAACAACACTCCTGCACCTGCTCAAAACCCTGCTGCAGCAAATGTTAAATACAAAGTACAAATTGCTGCCGGGCACAGCGTCATTCCTATGAATTATTTCAAAAAGAAATACAATCTAAATGATAAAGTAACCTTAGAACTGCACGAAGGATGGCGTAAATATGTAATAGGAAATTATGTAGTTTACAAAGATGCGCGTGATAAAAGAAATCAAGTTTGGTCGCAAAATAAAATTACTGATGCTTTTGTAACTGCTTACAACGGACCAACACGTATCACTGTGCAAGAAGCATTGATGATAACCAAACAACAATGGTACAAATAGCAACTTTTTTTGTAACTTGCGTAATTGTTAACAGGTACCACTACGGCGATATGATTAAACGAATTTCGATTCTTATCATTTTATTTTCTTTTCTCTCCATAAAGGGGCAAGATAATTCTTTATCTGTAGATTCTACCGAAAACAAACCCGATACTATTGTTAATGCCATAAAACCAACTATTGGCTTAGGTATTGGTATGCTAAAATTTTACGGTGATATTACCGATGGACGCTATGGAAATCCGTTTGTCAGCCGCTTGGGTTATGAATTATTTGTATCGCAGGATATTACATCGTATTTAAATCTGAAATTCTATGTATTATTCGGTCAACTTGCCGGAAATGAACACGCTTACGACAGGCATTTGAATTTTCAATCGCACATTACCACCGGCGGATTTATATTCAGATACAATTTCTTAAATTTTTTGGATAAAAACCGAACCATTTACCCACATATTGATTTGGGAATAGAGTCGGTTGAATTTTTATCTAAAACAGACCTTTACGATGCCTACGGAAACAAATATTATTATTGGACCGATGGTTCCATAAGAAATATGGACGAAAACGACCCCAACGCTTCACAAGCCATCATTCTTGAACGCGATTACAATTACGAAACCGATATGCGAGAGTTAAATGCAGACGGTTATGGAAAATATCCCGAAAGAACTTTTGCCATTCCTTTTGGTATTGGTTTTGATATGCCATTGACAAAACATTGGCTATTTAACGTTAATGCTACCTATCATTACACTTTTACCGATTTAATTGACAATGTTACTTCCGAAAGTTCAGGCGAAAGAATGGGTACAAGAGCCGGAAACAAAAGCAATGATAAGTTTTTGCAAACTTCCGTATCATTAAACTATAACTTTGGCTCCAACTATAAAGAAAAAGAGCCAACCGACGAGCTCGAAAATATCGATTACCTTGCTTTTGACCAAGATGATGAAGACGGCGACGGCATTATTGATTGGTTAGATAAATGTCCGTGGACACCACCCGGAGTAGAAGTGGATGAAAATGGTTGCCCACTGGATTCGGACAAAGATTTTGTACCCGACTACAAAGATGACGAAGTACCGTCTCCCGACAGTGCTATTGTAGATATTTCCGGAATAGAAATGTCCGACAGTTTAATCCATCTGAAATACTTGATGTATATGGATTCTACCGGTGAATTTGCCGATATTGTTTCTAAAATGTATGGCGAATACAACATCAAAAAGAAAAAACATTACAAAGTTAAAATCGGTTCATTTACCGAAGGGATTTCCGATGAATTGGTTGCACAATTTTTAAGTATTCCGGATGTTGAATTCCATAATTTTGGTGATACTTTAACCGTTATTACCGTTGGTGATTACAATAACCTGCCCGAAGCACTTCGCCGTAAAATCAATCTTATTGAAAACGGAATAGAACCGGCAGAAGTTGTTGAACAAAAAAACGACGGAACATTAACCTCTGTAGGTGATGAAGCAAACAATTTAGCCGTTGAGAATCCGTCTGACGAAAATTCAACAAATAATGAAAATCAAAATTCCGATAATCAATCAAATAATGCCCCGAACAACTATGAAAATAACCAAGTGGTGTTCAGAATTCAATTAGGTGCATTCTCAAAACGTATTCCTTCGGAAGATTTTTATAAAGTAAAAAATGTTATTGAATACGTGGGTGATGATGGATTATATAAATATACAACCGGCTCATTTACAGATTTCAGCAAAGCAGCTAAATATAAATTGGAAATGGCGTTGAAAGGATACAAAGATGCCTTTATCGTTGCCTTTAAAAACGGTAAGCGAATTTCTTTAAAAGATGCCGGCGTTGAAACCTCAGCAGAAGAAAACATAGCTCCTGTTACCGAAGAAAAAATCAATCCCGAAAATGTATATTACACGGTTCAAATAGGATTATACAAAAACGAATTACCTACCGAAGTGTTAACAAAGTTTATGGAACTTGAGGGTATAGACCAAGCGGATATTGAAGGCGGATTGACCCGTTATACAACCGGAAAATTCAAATCTTTTAAAGAAGCTGAGGCGTTTAAAAATACGTTGATAGAAAAAGGATTTGCCGGCGCATTCATTATTGCATTGAATAACGGTGAGCTGATTGCCGTATCAAAAGCCAAAGAAGTTTTGGGAAAATAAATTCCTGTGGATGATGACGTCAAAAACTATTTTTCAAAAAATTTTTGCATATGCACTTTTATCATTTTTAATAACCGGATGTAAAAAAGACAAGGATACTGTTTACCCATCAATAGAAATTCTTGAGCCCAATAATAATGCTACATACAATGCTGCGGATACAATTGTGGTTAAAGCCACGTTTAAAGACGATAAAAAACTTGAATACGTATCTGTAAAATTGCAAAACGAACAAAATGTTAATATTGGAAGCATAAAAACATTCTATCCGGAAAACAATTCGTACACCTTACAAACTACTTATATTTTAGGAGACATTCTCACCCCTACCGGAAAATATACATTTGATTTTGTTGCATACGACGGCACCAACATTAAACATGAATTTATAGACATCTACTTAAATGAAGTTCCGAAAAAACGTGAAAAAGTTTTGCTTTTCGCCGGAAATTCAAGCACAGAGATATACGATTTTAATCAAGGCAATCCGCAATTATTACAACAGTTTTCCGGCAGTCCAATAAATGCTTATATAAACAGCAAAACACAACAAGTATGGTTGTTGCATAATCACTCCGAAATAAAACTGTTGGACGCCTCGGGATTATCACCTCAATGGAGCACCAACGAAAATTGTTCGCAAAGTTTCCCCTGCATTACCGCTTCCGGATTTTTTAATGATGAAATGTATTATGCTACATATTATCAAAAAATTAAAAGTTTGGACAATAATGGCACACCAAAATTCACCTACACCTTAACCAATACCAACGAATTTTCCGACTGTATTTTTGCCGACAATGACTATGTTTTTGCAGAAATAAAAAATTATCAAAATTCATTGTTAAAATTGAATGTACATTACGAACTGACAGCCGCTTTTAAGCAAAGTTTTGATTATACATACGGATACTCCGATATTATAGGTATTGCACCATACGGGCCTAATGAATATTTGGTTTTATTGAATGATAATTCCGGTAATGCGGCTTTGTTGGTTTATAATATTATTTCCAACAGCAACTGGACTCCTAAAACATTACCCACCCAAAACGCAACAAGTTTTACTGTCATTAACGACAATGAAATTTTAATGACGATTGGCTCAACCACCTACCTTTACCTTATTTCAAACAATTCACTTTTGCCTTACTTCAATCAAGCATATAGCAAAATTTTCTACGAACCGTTAAATAATGAACTTTACGCAATTGTAAACAATCAAACCGATGTATATGATTACAGTTCAAAACAACTGAAATTCAGCTATACTCATTCTACTCCGATAAATAAAATCGCTTTTCTTTACAACAAATAGCATATTCTTGTTTAAGTAACTTTACTTACACTTCTTCTTTTTTTGTATAGTAACTTTATAAAAATTTAAAAAGATGAAAAAAATAATAGGAATTGCTGTTTTTTCCTTATTGATACTGACAGGATGTAAAAAATTTGACGAAAAAACACAGTTTACATATTCTATTGAAGAAGATGTAACCATACCGTCAAATGTTGGAGTTAATATACCATTTAACGTTCCAACTACTGACGTGAAGACCAATATTGACCATGAGTTGGAAATCAGAAATAAAAAGAAAAAACGAATTGAGCATATTTACCTGACAAAATTAGAGCTCTTTATAAAATCGCCATCAAGTGCAAATTTTAACTTCTTAAAAGATGTATCGATTTATTTAGAAGCAGAAGGATTGCCAAAAACATTGGTAGCGCAACAAAAAAACTTACAAAATACCAACACATCATACTTGTCTATTCCTACAATTGAAAATAATGATATTGCCGAATATATAAAAAAAGATAAAGTAAATATCCACGTTGATGTCGTTACCGATGAAACCATTTTTCAAAATATTACCATAACCGTAAAACCAACTTTTTGGGTAGATGTAAAAGTTTTGGGAATTTAATTACCTTTATATCCAAAATCTACTCAAATGAGAAAAACACTCTTTGCTTTATTTTTCACAACAAACTTTTTCCAATTATTTTCACAGCCCAACCTTAGTCCTCAACTTAATCATTTTATTACGGAAAACAATTTACCGGACAACCTTACAATTAACGTGTATTTCAACAAGCAGGTTAATTATGACTCGTTAAACACTGTTTTTAATCAAAATCACACACCACTCTCTGTCAGACAAAAAACAGTAATAACCAAAGCGCAACAATTGGCATTCCATACCCAAGAAAATTTCTTGCGGAAATACGTCTATTTTGGCTCCGGCTTGCAAGTGCAAGAAAGTTTTTGGATAGTGAATATGCTTCAATTAAAAATTGATAAAGCAGTTTTTTTTAAATTAATAGAAGATTCTGCTCTTGCATATATAGAAGAATTTGACCATTATTACGGAAAACCCATTGAAATAATAAAGGGAAATGGCAATTCTAAAAGTATCAACGGTATTGAACCCGGATTAGCAGCCATCAATGCGCCTGCACTTTGGCAAATGGGTTACACAGGAAAAGCACGTAAGGTTTTCAGCATTGATACAGGTGTTTGGAAAGAACACAAAGCCATAAAAAATCAATTTTTGGGTAACTATACGCCTCTTTATCAAGCTTGGCACGGTATCGACTCTCCTTTTCCGGTAGATAAAGACGGAAGCCACGGCACACATACTGTTGGTACCGAAGTAGGACTCGATAAATCATCCAATGACACTATTGGGGTTGCGTTTAATGCCTACTACATGGTTTCCGACCCAATTGTTACCAATATTGCCGACATTAAACCACTTTCGGATTACATTAATGTATTTCAATTTGCATTAAATCCGGATGGCGATACTGCTACGACCTATGATATTCCGGATGTTATAAATAATTCTTGGGGAATTGACACGCATGATGACACTTCTATTTGTGCACCTTCGTATGTGTCGGATATGTTTGATGCCATTCAAGCTGCCGGTATTGCCAATGTATTTTCTGCAGGTAATTCAGGTCCCGGCGATACAACCATAGGCATGCCTCAATATGTTGTAAACGGTTTGGTCAATACGTTTACAGTTGGTGCCTTAGACGGTAATTCAAGTAATTTTCCTATTGCGTCTTTTTCGAGCAGAGGACCTACCGCCTGCCCTGCGACAGGAAGTTTGGCTATAAAACCTGAAGTGGCTGCTCCGGGTGTAAATGTTCGTTCTTGTGTAGATACCAATAATTATGCATTTTATAATGGTACTTCAATGGCAGGACCGCATGTTACCGGTGCCGTTTTACTGTTAAAGGAAGCATTTCCAAATGTCAGCGGCGAAGATATCCTAAAAGCCCTGTACTTTTCCGCAGTTGATTTAGGGCAACCCGGCGAAGATAATACGTATGGAATGGGTATGATTGATGTTTTGGCAGCATATAATTATTTAGCTCAAACCTATACACCTACTCCACCGAATAATAATCCGTATGATGTTAAAATTTCTTCCATAAACTCTCCTAATACGCCGTTTATTTGTTCTAATACTGTTACACCAGAAATTACAGTAGAAAATTACGGGCAAACGGCTATCAGTTCATTTAACATAGAATACCAATTAGACAGTTTTTCAATAAATAATCAAACATGGGCAGGAAATTTGCTCCCCAGTCAACAAATTAATATTACACTTCCTGCCGTTACTGTAAACCTAACCGGCGCACATGAATTACGCATAAAAGTAATTTTAGGAAACAGTTTTCCCGAAAATGATATGATTGACAACCAACGCATGGTACGTTTTACTCTTTTACCCACAGAGAGTTTACCATTTACAGAGAATTTTGAACAAGGTATTGATACTACACGTTGGTTGATTTCAAATTTTGACAATAATTTAACGTGGGATACAGCCATTGCCCAAGGATTGCAATGGAGCTCTGTTTCAGCAATTATGCCTTTTACCGATTACAATCCCAAAAAAGGTCAAACCGATAACTTGATTTCGCCAATGTTCAATTTGCCAAACAGCGATTCCATTTATTTATCATTTGCTTATGCTTACAACAAAATACACAATGCCATTGCCGACACATTAGCCGTTTATGCCATTAACAATTGCGGCAACAAACAATTGCTTTGGAAAAAAGGTGGTGATTCGCTAACAACCACCGCTCCCCAACCCGAGTTGCATTTTGTTCCTGATACCGCTGCTGATTGGGATACGGCATATATTGATTTATCTGCATTTAAAGGAAATAAAATTTTTATAGATTTTGAAGGAATAAATGAAAGCGGAAACAACCATTATTTGGATAACATAAAAGTTTACGTCGGACAAGAACCACAAGCGATTAAACAACTTCAAAAAAATGCTTTTTCGGTTTATCCGAATCCTACCACAAACAACATTTTCATAGAAAATAAATTTTCAAATAAATTGAAACCGATAACTATTCAAATTTTTAACAATTTAGGAATGCTTGTTTACAAAAAACATATTCTTATAAACCGTAAATTTTCGGTAAATGTAAGTAATTTCACACCCGGAATTTATTTTATAAAAATAGTATCACAAAAAGAAAATTATAATTATAAATTTTTAAAACAATAATATTATGGCAAACGGATTTTTTAATGTACCTATACCCAAAAACGAACCGGTAAAAAGCTATGCTCCGGGAAGTAAAGAAAAAGCCGAATTAAAAGCGGCATTGAAAGAATTAAAATCTAAAGAAATTGATGCGCCCATGTATATAGGCGGAAAAGAAATACGCACAGGCAATAAAATTGCCATGCATCCGCCACATGAAATAAAACATACGTTGGGTTACTATCACCGTGGTGACAGAACTCATGTAAAACAAGCAATTGAGGCGGCTCTTGAAGCACGTAAAAAATGGGCTGAAACACCTTGGGAAGACCGCGCAGCAATTTTCTTAAAAGCTGCCGAATTATTAGCCGGACCTTATCGAGCAAAAATGAATGCTGCCACAATGCTTTGCCAAAGTAAAAATGCTTATCAGGCAGAAATTGATGCAGCATGCGAATTGATTGACTTTTTCCGTTTTAATGTAAAATTCATGACGGATATATATAAACAACAACCCGAATCGGCACCGGGAATATGGAACAGAATGGAACACCGCCCTTTAGAAGGATTTATTTTTGCCATTACTCCTTTTAACTTCACTTCTATTGCTGCCAACCTTTGCGCCGCACCGGCAATGATGGGTAATGTTGTGGTTTGGAAACCTGCCGACACGCAAATTTATTCGGCACAAGTGATTATGGAATTATTTAAAGAAGCCGGCGTTCCGGATGGCGTAATAAACTTAATTTATACCGACGGTCCTGAAGCCGGCGATGTGGTTTTCAAGCATCCTGATTTTGCAGGTTTACATTTTACCGGTTCTACCAAAGTATTCCAACATTTGTGGAAAACCATCGGAGAAAATATCCATATGTATAAATCTTACCCAAGAATTGTTGGAGAAACTGGAGGTAAGGATTATATTGTAGCACATAAATCTGCCGATGCACAAGCATTAGCCACGGCTATAGTTAGAGGCGCCTTTGAATTCCAAGGTCAAAAATGCTCTGCCGCATCACGGGCTTACATTCCTTCTAATTTATGGGATGAAGTGAAAGAAAAAGTTTTAGCCGATTTGGCTGAGATGAAAATGGGTTCGCCCGAAGATTTCACCAACTTTATCAATGCTGTAATTGACGAGCGTGCTTTTGACAAAATTGCCGATTATATCGATGGAGCCAAAAATACTCCCGGAGTAGAAATAATTGCCGGTGGCAATTACGATAAATCCGAAGGATATTTTATCGAACCTACCATTATAAAAGCCGAAAATCCGATGTATCGCACTATGTGTGAAGAAATTTTCGGGCCTGTATTAAGTGTGCATGTTTACGACGAAAATGATTGGGAGAAAATTTTGGATATTGTTGATCAAACTTCACCTTATGGCTTAACAGGGGCAATTTTTGCTCAAGACCGCTATGCCATTGATTTTGCTACCCGACGATTGGTAAATACTGCCGGAAACTTCTACATTAACGATAAACCAACCGGAGCCGTTGTAGGGCAACAACCTTTTGGAGGTGCAAGAGCATCCGGAACGAATGACAAAGCCGGTGCCATGCAAAACTTATTGCGTTGGGTTTCGGCACGCACGATTAAAGAAACATTTGATCCGCCTAAAGATTATAAATATCCTTTTTTATTGGAAGAATAATTTAATATTAATTTCATATCTTTAAGGTTGTCAATATTGGCAACCTTTTTTAATTTTTACAGTTATGAAAAAAATTACGCTTTTATTCTCAATTCTATTTTTTTGGGTGTCTCTTATCAAAATAGAGGCGCAAAACTTGGTTTCGGCTTCTTTATTGGGTACAAAAAACCAATCGCAAATTCAGTTTATTCTAAACGCTTATGGTTGGAGTACGTCAAATATGAATATCAATTCTGTAAAAGCATATAAAATTACATACAATACTTTGGATATAAACGGCAATACAACAGTTGCTTCCGGAGCCGTTTATATTCCACAAATAAATTGTGACTCGATGCCAATGGTTGCTTATTTGCACGGCACGGAGTTCAATAAAAACAATGTTCCTTCCACTTATGATTATCAAGGACAAGGATTATTATTCTCTGCTAATGGCTACATTACTGTAATGCCCGATTATTTGGGTTTGGGAAGTAATCCGGGTATTCACCCTTATTTACATTGGGAAACCGAAGCTTCGGCAACTGTTGATTTAATTCGTGCTGTACGCGAATTTTTAACCGACAGCTTACAAAAAACGGATAATAAGGAACTGTTTTTAGCAGGATACTCGCAAGGTGGACATTCGGCAATGGCTGTGCATAAATATATTTCTGTGAATGCACTACAGCAAGAATTTAACGTTGTGGCATCTGCACCGATGTCGGGTCCGTATAGTTTGTCTTACGCACAGTTTAACTTAATTTTCGATGGTGATTCATCTTTTTATCACCCTGAATTTTTACCTTATGTATTAGCATCATTCAAAATGGCGTACAACAATTTATATACAAATTATGATGAATATTATGATGCACCTTACGACTCATTAATTGATGCCTATTTTACTGCCGGCACTTATTCCAATACTGCTTGGAATAATATGCTGCCCACAAATTATTATTATTTTGTTCAAGATTCTGTTTTAAATAATGTTTTAAGCAATCCCAACCATCCTATTATGCAAGATTTACGATTGAACGATTTGCACAATTGGACACCAAACGAACCGGTGAGAATGTTGTATTGCAGTATGGATTCCATGGTATCTCCTTTGAATTCAATAATAGCCGCAGATACAATGAATGCTTTAGGCAGCTCACAAGCCATTGCCAAGGAAATAAATGCTACCGGCACGCACGAAACTTGTTTCACTCCGGCTATGCGCTATGCTTTAAGTTGGTTTGACAGTTTGGCTACCAAGTGCCAACCAAACAGTATTCAATTTTTACCGGATACAAAACAAGCGGATTTTTACCCCAATCCGGCCAAAGACGAAATATTATTTACCTCATCAAAAATTCATACCATTCGGATATTTGATGCAACAGGCAGATTGGTATTGTCTGAAGAAATAAGAAATAATAATTTAAAACTCAACCTTATGCCCGGAATGTATATCATTACAGGTGAAAATAATGAGAATGAATTGCTTTTTAGAAAACAACTGATTATCAAGTAATTTCAATTCCTATTAGAGTAATATCGTCGGTTTGCTCGTAATTTTTCATCCAATCGGAAAGGAATTTCTCTAATTCTTTTTCTTGTTCAATTAAGGGTTTATCTGCAGTTGAATGAAGTAAATTCTTAAAAGGTTTATATTTTAGCTTTTTGCCTTTTTCACCACCAAATTGGTCGGCAAAACCATCGGAGAACAAATATATTCTGTCCTTTGGTTTTAAGGTAACTTTATGTTCGGTAAAAGCTACCATTTGGCGGATGTAACCAATGGATTGTCTATCTGCTTTTAGTTCATATAAAGTTTTAGAAGAATTTTCGAAGGTAAGCACACTGTCTGCTTTTATTGTACTTTGATTATCTGAAATGATATAAATGGAATTAAATGCACCGGCAAATGTTAAGGTGTATTTACGTTCTTCAACCGGTAGGTTGTGATTAAATTCCAATAAGCAATAACTCATATCCATTCCGTCACGCAGGGCTTTCGCATCTCCTTTTTGTTTTAGGTTTTCAATTATTTTTTTACGCAAAGTATTTAATACGTTAGCCGGGCTTTTCGTTTGGGGAGAAACTAATTCATTCAAATAAGAAATACCGAGTAAACTCATAAATGCTCCGGGAACACCGTGTCCGGTACAGTCTGCAACAGCAATATGAATAGATGCATTTCCATACTCATCTTCGAACGATTTACTCCAATAAAAATCGCCACTGACAATGTCTTTGGGTTTAAACAACACAAAATGGTCGGGGAAATATATGTTTACTTCATTCCGGTTAATTACGGCATCTTGTATGCGTTTGGCATAATTTATACTGTCGGTAATTTCGGTGTTTTTTTGTTCTACAATGAGTTTTTGTTTTTTGATAAGCTTGTTGGCTTGTTTTGTTTTTGAAAAGGAATAAACAATTAACGCAATGATAATCACCAGCAATATTACACCAATGAAAAGTGCTCTTTTGGTCGTTTTTTCGTTTTCTAATTCGGCTTGTTTCTTTTCTAATGTTAATTGTTGCAGAGCTTTTTCTTTTGCAATAGCCAAACTGTCGGCTAAACGTTTGCGTTGATATTCAAAAGACAATTGCTTTTTTATGGTATTTTCTCGCAATTCTTCATTAAACAAACTGTCTCGATAAGCAATATATTCTTGGTAAAATTGATATGATTTTTTATAATCTTTTAATTGATTGTAAATTCTGGATAAAACCAAAGCAGATTCTTTTTTCAAATCGGGATAATTCAGTTTGTCTGCATTAATTTTGGCTTTTTTGGCATAGTTAAGTGCTTGATTCAAATCACCTTTGTAATACAACACATTTGCCATTCTGACCAATGCATTGGTATAGCTTTCTTTATTTTTCAGTTCTTCGGAAAGCACAAGTGCTTGTTCAAATTGTTGCTGTGCTTTATCATATTCTTTTTTGTTGATATACACATCGCCCAAGTCCATTAATGTAGGTGGAAGCAGATTTTGCAGCGAATGCTTTAGTTTAAGAGCTTTACTCTGTAATAAAATTTCTTCCGCTTTATCAAAATCCTTTGTTTTAAGGTAGGCATGACCTAAATTGTGTAAAATAACCGACAAGTTTCTTTCATTATCGGTTTTAGATAATAATTCCACACTTTTCTTAAAATACTCGATTGCTTTTTTGTATTCTTTTTGGTTTAAATAAATCGTTGCCACATTGTTGTAAGCTAAGGCAATATCGGCATCATTGGAGTATTGTTCTTTAATTTTCAGGCTTTTGAGGTAGTAATCCAAAGCCAAATAAATGTCGCCTTTTCGGTGGGCAACGAACCCCAAATTATTATAAATCTCAGCCATATGTTGCACATTGTCTTGTTTTTTGGCAATAGCCAAACATTTTTCAAAATACATCAATGAAGAATCTAATCCGCCTGTTACAGCATAATAATAGCCCAAATCATTATATACTTTTTGTGTATAATTCAAATAAACATTCTTTTCCGCCGAATCGGATAACGAAGGAAATTTTTTGTTTAACGTTGAATTTAAAGAGTATAAAATTGATAGTGCCGAATCAGGATTTACATCGAGCATATGCTCGGCAAATTGAATAGTGTACGATATTTTTTGCGTATCGGTTTTGGCTTGTTTTATCAACATAGCCAACGAATCGGTTGTCGAAGCTTGCACACGTAGCAAAGACAACAATAATATACAAGCAATAAAATACGATTTCACTACATAAGTTTAATACTGAACAAATATAGCGAATTTATGCCGGTGATTATAGGTAAAAAGACTTAGTTGTTATGAATTTCGGCTAATTTATGAGCAAGCATATTTAAAAAGTTAGTCATTGGTTTTTCTACCATCATTTTCATAAACGGATTAATTTTACCGTCAAATGTTAAATATGCTTCGCAAGTATTATCCCCGGCGGGTTTTACGTGAATATTCATTTCAAAATTAAAGGGCACTTTACCAAACGATTCTATTTTAATTTCCTCCGGACGATTACGTTCAACAGTTTTTAAACCGATTTTTGCCATTCCTTTTATTGTAAACTCGCACGTATCGGCAGTCGTATTCACTTTTTCAATTTTGTCGTTTTGCAATAATTGCTCAAAATTGTTCATATCGGCCAAATAATCAAATATTTCTTCTGCCGGTTTATTCACGGTAACTTTATCGGTTTCTATATGCATCTTCTTTCTTTTTTAAATTAAGGATTCCACTTGTCCGGAGCTTGACGCCAAGCTTTAAGTATTTCCACATCTTTTTCGGCAATGTAATTATTTTTTAATGCCGTATTGATAAGGTAATTGTAATCACTTAAAACGACTAATGGACATTTGTGTTTTTCAAAATTTTCTTTTGCAATATCAAAATCATACGAAAATATTGCCACCATTCCTACCACAGTACATCCCTTTTCGCATAGAGCTTCGACAGCTTTTAAACTGCTTCCTCCGGTAGAAACTAAATCTTCAACTACCACTACGCGTTGCCCCTCTTCCACTACACCTTCAACCATATTTTGCAAGCCATGCCCCTTTGCCGATGAACGCACATAGGCAAAAGGCAAGTTTAATTCTTGCGCCACCAAAACACCTTGTGCAATTCCTCCCGTAGCTACTCCAACAATTACATCGGGTTGCGGAAATTTCTCTTGAATAGCGGCACTTAACTGTTGACGAATAAAGGTTCGTACCGGCGGATACGACAATGTTTTGCGATTATCACAATAAATTGGCGATTTCCAACCCGAAGCCCAAACAAAAGGTTTTGAAGGTTGTAGCTTAATTGCTTTGATTTGAAGTAAAAATTCAGCAACTTTGTCGGCAATATTTTCATTATAAATCATAGGGCAAATGTATAAAGTTTTTATCAATGATAAGACGCTTATCATAACAGATAAGCCGGAAAAAGAAAAAAGTACGAAAACCCACATCGTAAAAGAATATACGTGGGATAAGGATATTGATTTGATTTTAAATGAATTAGAAACTAAAAAAACAATTAAAAGTGCCGAGCTGGTTGGTGAAAAAGAAGATAAATTGTGGAAAACTTTTGAGAAAAAATTCACCGTTATTGAGGCTGCCGGCGGATTAGTTTATAATGATGAAGGTAAGTTTTTGTTTATTTTCCGTAACGGAAAATGGGATTTACCCAAAGGAAAAATTGAGCCCGGCGAACCAACCGATGTAACCGCCAAAAGAGAAATAAAAGAAGAAACAGGCGTTGAGGAGCTCAAACTGCGTGGCTTTTTGCCCGAATCATACCATATGTATAAAGACGATAACGGTAAATGGATTTTAAAAATCAATTATTGGTTCAAATTTTTGGGCAAAGCCGAAAAATTAACACCTCAAAAAGAAGAAGGCATTGAAAAAGCAGAATGGCTTACGAAAAAAGAAGTGAAAGAAATGGCTCTAAAAAACACCTACCCTTCATTAATTCCGGTTATTAAAGAAGGAATTGAAGAATAAACCATTACCGGTTTGAAATTTGGCGCAAGAGATTATTCTTGCGCTTTTTTGTTTATTCACCCGTAAAATATTTATTTTTATCTTTTAATTAAAAATATTTTTCATCTTATGAAAAAAATAACAATCATATTATCGCTGTTATTTTTTAGCATTGGCTCACTCTTTGCTCAGTTACAATCGGCTTATTTTCAGCAAGAAGTAAACTATAAAATAGATGTCCGGTTGGATGATACCCTCCATTTTTTGCACGGACACGAAACCATTGAATACAAAAATAATTCGCACGAAACCATCAATTACATCTACTTTCATTTGTGGCCAAATGCTTACAAAAACTACCATACTGCCTTAGCCAAACAATTATTGGAAAATAAAAATTCGTCATTATTCACTGCCAACGAAAACGACTTGGGTTACATCGACAGTTTGGCATTTAAAAGCAACGGAAAATTACTGGAATGGGAAAATTATTTGGATTACGAAGATGTTATTATTCTTTATTTAAACGAACCACTTTTCCCGGGCGAAAGCGTAACTATCAGCACGCCGTTTAGAGTAAAAATTCCTTCCGGAAAAATATCAAGACTTGGGCATATTGGCCAATCGTATCAAATTACGCAATGGTATCCTAAACCCGCAGTATTTGACCGTTCCGGTTGGCATCCGATGCCTTATCTTAATCAAGGTGAATTTTATTCGGAATATGGTTCGTTTGATGTGAAAATTACGTTGCCAAAAAATTATGTTGTAGGTGCCACAGGTGATTTGGTTAACGGTGAAGAAGAATTGGCTTGGTTGAACAAAAAAGTGGAAGAAACAAAAGCTATAACTGCTTTCAATACCGAAAATCCGTGGATTTTCCCAAAATCGGATACCGTTTACAAAACGCTGCATTATCATCAAGAAAAAGTGCACGATTTTGCCTGGTTTGCCGATAAGCGCTACCATGTTTTAAAAGGCGAAGTTACCTTGCCGCACACCAAACGCAAAGTTACCACATGGGCTATGTTTACCGATATTGAACCCGAACTGTGGATGAATGCCATTGAATACATCAACGATGCCGCTTATTATTATTCGCTGTGGAATGGCGATTATCCATACAATCAAATTACGGCAGTTGACGGTTCTATCAGTGCCGGTGGCGGAATGGAATACCCAAATGTTACGGTTATCGGTTCTACCGGAAATAAATTTATGTTTGAAGAAACCGTTATACACGAAGTCGGTCACAATTGGTTTTACGGCATTTTAGGTTCCAACGAGCGCGATCACCCTTGGATGGATGAAGGATTAAATTCATTTAACGAAAATCGATATATCGAAACCAAATATCCAAATGCCAAATTTTATGAAATGCTTGGTTTACCAAAAAAAATAGCCGATTTTTTTGATTTGGCACATTACAAGCATAAATACTATTATTATATCAGTTATTTGCTTCCGGCTTCGCTAAATATTGACCAACCCATAGAAGAAAAAAGCCAAAACTACACTTCGCTTAATTACGGTGCTATTGTTTATTCAAAATCGGCATTGGTATTCGATTATCTGAAAGCTTATCTTGGCGATTCATTGTTTGACCATTGCATGCAAACTTATTTTGAAAAATGGAAATTTAAACATCCCTTACCAAAAGATTTACGCGAGATTTTCGAGAAAGAAACTCAACAAGATTTAAGCTGGTTTTTTGATGATATTCTTAAAACAACCGGAAAAATTGATTTAAAAATCATAAAAACTAAACCCGACACGGCAAATCCAAACAATATTTTGGTAAAAGTCAAAAACAAAGGCGATATTAAAGGCATTCCGTTTTCGGTATCGGCTGTAAAAAATGATTCTGTTGTGGCAACCCGTTGGTATATGCCCAATGACGAACAAGTTTATTTTTCATTTCCAAATGTTGATTATGACAAACTCGAAATTGATGCCACAGATGAAATTCCCGAAATAAAACAAAACAACAATCAACTCAATGCAAAAGGTTTGTTTAAGAAAACCGAACCTTTAAAACTTCAATTTTTATTCAGTCTGCAAAACAAAAACAAAACCCAACTGTTTTTCACACCTTTATTAGGTTGGAATAATTATGATAAATTTATGCCCGGAATAGCATTTTACAATGCCTCCATTCCGTTTAAAAAATTCGAATACATTGTATCGCCCATGTATGGAACAGGTTCGGGAAAATTAAACGGTTACGCCAATTTTTATTACCATTATTACCCAAAATCTCTTTTTCACGAAATTGAATTGGGAATTAAAAATGCAAAATTCACCTATGGTAACAATCCGGTTACAACATCTTATATAAAAAATGCACCTTTTGTTCGATTGCACTTCAAAAAAAGTTATCCGCGCTCGCATTCAAAAGCCTATTTACAATACCGTTTTATTAACATAAACGAAGAACAACCTGTATTTTTCACTCTGCAAAATAACGATGGTTCATCCACATCGTTTTATGATAAAAACACCATCAATTATCAAATTAATGAATTGGGTATTTATTTAAAAAACAACGACTTACTATCACCCTACTCGGCTTCGGCTGTATTTCAATACAATCCTGACTTTTTACGATTGAATGCCACCGCTAATTTTAAATTTGCTTATCGCAAACCGGGCAACGGTTTAAATATTCGCTTTTTTGTGGGAACTTTTATTTTTAACAATAATGCCAATCCGCGATTTAATTTCGGATTGGCCGGAAATACGGATTATACTTACGACTTGGTTTACCTTGGCAGAACGGAAACATCAGGCATTCTCAATCAACAATTTTATGTAAACGACGGTGGCTTTAAAAACCCTGTGAGTGTTGCCGGCGGAAATAAATGGCTTACAGCGCTAAACATAGAATCCTCCACACCAATAAAATTGATAGGACTTTATGGCGATGTGGGTTTGGTGGCAAACGAAATCAGAAATAACGACGGCGATTTGGTTGACGATGTATCCAGTCCGGTTTACGATGCAGGAGTATCGTTAAATCTTATTCCTAAAATGTTTCAGATTTACTTCCCTGTGATTATTTCTTCAGACTTAAATCAACTTAGTTATGCCGAAAAAATACGTTTTACTTTGAACATTGGTTTAATCAAACCAATAGAATTACTCAGAAATCAGTTTAACTAATGCAGTTACCCGAAAATAAAAAAATTTATTTTGCCTCCGATTTTCATTTGGGTGTCCCCGATGAAAAAAGCTCAAAAGCACGTGAAAAAAAAGTTGTCCGGTGGTTGGACATGGTTTCAAAAGATGCTGCCGAAATATTTTTAGTGGGTGATATTTTTGATTTTTGGTTTGAATACAAATATGCCGTTCCGCGCGGCTATGTAAGATTATTGGGCAAGCTTGCCGAATTATCGGACAAAGGCATTAAAATTCATATTTTTACCGGAAACCACGATATGTGGATTTTTGATTATTTGCCCAAAGAAATTGGCGCTCAACTCTACCGTGAACCAATTGTGCGAAGCATCAACGGGAAAAAATTATATATCGGCCACGGCGACGGTTTAGGTCCCGGCGATTACGGTTATAAATTCATAAAAAAAGTTTTTGCCAATAAATTTTGTCAATGGGCATTTGCGCGGTTACATCCTAATTTCGGGATAGGTTTGGCCAATTATTTCTCTCATAAAAGCCGTAAAGTTAATGCCGAAAATGATTTGAAATTTTTAGGTGAAGAAAACGAATGGTTGGCTATTTATTGTAAGGAATATTTACAAAAAGAACACATTGATTTTTTTATTTTCGGGCATCGTCATCTTCCATTAGAAATTAAAGTTGGGGAAAACTCTGTTTATTTCAACTTGGGCGAATGGATAAATCATTTCACTTATGCAGTTTTTGACGGCAATAAAGTTGAACTAAAAAAGTTTAGTGATTAAGCTCTTTTTCTTATAAAATATTAAAAAAAGACTTGAGTTTAATGATGAAATTGACAGAAATGATAATGAATTAAATTTTTTGAAATGTATAAGTTAGTTTTTTTATTTGGTATTTTATTTATAACATTTAACTCATACTCTCAATGTGATTATAAACTCGTTAGAGGTGAAGAAATAAAAAAAATCAAAAAAGAACCTGTAAGACTAATTATTTATGCTGAACTGTATACGGACACAATTGATATGAGCGATTCTGCATCTTTCTTTAATAATAAAATTTGTTTAAAATTAAATGTTGACACTATTGATTTAAGCTGGAGAAAATTTGAAGTTTATAAAGTAAATTGTTTTAAAAAATTATATCGCATTAGGTATAAAAATGTATATTTTTATTTAAATGATTTCTATCGTCTTGAGGATTATGAGTGGTTACAAGAATACAGCATCAAAAGTTTTTGGATATCTGTAGTACTCCCCATTTTTAGTAC
>DBGO01000011.1:0-57959 GCA_002295925.1 Flavobacteriales bacterium UBA852
TTTTTTCAAACAATTACGTATAACTCGTTTTACCCAACAAATATATAAAAAATATCCGAAATAGTAACGGGATATCCGTATAAAACCATTAAAATTTAAAACATCAAACTACTGCGTTGCCGTTATTAACTTTTCAGATAGACTTTCTTCTTATCATTTATTCCAAATTCCGGTTGCTGTGCCACGCAATATCTTATACACTTGCACCGGTTGAAACAATAATCGTAACGAAATACAAACAATGGTTGCCAGTATCACTCCTCCACTACCCATGCCTAAATTTTCACTAAAATAAAACGAAAGAGGAATGTTTATAATTGCCACGATTAGCGATTGATACATACTTAACCGGATTTTGTTTACCCCATTTAAAAAATTAGAAAAAATCATTATAAATGTGGACATTAAAACCCAAATAGCAATAAGTACATTAAGCAACGACGAAATATTTACCGAATCCCCCACCCAAATCTTATAAAAATACGGCGCCACATATATCATCATCAAAACACCAACAAAAGTTACTATCCATAAAATAAAGTATTTTTTAAAAACATTTTTTATCCATTTTATATCTTTTTGAATATATGCTTCGGTAAATGCCGACCATAGCGGCGTAGTTATAATGGTATAAAACACAATAACAATATTAAAATATTTAAACGCCACCTGATAATTGGTTACTTCTTGCGGACCGGAAATATTGGTTATTATCAAATTGTCGGTAGCATAAACAATAAGTGCTGCACTTTGCGTGATGAAAAAAAGGATACTTAAGTTAAATAATTCTTTCATTTTAGAAAAATCTACAAACGATAGCGAAGGCGAATATTGCCTTAATTTTTTTGAATACATGACAAATGATGCAGTCAATGGAACTAAAAGATTGACAAGCGATACAATTACTGCAAAAATGATGAGATTTCCTTTGAATTTTCCATACAATACAAAAACCGCAAGTAAAGCCAAAGCCGAACCAATAGTATTTAATAAATTATTGTAGGCAGGTTGTTGAATGGCTAAAAATACGCTGTTGATTAATTTCACTACAAATTGCAAACTAAAAACACCCAACACTATCATTACCAATGCTTTTAGCTCATCGGAATAGTTTTCGCTTACATTAAACAAATGAGGTAAATCGATAAAATGAATAACCGCAAGCGAAAGTAAAAAGATAACAACTGAGAGAAGAAAAACCATCACATAAGATGTGCTTACATACGTTTTTGCCAAATGATTTTTCTTTAATGTAATGGCTTCTACCAATTTATTGCGTAAACCGTTGCCCAAGCCAAAATCAAAAATGTTAATCCATGCAATTACAGATGATACCGTGAGCCAAATACCGTATTTTTCGGTGCCCAAAAATTTTATTGCCAACGGAACAAATAAAAAACTGATAACAACACTGATACCCTTTAAGAAAAAAACCGCCAAAATGTTTTTCTTGGCTTTAACACTGCGTTGATGTCCCGAAAAAAGTGTAGAAAAAAAATTCACTTTTCAATTTTTATGCTGATTTTCTCTTGAAAAATCGCTGATACCATTTCAATTCTTTATCCTCATCGTAATAGCCATAACCATATCCGTAACCATAACCGTAGCCGTAACCATAGCCATAGCCCGAATTTTGAATCTTCACGGCATTAAACAAAATGGCAATATGTTCAATGTTGTTTTGTTTTTTGATGGTTTTCAGATGCTTTAAATGTTCTTTTTTGGTTACGCCTTGTCGAACAACATAAATCATCAAATCGGCATATTTATTTAAAATTAAACCATCGGTTACCAAACCAATAGGAGGCGAATCGATTATAATCGTATCATATCGTTCTTTCAATTCGTTGATTAAACTGCCCATTTTATCTTTCATCATCAACTCCGAAGGATTTGGCGGAATAGGTCCGGATGGAATAACATCGAAATTCTCCACTTCGGTATGTTGAATTACTTCATCTGCCGTAACATCCGGGCGACTTAAATAGGTACTCATCCCCTTATCATTGGTCAGTCCAAGTTCTTTAATCATCTTTGGCTTACGCAAATCCATTCCCAGCAAAATGGTTTTTTCCCCACTTTGTGCAATTATACCCGATAAATTTACAGAAGTAAAAGTTTTTCCTTCTCCGCTCACCGACGAAGTAACCAGAATTACCCTTTTCTTTTTATCGCCCAAAAAATATTGCAAATTAGTCCGCACCGTTCTAAACGATTCAGAAATCAACGATTTTGGCTTACGCATCACAACCATCGGGTCGGTATATTTACTCATCCCAATAATACCTAACAAAGGAATATTGCCGGTACATTTTTCAATTTCTTTAACATCGTAAACCGTATCGCGCAATTGTTCTTTTAAAAATATTCCAATAGTTGGCAACAATAAGCCGATTAAAAATGCCAGCGTATAACTTTTTGACGGTACAGGTCGCACAGGATAAGGTGTTGAGCGAGCTTCGTCAATTATCCGGTTATCAGAAATGGATGCCGCCAATGCAATGGAATTTTCGGCTTGTTTCTCGAGCAAATAAAGATACAACTGTTCTTTAATGCGATATTTACGTTCAATGGCTATCAGTTCGCGTTCGGTTTTGGGTATGGTTTTGAGTTGTCGCTCAACATTAGCCAGCTCTACCCTTTTGTTAGCGATGGATTTTTCCAAACCCTCTTTAATTGTTTTAATATTTTCGGATAATGCACTTTTCAGATACGCCAATTGTTTGTTTATTTCCGCCAATTTGGGATGCGAAGAAGATTGATTTTCATATGCCAGTTTTTCTTGCTCCAATTCGGTAATATCCCGAATCAACTTAATTAACAACGGGTCTTCAATATCTATTGACGAGGGCGCCAAATTATCCAAGTCTTTATGCGTTTCGATATAATTTTCAAGAAACTGCACATAACTCAACTTTAACTCCAATGCCGAGAGTTCATCATCGGTTTGTTTTAGGTTTGAAAGCACCATTTCCGACTCTGCACTCACATCGGTAATTCCTTTTTGCGATTTATACGCTTGGCGTTTCAACTCAATATCTTCCAACTCTTTACTGATGGTTGTCAATTGCTTATCTATAAACAGTGCTGTAGAATTTGCTGTTCTGTTTTTTTCATTTTTATCATTTTCAAGATACACATTGATGAGTGTATTTAAAAAATCGATGCCTCTTTGCGGAATTTGGTCTTCAACAGCCAATTCCAAAATAGATGAATTTTTGCCTTGTTGGGCAATTTGTAATCGGGCACGGTAAAAATCTACATTTCGGTTAAAAGGAACGAATTTCACCAAATAATTCTTCTTGTCGTAGTTAGGATTATTAAACAGCTCATTATTAAAATGCGGACGTTTTTCCACTCTAAAAACAGCAAAAGGCAAATGAATGGTTTCGCCAATGGTGTAAACTTGTTCGTAAACCAATTCGGTTTGTTTATCTTCATAGCTGAGCTTAAATTTATCACTATTAATAAACTCAATATTCAGCGGTGTTTGGTATGCCAAAAACTGCAATGAATCATATACAATTTTAAATGGCGATTGAGCATAAACCTGACTTTTTTTCACATCCCCTTTCAGGTAATACAATACATCCAGCTCGAGTTTTTTTATGGTTTGTCCTATAATTTTTCGGGAGCGGATAATTTCTATTTCATTATCAATATTTTTAGATTCGGAGTAAACATCCAAATCTTTTAACAATTCTTGCGTTCCGGCACTTCCTTTATCTCCTTGTATCAACACCTTTGCATAAACTCTGTATGTAGGATTTACGTACCAATTATAAAAATAGGCAGCGCTTAAAGTGAGTGTCAATGAAATAAGATAAATATACCAGTAACGTAAAAAATTACCGACAATTTTTTTCAGGTTAATGTCGTTTTCGTTTTCAATAATATCGTTATCCGCATCTTGCATAAAACAAAAATAACATTTTCCGACGGTAAATGCGTTTTATTGCCTGTTGAAATTCATTTTCCCAAGTGTAAAATAATACCCCTTTCAATAGTAAAAGGGGCATTATTGTTCTTTTTCGCCGGAATGATACTTGCTATGCCTTGGCACTCAAGGCTGCCATTTGTTCTTGCAAAACTTTAATTTTTGCTTCGGCATCAGCCAGTTTTTTGCGCTCGTTAGCCACTACTTGCTCAGGCGCATTATTGACAAAACGTTCGTTGGACAACTTCTTCTCTACACTCTTTTTAAATCCTTGCACATATTTCAATTCTTCTTCGAGCTTTTTCAGTTCTTCTTCTATATTGATTTTATCGCCCAACGGCACAAAATACTCATTGGATTTTACCCGGAAACTGAAGGCGTTTTCAGGTGCTGTACCGGTTTTTTCCAATTTCTCGATATTGCCTAATTTTTTCACAACGGTTAAAAAATCAGGCGAAAAAGTTTCGTTTTCTTTAATAAACAAATCTACTTTTTCTTTATTTGGAATTTGCTTGTCTTTTCTTATGGTACGAATGCCCGAAACAATCTCTTTGGCAAATTCAAAGGCATTGAGCACATCGGCATTGGCGCTATCCGACTTTGGCCAAGGCAAAAACATAATGGTTTCGTTTTCTTTTCGCTCGGTTAAATGTTGCCATATTTCTTCGGTTAAAAACGGCATAAACGGATGCAACAAGCCCAATAATTTTTCGAACAAACGATTGGTTTGCGCAAAAGTTTCGGCATCAATTGCTTCGCCAAACGGTGGCTTCACAATTTCTAAATACCACGAACAGAAGTCATCCCAAATTAAACGATAGGTTATCATTAAAGCATCCGAAATGCGGAATTTTGCATACGCATCATTCAATTCATTAACCTTTTGTTTGATGTTTTCTTCCATCCACAAAACAGCATCTTTGGCATAACCGGGCTGCTTTTTCTCTTCTACTTGCCAACTTCTTGTCAATCGGAACGCATTCCAAATTTTATTGGCAAAATTTCGTCCCTGTTCACATAAACTTTCATCAAACAACAAGTCATTTCCTGCCGGCGAACTCAATAACATTCCCACGCGCACACCATCGGCTCCGTATTTTTTCATTAAATCAATCGGGTCGGGTGAGTTACCTAATGATTTGGACATTTTTCGTCCTTGCTTATCGCGAACAATACCAGTGTAATAAACATTTTCGAATGGTTTTTCGCCTCGGTACTCATACCCTGCCATAATCATACGTGCTACCCAAAAGAACATAATTTCGGGTGCGGTAACCAAGTCGTTAGTCGGATAATAATATTCAATATCTTTATTGTGTGGGTCTTTAAATCCATCGAAAACCGAAATAGGCCACAACCACGAAGAGAACCAAGTATCAAGCACGTCTTCATCTTGTTTAACTTGCTCAGGATTAACCGGTTTCCCCAATTTATTCTCGATTAACTTTAACGCTTCTTCTTTGGTTTTGGCAACTACAAAATCATTGGCTCCCTCGCCATAATACCAAGCCGGGATTTGTTGCCCCCACCACAACTGACGAGAAATACACCAATCTTTGATGTTCTCCATCCAGTGCTTATAACTGTTTTTGAATTTTGACGGATAAAATTTAATATTGTCATTCATTACATTTTCCAAGGCGGGCTTGGCCAATTTATCCATTTTACAGAACCATTGCAAAGATAATTTCGGTTCTATTACCGCATCGGTTCTTTCAGAAAAGCCAACGTTATTGGTTATGGTTTCTACTTTTTTCAAAAAACCTTTTTCTTTCAGTTCTTCGGCAATCTTTTCACGAACAGTAAAACGGTCTTCGCCAACGTAAAGTTGTGCGGCTTCACTTAATGTTCCGTCATCGTTTAAAATATCAATGCTTGGCAAATTATGTTTGATTCCCAATTCGTAATCGTTCAAATCGTGAGCAGGCGTAACCTTAAGGCATCCTGTACCAAATTCCATATCCACATATTCGTCAAAAATTATGGGAACCTCTCTATTGATTAGCGGCACAAGTGCTTTTTTGCCTTTTAAATGTTTATAGCGTTCGTCGTTGGGGTTTATGCAAATGGCAGTATCGCCCAAAATAGTTTCGGGACGTGTGGTGGCAATGGTTACTTTCTCGTCACTGCCCACAATCGGATATTCGATATAATATAATTTTGACTGAACTTCTTTGTAAATTACTTCTTCATCGGATAAAGCGGTTTGTGCCGCAGGGTCCCAGTTTATCATTCTTACTCCGCGGTAAATATATCCTTTATTGTATAAATCGATAAAAACAGTAATAACAGCATCATACAAATCCGGCTCAAGCGTAAAACGAGTACGGTCCCAATCGCAAGAAGCGCCGAGTTTTTTTAATTGTTCCAAAATGATTCCGCCATGTTTTTCGGTCCATTCCCAAGCGTGTTTTAAAAATTCTTCGCGGGTAAGTTGCGATTTTTCAATGCCTTCGCTTTTTAGTTTGGCAACCACTTTTGCCTCTGTGGCAATTGAAGCATGATCGGTTCCGGGTACCCAACAAGCATTTTTACCTTCCATTCGCGCTTTTCGCACCAATACATCTTGAATGGTGTTATTGAGCATATGCCCCATATGTAAAACACCTGTTACGTTTGGTGGTGGAATAACTACTGTATAGGGTTCTCTGTCGTCGGGTTCGCTGTGGAAATATTTGTTTTCGAGCCAAAATTTATACCATTTATCTTCTATGGATTCGGGATTATATTTTGCACTAATTTCAGACATATTGTACTATTTTTGGCAAAAGTACAATTTGCGTACAGAATAGTTTGATTTTTTAGCGTAATTTTTAGGACTTTTGTTATCATCTTTTTACAATTTTACCATGCGAATAGACATTATTACCGTTTTGCCCGAATTAATGGAAAGTTTTATGCAACATTCTATTGTAAAACGGGCGCAAGATAAAGGTTTAGCCGAAATTAAACTTCATTCGTTGCGCGATTATGCAAATGATAAGTATAAAACCATTGATGATTACCAATATGGTGGCGGTGCAGGAATGGTTATGATGATTGAGCCCATTGCAAAATGTATCAATCAATTAAAAAGTGAGCGTCAATACGATGAAATTATTTATATGACTCCGGATGGCGAACCTTTGGAACAAAAGACATTAAATATGCTTTCTACCTATAACAATATCATTATATTAGCCGGGCATTACAAAGGTGTTGACCAACGTGTGCGCGATATTTTTGTTACAAAAGAAATCTCCATTGGTGATTATGTCCTTTCGGGCGGCGAATTGCCTGCCGCAGTGTTATGCGACGGCATTGTTCGACTTATTCCCGGGGTGTTGGGGGATGAAACTTCTGCCCTAACCGACTCGTTTCAAGACGATTTGCTTGCTCCACCCGTTTATACTCGCCCCGAGGATTATCAAGGATATAAAGTGCCTGATGTTTTACTTTCGGGAAATCATAAAGCAATTGCAGAGTGGCGCCATCAACAAGCCGAAGAAAAAACCCGTAAATGGAAGTCTAAATTCAAAAAATAACTATGGAAAAGCATTTTTTTTTACTCGGCAAGTCATTAAAGCATTCTTTTTCGAAAGATTATTTCAACAATAAATTTAAAAAAGAAAATCTGTCTTACTCCTACTCCAATATTGAGATTAACGCAATAGATGAATTTAAATCCATTGATTTACAAAAATACAACGGGTTTAATGTAACTATTCCTTATAAAGAACAAATTATACCTTTTTTAAACGATTTAAGTGCCGAAGCTAAAGAAATTGGCGCCGTGAATACGGTGAAAATATCGAACGGAAAACTCACCGGCTACAATACCGATGCTTACGGTTTTCATTTTTCATTAAAACCATTTTTAAAAAACATACATGAACGAGCACTTATTCTCGGTACCGGCGGTGCATCGAAAGCCGTAGCGTATGTATTTGAAAAACTGGGTATTAATGTATTATTCGTTTCACGAAAACCTACAACCGAAAATCAAATAGGTTATAACGATGTGAATGAATATGTGATGAAGTTTCATACCATTATAGTAAATACTACTCCTGTAGGTATGTATCCCAACAATGATGATTTGATAAATCTTCCTTACGAATGCTTAACGCCCGAACATATTGTTTATGACTTGATTTACAATCCTGAGGAAACACTTTTTTTGCAAATGGCAAAAAAAAACGGAGCAACTGCCATCAATGGATTACAAATGCTCCGCTTACAAGCCGAAAAAGCTTGGCAAATTTGGAATGAATGATTACATTTTAAAGGTAACTCCCAAATTCATATAACCGAAACTTGAATACCCTAATTCCATAAACGCTCCAAAACTTGGATTAAACATATATCGCCCTCCAACATAGGAACGTAAAAATGGCCATACATCACTACCTGAGGCTTTACTTTCATGTTTGATTATCACATTTTTATTCTCAGTGTACCAAATATCTTTAGAATTCCAACTACTGATTAACATACCGGTAGAAAAACCAACATAAACATCTATTTGCTCACCTAAATTCATCGAAGTAACATCTAATGATTCAAACATATTATCTAAATGTACTTCTGCTAAAACACCCAACATTGTATAACTGTAAGAGTCTTTGTATTCATTTAAATAACCCGTGTAAGACTGATAAGTGGATTTATATACTCTTGAAAAACGCCCGGCTGTTATACCTGCGCTGATAAACTCGTGAAAGCCTATTTGGTAATTAACATTTAATGCAGGAAATGCCACATAACTTGAATTTTTATAAAAACCATAATTGTATTTATATCCAAAACCATAAGTAAATGGTGAAAAACCAATATTTAACATATTATCACCTTCATTGTAACAAAATTGCGCTTGTACTTTTTCTGCATTAAAGATTGTTGTCAGCACCAATGCAATTATCAGAAATTTAGCTCTCATAATATTTATATTTTTTAATGTTGATGCAAACATAATACTATTACTTTTGCAAAGTAATGATAAATGTCGTAAAAAATGAAATTATTTTCTAACATTAACCAAATGAGCACATTAATTGACGAAGGAAAAACCATACTCTACCCAACAGATACTATTTGGGGATTAGGGTGTGATGCAACTCACGAAAAAGCTATTGACAAATTATATAAGATTAAAAATCGTCCGGATTCTAAAAGCATGATTATACTTGTGAACAGTGATGCAATGCTGCAACAATATGTTGAAGATGTTCCGCCATTGGCTTGGGATTTGATTGATTTAAGCGAAAAACCCACAACGATTATTTATCCTCAAGCAAAGAATTTACCAAAAAATTTAATCGCCGACGACGGCAGTATAGCCATTAGAATGGTTAAATCCGGATTTGTGTATCAATTGCTAAATAAACTGAAAAAACCCATTGTTTCAACTTCGGCAAATATAAGTGGTAACCCGGCGCCAAAAACTTTTGACGATATTGACGAAGAGATAAAAAATGCTGTGGACATTATTGTTTCGCCAGATATGGAAACCAGCCAATACCATAAAAGTTCAGCCATAATCAAGTTAGAGATGAACGGCGAAATAAAAATTATTCGAAAATAAAAATTAATTTGCCACTTCCGAGAGGAATTTAATGCGCATCAAGCGAATTTCTTCTTCAGAATAAGCATCTTCAAATTCCTCCAAAGCATCGTCTAAATCATCCGATTCTGCTTCCATAAAGTAATCATACAATTCTTCTTGGTATTCTTCATCCAATAATTCGTCGATTATGTAATCCAAATTGACTTTAGTTCCCGAATTGACAATATTTTCTATTTCATCCAGCACTTCGTCAACAGAAATTCCTTTGGCATCGGCAATATCTTCCAATTGCATTTTTCTGTCTATGCTTTGAATTATAAAAACCTTTAATGCCGATTTATTGGCTACGGATTTTACCACCAAATCATCGGGACGCTCAATATTGTTTTCTTCAACATATTTTTTTATTACTTCTATAAACGGCTGCGCAAATTTTTCGGCTTTTCCTTGCCCCACCCCAACAATATTGGTCATTTCCTCTAAAGTGATAGGATATCGGGTACACATATCTTCCAATGAAGGGTCCTGAAATATCACATAGGGCGGCAATCCTTTTTGTTTGGCTATTTTTTTACGCAAATCTTTCAAAATACCATACAATACTTCATCGGTAGCTCCGGATGATTTATGAGGCTGCACAATATCATCGTCATTTTCGGCCACGTCGTAGTTATGGGCTTGCACCAACTCTATTGAAAAAGGATTTTTTATAAACGCTCGACCTTTATCACTTAACTTCAGTACACCGTAATTTTCTATTTCTTTTACAATTAATCCTTGAATAATGCATTGACGAATAACCGAATCCCAATACTTCTCATCGTGTTCTTTTCCGCAACCAAACAATGGATGATTTTGGGAATTAAAGGATTTAATTTCGGCAATTTCTTTGCCGGCCATAAAGTTTGAAATAAATTTCGATTTATAAATTTCTTTCAATTCTTGCATTGCATTGAGCAACTTGGCAACATCTTCTTTTCCTTCAAATCTTTCTTTTGGATTGGCACAGTTGTCGCACATTCCTTTTTCTTGACATTCTACTTCATCGTATTCTTCACCAAAATAATACAACAATTGTTTACGTCGGCAAACCGCCGTTTCGGCATACGAAACCATTTCAAAAATCAACTGCATACCAATTTCTTGCTCGGCAACAGGTTTACCTTGCAAAAACTTCTCAAGCTTTTCAATATCTTTATACCGGTAAAAAGCCAAACAATACCCTTCTCCTCCATCGCGTCCGGCACGTCCGGTTTCTTGATAATAGCTTTCTAAACTTTTTGGGATATCATGATGGATGACAAACCGAACATCCGGCTTATCAATCCCCATTCCAAACGCTATTGTAGCCACTATCACATCAACATCTTCCATTAAAAACATATCTTGATGCTTGGCGCGCGTATTACCGTCCAATCCGGCATGATATGGCAATGCTTTGATACCGTTTACCTGTAACAACTCGGCAATTTCCTCCACTTTTTTACGACTCAAACAATACACAATACCACTCTTTCCGGGATGTTTTTTTATAAACTTGATGATTTCGGCATTTACATTTTTTTTCGGCCTTACTTCATAATATAAATTATCTCGGTTGAATGATGCTTTAAATACTTCGGCATCATCCATTCCCAAGTTTTTTTGAATATCTTCTTGAACTTTTGGCGTAGCCGTGGCTGTTAGTGCTATAATCGGCACACGCTCAATTGCTTCAATAATTGATTTTAATTTTCTGTATTCAGGACGAAAATCATGCCCCCATTCCGAAATACAATGCGCTTCATCAATGGCAAAAAAAGAAAGTTTTACGCTTTTCAAAAAATCTATATTTTCTTCTTTGGTCAATGATTCGGGAGCTACATACAATAATTTCGTTACACCGTTGCGCACATCCTCTTTTACCCGGTTTATTTCGCCTTTATTTAATGATGAATTTAAAAAATGTGCCACTCCATCCTGATTCGAGAACCCTCTAATGGCATCTACTTGGTTTTTCATTAAAGCTATTAAAGGGGAAACTACTACTGCCGTTCCTTCACTCATTAATGCAGGTAATTGATAACACAACGACTTACCGCCACCAGTTGGCATAATTACAAATACATCCTTTCCAGATAATAAGGTAGATATTATCTTTTCTTGCTCTCCTTTAAAACTGTTAAAACCAAAATATTTCTTCAGGTTATCGGTTAAGGATAAAGTGTCTGTTTGCATGATTATTAAATGTGTACTGTTTTAATTTTAAAAATACCGGGTTAACATTTTTGTTACTTAAAATTAAGACTATTTTTGTATTGATTAGAATTTTTATAATGTAATTTTCAAAAATATTAGATGAGTGCAATAAATAATCAAATAAAAGACATCGCCGAAGGGGTTTTCATTAACGAATCGGACGCAATTAAAAATCTGATTCATTCGGTAAACGACGATTTCACCTCTGCTGTAAAACTAATTCTTGAATCGAAAGGACGCGTAATTGTTACAGGAATAGGGAAAAGTGCCATTATAGCGCAAAAAATTGTTGCCACACTAAATTCTACCGGAACACCGGCAATTTATATGCATGCAGCCGATGCCATCCATGGCGACTTGGGGTTGATTCAAAAAAATGATGTAGTAATATGTATTTCAAAAAGTGGAAATACGCCCGAAATAAAAGTATTGGTACCGTTTATCAAAAACTTTGGCAACCCCTTAATTGCACTTACATCCAATAAAAATTCTTTTTTAAGCCTTCAAGCAGATTATACCTTGCACACGCCGGTAGAAAAAGAAGCCTGCCCTAATAACCTTGCACCAACCACAAGCACTACAGCACAATTGGCTATGGGCGATGCTTTGGCCGTTTGTTTATTAAAGTTAAAATCTTTTACCAAAAAAGATTTCGCCAAGTACCATCCCGGTGGCAGCTTAGGAAAAAAACTTTATTTACGTGTTTTGGATATTTATCCGAACAATGAAAAACCTGCCGTAAAACCCAAAACACCATTCAAAGACGTTTTGATTGAAATATCTTCCAAACGATTGGGGGCAACCGTTGTATTAAACAATGATAAAATTGAAGGAATTATTACCGATGGCGATTTGCGACGTTTTTTACAATCGCACACCAATTTATCCGGTATTACCGCACAAGATTTAATGAATAAAAATCCAAAAACGATAATCGAAACCGAAATGGCTGTTAATGCCTATGAATTAATGAAAAAAAACAGCATCTCTCAACTGATTGTTACCGATGAAAATGAGAATTACAAAGGTATGATTCATATTCACGATTTAATGAAAGAAGGCATTATGTAGCCATCCAATTATGTAACAATGGTTACTTATATAAAATATGCTGTTGAACAAATAATCGTTAATTTTGGACGAAATTTAATTAAAAACCGAAAACCAAAAATTTAAAAATATGTCAGAACAAGAGAACACAGAACACGTAAAATGTCTCATCATCGGTTCAGGTCCTGCCGGATTTACCGCTGCCATTTATGCTGCACGAGCAGAACTAAGCCCTGTTTTATACACCGGTATGCAGTTGGGCGGTCAGTTAACCACCACTACCGAAGTTGAAAACTTCCCGGGGTATCCTCAGGGAATTGACGGGCCTAAAATGATGGTAGAATTTCAGCAACAAGCAGAACGATTTGGCACCGACGTACGCTTTGGAATGGCTACAAAAGTAGATTTTTCAGGTCCTGTTCATAAAGTATGGATAGATAACGACAAATTGATAACTGCTGACTCGATTATTGTTTCTACAGGTGCTTCAGCCAAATGGCTTGGATTGGAAAATGAACAACGTTTAAACGGTTTTGGCGTGAGTGCTTGCGCCGTTTGCGACGGATATTTTTATCGCGGACAAGACGTTGTTGTTGTGGGTGGCGGCGATACTGCTGCCGAAGAAGCCACTTACTTGGCAAAATTATGCAACAAAGTATATTTATTGGTTCGCCGCGATGAAATGCGCGCCTCAAAAGTAATGCAAGAGCGTGTAACGAATACACCAAACATTGAAGTTTTATTCAATACAGAAACGGTTGATATATTAGGCGAAAAAGCCGTTGAAGGTGTATTGGTAAAAAACAATAAAACCGGCGAAGAGAAAACATTGAAAGCTACCGGTTTTTTCGTTGCAATCGGACATAAGCCCAATACCGATATTTTTAAAGGTTGGTTAGATATGGACGAAACCGGATATTTAAAAGTACAATGCGGAAGCACAAAAACCAATGTTGAAGGTGTTTTTGCCGCCGGTGATTGCGCCGACAAAGTTTACCGACAAGCGGTTACAGCTGCCGGAACTGGATGTATGGCTGCACTTGATGCCGAGCGTTACTTGGCAGATAAAGGATTGTAATTAATTTTCAGCATCATATTTTTAAAATCCTCGACATTTTTGTTGGGGATTTTTTATTTATTCTTACTAAATACTGACAAAAATCATTTCATACTCCGTAAAACAGGCAGAAATTTAATAGTGAAAAATAAGTTAATCACTAAAATTTAAAACCTATGAAAAAAAGAGAGCCTGTATCGCACATTATGACAAAAGACTTATACACCGTGAGTCTGAATGACAATTTAAAAGATGCATATGAATTAATGAAATCGAAAAAAATTCGCCACATACCGGTAGTTTCAGGCGATAAGTTAATCGGGATATTGAGCATTACCGATATTTTACGATTAAGTTTTGGGTTGGAAGAAGATTTGGATGCTTCGGTATTTAAGATGTTCAGCATAGAGCAAGTGATGAAGCACCATCCTAAAAGCGTATCACCAAGTGATGAAATACGTGAGGTTGCCGAAATTTTAACCAAAGAAGAATTTCACGCATTGCCCGTAACAGAAAATGACAAACTGGTAGGAATTGTTACTACAACAGATATCATCAAATACCTTTTAGAGCAATATAAATAGTTTGCATATCATTTTATTTATCAATCACCCTTGAAAAACGAGGGTGGTTGATTATTATATCATGCCATTTTCTTTTTTCGTTTAACGGCTCTATAACAACATCGGCTTGCAGATAAAATTTTTCTCGTTCTATCAATTGTTTTTCTATAAAATCATTCAATTCTTTACTGTTCAACCCACTGATTAAAGGGCGTTTGTTTTTATTGCTTTGCTGTAATCGTTGCGCCAATGTTTTAACCGGCAGTTTTATATATACGGATAAAGATTGTTTTTTTATCAAATCCAAATTATTGAAAAAACAGGGCGTTCCGCCACCTAATGATAAAACAACATCATTTTTGTTCCGAAGTAAATTTGTCAATATTTTACTTTCCGTTTCTCTAAAGTACGCCTCTCCTTTTTCTGAAAATATTTCGGAAATCGACAACCCTTCATTCTTTTCAATTTCAGCATCCAAATCAAAAAAATGATACGACAGTTTACGCGCCAATTGTTTGCCAAATGTCGTTTTACCACTGCCCATATATCCCATTAGGGTAATAATCATTCTTAACTTTTTAATGGACTATCGGGTTCTTTTTCCATTTTTTTGAATACTTGTTTCTCAACAAACTTTGGGAATAACTTGCTCATCAAAACAGCCAATTTCCCTTCGGTGGTGAGCACAATGGTGCGCTTTCTTTTGGCTACACCACGAGCTATATGTTGCGCTACTTCCTCGGCAGACATCATTTTACCTTCTTCTCTTGGTGATTCACCTTGAGGCGTACCATCGGCAGTGAGTGCTGTGTTGCGAATATTTGACGATGTAAACCCGGGACAAGCAACCATTACGTGCAATCCGGTTTTTAAATTCTCGGTGCGCAAAGCGTCCAAAAAGCCTTGCATAGCATATTTCGATGCCGAATAAGCTGTACGTGCCGGCAAGCCCACATATCCGGCAATTGACGAAACGCCTACTACACTTCCTTTTTGTTTCAACAAATAAGGCAGGGCAAATTTTGTGCAATATACAGTTCCAAAAAAGTTGATTTGCATCAATTGTTCAAAAGACTCCAATTTAAAATCTTTGAATAATGCCCGCATAGAAATTCCGGCATTGTTTATCAATATATCTACAGTACCAAATACTTGAACAGTTTGCTCTATCAATCGTTTGCAATCTTCTTTTTTACTAACATCTGTTTGAACAGCCAATACTTCAACACCTTGATTTTCGAGTGTTTCGGCAGCAGCATTCAATTTATCGTTATTTCTGGCAGCCATTACAACCTTTGCACCGTTTTTACCAAATTCTTTGGCACAAGCCAATCCAATACCCGACGAAGCACCGGTAACCACAACCACTTTTCCTTTAAACTTCATACTAATGATTTTTTGATAAACAAAGATAATGCTTTACGAAGATAATAACATCTTACAAAGAAAATTGTTCTCTGCCGGTTCTTTTATCTTTGAAGTATTTGACCGTTTTTTATTTCGACAAATCCAACATCCGTTGAATGGAACGCAATGCTTTTAATCGAATATCTTCGGGAACAAACACTTGCGGTTGTTCGTGTATCAAAGAGGCATAAATTTTCTCCAACGTATTCATTTTCATATAGGGACATTCGCTGCAAGCACAAGTATTTTCTTGATTGGCAGGTGCCGGAATTAATTCTTTTTCGGGAACAGCTTCTTTCATTTTATGTAAAATTCCTGCCTCGGTTGCCACAATAAACTTTTGATACGGTTGCGTTTTTACATAATTCAACAATGCTGTGGTACTGCCAATAAAATCGGCATCTTCCAAAATATCTTGTTGACATTCGGGATGTGCTATCAATTTGGCATCGGGATGTTTGCCTTGCAGTAATTTTAATTTATCTTTCGATAAATCAATATGTACTTCACAAGCGCCATCCCACAACAATAATTCTCTGCCGGTTTTTTGCGCCACATACCGTCCCAAATTTTTATCGGGTGCAAAAATTATTTTGGCATCTTTGGGCAAACTGTCCACGATTTTAACCGCATTGCTCGAAGTACAAATAATATCACTCATTGCTTTTATCTCTGCAGAACAGTTGATGTAACTGATAACCGTATAACCGGGATGTTTGTCCAAAAAAGCTTTGAATTTATCTGCCGGTGCCGAATCGGCCAATGAACAACCGGCGTTTAAGTCGGGAATAATCACTTTTTTGCCCGGATTTAAAATTTTTGCTGTTTCGCCCATAAAATGCACACCGGCAAAAACAATAATATCGGCATCGGTTTTAGCCGCTTCTTGCGATAAACCCAAACTGTCGCCGATATAATCAGCTATATCCTGAATTTCGGGATATTGATAATAATGCGCCAATATCACGGCATTTTTTTCTTTTTTTAACCGTTCAATCTCTTGAACCAAATCTTTACCTTCGGGCAAATTCGCCGTTACATATCCTAATTCCTCCACTTGATTTTGCACAGTTTCCATAAGCTATTCTTTTACATTCTGTCGGGCACTTGAATACCCAACAATAACATTCCGTTTTTAATTACATTGGCTGTTTTTTCAGATAAAGCCAAACGCCATTGTATTTTTAAAGGATCTTCTTCTCTTAAAATTGGCACTGTTTGATAATAATGGTTGTATGCTTTTACCAATTCATAAACGTAATTGGCAATAACGGCAGGCGAATATTCTTCTGCCGCCTGACGGACAACCGCCGGGAAATCCAATATATTTTGCACCAGCTCCAGCTCTTGTTGTTCGGGTTTAACCTCTTTTGCAATTTGAGGTAAAAATCCTTTTTCGGCGGCTTTTGCCAACAGCGACTGAATGCGAGCGTGCGCATATTGAATAAATGGCGCCGTGTTACCATTCAAATCGATAGATTCTTGCGGATTGAACAACATTCGGCGTTTTGGATCAACTTTTAATAAAAAGTATTTTAAACTGCCTAAACCGATAATTCGATATAATTCTTCTTTTTCGGTTTCACTCATTTCGTCGATATGTCCGCGCTCTTGTGTCATTTGCTTGGCATCTTCAATAACACTTTGCATTAAATCATCGGCATCAACTACTGTTCCTTCACGTGATTTCATTTTGCCTGTTGGTAAATCAACCATTCCGTAAGACAAATGATAACATTTATCAGCCCATTCGTAGCCCAATTTTTTAAGAATGATAAATAAAACTTTAAAGTGATGATTTTGCTCATTGCCAACGGTGTAAATCATTCCGGTAAGGTCGTTGTGTTTTTCGTAACGCTCCACTGCCGTTCCAATATCTTGTGTCATATATACCGAAGTACCGTCGGCACGAAGCAACAATTTATCATCCATATTGTAATCACTCAAATCACACCACACCGAGCCGTCATCTTTTTTGTAAAAAACACCTTTTTCCAATCCTTGCAACACAATTTCTTTTCCTTTCAAATACGTTTCCGACTCATAATACAATTCATCGAAATCTACCCCCATCATTTTGTACGTTTGGGCAAACCCGTCATATACCCAACTGTTCATTTTTTCCCAAAGCGCACGCACTTCAAGGTCGCCTTCTTCCCACTTTTGCAGCATCTCTTGTGCTTCCAACAAAATAGGGGCTTGTTTTTTAGCTTCTTCCTCTTCTATTCCTTGTGCAACTAATTCGGCAATTTGTTTTTTATATTCTTTATCAAAAATAACATAATACTTCCCAACCAAATGGTCGCCTTTCATTCCTGACGATTCAGGAGTTTCGCCATTGCCAAATTTTTGCCACGCCAACATACTTTTGCAAATATGAATACCGCGGTCGTTAATAATTTGTGTTTTAAAAACTTGATGACCAACCGCTTTCATTATTTCAGCAACAGAATACCCTAAAAAATTATTGCGCAAATGTCCTAAATGTAGCGGCTTATTGGTATTGGGTGATGAATATTCAACCATATAAGTTTCGCTCGTTGGTTGAGTTTGTTTACCAAAATCGGGATTATCATAAATACCTAAAAATTGATTTAACCAAAATCTTGACGAGATAGTCAGATTAAGAAATCCTTTTACTACATTAAAATCTTCAATCTCTTCAATCGATTGTTTGAGTTCCTCACCTAATTCTTGTGCAATTTGTTGGGGATTTTTGCGAATTTCTTTCACAAAAGGAAACACAACAAGGGTTACATCTCCTTGAAATTCTTTACGGGTTTTTTGCAATTGAATTTGATTATCTCCTACATCCAATTGATAGATTTTTAAAAGTGCTTGCTTAACCGCTTTATTCAACAATTTTTCCATTTCCTGCATCTGAATTTATTAAAAGTCAAAATTATACTTTTGCTTACACCGGCAAGCTGTTTAAGCTGTTTTTTATTTGCGAGGTAATGGCATTAAGCACTTCAAAGCACGCTTCGGCCATTGCATTCCCTTTGTTATCGAGTGTTGGGTTCACTTCAACTGCTTCTACACAAACCACCTTGTTCGATTGAATTAAACCATTGATAATATCAATAATTTCAAATTGGTCAAACCCTTTTGAAACAGGCGTTCCGGTACCTTTTGAAATTAAATCGCAGTCCATACTGTCCACATCAAAAGAAATGTAAATCATATCGCAATTTGCCAATTTTTCAATGGTTTCTTTAACACAAACATCCAATCCGCGATAGCGCACTTCGGCAACTGTATAGTTTTTGATATTGTGTTTTTTTATCAGATAATCTTCGGGTTCTTCGGTATCGCGCACCCCAAAATAAACCAAATCGCTGTGCAGGATTTTTGGCGAAATGTCACCCATTTTCTTTAATGCTTCCCAATTTGTTTTGGTTTCATTGGTAATTTGATTTACTTGGCAATCCAAATTATCTTCATTTAAACAAACTGCCAACGGCATTCCATGAATATTGCCCGATGGCGATGTATAAGGTGAGTGAATATCGGCGTGTGCATCAATCCAAACCACACCGATTCGTTTATCAGGAAAAGCGGTTTTTATACCGGCAATTGTTCCTAAGGCAGAAGAATGGTCGCCGGATAATACAAGCGGAAAATTTTGTTCTTTTAACATTACTTTAACGGCTTCACTTAACCGGTACGATACCGAATAAACCTTATTTATTCTTTTGGCATAAGGGGTAATGTTTTTCTGGTAAATAGAATCATTTTCGGTTTCAATATCTACATAATCAAATTGATTAAAGAAATCACTGCCTGCATTGATGGCGGCAATTTCAACTGCATCAATACCCATATCGGCACCACGTGTACCGGCACCTATATCCGATCGGTTTTTTATTATTTTAATCTCTTTCATAACTTAATTTATCTAATTTTACTGTTTCACTTGAATTTAATTCATTTATTTTACAAAAAATTAACCTATTCAATTCAATTACTTTATATTTTTAAACGCAATTTAACTCATTTAAAATGAAAAATCGATATCAAGATTTAATTGAACAAACCTTTGATTTTCCACAAAATGGTTTTGAGGTTAAAGATAATGAATTATTCTTTCATAGCATTCCATTGATGGACATTGTAGAACATTACGGTACGCCGCTCAAAATTACATATTTACCCAAAATTGGCGAAAACATTCAACAAGCGATGCGATGGTTTAATGTAGCAATGGCAAAAGTTGATTATAAAGGCAATTATACTTATTGCTACTGCACAAAAAGCAACCATTTTTCTTTTGTTATTGAAGAAGTTTTAAGCAGCAACGCCCACTTGGAAACTTCTTCGGCATACGATTTTTATATTATTGAAAGCTTGCAAGAAAAAGGAATTTTGGATAAAGACAGAATGATTGTTTGCAATGGTTTTAAACGTGAGCTGTATCTTGAAAAAATAAAAGAACAAATTGACAAAGGCAGTAATGTTATTCCGGTTTTGGACAATAAACACGAGCTTGATTTTTATGCCAAGAACATTGACAAAAAGATGAATTTAGGCATCCGAATTGCCTCGGAAGAAGAGCCCTCTTTTGAGTTTTACACCTCCCGATTGGGCATAAGATACAAGGATGTAAAAGATTTTTACTTAAAAAAAATAAAAGATTTAAAACATATTGAAGTTAAAATGCTGCATTTTTTCATCAATACAGGTATTAAAGATTCGGCTTATTATTGGAGCGAATTATACAAAGTAATGAATGTATATGCCGATTTAAAAGCCGTTTGCCCTACCTTGGACACGCTTAACATTGGTGGCGGATTGCCTTTTAGAAATTCATTGGGCTTTGATTTTGATTATGAATATATGATTGAAGAAATTATCTCGCAAATAAAAGAATTTTGTACCAACCGAAATATCCCCGAACCGAATATTGTAACGGAATTTGGCTCATATACCGTTGCCGAAAGCGGAATGAACATTTACAAAATTTTGGACGAAAAACAACAAAACGATACCGAACGTTGGTATATGATTGACAATTCTTTCATCACCACGTTGCCTGATACGTGGGCTATTAACCAACGGTATATTTTATTGGCATTAAATCATTGGGACAATCCGTTTATGCGTGTAAATGTTGGCGGACTCACCTGCGACAGTTTAGATTATTACAATGCCGAAGCCCATGTAAATCAGGTGTTTTTACCCAAATTGGAAGAAACGGACAAAGAACCGTTATATATTGGATTTTTTAACACCGGAGCTTATCAAGAGGCTTTGAGCGGATACGGCGGAATAAAACATTGCTTAATTCCCTCGCCCAAACATATTGTAATAGATGTGGATGAAAACGGCGATTACCACACCAAGTTGTTTGCCAAAGAACAAAGTCATAAATCTATGCTTAAGATTTTGGGGTATTAAGATTATTTTTTCTTGAAATTGTAGCCAATTGACAGGTTGAGAAAAAGTTTGATATAACTGTTACTGCCGTAACCGCTTTTAACACGATTATATGCGCCTCCTATTTCAGGGATTACATTTATGCATTCAGCAAAAGCTGACTAATTTTGCTTTTACTATTGGAATTGAACACGCTAAATACTATCGTATTGAAAGCGATAAAATTGAACCTAATATTTCATCTCTTAAAAAATTGCTGATGCTTTAGGTATTTCGTTTGGTGATTTGTTCACAGGTTAAAACCTGTTAATATTAATTCGTTAGATGCAGACTCGATTTAACACCTTAAATTAACGTGAATTTTGGATAAAACCCAATCAAGAAATTTTACGATTAAGCTTCATACTTTTTCTTTTCCATCGATGAAAAGTAACAAAAATCTAGTGTCTTCAAAAGGTCTTCCGGGAAATGTAAAATTGTACCTGAAATCATCTCTCACTCGGACTAGCGCATTGTCATCTCTATTTGCAACCTATTCGCACGACTGCTTGAAGACACAAAGAAAAAATTGGCATCTTACAAGTTTCGTTGTGCAACAGGTAACAACAAGCGTTAAAACAAACCCCTGTTTGATCTCAGCCATCAATAAATAGACTTATTTTTTGGAAATGGCGTTTGCGTGTTGGGGTGAGTTAGTGCGTGTTGCCGAAGTGGAGCAGAAACTTTTGAGCAGCCTTGATGTTTTGGTTCTTTTGCATCAAGGTAAAAGAATAATAATTTATCCTAAACAAATTTGACATTAAATTAATGAGTAAGCTGGACAAAAAGCTCTTAAATCACTTTGCAATTTTATTAACATTTCCGTAAACTAAAAAATGCTTGAAAGATAACATCTCAAGCATTTTAAAAAGTTCTTAATATTATAATTCAATAATCTTTCCTATCTATAGGAATAAAATTCAAAGAATCCGGAATGTTCAGTTTTTGTTTTAGAATAATAAATTTTGCAGGATTTATTTCTGAATAAATATTTCTTATTTTACAACTATCTGTTTCAATGATTGTTTGTTTTCCTTCTCTTTCTAATATAATATTAATATAATTATTATATTCTACGTAACGTTCAGGATTTTCTAAAACCAAAACGTAGTTAAAAATTTCTTTCATTTCAGAATCATATTCACCTATTCTCCAAAAAGCAAATTTTGAATTTTGACCTATTCCTATGTAAAAACAATCTTTAACCTTTGTATTATCACCAATAAATTTTAAAGTAGAAGGAGCACACGAATAAAACAAACTAAATAATATAAATAAACAAACAGATCTCATGAATATATTTTTATTTACCAAAATTAAACACAATTTTCATGTCAATGCTTTCTTTCATTTTATATAGATGTGGATGAAAACAGCGATTATCACACCAAGTTGTTTACCAAAGAACAAAGTCATAAATCTTTGCTTAAGATTTTGGGGTATTAAGATTATTTTTTCTTGAAATTATAGCCAATTGACAGGTTGAGAAATGCCATTATTCCATATGACATGTTTACAGGTAATAAATAAAAGCGTTTATAACACATTCCAAATTCCGGTGAAATATAAAAATTATATTTTGAAGTAAACAAACCACCGAACTTAATACCTCCTAAACCATAAGAAAATTTAGTTTCCTTTCTGTCAATTAAAATCACATTTGATTCCGGATTATTAGTATAGCTATATAATTCAGCATTTACTTGTCCCTTTTCATAGAAGGGTGCCATGTAGAATTTGAACATTCCTGTTTTATCCAAGTATATTTTTAAATCAAGTTTAAACGACCAATCCAACCAAGACTTATTTACATCATAATAACTCTCGTTAGTATAGGAATAATAAGCGAAATACCTGTAACGATTTGGAACTTTATGGGTTTTATATACATTTTTAAAAAAATGCAGTTTAATCCCTAAGTATTCATTAAAAACCACTTTTTCAAAGCTTAAATTGGCGTTTCCAAAAGTTAATTGTCCCACATCTGTCGCCAGTAAAAAATTTAACTGTTGGAAAGCAAACAATTTATTTTCAAAATTATTTACACTAATTGATTTATGAGTTATGCCATCAATTATCAATTGAATTTCTGATGATTTGATTACATTTACCGAATCAGCGTTGTCTGGTATATATTGTGTTAGTCCGTACTTATCAATATTTAATATTTTCTTGGCTAGCAATGTATCTCCATTGTTTAATAAAATTTTTGTTTGAGAAAACACACTCACAGTAGTAAATATGAATAAAAGTGCTAAAATGTTCTTTTTCATTTTTTAAACTTTTTAAGGTTATAACCAATATTAAATTCTAAATAAGGTGCTACCTGATTTATAAAATCTATCCCTCCCACATAAAAATCCTGATAAGCTATTTTCAGGTTCAACTGAGCAAATAAACCGCTTTTATGGTAATACATCAATCCGTTTTTTATACCGGTAGAAAAGCTCCAATATTGCCGATGGTTATAAGAATAAGAATAGGGCAGCGAAATAAAATACGTATCGTTATTAAACTCTGTAAAACATCCCACATACGCACTAAAATGCGGGCGACGTAAATAGTAAAAATTAAAAAAATCCACATCTGCCGAAAAATTATTTTTCATCCAATCGGCATAATAATAGTAAGGTACACTTGCCGACATCCTCCATCTAAAGCGCCTGTATTGATTGACAGGTGAATAAGAGGTAGAGAGGGCTAATCCGACAGAAAATTTTGGTGTTAAAAACTTCTCAAATCTAATTTTTATCACATTTCTGATAAAGGCAGCGCTTTCTACCGACAAAAGATTATCTAATTTACCTCCGTATAACTTATTTATTTCTTCTTTTATAACAACCGTAGTTCCGATGTTGTATATTACTTTATTTATCCGCCAATCTTTTATTTTTTCCACCCTTCCGGATTTGTGCAATACTATAGCCATTCTTCTTATATCCAAGTCGATAACTTCTCCGGTTATCGTATCATTATTGGTCAATATCACCTTATCTTTATACTGATAATTTTCTTGTGCCTTTAACCAAAATGAAAACGCTACAAGCAAAAGAGAAAAATATACCTTCATAAAATTTGATTTTATCAAAAATAAATAAAACTCAAATTATAAAAAAATATTGTTTATGAGAAATAACAAAACCTCTGTTTTTTATGTAACAGAGGTTTGAAATTTAATTATCAAAAATAGTTATCTTATTTTTTCATGCTTTTAATATAGTATCGTGAACCGCTTTAAGGATTTTAAACGCTCCTTCGGTATCGGATGATTCGGCGTAGGTGCGAAGCACCGGCTCTGTTCCTGATGGGCGTATCATTACCCATTCGTCGTTATCGAAAAAGAATTTATATCCGTCAACATTTTCCACTCTGCGCACTTTATACGGTCCAAATGATTTGTAAACACCTTTTTCACAATTTTCCATTATGCGCCATTTTTGGTCGTTTGGCACTTTTAAATCAATGCGTTCAAAAGCAAACTTTCCGACAATTTTATACATATCTTCAATCAACTCCTCAAGGGTTTTGCCCGATTTTACCATATATTCCCAAATGGTTAATCCCATCCAAATACCATCACGTTCAGGAATATGCCCTTTTATGGCAATTCCGCCCGATTCTTCTCCACCCAACAGAACATCTTCTTTCAACATAATACCGGCAATATGTTTAAAACCGATTTTCACGACTTGATAATCCAAACCGTAATGCTCACACATTTTCTTTACGCGTGGTGTTACCGAAAAGGCATTTACCACTTTGCCTTTATATCCTTTTTCTTCGACCAAATATTTTATTAAAAGCAGAATGATGTGATGCGAATCGACAAAATTTCCTTGAGAATCAAACAGCCCGATCCTGTCGGCGTCGCCATCGGTAGCCAAACCGCAATTTATTTCTCCGTCAGAGAGTTTAATCATTTCTGAAAATTCTTGCAAATTGCGTAAAATGGGTTCTGGTGCTACGCCATGAAATCCGGGGTTTTCTTCGCAATGCAAAAAGTCAATATCAGGCAATAAACGGCGCATTACCGACTGCCCGGCGCCATACATTGCATCATAAGCAAAACGTAAGTTTGTATTACGAATGGCATCCATATCGAAATTTTTCTCCACGTGGTTTACATAGTCGGTTTCCAAATCCACTTCTTGAATGTAATCGGAAAAATCATCTAAATTTACCGCATCCAAATCAATGTGGTTTTCATCGGGAATTAAATTTTCAACTTTTAAAATGTCTTCTTCAAGCAACGGACCACCAAAGTTTCCTTTCAATTTATAGCCATTGTAACTCGGCGGATTATGCGATGCTGTAAGGATAATGCCCAAACTTGCATTGTAAGTAACTGCACCCAACGATACCATTGGAGTAGAAACAAAGCCATACGCACGATAAACTTTTATATGATGCTTTACCAATACTTTTGTAACAGTATCGGCAAACAATTCGCCACCAAAACGACAATCGTGGCCAACGACCACACTGGGGTTTTCAAAGTTTGCTTTAAGCCAATTAACAACGCCTAAAGTTACACGAGCAACATTATCAACTGTATAGTCTTTTGCTATGATGGCACGCCATCCGTCTGTTCCAAATTTAATTTTTACCGGTTTCATAAAGTTTTATTTTTTTCAAATTTCTAAATTCTGATGTTTCTACACTCCGTAAAAATACGTATCAAAAATACAATTTTAACGGTAAATTTTTCTTTTATTCAATTCTGCTTGATATTTTTTGGCATTTCGCAAATGCTGATTGTAGGAAGATGTAAAATTGTGGTAACCCGAAAAATCTTCTTTGGCACACATATAAAGATAGTTGTGCTCTTTTGCATTTAATACGGCATCAATGGCATTTATCTCGGGCAAATTAATTGGTCCCGGGGGTAATCCGGTATATTTATACGTATTGTATTTCGAATCTATTTTTTTATCGGAATCCAACACACGCTGCACATCGTAAGCTTTGTTGGCAAATTTTAATGTGGCATCGCATTGCAATTGCATATTGCGTTTTAAACGGTTCAGATACAAACCTGCCACAACCGGTTGTTCATCGGTTTTTACGTTCTGCTCTGCTTGAACAATAGAAGCCAAAATGGTTACTTCCGATTGTGATAATCCTAATTTTCTTGCTTTGGCTTTTCGTTCATCATTCCAAAAAGCTTTATACTCTTTTGCCATTCTCTCTACAAATTCTTGAGCAGAAGTATTCCAATACATTTCGTAGGTATTGGGAATAAACATTGTAATGAATGTTTCTTTATTGAAACCGTATTTTCGTGCAAGATCTTCGTCATTCAACAATTGTATTAAGCTTACCGAATCGGCTTCTATTTGCTTGGCAATTACGCCGGCAAGTTCTTCTTTAAAACGGATATTGTGAAATGATACTTTTACAGGGGTTTGTGCTCCCGAACGCAACAGGTTGACCAACTCGTTATTGTTCATTCCCTTTTTTATGATGTATCGCCCGGGTTTAACTTTATTGATGTAATTCTTTTTTTGTGCCACCCACTCAAACGAGGCTTCATCTTCAATAAAATGATGTTTTACCAAAATTTCTTTTACTTGCTCAAAATCGCTTCCGGTAGGAATAAATAATTCTGCTTGCGATTTACCGTTTTTTAAAACAACATTGGGTTTGTATATTTTCAGATAATATTGATATCCTACATATCCGCCAATGGCAAGCGAAAGTATCAGAAACGATATAACTATTTTTTTCAACATAAAAAGGTTTGATTTTCAAAGTTACTCAATTGCTTTAAACCATTTTCTTTTGGAAGATTTAGGCGAATACAAAACCGTTTTCACTCTGCCAATAATATGGCTCTCGGGCACAAAACCCCAAAAGCGCGAATCTACTGAATGATGCCGGTTATCGCCCATTACAAAATAATAATTTTGTTTGAAAACATAATGATTCTGTGGTTTATCATCAACATATATCGTGTCGTTTTTTACCAAAAGGATCGCATTTTCATATTTTTCAATTACTTTTTTATATAGTGATAAATTTTGCTTGGTCAGTAAAATAGTATCTCCTTTTGCGGGAACTGATAAAGGTCCGAAAAAATCGCGGTTCCAATTTTGATAATTATCATACAACAAATCAATTTTTTGGTATTTTTTGTCTTGAATTTTTGAGATGGAATAAATTCGTTTATCGTTGCTCAGCAATTGCACTTGCCAAGCCGTTACCGAAATATGCCATTCGCCTTTTGGCAATGTTCTGTAAGCATAATGAATCCCTAATTCTTCAAAGTCGTTCTCATCCATATCAAAATCGGTTACGGCAATATAATCGCTCATTTCGTTCATCAACATATTTTGTAATGTATCGTTGATAAATACTCTGCCGTTTATCAATTTTATTTCATCGCCGGGTAAAGCAACGATTCTTTTTACATAAAAACTTTTATGGTCAATAGGATGCTCTGTATCTAAAGGATAATTAAAAACCACTACATCGCCTTTTTTGGGTTGAGAAAATCCGGGCAAGCGAAAGTAAGGTAACTGCAACCAATCTAGATAGGATTTTGTTTGATTTTTGCCGGGTAAATTACCGTGTAAAAGCGGTATGGACAGAATAGTTATAGGCATTCTTGGGCCGTAAGCCAACTTGTTGACAATGAGTACATCGCCGGGATGCAATGTGTTTTCCATAGAATTGGAAGGCACCAAAAAAATTCCGACAACAAATACTTTTAAAAACAAGATAATCAGAAAAGCATATAAAAATGCTTTGAACCAATCTTTTATATGTTGGGCAATGGTTTTCAATAAGCAAATTACAATTATTCGTGACTGTTATCAACGCCTGAGAAAATTCTGTCCCAACGTATTTTCCCAAGTTGACTGTCGTACGAAAACCAAATAAAAATGGGTTTTCCCACTACGTGGTCTTCGGGAACAAATCCCCAATAACGTGAGTCTTGCGAGTGATGACGGTTATCTCCCATCATCCAATAATAATCCATTTTAAATGTATATTCACTGGTTGGTTGCCCGTTAATGATAAATTTACCGTCTTTGATTTGCAGTGTATTGTGTTCGTAATGTGTAATAACACGTTTGTAAATGGAAATATTATCATTGGTTAATTTCATTGTCATTCCTTTTTTTGGAATCACAATGGGTCCAAAATTATCGCGTGTCCAACCGTATTCATCGGTATTTGGGAAAATGGCAAACGGATTAACGATCACTCCTTTTGGAATTATCTCTTTCTCTACACTTTTAACCGTGGGCATCTGACGCATTTTTTCGGCATTTGCAGCCGTAAGCGTTACCTCATATTGGTTTTGTCCTATTTGATAGATTCTTTCGGCGGTTAAGCCTTTTTCAATCAACATATTTTCATTCAGCGGTGTTCCGTTTGTTTCTACAACGTAGATAAATTGGACTGTTGGGGCTTCGTAAGCGGGCTTATGATTAATGTAGAGCACAGCATCTTTTATTTCCAGTGTATCGCCGGCAATTCCCACACATCGTTTTACATAGTTTTCTTTTTTATCTACCGGGCGCTCAATAATATGGTATTGACGTTCTACGGCTTGTTTTCCCAACCGGTTAACTTGTTTTAAATATTCTCTTTTGTTCTTTTTCAACTGTTCATACTCGGCTTGACGACCGGCATATTGCTGTGCCAAAATTTGCATTCCGGCATCTCTAATCATTTGTTTGTAAGGGTATTCACTTTGCCGTTCAAGCGTTAAGGTGTCGCCTTCGGGAAAATTAAACACAACACAATCATTTCGTTTTACAGGACCTAAACCGGGTAATCGGTGATAAGGAAATTTAATCCACTCCAAATAAGATTTCATACTTGAAGTTCCGGGCATTGTATGATGAGCAAAGGGGAATGAAATGGGTGTATTGGGCACGCGCGGGCCATAAGCTATTTTGCTGACAAAAAGAAAATCGCCACGCAACAAGGTTGCTTCCATTGATGAAGTGGGAATGGTAAACGCTTCGATATAAAACATTCGTATTAATGAAGCCGCAACTACAGCAAAGGCAATGGCATCTACCCATTCTCTGCTTTTGGGCTTTTTGTATGCTTTGTATTCTTCAAAAGGAATTGGTTTTACATTAGGGTCCATTCCTACCTTTGCCAAATAAATTGGCGCAAAAACCACAGCCAAAAAGTGTTCTTTCAATGAAAATTTGCCCAGCATTTTCATCAACTCAACAATAATTCCCATCCACACAACAAAACCGACAAACGGGATATAGTAAAAAATAAACCACCAAATGGATTTATCTATTTTTTTAATGATTATCCAAGTGCTGTAAAAGGGTACTAATGCTTTCCAACCTTCTATGCCCAGTTTTTCGAAAATTTTATATAATCCGAAGTGAGCCGTAACAAAGTAAATGATTGACAATATAGCAAATAACTGAACCGAAATTTCCATAAAAAAGTGTGTTAAAACGCAAATATAACGGAATATTCAAGCATTATTGTTTTAACAAGATAAAAATATTGTCAATTAAAGTTAAAATTTGAGCGTAAGTGTTGAAAGAAATTTACTTTAAAACATCTTTTGATAAAACAACACATCATCGAAGTCTTTACCGTTGAAATACCAATCTTTTTGTATTCCAGTATTGATGTAGTTTAAACTTTCAAACAATGCTCTGCTTTTATTGTTTTTTTCGTGAATCAGGCAGAACAGTTGGTGCAATTTCAAGGTGTTATTGGCGTATTTTTCAATAAGATGCAACGCCTTACTTGCATAACCGTTTTTTTGAAAATCGGGACTGATGATTATTCCCACCCCGGCACGACGATGCAACGGGTCGTAATTATATAAATCGACACATCCCACCGGACAATCTTTTGTAGTTAAATGAATTATCCAACGGTATTGCTTGGTAGAGTGAATATCGTTTTGTTGCAAAATAAATGTTTTGAGCAATTGCTTTGAAAAAGGCAATAACGTTTCGCTTACTTCCCAATTGTCGGTATTATTTTCCAATTGATACAAAAAATCCACATCCGACGGTTCGGGTGCGCGCAATAGTATTTCATTATCCTGCAACACGTTGCGTCTTTTTAATTTTATTTATTTGATTGATAATATCTTGATGGGTGTATTCTTTTAATTGAAATGTCGAGTGCTTTGTGTTTGTATTCAAATTGAAGGCATAAACCTGTTCAACCAAGTCGTTTTTGTATAATAACGGTATTAAATGATAGACAAATTGAACGGTTTTAAAATCTTCATTCAAAACTGTATTGAAATAATCTTTTACCGGTGCAAAACAAGAAACCTTATCTGTAACACTTTGATATTTTGCAAAAAAAGGAGATAAAAATTCACTATTTTCGTTCAAATTTAATTTTAAAGCCAAAAAAGCGTTTGTTGCAGAAAATAATCGCTCATCATTTAATTGCGCGGCTACATTTTTTCCTTTAACATTCAAATCAAAAAATTGATTATTGGCAATAAGACCAATATGCGGTGGAATGCGTTCGGGTTTAAAAAGCATCAAATAGAATCCTTGCTTAAACAATTTTTGATGTGCCGGTTGTATGTTTATCAGCGTTGTCATTTATAGTTCAATTTCTCCCGAAAAAACATAAGTTGCGGGTCCTACAAGCCAAATATTGGTAAAAGTATCGCCTTTTCGTTCAAAAGTTACCGAAAGCTCTCCCCCTTTGGTTGATACTTTTATTTTCCCTGTGGGGGTATTATTTTTAATTGCATAGCTGAGTGCCGCCGCAGTTACTCCTGTTCCACACGACAAGGTTTCGTTTTCCACACCTCTTTCGTACGTACGAACAAATATATGTTCCGGTTGTTGTTCCTCCACAAAATTCACATTAACACCATCTGCCTTATATTTTTCCGAATAGCGTATTTTACGCCCCTCATCATAAACATCAACCCGGCGGATATCTTCCACATATGTAATATAATGCGGCGAACCGGTATGGATATAATAATCGTTTTGAATTAAACGACTTTCGTGCACGTCTTTCATTTGCAATGAAACATTGTTTTGCTCATCAATTACTGCGGTATGTTCGCCATCCGTACTTAAAAATGTGGTTTCGTTTTGTTTTACATAACCCAATTTCTTGGCAAATGCCACCGCACAACGACTACCGTTTCCGCAAAAACTTTGCGAACCGTCGGGATTGAAAAAGACCATCTCAAAATCATATGTAATATGCGGACGGATAAGAATAACACCATCAGCTCCAACACCAAATTTACGTTGTGCAATTTTTGGCACCCAAGCTACATTTTGTATATCAAGCAATTTATCAGCATCGTCTATCATTACAAAATCATTGCCTGTACCGTGATATTTTTCAAAAGCTATTTTCATACCTCAACAAAGGTAAGCCAAAACCTTAACATTTTTTAACCCGTTTTGAAAAACATTTAACATTACACAATCGTTTGCAAAATTAAATTTGTATAAAAAAACAAATAACCATGAAAACCAAGCAATTTATAACTATTATCAGCGTTTCCATACTGTCAAGCATACTTACTCTTTTTGCTTTTAATTATTTTACAAGTAAAAATATTAAACCGGAAAAAATAATAACCGTCAAAGACGATATTCCGGTAAAGCAAGTCAATTTTTCTACCGAACAGAATGCAAAACTGTTAAACATAAACTTTACCGAAGCTGCCGAAAAATCATTGAACGCAGTAGTGCACATCAAAACCGAAATAGTTGAACAAAACCCTTATTACCTTGACCCGTTTTATTCGTTTTTTTACGGCGGAAGAGTTCCTCAACGCGTATTTCAATCTTCCGGCTCGGGTGTAATCATCTCACCCAACGGATTTATCGTTACCAATAACCATGTAATAAAAAATGCCAATAAAATTGAGGTAACGCTCAACAACAAACAAACCTACAATGCAGAGTTGATAGGTACAGACCCCACTACCGATTTGGCTGTTTTAAAAATAAATGCTTCCGGTTTGCCTGTATTGCCTTACGGAAATTCCGATGAAAGTAAAGTGGGTGAATGGGTATTGGCGGTTGGTAATCCGTTTAATCTTACCTCAACCGTAACTGCCGGAATAATCAGCGCCAAAGGAAGAAGTATTAATATTTTACCTCACGACCCTTCTACCGGAATTGCTCCAATAGAGTCGTTTATACAAACCGATGCGGCTGTAAATCCCGGAAACAGTGGCGGAGCTTTGGTAAATCTAAATGGTGAATTAATAGGTATTAACTCGGCGATAAAATCCAATACCGGATCGTACACCGGGTATTCTTTTGCCATTCCGTCAAATATTGTAAAAAAAGTGGTGAGTGATTTAATAGAATTTGGCGAAGTGCAACGGGCATTTTTAGGCGTAAGCATCAACGATATTTCTGATGAAGTGGCGCAAAAGCTGAATTTACCAACACTAAAAGGTGTGTTTGTTGCCGGTGTAAACAATAACGGTGCAGCCGCCGAAGCCGGAATTGAACCGGGCGATATTATTACCAAAGTAGGTAATGTAGAAGTAAATAAAACGTCGGAATTATTGGAACATATCGGGCAATTTCGTCCGGGTGATAAAGTGAATTTAACTGTGATTAGAGACGGTAACGAAAAAATTATTCCCGTAATTCTTAAAAATTACAAAGGTTCGACCGAATTGGTGGACAAAAAAGAAATTGCACAATGGAATGCATTGGGTGCCGAGTTTGCCGAAATAACGGAAAAAGAAAAAAATACTTTGGGTATTGAAAACGGTATTAAAATAAAACGATTAAAAAGCGGAAAATTAGCTTATGCAGGCATTCAACCCGGATTTATCATCACTAAAATCAATAACGAACCTGTTGATGATTTGAATGATTTAATGAACAAAATAAATAAAGCACGAGGCGGTATTTTAATTGAAGGCATTTATCCTAACGGAAAAAGAGCTTACTACGGTGTTGGGTTGAAATAAGGCAATTTTATCAATCCAACACTTCCCAAGTATGGTCGGCAAGCAGTTTTACTTTTGCCTCAAATGCTTCAAACGGAATGGTTTTACCCCAATTTTCGGGCGCTACCATTGATAATACTTGTTTACCGTTTTTACGACGGTAAAGATAGTATGTATGCCCGATAACGGGCTGAAAATTCATCTCGGCATTGTATATTTTTTCGGAAACCAATACTCTTTGCTCCAACTTTTTGGCTTGTTGTGCCAACAGTTGCATTTGCTCGTAAATCTGTTGCATCTGACTGTTGGTTTGTTCAACCATTGCAGCCATTGCCCTGCCTTTTATTCGCCCTTTATCTTCGGGTTTAATGATAGCACTACCTACATGATGTGCATAAGGCAATGTTGAAGGTGTTTCGGTTATTTTATCCTTATCTATGGGATTTGTAAATTCTTTTTCCGACATAATTCAAAATTACGAAATATCAGGCAAAAACTGTTTCCAATACTTCTACGGATTTCAATGTGCGCATTCCCTCCAACTGAAAACGATAAAATTGCAATAAATTAAGCAGAAAATTATTGCGGTCAATTCGGTTGGTCAACACATCGGCATTTTCATTGTAATTCAGAGTATTTAACCGTTCCATAATGTAGAGTTGGCGAGGTGAAAAATAATTAGGGTGCGGCGGCTCTTCAATCAACCATTCATTTACACTGTAATCGTAATGCTTATTGACGGCTAACCTATCTTCTAACGGGTAAATTCCCAAAAAGGACATTAGCTTAACGGTAAATGCCAAGTGAAAATTGGCTACACTATCTTCCAGGCTGTTCAAATAATGCAATGAATGCCAAATAAAATCAAAAAGTTCTTCGTCGGCTTGTTCTTCTTTTATACACTCGTTGAGTAAATCAGCAATATAAATACTGATGGTTTGTTTGGATAAATCGGTCAGTAAAGACAGTAACGGTTGATGTACTTTAAAATCTTTGCAATAGCGCAATTGTTGTTTTTCGTTCAATTTAAAATCTAATTCAAGCGGTTGCAAAGGTGTGAGTGTTTTTTTATTCTTTTTCTTTGACGGTTTTCGTGCTCCTTTGAAAATAAACGACTGAATACCATTGGTTTTGGTATATGTTTTGGAAATGATATCGTAGTCGCCAAACTTGATGTTTTTTAATATTATTGCCTTGGTTTTTATAATCATTCCGCTACAATAATTTTTGCTGTTTTTTTCTCCGAAAAATTATGATTATATCCCATTACAAAATATATGCCCGGGGATATTTTGGCTCCTTTATCATTGCGCAAATTCCAAACAAAATTATTTCCTTCGGCTCTGCCCGAGAATATTTTTTTTCCTGAAATATCAAAAAACATCACATAGGCATCTTTTGCCATTCCGGAAACGGTAACTGTATTTTTTGCCGGATTGGGGTAAACAAGCAATTCTTCGAAATTGTTATGAATAAAATCAGGATTTGCTTTAAAACTTAAAATGCCTTGCTGTGTGGCTACAAAATAAGTTTGGTGTTTTTTATTGTAAACCACATCATTTATTTCATTATCCGTAAGCGGTGAATTTTCGGTATTAAAATGATGCAAGATGGTTTGCAAATCTTCCGACAAATGATAAATTCCGTTATTTCTGGTTCCCAACCAAAGAGTATTGTCAACAGCAAATAAAATGGATGTAATTTCTTCGTAATTCAAAACCGGTACGGGGCTGCTCAGTGAATTTTGCCACACATATTGCGCATCAAATGCATTATCAAATACAGGTTGAGATAAATCAAAATAGACCAATCCGGCATCGGTAGCTACCCAAATTTTGTGATCGTGGTAACTTAAATCATTTATTACATAACCGGGAATGTGTCCTAAATTTACAGCGTGCTCAATAATTCTGTAACGGTCGTCGCCGGGAAACATTGGCGTATTATTATCGTCAAAAACAACCAACTCTCCTTCTTTGGGTAAGTTCATCCATTTGTATTGATAAACCGAATCTACCAAAATATGCGCTACGGCAGTTGCAGAGGTTACTTCATTTAAATCAAGAAAAGCGTATTTTGCCCATTCATTTAAATGAGGATTGTAATAGACCAAAGGCGAATCGGTAAACGCATTGGATATCCACATATTGCCATTTTTATCCCAATCAAAACCATAAGCACCTACCCATTGAAACTCTTTGCGACTGCTCAACAAGCTGTTGGTATCATTGAAGGTTTGTGTATGTTTTCCGTTTTTAAATTCGAGCAGTCCACTGCCCCACGTTCCAAAATACAATAATGAATCTTTTTGCGGATGCACTTTTACCGAAACAATATCATAAACATTTGTTAGCGTTGTATCACTGTATCTGTTTATACTGCTCCAAGAATTGCCTGTAAAATCATAAGATAAAACGCCGTTACTTTGCCATTGATTAAACCAGCGCGAATCTATATTTCCCGATGCAATCCAAATTTTATCATTGACGGATTCCATATTTTGCACCGTATTGGTTTGCGGTGCATTATGATAAACAAATTCGCCATTGTTATCGCCGTAAGCTTTGAGTAACCCTCCATTTTCGGAAGCTATCCAATAAATTCCTTGATAATAAGTGACAGACACAGGGTCTAAACTCCTATTATCTACCGAATCAATTTGTTCAATTGCTTGAAATGTGGTATCGTAAATATCAATATAAAAATTATGCGGCAAAATCAAGCGATTATTTTCTGTAATTACATTTTTATTTTCAATGTTAGAAAATAAAATTTGCCACGCTGTATCGGTCAGCTGTTTTTTGTATAAAACATCTTGATTATAGCCCTGACCGTTTTCATTTGCCAATAAATAATTATTAAACCTTTCAATTGATGAAATATCTTTTCCTAAGAAAAAACTATCCGGTTGCCAAACATTGTAATCGGATAAGTTATCATATATATTTGCTTTATACAATCCTTTTTTAGTGGCAGCATAAAGAGTATCCGACGCAACACACAGATGATTTATTTCTACAGGTGTTCCACTGTCGTAAATGCGATACGTTTCTGTGATTTCGTTTTTATCAATGTTAAAACACAATATTCCGTAATCTGATGCAATGAAAAGTCGGTTTAAAGATGTGGAATAACAGAAATCATTGATTTTTTTACTGCCCAGCACCGAGTAATCATATCTCAACAACAAATTTGCCGTTACATTTTGTTCTTTATCTATAAAATTAATCGCTCCGTTTTCAAACCCAATACATACAAATGGTTTTTGAGGCAAATATTCTAATGCAGTAACAGAAATATCGGTAAGCCCGGAAGTTTTATCGAATGAATAAACAGTATTTTGTTCATCATTATAAACCAACAAGCCCAAATCGGACGAAGCATACACATTGCCAAAAGCTGCACAAACATTATTCATTTTGTTATGATTAAAATGCGATTTCCAAACAAAATCTTGCGCTTTGCTTTGCAAAACGATACCAATGGAAAAAAAAATATACAGCCAATGTTTCATTATTTCAAATTTACATAAAATATCCGGTTACCCGAGAATAACTTACTATTGGGAATATTATTACTTTTGAAATTAAATTCCGGTATTATTTGAAATTAACCAAAACCATTATCACCACCTCTGACGGTTCAAAAACCATTGCTATTAAAGAATGGAACGAACACTATCATTCTACCCACGGCGCTATTCAAGAATCAAAACACGTGTATATCGATGCCGGATTAAATGCTATAGGGAACAACATATCACCTGTGCGAATATTGGAATTTGGCTTTGGCACAGGACTCAATGCTTTATTAACCTTTCAGCACGCTGAACAAAACAACCTGCCTGTTGAATACCACAGCATAGAAGCATTCCCTGTAGATAAAAACTTAATTGAACAACTGGATTACCCTGAAAAGCTCGACCTACCTCGAACTGTATTCAATAAAATGCACCAAACGCCTTTTTATGAGAATATCAAACTTACCGGGAATTTCAGTTTATACAAAATCAAGCAAAAGTTTGAGGATTTTCATCCAAAGGAAACTTATTACAATTTAGTTTATTTCGATGTTTTTGGGGCAAGGGTTCAACCCGAATTATGGCAGCCGGCAATTTTGCAAAAAGCTTATCAAGCACTGACGAAAAACGGTATTTTTGTAACTTACGCTGCCAAAGGTCAGTTAAAACGCGACTTAAAAGTATTGGGTTTTACAATAGAAACTTTGTCCGGACCACCCGGAAAGCGCGAAATGATTCGTGCAGTGAAAATTTAACAAAATGAATGACGACTACAAGAAATTGATTGAATCTGCCCTTTCAAAAAAAGAAGAAAACAAGAAACTTTTAAAACAACTTCGCAAACAAAAAGACAACAAAATAGATAATTTGTTTCACCAATTACACGAAGAAGTTTTTGATGAAATTGATTGCTTGCAATGTGCCAATTGTTGCAGCACTTCCAGCCCGATTTTTTATCAACGCGATATAGAACGATTGGCAAAACACCTGAAAATGAAACCCGGTGCTTTTATTGAGCAATACCTTCACATTGACGAAGATAACGACTATGTTCTGAACGAAACCCCTTGCCCGTTTCTAATGCCCGATAATTATTGTATGGTTTACAACGCTCGCCCTACTGCTTGCCGCGAGTATCCGCACACCAACCGAAAGCGGATAAAACAAATTTTTTCATTGACACTAAAAAACAGTGAAATTTGTCCGGCAGTAGCCCTTATTTTTGAAAAAATCAATCAATCATTGGATAAATGATTTTCGTTTATATTTCCGTTTGTTTATAAAATTAAGTTCATTTAATCCCATCTTCGATAAAATATTTTGAAAATCCTTACATTTTTAAAATATATTTATTAGCATTGCAGCGTGAAGGATAAGCGAAAGAGTGTTTTATTTTACATGGGGCATCCCGCCCATTATCACAACGTAAAAACAGTTGCAAAAAATTTACACCAAAAAGGTTGGGAAATTATTTTTGTTGCAAGAGGCAAAGATGTTCTTTTTGACCTAATTGAAGATTTACCTTACAGCATTTATAAACTTCCCGAAAAAAAATCTTCATCAAAATTTGCCCTTGTAAAAACCGTATTGCAACGCGAAAAAGCACTTTTTAACATTGTAAAAAAACACAAACCCGCATTAATGCTGGGAACCGATATTGCCATTACACATATTGGTAAAATTACCGGAACGCCCGCATATATTATGAACGAAGATGATGCCGAAATTGTACCTCAAATGGTTAAATACGGTTATCGTTATGCCACAGGCATTATTGCTCCCGAATGTTGTTCGGTAAAACCCTATGAACGAAAGAAAATCAGTTACAACGGCTATCACGAACTGGCTTATTTGCATCCTAATCATTTTACACCTTCAAAAAGCATTTACACACATTTGGGCATTGATGAAAATACACCCTATTTTATTTTGCGTTTTGTGTCGCTTTCGGCGCACCACGACAAAGGTATAAACGGTATTTCAAATGAATTTGCAAAAAAACTCATCGACAAACTTACCCCTATTGGTCGTGTATTTATTACTTCCGAGCGAAAATTAGAACCCGAATTCGAGCCTTTTCGTATAACCATACATCCTAATGATATGCACAATGTCTTGGCATTTGCCAAAATATACATTGGCGACAGCCAAACAATGACTGCCGAAGCTGCTGTTTTGGGAACACCGGCACTACGAATGAACGATTTTGTACGTAAAATAAGTTATTTGGAAGAACTGGAGCACCGTTACCAACTTACCTACGGATACAAACCCCACCAACAAAAAGATTTGGAAAACCAATTAGACCAATGGCTGAATGACAAAAATTTACAATCTGAATGGAATGAAAGAAAAAACAAATTACTGAAAGATAAAATTGACGTTGCTCAATTTTTAACCGGCTTTATTGAAGAACACGCGTAAAAGATTATGGTTAAAAAGTCACTGATAATAGAAGAAACCAACCAAGAGGTTTTTCAATTCATTAACGAAGTTATTAATGTTAATGCCGAAGATATTGAAATCCTCAAAACCATCAATAAATTTAACATTGACCGGCTCGATAATCAAGTAAAAGCCATTGTCAACATTCACAAATTGAATGATATTGCCAAGCTAAATGAATTCTTCATTAGTGTAAACAAAAAACTTGAAAAAAACCGTTATTTTGTTGGTGTTGTAGAAACACAAAATCAACGCAAAAAACGATTATTGAAGAAATATCCTTCGTTAATTGCGCGTCCGTATATATTAAGTGACTTTATTTTTAAACGTGTTTTTCCAAAACTCAAAGCTACTCGTTGGTTATATTTTTTCATTACTGCCGGAAGAAATAAAATCATTTCAAAAGCCGAAACTCTGGGGCGGTTGGTGTTTTGCGGATTTGAAATAATTGAAACCCGCGACATTAACAACCTGACTTGGTTTATTGTGAAAAAAGTTGAAGAATACGAACCCAAACCGGCGCCATCCTACGGTTTGCTTTTTAAAATGAAACGGGTAGGCAAACACGGCAAGCCCATTACCGTTTACAAGTTTAGAACCATGCATCCCTATGCCGAATATTTGCAAGAATATATGTATCGTACTTACAACTTGCAAAAGGGCGGTAAGTTTAACAATGACTTCCGTATTACACCATGGGGGCGTATAATGCGCAAATTATGGATAGACGAAATTCCAATGCTTTACAACGTCATTAAAGGCGAACTAAAATTGGTAGGTGTACGTCCTCTTAGCAAGCAATACCTCAATTTATACGACGAACAAGTGAAAATTTCACGCCTGCAAGTAAAACCGGGAATGGTGCCTCCGTTTTATGCCGATTTACCCGAAACGCTTGATGAAATAATGCAAAGCGAACTCAATTACATTAAACAATACAAACAAAACCCCATTGAAACCGATACCAAATACTTTGTAAAAGCTTTACGCAATATTTTAATCAAAAAAGCCAGAAGTAACTAATTTCATTATAATTTTAGTGCATGAAAAAATCGTATCTCCTCATTCTATTTATTGCATTTAGTTTCATATCTCAAGCTCAGGTCGTTTTTCAAGATATTCATTCTTCTGTATATGAATTTTTAGACGAAATGGCAAATTTGGGCTATATTGAACTAAACACTGCCGTAAAACCCTACTCCCGTAAACTTATTGCAAAAAAACTGGATGCTGTTCAAAAAAATTATCGCAACGATTTAACCAAGCGACAAAAACAAGAACTTGATTTTTATTTACGTGATTTTGGAAAAGAACTTCATAAAGACAAAAATTTTAAAAGAAGAAAAGACCTGTTTTATTACCGAGATGATACATTTGCCATTACCGTCAACCCCATTTTGGGATTTGAAATACGACAAAATACCAACGGAATGTATTGGCACCGTTGGAACGGAGCACATTTATGGGGGTATGCAGGCAAACATTTTGGCTTTAATGCCAGTTTGCGCGACAATGGTGTAAATAATGCTTTTCCATTAGAAAATCAATTAATGAATGAACCCGGAGCAAACTTTAAAATTAACCAAGGACAAACCGGAGGGCGGAGCGATTACAGCGAAATGAAAGGAGGTGTCAGTTATGGTTGGGACTGGGGCTCTGTCAGTTTAAATAAAGATAATTTTACATGGGGAAACAATTACAACGGAGCAAATATTTTTAGCGGCAGACAACCGTCATACGTGTATTTGCAATTTAAAATGAACCCAAAACCTTGGTTTGACTTTAACTATGTGCATGGCTTTTTGGTTTCCGAAGTTATAGACAGCAGCCGCACATATTACCATAATAACGGACGAAGAGAGATTTTTCATCCCAAATATATGGCTGCCAATTTGTATACTTTCACCCCTTGGAAAAAATTCAAAACATCTTTTGGAAATTCGGTTATTTACAGCGACGTTCTCAATTACGCCTATATGATACCTTTTTTCTTTTTCAAATCGGTTGACCATACCTACAATGGTGCAGGCAGTAGTAGAGTGGGACAAAACTCACAAATGTTTTTCGACATCTCATCACGAAACATCAAAAAAACACACTTGTACGCTACTCTTTTTCTCGATGAATTAAGCATCAGCAATATGTGGAAACCCGACAAACACACCAACTTATACAGTTTAAAAACAGGTATGCGATTGTCAAATGTTTTGTTTAACAACACATCGCTTACTATTGAATACACCCGTACCAACCCTTGGACATTTACCCACGATGTTTCTACCACCACTTTCACATCAAACAATTACAATTTAGGTCATTATTTACTAGATAATTCGGAAGAAATATTTATTCAAGGACAATGGAAACCCATAAAACGATTGCATTTATCACTATCATACACACAAGCATTAAAAGGTCCTAAAATGGTTTGGAAGCTCGTACATGGCAACACCAACGTGCCCGGCTCAGTTTGGATGGAAGAAGTAACCTGGTACAACAAAACCATTATGGCTTCGGCAAGCTATGAAATTATTAACGACGGTATGATTTACTTTAAAGCCCAATATTCCGATATTCAAGGAATAAAAGAATATACACCGGAACTTTATCAAGGCAAAACGCTCACCTTTTGGGCTGGTATGTACTTTGGTTTATAGACCGTTAACAGCAAAATATTTTATCTCTAAAAAAATAATTGCAATTTTTTTTCGGCTAAATATTGAAAATAGTATATTTGCCACCCGAATTTAATGGCGAGGTAGCTCAGTTGGTTAGAGCGCAGGATTCATAACCCTGAGGTCACGGGTTCAACTCCCGTCCTCGCTACTATTTTTAAGCTCGAATTTTTTCGGGCTTTTTTATTTCCTCTTTCCAGTATTTTTTAATTCTTTACGCTGGATTCATATCCGCCTGAGGCGGACACCGGTTCAACTCCCGTCCTCGCTACTTTTTTTAAGCTCGAACCTTTTCGGGCTTTTTTGTTTTTCACAAAAACAGCACTTCTGCTTAACAACCTTTAACGCATACAAGCGGTTTCATTTAAGCATTTATTGTATTTTTGTTTTCATACATCAATTATCTAATTATTTATTTATGAAAAAAATACTTTTTGCTCTTTCCTTATTGATAGCGTTCAATTATTCCAATGCGCAATATTGCTCTTCTGAAGGCAGTAAAAAATTCGATGCACTTTTACAAATTGTCAAATATGCTTATGTTGATACAGTTAATGAAAAGAAATTAGTCGAAGATGCTATTGTTGGAATGTTTGAAAAACTGGACCCTCACTCAGTATATATTCCAAAAGAAGAATTACAAAAAATGAATGAACCGCTTGAAGGCAGTTTTGAAGGTGTTGGGATTCAATTCAACATATTACACGACACATTAGTAGTTGTTTCACCTATTCCGGGAGGACCTTCAGAAAAAGTAGGCATAATGCCCGGCGATAAAATTATAAAAGTAGATGGTAAAAATATTGCCGGAGTGGGTATAAAAAACTCCGATGTTCAAAAACTGTTAAGAGGTAAAAAAGGTACAAAAGTAGATGTAAGCATTATGCGTCATGGCGAAAAAAAATTGCTTGACTTTACTATTATCAGAGATGAAATACCTATTTTCAGTGTAGATGCTTCATACATGATTGACGATAAAACCGGATATATTAAAGTAAACCGCTTTGCTAAAGAAACCATTACCGAAATGAAAGCCGCCTTTGAGAAACTAAAAAATCAAAACATGCAAAACCTTATTTTGGATTTGCAAGGCAACGGCGGTGGTTATCTGAAGACTGCTATTGATATGGCAGATGAATTTTTACCCGACCGTAAACTGATTGTTTACACCGAGGGGCGTTCACAACCACGAAACGAATATTTCTCTACTGCCAAAGGAAACTTTGAAAAAGGTAAATTAATTGTTTTGATTGATGAAGGATCGGCATCGGCTTCCGAAATTGTTTCCGGCGCAATGCAAGACCACGACCGAGCCCTTATTGTTGGTCGTCGTTCGTTTGGAAAAGGATTGGTTCAAAAACCCTTTGGTTTACCCGATGGTTCAGCTATTCGCTTAACAACAGCCCGATATTATACGCCTGCCGGAAGATGTATTCAACGTTCGTATAAAGGTGGTAAAAAAGATTATTACAATGAATTGATGAAACGATACGAGCACGGAGAGCTCACCAACAAAGATTCTATTCACTTTCCCGACTCGTTAAAATACAAAACTGACCACGGACGTATTGTTTATGGTGGAGGAGGTATTATGCCCGATGTTTTTGTACCGCTTGACACAACCAAAGTAAGCGATTATTTTGCTAAGATAAGACGTAAAGGTATTATGTATGAATTCATCCTCACGTATCTTGACGGTAACAGAGGTAAACTGTTGGCAGAATACCCAACTTTCAGTTCATTTCAAGATAAATACCAAACCGATGATGTAATTAACAAATTAGTTGAATTTGCAGAAAAAAAAGGCATTGAGAAAGATGAAAAAGGATTGGAAGAATCAAAAGAAATATTGGCATTAAACCTTAAAGCATTATTGGCCAGAAATTTATATGACAATTCGGCTTTCTATCAAATTATTAACGAACTAAACGACAGTTACCTGAAAGCCATAGAAATTATGAATAAAGGCGATAAATATTTTAAAGAAAACAAAATTTCTTATTAATTTGCAAACATTAAAAACAGATTAGTTATGAAAGAAAATATAAAAATTGCATTATTGGCATTGCTAACCGTAACTATGGTTTATGATGTATTTATTAAAGATGAAGAAGTTACAACTGCAAATGCTACCAAGCCAAGTGTTGTGGCAAAACCGGGAGTAGAATTAAAACCGGCAAACAACACACCCGCCCCACAACCCGAAAAACCTAAATTAGCGAGCGAAACACGTCCAAAAACTACAATTCAATTTAATGAAATGGAACACGATTTTGGTGATATTTACCAAGATTCAAAAAATGAATACGTTTTCAAATTTAAAAATACCGGAAACGAACCGTTAATCATTGAAAATGCTGTTGGAAGTTGCGGATGTACAGTTCCCGAATATCCAAAAGAACCCATTAAACCGGGAGAAGAAGGCGAAATTAAAGTGGTTTACAGCCCGGGAAAACAAAAAGCTCAACAACAAAAAACCGTTACCATTACTGCCAATACCGACCCTATAACCACACAACTTAAAATTAAAGCCAACGTATTGGAAAACAAGCAATAATCTAACTAAAACAGACCTGTAAACGGCCGTCATTTATTTGTCGGTCGTTTTTTATTTTCTGCTTATGCAATTTAGAATCAATTTAATTTACAGGTTTAGTCTGCTTTTTAGCGAAAAATATTAACTTCGTTTATAATAAAGAGTTTTCAGAAAATGGAAAAATACGACTTATGTGTAATTGGTGGCGGACCTGCAGGATATGCAGCTGCCATGCGTGCTATAGATTTTGGAAAAAAAGTTATCTTAATAGAAAAAAATAAACTTGGTGGTGCAGGAATTTACGATGGTGCTTTGGCTTCAAAAACCATGTGGGAACTGTCCAAGCGATACCGCGATGTTTATGACGAATTGGGAGAACAACGTGCCGACAGAAATTTATACATCACCTTCGATGAAGTAAAAGACACCATAAACCAAGCAACATTTGAACGAAAATTTCAGCTTTCTTGTCACTTACGTATCATTCATGCCGAAACCAAACTGATAACCTACGAAAAAGGTATTGCCAGTTTTGTTACCGATAAAGAAATAAAAATTTCAAAACCCAACGGGAAAGAAGAAATTATATATGCCGAAAATACGATTATAGCCGCCGGAAGTCGTCCCAGAACCATCCCCGGTATTGAAGTGGATGAAAAAGTAATTATGACATCCGATGGTATTATGCACATGGAAGATTTTCCTGAAAGTTTGGTAATAGTTGGTGCCGGAGTAATAGGTTGTGAGTTTGCCACCATGTTTTCCAATTTTGGAAAAACCAAAGTGTACCTTATTGATAAAGCCGACAGAATCTTACCCGGCGAAGATGAGGATATTTCAAAAATCGTTTCTAAAAACCTTATAAAACAAGGGGTTACGATTCATGGCAAATCAAAACTGATACGTCTCGAAAAAAAAGACGGAAAAGTAGAATACGAAATTGAAAACGATAAAGGCGAAAGAGAAATCATTCATGTAGAAAAAGCTCTTTTATCTATTGGTCGTGTGCCCAATGTAGAAGATTTAAACATTGAGAATGCCGGTGTAAAAATGAGCAAACGCGGTGTTCATATTGGCGATATAGATACACAAACCAATGTACCGCATATTTATGCTGTTGGTGATATTTCGGGACGTATTGCCCTGGTAAACGTTGGCGAACGAGAAGCTCGTCACGCTGTGGTGCGTATGTTTGCCGACTTCCCCGTTAAACCGATAAATTACGATAATGTTTCGTGGATAATGTTCCTAAAACCGGTTGTTGCCGCTGTTGGCGAAAATGAAGTTTCATTACAGAAAAAAGGAATTCCTTACCGCGTTGCAAGAGTCGATTATTCAACCATTGCACGAGCAATTGCCATGCGTAAAACCCAAGGATTTTTCAAAATTTTGGTAACCGACGATGATGATATGCGCATTTTGGGTATGCGTGCTGTTGGCGAACATTCTTCTGCGGCAATACAATCCGTAGCGTTACTTATATATATGCAGAAAGGTGTTAACGAATTGGCTCATATGATTCATCCTCACCCGTCAATTGTAGAAGGTATGCAAGAATGTGCTCGTATGTTGTTGGGTAAATCTATTTATAAATCGGCGGTTTTCCGTGATAAACTCAAATGCTACCGTTACGACGGCAAAGGCGGTTTTCATCACTTAAATAAAATTGAAGAAAATAAAGTTTTATTCGAAAAAGTGAAAAAAGAATTTCATATTAATAAGGAAGATTAGGATAAATTAACGATAAATTTCTATCTTCCAATCATCTACCCAAAACGAATGTTTATCGGGATTCCATAGATAGACTTTTAATGTTTTATTGGAATAGCTGGGGTTGATTTGAATTGCTTCAAAAACGCTTACATTCCACCAAGCATTGTAAGAATAAATATATTTTGCCAACGGAATCCCTTTCCAATACAAGTTTTTACCGGCTTCGCCGTCAATGCTTATCACCAATTGAATATTTTCGGAATCAAGTGCTTTTAAACGATTAGAAATATGAATTTTTAAATTTTCCGGTTCATCAACAAATTTTAACGGATACAAAAAAGTTGCCGAGTATTCTCCTGTTTTTTCCACTCCGGCAGTAATATTACCGGAATTTACATGCCAAAGCGAATCGTATTGTTCATAATTATTGACCGAAACATAAAAAGGTCTTTGTTCAAGCGCTTTTTCTGGTATTTTATATAAATACATTCCACGTTTGGGATAACTTTTAATTAATCGGTAATTCGCTGTATCACTTACATACAGAGGCAAATCTTTATCCGTTTGGTTCGATAAAAACCGTGTGTAATAATTTAACCACAAATAAATACTGTCTGAATGTATAAGAGACTTATTTTGCAAGGTGTCCAATTCATTGTAATTGAAAAATTGCACATTTGGATTTTCTTCAAAACCATTATAATAGCGCCAATAATGTTTTTGCACTTTATTGGATACAACTACAGAAGGTGTAGGCAGTTCTTTTAATTCAAATAACCATTCTTTTTGCAATGAAAAATTTACTTCTTGTGCGTAAAACACATATTTTACAGGTAAAATCAACCAAACTGACCAAAACAGGTACAATACAAATCGGCGATTTACAAACATTCTGATAAGCACAATAATTCCCATCGGTAAATAAAAATAATAAAAGCTTTCGGGCGCATTAAAATAGGCAACTATTGAAAACACAATCAGCAGCGATAATATAATGATGCCGTTTTTCTTTGTATTTCGTGTAATAAACAGTTCTTCACTAAAATAATACACTATAAAAAATGAAGATGAAAGAGCAAAAAGCGGAACAAGAAACAAAAAATGCCTTGGGTCGGGACATAACGGTATATACGAAGTAATGGAAATACTCATAAAATTGGAAGACAGCAGCAATATAGATGCTAAAAAGGCAAAGAAATAGGGTTCATTACTATATATAAGTTGCCAATATTTTTTCTTTATCCATAAGGGAACTAAAAATATTAAGGGAAACAAAACAGTAGTATTTATTCCGGCTACGAACCATTCGTAAAACAACCGTTTAAGCAAGAAAATTATTGGCTGGGTATCGTAACTGCAACGGTTTAGATAACTATTTTCTTCAATTGCCCGAAAACGCGCAAAGTAATCGCCGGCAATAATTTTTGAAAGTATTAAATAGATAACAACCAACATCAACATTATCAATCCGAAAAACATCCATTGTTTTAAATTTCTGTGGTATTTAAAAATGTCTGTAAAAAACAATACGCCAAAAAGCGGCAGTAAAAAAATAACCGTTCCTTTGGTTAAAAAAACAAAAAACACACTTATCGCCAACCCTACAAAAGACAATGTATTTTGGGTTTTATGAAAATAAATATCCCTTAAAAACTTATATATCAGCAAATAAAAAAACGAAACATATAAATCGGGCAAAAGTTTATTGAAATAAATAAGATTAATTAATGTAAAAGAATAGATAACTAGCGCTGTTATTGTTACCAACTTGGGTTGTTTCACTAATAAATGAATGATTAAAAACAACGAAGCAAAAGTCGTTAGCATTGGAAATAAAGCCGTTGAAAAATCACTTATCCCAAAAAGAGAATAACTTAACGCTGTTAAAAGCACCGGAACCGTTCGAAAAGCAAAATGGTGGTTTAGTAAAGATTCTCCTTGCACTAAATTTGCAGCATTCTCGGCATAACGTATTGCGTCCCAACCATCTTGACCGGTAAAAGTAAAGTATTGAAATACTAATATCAGAACAAAAAAAGGAAGAAGAAGGCAATAATTACTCTTGCAAAATTTCATTAAAAACACGGTTTAAATTTTCTACCATTTTTTCTTCTGTAAAATAGTTTAAATATCTGTTTTTGGATGCTTTTCCCATCTGCAATCGCAAAGTTTCATCTTCCAACAACAAACGAAGTTTATCGGCAAGTGCTTGTTCATTGGCTTGCTCAACAATAAACCCGTTTTCTCCGTCAATAACCGATTCAATAATTGCTCCTTGGTTGGTGGAAATTATCGGCAAACCCGCAGACATTGCCTCTACAATTACCCACGGATGACCTTCGGGGGCTATAGGGCAAAAAGTAAAAATATCGGCTTGCGCAAACAATTTCCATTTTTCTTCTCCGCTTTTCTTATCGGGAAAAACAACATTTGTCATTTTATTATCATCAATAAATGCCATACATTCCTGCTTATACGCTTCGTCATCCCAAGCCCCCGAAGCAACCAATTCAAAAGACGGCAAAGATTTTTCTTTATTGAGAACTGCAATGGCTTTTAAAACATAAATAAAACCTTTGTTTCGTAAAAAATTGGCAAAATACAATATTCGAAGCGGTTGGTCTTTTAATTTTTGCACTTGCGGAAACGTAAAATTGCCGCCATTGGGCACAACAAAAATTTTATCATCCGGAAAATAGTCGCTAAACAAATATTTTAAATTTTCACCCAAAACAATCACTCCATCAGCACTTTGCAAAGTTTTTTTAACAAAATCATTTACCTTTTGCGAACTGTTACTCAACCAATTTTTAAAATCGCTGCCGCGCAACTGTACTATCACCTTTGCCCCTGCCTTTTTAGCCAAACGTATGTAAGGTGCATCTTTTACAAATCCCATTGTTGTTTGACTGATAGGAACCAATACAATGTCAGGCGAAATACGCTTTAACATTTTACGGTATAGGGCATATTTTTTAAGCATCAACCCCGATTTTTTCAAACTCCACTTCCCCATCGCTTTAATATCCTTATTCAATCGGGTGTCGAAATGATACAATTCCCACGCATTTTTCAACGATGAATTGAGAATAATTTGCGTAGCAATTGCCGGTCCCATATACGGTGGCGGCAATTTACCAAGTATGAGTATTTTAGGCTTTGATTCCTTCAATTTGTTTGTTTTTGGGTAATGCAAAAAAAGCAAAAACGCTTAACATAAAATATAAATAGTTTGGATAATATGTCGGAACTACACTAATGGAATACAAAACCGTTATCAGCAATAAGGTAGAACCCAAATATTTTTGATAGGTATTGAGTGAAGCAACTCTTCGGTAAATAAGATTGAGAATGGACAAATAAAGCAATAAACCTATAATTCCGGTAAAAAACAAAATGCGTAAAAAATCATTATGAGGACCTACGCCAACCATATGATAAGCATAATTAAAACTGTAAGGATAGCCAAAAAGAACAGCCACCGGATTTTGGTTAAAAAAATCTTCCAACATCATTTGCCACCTTCCTACTCTACCATGTAGCATATATTTTGTATCGGCTTTTCCTTGATAAACCTCTACATCTTTTTCTACTAATTTAGAAAATCGTTCCGAAATAAAATCTTGTCCTAAAAAAGCAACTGAACTTACAATAATCATTAAAATAACCATCGACGAAGCAATATTTGTTCTGAAATTATACATCAAGAACATCCCCAATACAGCAGTAAATACAACATAAGAAGCTACGTGATGAATATGGAAAAGCGCTACTAAACAAAATGCTCCTACTACTACCACCAAACGTAAACGCCGTCGAAAAGTAAACCGTTTTTTATTGATGAAAAATAGATAAGTGGCACTCAAAAAAGCAAACGACAAATAAATACTGTAACTCACCACATCACCAAAACTTCCCTGTATGCGTTCAAATCCTCTCGATTCCTGTACGCTGATAGGATTAATTAAAACTTCGTAAAGCAAGATTATTGCAATGGGAACAGTAGAATATAAATAAGTAACCACTATACCTTTTAAATCTTTTTTGGAACGAATAATTCTTCGGACAATCCACCACAAATAAACAGGCATAGTTAATTTTAGAAAAAATTCAACAGATAACAGATTTAAAGGGTCGTAAAAAACAATCATCATTGCGCTTGCAACAATTAGTACAAACCAATAAGTCATCCTTTTGTCAACAACGGTTTTGGTAATATTCCGTTCTTTCAAATAAGCCCAAATACTCAGCAAAGGGGTTAATATTCCCACCCAATACAATGGCGACAATAAAGGCGAAATGTTTTTCAGAAAATATAAATTATCCAAAACCGGACGGAATAAAATTAACAAGACAAACCACCGTAAATGCCAAGGCATATTGGTAAACCATATTTTCCAATCGCTGAATCTCACACAGTAAAAGTAAAAATAAAAGTAGTTTTTTACGAATAATTCCAAAGGAATAAAAAAATTGTCAGTCAAAACCTGACAGAATGGATTTAAAATCTGTAAAAATGTCTTAATTATCTTTTGGCACAAAATATGCCATTGCGCAATCGAAAAAATTAAGTCTAACCTTAAAAACGTAAAGTGATATGTCAGTAAACATTAAACCAATTGCAGGAACAGGAAACAGAATTGTTGTAGAACCTGCACCGGCAGAAGAAAAAACTGCCAGCGGAATCATCATTCCCGATACAGCAAAAGAAAAACCGCAAAGAGGAACTATTGTTGCCGTTAGCGAACAAGATGACAAAGGCAACAAACCTACAGTAAAAGAAGGTGACACTGTTCTTTACGGTAAATATGCCGGAACAGAAATCAACCTTGACGGAAAAGATTATTTAATAATGCGTGAATCAGACGTTTTAGCAGTTCTTAACTAATCCATTTTCAACAATAAATTTTCATAAAAATAATCAATAACCAAAAAAGGAGAATAAGCTATGGCAAAAGAAATAATTTTCGATTTAGAAGCTCGCGATGCATTAAAAGCCGGAGTGGACAAATTGGCTAATGCAGTAAAAGTTACATTAGGTCCAAAAGGACGAAATGTAATTTTAGATAAAAAATTCGGAGCACCACACGTAACAAAAGATGGTGTTTCGGTAGCAAAAGAAATAGAATTAAAAGACCCAATTGAAAATATGGGTGCACAAATGGTAAAAGAAGTTGCCAGCAAAACTGCCGATGATGCAGGAGACGGAACAACTACAGCTACCATTTTGGCTCAAGCCATTGTAAAAGCCGGACTTAAAAATGTTGCAGCCGGTGCTAATCCAATGGATGTAAAACGTGGTATCGACAAAGCAGTTGATGCTATTGTAAAAGAATTAAAAAACATCTCTCGCGAAGTAGGTAATGACATCAGCAAAATTGAACAAGTAGCCACTATTTCTGCAAACAACGACAACGCCATCGGTAAATTAATTGCCGAAGCAATGGAAAAAGTAAAAACTGAAGGTGTTATTACAGTAGAAGAAGCAAAAGGTACCGAAACTTACGTTGAAGTAGTTGAAGGTATGCAATTCGACAGAGGTTACTTGTCGCCATATTTTGCTACCAATACTGAAAAAATGGAAGCTGACTTAGAGAATCCTTACATTCTTATTTACGACAAGAAAATCTCCAGCATGAAAGACTTGCTTCCTGTATTGGAACCTGTAGCTCAATCCGGTCGTCCATTGTTAATTATTGCCGAAGATGTTGACGGCGAAGCATTGGCTACATTGGTAGTAAACAAAATACGCGGAGCATTGAAAGTAGCCGCTGTAAAAGCTCCCGGATTTGGCGACCGAAGAAAAGCAATGCTTGAAGATATCGCTATTTTAACCGGCGGAGAAGTAATTTCCGAAGAGCGCGGTATGAAATTAGAGCACGCAACTTTGGATATGCTTGGACAAGCCGAAAAAGTAACTATTGACAAAGACAACACTACAATAGTAAACGGCGCCGGTAAAAAAGAAGATATCGAAGCTCGTGTTCATCAAATAAAAGCACAAATTGAAAACACTACTTCTGACTACGACAGAGAAAAATTACAAGAGCGTTTGGCTAAATTAGCCGGCGGAGTAGCAGTTCTTTACGTAGGTGCTGCAACCGAAGTAGAAATGAAAGAGAAAAAAGACCGTGTAGATGATGCATTGGCTGCAACTCGTGCAGCGGTTGAAGAAGGTATTGTACCCGGTGGTGGAGTTGCCTTAATTCGTGCACAAAAAGTATTAGACGGATTAAAAGGCGACAACGAAGACCAAGATACCGGAATTGCCATTATTCGTCGTGCTATTGAAGAACCATTACGTCAAATAGTTGCCAACGCCGGAGGCGAAGGTGCTGTAGTGGTACATAAAGTAGCAGAAGGCGAAGGTGATTTTGGATACAACGCTCGTACAGAAACTTTCGAAAACTTATTCGAAGCCGGCGTTATCGACCCAACTAAAGTTACTCGTGTAGCATTAGAAAATGCAGCTTCAGTAGCAGGTATGTTATTGACTACCGAATGTGTAGTTGCTGATGCTCCTGAAGAAGAAAATGCTGCAGCTGCTGCAATGGGTGGTGGAATGCCCGGCATGATGTAATCTATCACTTTACAATTCATTCTAAAAACCGTCCTCATTTTCGAGGGCGGTTTTTTATTTTAACAAGTTGTAAACAGTTAAAAATTTCTTGCAAATTATTGTGCATTTTTGTAAAAAAACTTCAATTATGCAAGCTTACCTCGATTTATTACAACATATTCTTGACAATGGTGTTCAAAAAGGCGACAGAACCGGCACCGGCACTATCAGCACATTTGGCTATCAAATGCGGTTTGACTTAAGCAAAGGATTTCCTGTTCTTACAACAAAAAAATTACATTTAAAATCCATTATTCACGAATTACTGTGGTTTTTAAAAGGCGACACCAATATAAAATATCTAAACGAAAATGGAGTAAGAATTTGGGACGAATGGGCTGATGAAAACGGAAATTTAGGACCGGTTTACGGACATCAATGGCGCAATTGGAACAGCGAAGGTATAGACCAAATTGCCGAAGTAATTGAAGAAATAAAAAACAATCCCAACAGTCGCAGAATGTTGGTTACGGCTTGGAACCCTTCCGTGATGCCCGATACCTCAAAATCTTTTGCCCAAAATGTTGCCGAAGGCAAAGCCGCCCTGCCACCCTGCCACGCATTTTTTCAATTTTATGTAGCCAACGGAAAACTCTCTTGCCAATTATACCAACGCAGTGCCGATGTATTTTTGGGCGTTCCTTTCAACATTGCTTCGTATGCCCTGCTTACTATGATGGTTGCCCAAGTTTGCGATTTGCAACCCGGAGAATTTGTACACACTTTTGGCGATGTTCATTTGTACAACAACCATATTGAGCAAGCCAAATTACAACTGACTAGAGAACCACGCGAATTGCCAAAAATGAAAATCAATCCCGAGGTGAAAAACATCTTTGATTTTAAATACGAAGATTTTGAATTGGTTGATTATAACCCTCACCCACATATTAAAGCTAAAGTTTCTGTATAAATGAAAATCTCTCTTATTGCCGCAGTTGCGGAAAATAATGTTATTGGTAAAGACAACGATTTAATTTGGCATTTGCCCAATGATTTAAAGTATTTCAAAAAAATAACTTTGGGTCATCATATTGTTTTGGGACGAAAAAACTACCTTTCGATTCCCGAAAAATACCGCCCCTTACCCAACAGAAAAAATATTGTACTCACACGAAACCCCGAATTTAAAGCCGAAGGGTGTATTGTTCTCAACAGTTTGGAATCGGCAATAGAATATGCCAAAAATCAAGGCGAAGAGGAATTATTTATTATTGGCGGCGGCGAAATTTACAAGCAAGCGCTCGACAAAAACTTAATTAACAGACTATATATCACTCACGTACACGAATCATTCGAAGGAGATACTTTTTTTCCTCACATTAATTACGATGAATGGAAACTAGTTTCGAAAGAATGTAATTTGAAAGATGAAAAGCATCCGCATGATTTTACATTTTGCATCTACGAAAAATAAAAACAATAAATTTAAAATAACTTTCCAACCATTCGTCAAAAAAACAGCCTTACGATTTAATGGCTTTGCGTATATTTGGGACTTTCAAAAATAAATTCTACTTATGAAAAATTGGTTTTTAACTTTAGCAATTGTAATATCAAGTATTTCTGCCTTTGCACAAGGTACAATCAGAGGTTTTGTGTATGATGAAGAAACCGGCGAACCGATTATCTTTACCACAGTATTTTTAAAAGGTACAACTTATGGTGCTTCTACCGATGTAAACGGATATTTCTCTATTACAAAAGTAAAACCGGGTTCCTACAAATTAATGGTTACGTATATTGGTTATGATACTGCTTCTGTGTATATTACCATTAAGGGAAATGAAATTATCAATCAAAAATTATTCATAAAAAAATCATCCATAAAACTAAAAACCGTAGATATTTCTGCCGAAAAACAGGAGTTAAAAACTCAGGTGAAAATGTCGGTTACCAAAGTTACGCCAAAAGAAATCAGTTCTATGCCTTCGGTTGGCGGTGAGCCCGATTTGGCGCAATACCTGCAAGTATTGCCCGGTGTAGTGTTTACCGGTTCGCAAGGCGGACAGTTATACATTCGCGGTGGTACACCTATTCAAAATAAAGTATTACTCGACGGATTGATTATTTACAACCCGTTCCACTCTATTGGTTTGTTTTCGGTATTTGATACCGACATTATGCGAAATGCCGACATCTACACGGGTGGATTTGGAGCAAAATACGGCGGAAGAATTTCATCTATTATGGATATTACCACTCGCGACGGTAACAAAAACCGTTTGAGCGGAAAAGTATCGGCAAGTACTTTTGGTGCAAAAGTGTTGGTAGAAGGTCCGCTTTCAAAACCTAAAAAAATAGGCGGAAGTTCCAGCTCGTTTATTGTTTCGGCAAAACATTCTTATATTGAAAACAGTGCCGAATTACTGTACAAACCATTTTACCAAAATTTATCCGAAAGCAATCCTAATTTTCAAACCGGAGGAATTGACACCACGGGCTTACCTTACAAGTTTACCGATATTTACTCCAAATTATCGTTCAATTCGGAAAACGGAAGTAAAATCAACTTTTTTGGATTCAGATACGATGATAATGTCAATTACTCGGGCGTATCGCGTTTAAATTGGAAATCGTTCGGATTAGGAACAAACTTTGTTTTAATTCCCGGAAAATCAAGCACTTTGATAGAAGGAGTTATCGCCTACTCTTCTTATGGCGTGTTACTCGATGAATTTGACGGCTCACCCGATTCATCTTCAATTAACGGGTTTAATGCCGGAATGACCTTTACTAATTTCAATGGCGATAATGAATCGAAATACGGTTTTGAAATTCAAGGATTTAAAACCGATTATCAATTCTATAATTCGGTAAACAGAAAAATTCAACAATTTCAGAACACTACTCAATTTGCCGGATTTTTATCTTGGCGATTCAATATGAAAAAGCTGGTACTTGAACCCGGTTTCAGAATCATCTATTACGCCTCGCTTACTCAATTTTCACCCGAACCACGTTTAGCGGCTAAATACAACATTTCTGACAAGTTAAGAGTAAAATTGGCTACCGGAATGTATTCTCAGAACCTTGTCAGTTCTACTTCCGACAGAAATGTAGTGAACCTTTTTTACGGTTTTCTTTCTGCTCCTGATAATTTACAATCAGAATTTACAGACAAAAACGGTAATGTGAAAGAAGTGAAACACAATCTTCAGAAAGCCAATCACGCTATATTGGGATTTGAATACGATGTAAATAATTTTATCAATGTAAATATTGAAGGGTATTACAAACGCTTTACTCAACTTATCAATACCAACAGAAACAAATTGTTTGATGACAATGCCGCCAATGCCGATGTAGATGATATGCTTAAAAAAGATTTTATTATTGAAACAGGTGATGCCTACGGTTTTGATGTGGTTGTAAAATACCAAAGCACTCATTTTAACATTTACGCTGTTTATTCTTTAAATAAAGTATTGCGTTGGGACGGAATACAAGAATATTACACGTCATTTGACCGCCGTCATAATGTCAACTTTGTGGGTTCGTATATTTTTGGTGAAGATTTAGATTGGGAGTTTGACGTCCGTTGGAACTTGGGAAGTGGATTTCCTTTTACGCCTACGCAAGGTTTATATGACAATATTCCTTTTAATAATGTCAATACAGATTATACATCGGTAAATGGTGACCCAAAACTTATTTACGGCGAAATAAACAGCAAACGCTTGCCCTATTACCATCGATTGGATTTTACGTTAAAACGTAAATTTACCATTAGCGAAAATTCTATTTTACAAGCAACGGCAAGTGTAACCAATGTGTATAATCGTGCCAATATATTTTATGTAAACCGTATAACCGGTAAAGTGGTTCACCAATTACCATTGATGCCAAGTATAGGTTTAAGCTTGACATTCTAAATTAATAAATAACATTGCCATTGACAAAATACACTATTTACAAGTATTACGGATATTTAGGGTTGGGGGCAAATTGAAAAAATGAAAAGACAGCTAATATTTCTGACAATTATTCTTCAGGCGACAATAACGCTTGGACAAACTAAAGAGCAAAAGAAAACTGAAAAATGGTTGAATAAGAAGGGAATTCAGCTGAACACCCCTAAAACTCCAGAGGGTTTTGAGAGACAAACAGATTGCAAAGGTCGACCTATTTACAGAAAAGAATCTGCCGACACAATTACATTAATAACTTGGAACGGCTCAATTGCAGAAGACTTAAAGAAATTTAAGAAAACGACACAGGAACCAGGTTTTAATATCTATAAATATCCTTCAGAAGTTCAAAAGAACGGAACAGTAATAGTTAATAGAATGAGTGAATCTAAATTCATTTGGAGAAACGACACCTTATATCTTCTTGATACTTATAATGAAGCTGCTGCAAAAGCTCAATTAAAGTTAATGGAAGACAATTTTGCTAAGAAAATATCAACAGAAGAGTATCGTAGAAATCTTGAATCATTTGACGAGAGTAAATATCCTTTTAAACCGAAATTCAAGATTATCTATTACAAAGGAATATTCAAAGACTCCTACAGATATAAGTTTTCTAAGAAGGAGAATTTTAGAATGGAATCAGTTAGTTTGGTAGAAATGTGGACTGAGAATGGGAGAACCTTCTATGAAATTAACCTTGACACTCATACAAACGGTCGATACAGATTTTCGGAAGACATGAAATACCTTGAAAGAAATAATTGTAGAAAAAAATAATAAAAACTCCCCCCCCCAACAATGGCAAAAAAACATAGGGGTGCATAGTGCCCGAAACCGTTAGACAACATTTAAAATGAGACTGTATACTTATTGTCATAAATGTAAAAAGAAAATTAGATTTTCAAGTTGGGAATCCGATAGGGTTGAGTTGTCTAAATCAAAAGGTGAAAGAATCGAATTAACTTGTAAAAATTGTGGTTATAAAGGTTTTTATCATGTAAATAGTGTAAAAGCAATAGAAAGTAAATCTTTACAAATCATAAGTTTGACAGTTTACTTTCTTGGAACACCACTGATGTTAATATGGTTTTGGGACTATATTTTACGATTTACATATATTTACGTGATTGCAGGGTTGATTGGTTTGCTCGGTGTTCCTTTTATGCTTTATTCAGTAATTGAAAGAGAAGAAAGGAAGAAAATAAGACATTTTAACAGTTACAAAATCAAGGAATAGTAAATATGATGAATATATTTATAAATTTGTTATGAATTTGAAATAGTTAAAGACTAATTTGTTAATTAAGAAATAAATACGTTACCTAACAAAGTCATACAAAATAATTGTTGTTTTTGATTTTAAAGAAAATTCTTACTTTTATCAAGTGTTGGATTTGTCGGTGGAATTTTAACTGCG
>DBGO01000011.1:58272-113687 GCA_002295925.1 Flavobacteriales bacterium UBA852
TTTTAACTGCGTGAAAATTCCACAACTTTGTATAGACCTGCACGTTGGAATTCATAAAAAAAACCACCGCCATCAGTAGAATTTTTATGCCGTTTAATTTTCACATGAGAGTATCCCATTAAAAATAAAAACCCCGTTTCTAAATTAGAAACGGGGTTTACCACTTATATGTATTTTAATTTATTTTTTTACTTCGTCAACAATGGCTTTAAAAGCCTCAGGGTGATTCATTGCCAAATCGGCTAAAACTTTACGGTTAAGTTTAATTCCTTTGGCATTTGCTTTACCCATAAATTCAGAGTAAGACATTCCGTGCTCACGCACACCTGCATTAATTCGCTGAATCCACAATGAGCGGAAGTTTCTTTTCTTTTGTTTACGACCTTCGTAAGCATATTGCATACCGCGTTCAACGGCATTTTTAGCTACTGTGTAAACATTTTTTCTGCGTCCAAAGTATCCTTTGGCTTGTTTTAAGATTTTTTTTCGGCGTGCTCTTGACGCTACTGCATTTTTTGATCTTGGCATAGTTTTAAATTTTTTTGGCTGTTAGTGGTTTGACTAATCAAACACTTTTCGTACTAAAAGCCCGGTTAATAACTGTTTTTAATTTAACCTGAAATTAAAAGATTTTATTCGCTTACTTTTTTGCTAACATTACCAATACATTTGGTGTATCGGCTTTGTGTACAAGCGTAAACTTGGTTAAGTTACGTTTACGTTTTTTCGATTTTTTAGTCAAAATATGACTTTTGTAAGCGTGTTTTCTTTTAATTTTTCCCGAGCCGGTAAAAGTAAATCTTTTTTTGGCACTGGAATTTGTTTTCATCTTCGGCATAATTCGAAAATTTTAAGGGTTTATATAAGTGGTAATTTTTATTTCTTCTTTTTAACTTTTGGAGCAAGGAACATAATCATTCGCTTACCTTCCAATTTGGGCAACTGCTCTACAGTGGCAATATCTTGTAATTCTTGCGCCAACTTTAACAACAAAATTTCGCCCTTTTCTTTAAACAAAATTGTTCGTCCTTTAAAGAACACATACGCTTTTACTTTTGCTCCTTCTTCCAAAAACTTTTTGGCATGTTTGAGTTTAAAGTTAAAATCGTGTTCGTCAGTGTTTGGGCCAAATCGAATTTCTTTAACAACTACTTTGCTTTGCTTTTGTTTTAATTCTTTTTGACGCTTTTTCTGTTCGTACAAAAATTTATTGTAATCAATAATTTTACAAACAGGCGGATCGGCTTTTGGCGAAATTTCGACCAAATCCAACCCTTGTTCTTCGGCCATGGCAAGTGCTTCTTTTGTAGAATATATTCCGGGCTCTACGCCCTCTCCTACAACGCGCACTTCGGGAACTCTAATGTGTTCGTTAATTCTGTGTTCAGCTCTTTTTTGCTGACGGCCTCTGTTATTATTTCTGCGAATCTTTGCGATAGCTAAATCCTCCTTTTAATTTAATTTACTCTTATTTAATTCGTTCTCAATTTCTTTTTTAACCAATCCGGCAAAATTCTCAATGCTCATACTGCCTAAATCTTCTCCTCCGTGTTTACGTACCGAAACGGTATTGTTTTCTACTTCTTTTTCCCCAACTATAAGCATAAAAGGTATTTTTTTCACCTCATTATCTCTAATTTTCTTCCCTACTTTTTCGTTACGGTCATCAACGAAACCGCGAATATCGTAATTATTTAGCAAATTTAAAATATTTTGGGCATTTTCATTGTATTTTTCACTCACGGGCAAAATTACAATTTGCTCGGGTGTAAGCCAAAGCGGGAAATTTCCGCCGCAATGTTCTATCAACAATGCTACAAAACGCTCCAAGCTTCCAAATGGTGCCCGGTGAATCATCACAGGACGATGTTTTTGGTTGTCGCTTCCCACATATTCCAATTCAAAACGTTCGGGCAAGTTATAATCTACCTGAATGGTTCCCAATTGCCATTTTCTGCCCAAAGCATCTTTTACCATAAAATCGAGCTTAGGTCCGTAGAAAGCTGCCTCTCCGTATTCCACAACGGTTCGTAAGCCCTTTTCTTTGGCAGCATTGATAATTGCTTGTTCGGCTTTTTCCCAATTTTCATCCGTCCCAATGTATTTTTCTTTATTTTCCGGGTCGCGTAATGAAATTTGAGCGGTATAGTCGTCAAATCCTAATGCATTGAATACATAAAGCACCAAATCTATTACTTTTTTAAACTCATCTTCCACTTGGTCGGGGCGACAAAACAAGTGCGCATCATCTTGAGTAAATCCTCTTACACGAGTTAAACCGTGTAATTCACCGCTTTTTTCATACCGGTAAACTGTTCCAAATTCGGCTAAACGCAAAGGTAAATCTTTGTATGAACGGGGTTGTGTTTTGTATATTTCGCAGTGATGCGGACAGTTCATCGGTTTTAGCAAAAATTCTTCGTTTTCGTCAGGTGTTTTAATGGGTTGAAAACTGTCTTCGCCGTATTTGGCATAATGCCCAGATGTTACGTATAATTCTTTGCTTCCGATGTGTGGTGTGACAACCGGTAAGTATCCCATTTTTTGTTGAGCATTGCGCATAAAACGCTCTAATCGCTCACGCAACATTGCTCCTTTTGGCAACCATAAGGGTAATCCTTGTCCTACTCTTTGCGAAAATGAAAACAGTTCCATTTCTTTTCCCAACTTGCGGTGGTCGCGCTTTTTTGCTTCCTCAAGCATATGCAAATATTCCGTAAGCATTTTTTGTTTTGGGAAAGATATACCGTAAACGCGGGTCAATTGCTTATTTTTCTCATCTCCTCTCCAATAAGCTCCGGCAACGTTTAATATTTTCACTGCTTTTATAAATCCGGTGTTTGGAATATGTCCTCCACGACATAAATCGGTAAAATCATCATGGTCGCAAAAAGTAATTTCACCGTCGTTTAATCCTTCTATCAATTCTATTTTGTAAAGATTATTCTCTTTTTTGTAAAATTCGAGCGCTTCTTGTTTTGAAGCTTTGCGCATTTTAAATTCTGCCTTTTTTCGGGCAAATTCCAAAAATTTATCTTCTATTTTTTTGAAATCTTTTTCGTGAATGGTTTCATCGCCTAAATCAACATCGTAATAAAATCCGTTTTCTATTGCCGGACCAATAGTCAGTTTTATATTGGGATAAAAATATTTTAACGTTTGTGCCAATACGTGCGCCGACGAGTGCCAAAAAGCTTGTTTACCTTCATCATCGTCCCAGGTTAATAATTTTAAAGTGCCATCTTCGGTAAGCGGAGTTGTTACTTCAATTATTTTACCGTTAAACTTGGCCGAAAGAACATTTCGTGCCAACCCTTCGCTGATGCTTTTAGCAATATCTAAAGGTGTTGTTCCTTTTTCTACTTCTTTAACCGAACCGTCGGGTAACGTTATTTTAATCATTTGCAATAGTTTAAACGGCTGCAAAAGTAAGAAAATTGATTGTTTTACCGTTTAAAAAACTTAAATTGATGAAGGAATCCTCATTTTTTCAAATATTTCTTTATATTCTTTAGTCAATCGAGTTTCAATTTTATAAATATCCGGCTCTCTTGACTTGGGTAATATCAATAAAAAATTTTCTACTCCTTCATTATCTTCTTGACTTGGGTAAAAAATAAAATTTTCGTCATATTTAATTTTACTAAAAACTAACCTTAAATATATATTTTGTCGCTGACTTTGTGTTCTTTTGGCACTCACATCTTTTTCATCCCATTCACCAAAAAATGCAAATCCAAGAGCAGGATTTTGCTTATACAGTTTCAAACACAATTTTAAAACAGCGGTTAAAACCTCTCTAAATGTATTAAAATCTTTCCCTATTCTTAATTTATACTTTTCGGGATGTGAAGAAAACTTTTTAGGATAAAACTTCACAACACATATATCCCATTCAAAAAAATCAACTTTTAAAATATATTTTTTCTTGGATTTGGTATTAATTTTATATTCGTACGAAAACTTTTCTCCAAAAAAAGATGTAGTAGACTTCCTAATAGGATTACCTATTTCTTGAACGCTCTCTAAATCAAACACAATTACTACATAATAAAAGTATAGGCCTTAATTTGATACTTTTCAATATCCTTTTGAGATACTTTTGAAAGTTTTATCTTATGCTTTTTTTTCTCGTGCAATTGTAATTCCGTTTTATTTTTTACGGAATTTTTATCTATTGATGAAAAAGAATCGGATACGCCCATTTTTCATTTTTTATGATATACAAAATTAATAAAAATATTAAAATCAATGAATTAAAAACAAAATTAATATAAATCTACAAAATAAAAATACTTGGTTTCGTTGTTCAATTGATATGATTTTTCAACTGTCTCGCCAAAATCAAAGTGGATAGTTTTTTTAAACAGTGGTCCTGCAAAACAAAAAGTGTGAAATTCGCCATTTTCTCCGCAAGGGTCGGTTCCTTTTGCCATTTCAGGAATCAAGTTGGGGGTAACTTCTTTTTTTAACAAATGCTTATTGGCTTCATTTGTTGCACAAATAATGGTTCTAAAACCGTCTTTATTAAAGGATTTCACCAATTCAGTCGTGTTTTCATTCCACAAAGGATAAATTCCTTTCATTCCTACTTCTACCAATTTTTTATCGCGATATTCTTTTAAATCTTGCAAGAAAATATCACCATGCACCACATAATCTACGCCTTGATTTTTGTAATGAAGTAATTTTTTTCGCAAAGTATTTTCATAAGTTTCATGTGTATTATCCTGTAATTCGATAAAATCTAAAGGTAAACTCAATGCTTCAGCTTGCTTTTTGATAAGTTCTTGCCGAATGCCGTGCATTGTTAATCGATTAGTTGATGTATGTTTATTTGAAATCAACGCAATAACCTCGTAATCAGAAGACTTAATCAACCTATATAAAGCATAAGTACAATCTTTACCGCCACTCCATGCAACTATAATTTTCTTTTTCATTTTAGAAATTTAGTGTAAGCGAAAATCCTTTTTGCCATTTTTGCGAATAATTTATTTGATGTAGTGACGGCTGGATGTTGAGCGACAAATCATCGCTCACATCAAAATAAAACAAATGTGCATCTACCGAAGCATCAATTATATTCAAAGCATACACCAATCCGGTTAAAATATACATCAAATCACGGTTTCGTTTGTAATAATCGACTAATTGCACCATGGTTTGGTCATTATAAACCAATAAGTATGGGTCGGTGGTTGCAGGGTCATTATCGGTTCGGTAAATGTATGCCCGTTTATAGTTTTGAAACTTACTGTTCAAATCTATCGATAAATAAACCGTTGTGGCCATTGCGGCGTATATTACGGGAATTTTCCAGTATTTTTTGTTGTACACCTGCCCCAATCCGGGTAAAACTGCAGACATAATAGATGCTTTTAGAGGACTGTGCTTTGGTAAACTGTCGGTAAGCAATGTGTCTTGCGATAATTGATTTTTTTGCGCAATTGCTGAAAAAGACAAAACCAAAAAAAATATTATTAACCGTAAGGATAAACGCATTTTATAATCCTAAAATTTCTGCAATTCGCTCCAATTGTTCATCCGACTTGTATTCAATCACTATCTTACCTTTGCCGTTTGCCGATTTTTGAATTTTTACCGGCGCTTGCAACATATCCGACAAATCGTCTTTAATTTTTTGCTGAGTAAAGGATAAAGGTGTACTCTGTTTCTTTTTTACCTTTTGCTCTACACCACCCTTAACAAGTTCTTCGGTTTGACGGACAGAAAGTCCTTTTGCCAATATTAAACGAAAGTATTGCAATTGTTTTTTTGTTTCTGGAACAGAAATAAGCGCACGTGCATGCCCCATACTCAATTTTCCATCGCGAATAGCTGCTTGAATTTCAGGTGGTAATTTTAATAATCGAAGATAATTGGCAACTGTGGAACGTTTTTTCCCTACCCTTTTACTTAACTCTTCTTGCGTAAGACTGCATTCATCTACCAATCGCTGATAACTCAAAGCCACTTCAATAGCATCAAGGTTTTCGCGTTGAATATTTTCGACCAATGCCATTTCGAGCATTTCTTGGTCGTTTGCAACACGAATAAATGCAGGAATAGTCTCCAGCTCAGCCATTTTAGAAGCTCTAAAGCGTCTTTCTCCGGATATTAACTGGTATTTACCATACCCTAATTTGCGAACCGTTATTGGCTGAACAACGCCTAATTCTTTGATAGAAAGAGCTAATTCGGCTAATGCTTCTTTATCGAAATTTGTTCGAGGTTGAAATGGATTTACTTCAATTTGCTCGATAGGAATTTCGGCAACCGAACCTAGTATTGCCGCTTTTTCTTCCGTGCTTTTGGCGGTAATATCGGTTTCGGAATTTTGCAACAGCGCACTCAATCCCTTTCCTAATGCCGGTTTCTTCTGATTACTCATCTAACGGTATAGTTTTTTCTGCGTTCGACATTTTTGTTAAATCATTCTTTTGCAATAATTCACGCGCCAAATTGAGGTAATTTATCGCACCTTTGGATGAAGCATCGTGCATAATAATAGTTTTGCCGTGGCTGGGCGCTTCTCCCAATTTGGTATTTCTTTGAATAATTGTATCAAAAACCATTTGCTGGAAGTGTGTTTTCACATCCTCAACCACTTGATTGGCTAAACGCAAACGGATATCATACATTGTAAGCAATAATCCTTCTATCTCTAATGCTGGATTTAAGCGCGATTGTACAATTTTAATGGTATTGAGTAATTTGCCCAATCCTTCAAGAGCAAAATATTCGCATTGTATCGGAATAATTACCGAATCGGCGGCAGTAAGTGCATTAACGGTAATCAACCCTAAAGAGGGCGAACAATCGATTAAAATAAAATCGTAATCATCTTTGATTTTGTGCAATGCATTGCGCATCATTTTTTCGCGGTTGGCAAGATTTATCATTTCTATCTCGGCACCAACCAAATCGATGTGTGCCGGCAATAAGTCCAAGTTGGGTGATTCGGTATGTAAAATGGCATCCGAAGGTTCAATTTCATTAATCAGGCATTCATAGATGCTCTGTTTCACATTTCGCGGATCATACCCTACTCCCGAAGTTGAATTTGCTTGCGGATCGGCATCTACCAATAAAACTTTCTTTTCCAACACACCCAATGCTGCGGCTAAATTAATAGCCGTAGTGGTTTTTCCTACTCCGCCCTTTTGATTTGCTATGGCAATTATTTTCCCCATTTATATGTTTTAATTATTATAGTTCAACAGTTTTTCCGATTTCTATTAAAATCAACTCGTTTCCGGCTTCCTTAAATTTTGTTTTAGCTTCATTTTTGTCAATCACAATATATGGAAAGGTATCATAATGCATACCGATAACACGATTACATTGCAAATACTCCGCAGCGATAACCGCATCATCTATTCCCATTGTAAAATTATCGCCCAAAGGCAACATAACAAACGAAAATTCATTTTGTTCGCCAAAAAGCTGCATATCTTTCGTTAACGCCGTATCGCCGGCAAAATAAAACGTTCCCTCCGGTGTTTTCACGATAAATCCCCCCGGATTACCTCCACTTTTACCATCGGGTAAAGTGCTTGAATGAACAGCATTAACATACTGAACCGTTCCGAAATCGAAAGTCCAATTACCACCGTGATTCATCGGATGACCGTTTTGCAATCCTTTTTCGGCAAACCAACTGACAATCTCAAAATTGGAAACTATTTTAGCTCCTGTTCGTTCAGCGATTGTTTGCACATCCGCCAAATGGTCTTCATGCCCATGCGAAACAAGTATATAATCGGCAGGCACACTATTTATATCAATATGTTTAGCCAATTCGTTTGGCGTAATAAACGGGTCGAACAATAAATCAACACCATTTACATTTACTCCCATGCAAGAATGTCCGTAATACGTAACTTTCATTTCTTATGATTTAACAGTTTACAATTAAAATAAATTGCTGACTTTTGATGTATAAAATTACAACTTTAATACGGCTTTAACCGTGAAAAATTATAAGTTTTACTAACAAAATTATGTTAAAAGACATGCGTATTTCTATCATATTGGGAACAAACAGAAAAGACAACAAAAGCAAGATATTTGCCGATTATTACATTAAGTTATTAACAAAAGAAGGAGTGGATAACAGCATTTTTTCGATGGATGAATTGACAAAAGTGCTTGATTGGAATAAAATGTACGACTATGAAAACAGTCCGGTAAATGAACTGACAGAAAAATACATAAAGCCTGCCGATGCTTTTGTATTTGTAATACCCGAATATAATGGAAGTTTTCCGGGAATTGTAAAATTGATGATTGACAGCATCCATCCGGAACATTTTAAGGGAAAGTTTGCATCAGTAATTGGAATTGCCAGCGGAAGAGCCGGAAATTTACGCGGAATTGAACATTTAAACGGCGTTTTGCAACATTTAGGCATTCACACTTTACCCAATGTTTTACCTATTTCTCAAATTTTTAATTTAATTGATGAGAATGACAGTCTTATTGATAAATCAACTCAATTTCTAATTGAAAAAGATGCTGATGCTTTGATAAAATTAGTTGAAAATAACCGGTAAAATTATCTTAACTGACCTTCGCTTTTAGCGATAATAGTAGCAACTGTTGCATCGCCGGTTACATTAACTACTGTTCGGCACATATCCAAGATTCTGTCAACAGGTAAAATAACTGAAATCCATACCGGATTTAACCCTACCGATTGTAATACAATAATTAACATAATCAACCCTGCCCCCGGCACTGCTGCTGCCCCAATAGATGCCATTGTTGCCGTAAACACAATGGATATTTGCTCTACAATTGATAAATCTACCATATGCATTTGAGCCAAAAACACCACGGCAACAGCTTGATATAGGCTTGTACCATCCATATTTACCGTAGCACCTACAGGTAACACAAATCCTGAAATTTCTTTCGAAACTTTTAAATTTTCTTCAACACACTCCAACGTTACAGGCAAAGTTGCTGCACTGGAACTGGATGAAAATGCCAACAGTTGTGCAGGAGCTATTGCTCTGAAAAATTCTGCATAACCGATTTTTCTTGTAATCAATTTTACCAATAAAGGATAAACGACAAAAATCATAATCGCCAACCCTATCACTACCGTAAGCGAATACCAACTGAGCCCTTTAAAGGTTTCATTTATTTTAGAAATGTCATCTCCGGCAATTTTAGCCATTTCGCCCGCCAATAATGCAAACACAAAAAACGGCGATGCTTTCATAATAATATCTACCATTTTCAGAAAAACTTCATTCACCGCTTCAAGCACCGGAATTAACGGCGAAGAAATATTTTTAGGCAATGACACCAAAGCTATACCAAAAAAAAGAGCAAAGAAAATAACCTGCAACATCATTTTACCGGAGGTAAGTGCTGCAAATATGTTGCTTGGCACAATATCTACAAGCATTTGCAACGGTCCTTGTTCTTTCGTTTTTGATGCTTGAGAAATTTTATCGGCTACTTTGCTGTCAATTTCTCCGTTATTTTCAACCGATGTTTTTACTGTAGAATTACAAGAAATACACTCACCCTTAACCGACACATCGGGAGTTGCCATAGCCCAATGCTCGTATTTTATGCGATTCTCTTTTCGCTGTTTTTCATCCATTAATTTGCCCGGAGCAATACTATTTACAACCAATAAACCAATGGTAACAGCTAATATTGTTGTCAAAATATAAGTTACAATTGTTTTCAACCCCAAACGCCCCAAGCGAGCAGTATTTGACAACCCTGCCACTCCTGTAATAATTGAAAAAAGAACCAAAGGAACAGCTATTAACTTTAACAGTTTGACGAAGATAGTTCCGAAAGGTGCCAGCCAATCGAGTGTAAATTGCGACAAGTGAAACGAAGCAGAAAAAAATGACCATACAATTCCCAACACCAATCCTATCAATATTTTCCAGTGAAGTGCCATTTTTTTCATTGTATGTTATTTTTTTGGCTTTTGATAAATTTCCGATTTCATTAATCCTAATTTATTGAACAAATGATTGAATGATGTTCCCAACACACCAAATCCGTACTTCATACTGCGTGAAAAATTGATGGATGATGCTTCATCAAAATACTTTGTCGGACAAGTGATTTCGGCAATTTCATATCCGGCATAAAATATTTGCGAAATCATTTGATTATCAAAAACAAAATCATCGGAATTGGCGTTGTAATTTATATTTTCGAGCACTTCACGCGAAAATGCACGGTATCCGGTATGGTATTCGGAAAGCTTTTGATTGATAATAATATTTTGTGTTAAGGTTAAAAAACGATTGGCTACGTATTTATATAAAGGCATCCCTCCTTTCAGTGCTCCCTTACCCAAAATTCGACTGCCAAAAACCACAGGATAAACATCGTTGGCTATTAAATAAGCCATTGAATGGATTAATTTAGGGGTATATTGATAATCGGGATGCAACATTACAACAATATCCGCACCTAATTTCAAAGCTGTATTGTAACATGTTTTTTGATTTCCGCCATATCCTTTATTTTCTTCATGGCGAATTATATGTTTTATACCTAACGATTTGCCCACTTCCACCGTGTTATCGGTTCCGTGGTCATCAACCAAAATCACTTCATCTACAATATCAAATGGGATTTCTTTGTAGGTTTTTTCCAATGTCGCTGCGGCATTGTATGCCGGCATTACTACTGCTATTTTTTTGTCGTTTATCATACACGTACATAAATCGGGGCTAAATTACGGGATATATTTTGAATTACAAATCAACAGGAATAATTTGAATAACCGTATCCTAAAAAAAACTTAACTTTGGAAACTTTCAAAGTTCATAACTTATATGAAAAAATTACTTCAAAACAGACACACTCCTTTTTGGCTGATTACTTTTAGTGTTATTACGGTTTTAACATTAAGCGTTTTAATTCAAGACGGAATGTTTATGGATGCGATGTTATACACATCGGTTGCCCATAACTTAAGTCATGGTATCGGCACGTTTTGGTTCCCTGAATTTAGTTACCATAATATAGCCGGGTTGCCTTCGTTTCACGAGCAACCACCATTGGTTTTCGGTATTCAAGCATTATTTTTTAAATTACTGGGTGACAGTATGTATGTTGAACGGTTTTACACATTTCTCACATTAATTATTACGGCTCTTCTAATTGTTATTTTATGGAAAAATATATTTCCTGATAATGAAAAATACCGTCAAACCGCTTGGCTACCACTGTTTTTGTGGATGATTATTCCTGTTGGATTTTGGTCGTACCAGCATAATATGCATGAAAATACAATGACTGTATTTATTCTTTTGTCGGTATTGTTTGCATACAAAGCATTTAAACACGAAAAACATTCTGTTTTATTGATGATATTATCCGGAATAATGATCTTTGCCGCAACATTAAGTAAAGGATTCCCCGGATTTTTTCCTATCGTGGCGCCGTTTTTATATTGGTTAACTACACGAAAAATCTCATTAAAAAAAGCACTACTGTTTTCTGTCGTCATTACAGCTACACCCTTGGTTATTTACGGCATTTTATTTTTATTTCCGGAAAGCAACAAAAGTTTGACGTTGTATTTGGTTAAAAGAGTTTTTCACCGAATAAATCTCCAACCAACAGTAGATAACCGATTTTGGATTTTATGGCGACTGTTTACCGAATTATTACCCTCCATATTATTTGTATTACTGTTTATGCTTATCGCTAAAATAAAGAAGATTACATTTAAATTACCCGGATTGTTTAATGAGGGGCTATTTTTTATTTTATTGGGATTAGCCGGTTCGGCACCTTTGATGCTCACTTTGGTACAAAAAGGATTTTACTTTGTGCCTTCGCTGCCTTTTTTCGGCATAGGATTAGCTGTTCTTATTGTTCCGGTAATTTCTTCTTTAATTGCAAACATAAATGTTCACAGTAAAGCGTTTAGATTGTTAACGGCATTTAGCGTTGTATTGTTTATTTCCTCTATCGGTTATGTAATTGCCCAAAAAGACAAAACCAGTCGCGATAAAATATTGTTGCACGATGTTTATTTAATCGGTAAAGAAGTACCGGCTCACTCTTTGGTTTCAATTCCATTTGAAATGTGGGAAGACGAATGGAGCTTGCAATGTTATTTAATGCGTTATTATTACATTAGTCTCGACCCTGAATATTCGGAATTACAACATTATTTCATCATCAATAACGCTTTGCCTCTTACTGTCCCCGAAGGGTATAAAAAATTGAATATAAACACTATTCAATATGATTTATATGTAAGAAAAGAATAAAAAAGTTACTCTTCCAGCATTTTTTCAAATTCCTTTTCAGAGATGATTTTAATTCCCAATCGCTCGGCCTTTTCTCTTTTTGAAGGTCCCATATTTTCGCCGGCAATTATGTAATCTGTTTTTGACGAAACACTTGACACTACCCTGCCCCCGTTTTGTTCTATCAAATGCTTGAGCTCATCTCTCGAAAAATCGTGAAATACTCCGGAAACGACAAATTTTAATCCGGCTAATTTATCCGACATATTCTGAAGTTGTTCTTCAGTTAGCGAAAACTTCAATCCGTGTTTTTTCAGTCGGTTGATAATTTCTATATTATGCTCATCTTTAAAGTAACGAATAATGCTTTTGGCAATCTTTTCGCCAACATCTTCGGCTTTTACAAGCTCTTCAAACGTAGCTTTTTGCAAATTATCTATGGATTTAAAATGCCGGGCTAATTTTTTGGCAACCGTCTCTCCCACATACCGGATGCCAATAGCAAACAACACTCGTTCAAAAGGTACTTCTTTTGATTTCTCAATACCTTTAAGCATATTATCCACCGATTTTTCGGCAAAGCGTTCCAAAGGCAGTAATTGTTCTCTTTTCAACTCATATAAATCGGCAATGGTACGAATTAGTCCGGCATCGAATAATTGCTCAACCGTTTCGTCTCCTATGCCTTCAATATTCATTGCTTTACGCGAAATAAAATGTTGTATTTTTCCGATTAACTGCGGACGGCATCCCCATTCATTAGGGCAATAAACAATAGCTTCGTCTTCATTTCTGACCAACTTAGTGCCACATTCTGGACAATGCGTAATAAATTCAGTCTTGGGTAAACCGGGCGGGCGCTTATCAAAATCTACGGCAACAATTTTCGGAATAATTTCACCTCCTTTTTCTACATAAACCATATCGCCCACTCGAATATCCATTTGCTCAATGTAATCGGCATTATATAATGAAGCACGTTTTACAACTGTTCCTGCCAAGTGAACCGGTTCCAGATTCGCCACCGGTGTAATTGCACCTGTTCTTCCTACTTGATAAGAAATAGAGAGTAATTTGGTTTCTACTCTTGCGGCTTTAAATTTGTATGCAATTGCCCATTTGGGCGATTTTGCCGTATAACCGATTTGTTCTTGTTCATCATAATCGTTTACTTTCAATACAATTCCGTCTATGCCAAAATTCAAATCATCGCGATGTTTATCCCAATAGTTGATAAAATCCAATATTTCCTCGATAGTCGTTGCTTTTTTAATAAAGTTATTTTCGGGACGTGGCACTTTAAAACCCCACTCGCCCATTTTCAATATATTATCATAATGATTATTAAACGGACGTTTATCAGCAATTAAATAATACATATACGAATCGAGTCGGCGCTTTGCGACAATAGAAGAATCTTGAATTTTAAGCGTTCCGGCAGCAGCATTTCGAGGGTTAGCAAAGGGTGGTTCGCCAATATCCTCACGCTCCTCATTTAATTTATTAAAAACATCAAATGGCATCAATATTTCTCCACGTACTTCAAACTCATCCGGGTAATCATTTCCTCTTAATTGTAAAGGAATGGAACGTATTGTCATAACATTAGGTGTTACATCATCGCCTTGATATCCGTCGCCACGAGTTACGGCTTGAACCATTTCGCCGTTTTTATATCTTATACTTATAGCTACTCCGTCATATTTCAACTCCAATACATATGTAATTGGTTTGTTTACCAATTTCATAATACTTTTTTCCCAGTCTATTATTTCTTCAATACTGTAAGTATTGCTTAACGAGAGCATTGGCACCTTATGTTTTACCGTTGGGAAATTTTTGGTTACTTGCCCTCCTACTCGTTTTGTCGGCGAATTTTTATCGGCAAATTGAGGAAATTGCTTTTCGAGCTTTTCGAGCTCTTTTAGTTTCATATCATACTCATAATCACTAATTACCGGCTGAGCCAATACGTAATACCTGTAATTATGCTCATTTAATTCTTCTGTCAGTTGCTTAATGCGTTCTTTCGCCTCTTCAGGTGTCATAAGCTAATTTTTGATGGTGAAAATTAACGGTTTTTAACGCCAACACAATGAAAAACAAAAAGTATTTTTTAACAATGGATATTAAAATTCTTAACTTTGAGTAAATTGAATTTTATGGACGAACAGAATAAAAAAATAGAAGAATTTTACAAAAATTTAGAAGAAAAATTAAACAGTACAGACGAATGGCCTACACTATATATGTTTAAATTTATTATCCCTAACGATTTACATAAATTGGCATTGGTAGAAAAATTATTTGACAAAGAAACCGCCTCGATGTACACTAATGAATCAAAAACAGGAAAATACATATCTGTAACGGCAAAAGAAATGATGCTCACACCAAAAGATGTGATAAAAAAGTATAAAAATGCTTCAAAAATTGAGGGAATAATTATGCTTTAATAAGGATACCCCCCATTTACAGATTCTAAAACACTAAAAAACAAAGTTCCATATAAAGCTAAAACAACAATTATATACAAAAGAAATATACCGGATAATGATAACCCGATAATTGCTGTTACTTTTCCTGCATTTAAATTTTTATATGATGACTCGGTATATTTTTTAGGATTTTCTTTATATAATTTTAAATCTTTATTGGCTAACACTAAGGCAATTACACCTAAAACGACACCTATAATTCCGTAACACCAACAAAAAACAATAGATAAAATACCTAATACCAGCACAGCGGTGGCATTAGGTAAATCATCGTGTTCTAAATAAATACTTTGAGTTTGATGATTAACGGCACTTTCATCACCAGACTGAATATTTTGATTTTTTTCTTCCACTATCTATTCTTCAGTTTTATTCACAACATATTCTGCATCTCCAAATGCCAATAGCGGATAAAATATAATTGGTAATAATATAAGCCCAATTGTAAAACCTACTCCCTTACCAAAACTTTTAGATAAATCATTTAATACAATTATCATTGTAATAAAATTAACAATTGGAATAAGGAGTAATATAATCCACCATACCGGTCGATTAACAATTTTCAACAATACAATTATATTGTATATTGGAATTATACTCGCCCATCCAGGCTGACCGGCTTTTGTGAAAATTTTCCACATTGACGCTATCATTAATATGATAACTGCTAAAGGTAAAATGACTCTTAATGCTTCTTGCATAATATTTAATTTTATTGGTTAATACATTGCAAGTAATAAAAAATATTTTCTCCATGCAATAGTTTACCTTGCATAGTTATTAACAATTTGCCGACCAAAAATCAAAATTTGCTATTTGTTTATTTGTTTTTGTTACGTTTTCTTCTATTGTATATTTGTTAATAAAAATCGTTGATTTATCCAATTTCAACCGGATTTCTCTCAATTCTCCTGTATATTTTTTTACCAATAAGATAATTTCATCATCTTTAAAATAATTAAACCACTGTTCCCAATCGTTTTGTGGCATGATATTATTTATCGAAACTAATTCATCACCTACGGTCAGCCCTTTATTTTCGGCTAATGAACCGGGCATACAATCGGTAATTTTATTCTCATTTATAATAATTCCCAAGTAACTTTCATGCGCTTTTCCGGTTGGTTGTTTTTTTATTTCCAAACCAAGGGTATTGGCTGCATGCTGCAAATAAGGCAAATAATCAGCTGTGCCAAATATTAAATTATCAAAAATGCTCGAAAAATCGGCTCCGGAAATTTTTTCTACGGCATCTTTATAATCTTCGTCTGCCACGCCCTTTCCTTTTTGGGCAAATTCTTGATATAAATATTTCATTACATCCAAAATGGATTTTGAAGCATTTGTTTTTTCAATAATAAACGCATCTGTAATAAACGCACATAATGACCCTTCGGTGTATATAGATACTTTCCGGTTGGGAATACCTTTTGAGTAACCGTCGAGCCACGTATCAAAAGAAGAATCGGCAACCGACATGTTTTTTCTGCCGCCGTTTCTAAAATGTCTTTCGAGTAATTGATTAAAATTAGCTTGATACTCTTTCCAGGAATGCACTTTTGAACGGTACAAAAACAAATCGCCCAAATAGGTTGTTACTCCTTCGTCCAAATAGCCTAAATAGGTATAATTTTCTTTGCTGTAATCGTATGGAAACATTTCTATTGGTCTGATTTGCTTCACATTCCATGTATGAAACAATTCATGCGAACTCACGCCCAACAATTCATTGTACCAACCGTCTTTTTTAAATATATCCCATGACGGACCTAAGGCAATTACCGTAGAATTACTGTGCTCTACGCCGTGATATACCCGATAAGGTAAGATTTGAAACAAAAAATGATACTCCGCAACAGGAAAACTGCCCATTGCTTGTATTTGATTTTTGATAAAAGGTGTAAAGTCATTTTCCAATTGAGTGAAATCGGGTTTACATTCGCCTTGAAACCAAAGGTGAAAAAGCACATCCTCCACCTTAAATTCATGATGTTTTAAATTGGGAGATGCTATAAAAGGCATATCTGCCAATTCGTGAAAGTCGAGTGTTTCAAAATGATGTTTTCCTATTTGTTTAAGTCCCGACGCTACTTTCCATTCATTGGGAACGTGAACTGTTAATGCACAAGGTTCGGCAATACGTTCGGGTACATAAATTAAGCAATTGACAGGATTAACATACATTTGTGAATCATCCGTATAAGATGAACCGGCATTGATTTCAGCTGCATAATAATTGTAAACAATCTCTATTTCGGTATTTTCATCTACCAAAATTTCCCAACTGTCTTTTGTCAGTTTTTTTACGGGTAGTGGATTTCCATTTTTGGTTTGTGCCGAAAATTTTTGAATATTTTTGGCAAAGTTTGCCAATTCATATCTACCGGGGCGCCAAGCCGGTAATTGCACAATAATATCAGGAGTAACAATATTGTCTATGGTTAACTTAATGTCTAAAAAATTGGTTGTGGGTTGCTTGGAACTTATTTCGTAATGAATCATAATTGTATTTTTTATTCATCCGAAATTAAGATTTTTAAAGGAATTAATCCTCTTCGGGGAATTTCTTTTTCAAAGCGCCTTCTACATCTAAAATATAAATTACAGATAAAACAATTACACTGCCAATTGCCAAAAGAGCCAAGTATTTGTTATTTAATGGAATAAAAAAACCGGCAAAAGAAAGGAATATAAACAAGCATCCGTAAAGAATTATTTTTTTAGCTGAAATACGCTGGGCGTAATCCCAATGTTTTTGTGATTTCATTGAACGAGCTGTGCGGTATCCATATAAATGATTTATCTTTTTGGGTGGAAATTTCAGTAATATCAATCCTGTGATGATATAAATAATGCCGCTCAAAAAATTGGTTAAACAGAAAGCATTGCTGATATAATTGCTAAACGTTTCCATTCCATTTTCTTAAAAACCATTCTATTGAAGCCAACATGATAAGCAAAAACAAAATCCATTTGTAATGTATCAACGGTTGGTAATCTTTTTGCTCTTCGAGAGTTGCCGTAATCGATTTATCGTTTAACAGCACTTCCGTCAACCGATCAATAGTTGATAATGTGAAAAATTGTCCGTTATTTTTATTGGCTAATTTTTTCAGCAATTCATAATCGGCTTGTGTATTGATGCTTTCCAAAGCGATTTGTTTGACAATGAATTTTCCTTTGGCAGTTACATTCTTTCCTTGCACGGTTGCTTTTGCCGAATAAGAATAAATACCAACCGGAAGTGCACCTATATCCAAGAAGTAATCGTTTTTACCTTTGAGCATCTTGTAAGAAAACACCTCATTTTTATCATTGGCAATGGTTAAATCTATGTCGGATGTAGTGATAAGTTCATACGCCGGGTTATACAATTTTGCTTGGAACGTAATATTTTCATTTTCGTTCCATTCGGTTTTTGTGCTGATTTGTAACAAACTTTTATCTTGCTTTACCGACAGGTATTCTACAATATTGTTTATCCATTGGTCAAACGCTTCAAAGTTTTGTGCATACGTGTAATTTTGCATTCGCCAACGCCAAATTCCTTCGCCCATCAAATAGCCGTATTTGGTATCGTTTTGAGAGGTAAAAGACAACAAGGGATAATCGGTCGTAACCTGCCCTATTTTTTGATTCAACATCACCACTTCATCCGGTGTCGATTGCGGTTTACCAAAAGGCGAAAGTAATGGCGAAACGCGCTTAAACAATAATTCCTGTTCATCGGTTACAGTAAACAAGTTGAAATTCTCCGCCACTGCCGGCGTAACATAATTGTATTTTCCCGTTTGGGGAATTTTTTTCATTCCAAATGCATTAAACTTTACGGCATTGGTTTGCGAGCCGACAATAAACCAAATGCTTTTGCCCGATTTTTTCAGCTTATTCATTAAAGCCGGCGAAGTGGTATTGACCGGAATTTGATGTGCAATAATTAAGCTGTAAGATGTCAGGTTTTCGTTAAAATCACTTTCGTAAACAATTTTTAAATCCAGGTTTTTATTTTTATCAATTGCCCGTTTTAGTGCAGCAACATCAGGATTGGGTGATGCCGCCAACAAAAGGATTTTGCTTCGAGCATCAATTACTTTCACAAAAAAGGTTTTTGAATTGTTTTTGAGCGTTGTTTCTCCATCAAGCGGTTGAATCTTTACACGGTATTGTTGCCACCCTGTTTCCGTAGCATTTAGAATAACCGATTCGGTTACCGAAAAATTATCGTTTTGAATGGTAATATTTTTTTCAAACTCATTTTTCCCTTGATGTTCAATAGTTACTTTTGCCGTTTTGTCTTTGAGTTGCTTAAATCGTAGATTAAAACGAACCTCAAAATCGTTGTTGAGCAGCACCAAATCGTTTGCAAAAACACTTTCTACCAAGGCATCACGTTGTTGAGCGGTATCACCCAAAGCAAGTGTATATAGTTTTACATTTTTTGCATTGTTCCAATACAACGGATTTTGCCCGCGGGTGTAAATGCCGTCGGTAGCCAATACAACGGCAGAAAGATTTTGTCCGGAATATAATTCTTCAACTTCTTTTAATGCTTTTTGAATATTGGTATAAGGTTTATCAAAGGTGAGTGAATCGGATTTTTCGACATTATTGCCAAAAGTGAGAAAATTCACCTGCAAATGTTCTGCTTCGGACAATTGGTTAACCAAAGATTCTAAGCGTGCAGGATATTGATTTTTATAAAATGATGAATCTTTGTTTAATACAATTGATTGTGAATTATCTTGCAATACAACAACATTTGCCGGAATTTCTGTAAAATAAGAATTCTTGACAAATGGTTCGAGCAACAAAAACAACAAAATACTTACTACGGAAAACCGTAAAAATGAGAGTAAGTACAAGGCAAATTTATTGGTTTCTTCCCATTCTTTGTTTTTGTACCAATAGAGAAAGGCGGCATAAATTATACCGCCAATCACACAAAATATTATCCACCAAAAAGGATAAACCGTATTTATTTCGAACGTATTCAAATAAATTGAGTTTAAGTAAGCATTGCACCACAAACAGGAATTACCTGGCCGGAAACATACGATGACAAATCAGAACCCAAAAATAAAGCTACATTGGCAACGTCTTCCGGAGTTCCGGGTCTTCCCAATGGTATTTGTTTTATCCATTCATTTTTCACATCTTCACCAAGTTCGGCAGTCATTTCGGTTTCGATAAAACCCGGCGCAATAACATTGCAACGAATATTTCTAGAACCCAACTCTTGCGCCACCGATTTTGAAAAACCTATAATTCCGGCTTTTGATGCCGCATAATTTGCTTGTCCTGCATTTCCTTCAATTCCTACAACCGACCCCATATTTATGATAGAACCACTGCGTTGTTTCAATAAAGTGCGCAATGCGGCTTTGGTAATGTTAAACACCGATTTTAAGTTAGTATTGATTACTGCATCCCAATTTTCTTCACTCATTCTCATCAATAATCCGTCTCGGGTAATACCTGCGTTATTTACAATGACATCTATTCGTTCAAAATCTTTTACCACATTGTCTATAAATTCTTGTGCCGCCTTAAAATCTGCCGCATCCGATTTGTAAGCTTTTGCTTTTACACCATACTGTAATAATTCTTCTTCTACGGCTTTGGCTTTTTCTTCGGAAGATACATAAGTAAAGGCAACGTTGGCGCCTTGTTCAGCAAATTTTTTGGCTATGCCTTTTCCTATTCCTCGTGTAGCACCGGTAACAACGGCTACTTTATTTTCCAATAATTTCATATCTGTGAAAGATTAAAGGTTTTTATAGTTTATGAAAATCCCCCGTAATAAAAAATTACGAGGGATATATTTTAAAATTGATTACGCATTAACGCCCATTACTTCGGCCATTGTTTGTCCAATGTCTGCAGGCGATTCAACCACGTGGATGCCACACTCACGCATAATTTTCATTTTTGCGGCAGCAGTATCTTCGGCTCCGCCAACAATAGCTCCGGCATGTCCCATTCTTCGTCCGGGAGGCGCTGTTTGACCGGCAATAAATCCTACAACCGGTTTGGTTCCGTTTTCTTTAATCCAACGTGCTGCGTCGGCTTCCATGCTTCCGCCAATTTCGCCAATCATTACAATGGCATCTGTTTCGGGATCGTTCATAAACATTTCAACGGCGTCTTTTGTTGATGTTCCGATAATAGGATCGCCACCAATACCGATAGCTGTAGAAATTCCCAACCCTGCTTTTACAATTTGGTCTGCAGCTTCGTAAGTTAATGTTCCTGATTTTGAAACAATACCGATTTTTCCTGGTTTAAAAATAAATCCGGGCATAATACCCACTTTTGCTTCGCCGGCAGTAATCACACCCGGACAGTTTGGTCCGATAAGTGTTACGTTTTTATCGCTTAAATATTCTTTAACTGCTACCATATCTTTTGTAGGGATGCCTTCTGTAATGGCAACTATTACATCTATACCGGCTTGTGCGGCTTCCATAATTGCATCTGCGGCAAATGCCGGCGGTACAAATATAATAGAGACATTTGCGCCAGTTTTTTCAACAGCTTCGGCAACGGTATTAAACACCGGACGGTCAAGGTGTGTTTGCCCTCCTTTTCCGGGGGTAACCCCTCCTACAACTTGTGTTCCGTATTCTATCATTTGAGAAGCATGAAAAGTACCTTCGCTTCCGGTAAATCCTTGCACAATTACTTTTGAATCTTTATTTACTAATACACTCATAATTTTGGTTTATATTTATTTGAGTCAAATTTAGAATTTATCTGTAAAAATATAAACTTTTAGGCAGAAATAATTTTGGAAATTTATTTGTGGAAGGATTTTGAAGAATGTGCCCACGGCCGGAGTCGAACCGACACGGGATTGCTCCCACTACCCCCTCAAGATAGCGTGTCTACCAATTCCACCACGTGGGCAATAAAAAGTGAATTGCAAAATAAGTGATTTTTTTGCTTACGCGATTATTTTCAATGAAAATATTGCTCCAAAGGTTTGAATGTTTGTGTTTTGGTGTGGTAAACAGATGTAAATTATGGATTATTTTGAAAATGACAAAACATTAAAATCATACTAAAAATAAAATGGGCAATTGTTTACACTTTTTTGATAACGGCCGTTACAATTCCCCAAATAATAAAATCATTTTCAGAGGTTACTTTTATAGGTGCATAGTTTTTGTTTTCGGCAATTAGCCAAACGATATCTTTTTCTATTTTTATTCGCTTTACGGTAAATTCGCCATCAATAAAACAAACGGCTATTTTCCCGTTTGCCGGCTCCAAACTTTTGTCAATTACGAGCAAATCACCATCATTTAAGCCGGCATCTATCATCGAATCGCCTTTAACACGTCCAAAAAATGTAGCCTCTTTATGCCTTATCAATTCTTTGTTTAGGTCAATTCCTTGTTCTTCAAAATCTTCTGCAGGACTGGGAAAACCGGCACTTATTCCGCTGTCAATAAACGGAATGGTTGTATCTTCGGATACTTCTGCTGTATAAATATCCAGATTTTGGGTCGGTTTTATTTTTCGCATTTTTGCCATACAACAAATTTACGCCTTTATTATGATTGTTTCGTTAAGATTGGTCGTGTAACGCTGCGAAAGATGTTCTTGTCGCATTTTCCAAGTTCGCTGAGGGTCTTGAGCGGCGAGTTTCACTTTTGTTTGTCCCAATTTTCGGTTAATTTTATCAACAGCACGCATTAACTGCAAATGCTTTGGATGTTCTTTTTCAAAAATATTGAGCTGTAGCCCTTTATCCGACGACAACTCATGTAAAATTACACCTGCTTTTTTATACAAAATACCTTGCTTGTATATTATTTTTAATGCCTTAACGGCAAATTGAGCCAAAATAATAGCCGAATTAGTAGCGTAAGGCAAGCGAATACTGTAACTGTTGTAATACTGTTTTTCGTTTTGTTTATGTTGATTGGAGCGAACAAACACCGTTAACACCCGACACAATGAGTGTTGGCTGCGTAATTTCTCACTACACGTTACGGCAAAAGTAACAATGCGTTCGCGCAAAACATTAAAGTCATCGGCAGAATGGTCAAAGGTACGCGTTGTTGCAATTGATTTTTTTGGTTCGTAATGGTCTAAAGTAAGCATTGGAATGCCTTCCAACTCTTTTTTTGTGCGCAACACAGTAACCGAAAAACGTTTTTTGATTTTACTGTCCGGCTCGAGCGAAAATTGATAGGCATTATTAATATTTGCATTTTGCAAATGTTTGGAAATTCGTCGTCCTATTCCCCAAACATCTTCTACATTAAGCCATTTTAATGCTTTAATTCGTTTTTCTTCAGTTTCAATAGTATAAACAAAATTGGTTTTTTCGGGAAATTTTTTGGCAATACGAGCGGCAACTTTTGCCAAAGTTTTTGTGGTAGCGATGCCAATGCTCACCGGAATACCTGTCCATTTATGTATTTTATTTCTGAGCTTAATCATTTCTTGCTCAACAGTTTTGGCTTCGAAACCGGCAAATAAGCCAAAAGCTTCGTCAATGCTGTAAATTTCTACTTCGGGTACATGCCGAACAATCAAAGACATAACGCGATTGCTTAAATCGCCATACAAAGCAAAATTAGCACTGAACACATGAACTTTATGACGACTGAATATTTCTTGATACTTAAATGCCGGCGCCCCCATGGGAATACCAAGGGCTTTTGCCTCATTGCTGCGTGCAATAACACAACCGTCGTTGTTGGATAACACCACAACGGGCTTACCGTTCAAATCGGGGCGAAAAACCCGCTCGCACGACGCATAAAAATTGTTGCAATCTACAAGTATGTAATAGTTGTTTATCAAAAAATATTGTTTTGAGAATTTCCGGCAACAGTTACAAATTTACTAAACTAATCGACTTTATATCTGAAATGGATGTTGATTGAGATGACCTGTAATACTCCCCACAGCTACATATCACAACTTTTCTTTGAAAAGAAATTTCTTTTGTAACGTTTCATAAGGTTTGTAAATGTAGTAGGCATAACCGTCCTTCAGTTTGAGATGTTCCACATATTTGTGAGTCAATGTTTTTTCTTCCACAACCTCACCGGTTTGCAAGTCTATTTGTTTTAACACATAATGTCCGTTGCGCAAAAAGAGTGCATATACTTTGCCTTGTTCATGATCGACCAACATTTGTTTTTTCCATTCTTTCCATTTTTTGGGATGATGAAAATTTATCTTAATTGCATCCACCAACACCGAATCGCGCACATAACGAAATAATGTATCAGCATGAAAATCGAATAAATTTATAGTATCATTCAATACAAACAACGGCGCATACAACGGCTCAAACATAAAATCGTTGGCATAACTGGTAAGTGCTGCCGCCACATCAAATTTATCCATTCCTTTGAGCTTTTTTGCCAAACGTTTGGCATACTGCTTATCGGCATTCGACAATTTATAATACTCCAAGTGATATTGGTTATCCATTAAATCATCGGTAATTTCTTTTAAAGGATAATAATTGTTGTCGTTTTTGTTGAACAAATAATATTTAAAGTTTGGATACTGACGAATGAAATCGGAAAAGATAATATGATGATTGACTTTATCGACAATAGGCTTGACATACAAATCAATATCTTCTTTTTTAAACGGTTCCAAAAAAATGGCATCATGCAAAATGTTCACAAAATATGCTTTGTTTTCGCAAATTAAAAATACTTGCCCTACGTAATTTGTATACAATTCGGTTGGTTTGCCGGGTATAAAATGCTTGTCGATAATATGCTCGTTTTGGTCGGTCAGCACAATTTCACTGTTTTTGTTTAAGGTTTTAGGATAGGTTACCATTAAAAATTTATCTTCATAAAATTGAAAATCGGCAACATTTATTTTAGTGCTTTTAAATACGGTAACCGGTTCGCTTTGAGCACTTATCTCCACCGGATTCAGTTCATTTATTTTTGGAAAAAGCTCAATATTCACCACAACAGTATCATTGTTTTCGCTAACCGAAACAGACTTGTATTTTACCTTGTAATTTAAATGTGAAAAAACCAATGTATAATTTTTTCGATACGGCAAACGCAATAAATAATTACCATTTTGCGCCGTTGATGTTCCAAAGTGAGTATTTTGCACTTGTACGGAAGCTTTTTCTATTGGTTTGCCGGTTTCGGCATCGGTAATTTTTCCTCTGACTACAACTTGACCGATTGTTATTATTGAAAGAAAAATGAACGAAAGCAGAAATGCGCATTTTTTAATCATACAGATAATCTTTATTTTTTAGATGCATAAAAGTAATAATTTGCATAAAAATCATTTATCTATTTTGCATAAATAAAAAATCCCACCTGATTTTAAATTACAAGTGGGATTACTTTTGATAGAAGTTAAGCATTATAATTTCACCGTCCAACCGAATTTATCTTCTTCAACGCCCAATTTTATATCATTTAACCGTTTGGCTATTGCATTGGAAATTTCTCTGCTTTCTATTGGCGGCAAGGTATATTTATCGTCATCGTTGGCTATTGTGGCAATTTGAGCAATTGTTGCGGCAGTTCCCGTTCCAAATGCTTCTGTTAAGCGATTTTCTTTCAATGCTTGTACAATTTCTTCTACGGTAACCCGGCGTTCCTCAACAGGAATTCCCATATCGTGGGCAAGTGTCAATACACTGTCGCGCGTAATTCCTGCCAAAGTGGTTTTATAATCCAGATTTGGTGTAATGATTTTTCCGTCAACAACAAACATTACGTTCATTGTCCCCGATTCTTCAATGTATTTATGCTCTTTGGCGTCCGTCCAAATGAGTTGGTCAAAGCCTTTTTCTTGTGCTAATTTTGCAGGATACAACGCCGCCGCATAATTTCCGGCAGCTTTGGCATATCCTACCCCACCTTCGCAAGCGCGTGTATATTCTTTTTCTATTTTAACATTTACGGGCTTACTGTAATAAGCTCCAACAGGCGCAGTGAATATCATAAACTTATATTCGTTTGCCGGACGAACACCTAACAACTCTTCACTGGCAAACATATACGGACGAATATACAAACTACTGCCCTCTACATTAGGTATCCAGTCTCTGTCAATAGTGAGTAATTGTTTTAACGCCTCCATAAAATACTCCTCGGGAAATTCGGGCATACACATTCTTGATGCCGAAATATTTAAGCGTTTGGCATTTTGATCGGGGCGGAATAAAAAAACTTCATCATTTGCATTTCGATATGCCTTCATCCCTTCAAAAATTGCCTGTCCGTAATGAATTGCCGCACAGGCGGGACTTAATGATATTTCTTCGTACGGACGAATGGTGAAATTTTGCCATTCTCCATCTTTGTAATCCGCCACAAACATGTGGTCGGAAAAATTCTTCCCAAAAACAATATTATTAAAATCTATTTGCGGCAATCGGGAATTGTTGGTTTTGTTTACGTTGATATCTATTATTTTCTCTGCTGTTTGCATAAATTTCTACACTTTTTCTTTTATAAATTTACGATAAATATCGGAAAAATTCTGCTTTGTTTAATATGATATTCGTCAATACAACTGTAAACGTTTATTGCTCAACAAGTTGTAAAAAAATCATTCTTCTAATTTAGAAACATTAAAAGCAACCGGTCCGCGCTTTACTTCTTTTATAATGAACGATACTTTATCGTTTTCATCTATCGGGTCAATTAAATAAGATGCTTTGGTGTAAATTTCTACATCCAATTCGTTTACACGAATAAATCCGAATTTATTTTTTCGATTATAAAATTTAACTGTTCCTGTGTATTTTTTGTCCGGTTCGAATTGCATAGATGTTAAGCTGTCTGATTATTTAAAAATTGTACGACATTTTTTTCAATTCGTTGCAAAATATTTGAAGTATCTGCTTTCACAAATTTTTCGCCGGTAATTTTCTCGTAAAGTTCTATGTATCGCTCCGAAACTTGCATTACAAATTCATCAGGCATTTCAGGAATCTTTTGTCCTTCTTTCCCTTGAAAGCCATTGGCTATCAACCATTCTCGAACAAACTCTTTGCTCAATTGTTTTTGTTTTTCGCCTTTTCGCTGTCTTTCTTCATACCCTTCAGCATAAAAATAACGCGAAGAATCCGGCGTATGAATTTCATCCATTAAATAAATAGTATCTCCCACTTTGCCAAATTCATATTTGGTATCTACTAAAATCAACCCTTTATCAGCAGCCATCTCTGTGCCGCGTTGATATAATTTTCGTGTATAATCTTCAAGTTTTTCGTAATCGTCTTTTGAAACTATGCCTTTTGCCAAAATTTCTTCTTTGGATATATCTTCATCGTGTCCAACGGATGCCTTTGTAGTAGGCGTAATAATCGGTTCGGGAAACTTATCGTTTTCTTTCATTCCTTCAGGCATTTTTACGCCGCAAATTTCACGTTTTCCACTTTTATATTCTCGCCAAGCGTGCCCCGAAAGGTAACCGCGAATAACCATCTCCACTTTAAACGGCTCACAGGCGATTCCTGCCGTTACATTGGGGTCGGGAACGGCTATTACCCAATTGGGCACGATATCTTTAGTCGCTTCGAGAAATTTTGCTGCAATCTGGTTTAATACTTGACCTTTATATGGAATAGGTCGCGGAAGTATATGGTCGAAAGCCGAAATTCTGTCCGTAGCTACCATTACCAATTTATCATCAACAAAATAAACATCTCTTACTTTTCCGTGATATACATTTGTTTGATTGGGAAAATGAAAATCTGTTTGCTGTAAACTTTCGGGTAAAGCCATTATTTTTTAGTTTTGAAAAAAATTTAATGCCATAAAATTCTTAAAAAATATTCATCTGACATAAAATAAGACTATGAAAATATGCATTATTGGTGGCGGTAATATGGGTTTGACCTACGCTGACGGATTTATTCGTTCCGGATTAATTGCCAAAAATCAATTATTAATCATTGAAACAAATGCCAATCAACAACAAATCATTCAAAATAAGGGATATTTTTTGCAAACCGAAGTTGACGCAAAAGTTGATATGTATGATGTAATTATTATTGCTGTTAAACCTCAACAGTGCAAACCGGTTTTAGAACATTTATCTTCTTTTTTAAAAAGTAAGAAATACATCCTATCTATAATGGCGGGTATTACTTTAAACTATTTGGAAAAACACCTGAACAATCACTTGATTTTTAGAGCAATGCCCAATTTACCTGCAAAAAACGGCTTGGGCATGACTGTTTTCACCACCAATTCGAACTATACCGGTGAGCAATTGTTTGTTATGCACAACCTGCTGAACACTACAGGTAAAACGCTTTATGTAGAAGATGAAGAAAAAATTGATGCCGCAACAGCCATTTCGGGGAGCGGACCGGCTTATGTGTTTTATTTTATGCAAAGCATGATTGAAAAAGCCATGGAATTTGGCTTCAGTAAATCGGAAGCCGAGCTTATGGTAAAACAGACTTTTTTAGGTTCGGTTCAGCTATATATTAATTCGGAATTTTCTTGCGAAGAATGGATTCAAAAAGTATCTTCAAAAGGTGGCACAACCGAAGCGGCATTTGATTACTTTAATCAAAATCATTTGAAAGAGGAAATTAAAACCGGTATAGAAAAAGCATTTGAACGGGCTCAAGCATTAGCGCAAAACTAAAAATACAACGCACGAAAATGCACCTTTCCTCTTGACAGTTCTACTGCCGGCGCAGGAATTTTTATAAACCCAACAGATTTGAAAATGCTGTTCACAAATTTGCTTTTGGTCTTAATACGCCACAAATCAATATCAAGCGAAAAATAATATTGCTTATAACTGTCCGGCGTAGTTGCACTTACCATTCCCTCGGCGCCATAGCCAAATGCCATATTAAGCCATTTTGGAAATTTGCTTTCCTTAAAAAAAGAATAAATATTCAGACTCAACCAATACGTTTGTCCATTATAATCTTTCAGTGATTGTTGAAGCAAATTTTCGCCCAATAATTCAGGATTTTGATTGGCATAAACCGTTTGATGAAAAGAAAATTTTAATGCAATCCGCTGTTCTTTCCAATATTTTTGCTGCGCAACAAAACCAAATGCTCCTGCAGTATTTGCCAACATATCGCCATAACTGAATCCCCAACCGTCAGAAAATCCATCAAATACCTCAACGGTTGTTAAATATATAAACCCGGTTAAACCTCCTAACCAAATACTCTTATTCTCATTAAAATTAGCCCACTTGTACCAATTGTAAGAATATCGACCAACTTGGTAAGCAGTTAACGCGTGCCCCACCTTATCTACCTTGTGCCATTCATCATTATCGTTAAAATAATGAAAATTGGTGGTTCGATAGGGTTTATACCACAAAAAGTACAATCCACTCATTGACCCGACATATCCGGTACTTTGCAGCAGAAACAATGTTTTTTTCCTCCGTTTATACAATGCCGTAGAATCCGTTTGCGCAAGCAAACCAAGGGTTAAAAAAAAGGACAATAAAAATGTTATTGAATTTTGACGCATTACAAAGCGAAAATTAACATTATTTTCTATGAAATTATAATTTTAATTAAAATCCGCTATATTTGTTTATCGAAAATAAATAAAACATTTTTTTAGGACATGCTAACTAAGGAAAAAATCATTATTGCCGCCAATAAAATGTTTATTGCAAACGGAATACGAAATGTTACCACACGTCATATTGCAAAGCGTATTCGTATCAGTCATGGGAATTTGACTTACCATTATCCCGGCAAGGAAAATATTTTGGAAGAATTATTCAGAAGATTCAAAATGAATATTGAAAAATTAACGAATGAGAAGGTAACTTCACGCAATGATTTTGATGTTTGGATACAGCAGTTTTTTAAATTTCAACAAGAATATTCTTACTTTTTCAGTGATGTGGTAGAAATCAGCCGAAAATTCCCCGATATTTATTTTGTGCTGCGCAACGAAGTGGAAATGATTCAAACACACATCCGCAATTTATTGTATAAAATATTTAAATATAATAAAGAAACCGTATCAAGATTTTCAAAAGACTTGGTTTTATTACCTCTTTCGGGATTTTACTTTAACGAAGGTAAATCGCTGAAAGAATTGCAAAAGGATTGGTTTGACACTGTAAAACTATACAAAGAACCGGTGCAAATTATTGAATCCGGGAAAGAAAAAAAGAAAAATAAACCGACAAAGAATACGGAAGACAATAAAGAGAGTGACGGTGTGCAAATATCACTCTTCTAAAAAAGTTTCAAGCCATTTTAATGCATCTGCTTCGTTTGAGAATACTTTTATTTTATGTTCGGGTTTGTAAAAATTCAAATGAAATTTAGCTACTAATCGATGTGCCAATGATTTAACAATAAACGCCTCGGCTTTTTTTATTTTATTCCGCTGCTTGTCGGCGAAATACTCCCGTGCTTCAAGCGTTGCATCGGAATCGGGTGGGAAAATTTCCAAAAACAAAGACGGCTTTCCTCCTGTCAAATCCAACAAAATACGATATGATTCTTCCAAATCTTTTTTATCAACCTCTACACCGGGTTTTATTGTAACTTTAAAGATTCCGTTAGGCAACTCTTCGATTATACTTATATTTGTCTCAATTATTAACGACATAGAAGTTGCAATTTATTACAAAATAAAATACAAAGCAAAAAAATTAATCTTTTAATAAATGTTAGAGAAGGCAAGAAAACTTTACGAAGAAAATAAATTAGATGAATCTTTAACGATTTACAATGATTTTTTGGACAAAAACCCTAATCATGCCGAAGCATTATTTTTCAGGGCTTTGATTTACAGAAAAAAGAATGAGCACGAAAAATCGTTAGATGATTTATCTAAAATTGTAGTACGCTTGCCCGAACAAGCCTCTGTTTGGTTTGAGCGAGGCATTACTTACGCCTATTTAAACCGGCAAGACAAAGCCCTTTCGGATATGGATAAAGCAGCAGCTTTGGAACCTGACAATGCGTTTCGTTATTCGGGCAGAGCTTACATAAAAGCTATGTTTAAAATGTACGATGAAGCAATTGAAGATTATGAAAAAGCGCTATCCATTGACCCGGATGATGAGATTTCGCTCAACAATTTAGGGTTGCTGCAAGAACAAAAAGGATATTGGGAAAAAGCTCAAGCCTCATTTGAAAAATCGAACGAGGTTTACAACAGAAAAAATCCCGACAACCAACTGCCAAACTACAACCAACAAAATGAACCCAAAGAAGATAAAACCCTGCAACAACCGGTTAAACCAAGTGCCAAAGATTATTTTTTGATGATTAAAAATATTTTCTGTCATAAAACATATTTTAAAGATTACTTGAATTTTGTCAAACAATTAATAAATGGCAGTAAGTAGTTTCATATAATCGTTCAATAATAAATTAGCGACTTTTGGCGTAAAATAAACCGAACCTTTGGCAATACATTTTATCGCCTTGATATACTCGTTTTTAGGCACATCTTTGGTGATATATCCTTTTGCACCGGCTTTTATCATTTCCTTGATATAAAATGTATTCTCGTGAAAACTGTATCCTAAGATTTTAAGTCCAGGAAAATGACTCAAAAACTCTTTTGTCAATGTAATACCGTCTTTTTTGGGCAAGTTGATATCCATCATTACAATATCAATCTCTGAAGCGTTTTGGCTTAATATCTTAAATGCATCGTCACCATCTTCGGCTACATACTTTATAGCCATTCCTTTTTCGTTGCTTAAATACAACTTTAAGCTGTCAATTATTATTTCTCTGTCTTCAATAAGCATAATGTGTATCATAGTGCGTTGGTTTTAATGGTTAATTGGTATTGTAAAAGTAAAGCTTCGTTTAATTTCTTTGTTATGTGTAAAAGTGTATTTTTACGGTACAGAAAACACGTATCACAATTTCGCAAAATGGAAATTCTTCCCGAAAAAGACGCATTGGGCCAAGCTATAATTGATTATTCATTAAAAACTGACAATGAATTAAAAATTGCTGTCCACAGTCCCGACTTTGACACAGATTACATTCCGGTTTCTTATCTTTTTCGTACATATCAAGAAATGCCACTAATTGAGCAAACGGCACTAAAATTGGCAAAAGGAAAAGTTTTAGATGTTGGCGCAGGTGCCGGATGCCACAGTAAATATCTGAATCAAAAAGGTTTGTCAGTTACAGCATTGGAAATTTCGCCATTGGCTTGTCAATATCTTTCCGAAATTGACATAAAAAACTGTAACACTTCTATTTATGCTTTTAATACTGACGAAAAATTTGATACCATTTTATTATTGATGAACGGCTTGGGATTAGCCGGAAACGTAAAAAACTTAAAAAACTTAATGGATAAATTAGTTGATTTACTTTCGGAAAATGGTCAAATATTGGTTGACTCTTCCGATTTACGCTATCTTTCCGATACAGAAGAAATTACAACCATTAACTACCAGATGCAATACAAAAACATTTTTACCGATTCTTTTGAGTGGCTCTATTTATCTTACGAAAGTTTATCCTTTTTAATACAAATGTACGGTTATCAAATTGAGAAAATCACCGATGGCAGTCATTATGATTATTTGGCAAGAATAACCAAATAAGTAATTAACTTTTACCTTTAACTTGCACAACAGCTTAATTTCGACACATCTTTTCCAAAAGTAATGGCGGCTAATTTTATTCCCTCACTAAGTGTTAGGTAAGGATATAAATTTTCGGCTAAATCTTGTATAGATATTCCATATTTCACAGCCATACTTAATTGTTGTATCAGTTCTCCGCCTTCAGGTGCAACTACTCTTGCCCCTATTAGTTTATCGTTTTCTTTATTACGAATCAGCTTTATAAAACCTCTTGTATCATTGGCGGTAATAGCTCTGGGCACTTCTTTCAAGTCAAGTTTAGATACCTCAAAAGGCAAACCTTGTTTTTCGGCTTGTTCTTCATTTAGCCCTACACCTGCAATTTGCGGATCGGTAAAAACTACCCACGGCAAATATGAATAATCCGTTTTTTTGTTTGCATCCGTAAAAGCATTTTCAACGGCAATTTTACCTTCATAAGCTGCCGTATAAACATAGGCGGGCGTATTGGCAACATCTCCGGCGGCATAAATATGCGAAATATTGGTTAGCATTTTCTCATTTACTTCAATATGACCGCTTTCAGTCAGCTTAACACCAGTATGTTCCAAGCCCAGTTTGTCCGTATTGGGTTTTGTACCTGTTGCCACAACAACTTTCCCCTTTTCTGTTATTTGCCTTATTGAGCCATCGGGACATAGACAATGAATAATAATACCGTTTTCTGTTTTCTCAAATTTTACAGCTCTAAAATTGGGCAATAGTTCTATCCTTTCCTTTTGCATTTGATTTTCAAGAATTACGCTTATATCAGAGGTTTCTTTGCGTAGTACACGGTCGGTAAATTCAATTATTCGTACTTTTACGCCTAACCGATTATAAGCCATTGCTATTTCCAAACCTATGTATCCTGCTCCCATTATGGTAATGCTTTCGGGCTTTTCTTCTAAATCGAACAACGTTACATTGGTTAAGTAGTCAATTTTATCCAACCCTTCAATTTCAGGAATATTGGTTGCAGCTCCGGTTGCTATTAAAAATTTATTGCCTTTATATTGTTTTCCCGAAACTTCAATTGTGTGGGCATCTGTAAACATAGCCCAGCCTTTTAAAAGCGTAAGGTTTTTAAAATCTTCAACTACATCCAAATATTTTTTTTGGCGAAGGGTTTCAACCAGTTTTTTCTTATCTCTTATTATTTGTGCAAAATCTACAGATGCTCCTTTTGGCTTTATTCCTTTAAAATTTGAATGCGAAGCATGATACACCGCTTCTCCGGCACGAATTAAGTATTTTGAAGGTACACAACCTACATTTACACAGGTTCCGCCAAAGTTCAATCTGCAATTAACCAAAAGGGTTTTTAACTCTAAACTTTCGGCTTTTATTGCTGCCGAAAATGCAGCAGAACCACCGCCTATTATTATTAAATCGTACGTTTCTTCATCGGTTGATTGATTATACTTTTTACTTTCTTCTGCTTCTTTTGCCTGATAATGATTAGTGGCATTTATGGTATCTAAAATTTCCTGTTTTGAAATTTCGTCGGCATCATAGGTACAAACACACTCACCTTCAGGATAACTCACTTTGGCACCTTTTACACCTTTACTTTTTAAAAGCAATTTTTCTATACTTGTTGCACAATGCGAACAAGTCATTCCTTGTATATTGAGTTTTAATTCTTTTTTCATCTTCTTATTTTTTTACTTTATATCCGGTTTCATTAATTGTTTCTTCCAATTCTTGCGAGTTGATTTTTGTTTTATCATATTGAATCGATACTTTGCCTTTTATCGCATCGGCTTTTACGCTTACAATTCCAGGCAGGTTTAACACTTCACTTTCAATATGTCGCTCACAACTTCCACATGTCATATCTTCTACCGAAAAGACAGTATCTATCACTTTTTCAGCATTTACAATAACAATTTGTTTGGGTTCATTTGAAGGATAAAAAACATCGCCATAATGAGGGAAAGCTGTCATTAACACAGCAAAAACCGTAACAATACCCAAAAATGTTTTGCTTTGCCAAAAACTTGGCTTTTCATCCTCTTCGCACGCACATTCAATATCCTCTTTCGATTTTGGTTTCAATTTTTGATACCATGCAAAACCCAGAACTATAAATGTTATGGCGATTAAATAAGGTCGAAACGGTTCCAGCCAAGAAAATACAGATGCAGCACCGGCTGCCCCTGAAATTGCAGCCAAAATAGATGTTATGCAACACAATGATGCAGCAATGGCAGACAACACTCCTGCACCGATTAATTTTTTATTATTTGATTTTTTCATTTTGATTACCGATTTAATTCAATACAAATATAAAATTTAATTTAGCTATTTTAGCAATTGCTTAAATATGTTTTCTTTTCCGGTTTAGTTTAAATAATTTAAAATATACGCAAATAAAAAACGGCTTTTTACTAAATTCGCACAGAAATAAATTTGTATAAGAAAAATCAAATCATTATGAAATACGACATTATTATTATCGGAAGTGGACCGGGCGGATACGTAACAGCCATTCGCGCTTCTCAATTGGGATTTAAAACAGCAATTGTAGAAAAAGAAAATCTTGGTGGTATATGCTTAAACTGGGGATGTATCCCTACCAAAGCATTGCTTAAAAGTGCCAATGTGTTTGATTACATCAACCATGCCGCAGATTACGGTATAACCGTAGGCAATGCCAAAGCCGATTTCCCGGCAATTATCAAAAGAAGTAGGGATGTTGCCAACGGAATGAGCAATGGCGTACAATTTTTGATGAAAAAAAATAAAATTGATGTTATCAACGGAACCGGAAAAGTTAAACCCGGAAAAAAAGTTGAAGTAACCGACAAAGACGGTAAGGTTAGCGAATACAGTGCCGACCATGTAATTATTGCCACAGGTGCACGTTCGCGTGAGTTGCCCAACTTGCCACAAGACGGGAAAAAAATTATCGGCTACCGCCAAGCCCTATCGTTAGAAAAATTACCTAAAAAAATGGTTGTGGTAGGTTCCGGCGCCATAGGTGTTGAGTTTGCCTATTTTTACAACAGTATGGGAACAGAAGTTACCATAGTTGAATACATGCCGAATATTGTTCCTGTAGAAGATGAAGAAGTTTCCAAACAATTGGAACGTTCTTTCAAAAAACAAGGCATTAAAGTAATGACCAATTCAAGTGTAGAAAGCGTTGATACTAAAGGTGCGGGATGTAAAGTAAAAGTTAAAACTAAAAAAGGCGAAGAAACTATTGAATGCGACGTAGTTCTTTCGGCTGTGGGTATTACGGCAAATATCGAAAATATTGGATTGGAAGAAGTTGGCATTGTTACCGACAAAGGCAAAATTACAGTTGATGAGTTTTATCGCACCAATATTCCGGGGTATTATGCCATTGGTGATGTAATTCCAGGACCGGCATTGGCTCACGTAGCATCTGCCGAGGGTATCACTTGCGTAGAAAAAATAAAAGGAATGGAGGTTGAACCGATAGACTATACAAACATACCGGGTTGTACTTACTGCTCTCCTGAAATTGCTTCTGTCGGTTATACCGAGAAAAAAGCCAAAGAAGCGGGTTACGAAATAAAAGTGGGTAAATTCCCATTCTCTGCTTCAGGAAAAGCAAGTGCTGCCGGTCACAAAGACGGTTTTGTAAAAGTTATTTATGATGCCAAATACGGCGAGTTATTGGGTGCACACATGATTGGCGCCAATGTTACTGAAATGATTGCCGAATTGGTTGCAGCTCGTAAGTTGGAAACTACCGGACATGAAATATTAAAAGCTATTCACCCGCATCCAACAATGAGTGAAGCTGTAATGGAAGCCACAGCTGCTGCATACGGTGAAGTTATTCATTTATAAGAAATATATTTTCAACAATAATCCTTTAAAACCCGTCTCAAATAAGACGGGTTTTAATTTTATAAATAAATCGCTGTATTTTGTTTAAAATATTCCGGCATAAGCCAACAAATGATTAGATTTGTTTTTTAATTGTTTCTAAATGATGACTGTACAATTATCCGACAGAATAAATAATTTGAGCGAATCGCAAACATTGGCAATGGCTCGAATAAGTCGTGAATTACAAGCCGAAGGAAAAGACATTATCAGCTTAAGCATTGGCGAACCCGATTTTGATACGCCCGAACCAATCAAACAAGCGGCTATCGAAGCCATTAATCAAAACTTCACCCATTACACACCTGTTCCGGGAATCCCCGAATTGCGAGAAGCCATAGCCAATAAATTAAAACGCGATAATAACCTTACTTATCAGCCCGATCAGATTGTTGTTTCTACCGGCGCCAAACAATCGTTGGCAAATATAGCTTTGGCATTGCTCAACCCCGGTGATGAAGTTTTGCTACCTGCTCCGTACTGGGTCAGTTACAAAGAAATTATTAAATTGGCAGAAGCGGTTCCGGTTGAAATCCCAACATCTATAAAAACTGATTTTAAAATAACCGCCAATCAATTGGAAAATGCCATTACGCCAAAAACCAAAATGATTTGGTACAGTTCGCCATGTAACCCCAGTGGATCGGTTTATTCAAAAGAAGAGTTGGCTCAAATTGCTCAAGTCATCAAAAAGCATCCGCAAATTACTGTTGTTTCGGATGAAATTTACGAGCTGATTAATTTTTCTTCAAAACATGAAAGTATTGCTCAATTCGAAGAAATAAAAAATCAAGTAATTATTGTCAACGGTGTGTCAAAAGGTTTTGCCATGACCGGTTGGCGAATTGGTTATATTGCCGCTCCGCAAGAAATTGCGAATGCTTGCTCAAAAATGCAAGGACAAATAACTTCAGGCGCTAACAGTATTGCGCAAAAAGCATCTGTAAAAGCCATGCAAATGAACCCGGAAGAAATGGCGTATATGAAAAGTGCATTTAAAAACCGGCGCGACAAATGTATTGATTGGTTAAAAAATATTGAAGATCTAAAAGTGAACGAACCGAAAGGTGCTTTTTATCTTTTTCCCGATATTTCGGCATTTTTTGGCAAAAGCCATAAAAAATACACAATAAACAATGCTACCGATTTAGCAATGTATTTGCTGTATGAGGCAAATGTTGCCGTGGTTACCGGCGAAGCATTTGGCGATAAAAATTGCATTCGTTTGTCATATGCCGCATCTGAAGATGTGCTTAAAGAAGCAATTAGCCGAATTGGTAAAGCATTGGCTCAATTACAGTAATTTGAATTATGAAAAAAGAATATTTACGATATAAATTCAAAGAATTTGACCGGGTAAAAGCGCTGGTTATTGGCGATGTAATGATTGATTCTTACTTTTTGGGAAAAGTACATCGTATCTCGCCTGAAGCTCCCGTACCGATTATATCAGTTGATAAAAAAGAACACCGCTTGGGTGGTGCCGCTAATGTGGCGTTAAACCTAAAATCATTGGGAGCAACACCCATTGTATGCAGCGTTGTTGGTAACGACAGCAATGCACAATTATTAATGCAACTTTTTGAAAAAGAAAGCATTGCTACTGACAATATTTTGCTTGACGAAAGCAGAGTAACTACAGTTAAAACACGAATGATTGGCAACAACACACAACTATTACGTGTTGACGAAGAAATAACCGATAATATCAATACTGATATTGAGCAGAAATTGATTGAAACAATAAAAAACACAATAGAAAATTCGGAGATTAAAGTTATAATTTTTGAAGATTACGATAAAGGGGTAATTACGCCCAATTTGATTACTGAAATAGTTGATTTTGCCAATAAAAAAGGAATCCCGACAACGGTTGACCCAAAAAAGAACAATTTTTTAAACTATAAAAACGTAACCCTTTTCAAGCCCAACTTAAAAGAGTTAAAAGAAGGATTGAAAGAAGATGATTTGGACATAAAAAATATTGATGATTACTTAATTAAACTAAACGACCTGTTGCCGCACAACATTTCTTTTGTAACACTTTCGGAACAAGGTGTATTCATTACCGACTTTAACGAAAAACACCATATTCCGGCGCATTTACGCAACATTGCTGATGTATCGGGTGCCGGCGATTCGGTTATCAGTGTGGCATCGCTTGCTTTGGCTGTAGATATGAGTATTAAAGAAATTGCCGAATTAGCCAATTTAGCAGGTGGACTGGTTTGCGAAAAAGTGGGCGTTGTGCCTATCGAAAAAAATATTTTATTGAGTGAAGCGATTGAAAAATTAGCCGACTAAATGAACACATTCGTAAATAAAATCCGCGAAAGGATAAATTTAAAGTTATACAATTCCAAAAATCTTGTCCTTGGAATTTTCAGGATTTTATTGATATTATTTACAATATCGGCTATTGGAGCCATTGTTTATTATTACGGGTTTCCTCAAACGAGTGAAACCAAAGAATTACTGTTGAATTATTTTAAAGTTGTATTTGGGTTTTATGTTTTGCACTACATCACTCAAATTATTTACGACTTTTCGCCCCTTCAATTTATAAAAAAAACGTGGTTTCAAGCAATAATGATGTTATTGTTAATCTTAGAAGGATTGCATAACGAAATATTCGGACATATGCTCTTACCGACATTATTTGAACGGTTGGGTATGCATAATGCTGCTGACTATACCGGTGTATTTATTCATATATATTTTCTCATAACCATTATCAGTGAATTAGGTAAACCTTCTCAAATTCTTACAAAAATAAAACTCGACCCCAGTGTCATTTTTACATTAACATTTATACTGATTATTTTATCGGGAACAGGACTTTTAATGCTTCCAGAAATGACCACGATAAAAGGAAGTATGAATTTTTTGGATGCGTTGTTTACCTCTACCAGTGCGGTATGTGTTACCGGTTTAATTGTTGAAGATACGGCTACTTTTTTCACCTTTAAAGGTCAATTGATTTTAATGGCTTTGATAAAAATCGGAGGATTAAACATATTGATTTTCAGTACACTGATGGCTTTTGCGGCAAAATTTGGCATTAGCGTAAAACATCATAATGTTATTGAAGATTTTGTCAACAAAGACTCTATGTTTGGAACCGGCGGTATGTTGCGCAATATTATTTTATGGAGCATAGGTTTTGAACTGTTGGGTGCGGTATTGATGTATTTTTTATGGAGCGACCATATCCCCTTCCGTAACAGCGGACAAAAAATATTTTACAGCTTGTTTCATTCCGTCTCGGCATTCAATAATGCCGGATTTTCCATTTTTACCGATGGTTTTGGCAATCCTTTAGTTCAACATAATTATGGCGTTCATTGGATTTTAAGTGTCTTAATCTTTTTAGGAGCATTGGGATTTGTTCCCATTTTTGACATATTTGAACCGCGAGCAATATTAAACCGTTATGTAAATAAATGGAAGTCTTTTAAAATTGACACACGCATTGCACTATATTATTCTTTGGGCTTAATAGTATTTGGAGCCGTTTTGTTTTTTGCTTTGGAATACAACAATACCCTAAAAGACCAATCGCTATACGGTAAAATTACAGGCGCGGTTTTTCAATCGGTTACTACGCGAACAGCAGGGTTCAATACCGTTGACATTGGCGCAATGACAATTCCAATGCTTATTATGTTTTTGGTTTTGATGTTTATCGGAGCTTCCTCCAGTTCAACCGGTGGCGGTATTAAAACCAGCACTTTTGCCATTATATGGGCGGCAACCGTTGCCACAATAAAAAACAACGAACGCACCGAATTATTTAAACGTACTATTCCGGTAGAGTTGGTCAAAAGAGCTTATTCCATTTTTATATTTTTCATATTCGGTATTGTGGTGAGTGTTTTTCTGCTTTCCATTACCGAAACCGAGATACTAAACACTGCCGGACGCTCAGTATTGGACCTTATTTTTGAAGAAGTATCGGCAATTTGTACCGTTGGTTTATCTACCGGAATTACTTCTCAATTATCCGAAGCAGGTAAAGCCATAATTATTGCCTCAATGTTTATAGGACGTGTTGGCACGCTAACCATTGCTTTTGCCGTAAGCAAGCGCGTCATAAGTTTAAATTATAAATACCCCAAAGCCCATATGTTGGTTGGATAAAAATTTTCAAATGAAACAAACCGTTATTCCATATAAAGAAAAGAATGCTTCAAAAAAGGAGCAAGTTGAAGAAATGTTCGATAACATCAGTAAGAAATATGATTTTTTAAATCATTTTTTATCGATGGGTATTGATGTTTTGTGGCGTAAAAAAGCCATAAAAATGCTTAAACCTTACCAACCAAAAATCATTTTGGATGTTGCTACCGGTACAGGTGATTTTGCCATTGAGAGTTTGGCTTTAAACCCCAAAAAAGTCATTGGCATTGATTTATCTGAAGGGATGTTGAGTGTAGGAAGAGAGAAAATCAAAAAGAAAAAAGTTGACCAAATCATTGAATTATTAAAAGGCGATTCGGAGCATTTACCATTTGAGAATAATTATTTCGATGCCTACACGGTTGGTTTTGGTGTAAGAAATTTTGAAAATCTCGAAAAAGGACTTTCTGAAATGCTTCGCGTACTTAAACCAAAAGGACAAGCCGTTATTTTAGAATTTTCAAAACCAAAGAAATTTCCCGTAAAGCAACTGTATAATTTTTATTTTAAATATATTTTACCCGGCATTGGAAATACTATATCCAAAGACAAAGCGGCTTACACCTACTTGCCCGAGTCGGTTGATGCTTTTCCCGAAGGAAATGATTTTTTGGCAATTTTACAGAAAACCGGATATAATAATGTTTCGGCACATCCGTTACTATTTGGAATTGCCACTATTTACAGAGGTGAAAAATAATTTATTGGATTTGGCAAAAAAGTTATTCATATCATTGATTTTTGTTGGGGTTGCCTCGGGCTTGTTTGGTCAAGTAGGTACCGAAAAAGTAAAAAACTTACAAAAGTTCGACCAACAGGTGGTTCATTTCGGATTCTTGTTGGGTATCAATTCCGGTGATTTTTCTTTGTTTCGAAACCCACCTTCCGACAGTTTATTATCCATAGAAGTAACCAAACAATCGGGCTTTAATTTAGGTATCATTTCAGCATTGCACTTCAATGAATATTTCAGTTTACGTTTCACCCCCAACCTTAGTTTTGCGCAAAGAACAGTTAATTACCAATTTTACAGTCCTGCCGATACTGTAATTTTAGAATATGATAAAATTGTAGAATCTACCTACATTAACTTTCCGCTTACCATTAAATATAAATCGATGCGGTTTAACAATTTTGCCGCATACATTATCGGAGGCGGAGCATTTGTTTTAGACTTGGCATCAAACAAAGATGTGAATAACGCCAATTTACAACCTAATGATGTTGTTTTAAAAATAAACAAAACCGATTGGCGCGGCGAAGTGGGTGTAGGCACTGATTTCTACTTGCCTTATTTTAAGTTTGCCATAGAATTGAAAATGTCATACGGATTGCGTGATATTCTAATTCACGACAATACTATTTTCTCCAACCCCATCAATAAAATGCGGGCAAAGATGTTTTTGCTTTCATTTACTTTTGAGGGATAAATCTTCTACCCTACTTGTTGTTTTATCCAGCTTTCCGATAAAGGTTGTTGCCAATTTTTATCAAATTCGGCTTTTGTAGTTACGGCATTGTTATACACTGTTGTAGCCGGCGAAAGTTCATTTGCTTCCACCATTTTTAAAAATTCAGCGTATGGCGCAACTTCTACTTCATCGCTTTTGGGTTGTTTGTACGCTATATTTAAGCGATTTAAGAGCTCTGTTTCCAGTTCTTGTTCCAATTCTTGAATAATTCGAACCGATGCATCGGCAGCGCGTCCGCAAAGTCTTCCTCCCTCTTCTGATGCATATACAATAACAAATCGATTGTCTCTTACCTCAAAGCCACCATCAACAAGTTCACCATGCGAATCCCACGAATCGATAAATTCATCCAACCTGACCTTAATATGGTTTACATCATCTTCGTCAAATTTATTTTTGGATGTATATACCCACACTCGGGCATTGGCAGGCATTTGTTCTATCGATTTCATAATATTGTTCTTTAAAAGGTAATTTTTCAAGAAAATTATAAATCATTTGCTTGTGCAATCAATTCTGCCAAATCAAATACATTTACTTTATCTTGCTTTTCTTTAAGTTTTACACCGTCTGTAATCATGGTCATACAAAACGGACAACCTGTAGCAATAATATCAGGGGTTAGGGTAAGTGCTTCTTCGGTGCGTTCTTCGTTTATTTCTTTATTTCCTTTTTCGGCTTCTTTAAACATTTGTGCACCACCGGCTCCACAACATAAACCGTTGGTTTTGCAACGTTTCATTTCAACCAATTCGCCGTCTAATTTTTCAATCAAATCGCGCGGTGCTTCATACACATCATTACCGCGTCCCAAATAGCAAGGATCGTGAAAAGTGATTTTTTTGCCTTTAAAAGCTCCACCTTGAACGGCTAATTTCCCTTGGTCGATTAATTGTTGTAAAAATTGAGAATGATGCAATACTTCGTAATTTCCGCCAAGCTCGGGATATTCATTTTTTAGCGTATTGAAACAATGCGGACAAGTGGTTACAATTTTTTTCACTTCATAGGCATTAAGCACTTGAATATTGCCCATTGCCTGCATTTGAAAAGTAAACTCGTTTCCGGCACGTTTTGCTGGGTCGCCGGTGCAACTTTCTTCTGTTCCCAATACTGCAAATTTAACACCTGTTGCATTAAGGATTTTCACAAATGCACGGGTTATTTTTTTGGCTCTGTCGTCAAAACTTCCGGCACAGCCAACCCAAAACAATACTTCGGGTTTGTCGCCGGCAGCCATCATTTCTGCCATTGTGGGAACTTTCAATACATCAGTCATAGTATAAGTTTTTTCTTAATAATTAAGCTTCATTTTTCCAATTTAAACGGTCGGCTTGTGAAAACTGCCATGGTGCGCCGTTGTTCTCAATATTTGTAAGCATCATTGTCCATTCTTGCGGTGCTTTACTTTCTTCCATAATTAAATATCGACGTAAATCGATAATGATAGAAACCGGATCGATATTTACCGGACATTCCTCTGTACAAGCATTACAAGTAGTACAAGCCAATACTTCTTCTTCGCTAATATAATCGCGAAGCAATGATTTTCCGTCATCTTTAAATTCTCCGCCATTGCTGTCTATGTTTTTCCCTACTTCTTCCAAACGGTCCCGGGTGTCCATCATAATTTTTCGTGGCGAAAGTTTTTTACCCGTGATATTTGCCGGGCAAGCCGATGTACATCGCCCACACTCGGTACAAGAGTATGCATTCATTAATTGTACCCAGTTTAAATCAAAAACATCTTTTGCTCCAAATCTTTCCGGCTCTCCTTGAGGTTCGGCAGGTGCAGCAAACGGATCGGCATTAGGATCCATCATTAATTCCACTTCTTTTTTCACCGATTCAAGATTATCTAATTTTCCTTTTGGATCTAGCTTAGAGTAATATACATTTGGGAATGCCAATATAATATGGAAATGTTTTGAATAAGGCAAGTAATTCAAAAATCCTAAAATACCAACAATATGGAACCACCACATTCCTCTTTCGAACATAATTAACGCACTGTCAGACATTCCGCTTAACAATGGGGCCAAAAAAACGCTTACCGGATATGCTCCGGCTTTTACGTAATGGTCAACACCTCGTTGTTGTAAATTGTAATCGGCAGCATCCATCAATAAAAATGCTGACATCAATAAAATTTCAAATATTAAGATAAGGTTGGCATCGGTATAGGGCCATCCTTTCATTTCGGGTTTATGAAAACGTGGAATTTTAAGAATATTTCTTCTGATTAAAAAGATTAAACAAGCCAATGCAACCAATATTGCCAACACCTCAAACGAACCGATAAGTCCATTGTAAACCGGACCTAAAAATGAAAATACGCGATGTGTACCAAAAATTCCGTCTATAATAATTTCCAATACTTCCAAATTGATAATTACAAAACCAACATACACGATAATATGCAAAATTCCGGCTATTGGACGTTTAACCATTTTTGATTGCCCCAGCGCAACTTTTATCATCAACTTCAGGCGTTCGTCTTTGCGGTCGCTTCGGTCAATATCTTTGCCCAGTTTAATGTTTCGAACAATAAATTTTACATGCTTGGCAAATAATAATACTGCTGCTGCAAAAATTAAAATAAAAATAATGTTGCTGATTCCCATCTTTTCAAAGTTTAGTTTCTCAAAATTCCAAAAAAATCATATTCAATTATAATGCACAGATAATTTTACTCTGTAGGTTTGTATTTATCGCGTCTGCCGAAGATTGAAAAATGAACATATCTTCCGGGATTTATACGCATATCTTTTAGTAATTTATCCAAATCTTCAGCAGATTTTTCCAAATTATAATACAAAGTATCATTATTGATAAGTTTACCCATTGTGCCGTCTCCTTCGTTAATTTTTTGCATAATGTCGGAAACATCAGCCAATGCTTTTTTGGCATTATTTACTGTTTGTGTAATATCGGCAGCAGCCAATGAGTCTGATATAGCCGAAAGATTGGTTAAGGTATTATCCAAATTATCCGAATTATTTTTAAAGGTAGTAGTAACGGCAGACAAATTACTTGTAATGTGTGCTATTTTACCCTTTTCGGAAATAAGCAATGTATCTAATGTTCGCGTAGCAAACTCAAGATTTTTGAGTGTTTTTTCGAATTGTCCCAAGCCGGTTTCTATATTTTTTCGCGCATTTTCATTCAAGATAATTTGCACCACTTCTATTGCCGAATCAAGTGAAGAAATTAATTCTTCAGCTTTTAATTTTAGCGGTAAAATTTGTTGGTTTACTTCTTCTTTGAGTGATGCCTCAACAGCGGTTTGCAGTTCTTGTTCAGGCTCAAGCGGCTCTGCAGATTGCCCTAATTCAATTTGTATTGCCTTTGAACCGAGAATATCGGCACTTACAATTTTTGCCTTACTGTCTTTGGGTATAAATACTTCTTCGTAATCAATTTGTAAAGTAAGCTTTACTTTTCCAGTTTTAGGGTCGGCAAAATCAATTTTCTTGACCAAACCAATTTGCACACCGCTTAATACTACCGGACTGGAAACGGTTATTCCATCTACACGATCGTATTGCGCATAGTATTGGCTGTGCTTTGTCAGAAGATTTGTTCCTTTAAGGAAATTTAATCCCCAAAAGAGTAAAACTACAGCCACTACAACCGTAACACCAATCAGAATTTCTTTTTTATATTTCACACTACTGGTTTTTAAGTTTTTTAACCGCCTCGCTTACTGCTATTCGTTCATTATTTTCAAAAGCAACAATAAAGGCATCTTTATACCCCAAATCTCTCACTTTTTTTTGCAAATTTACAGCATTTTCGAAAGATTTTTCATTTCCAACATAATATCTGTATAATCCGCCGTGTTCAGAATACGAAACATTCTTCAATCCTTTGAAGTTTTGTGGCAACGTTTCTACCTTTTTTGGCGAAGTGGCTATTTGCACTTTAAATACAATGCCCAAGTCATTATTTTCACTTGTTTCGTTTGAAGACTCAACAGAAGCATTTGGTTCATTCCCCTGCTGATTATCAGAATTTTGCTCCGAATTATCCGAAGAGGAATTCATTTTTTCTTCCAATTCTTTTTTATACTCTTTAAATGCTCTGTAAATTGCCGAAGCCATATAATCTTGCCCAATTTTTGAATTTAGAAATTTTTCTTCGTCTTTATTGGTTAAAAAACCTGTTTCTATCAATACACTGGGCATAGCTGTTTGGTGCAAAACCAAAAATCCGGCTTGGCGCACGCCTCTGTCTTTGCGCCCTACCCGCTCCCTGAATTGCGTTTGAATTTTATTGGCAAAATCGATGCTTTGCGCCAAATAGGCATTTTGCATCAAAGTAAGGGCTATGTATGATTCCGGACTGTTCGGGTCAAAGTTTTCATATTTATTTTGATAATCATCTTCGTATAAAATAACCGAGTTTTCGCGTTGCGCTACTTTTAAGTTTGATTCGGTTTTATGCAGTCCCATCACATACGTTTCGGTACCGTAAGCTGCCGGTTGCCCCGAATTGACATGAATACAAATAAACAAATCGGCATTTGCCTTGTTGGCAATTTTTGCACGCTCATACAAAGGAACAAAAACATCGGTTTTTCTTGTATAGATTACCTCTACATCCGGAAAATTGAGCTCGATATATTCGCCCAATTTTAAAGCAATGGCTAAAGCTATATCTTTTTCGTTTGAAAATGAACCGTGACAACCACCGTCATGTCCGCCATGCCCGGCATCTATCACCACTTTTTTCAGCTTATATTCCGATTGCGCTTCCGAATTTTGCACAAAAAGTATAACAAAAGATAAAATAATAAGGTATTTTGCCCGATGCATCATCCGTTGTAATTGATAAAAATTAGTTAGTTTTGGCTGATTAAAAACCATTTGTAGTAATATCTTCAATTTATACAAAAATAGTATTAATACCTTGCTTTTAAAACTCACATCAAAGCAGTTACTAACAATCATTTGTTGTTTATTTTGGGTTTTTGCTTCAAAAGCAAATTCTTCATTCATTAACAGCATAACATTCAGTATTAACGACAGCATCATTGACACTATTGTATCGCCCGATGCTCCGGAAGATATTGTTTCGTACAGTGCCCAAGATTCTATCCTGTTTGATATGGATGAGCAAAAAATATACCTTTTTGGAAATGCAGAGGTATATTATGAAAATATTTCGCTGAAAGCCGCTCAATTAATTATTGATTTAGACTCAAATATTGTTACAGCAAAAGGCGTTATCGACTCCTCAGGAAACTATATCGGGAAACCTGAATTTGCCGATGGTCCGCAAACTTTCACAGCTCATTCTATTCGCTATAATTTTGACACTAAAAAAGGTAAAATTAAAGATGTTGTTACGCAAGACGGCGAAGGATATATTCACGGTAAAGAAGTGAAACGGTTGCCCTCGGAAGTTGTTTATATAAAAAATGGAAAATTTACCACCTGTAATTTAGAGGAACCACATTTTTATTTCAATGCCAGTAAATTAAAAGTTATACCTGATGATAAAATTGTGAGCGGACCGGCAAACTTGGTTATTGAAGGAATACCTACTCCTTTGGGCGTTCCTTTTGGAATTTTCCCCAATAAAAAAGGACATAAATCGGGAATAATTATTCCACAACCCGGCGAAAGTACAACGCAAGGTTTTTTCTTAATAAACGGTGGTTATTATTGGGCGATAAACGAAAAATTAGCCCTACAATTGACCGGCGATATTTACTCGAAAGGAAGCTGGGGTTCAAAACTTTATGCTCCTTACAGAGTTCGCTACCGTTACTCGGGAAATATGAATTTAAGCTTTTCGAATATTACCAATTCATACAAAGAGTTCCCGGATTACAGTGTAAAACGAGAATTTTTTGTCCGGTGGCAACACAACCAGGATGCGGCGGCAAGACCTAATTCTCGCTTTACGGCAAATATCAATTTTGGTACGGCAACCAATTTCCAAAATAATTTCAACACCAATACCAATGATTATTTATCAAACACTTTCAACTCGAATGTATCGTACTATAAAAAATTTGCCAACAGCCCGTTTTCATTATCATTGAACGGAAGGCATTCTCAAAACAACAAAACACACAACGTATCCATCAGTTTGCCCGAAGTAGCGTTGACAGCCACAAGAGTATTCCCGTTTAAACGAAAACAAAATATAGGACAACCCAAATGGTATGAAAAAATTGGGGTAAGCTATACGATGAATGCAAAAAATGAAATAAATATCGCCGATTCATTATTGGTTATCAATGATTTAGAAAATGTTTTTTACCGCTACAGCAAAAACGGAATTAAACACAATATACCCATTAGCACTTCATTAAAACTGATGAAATATTTTACATTAACACCATCTGTAAACTATACTGAATTATGGTATTTTAATTCGATAAACAAAACGGTTGACAGTCAAAACCAAGTGATTACAGATACAATCCAAGCGTTTTCTACTGCAAGAAAATTTAATTCGGGAATGCGGTTAACAACTAAACTTTACGGAACGTATCGTTTCAAAAACAAAAAACTTCCGGCAGTAAGACACGTAATTACGCCCAGCATTGGATTCACCTATTCTCCGGAAATAAATACCGGATTAAAACAATATTCAGACACTTCAGGCAATGAAATTTCATATTCCATCTATCAAACGGGAATTTACGGACGACCCGACACTAAAAAAACAGAAGCACTGACTTTCAATATTTTGAACAATATAGAAATGAAAGTAAAATCAAAAAAAGACACATTGAAAGGTGAGAAAAAAATTAAATTACTTGAAAATTTAGGGATAAGCGGCTCTTATAACTTTGCTGCCGATTCGATGAACCTCTCAACTATAAAAGTGAATGGTAGAACTCGCTTTACCAAAACCACGGCCTTTACATTCAACGCCACACTCGACCCTTATGCTATAAATAATTCTACTCGCATAAACCTGTTGGAATGGGAAAAGACTCAATCGTTAGGTAGATTGACAAATGCCAATGCCGCCCTTGTTTTACAACTGAAAAGCAAGAAAAAAAATAAAAAAATTAGCAATCTAAACAATAATGACACTGATAATCCATTAAAAGAATACGTTAAAGAACACCCTGAAGAATTTATTGACTATACTATTCCTTGGACTTTAAACATCAGCTACAATGTAAATTACTCCAAACCTTTATTGAAAGAAACTATTACACAAACATTAAACTTCAATGGTGATGTTAGTTTAACCCCTAAGTGGAAGCTCGGATTTACAAGTGGTTACGATTTTATTCAGAATGATATTTCATACACTTCTATTGACATTTACAGAGATTTACATTGTTGGGAAATGCGTGTTAACGTAATTCCTTTTGGACCACGGCAAAGTTATATTTTCACCCTTCAGGTAAAAGCAAGCATGTTGCAAGATTTAAAAATTACCAAACGCAGCTTGCCGAATATTTTTTAATTTCACTCTTATGCTTTGCATTAGAATATATGTATTTCTTTATTCTACCTTTGATAAAGCAACTTAATTTGAACAAATTACGTTTATCATTTAGCTTATTAAATTTAAAAAGTATGAAGAAGATTTATATATCAATCATTATGTCTATTATTCTAATAAGTTCTTTTGCACAAGACAAAAGCTCCAAATCAATAATTATTAGCAACAGCTATACAGACATTACACATTACGAGAAGTATAAAATAATTAGCTGTTATTTTAATAATATTGAAAATGAGATTATTAACAATTTCCTGTCAGAGTTAAAATCTACCCAAGGATTAAACGTATTATCTGATAAAAACATTGAAAATCCAAATAGAATTCTCTTCACAAAAATCCGTTTGGAAAATAATTTCGACAAAGAAAAATTAATGTCTATACTAAATAAATATTCTATCACACATATAATAATTGATGGTAAACCTACAACTATTGAGGAATATTTCAACAGTGTAAATAAAATTAAGTCAAATGGTATAATCAAATAATGAAATTATGAAAAAATATATCCTTCTTGTTATTTTTATAGTTCCTCTTTTTTCTTTAGCACAAACATACACCATAGACCAAGGTGGAAATATAGCTACTTGTAGCGCAACATTATACGATAGTGGCAGTGGAAGTGGTAATTATGGAAATAATGAAAACGAAGTTATTACATTTTGCAGCGACAATTCTACATGCGTGCAAGTAACATTTAACAGTTTTAATCTTGACAGCAATGACTTTTTATATATTTATAATGGACCTAATACTGCCAGTCAATTATTAGCTGTCCTTACAGGCAGTAGCTTACCGCCAAGTTATTCTTCATTTTTCGGGTGTTTAACGTTTCAATTTGTATCTAACGACACTATAACTTCAAGTGGATTCTCTGCTTCAATTACATGTGGCACATGTACTTTTAGTGGTGGAGGAAATGGAACACTTACCCCTGCATATGACAATGAAGCTTGCGGATTAAATTTTACTCAAGTTTCACAAAAAGTAACAACCAGATATGCCACTCCTGCAGGCACAGGTTTACCAACTACACTTAATGTTAGTGGATTACCTGCTCCAAATACTTGTTGGGCAATTGAAAAGGCATTGCTTTATTGGACAGAATCTTCAAATAGCAATGGAAATGTTAGCGTGACACTCACTAATCCTTCATCTCAAACATACAATTACAATGTTTCACCGGTAGGAGTTGGACCGGATAAATGTTGGAATACCACCTATACAACCAACTATAGGATTGATGTTACTGCAGCTATAGCCGGGAATGGCAATTATACACTTAATATTTCCAGTGGAGCTTGGAATGTTGATGGAGTAACCCTTTTTATTGTTTATAGAGATTTTACCGCACCCTATACAGGACGATTAATGATTAATGATGGCCTTATAGTTGCTAATGGTTCCGGAACCGATCCTGTTTATGTTGCTATAAATAATGTAAATGCCTGTGCAAATTCAACTTCAGCCACGGCATTTATGATGATAGGAGATATGCAAGATAATATAAATAGTGGTAGTCATGGAGCAACATTAAACGGAAGTACCTTTACTTTTCCAAATAATTTTTGGAATTACGATCAAACTTCTACAACAATAAATGCAGGACAAGCAAGCGTTCAATATGGTGCAAATGGATATACAAATGATTGTTACTCTGTTGTTGCTGCTGGCATTTATTATCAAACAAATTGTTTAAGTTGTCCTTCTAATGCGTTTTCTGTACCTATAACACAAACGGTTCAAACATGTTCGGGAGGAGATATTGTTGCCAACCCCGGAGGTGGAGCGCCTCCTTTCTCGTATCAATGGAATACTGGGGATACTACTCAATCACTAACAGGCTTAGGACAAGGAACATATATAGTTACTGTTACCGATAATATTGGTTGTCAAGCTACTGACTCAATAACAGTAACTGCTCCTCCACCTTTGTCACTTTCAAGCTCAATAGTTGATGTAACATGTAATGGAGCTAATAACGGGTCTGTAGCGGTAACTCCTAGCGGAGGAACTCCACCATATTCATATTCATGGAGTAATGGAGGAACAACAAATGCAATAACCGGACTTGGCCCCGGCTCTTACACTGTAACTGTAACTGATGCCTTAAACTGTTCGATTTCCGGTTCTTACAATGTAAATTCACCTCAAACAATTACTATAAACTTTAACACATATAATGTTAATTGTTTTGGAGGAAACAATGGTAGTATTCAAGCAAATGTTAATGGAGGAACCTTACCATATACTTACTCGTGGTCTTCAGGACAAACAACAGATTCAATCTCATCATTATCTGCAGGCACTTATATTTTAACTGTTACAGATGCAAACAATTGTATAGCTGTAGATTCTGCAAATATTATCGAACCGCCGTTATTAACAACTACAATTTCCGGCACAAATTTATTTTGTTTTAACGACAACTCAGGCACAGCAAACGTTAGTATTTCCGGTGGCACTCAACCATATTCCATCCTTTGGAATACAGGAAGTAATTCAGCAAATATTAATGGGCTTAGTGCCGGTATGTACTATGTTAATATAATAGATGCTAATGGGTGTTCGGCAAATGACTCTATACTTTTAACAGAGCCACCTTTACTTAACGACTCTTTTATTGTAACTGATGTTTTATGTAATGGTGATGCAACTGGGGGAATTCAATTATTTCCTTATGGAGGCACATCTCCATATTCTTTTAGCTGGAATAATGGTGCTACATCCCAAAATTTAACAAATGTTCCTGCAGGAACGTATATTTCAACAATTACCGACTCTAATGGCTGTACAAAAATTGACACTATTATAATTAATGAACCATCTCCTATTTCAACTTCTTTTAATTCCATTCCAACATGTAAAGATTCTTGTTTCGGACAAATTCAATTGTCATATTCAGGAGGTATTCCTCCCTATCAGCTTATTTGGGAAACCGGTGATACTAATGTAAATATATTGGATAGCTTATGTCAAGATTACTATTCCTTTTCTTTAACTGACTCCAATGGGTGTATTATTCAAGACAGTATAGCTGTTGGATTATTAAGCCAGATAAACGCATATTTTGTTTTTAATCCTGATTCAGAATATGCTCCTGTACAAGTTTCATTTATTGATAGTTCTTCGGGAACAATTACAGGTTGGTTATGGGATTTTGGCAATAACACTACTTCTACTACACAAAATCCTAATGTCACATATAATCAAGACGGCACATATACTGTAACATTAATAGTAACAGACTCTTTGGGATGTGCAGATACATATACGAAAGAAATAACAGTACTTCCCCCAACATCAATTTTGGTACCCAATGTATTTTCACCAAATAATGATGGAATAAATGATGTTTTCACTATTAAAAGTAGCTTTATCAAAAGTGTTCACGGTCAAATATTTAACCGCTGGGGAAATCTGCTTTTTGAATGGACACATCCAAAAGGATATTGGGACGGTAGAACTTCATCAGGGGAGTTAGTTCCTGCAGGAAGTTATTTTTATGTTATTAAATATACAACATTAAAAAATGAAGAATTTGAATTAAAAGGCACAATAACATTAATCCGTTAATATTAGAAAATGAATAAAATATTATATGTAATATTATTCTTTTTTACCATTGGTGTGAATGCACAAGAAATATGTAATAATGGTATTGATGACGATGCAGACGGATTAATAGATTTAAATGATTCAACAGACTGCAGTTGCAGCGGATTTAACAATAACGTCCCTTCATCGCTTATCCCCAACCCATCTTTTGAAGACCATAGCTGTTGTCCTTCCGGTTATTCTCAATTAAATTGTGCCGATACGTGGATACAAGCCTCTAACCCAACTTCGGATTATTGGAATACTTGTGGTCAAGCATGCGGACCTTACTGCCCTCCTCCCACACCGGCGGGTAATGGGAATGGTTATGTAGGGTTTATAAATATGAGCGGATGGCAAGAGTACATTGGTGCTTGTTTGCCTACACCAATGACTGCCGGAAATTCCTATATTCTTAATTTTTGGTTTGCAGCCAATACTGCTCAACCAACAATTGATTTAACATTCTTTGGTGCCAGCGATTGTAATAATTTACCATTCAACAGCAATGATTGCCCAGTAGGTATTGGTACCTGGCAACAACTTACTCAACTTACCATCACTCCCTCCGGAAACTGGGATAATTATACAGTAACATTCACCCCAACTGTAGATATTTACGCTTTAGTCATGGGAGGTGCCTGTAGTTCAGGGGGGAACTATACTTATTATTACCTGGATAATCTCATTCTAAATGAAATATCTGCTTTTTCCTCAGTTGATATTGTCCCAAGTGGTGCATGGTGTACCAATGATTTAACTTTAACTGCGTTAAAAGATACAACTGCGGGTTCTTGGCAATGGTATTTAAACGGTATTGCCCTACCGGGAGAAACTAATGCCACTATTGATGTTATGACTTATGGCGCAGGTACTTATACTGCTTTACTTTCTTTGAATGGAGATTGTGATACCAAAGATTTTGAAGTAACATTACCCCCTTATCCCAACACCAATTTTTCATTTACAAATCAGTGTTTTCCAAATAGTATTAATTTTATTGATAATTCTGCTATTTCTTCAGGTTCTATAGTTAATTGGCAATGGGATTTTGGTGATGGAAACAGTTCTTCACAACAAAATCCATCACACACCTATAATTCTCCAGGTAATTACAATGTTCAACTTATTACTACTACAGACACTTTTTGCACCGATACTTTTAGCACAACTGTTACAGTTTTTGATTTACCTCAAGCTGATTTTAATTACACTTTTTCACAAAGTGGATTAAACACTCCCGGTGGTTGTCCTTATGAAAGCATCCAATTCAACGATAACTCTACAATTGTTGCTCCTTACAATATTGTATCATGGAAATGGTATTTTAACATAAATCAAGATTCGGCTTTTGTACAAAATCCTACTTATTCCGGTTTTAATACTCCCGGCGATTATCCTGTAACTTTAATTGTAACTTCAGATTCTGGATGTACCGATACAATTACTAAAACCATTCATATCTACCAAGTCCCTTCTGCGCAATTCTCATTTTATGATGATTGTGTGTATAACTCCGCTCCTTTTACCGATTTATCTGTTGCCAATGAACCCGGAGCAACCATCTCTGCTTGGAACTGGACTTTTGGAGATGGCGGCTCTGCCAATACTCAAAATCCTTCTCATCAATATAACACTGATGGTGATTATATTGTTCAGCTTATTGTTACTTCTTCGGTAGGTTGTATGGATACTATTCAAGACACCATTACTCGATTCCCTTCGCCTTTGGCTTTGTTTAGCACAGCTGATGTTTGTGTTTATGACAGTGCCCATTTTAATGATTTATCTTCTGTTAATCCGCCGGATTCCATCATTACTTGGCTGTGGAACTTCGGTGACGGAACACCAATCGTTTCGGCACAAAATCCGGCTCATTTGTATAGCTCTTACGGCAGTTACAATGTAAATTTAATTGTTTCGTCCAATAACGGATGTGTGGATGACACAACATTCTCGCTTTACATTCATGATAAACCGGTGGCTAATTTTACTGCTGACACACCTTGTGTTAACGTCCCTCCTATGCAGTTTACCGATTTATCCACGGTTAACGGTATTGACAATGTTAATCAATGGAATTGGGATTTTAATACCGGTCAAGGAACGTCCTCTGCTCAACATCCTACTTTCAACTTTGGACAAGACGGGGTATTCCCTACGCAACTCATTGTTACTACCGATTTTGGTTGTAAAGACACTGTTACTAAAAACGTAAAAGTGTATGAAAAACCTACCGCTGATTTCTCTGTAGATACGGCTATCTTCTGTCATCCTTATTGTGTCAATTTCAGCGATTTATCTTCTTCAAACACGACAAATATTATTGCTTGGAATTGGGATTTGGGAAATGGCGAAATGAATAATTCTTCTGCTCCGGCTACTTGTTATACCAACGAAAGCAACACGCAAACGCAATATTATACGCCTACGCTTATTGTTGAAAACAGTTACGGTTGTTACGATACTATTACAAAAAATAACTT
>DBGO01000010.1 GCA_002295925.1 Flavobacteriales bacterium UBA852
TTTACAAATGCACAACGGGTTATAATAATATAAAATGATTTTTGATTTGAGAGTAATGGAGTTTAATTTGAATTTATTTAACGTGAATTTTGTTTAAGAAAAATTATTGTTTGTTCTTTTACCTTGATGCAAAAGAACCAAAATATCAAGGCTGCTCACAAGTTTCTGTTTCACTACGGCAACACGCACTAACTCACCCCAACTCGCAAACGCCATTTCCAAAAAATAAACCTATTTTTTGATGGCTGAGCTCAAACAGGGGTTCGTTTTAACGTTTGTTGTTGCCTGTTTCACAACGAAACTTGTAAGATGCCAATTTTTTTTTCTTTGTGTCTTCAAGCAGTCGTGCGAATAGATTGCAAATAAAGATAACGATGCGCTAGTCCGGGTGAGATTTGCTCTCAAATAAATCTTTCATTTCTTGGAAGACCTTTTGAAAACACTATATTTTTGTTTCTTTTCATCGATGGAAAAGAAAAAGTAAAATGCTAACAGCTTATTTTCTTAATGATGTGTTATCCAAAACTCGCGTTATTTAAGAAAAATGAAAATAGATTTATTTGAAAAGGTTTAACCTATAGCTTTCGTTATTTTTCTTCACCTTTAATCATTTTCATTAAAAGACTGAACGTTGGCGCAAATATTACTGTTTTGACCACCAACCCCGTAAAATCAATATTATCATTAATGAAATAATCATATAAAAAACTGATGATTGCAAAAACTATGGCAACCAAAACAATATGCTGTAATGTACCGTATTTTTTCATATCACGATTAAATTTATTCATCTTCCAACACTAAAAGTTGTTCGGTTAATTTTTCCCATTGTTGCATTGCTTCTTCGAGTTTTACGGAAACTTCGGTATGTTGATTCAACAATTCTTGCGAAAACTGTTCGGGTTGCATCAGTTTATCATTTAGCTCTTTTTGCAATGTTTCCAACCGGGTAATCTCCAATTCCAATTTTTGAATTTGATTTTTCAACTTTCGGCGTTTTTTCTCCAATTCTTTTCTTTGCAAGTAATCGTTTTTAGACTCTTTGCTTTGCTGTTGTTTTTGATTTTCTGATTTATCGGTTGTTTTTTGTTGTTCGAGTTGCGTAAATTCATCGAGTTTTTTTGATGCCAAATATTCGTTTACCGTTCCAATAAATTCTTTTACTCTTCCGTTTTCAAATTGAATGGTTTTATTGGTAAGGTTTTGCAGAAAATCCCTGTCATGTGAGACCAATATCATTGTTCCTTCGTATTCTTTCAATGCTTTTTTCAGCACTTCTTTAGAGGGAATATCCAGGTGATTGGTAGGCTCATCGAGAATGAGTAAATTAACCGGTTCAAGTAATAATTTACACAACGCAACTCGTGCCCTTTCTCCTCCGCTTAATACTTTTACTTTTTTATCGGCATCATCTCCGCTAAACATAAATGCGCCAAGCAAGTTTCTTACTTTTTTGCGAATTTCACCCTTTGCCACTTCATCAATGGTTTCAAAAACCGTTTTTTCACCATCCAGTTCATCTGCTTGATTTTGTGCGTAATATCCTATTTTTACTTCGTGTCCGTATTTTACTGTTCCTTCGTAATCCAATTCTCCTACAATAATTTTACTGAGTGTGGTTTTTCCTTGTCCGTTTTGCCCTACAAAAGCCAACTTTTCGCCTCGTTCTACAATCATATTTACTTCTTTAAAGACATAATCTTTATCGTATTTTTTGGCTACATTTTCGAGTTCCAACACTACTTTTCCTGAATGTGGTGCCGGCGGAAAGTGAAATTGCATGGTAATATCATCGGTTTCGTCTATTTCAATGCGTTCCATTTTTTCGAGTTGCTTAATGCGGCTTTGTACTTGCGTAGCTTTTGTAGCTTTAGCTCTAAACCGTTCTATAAACTTTTCGGTATCTTTTATTTTTTTCTGCTGGTTTTGATATGCCGCCAACTGCTGTTCGATACGCTCTTTTCGTAAGGTCAGGAATTTTGAATAAGGCGCTTTGTAATCATAAATTCTGCCTTTGATAATTTCAATGGTTCGATTGGTTACATTATCCAAAAAAGCTTTATCGTGCGAGACTACTAACAATGCTTTATTATTCTTTAACAAAAATTGTTCGAGCCATTGGATAGATAAAATATCAAGGTGATTTGTGGGTTCATCGAGCAAAAGTAAATCGGGCTTTTTCAGTAATATTTTCGCCAATTCTATTCGCATACGCCAACCGCCGCTTAAGATGTCGGTTTTATCATTGAATTGATTTCTGGAAAATCCAAGCCCCAGCAAAACCGATTCAATTTCGCCTTCAATATCATATCCGCCCAAATGCGAGAGTCGATTATTCAGTTCATTTAATTTATCGCACAATTCCAAATAACTCTCCGACTCGTAATCGGTACGATGATTGATTTCTTGTGTAATGCTGTCTATTTCTTTTTGAATATCGTTTACTTCCGTAAAAGTGGTTTTCACCTCATCAAAAATAGTTTTACCAAAGCTAAAATCCATATCTTGAGGTAAATATCCAATGGTATAATCGCTTGGAAAAGAGATTTTTCCGCCATCGTAAGGTTGAATACCGGCAATACATTTGAGCAAGGTTGATTTACCGCTTCCGTTTTTCCCTACCAAGCCAATCCTGTCGGATGAATTTATGACAAATGAAATTTTATTGAATAAAGCGCGGTCGCCAAAATGCAGTTCTAAATCAGTTATGTGACTCATGTTACTTAAGTGTGAAAAATTTATGTTTAATATTGCCTACAAAATTGAGCATAAATGTCGTTAATAAAAAAAGGAAATCCACTTTATAGTGTATTATATTTAAAATGTCCGCGTTGTCACGAAGGAGATTTGTTTTGCGATAAAAACCCTTGGCATTTTAAGCATTTTTTTGATATGCCGGAAAGATGCCCTGTTTGCGGACAAAAATTCACTTTGGAAACCGGTTTTTATTATGGAGCAATGTATGTAAGTTATGCCATTACTATTGCCGAAAATGTTGCCGTATTTGTTGCCCTGTCGGTTTTCAATGCTTTTTCGATACCTTTGTTTTTTGCCATTGATATTCCTTTTTTGTTTTTAACCGTTCCTTATGTATTTAGAATATCAAGGGCTATATGGATAAACTTTTTTGTTAAATATGTTCCGCCCGAACAGCGCGAAAAACTCACATAGACTTTCCAAAAAAGTAAAAAATTCTATTAAAAAATTCCAACTCGAAAACTTAACCCTGTTATTAGAAACAATATCGATGATATTGTTACAATGTAAATAAGTGCTGCCAGTTTCTTAAAGCTTTTTGGGTTTTCGATATTGGGAATTAATACTTTGTTGGCAATTATTGCACAGACAACCGTAATAAACAACAAAAGTAATTTTATGGATATATGTAAACCGTTATGTCCGGAAAAAGTAAACCAATGACTAATTTCCGGTTCGTGAATATACGCCAACCACAAACCGGAAATTACCTGAATAAGCAGAGCCGGCATTCCTATTGTTTCGTAATTTCGTTCGAAATTTAACAAATCGGTTTTATCGCCTGTTTTAAGTGCTTTGGGTAACAATTTTATTCCGATAAACAAATGCCCACCGACCCAAATTGTTGCGCCCAACAAATGCAATAGCAATAAAAATTTAAACATCTTATAACTCTTTAATACTATTACGCAATGCTTCTTGCAGTTTTTCCATATCCAAACCGGTAATGGCGGTATTTAAAAACCACGCTTCAAATTGTGACGGCGGAATATATACGCCATTTTCCATTACATTCCAGAAAAACTTGGCGAACAGTTCCGTATCGCACGATTTGGCATCATCAAAATTGGTTACTTTTTTATCGGTAAAAAACGGATTTATCATTGACCCAAATCGATTTACTGTTAAAGGAATGCCTTTTTCTTTGGCTGCCGACAATAATGTATCTTCAATTACTTGTGCTTTTTTTTCAAAATCATCATAAGGATTAATGGCTTTTAGGGTCTCCAACGTAGCTTTGCCCACAGCCATTGCCACCGGGTTTCCGCTCAATGTACCGGCTTGATATACATCTCCGACAGGTGCCACACGATTCATAATTTCTTCGCGGGCAGCATAAGCACCAACAGGAAATCCTCCGCCAATAACTTTTCCCATACAGGTAATATCCGCCGTAACACCCAACTTATGTTGCGCTCCGCCAAAAGTAGAACGGAAACCTGTCATTACCTCATCTATAACAAGCAATGCACCATTGGCATGTGCCAATTCTTTCAGTTGTTGTAAAAATTCTTTTTCGGGAAGCACCACACCCATATTACCTGCAACAGGTTCGATAAATATTGCGGCAATATCGTTGGGGAATTCATCAAAATGATGTTTTACCGATTGTAAATCGTTGTAGTTTGCGATTAAAGTATCTTTAACGGCAGCTTCGGGAACACCGGCACTTCCGGGCAAACTAAAAGTTACCACACCACTTCCTGCCGCAACCAAAAGCGCATCACTGTGCCCGTGATAACAGCCTGAAAATTTAATGATTTTATTGCGACCCGTAAATGCCCGAGCCAAACGAATGGCACTTAATACAGCTTCTGTACCCGAGTTAACAAAACGAATTTTATCTATTCCGGAAAAATTTTCATAAATTAATTCTGCCAATTCTATTTCCCCGAGCGCACTTGCTCCAAATGTAAAACCTTTTTCAATGGCTTCTTTTACTGCATCTAAAACTATCGGATGATTATGTCCTAAAATCATTGGTCCGTAAGAGCCAACCAAATCAATGTATTCATTCCCGTCCACATCGTAAATTTTTGAGCCGTCGGCGTGGTCCATAAACACAGGATTACCTCCTACACTTCCAAAAGCTCTAACCGGACTGTTTACTGCTCCTACCAAATGTTTATTTCCGCGTTGATATAATTGTTTTGATTTATCGAGTTTCATCGTTTTTTAAGTTTTTTGATTGTTCACTTTTAAGATTTACAAGACAATATTCACAATCTTTTTTGGGACAACAATAACTTTTTTGGGTGATTTACCTTCTGTCCATTTTTGGGCTTGTTCCATTGCCAACACTTCTTTTTCGATGGCTTCTTTGCTCATATCCAAAGGTAATTCTACGGTAAAGCGCATTTTTCCGTTAATCATTACCGGATATTTGTGCGACGATTCCACCAAATAACTTTCATCATATTGTGGGAAAGCAGCTTGTGTAACCGATGAATTATGTCCCAAACGATGCCACAATTCTTCGGCAATATGTGGTGCGTAAGGCGATAAAGCAACAACCAAAGGTTCTAAAATTTTACGTTTATTGCATTTGGCTTGTGCCAGTTCGTTGGTTGTTATCATAAACTGACTGACAACCGTATTGAATGAAAAACGCTCAATATCTTCGGTAATTTTTTTCAGGTTGCGATGCAAAATTTTCCATTCTTCTTTTGTAGGTTCCTCATCCGAAACATAAAAGCCATTGTCGTTGAAAAACAAACGCCAGAATTTTTTCAAAAACCGGTTGACACCTTCAATTCCTTTGGTATCCCACGGTTTATGTTGTTCTACCGGTCCCAAAAACATTTCGTAACAACGTAATGTATCGGCACCGTACTTATCTACCAATTCGTCGGGTGTTTGTACATTATATTTTGATTTGGACATTTTTTCCACTTCGCGTTTTACCAAAAAGCGACCGTCTTCTTCGGTAATAAATTTGGCGTTTTTAAACTCATCACGCCACTGGCGTAATTTATCCAAATCTACCTCATCGTTTGATTTTAGTAAGGAAATGTCAATATGAATAGGTATAAGCTTTATATTATCAATATCTAGTTTTATATCATTAATGTCAATATTGAATTTTTTCGATATTCTATTTATTATACTTTTAGCTATTTTCTCTTTTGTAAAATCATCAATTTTATTAATTAAACCAGAAGAAACAAAAATTATTGGCCAGAAAATTTCACCAATACCATCTCGTATTTCACCATCTTCTATGATAAAATCTAAATATTTAGGATAATTAATGAAATTATTTATTGTATATTTTCCGCCATAAACTCTAAAAATCAAAGCACTATTCCCTTGAATCATTCCTTGATTAATCATTTTTTGGAATGGTTCGTCGTAAGGAACGTAACCTAAATCATACAATACTTTGGTCCAAAATCGGGCATAGAGCAAATGTCCGGTAGCGTGTTCGGCACCACCCATATATAAATCTACGTTTTGCCAATAATTTAATTTTTCGGGCGAGGCAAACATTTTATCGTTTTTTGGGTCGGTATAACGCATAAAATACCACGATGAACCGGCAAAACCGGGCATTGTATTGGTTTCGAGCGGATAACCGTTGTATGTCCAATTTTTGGCTCTTGCCAATGGCGGCTCACCTTTTTCGGTGGGTAAAAATTTATCTACTTCGGGTAATTCGAGCGGCAGGTCTTTTTCATCCATCACATACGGAACGCCATCTTTATAATAAACCGGAATGGGCTCGCCCCAATATCGCTGACGCGAAAATATAGCATCACGCAAACGGTAATTTATTTTTCGCTCGCCAATTCCTCTTTTTTTAATTTCTTCAATTGCTTTATCAATGGCTTTTTTTCCTTTTAGTCCGTTTAAGAAATCGGAATTTATCAATTCTGCATCTTTGCCTTCATACGCCTGTTCGGTAACATCTATATCTTTAAAAATCGGTTTAATGGTCAACCCAAAATGTTTGGCAAAACGATGGTCTCTGCTGTCACCTGCCGGAACAGCCATTACAGCTCCTGTTCCGTATCCGTACAATACATAATCGCTAATCCAAACGGGTATTTCTTCGCCTGTAAACGGGTGAATGGCATACGCTCCCGTAAACTGTCCCGAAACACGTTCTACATCTGCCAATCGTTCGCGCTCACTGCGTTTAGCGGTTTCTTCCTGATAGGCAATAACGTCATTTTTATATTCATCGGTCGTTATTTGCTCCACTAAAGGATGTTCGGGCGCCAAAACCATAAACGAAACACCAAAAATTGTATCGGGACGAGTGGTGAATACACGAATATTTCCTTCATTATCTTTGAGTAAAAAATCAACCAAAGCCCCTTCGCTTCGACCAATCCAGTTTCGTTGAATTTCTTTAATGGATTCTGACCAATCGATTTTTTCCAATCCGTCGAGTAAGCGTTGTGCATAAGCGGTAATTCGCAAGCTCCATTGCTTCATCTTTTTTTGCACTACCGGATGTCCGCCACGCTCCGACACACCGTCTTTCACTTCATCATTTGCCAATACGGTACCCAAAGCAGGACACCAATTGACCATACTTTCACTAATATAAGCCAAACGGTAATTTAGTAAAATTTCTTGTTTTTCCGATTCGGAAAATGCTTGCCACTGCTCGGCAGTAAAAACCTCCTGTTGTGTAGTTTCCGCATCAACATTGGCATTTCCTTCTTTTTCAAAAACAGCTACCAATGTATCGATTTTTTCGGCTTTGTCTGTTTTTTTGTTATACCAACTGTTGAATAATTGAATAAATATCCATTGTGTCCATTTATAATATTTGGGGTCTGATGTGCGTACTTCTCTGTCCCAATCGAATGAAAAACCGATTTTATCCAATTGTTGACGGTAACGGGCAATGTTTTTTTCAGTTGTTACCGCCGGATGCTGACCGGTTTGAATCGCATATTGTTCGGCAGGTAATCCAAACGAATCGTATCCCATCGGGTGAAGGACATTAAATCCTTTTAATCTTTTATATCGTGCATAAATATCGGATGCAATATACCCTAACGGATGTCCTACGTGCAAACCTGCTCCACTGGGATATGGGAACATATCCAATACATAGTACTTTTCTTTTTCAGGGTCTTCCTCTACATGATAAATTTTATTTTCGGCCCAGTATTTTTGCCAATTTTTTTCAATCTCGTTCCAATTATAATGTTCCATTTTGCAAAAGCTGTTTTAAAAGGCGAAATTAACAATATTTAGAAGGATTTTTGATACATTTTTCGGATATATGCATTCAAAATAATAATTTAGCGAACTGTAATATGAGTACGGGTTACGAAAAATATGCTCGCCGTAAGGCAAAAACCTCGTCGGTTTCTACTGTTATCAGTATCAGTTTGGTATTATTTACCTTGGGATTGATAGGAATTATCTTGTTAAATGCCAAGCTCCTTTCCGACCATGTAAAAGAAAATATCGGTTTTTCCATCATTTTAAAACCCGAAGTAAAAGAGGTGGAATTTAAACAGATACAAAAATCATTGGATGCCGAACCATTTGTGCGCGAAACTATTTTTGTTGACCCCGACAGTGCCGCTTTGCAATTGGAAAAAGATTTAGGTGAAGATTTTCTTGATTTTTTGGGCTATAATCCGCTTTTGCCCACGATAGATATAAAGTTAAACCCTGAATACGCCAAAACCGACAGTTTGGCAAACATTGAAAAGCAATTACTTGAAAATAAATATATTAAAGAAGTCTATTACAGAAAAGACTTAGTGGCAGCTATTAACGAAAACGTAAAAAAAATTACATTTATTCTCTTAGGATTAGCTTCGTTATTGTTGCTAATTTCGATAGCAATGATTAACAACTCAATACGATTAGCAATTTATGCCCAACGATTCATTATTAAAACAATGCAATTGGTTGGCGCTACGCCTTCTTTTATCAGGCGTCCGTTTATCAGAAAAGCGGTTCTCAACGGTTTTATCAGTTCAATATTGGCATTGGCAATGCTTACCGGTGTTTTATATTGGATTAAGCAAGAAATTCCGGAAATTATCAATCATCAAAACATAGAATTATACGCATTTTTATATATATTCATCATAATAATTGGTGTATTTATATCGTATATTTCTACTTACTTTGCCGTAAGAAAATATTTACGTATTCAAACCAATGAATTATACTAATCAAAAACTATAACTATGAGTACATCAAATAATAATGAAAATCGATTTGCCTTTGGAAAAGAAAATTACAAATGGCTTTTGATAGGATTAGGCATCATTATTTTGGGATATATATTGATGATAGGCGGTGGAAGCGACGATCCAAAAGTTTTTAATGAGGAAATTTTTTCTTTCAGAAGAGTTACATTAGCACCAATTTTAATTTTGGGTGGATTTGTAACTATCATTTATGCCATTATGAAAAAATAATCATCCACAATGTCGATTGTAGAAGCCATCATATTAGGCATAATTCAAGGATTAACGGAATTTTTACCCGTTAGCAGCAGTGGACACATTGAGCTGGGCAAAGCCATTTTAGGCATAAAAATGCAAGACCCATTGCTTTTCTCTGTTGTAGTTCACGGTGCAACAGCTCTCAGTACAATTGTGGTATTTTGGAAAACCATAGTTGATTTATTTAAAGGCGTACTCGAATTTAAATGGAATTACGCCACACGTTATTTGTTTTACATTATTCTGTCAATGATTCCGGTGGGAATTGTTGGCGTTTTTTTTGAGGATAAAGTAGAACAATTTTTTGAAGGACAAATATTACTGGTTGGATTTATGCTCATAATAACCGGGATTTTACTTTATCTTACCGAAAAAGCAAAAGAACGAACAGGCGAAATCACAGCAAAAGAAGCTATAATCATTGGGTTGGCTCAAGCAATTGCCATACTTCCGGGAATTAGCCGTTCGGGTTCTACTATTGCTACCGCTCTTTTATTGGGTGTAAACCGAGCCGAGGCTGCCCGTTTTTCCTTTTTAATGGTATTGCCTCCCATACTCGGGGCTACATTATTAAAAGCAAAAAAATACTATGAACTTTCTCAAGGCGGCATCCAAGATGCTGTTACTTCGGCTGATGCTGCTCCGGTTTCGGCAGCGGCATTAATCGTAGGATTTATTGCGGCATTTGTTTCCGGATTATTGGCGTGTAACTGGATGATTCGTTTGGTAAAAAACGCCAAATTGCAATATTTTGCTTATTACTGTTTTGTTGTCGGGACAATTGCCATAGGATATAAACTTTTTCAATAAATGAATGTTTCTACCGAATTGGAAGATTTACAAAACGGTCAATTATTTTTAGTTGACAAACCTCTCCACTGGACGTCTTTCAATGCTGTTTCCAAACTTAAATACCTGATAAAAAGAAAGCACAAAATAAAAAAAATTAAAGTCGGGCACGCCGGAACATTAGACCCTTTGGCAACCGGACTGCTCATTATCTGCACCGGAAAATTCACAAAAAAAATAAATGAATTTCAGGCATTGCCAAAAACTTATACAGGCACCATAACCATTGGCGCTTCCACCCCATCATTTGATTTAGAAACCGAAGTGGACCAAACATTTCCGTTTGAACATATAACCAAAGATGAAATTTTAAGCGTTGCTCAATCATTTGAAGGTGAACAAATGCAAGTTGCTCCTCAATTTTCGGCCAAAAGAATTGACGGAAAGCGAGCATACGAATTTGCCCGAAAAGGCGAACAAGTAGAGATTAAAGCCAACAACATTACCATTCATTCTTTTGAAATAACCAATATTGATTTGCCAAACATCGATTTTAAAATTCAATGTTCCAAAGGCACTTATATCAGAGCCATTGCACGCGATTTTGGACTGAAATTGAAAAACGCTGCGCATTTAACAGCATTAAGAAGAACCGAAATAGGCAGTTTTAACACGAACAAAGCTCTTACCATCGAAGAGCTTGATAAAATTTTCACGTAATTCTGTTAATGTATGGATATTAACGATTTCATTGCCGGGATTAAATTGATAAATGAAGAAAATCAATTAAAGCTTATCGCAAAAAACAAGGATAATTTGCAGAATTTCAGTTTTGCAAAACATAAAGACAGCTGGAAAGCACTTTGGCTGTTGAATAAATATCAAGTAACTGTTGTTAAAGTATATATTGCTCAATTGTTTGACCTTTTAATTTCCGGAAACCAAAGTATAATTCGAGAATCTTTAAAAGCACTAAGACAAATAGAATTGCAAGAAAAATGGCACAGTAAACTGCTTGATGCAGCAATAAAAATATGGAATAACGCAAATAATATCTCCTCTTGTCGATATTACGCAGGACTAATATTGCTGGAATTAACGGAACAATATCCTGAGTTAAAGCAAGAAGTGAATTTTCTTTTTCATGATGAAATAATAAATTCTTTATCTCCGGGAATTAAAAAATCAATTCTAAAAAAATTAAATGCCTTAAATTAAAAAAGGTTAAAAACTTCAATTTTCCTGGCAAAAAGCGTATTTTTGCACCCTTTAAAAATCAATCCGTAAATTGATAAAATTATGAAACTATCACAATTTAAATTTGACTTGCCACCTGAGTTAGTGGCTAAATTCCCCGCCGACCAAAGAGATGAATCCCGTTTAATGGTGGTACATCGCGATACGGGAAAAATCGAACACAGAATCTTTAAAGATGTATTGGAATATTTCGATGAAAAAGATTTAATGATAATGAACGACACCAAGGTTTTTCCTGCCCGATTGTACGGAAATAAAGAAAAAACCGGTGCGCGTATAGAAGTTTTCTTGTTAAGAGAATTAAACCGCGATAATTTATTATGGGATGTATTGGTTGACCCTGCCCGAAAAATCCGAATCGGAAACAAGCTATATTTTGGCGATGACGAATTGGTTGCCGAAGTAATTGACAATACTACTTCGCGAGGAAGAACCGTTCGCTTTTTGTTTGACGGACCTTACGAAGAGTTTAAAGGTTTAATAGAAAAATTAGGTCAAACACCTATCCCAAAATACATTCACCGCGATGTTGTGCCTGAAGATGAGGAACGCTATCAAACGGTGTATGCCAAAAAAGAAGGTGCTGTTGCCGCTCCAACTGCCGGCTTGCACTTTTCAAAACATTTGTTAAAGCGAATGGAAATTAAAGGCATTGACACGGCTTTTGTAACATTGCACGTAGGTTTGGGTACATTCCGACAAGTAGAGGTAGAAGATTTGACCAAACATAAAATGGATTCTGAAGAAATTTTCATTCCTGAAGAAACAGCAAAAATTGTCAATCAAAAAATAGACGAAAAACGCAGAATTTGTGCCGTTGGAACCACTACAATGCGTGTATTGGAATCATCTGTATCAACCGACGGACATTTAAAACCATTTCACGGTTGGACCAATAAATTTATATTTCCTCCGTATGATTTTAAAATTGCCAACAGTATGATTACCAACTTTCATATGCCCGAATCAACGTTATTGATGATGACAGCCGCATTTGGTGGTTATGATTTAATTATGAAAGCATACAAAGAAGCAGTAAAAGAAAAATATCGTTTTTATTCATACGGCGATGCCATGTTAATTTTATAACTAATAAACTATTATAACCATGAAATTAGAAGACTTAAACTTGTACAACGAATGTCAAATTTTCGAACAAGAACTATGGAATAAAGTAAGTAATTGGGAAGATTTTGCCAAAGATACTCTAGGTAAAAAATTAGTTTTAACTGCCGATAACATTTCTTCGAACATAGCACAAGGGTACGGACGCTATTTTTTTGAAGAAAACCGTCAGTTTTGCTACAAATCTCGTGGTGCTTTATTAGATACTCGCGGATTGATAAAAAAAGCATTTGACAGAAATTTGATTTCGGAAGAAGATTTTAATACTTACGAAGCCGAAATTGAGAAATTACATAAAATGTTAAATGCTTACATTCGCTCAATAGGCAAGCGAATAGAACAATCAAAAAACAATTCGTCTGCTCCTGCATCAAAAAATGAGAAAACTGATGAATCATCAACAGAAAATGTTTCGACCAACGATGATTTTACTTTTGAGAGCTTAATGTAAACAAACATGATTAGCGTTATTGTTGTAGCCGGTGGTTCCGGAAAACGAATGTTATCCGAAATTCCCAAACAATTTTTAGAATTGAACGGGCTGCCGATTATCATGCATACGCTAAACAAACTAAACAAAAGTATCTCGACAGAAAAAGAATTTATACTTGTCCTTCCTGAAAATCAAACAGATTATTGGGAAGGACTTTGTATTCAACACCAATTCAATATCCCGCATACAATTGCTTTTGGTGGCAACGAACGATTCGATTCCGTAAAAAACGGTTTGGAAAAAATTTCTCCAAACAGCAAAATAGTGGCTATTCACGATGCTGTTCGTCCATTGATTGCTCACAGCGTAATTCAATCGCTTTTATCTTCTGTAGAGCATTATCCGGCTGTAATTCCTGTTATTCCCGTATTTGAATCGATTAGAAAAATTACAGGTGAAAATTCATCGGAAATTGTGAATCGAAATGAATATGTTTTAGTACAAACACCTCAAGTTTTTCAAACAGAAATCATCAAAAAAGCATACAAACAACCCTATTCTCCTGAATTTACAGATGACGCCTCAGTTGCAGAACATGCAGGCTATTCAATTAAAACCATTGAAGGAAACAGAGAAAACATAAAACTTACCACTCCTTTTGATTTACAGTTGGCTGAATGCTTAATGCAAAATCAATTATAAGTATTCTGTTTATGTTCAGTAATATAAGAAAATCCCAAATCAAATTTGATTTGGGATTTTTATTTCGACACTCTTAAATTAAATATTAAGATCTCTTATCCATGGGTACGAAATCTCTTTCGGTTTCGCCAACATAAATTTGACGCGGACGACCAATTGGCTCGTTATTCTCACGCATTTCTTTCCATTGTGCTATCCATCCGGGTAAACGTCCCAAAGCAAACATAACGGTAAACATTTCGGTAGGAATACCTATTGCGCGATAGATAATTCCTGAATAGAAATCTACATTAGGATATAATTTTCTTTCTACAAAATATGGATCGTTTAGTGCTACTTCTTCTAATTGCTTGGCAATATCTAAAATAGGATCATTAATGCCCAATTGTGCTAAAACATCATCACAAGCTTTTTTGATAATTTTGGCTCTTGGATCGAAGTTTTTGTAAACGCGGTGTCCAAATCCCATTAAACGGAACGGATCGTTTTTATCTTTTGCTTTATCAACCCATTTTTTTACATCTCCACCATCATTTTTGATAGCTTCAAGCATTTCAATAACTGCTTGATTGGCACCACCGTGTAATGGTCCCCAAAGAGCAGAGATACCTGCTGAAATAGATGCATATAAGCTGGCATGAGATGAACCTACTATACGAACAGTAGATGCTGAACAGTTTTGCTCATGATCGGCATGAAGAATTAATAATTTGTGTAATGCTTTTACAACCACGGGATTGGGTGTATATTCTTCGGTTGGTAATGCAAACATCATATACAAGAAATTCTCTACATATCCGAACTTATTGTTAGGATACATTAATGGCATACGCATTTTATTTTTTTTCGTCCACGCCACCAAAGTAATCATTTTGGCTATCAAACGATGAATGGTAAGGTTTATGGCTTCTGTCGTACGATTTTCTTCTTGCGATTCGGGGTAGAAAGTAGCAAGAGTAGAAACTGCTGCTGCCAAAACACCCATCGGATGTGCTTTTGAGGGATAAGCTTCAAGAAAATGTTTAATATCTTCTTGTACCAAAGTGTGATTGGTAATCGATTTGTTAAATGCTTCAAATTCTTGTTTATTAGGTAATTTTCCATAAATCAATAAATAAGCAACTTCCAAAAAGTTTGCATTTTCGGCTAATTGCTCAATAGGATACCCTCTATAGCGTAATATGCCTTTTTCTCCATCTAAAAATGTAATGGCACTTTTGGTTGATCCTGTATTCTTATAACCTGAATCTAGGGTTATATATCCAGTTTTTGCTCTTAATTGAGTAATATCAATGGCTTTTTCACCTTCTGTACCAGTAACAACCGGTAGTTCAAAAGTTTTTCCATCCAATACTAATTTTGCTACTTCTTCGCTCATCTTTTGCTCTATTTTTTAATGTTAATAATTTATTTTTTGGCTTGGGTAAATATAATCATTGAAGACTGATTTCCGAAATATTTATTTCAAAAAATTTAGGTCTTTACCTAAAAATTTTGCCGAATCGCCAAGTTCTTCTTCAATTCTGAGTAACTGATTGTATTTTGCCATTCTGTCTGACCGTGAAGCCGAACCGGTTTTAATTTGTCCGGTATTTAATGCTACCGCCAAATCAGCAATGGTAGTATCTTCGGTTTCGCCCGAGCGGTGACTGATTACTGCCGTATATTTGGCACGTTGCGCCATGGTAACCGCTTCAATGGTTTCGGTAAGTGTTCCTATTTGGTTTACTTTTACCAATATACTGTTGGCAATACCTTCATCAATACCTTTTGATAATCGTTTTGTATTGGTAACAAATAAGTCATCTCCAACCAATTGAACCTTATCGCCAATGGTTTGTGTAAGCAATTTCCACCCTTCCCAGTCATCTTCGGCTAAACCGTCTTCGATAGAAAGAATCGGGTATTTTTCAACCCACGATTTCCAATAATCAACCATTTGAGCGGATGTTAATTTTTCTCCGGTTGATTTCTTCAGGTGATAAACATTTTCATCGGCATTGTAAAATTCTGACGAGGCAGCATCCATTGCTATATAAACATCTTTACCCGGAACATAACCTGCTTTTTCAATTGCCGACAGTACGGTTTCGATAGCTTCTTCATTTGATTTTAAATTCGGTGCAAAACCACCTTCATCTCCAACGTTGGTAGAATATCCTTTGCTTTTTAATACATTTTTGAGATGGTGGAAAATTTCTACTCCCATTCGTAATGATTCCGAGAAAGTATCCGCATTTACAGGCATTACCATAAATTCTTGAAAATCGATACTGTTATCAGCATGAGAACCGCCATTAAGAATATTCATCATCGGAACAGGCAACACATTAGCATTCACTCCGCCAATGTATTTATACAAAGGCATTCTCAATTCTTCGGCAGCAGCACGTGCACAAGCCAAAGAAACCCCTAAAATGGCGTTTGCTCCAATGTTGCTTTTGTTTTCAGTGCCATCAATTTCAATCATATTTTTGTCAATGGCATTTTGGTCAAATATATAAGCGCCATTAAGCTGCTCGTTCAAAATGGTATTCACATTTTGTACAGCTTTATAAACGCTTTTTCCCATATAAATACTTTTGTCGCCATCGCGTAACTCAACAGCTTCATGTATTCCGGTAGATGCTCCCGAAGGCACTGCTGCTCTTCCAACCGTACCGGATTGGGTCATTACTTCTACTTCGATTGTAGGGTTACCTCTTGAATCAAGGATTTGACGGGCGTGAATATTTGCTATAAAACTCATAATTAAATTTTTTAAATTCGTTAGTTTTTACGTTTTTTCATATTATTGATAAAGTCATCGAATAAATATCTTGAATCGTGCGGTCCGGGTGATGATTCGGGGTGATATTGTACACTGAACACATCTTTGTTTTTAAGTCTTATTCCTGCAAGTGTATCATCGTTTAAATGAATATGTGTAATCTCCACATCAGGATTTTGTTCAGCATCTTCTTTGCGAACAACAAAACCGTGGTTTTGCGAAGTAATTTCTCCTTTTCCGGTAATTATATTTTTTATTGGATGATTAATCCCACGGTGACCATTGTGCATTTTTTCGGTTTTTAAACCAATGGATAATGACAATAATTGGTGACCCAAACAAATTCCGAATACAGGAATGTCATCCGATAAAATTTCACGTATAGTATTTTGTACTTGTGTCAATGGTTCGGGGTCGCCGGGACCATTACTCAACATTATTCCATCCGGATTCCATTTTTTAATCTCTTCGTAAGAAGTATAATACGGAAAAACTTTCATATAACAATTTCGCTCAGCTAAACAACGAAGAATATTTTTCTTCACGCCAAAGTCTAAAACAGCAACTTTATACATACTGTTTTCATCGCCAAAATAAAAAGGTTCTTTTGTGCTTACCGCAGATGCTAATTCAAGTCCTTGCATTGAAGGTACCTCGCTCAACATTTGTTTTAATTTATCCAAATCGTCAACTTCTGAAGAAATAATGGCATTCATGGCGCCCTTATCTCTAATATGACGAACTAAAGCTCTGGTATCAATATCGGAAATACCTACAATATTATTTTGTTCAAGATAATTTTGAAGAGAATCTGACGCTGCCGTACGAGAAAAAATATCGCTGAATTTTTTACAAACCAATCCGTTTATTTTTACGGAATCGGATTCTACTTCCATTTCATTAACACCATAATTTCCTATGTGTGCAGTGGTCATTGTAATAATTTGCCCGGCATAAGAAGGGTCAGTAAAAATCTCTTGATATCCGGTCATTCCGGTATTAAAACATATTTCGCCTGTTGTTGTGCCGATGGCTCCAACGGCATTGCCGTGAAATACTGTTCCGTCTTGAAGAAGAAGTGTTGCTCTTTTCATTATTTCTTTTTTTTTGTTGACAAAAATAATATATAAAAAAAGGATAAAGCTAAAAAGCCTTATCCTTTTCAAATTATAAATTAAAACACATTCTATTCTTTATCTTTACCTTCCTCATTCTTGTTCTCTTCAGTAGATTTGTTTTCAGTGTTTTCGTTTTCTTTTGCTTCTGCTTTAGGTGTTTCTTCTGTAGCAGTTTCTTCAGTTGCAGGAGTTGCAGCAGTAGTTTCTGCAGCTTTTGTCTTTTTACCGCCTCTTCTTCTGCGTGTAGATTTCTTCTTAGTTTCTTTAACATAAGTTTCGTTAAAGTCAACTAATTCGATAAAACACATTTCTGCATTATCACCTAATCTGAAACCTGTTTTAAGGATACGAGTATATCCGCCGGGACGATCCATTACTTTTGGAGCAATGTCACGATATAATTCAGATACAGCGTGTTTATCTTGTAAATAACTGAATACAACACGACGGTTATGTGTAGTATCATTTTTTGATTTTGTAATAAGCGGCTCAATGTATTTTCTAAGCGCTTTTGCTTTGGCTACGGTTGTGTTAATTCGCTTGTGCTTAATTAACGAGCAAGCCATATTGGACAACATTGCTTCTCTGTGTCCTTTTTTTCTGCCTAAGTGATTGAATTTTTTTCCGTGTCTCATAGCTGTTACTCCTTATCCAATTTATATTTGGCTACATTCATTCCAAAATGTAAACCTTTGTTTTCAACTAATTCTTCTAATTCGGTTAATGATTTTTTACCGAAATTTCTAAATTTCAATAAATCGTTTTTGTTGAATTGTACCAATTCGCCGAGTGTTTCTATGTCGGCAGATTTCAAACAATTCAATGCACGTACTGATAAATCTAAATCTACTAATTTAGTTTTTAATAACTGACGCATATGCAATGAGTCTTCATCAAACTCTTCAATAGCCGATTTTTCTTCACTGTCAAGTGTAATGCGTTCGTCAGAGAACAACATAAAGTGATGAATCAATATTTTTGCGGCTTCAGTTAAAGCATCTTTTGGTAAAATTGAACCATCGGTAGTTATATCCAACACTAACTTTTCGTAATCGGTTTTTTGTTCTACACGATAATTTTCAATGTGATATTTCACATTTTTGATTGGTGTGTGGATAGAATCGATTGCAATTTCTCCGGCAGAAGCATCAGAAATTTTATTTTCTTCAGATGGAACATATCCGCGTCCCTTTTTGATGGTTAACTCCATCTCAAGTTTTACAGAAGGCTCCATGTTACAAATTACCAAATCTGTATTAAGTACTTGGAAAGCTGATGTAAACTTACCAATATCGCCGGCAGTAAATTGTTCCTGACCGCTAACTTTTACAGTTACACGTTCAGTATCTGTACCTTCAATTTGTTGCTTAAATCTAACTTGCTTAAGATTTAATATAATTTCGGTAACATCTTCAATTACTCCTTTGATAGATGAAAATTCGTGTTCAACACCCGAAATTTTTACCGAAGTTATGGCGAACCCTTCCAAAGAGGACAAAAGTACTCTTCTAAGTGCATTACCAATGGTAATTCCGTAACCGGGTTCTAATGGTCTGAACTCAAATGATCCTGAGAAATCATCTGATTCAATCATTACAACTTTGTCGGGTTTTATAAAATTTAAAATAGCCATAGCTAATATATGTATTTAGTTATTATTTAGAGTATAACTCTACTATCAATTGTTCTTTAATATTTTCAGGAATTTGCTCTCTTTGTGGTTCGGTAATTACTTTTCCACTCATTAAAGCTCTGTCCCATTCTAACCAGTCAGAGTTGCAAACATTAACGTTTAACGAATTGCTTATTGCTTCAAGAGATTTAGATTTTTCTCTTACCGAAACAATATCTCCTGGTTTTAAGCTGTAAGAAGGAATATTTACCACTTCTCCATTCACCAATATATGTCTGTGAGAAACTAATTGACGTGCAGCTCTTCTGGTTGGAGCAATTCCTAATCGATATACTACGTTATCTAAACGCAATTCGCATAAACGCAATAAGTTTTCACCGGTAATACCGTGTGATTTTGAAGCTTTTTTAAATAAATTACGGAATTGTTTTTCAAGAATTCCATATGTATATTTTGCTTTTTGTTTTTCGGCCAACTGAATAGCGTATTCAGATTGTTTTCCTCTTCTTTTACTTGGACCATGTTGTCCGGGAGGATAGTTTTTCTTTTCTAATGCTTTATCAGGACCGAAAATCGGTTGTCTGAATTTTCTTGCAATTTTGGATTTAGGACCTCTATATCTTGCCATTACTTAATTTGTTTTAAAATATTAAACTCTTCTTCTTTTAGGTGGACGACAGCCATTGTGTGGTAATGGAGTAACATCAACTATTTCTGTTACTTCAATTCCGTTATTATGTAACGTTCTTATTGCAGATTCTCTACCTGCACCCGGACCTTTTACAAAAACTTTCACTTTACGCAATCCGTATTCATACGCTTCTTTAGCTGCATCTTCGGCTGCTACTTGAGCTGCATAAGGAGTATTCTTTTTTGAACCTCTAAATCCCATTTTCCCTGCAGAAGACCAAGAGATTACTTGACCATTATTATTGGTTAAACTAATAATAATGTTGTTAAATGTTGCTTGAATGTGCGCTTGTCCGTGCGCTTCAACATTTACTTTTTTCTTCTTTTTATTTTTAGCAGTTGACTTTGCCATAATTGCTTAACTATTTAGTTATTATTTAGTAGCTTTTTTCTTGTTTGCTACAGTTTTACGTTTTCCTTTTCTTGTTCTGGAGTTATTTTTGGTACGTTGTCCGCGCAAAGGTAATCCGGCACGATGACGAATACCACGGTAACATCCAATATCCATTAAACGCTTAATGTTTAATTGAATTTCTGAACGTAAAGCACCTTCTACTTTTACATTGTCAGTAATATACTTTCTGATTTTAGAAAGTTCTTCATCGTTCCATTCTTCAACTTTTTTATCTAATGGAACACCTGTTTCTTGTAAAATTTTGCGAGCAGTACTTCGTCCGATACCAAAAATGTAGGTTAAACCTATCTCGCCTCTTTTGTTTTTAGGTAAATCAATACCAGCAATTCTTGCCATAAATCTTCAGTTTTTAATTATCCTTGACGTTGTTTATGTTTTGGATTCTTTTTATTAATTACGTAAACTCGTCCTTTTCTACGAACGATTTTATCGTCTTCACTTCTCTTTTTTACTGATGCTCTAACTTTCATAACGTTATTATTTATATCTGTAAGTAATTCTTCCTTTTGTTAAATCATACGGTGACATTTCTACTTTTACTTTATCACCGGGCAAAATTTTAATGTAGTTCATTCTCATTTTTCCTGAGATATGAGCCGTAATGATATGACCATTTTCCAGTTCTACACGAAACATTGCATTTGACAATGCTTCTACTATTGTTCCATCTTGTTCTATTGACGCTTGTTTAGCCATATTTATTTTTTACTTTTTAATACTTTTTCAATTTCTTCATGTGATGATAAAACATCTGCTTTTCCATTTCTTACAGCAACATCATGTTCAAAATGTGCTGAAGGTTTTCTGTCTTTTGTAACAATTGTCCAACCGTCATTTAGTTGAATTATATCTCTTGTTCCTAAATTAATCATAGGCTCAATTGCCAATACCATCCCATCAACTAATTTCATTCCTTGTCCTCTTCGTCCGTAATTTGGAACTTGAGGTTCTTCATGCAATTCTCTCCCTAAACCATGTCCAACCAATTCGCGTACTACTCCGTAACCTTTAGACTCTGCATAAGATTGAACCGCATATCCGATATCACCTAAACGCTTACCAACAACAGCTTGCTCTATTGCTCTTCGAAGACATTCTTTAGTATCTTCAAGAAGTTGATGTACTTCTTGAGCAACTTCTCCTACTTCAAAAGTGTAAGCAACATCACCATAAAAGCCATTTAATATCACACCACAATCCAACGATATTACATCTCCTTCTTTTAAAGGTTCATCATTAGGAATTCCGTGAACAACCGCTTCATTGTTAGAAGCACATAATGTTGCAGGAAATCCGCCATAACCTTTAAATCCTGGAACAGCTCCATTATCGCGAATAAATTCTTCGGCAATAGTATCTAACTTTTTAGTTGATACTCCAGGTTCAATCCACTTAGCAACTTCAGCTAATGTTTTACCAACAAGTAAAGAACTTTGACGAATCAATTCAATTTCTTCGTCGGTTTTTAAATAAATCTTTCCCATCTAATCTTCCCTCTTTATATTCTAACCGGCCATAGTAACTGCAGATGCTCCCGCTCTACCTTTAATTCGACCGGATTTCATTAATCCATCGTAATGTCTCATCAATAAATGAGATTCTATTTGCTGTAATGTATCTAAAACTACACCGACCATAATCAATAAGGACGTTCCTCCAAAAAATTGAGCAAACTGTCCGTTGATTCCCATCATACTGGCAAACGCAGGTAATATAGCGACAAATGCCAAGAAAATGGATCCCGGTAAGGTAATTTTAGAAATTACATTATCTAAATATTCAGCCGTTTTTTTACCCGGTTTAACGCCAGGGATAAATCCTCCATTACGTTTTAAATCATCAGCCATTTGCTTTGGATTTACGGTAACAGCAGTATAAAAATAGGTAAATGCTATAATCATCAGTGCAAAAATAAAGTTATACCAAAAACCGGTAAAATCAGATAATGCAGCACTAATACCAGTTAAAGAATCAGAAAAACCGGCTAATGTAATTGGTATAAACATAATTGCTTGTGCAAAAATTATAGGCATTACACCGGCAGCATTTACTTTAATAGGAATATATTGACGTACACCTCCGTATTGACGATTTCCGACAACTCGTTTGGCAAATTGTACAGGTATTCTTCTTGTACCTTGAACCAATAATATAGATACTAAAATTACACCCAGTAAAAACGCCAACTCGATTACCAACATTACAATTCCACCTGATGTTGTTTTAGCAACAAACTCTGAAACAAAAGCAAAAGGTAATCTGGATATAATACCAATCATAATGATTAAGGAAATACCGTTACCAATACCTTTTTCTGTAATTCTTTCGCCCAGCCACATAACAAACATAGTACCTGCAATAAGTAAAATTACGGTTGTGAACCACCATAAAAATCCGTCATTTGGTACAACACCTTGATATCTTGTAATTTGAGAGGCAATATACCCCGGAGCTTGAAAAGCAACTATTGCGATGGTTAAAAACCGTGTGATTTGGTTCATTTTTCTACGACCACTTTCACCTTCTTTTTGTAAGCGTTGAAAATAAGGAATAGCCATTCCCAATAATTGAACAACTATCGATGCCGAAATGTACGGCATAATTCCAAGTGCAAAAATAGATGCTCTGGAGAAAGCTCCTCCGGCAAATATATTTAATAAGTCTGTAATACCGTTTCCTCCGGATTGACTTGCAGCTTCTTGCGCTTGCGCCAATGCATTAGAGTCGACACCGGGAATGATTACATAAGAACCTAAACGGTATATTGCAACAAGCATAAGCGTGTTAATTATTTTAACACGCAAATCTTCTATTTGGAATATTTCTCTTATTTTCTGAACTAATCTTTTCATCTAAATAATTATTCTACAATTGCTTCGCCACCTTGAGCTTCAATAGCACTTTTTGCTGAAGCTGAAAATTTATCAGCTTTTAAAGTAACTTTTGCATTTATTGCTCCGCGACCTAAAATTTTAACTTTATCTTTTTTAGATACTAAACCATGCTCTACCAATACATTCTTATCAATGGTATCTAAATTGAATTTTTCAACCAATGCTTGAATTACATCAAGGTTTATACCTTTGTATTCAACGCGGTTTATATTTTTGAAACCATATTTAGGTACACGTCTTTGAAGAGGCATTTGTCCACCTTCAAAACCAATTTTCTTAGAGTATCCTGAACGCGATTTGGCTCCTTTATGTCCACGAGTAGAAGTTCCTCCTCTTCCGGAACCTTGACCGCGACCAATTCTTTTTTCTCTATGTACTGAACCTTCGGCAGGTTGTAAATTTGATAAATCCATAATTCAATGTATTATTTAATTTCTTCTACTTCCAACAAATGTTTAACTTTATTTATCATCCCCATAATTTGAGGAGTTGCTTCGTGCTCAACAACTTGGTTTAATTTTCGTAAACCTAAAGCTTGTACGGTTCTTTTTTGATCAACCGGTTTGTTGATAGCACTTCTTACTTGTTTTACTCTAACTTTTGCCATAACTTTTTGGATATTATCCGTTAAAAACTGTTTGTAAATCAACACCTCTTTGTTCTGCTACAGTATAAGCATCACGTAATTGTGATAAGGCTTTGATAGTAGCTTTTACAACATTATGAGGGTTTGAAGAACCTTTTGATTTTGCTAATACATTATGTACTCCAACACTTTCAAATACAGCACGCATTGCACCTCCGGCTATTACCCCGGTACCTTCTGATGCCGGTTTCATAAAAACTAAAGCTCCATCTGACTTAGCTAATTGCTCGTGTGGAATTGTTCCGTTAATAACCGGAACTTTAATTAAGTTTTTCTTAGCATCATCAATAGCTTTACTAATCGCTTCGGTTACCTCATTAGCTTTTCCCAATCCGTGTCCAACCACTCCGTTTTCATTTCCTACAACAACGATTGCAGAGAAACTGAAATGACGACCACCTTTGGTTACTTTAGTAACACGATTAATTGCTACTAATTTATCTTTTAATTCGATCTCTGCCGATCTAACTTTTCTGGTATTTGTTTTTCTTGCCATAATATTTTAATTATTAAAAATCAAGACCTCCTTCTCTAGCACCGTCGGCTAAAGCTTTTACTCTTCCATGATATAAATAACCGTTTCTGTCGAATGAAATTTTAGAAATTCCGGCTTTAACGGCTTTTTCAGCAATTGCTTTACCAACTAATGCAGCAATTTCACTTTTTGTTCCTTTGCTTGAAGCAATATCTTTATCTCTTGATGATGCAGAAACTAAAGTTTTCCCGTTTACATCATCAATAATTTGAGCGTAAATTTCTTTATTGCTTCGGTAAACAGAAAGTCTAGGTCTTTCAGGAGTACCTTTAACAACCTTTCTGATTCTTTTCTTAATCTTTGCTCTTCTTTGTAATTTAGTCTGTGCCATTTTTCAATATTATTTAGCTGCAGATTTACCTGCTTTTCTTCTAATTTGTTCACCTTCAAAACGAATACCTTTTCCTTTGTAAGGTTCGGGTTTACGGAAAGAGCGAATTTTTGCCGCTACTTGTCCGAGTAGTTGTTTATCGTGCGATTCTAAAGTAATTTTAGGATTTTTACCACGCTCCGACTCTGTTTTTACAGTAATTTCTTTTGGTAATTCAAATACAATATTGTGAGAGAATCCCAATACTAACTCTAAGCGTTGTCCTTGATTAGTAGCTCTGTAACCTACACCAACAAGTTCTTGAACTACTTTATATCCTGTAGAAACACCGGTAACCATATTATTTATTAATGAACGGTATAATCCGTGCATTGATTTATGGTGCTTTTGCTCAGTATGACGAGAGCAAATGATTTCGTTATCTTTAACCTCTACTGAAATAGCCGGGTCAACTGTTTGAGTAAGTTCACCTTTTGGACCTTTTACAGTCACAACATTTTTATCACTTACTGTAACAGTAACTCCTTGTGGTATTTCTATTGGTGCATTTCCTATTCGTGACATTTTCAAATATTTTTAGTAAACATAACATAAAACTTCTCCACCTACATTTTCTTTTCTAGCTTCCTTATCGGTCATTACACCTTTAGAAGTAGAAAGAATAGCAATACCCAAACCGTTGATTACACGTGGTAAGCTATCGGCTCCGGAGTATTTACGTAAACCGGGTTTAGAGATGCGCTCTAAGTTTTTAATTGCCGGTTCGTTAGTACGTGGATTATATTTTAATGCAATTTTAATAATTCCTTGCTTATTATCATCAATAAACTTGTAATTTAATATATATCCTTTTTCGAAAAGGATTTTAGTAATTTCTTTCTTTAAGTTAGATGCAGGAATTTCAACTACTTTATGCTTTGCAGCAACTGCATTTCTAACTCGGGTTAAATAATCTGCTATTGGGTCAGTCATTTCTTTAATTTTTTACTTATTTCGTATTACCAACTTGCTTTAGTTATTCCTGGTATTAAACCGGCTGAAGCCATTTCTCTGAAAGTTACACGAGAAATTCCGAATTGACGAATATAACCTCTTGGTCTTCCGGTAATTTGGCAACGATTATGTACTCTAATTTTCATTGAGTTACGAGGTACTCTTTGTAATGCTAACATTGCATCCCAATCACCTTCTTTGGCAGCTTTTCTTAGAGCGGCTCTTTTATCAGCATATCTGGCAGCCATTCTAATTCTTTTGCGCTCTCTAGCTTTCATTGATTCTTTAGCCATAGTATCTTATTTTTTCTTAAATGGTAATCCAAATTCGTTTAACAATTCAAATGCTTCTTCATCGGTTTCGGCAGTGGTTACAAAAGTAATATCCATACCGTTTACGCGATTAATTTTATCGATATCAATTTCAGGGAATATGATCTGTTCCTTAACACCTAAAGTATAATTACCTCGTCCGTCAAATCCTTTTGGGTTGATACCTCTAAAGTCACGAGTTCGTGGTAATGCTACAGCAATAAGTCTGTCTAAAAACTCATACATTTTATCACCACGTAAGGTAACTTTTGCTCCAATTGGCATACCTTTTCTAAGTTTGAAGTTAGAAACATCTTTCTTAGAATAAGTTGGTACAGCCTTTTGACCTGAAATTAATGTCATTTCATTTACAGCATAATCGATTAAACGCTTATCGGCTACTGCAGCACCAACTCCTTGACTGATAACAATCTTTTCGATTTTTGGTACTTGCATTATCGATTTATACTGAAACTTTTCTTTTAAAGCAGGAATAATCTGCTCTTTATACTGTTGTTTTAATCTTGGAACGTAACTCATTATTTCAATACCTCCCCTGATTTTTTAGAATATCTAACTAATTTACCATTTTCATCACGTTTGCGACCTATACGAGTCGGAACGTTTTCTTTTGGATCGATAACCATAACATTTGAAATATGTATTGGTGTATCGATTTCGATGATACCGCCTTCCGGAAATTTAGCATTTGGTTTTTGGTGTTTTTTAAGTTTTTTCACTCCTTCACCTTCAACGTAAACACGTTGTTTAGAAGGCATTACTTCTTTGATTACACCAATAACACCTTTTGATTCTCCAGCAATTATTTTAACGGTATCTCCTTTTTTTACATGCAATTTTGCCATCACTCAAAAATTTTATAACACTTCAGGTGCTAATGAAACAATTTTCATATAATCTTTTTCTCTTAATTCTCTGGCAACCGGTCCGAAAATACGAGTTCCTCTAATTTCGTCAGCATTATTCAATAATACTACTGCATTATCATCAAAACGAATATAAGAACCATCAGGACGGCGTACTTCTTTTTTAGTACGTACGATTACTGCTTTTGAAACCGTACCTTTTTTTACGTTACCAGAGGGTGTAGCTTGCTTTACGGTAACAACAATTTTGTCACCGATAGAAGCATACTTTCTACGAGTACCTCCAAGTACTTTTATGCAAAGTACTTCTTTTGCTCCGCTGTTGTCAGCTACTTTTAATCTTGATTCTTGTTGTATCATAACTATTTAGCTCTTTCTACGATTTCTACTAATCTCCAACATTTGTTTTTGCTCAAAGGGCGTGTTTCCATGATGCGAACTGTATCACCGATGTTACAGTCATTTTTTTCATCATGTGCCATGAACTTAGTTGTTTTTTTTACGAATTTTCCATATATGGGGTGCTTTACTTTACGTTCAACCATAACAACAATGGATTTATCCATTTTGTTGCTGGTTACAACACCAACTCGTTCTTTTCGTAAATTTCTTCCTGCTTTCATTTGTATTAATTTTCAGCTAATTCTCTTTTTCTAATTTCTGTTTTTACACGTGCAATTAAACGTCGTGTATTTCTTATTTGCATTGGATTTTCAATTTCAGAAACTGCATGATTTAATTTAAGTTTTAACAACTTCTCTTCTAATTCATACAACTTTTCTTGCAAGTCATCCATTGATAATCCGTGTATATCAGCATTTTTCATCTTCAAATATATTTTATGCTTTGTAATCTCTTCTTACAACAAATTTAGTTCTTACGGGTAATTTTTGAGCGGCTAAACGCAATCCTTCTTGAGCAACCTCTACCGGTACACCATCAACTTCAAAAAGTATTCTTCCGGGCTTAACAACAGCTACCCAATATTCCGGGTTACCTTTACCTTTACCCATACGTACCTCTTGAGGTTTTTTGGTAATTGGTTTGTCTGGAAATATTCTAATCCACACTTGTCCTTCTCTCTTCATATAACGGTTTAATGCAATACGAGCAGCTTCAATTTGGCGAGCTGTAATCCATTTGGTATCCAAAGATTTAATGGCAAATGAACCATAAGCTATTTGATTTCCTCTCTGAGCTACACCTTTCATGCGGCCCTTTTGCATTTTTCTGTATTTCGTTCTTTTTGGTTGTAACATTGTACTTCAATTTTACAATTAAAAATTATTTTCTTTTTGGTCTTCTCTTTCCACCACCGGTCTTAGTCATTCCAATGTTTGGAGATAAATCGCGCTTACCATATACTTCACCTTTACAAATCCATACTTTTACTCCAATACGTCCGTAAGTTGTATGTGCTTCAGATAAAGCATAATCAATATCGGCACGGAAAGTATGTAATGGAATACGACCATCTTTATAAAATTCCGAACGTGCCATTTCTGCACCACCTAGTCTTCCTGATACCATCACTTTAATTCCTTCGGCTCCCATTCTCATGGCTGATGATACAGCCATTTTTGCAGCACGGCGGAAAGAAATTCTTCCTTCGATTTGACGTGCAACACTATCAGCTACCAATCGAGCATCAAGTTCAGGACGTTTAATTTCGTATATATTTAACTGTACACCTTTATTGGTGATTTTTTTAAGCTCTTCACGTAATTTATCAACTTCAGAACCACCTTTACCGATAATTACACCGGGACGTGACGTATGAATGGTTACGGTAATTAACTTCAAAGTTCTTTCGATTATAATTTTAGATACAGATGCTTTACGCAAACGAGCATTTAAGTATTCTCTAATTTTATAATCTTCACCGATTTTGGCTACATAATCATTACCGCCAAACCAGTTTGAATCCCATCCTTTGATGATTCCTAATCTATTTGCTATCGGATTAACCTTTTGTCCCATTATTCGTTTATTTTTCGTCTAATATAATAGTTACGTGATTTGATCTTTTTCTTATTCTGTGTGCTCTACCTTGAGGAGCCGGTTGAATTCTTTTTAACATACGAGCAGAGTCTACTCTGATTTCTTTGATAAAAAGATTTGCATCTTCCGGTTGTTTCCCTTCGTTTTTAGCTTCCCAGTTGGCAATTGCCGAACGTAAAAGTTTTAATAAACGATTAGAAGCTTCTTGAGGAGCATATTGCAAAATGTTTAACGCTTTAAACACATCTTCGCCTCGTACCATATCGGCAACTTTACGCATTTTGCGAGGAGAAGTTGGGCAATTATTTAATTTAGCGAATGCTATTTGCTTTTTTGCCTCTTTTATTTGTTCTGCTCTATTTTTCTTTCTAGCGCCCATTTGTAATTATTTTTTATTTTTTCTTTTTATTTCCACCATGACCACGGAAGGTTCTTGTTGGAGCAAATTCTCCTAATTTATGCCCTACCATGTTTTCAGTTACATAAACCGGAATAAATTTATTTCCGTTATGTACAGCTATTGTTAACCCTACAAATTCAGGTGTTATCATTGATGCTCTAGACCAAGTTTTAATAACACTTTTCTTTCCTGATTCTTGAGCTTCCAATACTCTTTGCATTAATTTATAATGCACAAATGGTGGTTTTTTTAATGATCTACTCATTGCTTAAATTATTTCTTTCTGCGTTCAATAATATAACGATTCGATTCTTTCTTTTTACTACGTGTTTTGTAACCTTTTGCCGGTATACCTTTGCGTGATCTTGGGTGTCCTCCTGAAGCTCTACCTTCACCACCACCCATTGGGTGATCAACAGGGTTCATAACAACACCACGTACACGTGGACGACGTCCTAACCAGCGATTAGCACCGGCTTTACCTAAACGAGTTAAGTTATGCTCAGAATTCGACACTGTTCCAACTGTTGCTTTACAAGAAATTAAAATCATTCTTGTTTCACCGGAAGGTAACTTAACAATTGCATACTTACCATCTTTTGCTGATAATTGTGCATAAGATCCTGCACTGCGTGCTATTTTAGCTCCTTGACCGGGACGCACCTCGATATTATGAATTATTGTACCTAAAGGAATATTTTCTAACGGTAAGGTGTTTCCAACTTCAGGATCTACGTTTTTTCCGGAGATTACTTCTTGACCAACTTTTAATCCGTTTGGTGCAATAATATACCTCTTTTCACCATCCTTATATACCAATAAAGCAATACGTGCAGTTCTGTTTGGATCGTATTCTATTGATTTTACTACGGCAGGAATGTTGTCTTTATCTCTTTTGAAGTCAATAACACGGTATTTTTGCTTATGACCTCCACCAATATAGCGCATAGTCATTTTACCGCTGTTATTACGTCCACCCGATTTTGATTTTTTCACTAAAAGTGATTTTTCGGGTGTTGAAGTGGTAACATCATCAAATGTGTTAACAATTCTATGCCTTGTTCCAGGCGTGATTGGATTTAATTTTTTTACTCCCATTTTTGTTTATATCTTTAGAGGGTTGGAGCCCCCGTATAGTTAATAATTAATTTTTAAATCGCGCTAAAAAAGTCTATTGACTCACCATTTGTTAATGTAACAATAGCTTTTTTATATTTATTTGTTCTACCTTGCTCTATTCGGGTTCTGGTATATCTTCTCTTACTTTTCCCCGGATAAACCATGGTATTAACGCTTTCAACCGATACATTATAAAGTTGCTCAACCGCATCTTTAATTTGTAATTTGTTAGCTTTGGGATTTACAATAAATCCATATTGATTTAATTTTTCTCCCAAGTCGGTCATTTTTTCCGACACTATCGGTTTTATGATAATATCTACTGGTCTCATTATCCTAAAATATTATTTAATTTTTCAACAGAACTTTCCGCTAATAGTACACCATTTGCATTCATAATATCGTATGTATTTAATTCTGAAACGGTTACTACTTTTACCCCCTCTAAATTTCGGGACGACAAATATACATTATTATTTGATTCCGGAAGCACTAAAAGTGATTTTTTATTTGATAAATTGAAATTTTTAATAATTTCAGCCATTTGCTTGGTTTTTGGCGCTTCGAAATTTAAGTCTTCTATCACCATTAAACCTTCAGCTTTAGCTTTATAGGTTAAAGCCGACTTTCTGGCAAGTTGCTTAACTTTTTTATTAAGTTTGAATCCGTAATTTCTTGGTTTTGGACCGAATATTCTACCACCACCAACAAACAAAGGAGATTTTATACTTCCTGCACGTGCTGTACCTGTACCTTTTTGTTTTTTAATTTTACGAGTACTTCCGGCTACTTCACCTCTCTCTTTAGTTTTATGAGTACCTTGACGACGGTTTGCCAGATGTTGTTTAACATCCAAGTATATCGCGTGATCGTTTGGTTCAATACCTACGATTGTATCATTAATGGATACTTTCTTTTTGGTATCTTTCCCATTTATATTTTTTACTGTTAATTCCATCTTTCAGCGGTTTATTTTTTAATGATAACGTAAGAACCTTTACTTCCCGGAATAGAACCTTTTACTACGATAAGGTTTTTTTCAGGATATACTTTGATTACTTCAAGATTTGTAACGGTTACTCTTTCACCACCGGTTCTTCCGGCCATTTTCATTCCTTTAAATACTCTTGAAGGTGTAGAAGCTGCTCCTAATGAACCGGGAGCTCTGTTTCTATTGTGTTGTCCGTGAGTTTGACCACCAACACCGGCAAAGTTATGACGTTTTACAACACCTTGAAAACCTTTACCTTTTGATGTTCCTACTACATCAACAAATTCTCCTTCTTCGAATAATTCAACAGTTACGATATCGCCAACTGCTTTTTCTTCTTCAAATCCGTTAAATTCTACAAGTTTGAATTTAGGACTTGTTTTTGCTTTTTTGAAATGACCTAACAATGCTTTTGGTGTGTTTTTTTCTTTACGCTCACCGTAAGCCAGTTGCACTGCCTCATACCCATCTTTATCTTGTGTTTTAACTTGCGTTACTACACAAGGACCAGCTTCTAACACTGTGCATGGCATGTTTTTACCCTCGGCACTGTAAACGCTAGTCATTCCAATTTTCTTTCCTATTAATCCAGGCATTTTATAATGGTTTTAATAATTACACTTTAATATCTACATCAACACCACTTGGTAATTCAAGTTTCATCAATGCATCAACTGTTTTTGATGATGAACTGTATATATCAATTAAACGTTTGTAAGCGCATAATTGAAATTGTTCTCTTGATTTTTTATTTACGTGTGGAGAACGCAATACAGTAAAAATTCTCTTATGCGTTGGTAATGGAATTGGACCACTAACCACAGCTCCAGTTGATTTTACTGTTTTTACGATTTTTTCGGCTGATTTATCAACCAAATTGTAATCGTATGATTTTAATTTTATTCTAATTTTATGGCTCATTTCTATAAATGATTTATATAATTTATTAAGCTTCTACTTTTCCTTGTGCTTTTGCTATAACTTCATCAGCAATATTTTTAGGGCATTCTGCATAATGGCTAAATACCATTGTTGATGATGCTCTACCTGAAGATATAGTACGTAAAGCAGTTACGTAACCGAACATTTCCGATAATGGAACTTTCGCTTTAATCACTTTTGCGCCTGCTCTGTCATCCATTCCTTCGATTTGACCTCTACGTCTGTTCAAGTCGGCAACAATATCACCCATATTTTCTTCAGGAGTAACAACTTCTAAATGCATGATTGGTTCCAATAAAATTGGATTTGCTTTAGGCAAAGCGTGTCTATATGCTAATTTAGCAGCTGTTTCGAAAGATAATTGATCTGAATCGACAGCGTGGTAAGAACCATCTATCAACGTTACTTTTAAGCTATCCATTGGGTAACCGGCAAGTACACCATTATTCATGGCATCTTTAAAACCTTTTTCTACAGAAGGAATAAATTCTCTTGGAATGTTACCACCTTTAATTTCGTTAATAAATACAAGTCCTTCTTTACCATCTTCAACCGGTTCAATGCGCACATAAATATCGGCAAATTTACCACGACCACCAGTTTGTTTCTTATAAACTTCTTTGTGTTCAACAGACCCGGTGATAGCTTCTTTATAAGCAACTTGAGGAGCACCTTGGTTACATTCTACTTTAAATTCTCGTTTTAAACGATCGATAATAATCTCCAAGTGTAACTCACCCATTCCGGAAATTACTGTTTGCCCTGAATCTTCGTCAGTATGAACACGGAATGTAGGATCTTCTTCAGCTAATTTACTCAACGCATTTCCTAATTTATCAACATCTGCTTGAGTTTTAGGCTCAATAGCAACTCCAATTACAGGCTCAGGGAACTCCATTGACTCAAGAACAATAGGATGTTTCTCGTCACAAAGCGTATCTCCTGTTTTAATATCTTTAAATCCTACTGCAGCTCCAATATCACCGGCTTCAATTTTTGGAATTGAATTTTGTTTATTTGAGTGCATTTGAAAAATACGAGAGATTCTCTCTTTTTTATCTGTACGTGTGTTTAACACATAAGAACCGGCTTCTAAAGTACCTGAATAGGCACGGAAGAAACATAAGCGACCAACAAACGGGTCGGTAGCAATTTTAAAAGCTAATCCTGCAAAAGGTTCTTTTGCGTCAGGATGACGCTCTTCTTCTTGCTCTGTTTTAGGATTGATTCCTTTAATTGCTTCGATATCTACAGGTGACGGTAAAAATGCCATCACAGCATCTAACATGGTTTGTACACCTTTATTTTTGAAAGCCGAACCGCAAAGCATTGGCGTAATTTCCATATTAATGGTTGCTTTACGAATGGCTCTTAACATTTCATCTTCGGTAATAGAGTCTGAATCTTCGAAGAATTTTTCCATTAATTCTTCATCACTTTCAGCAACAGCCTCTACTAAGAAATTTCTCCACTTTTCAACATCATCTTTTAATTCTTCAGGAATTGGAACTTCTGTAAATGTCATTCCCATATCTTCTTCGTTCCAAACAATTCCTCTCATGTTGATCAAATCAACCACACCTTTAAATTCATTTTCAGCTCCAATAGGAACTTGTAATGGAACCGGCTTGGCTCCCAATCGTTCTTTTACTTCTTCAACAACACGGAAGAAATCAGCACCGGATCGGTCCATTTTATTTACGAAACCAATTCTTGGCACCTTATATTTATCTGCTTGACGCCATACTGTTTCTGACTGAGGTTCAACACCACCTACTGCACAAAATAATGCTACCGCACCATCCAATACACGTAATGAACGCTCTACTTCTACGGTAAAGTCAACGTGGCCGGGAGTATCGATAATATTCATTTTATACTCCTCACCACGATATTTCCATTTGGTTGTTGTTGCTGCAGAAGTAATGGTAATTCCTCGCTCTTGCTCTTGCTCCATCCAGTCCATTGTTGCAGCACCATCGTGTACTTCTCCAATTTTGTGCGATAATCCTGTGTAATACAAAATACGCTCTGTAGTGGTTGTTTTACCGGCATCGATATGCGCCATGATACCGATATTTCTAGTGTATTTTAAGTCTCTTGCCATTGTTGTTAAAAATATATTCTGTTAATTAAAATCTAAAATGTGAGAATGCCTTGTTTGCTTCTGCCATTCTGTGCGTATCTTCTTTTTTCTTGAACGCTCCACCCTCTTCTTTATAAGCCGAGATAATTTCTCCGGCTAATTTATTCTCCATTCCTTTTTCATTTCTTTTGCGAGCAAAATTTATCATCCATTTAATTGCCATAGATGTTTTTCTGCTATCACGAATAGGTTGCGGAATTTGGAAAGTTGCCCCCCCAATCCTTCTACTGCGAACCTCTACTTGAGGCGTAACATTTAACAACGCTTTTTTCCATACATCCAATCCGTTTTCTTCCGGAATTTTTTCATCTACAATCGCAATAGCGTCATAAAATATTTTTAATGCTTTTGTTTTTTTACCATCTAACATCATATGGTTAACAAAACGTGTAACTTCCACATCGTTAAATTTTGGATCGGGAAGTAATCTTCTTTCTTTTGCTCTAGTTTTTCTCATAATTCAGTCGTTACTGATATTATTTAATAATTATTTCTTTGGTCTTTTAGTTCCATATTTTGAACGTCTTTGTGTACGTCCTTCTACTCCTGCTGTATCTAACGCACCACGTACAATATGATAACGAACACCCGGCAAATCTTTCACACGACCTCCGCGTACCAACACGATTGAATGCTCTTGCAAGTTATGTCCTTCTCCGGGTATGTAAGCATTCACTTCTTTACCATTTGTTAAACGAACCCTTGCTACTTTACGCATAGCCGAGTTTGGTTTTTTTGGCGTTGTAGTATAAACCCTTACACAAACACCACGTCTTTGCGGACATGAATCTAATGCTGCAGACTTACTTTTTTTGGTAATCTGCGTTCTTCCTTTTCTTACTAACTGTTGTATTGTTGGCATAATTTTAATTAGTTTAAATACACACTACTCCCAAAAATGGGAGTGCAAAAGTACAATAATTTTTTATTTAAACAACTCTTTGTTAATTTTTTTTATCAATTTTAATTACTAGACGGCAAAGATGAGAATTTCCCCGGTTTTATTGACTAAAATGCATAAAAGTTTTTTTACTTTGTTACATGATTCAACCAGATGTTAAAAATATTGATTTACATTTTTTAATTGCAAAAGAACGCACTGGTAGTACTTTATTGTTTGCAATTCTTAATTCTCACCCTCAAATACTAAGCACATCTGAAGAGCCTTTTTTTTTGTACCTTAATAAAAAATTTAAAAATGTTGTTTTTGACAATATAAAAAAGGTCGACTTGTTTTTTGAGTATTTTTGGAATATTCAAGAAAACAATCTGGATCTTTATTATACAAATAAAAAAAAGGCAAAAGAATCGATTATAGAAATTTCATCAGAATACATAAGCAAACAAGGTATTATAGACTATTTATCATTGTGTAAAATTATATATTTACATTTTTTACCTCAAAAGAAAAAAGACACCGTTAAGATAATTGTAGATAAACAATTAAAATTTGCTTACCATCTAAATACAATTAAAAATATTACTCCTAACTCTAAATTTATATTTCTTGTAAGAGACCCTAAAGCAAATGTTTATTCATGTTGTAAAAGGAAAATTGAAAATACTGAAAGTGTAGTCTACCATTCAAATGTTTGGAAAATGTATACGAGCAAAGTCCTAAATAATAATATTGAGGACTCAAAAAAATTAATTATTCATTATGAGGATCTTGTAAATTATCCATTAAAAACACTTAATAAAATATACAGCTTTTTAAACGTGCCGTTAATCGACTCTTTTAGCGACTATTCAAAACACTTTAATGAAATTTTAAATGAAAGCAGCAAACAAATTTCTCAGAAGTTTAAAAATAATTTGAAAGATTTTCACTCAGGGCTTTTAAATCCAATTGACAAAAAGTATTTGAGTGAATGGAAAAACAATATATCGGATAAAAATCTAAACAAAATTGATAAGATCACATTCTCTAATGCTAAAAAATTAGGTTATGATTCTAATGAAAGCGAAATAAAGTTATCTATAGCCGATTGGTTATTTGTTTTTTATTCTTATCTGAAGAAAATTGTTCTATTGAGAATATATTATATAACCCCATTATCAATAAAAATTTTAATAAAAAAATTTAAAAAAACTTTATGATTTCAAATAATTTCATTGACAAAATGAATTTTTGTTTTCTTGTAGGTAGTTCTCGATCTGGAACAACAGTTTTAACAAAAATATTAAACTGCAACAGTAAAATAGTTGCTCCTACAGCTGAACAACTTTTCTTAACCAGTTACATAAATCATTTTAGTGATAGAAAATCATTTTCTGAAAAAGAAATAAAGATAATAATAAATAATTTATGGAATCTACTTACTATAAATAAATACATTTGGAATATTAATGAGCCTAAATTATATCAAAATCTTTCTGCGAATCAAAATAATTTAACTTTCAATCAATTAATCTTACATATATTTTATTCTTATAATAATATCTCTGACTCGAAAAATAATATTTCATGTTTTATCGATAAAAATCCTCATTATATTTATGAGCTTATAAAGCTTAATAATGCATTTAAGCATTCTAAATTTATTTTTATTACTAGAGATTATCGCGGAAGGTTCAATTCAATAAAAAAAGTAAAAAAATATTTTGTAAAAGCTATCGGAATTTCATGGTTTATTCAGCAAAACAAAATTTTAGAATTTATAAAACAACATCCTAATAAGTCTATTCTAATAAAATATGAAGACTTAGTTACTGCTCCAAAACAAACAATTGAAAAAATATGTGATTTTTTAGAACTTGAGTATGAAGATAAAATGTTAAAACATTATGAATTTTCATATATTGATTACACTAAACTAAAAATTAACAAAAAAACTATTGACAGTCAACTAAAATGGCATGGAAACTCTAACAAACCAATAGATTCTTCAATTAAAGAAAAATGGAAAAAAGAACTTACTAAAGAGGAGATAAAGTTATTGGATTATTATTGTGGAGAAACCGGTAAATTATTTGGGTATGAACCTTTGTTTCAAAAATTTTCTTTGATCGATAAAATTACAATTGAATTGCTTCACCGTCCTTTATTTATTTTAATATATGGATTTCCCTTGATGAAAAAATTATTTTTCCAACTTCCGATAAAGTTGCAGAGACTAACGATTAAAGCAGCGAAAAAAATTTCAGGAATAGAATAATTCTAACACATAATTACGTACTGGAACAAAAATATAAGCTAAAACTGCTGCCAACTGATACATTGCATATTGTATAATTAGTGGCGATTTACTTAAAAATGGCAATTTTTGTGCTATTGACTGTAATAAAAAACTTGCTAATATTCGACTGCATATCCAATCTTTTTTGTGGATAAATTCCGGTCTTATTACATCAAAAAGTAATATAACACGTTTTTTTTCAGTATTATTCCAAGCTTTATGATAATAAGCATCGCAAAACATTAAAACTTCTCCTTTTCGCCATGACCTTTGCTTGCCATTCACTTCAAATCCAATTTGAGGTAATTCGCCTGGAATTTCCAACCCTAAATGGCAACGAATAATTGCATTAGTATCTCCATAATGAGGAGCAATATTTGAATGTGGTTCAAGTAAATTAAAAGAGGCTGAGACCAGCCCAGGTATATTTTCTAATAACTCTATTGTATTTTTAAAGTTTTGACATTTTGAATAATATTTCACACCCCATGTATAAAGTGGGTAAGTACGCCATGAACTTTCCTTTTCTACTAAGCCTTTTGCAAAATATGGTTTTAATTGATGATTTGCATCAAAAAAATTTAAATACTCATTTTCAATAATTTTATAATCATCTTCAATCTTTTTAACCCAATCATATTCTTCTTTATTGAAATATTCAGGACATGATCCTTCATATTTTTCACGATGTATGAAAGAATAATATATTTTTTCAGAATTATTCATTTCAAGAATGATTTAAAATTACGCCCTTTTTTCTTTGATAAGGATAGATAAGCCTTAAGAATTGCTTTATAACAACGAAAACACATCGATGTATCCACTTAGGTAATTTATCAAACCCTTTAAATTTACTATCAATCCATTGCAATAACAAAAATGCTCTAACATTAAAACAAATTTCTTCTTTTTGCACTAAGTATTCATCTTTTATTATATCAAAAACAAATATTATTCTAATTTTATTTGCTTTATTCCATGCTCGGTGATTTTTGGCATCCAAAAAAATTAATATCTCACCCTCTTCCCACGATTTGGGTTCACCTTCTACTTCAAAAGCCATGTCGGGATAAGTTGCCGGAATGGAAATTCCCAAGTGACAACGGTAAAAACTGTCGCTGTCGCCTTGATGAAGTGCCAACTCACTGTTGGGCATCAACATATTTACCGATGCCGAAACCATTTGAGGAATTTCGTTGAGCAATTTTTTCACCGATGGACATTTATTCAAATTATCAGGCACATCAATTCCCCATGTTTTAAATGCCAACGTTTGCCAATCTTCGGCATTTGTATTAACGGCTTTTGAATAATAAGGGAATAATTGCCCGTTTCTTTCGTTAATTAAATCAAGTAGTTCTTTTTTTATTTGAGGATAATATTTTTTTACCGTTTGTGCCCAAGCAAAATTTTCGGACGGAAAGTAATTGGGTTCGTCGCTTTTATAAGGCGGATTCCAATAATTATACCACGGCTTTTTTTTCATAGCCGAAATATACTGATTATTGTTTATATTGAAAAATGATTCAAATCAGTTTCATTTTTTTATAATTAATAAAATATTTTTATTTTTACCTTTTAACCTTTTTATAAATTTATTATGAGAAAATACCTTGTTATTCTTCCACTTATTTTTATCACTTTGTTTATTAGCAGTTGTAAGGATACATCTGAAGATAAAAATAACGAACAGTTTATACCTTATATTTCTGCCTATACATCAGGTGTTATTTCAAACAATGATGTTATAATTATTCGATTGGCTGAAGAACAAACCAAAAAAATTGATTTACCGGAAGGGATATTTGAGTTCGACCCTAAAATTGAAGGAAATGCGTATTGGCAAGATAACCGAACCATTATTTTTGAACCTGTCGGATTGCTGCCGAGTAACGTATCTTTTAAAGGGATTTTTCATCTGAAAGAAATAATAAATGTTCCTGACGAGTTGGCTGAATTTCACTTTGAATTTAAAACCAAACCGCTATTTGCTGAACTTTCTACAAAAGGAATAGAATCGTATTCTAACACTGACTTGACTTGGAATATTTTGAATGGTGAATTGATATTATCCGATTATGCAGACATAGAAAAAATAGAACAAGCATTAAGTGTTTCGCAAAACGGCGTTCAAAAAAATGTGCGATGGACGCATAATGAAGACTTAAATACGCATTTATTTACGGTTGACAGTATTAAACGTGAAGAAAAAACATCGTATGTAGAAATCAGTTTGGATGAAGATGTTTTACCCACAGTAAACCAATTACAAGAAAAGGTGAAAATTCCCGGAATTAATGATTTTTCCGTGCTTAATATTGTAGTAAAACAATCTCCTGATCAAATTGTTTATGTTTATTTTTCGGATCCGATAGATCCGAATCAGGACTTGAATGGGTTAATTTATTTTGAATCGGGTGAAGACATTAAACTATCGGTTGAAGGCAATGCCGTGAAAATTTTCCCAAAAACTCGTTTGAAAGGTGAGAAAAAACTCATCATTACTACGCTTGTAAAAAATGTAATACACAAACCACTACAAAAAGAGGTTTCAAAAAAAGTCACATTTGTAAATTTAAAACCCAATGTAAGTGCCGTTAACAAAGGAGTAATTCTACCAAAGTCAAATCAAGTAATTTTTCCTTTTCAGGCAGTTAACTTAAAAGCCGTTAATGTGAAGATTTTTAAAATCTTCGAAAATAATATTCATCAATTTTTTCAAACAAACCAATTTGACGATAATAGAGAACTTACACGAACAGGCAGAGTGGTTTACAAAGGAGAAGTTGAACTTACATCCGATAAAAAGATAAATTATGGTTCTTGGAACAATTTCGGCATTGACCTGACCAAACTAATTAATGTTGAGCCGGGAGCTATTTATCGCGTTTCTATTTCTTTCGAAAAAAAACATTCACTTTATGATTGCGACGAAGAAGACACAAATGATAACTTAACCGACATAGAATTAGCCTCATACGATGATGAAGATTTAAATAATGTAGAAGGTCCGGAAAATAATTATTACTACTATTATGACGATGAATACGATTATTATTACTACGATTACAAAAATAGGGAAAATCCGTGCAAAAAATCATATTACTATAACCGAGAGCACAGAATCGCTCAAAATATTTTTGCATCCAATTTTGGAATAATAGCCAAAGAAGATAATCAACATCAATTGAGAATTTACATTACCGATTTATTGACTCTTGAATCGGAAGAAAATGTTGACGTATCTATCTATAATTATCAAAAACAGCTTATTTTTAAAGGAACAACCGACAATGAAGGAACGGTTACTGCCGATATTAAGAAAAAGCCATTTTTATTGGTAGCCAGAAAAGGCAACGAATACGGATACTTACGTTTGGATGACGGTTCGGCATTATCTACAAGCGCTTTTGATGTAAACGGATACAAACTCAATAAAGGTGTAAAAGGTTTTATTTACACCGAAAGAGGCGTATGGCGTCCAGGAGACAGCTTGTATATCAGTTTTATTTTAGAAGATAAAAACAAAACACTCAGTCCTAATCACCCTGTAGTAATGGAACTCTACACTCCCAACAATCAATTGTTTGCCCGAAAAGTAAAAACAACATCGGTCAATAATTTTTACGATTTCCGCACATCTACACCTATTGATGCTCCTACAGGCAATTGGTTGGCAAAAATAAAAGTTGGTGCAAATTCCTTTACAAAATCAATAAAAATAGAAACAGTAAAACCAAACCGTTTAAAAATACTATTTAATCATCAAAACAAAATTCTCTCACCTACTAATCAAACCTTGCAACTGCATGCCGAATGGCTTCACGGAGGAAGCGCCGCAAATTACAAAGCAATTGTAGAAATGCGCTTGGCAAAAGGCAAAACATCTTTTGAAAAATACGAAGATTACAATTTTGACGACCCGTCGAAAAGTTTGTGGGAAGAAGAAAAAACCATATTTGATGGAAAACTAAATGAACAAGGCAATGCATCTATTCCTTTGAATATAAAAATTAACGATGCACCCGGTATGGTGAATGTACATTTAAAATCGCGCGTATTTGAACCCGGAGGAGATTTCAGTATAAATCGTACGACTATTCCTTTTTCGCCATACACCACATACGTGGGATTGAAAATACCCGCAGGAACCGGTTGGAATAACAGTATAGACAGTGAAAAACCAACCTTAATTCCAATAGTAACGTTGAATGAAAACGGAAAACCGGTTTCGGGAAGAAATTTAAAAATTGAAGTTTACGAAATTTCATGGCGTTGGTGGTGGCAACGCGATGGCGATGAAAATTTGGGTTATTATATTCGTTCCAACAGTTCTAAAAAAATAATCTACGACTATGTAGAATCTAAGAACGGACGAGTTATGTATGAATTAAAATTCCCACAGCCCACTTGGGGAAGAAAATTTATTCGGATAACCGACATTGAGTCCGGACACAGTACAGGGCAAATATTTTACACCTCTTACAACGATTTTTGGAACGACGATAAAGTTGCACCCGAAGCCGCGGAAATGCTTTCATTCTCAACAGACAAAGAAAAATATTCGCCGGGAGAAACTGTTACGCTTAATTTACCCGCTAACAAAGCCAAAGCACTTATTAGTGTTGAAAACGGCTCAAAAATTATATCTTCTTTTTGGCAAGAATTATCTGAAGATAATCACACGGTTGAGATTGAAACAACGCCTGAAATGGCACCTAATGTCTATATTCACATATCTTATATTCAACCCTACAATCATTCGGAAAACGACAGGCCCATCCGTTTGTACGGAATCAGGAGAGTTTTTATTGAAGACCCCAACACGCATTTGACACCGGTAATCAATATGCCCGATAAGCTTCGTCCTGAAACAGAAACAACTATTAAAATTTCAGAAAAAGAAGGAAAACCTATGACCTACACCATTGCATTAGTTGATGAAGGGTTGCTGGATTTAACCAATTTTAAAACGCCCAACTCTTGGAAATACTTTTATGCAACAGAAGCGCTTGGCGTAAAAACCTATGATATGTATCGCTTTGTAATGGGAGCTTTTAATGGCGAACTTGCAGGTGTTTATGCTATTGGTGGAGACGAAGAATTAATAAAGCCGGGTACTAAAAAAATTAATCGTTTTAAACCAATGGTCAGATTTTTAGGGCCTTTTGAATTATCATCAAACAGCACAAATAAACATCAAATTTCTATTCCCAACTACATTGGATCAGTTCGCACCATGGTTATAGCCGGAAACAAGGATTTTGCATACGGTTCTGCAGAAAAAACTACTCGAGTGGTTAAACCTTTGATGGTATTGGGAACAATGCCTCGTACGCTTTCCCCTACCGAAAAAATAACCGTGCCTGTTACCGTGTTTGCAATGGAAAACAAGGTTAAAAATGTATCGGTAAAAATTTCAACCAATTCACTTTTAAAAGTAACCGGAGCTTCTTCCAAAAATATTACATTTAATAATAAAGGTGAAAAAGTAGTTTACTTTACTCTTGAAGCAGCCAGAAAAATTGGCGTTGCCAAAGTTCACATTTCAGTATCCGGAAATGGTGAAAATGCTTATGATGATATTGCGCTGAATGTAAAAATTCCTTCGCCCGAAATTTCAGAAACTCGCATTGTTAAACTGAAAAGCAAATGGGATACAATCATTAAACCTATTGGAATACAAGGAACAAATCATGCACAAATTACAATTTCTAATTATCCGAATTTAAATTTAGGGCACCGATTAAATTATTTAATTCATTACCCGTACGGATGTATTGAACAAACCGTGTCGTCAGCTTTTCCTCAATTATACCTCAATGATTTGGTTGAGCTCAGTAAAATTCAAAAAGATGAAACGCAATCAAATATTGAAAACACCCTAAAACGGTTAAAAATGTTCCAAACACCATCCGGTGGGTTTACTTATTGGCCCGAGAGCAACTCCGATATTCACGAATGGGCAACCAGTTACGCCGGTCATTTTATGCTGGAAGCAAAAAAGAAAGGATTTTTACTGCCTGCCAATATGCTTAAAAAATGGATGGATTATCAGAAACATCAAGCCAATAAATGGTCGCCAAAATATAATGCAGGATATAAATCGGAATTAACTCAAGCTTATCGCTTATTTACTCTTGCATTGGCAGGAAAACCGGAAATTGGAGCAATGAACCGGTTAAGAGAAAATGGTCTTTCGAGCAATATCTCTAAATGGCTTTTGGTTAATGCCTATTATGTGGCAGGCAAGAAAACAATTGCCGAAAAAATGATGCCGGCAGAAATTAAAAAAATATTACCGTACAGAGATTGGTCGTATACCTTTGGATCTGACATAAGGGATGAAGCCATTATATTATACGCATTAGTAAATATGAAAAAATGGAATATGACAAATGCGCTCATAAAATCATTGAGCAAAAACTTAAATTCAAACCGTTGGATGAGCACGCAAGAAACGGCTTTTTCATTACTTGCTCTATCTAAATATGTATTGGCGAATGGTAAAGGAAATATTAGTGCAGATATAAAAATTGGCAACAAAACGCAACATATTTCCTCAAATAAAAGTTCAGTAACCATTCCTGTAAACACTTTTAATAAACCCATTTCAGTTGTAAATAAAAACACCAATAGTTTAATTGTGGAATTATCCAATTACGGCAAACCGCTCACTTATGAAAAAACAGGAGCCGATAATTTAACAATGAAAATAAACTATACTGACCTTCAAGGCAACCCTGTTGATATTTCGAACATAAAACAAAATCAGGATATTGTGGCGCAAGTGTATATAAAACACCCGGGTATTTTGCCTGATTATGAAAATATGGCACTTACTCAAATCTTTCCTTCAGGGTTTGAAATCACCAATCCAAGAATGGATAATATTGAGCGGTATAAATCGTCTTCATCTGACTATCAAGATGTAAGGGACGATCGTGTAGTCACCTTTTTCTCTCTTAAAAAAGGTGATTCAAAAACATTTTATATTCTACTTAATGCTGCATATGCTGGTGAGTACTTCTTTCCGCCGGTAAAATGTGAAGCAATGTACGACGGCAGTGTGTATGCTGTTTCCAAAGGAGGTAAAACGGTTATTTATAAGTAAGGCAAAGAATAGATGAATAAAATTTTTCCTCTAATATGGAAATACAAAACATATATTTTGGTCTTAACGGCTCTGGTATGGTTTTATTTTTGCTTACCCAATCCGCTGTTTAAAAAACCTTATTCTACAGTAGTTTACGATGAGCAAGGAAAATTATTGGGTGCAAAAATTGCCAAAGACGGTCAATGGCGTTTTCCGGTTCCGGATTCTGTTCCAAATAAATTTGAAAAATGCATTTTATATTTCGAAGATGAATATTTTTATTATCATCCTGGAACAAACCCCGTATCTATTGCCAAAGCACTTATTTCGAACATTCAAAAAAAGAAAATCACTCGCGGCGGAAGTACTATCACCATGCAAGTCATTCGCTTGGCACTTGACAATCCCAAACGTACGTATTGGCAAAAAATAAAAGAGTTAATCTATGCATTACGTTTGGAGTTTAAATATTCCAAAAAAGAGATTCTAAAACTTTACAGTGCCAATGCTCCCTTTGGCGGAAATGTTGTTGGCATTGAAGCTGCCTCATGGCGATATTTTGGTTGTCCTCCTCAAAACCTGTCGTGGGGAGAGGCGGCAACTTTGGCTGTATTACCCAATGCTCCGGCGCTTATTTATCCCGGAAAAAATCAACACCTTTTGCGTAAAAAAAGAAATAAATTGTTGCAAAAACTTTTACAAAATCACATTATTGATTCCCTAACTTATTCCTCGGCAATCGAAGAACCTTTGCCTCAAAAACCCTTTGCACTGCCAAACTTTTGTTACCATTTAACTGAAAATATTGCACAAAAATATAAGGTAAAAAAAGCTAAAACAACCATTAGTTATCAGTTGCAATTAAAAATTAACAATATTGTTGCGGAATACCATCAAAAATTACACGGAAACAATATTCACAACATTGCGGTTATGGTAATGGAAACCAACAGCGGACAAATAAAAGCATACGTTGGAAACACTCCAAATCTTGACGGTAAGGACCACGGGAATGCCATTAATATGATCGAAACGCCCAGAAGCACAGGAAGCATTCTTAAACCTTTACTCTATGCATTGGCAATGAAAGACGGATTGATTTTGCCCAAAAGTTTAATGAAAGATATTCCTACTTCCATTGCCGGTTTTCATCCAAAAAATTTCGATAAAACCTATTATGGAGCTGTTCCGGCAGACTATGCCCTTGCTCAATCGTTAAACATACCCGCTGTGAGACTTTTACAAAAGTACGGCTTGCATATTTTCAAAGATAAACTAAACCGATTACAAATAAAAAGCATCAATAAAGAGGCAAATCATTATGGTTTAACGCTCATTTTGGGAGGTGCAGAAATAACACTTTCGGAAGCTGTTGGTTTATTTGGTTCAATGGGCAGAACATTAAACACTTTTAATCGATACAACGCGTACAAAAAAGACGATTATTTTATGCCTAAATTCTTTAATTCTGAGAAACCGGCAGATAAAGAATTTATTGATGACGATATTATAGGTGCTGAAAATATATGGTTTGTTTTTGAAGCTTTGGCAAAAAAAGACAGACCGGTAGAGGGTGGTGATTGGATGATATATGATTCGGGGAAAAAAATAGCTTGGAAAACAGGTACCAGCTTTGGGCACCGGGATGCATGGTGTATAGGGGTTACGCCAAATTATGTGGTTGGGGTTTGGGTTGGAAACACAACCAACGAAGGCAGAAAAGGTCTTACAGGCACGCAAGTTGCGGCACCTATTATGTTTGATGTATTTAAATTATTGCCTGAAAAAAAATGGTTTACCGAACCAACACAAGCCACCCAAATGGCAGACATCTGCTTGGAAAGTGGCTTTTTAGCTTCTCAAAACTGTAAAAACAAGATTAAAACCAGTATTCCTAAAAACGGTTATCTTTCCCCTCCTTGTCCGTATCATCAAATAATTCATTTAGACAAAACCAAAAAATATCAGGTTAACAGCTCTTGTTATAATGTGAATGAAATAGTTACCGAAAAAAGATTTGTACTACCTCCTATAATGGCTTATTATTATCGTAAAAAAAATCCACAGTACGAGCCATTGCCACCGTTCAGCCCGGAGTGCAACAGCAATGCAACAGCATCTATTGGAATTATATTTCCAAAAAACAATGCGAAAATATTCATTCCAAAAGACTTTAACAATAACTATCAAAAAGTAGTATTTAAAGCTTCACATGTTATTGAAAACAGTGAACTTTTTTGGCATATTGACAATGAATTTATTCAATCTACCACAATAAATCCGGAGATTGAGCTTTATTTATTGCCCGGCAAACATACCTTAACCATTACCGATAAATCGGGTAATATTGCTACAAGCAGTTTCGAAATTGTTGAATAATTGAATATTGATATAAATCATTTTCTTGATGACTGAATTTTATTTATCTTGTCAATAAAAAACAGTATGTTTTACAATTCAGGCGATTTTCCGTGGTTAAAAAAATTTCAATTTCATTTTGATGAATTAAAAAATGAACTGAATGCGATAAAAAACTTACCCAAAAAGCCGTTGTACGAAAATACCTGGGGAAACGAAGACCGCCCTACCTATTTGAATAAAGACGAAAACAAAAATGCCCGATGGGACACTTTTGTTTTTAAGTTCTTTAACATTGAGCATTTGCCCAATATGGCAAGTTGTCCCAAAACTGCTGCATTAATCAAGCAATTTCCTCAAATTATTACTGCCGAATTTTCTTTAATCAAACCCAACACTCATATATTGCCGCACACCGGTTATTCGGATAAATATAAGCGCGCACATTTGGGTATAATTATTCCCGAAGGCGATTTGGGTCTAAAAGTTGAAAACGAAATAAAAAAATGGGAAACAAACCATTGGCTGGTTTTTGATGACAGTAAACAACATGAAGCATGGAATAAAACATCATCTGAAAGAGTAGTTTTAATGATTGATTTTATTGATGATGATGCTCAGTCAAAAAATATTTGTAAAGAAATTTTATCTAAAACCAACGACCCTTACTTGCTTTCTATTGCTCCAAAAGAAAAATGGCTGGAATGGTTAGATAAGGGAGAATTCCCGATTGAAGGAAATGCTTAATTCACAGTAATTTCGCTGCAGAATTCGACGATTGAGGAAATTATAAATAAAGTAAAAAATATTGAAAAGCTATATTGGCGCCACAAAGTGCAAATAAATGCCTTTTTCGTTTTGTTTGTTAATAGAAAATTCGGTGCGTAATACAAAATCATAATAAGTAACAAAATCAATAGAAATTCCTCCGCCATAAAGCCATTGATTTGCCAAAGAATTATTCATCATACCATTATCCCAAACATAGCCGTTATCAAAATATAATCCCACATAAAACGCATACGGAATAGTTGAAAATTTATCCAAAAATTTTAAAGGCAAACTTACTTTCGACGGTTTAATAATATTGTAACGCAACTGTGATTTAAACAATCCGTAATGCTGACCGGTAATTACATAATATTCATAGCCACGAACAACAATATTTCCATACCCCAAAGAGGATAAAAAATAATATCCCGGATTATTGAACGTAACTTTTGTACGGAAACCTTGCGAAAAGAAAAACCGCTCATTCAACGGTAAAAAATATTTTATCTGCGAAAGCAAAAAACCATTCTTAATGTTATTTTTCCACAATCCAAAGCCGTGCCATCCGGCTTCTATATCAAAATAATATCCTCTTAAGGGGTAGTTTTGATTATCTCTAAAATCACTCTTATAATAATAATGTAACCCCATAAATCGGGTAGTAAGATTGGGTGACAAATAACGCGGATTACTGAGTATTACACTGTCGGATACTAAAATATCCAAGTATTCAACTTTTACATTATGACGATTATTTATTTTTGGACGATAGGTTACATCCATTTCTGCTTTTACTTCTTTAAACGGATATTCGGGAAATTCACGATAAAAAACACGCTTATTGCCGTTGGTATTGATGGTTATTTGATGATTTCGCAAATAATTGAAAGATGCTCCTGCCCCTATGGTTTTGCTTTTGTTAATGTACGGTTTGTCATACATTATACCAAACTGTTCGGTGTAACCGTTTTGAACAATCAGTGCCAATTTTTCTTTTCTGCCTCTAAAATTATCGTGCCGGACAAAAAAGCCATAGTTTAACCGTTGCCAATCTTTGGTTAGCCACCACGTATTAAAGTTTGTATCTTCTATTTTAAAAATTATACCTGGCCACAAATACCACCTTTCTTTTACAAAAACTATAAATTGTACATACTTATCGTTTATATACGCAACATTGATTTTATTCTCTACAAACAATGCTGTATTAAACACGTTATTTTCTGATGTTTCAATTATCCTGTCCAATTGGTTCAAAAGAATGGTATCTCCTTTATGAAAAAGCAGCTCACGACGAATAATTTCGGGTTTTGTAGTTTTATTACCTACAATTTTAATTTCGGCAACAATTACATATGCCGAATCTTTAAGAGCAGTATTTTGCTTTTGCCCAAATACGGAAAAGGAAATGATCAATAAAAAAAACAGTATTTTATTTGCAAAGGGCAAACGGCTAAGTGTTTAAATAGCGCATAAATGCTTCGTAGCGTTGCTTAAGGTCTTCGTAATATTCCGATTCGTTGTACGAGGCGGTAACCGTATAATCGTAACGCGAAAAGGTGTGCAAAATACGGGTTATGTCTGTTTTGTTTACTTTAATGGTTACTTCCAATTTTGTAGTATCTATGCTTGAAGTAAGATAAGAAGCGAGAATTTTTGCATCATCGGATTCAACAATTTTGGCAATTTCTACCATCGAATAATCCCGAATATTCATTTCTAAAGTAATAATACTTCCGGGCATTTCCATTGCCGTTGCTCTACCAAAAAATTTTATTATATCGAACATGGATATTGTGCCCAAAAACTCATCATTGTCACCTATAACGGGCAAAACAGTCAATTCGGCATTGACAATTGTTTCAATTCCTTCAAAAATATGTTGAGTTTTGTATATATGATGACGAGGCAAAACCAATTTACTGGTATTTATGTATTCGCCAATGGTCATTTCAGCAATATCTATATTCAATAAATCATCTTCTGAAATTAACCCCAAATATTTTTTATTATCGTTTACCACAGGCAAATGACTGACTTTAAACTCTTCCATCCACTCGAGAGCAACAAACCCATTGTCTGTTGGTTTTAATGGTGGAATATCGTTGGATATAAGGTCTAAAGCAATCATATATTATGGTTGAAATGTTTATACAAATTTAACGAATTGTTTGTTAAGATTATTTTTTCTTTTATGAATAATGAAAAAGCCGCCTTTATATAAAGCGGCTTTAAGTTGAATATTAACTTTTGTGTAACTAATCTACATTATCGTGAAGAAACGAATTGTTATCGCGTAGCTTTGGCGTATTATCTTCATCATCCGAAATGGTATAACGCGACACATTGCTTTCAGAGGAATGCGGTGTGTTTTCTAAAGTAATATTTCTGCGCTTGTATGCCGGTTCTTTTTCCAAATCGGACAAACCGGTTGGTGTTTTCATTTTGGAAGTTAATGCTTTTAAACGCATAATTCGGTCTTTCGATTTTTTAAGCATTTCTTCCTCAGTAGGTCTGTTTTGTATTGGGTTTGGTGTTTCGTTTACAGGTGTATTTTGCACCGTTTTATTTTCAACGTTATAGTTGTTTTCTTCGTTTTTTTGTTCATTTACAGTGTTTTCTACATTTTCACTGTTTACTTGCTTTCGTTTTTGCTCAATTAGTTCTTCATCGTCATCTAAAGAAAAACGTACTACATTTTCGGGCTCACTTTTTGGTGTTTCGGTAATATTGGACTGAGATGCCGGTTCTTTAATAATCAGTTTAAAATCTTCAATATTTTCTTCCTCGGCAGTTTCTTCTTTTTGTACATCTTGTGCCGTTTCATCCACTTTTTGAGTGATAACCACGGGGACATCTTCATCTAAAGTACGAACCACTTTTTGCGGTTCTTTTTCCATTCCAAAGCCTGTTGGATTTTTAGACCCAAATCCGGTTGCAATTACTGTTACCGATATTTTTTCTCCCAATGATTCGTCGGTGCCGTTACCCCAAATAATATCGGCAGTATATCCTGATTCATTTTGGATGTATTCAGTAATTTCATCAATTTCATCCATTGTAATTTCTTCGGTACCAGAAGTAATATTTAATAAAATATAATTTGCTCCGGTAATATCATTATCGTTCAATAATGGTGATGCCATTGCTTGACTAACGGCTTTAATGGCTCTATTTTCACCTTCGGCAGCTGCAGAGCCCATAATGGCTGTACCACCATCTTTCATTACGGTTTTCACATCTTCAAAATCCACATTTATATAACCCGGAACTGTAATAATTTCGGCAATTCCTTTTGCGGCGACAGTCAACACATCATCGGCTTTGGCAAATGCTTCGCTCATACGTAAATTGCCGTACATTTCGCGCAATTTATCATTATTGATAATCAGTAATGTATCTACATTTTGGCGCATTTCTTCCAAACCTTTTTCGGCTTGTAGTTTACGCCGGCGACCTTCAAAAGAAAACGGTACTGTAACGATACCTATGGTAAGAATACCCATTTCTTTGGCGGCTTGGGCAATAATAGGTGCTGCTCCGGTTCCTGTTCCACCTCCCATTCCGGCAGTTATAAATGCCATTTTGGTGTTTTTAGCCAAGATTTCTTTAATCTCCTCAACGCTTTCAATAGCCGAATTTTTTCCTACTTCGGGATTTGAACCGGCACCTCTTCCTTCGGTTAAGGTTACTCCCAATTGTATTTTATTGGGAATAGGACTTAAATCCAAGGCTTGTTGGTCGGTGTTGCAGATTACAAAATCTACACCGGTAATTCCTTGGCTAAACATATGATTTACGGCATTGCTTCCGCCGCCGCCTACGCCAATTACTTTAATAATTGATGATTGATCTTTGGGTAAATCGAATTTCATAATATCCGGTTTTAATGTGTTTATTCTTATTAATTTGTTTCTTCGTCGAAAAATTGCTTTCCGAAACTTAATATTTTATCAAATAACCCGCCGGGCTTTTTATCTTTTGAATACCCCACTACGGTATTATTTTGCGTTTGATTTTCAGATTTTCTTTGTTTTTCCAGTTTTTCAAAACCTTTTAATACCAACCCGATTCCTGTGGCATACATTGGACTGGTTAAAATATCACTGCTGCCGGCAGCCAAATGCTCGGTTGGATAACCTATGCGAGTATCCATTCCGGTAACATATTCGAATAATTGGGTAATGTGTTTTAATTGCGAACCTCCGCCGGTTACCACTATTCCGGCAATTAATTTATTCTCATAACCCGAATTTTTAATTTCATAATATATATGCTCAATAATTTCTTCCATTCGGGCTTGAATAATGCTCGCCAAGTTTTTTAGTGATATTTCACGCGGTTCTCGTCCGCGCAAACCGGGGATGGACACAATTTCGTTTTCTTTACTCTCGGTTGCCAATGCCGAACCAAATTTCAATTTCAATAATTCGGCTTGTTTACCAATGATATTACATCCTTGTTTAATGTCCTCGGTAATTACATTTCCGCCGAAAGGAATAACAGCCGTATGGCGAATAATTCCATCTTGAAAAATGGCAATATCTGTTGTTCCTCCACCGATATCAACCAAAACTACCCCGGCTTCTTTTTCTTCTTCATTTAATACCGATTCGGAAGATGCCAAGGGTTCAAGAATTAAATCATCTACATCCAAGCCTGATTTGTGTACGCATTTGTAAATATTTTTTGCGGCGGTTACTTGACCTGTAATGATATGAAAATTGGCTTCTAATCGAACACCCGACATTCCAATCGGATCTTTTATGCCTTGCTCATTGTCTATAATATATTCTTGAGGCAACACGTGAATAATTTCTTCGCCGGGAAGCATTGCCAATTTGTACATATCGTCAATCAGTCCGTCAATATCTTTTTGAGAAATTTCATCATCTACACTGTGTCGTATTTTTATTCCTCTGTGTTGTAAACTTTTTATGTGCTGACCGGCAATACCAACATTTACCGAGCCAATTTCCACTCCCGAATTTTCTTCGGCTTCTTCAACGGCTTTTCGTATGGATTGAACGGTTTTGTCAATATTGGACACTACTCCACGCGTTACCCCGATAGACTCGCTTTTTCCCATTCCCAAAATTTCGAGTTTACCATACTCGTTTTTGCGTCCTACGATGGCAACTATTTTTGTTGTTCCAATATCTAAACCTACGACAATTTCTGATGATTCCATTTTTATTGTTTTTTAGTGCAAACCACTTGATTTTTATATTTTAAATTGATGGTTCGATACTTATCCCATCCTATATTTTTCATTGCTTTTTTATAAAACAATTTTAACTTTTTGAATTTAGCTTCTAAATCTTCTGCTGAACCTAATACAATTGTATGATTTCCTACTTTAGGAATCAATACCCAATCCAATTCTTTATTAACAAACAACTGTTCAATTTGTGCGTTTAGAAATTTATCTTGACGAACAAATCGTGCAATTTTAAACGCATCATCAAGCAAGGTTTTATGAGCCAAAGAATCGGGAATTTGCGATGCGAAATTATATTTATACCAAATGCCGTAAGGTTCTTTTTGGGTTAAAGAAACAACCGGAACGCGTGCGGTAAAACGTTTTGAAACAGGCATAAGTTTTCCGTTTTCGTCGATATAATATGATTCATCGGCAGAAAAAACCCGCACAATGGGACGACGTTGCACGATTTCTACATTTAACACGCCATTGATTGACTTATATATTTGGGCTTTTTCAATATCCGGATGATTGGCGATTATTTTTTCCAATTCGTTTAGCTTAAAACTTATTATCGGTTTACCAAGCGAATCATTTTTTAAAATTAATTGTTCTATATCCTTGGTATTGATAAATCGGTTTTCGTCTTTAGCAATTTCTACCTCGATTTTTTGCAGAGGTACTTGTTTTTCTTTTGCATTTACAAAAGACAACAACAAAACAAGCAAAATACCATACAGTGCCCAGAGTGATATGTTTAGCCACTTTTTATTCATACACTGATTTTTGCTTTTTTAACAATATATTTTTGATGTTTTCCAATTCTTTGTCAATATCGCCAGCACCCATTGTTACAAGCAATTTTGGACTGTTTTGCTTTAAAAAATTTTCAATTTCACTTTTATCCGGTAAAGTTGTTTTTTGTTTATCCATATATTGAGCTATTGACTCCGACGACACTCCTTCTATAGGTAATTCGCGCGCAGGATAAACGGGCAAAATTGCCACCTTGCCGGCAATGGATAACGCTTGCGCAAATTCTTTTTGAAAATCTCGTGTGCGTGAAAATAAGTGCGGTTGGAAAATAACCGTCAGCGGAAAATCGGGATAAAGTTGTTTAACAGCATTTAAAGTCGCCTTTATTTCGGCAGGATGATGCGCATAATCATCTATAAAAATTAAATCCTCTTTTTTTATGTGAAATTCAAAGCGGCGTTTTACACCTTCAAATGTTTCAATTCCTTTTTTTATTGTCTCAATATCTACACCCAATTTATAAACGAGATACGCTGCCGCCAATGTATTTTCGGCATTATGCAAACCGGGATAATTCAATTTCACTTTAAAAACTGCATGCTCAATTTTAAACGTGGCATTTACTTGCCCCTTCTCCACACTGTAATCCAATAATTGGGCATCAGCAGGTTGATGAATTGAGTAAGTACTTGTATTTTTATGTTTTAATTCACCGGTTAATTCGGGCTTGGTAATCAGTTGTTTTACTTGTGTGGCAAATTCTTGGTATGCTTTACCAATTGTTTCTTCATCATTATAAATATCCAAATGGTCGGCATCGGTAGAAGTAATAACAGCAATTTCGGGGTATAATGTCAGAAAAGAACGGTCAAATTCATCCGCTTCGGTAACCATAAATTGCGGATTGTCATTCAAAACCATATTGGAATTGAAATTTTTGGCGATACCACCCAAAAAAGCTACTAAGGGAATGCCGGCGGTTTGCAGTAAATGGGTTATTAAAATAGAAGTAGTGGTTTTGCCGTGTGTTCCTGCAACTGCCAATGTTGGAATATTTTGCGACAACATTCCCAACACTTGTGCTCTTTTATATATTTGATAGTTTTTCTTTAAAGCAATGAGCAATTGATTATCCTTTGGAACCGCCGGTGTATAAACAACCATATTGTTTTCTGAAAACTCAGAGAATGCTTCGGGTAAGGGAAGATTTTCATCATATACTATTTCAATCCCCTCGTTTTCAAGTGCCGATGTTAAAGGTGTTTTGGTTTTATCGTAACCATAAACCTTTACACCAATGGTGTTAAAATATCTTGCCAAAGCACTCATTCCAATGCCACCGACACCTACAAAATAGATATTTTCAAGCGCTTTTAAATTCATTTTTACCGGTCTGCCAATTTTAAAATTTCATTTGCAATATCATCTGCTGCGTTAGGTTTACCTAACGGGGTTATATTTTTAATCAATTCGTTTTGCAAATTCTTATCATTCAACAAATTATCCAATTCGTTTTTCAACTTTGCTTGTGCTTCATCATCTTTAACCATAATTGCCGCATGGTGATTGACCAATGCCATAGCATTTTTTGTTTGGTGGTCTTCGGCAACATTGGGCGAAGGAATAAAAATAGCGGGCTTTTTAGCCACAGCAATTTCCGATACACTCAATGCACCGGCACGTGATATTACAATATTTGCCGCCGCATACGCATAATCCATACGCGAGATAAAGGGCATCGTAATAATCGTTTCGGCATTTATTTCATTAACGGCTTGTTTGGCTTTTTCGGCATAATATTTTCCTGTTTGCCAAATGAGTTGAATATTATTTTCCTTGAAATAGGGAAGCATCTTTTCTATTACTTGGTTTATGGTTCGTGCACCTAAACTGCCACCAATTACCAATACGGTTTGCAATTCATTTTTCAGGTTAAAATAAGCTAATGCTTCATTTCGTTTATGACTTAAATTCAGTATATCTTGTCGCACCGGGTTTCCGGTTAACAGAATTTTATCCTTAGGGAAAAAACGTTCCATATTATCATACGCCACGCAAATAATGTTGGCTTTTTTTGCCAATAATTTATTGGTAATTCCCGGGTAAGAATTTTGCTCTTGCAAAACAGTGGGAATATTTAATTTTTCGGCAGTTTTTAGAGTCGGTCCACTGGCATAACCACCGACACCAACCGCAACATCAGGACGAAAATCTTTTATTATTTTTTTTGCTTTATTTAAACTCTTCAACAGTAAAAACGGAACTTTTAAATTTTTCAGTGTTAAACGTCGTTGCAAACCGGCTATGGGTAACCCGATAATTTTATAACCTGCCTGAGGCACTTTTTCCATCTCCATTTTTCCTTCGGCTCCAATAAACAAAATTTCGGCATCCGGACGTTTGGCTTTTACCGCATTAGCAATTGCTATTGCCGGATATATATGTCCTCCGGTTCCTCCTCCACTGATAATAACTTTTATTTTTTTCATTTTGCCGATGCTTTTTTGGGGTTAGATTTTAACAATCCCGTATTACTAACGCTTAATACTACACCTATTGTTATACAAGTAAACCAAATAGAAGTACCACCCATACTGACAAGCGGCAAGGGCTGACCGGTTACGGGAAAAACTCCCACGGCTACTCCCATATTGATGAATGCCTGAAAAGCAATGCTAAACGTCAATCCGATGGCGAGTAAAGAACCAAAAGTGCGTTCGGCACGAGAAGCTATGCGCACGCCACGAAACAACAATACCAAATACAAAAAAATTACCACCAGTGCTCCAATAGTTCCATATTCTTCTACAATAATGGCAAAAATAAAATCGGAATACGGATGCGGTAAAAAATTTCGTTGTGTACTTTTTCCCGGACCTTTACCTTTTATTCCGCCGCCGGCAATGGCAATTTTTGCTTGTTCGGCTTGATAGTTACTTTCAGACTCGCCTTTTTCAAAAGATTCTATTCTTTTTTTCCACGTGGCAAAACGCGGAAACAACTTTGGACTGACCGATGCTATGGCAAATACCAGTAAGATCCCCACAATTCCCAAGCCAATGGTTGCTAAGATAAACTTCATAGGCACTCTTCCGATAAACATAATAAATAATGAAATTGCAAACAACATTGCCGCCGTAGAAAAGTTGGCGGGCAATATCAAGGCGCAAACCGCCACCACCGGAATAATCAGGGGTAAATATGCTTCTTTAAAATCGGTAATAACATCTTGCTTTTTTGCCAACACTCTTGCCAAATACATTATAAGTGCAAGCTTAGCCAAATCAGACGTTTGAAACGTTTGGTTAATAATAGGAATAACCAACCAACGACTTGCTTCGTTGATATTGGCACCGGTAAATAGTGTAAGCAACAATAATGGTATGGCGATGAACAACGCCAATTGAGATAATCGAGAGAAATACTTGTATTTGATATTTTGTACAACTGCCATCATTCCGAAACCAATACCCAAAATAAAGACATGCTTTAACAAATAGAAAATTGTATTCCCACTTTTGTATTTATATGCCAAGGTGGCAATAGAACTGTAAACCGTTAAAATTGATAATATGGCCAACAAAAACGTGACCATCCATATTACTCTGTCTCCTTTTATATATTTGAATTTTAATTCCATTCTAAATTTTATCGCACTACATAAATTCTGCTGCTTAACATTTTTGCTTCATTTGCATATTTCAATGCCGTCTCTTTATCTTCTGCTGCAAGCAAAAAAGCATTATAAGCATCTGTCAGATGCTCTTTTGTCAATGTTTCGTTGTCGCAAATAAAAATCAGCAATTTGTAATTTTTGCCTTTCTCAATACTATTGTAAACCGTTTTGTAATGCTTTACATCTGCAATTACAGTGTAAGGCATTGCCGCATCGAGCTTATTGGACAATTGTTCAACATTCAATTCTACCAATTCTGATAAAGTAGTCATATTATTACGTTTTTGGGGATTACAAACCTCTAACTGCAGCTTTAAATTGATGACCTCTGTCTTCGTAATTTTCGAACAAATCGAAACTTGCACAAGCCGGAGACAAAAGCACTGCATCGCCTTTTTTACCCAAACTGTAGGCAACATTTACGGCTTCTTGTGCACTTTGCGTATCTACAATTGTATCTACAATATCACCAAAAGCTGCGTGTATTTTACTGTTGTCTTTTCCTAAACAAACGATGGCTTTTACTTTTTCTTGCACCAATTCTTTAAGCATGGAATAATCGTTTCCTTTATCCACACCGCCAACTATCCAAATAACCGGCTTGGTCATGCTGCCTAAGGCATACCAAGTGGCATTTACGTTTGTGGCTTTAGAATCGTTTATAAAGTCTATTCCGTGGACTTTAAGCACAAATTCCAAACGATGTTCTACATTTTGAAAATCGGATAAGCTTTCTCTTATCACGTCTTTTCTGATTTCTAAAACTCTTGAGGCAATTGCTGCTGCCATTGAGTTTTGTCGGTTGTGCATTCCTTTGAGTGCGATTTTGTGAATTGACATAATTTCTAACGGTTTATTATTTAGGTTTACAATTAATTTTTCATCATTTATATAAGCACCATTCTCTACTTTGTGATATACACTGTAAGGATGAAGAGTTGAGCGAATTTCTTTTTTGTGTTCTTGTATGTAATTGGTAATTACTTCATCATCATCGCAATAAACAAAATGATGATTTGAGTTTTGATTTTGAATAATGCGAAACTTTGAAGCCACGTATTTATCAAAATCATAATCGTAACGGTCAAGGTGGTCGGGTGTAATGTTGGTAATAACAGCAATATCCGGTGTAAACTTATAGCATCCGTCAAGCTGAAAACTACTGATTTCCAATACATAATAATCGGCATTATGCTCGGCTACGTGCCATGCAAAACTGTATCCGATGTTTCCTGCCAAAGCAACATTTAACCCCGCTTTTTTTAAAATATGGTAAGTTAAGGATGCGGTAGTTGTTTTACCGTTACTGCCTGTTATGGCAATCAATTTGGCATCGGTATAGCGAGCCGCAAATTCTATTTCGGATATAACCGGAATGCCTTTCGACACAATTTTTTTAACTATTTCAACAGTATCGGGTATTCCGGGACTTTTAACAACCTCATCGGCACTTAGTATCTGTGCTTCGGTGTGCTCTCCTTCCTCAAAAGGTATATCATGATGTAAAAGAACGTCTTTGTATTTTTCTTTTATTTGTCCTTTGTCTGAAACCCAGACATCGAACCCTTTTTGCTTTGCCAAAATGGCTGCTCCCACACCACTTTCTCCTGCTCCAAGTACAGCTATTTTTGCCATTTTAACGCAGTTTTAATGTTACAATCGTTAATAAAGCGAGTGCTAACCCTACTATCCAAAACCGAACAACAATTTTTGCTTCGTGTATATTCATTTTTTGAAAATGATGATGCAACGGTGCCATCTTAAAAATCCTGCGTCCTTCACCATATTTCTTTTTTGTATATTTAAAGTAGCTTACTTGCAGAATAACACTCAGATTTTCGACCAAAAAAATTCCGCACAATAATGGAATTAGCAGTTCTTTACGAATAGCAATTGAAAAAACAGCTATGATACCGCCCAAAGCCAAACTACCCGTATCACCCATAAATACTTGTGCCGGATAAGCATTATACCATAAAAAGCCAATGGTTGCCCCAACAAATGCGGCAATAAAAATTACCATCTCGCCGGAATTGGGGATGTACATAATATTCAGATAATCGGCAAAAATGGTATTACCGCTTACATAAGCCAAAACTGCCAATGTTGCTCCAATTATTCCGGAAGTACCGGTTGCCAAACCGTCTAAACCGTCGGTCATATTGGCGCCGTTTGACACTGCCGTAACAACAATTATGACTACAGGAATAAAAATCAACCAAGTGAATTTAGAGGCATTTTCGCCCATCCAATCTATCAACCAGGCGTAGTTAAACTCATTGTTTTTTACAAATGGAATGGTGGTAACGGTAGAGTGAACTTCTTTCCACTCGTAATTCTCTACCTTTTTGGTTTCCACATCATTTTCTATCGTATAATTTACATGTGCCGGCGCGTCCGCATTGTAAACTTTTTGCTTTACCACAACATCGGGATGAAAATAAAGTACTGTTCCGGCAATCAAGCCCACTAAAATTTGTCCCAACACTTTAAATTTCCCGGCTAATCCTTCTTTGTTTTTCTTAAATACTTTTATGTAATCATCTATAAATCCGATAATTCCCAACAAAACGGTAGAAACAAGCATTAAAATAACGTAAATATTATTTAGCTTGGCAAACAATAATGTTGGAATAATAATGGATGCCAGAATAATAATTCCGCCCATTGTTGGTGTGCCTTGTTTTTGAATTTGCCCTTCGAGACCTAAATCACGCACTATCTCTCCTACTTGTTTCAGTTGTAAGTATTGAATAATTTTTTTTCCGATAACAGCCGAAATCAAAATGGAAAAAATCACAGACATTGCCGCACGGAACGAGATATACTTAAACACTCCTGCTCCGGGAACGTCAAATTGGTTGAGATATTCAAATAAATAATATAGCATCTTTTATTTATGTAAAATGTTTAGTGCATTTTTTAATTCTTCGTAATCATCAAAAGGGAATTTCTCTCCTTTTATTTCTTGGTATTTTTCGTGCCCCTTGCCTGCCACCAAAATAATATCGCCTTCGGAAGCTAATGCCGAAGCTGTTTTTATGGCTTCTCTACGATTAACAATAGAGAGCACTTTTTTATAGTTTTGCGGTTCCACGCCGGTTCGCATTTCATCAATAATCGTTTCAGGGTTTTCAGACCGCGGATTGTCAGACGTCAGGATTACTTTATCTGAATACTCCGAAGCAATTTTTGCCATTGAAGGGCGCTTTTCTTTATCTCTGTCGCCACCACACCCTACAACGGTGATTAATTTTTCGTTTCCCGTCCGGATTTTTTTAATGGTTTCCAGTACATTTTGTAAAGCATCGGGTGTATGCGCATAATCCACTATGGCGGCTATGTTGTTTTCGGTTTTAAAATATTGAAAGCGTCCTTCTACCGGTTCCAATAGACTGATGTTGGTCAGTACTACCATTTTATCTTTTCCCAATAAAACAGACGAACCATAAACTGCCAAAATATTATAGGCATTGAACTCACCTATCAATTTCGTCCAAACTTCTTGCCCGTCGATGCTCAACAACATACCGTCAAAATGATTTTCCAATATTTTTACATGAAAATCGGCTAAGGTTTTCATGGCGTAAGTATATACTTTGGCTTTGGTGTTTTGCACCATTACTTCGCCATGCTTATCATCTATGTTAATGAGTGCTTTTGCCTCTTCGCTTAAATTGTCGAAGAATTTTTTCTTGGCTTTTATATATTCGTTGAATGTTTTGTGATAATCGAGATGGTCGTGCGTAATGTTGGTAAAGATGCCCAAATCAAAAACCAATCCTGCAATTCGGTCTTGGTCAATGGCGTGAGACGAAACCTCCATAAAACAATGCGAAACGCCGTTTTCTACCATTTTTGCCAATAATGAGTTTAATTGAATAGCATCCGGAGTAGTATGTGTGCTTGGAATAATTTTATCGGCAATGCGATTTTCTACCGTTGACAATAAACCGGTTTTATGCCCCATTGCTTTAAACAAGTTGAACAACAATGTAGCAACAGTAGTTTTTCCATTTGTACCGGTTACTCCCACCATTGTGAGTTTTTCGGAAGGATTATCATAAAAGTTGGATGCAATAATTCCTAATGCTCGCTTACTGTTTTGAACTTTAACGTATGTTATTTTAGGATTTAATTCCGCAGGTAAATCTTCGCAAACAATTGCCTCGGCACCTTGCTCAATTGCCTTGTTTATAAATTGATGTCCGTCAACATTAACTCCTTTAACAGCAACAAACAAAGTGAATTTTTCAACCTCGCGCGAATCGAAAGTAATTTTCTCAACGGCTAAATTTGTTGAACCGATTACATCTTCAATTCCGGTTTTATACAATATGTCTTTTAATATCTTCATATTATTATATCCCCAATTCTAAAATTATTTTATCTGTTTTGGCAACGAGTGTTCCGGGCGTTACACTTTGCTTTTTTACATATCCTATACCCTTCACCTCTACATCTATTCCTTTATTTTCAAGTAAATACAAAGCATCCTTTGCCGACATTCCGCGAACATCGGGCACATAAATAGGCGCTACCAAATGCTTTTGCAATACAATTTGATTTTGCTGCTTGACAGTATTTACCCAATCGTAGTTATTGCTTTTATCTTCTATTGGAATATCCAACGCATTGTAAACGGTTACCAAGTCATCCGAATATCCTTCGGCAGAAACAGGTAATTCGGGCTTTTCTTTTTCTTTTACTTCGGGATGCAATGAGAATGCGTACGCATACACTTTGTCGGCTACTTCTTTAAAAATAGGACCGGCAACCAAGTTTCCGTAATACACATTTTTAGAAGGTGCATTCACCACCACAATACACGAATACATTGGATTATCCGCTGGAAAATATCCAACAAACGATGCCTGATAACTCACTTTACTTTTGTATTTATATCCGTATTTATCGTTGGCTATTTGAGCAGTTCCGGTTTTCCCGGCGATTTTAAACACCGAGTTTTTTAAATTTTTTGCCGTTCCATTCTCTACAACACCTTCGAGCATTTCTTTTGCTTTTTTTATTGTTTCTTTTGATGCAATACTTGGATTAAGAACAACCGTAGGTAATTCGCGAATAACCTCTCCGTTTGCAGCAATGGCTTTTGCAAACCGCGGACGAACCATTTTTCCGTCGTTTGCCACCGCATTGTAAAATGCCAAAATTTGTAAAGGTGTTAAACGAACTTCGTAACCGATAGACATCCACGGCAAAGTTGTTCCCGACCAACTTTTATCCGAAGGACTTTTAATCAGCGGTTTTCCTTCTCCGGCAAGTTCAATCCCCAACGGCTGCCCCAGGTTCATTTTATTTAACCTGTCAACAAATTGTTGCGGATTTTTTGCGTAAGCATTTGTAATAATTGTAGATAAACCCACATTTGATGACACTTCAAAGGCGTGTTTTACGGTAATTTTACCATAACCGCCAATATGCGAATCATACATTGTGCGGTCGTAATATTTTACCTTACCGCCTTTTGTATCCACAATATCATTCAAATCGACATAACCATCTTCCAAAGCCGCCATTAACGCCGGAAGTTTAAATGTTGAGCCGGGTTCTGTGCTTTCGCCAATAGCATAATTATAACTTTCGTAATACGAACCGTTTTTTTGACGTTGTAAATTGGCAATTGCTTTTACATCGCCGGTTTTTACCTCCATAAGTATTACACATCCGTGATCGGATTCGTGCATTTGAAGTTGTTTCATTAAGGCATTTTCGGCAACATCTTGCAAATTCACATCAATTGTAGAAACCACATCACTGCCGTCAATCGGTTCAATTTCATTCTTATCATTTACCGGCACCCAAATACCTCCCGCCATTTTTTGCATCAATCGTTTTCCGTCTATACCACTCAACTCTTTGTCGTAAGCCCCTTCAATTCCAACAGGCATTACATTTTCGCGCTTGTAACCGATAGTACGTGCCGCCAATATATTAAAAGGTTTCACCCGTTTATTTTGCCGTTCAATGATTAATCCGCTTTTATATCTTCCTTTTCTAAACAAAGGCAGTTCTTTCACTTTTTTGAGCTGCGTATATTTTACATTTCTTTTTATTAAATGATAGCGCGATTTTTTACGTCGTGCTCTTTGCAATTCACTCTTGTATTGCGCCGGGGATTTATCTTTAAAAACAGAAGCCAAACCAATGGCAACCGAATCGATATTTTTATTAAAAATTTCATCTGTAATCGCTTCGGCGGCGGCATCGAAACGTAACTCATAAATAGGAATTGAGGTTGCCAACAAATTATAATTGGCTGAATAGATATTTCCGCGCACAGCCGGAATATTCTTATATTGCAGAGTCAATTGTTTTGATTTTTTCACCAACTCACTTCCTTGCACATACTGCACATTTATCAATTGCCCCAAAACAACCAATGCGAAAACCACCACAAAAAGGTAGGTTACATATATTCTGGATAATATGTTTTTTCGCAAATCTTTCATTATTCTTTTATTTCGGTTACTCCTTCAGCTTCCTCTTCTGTTAATACAATTTTTAAAGGCGGAACTTTACTTTGTTTAATTCCGTAATGCTCGGCGCGCTCTTCTACCTGCGATTGCTTACTCTTGAAATTCAATTCCGATTTCAGCGTGATATATTCCGAGCGCAATTCTTTTAACTCTATATTGGTTTTTGCCAACTCTCGGATTGTCCCGATAGCACTGTAACCATTTCCGATATACCACACTCCTAATATTGACAAAAACAAGATGAAGGGTAAATTCTTTATAAACCCTTCTTGCGTAAAAAACTCACCCGACACAATGCCACGCATTACACTATGGCGTTTTTTGGCAAATGATTTTCCTCCATCACTTTCCGCTTTTTTCTTATATGTATTGCGTTTACTCATATTTTTTGCGCTATTCTCAATTTTGCACTTCGTGCGCGTGGATTTTCTTTTATTTCTTTTTCTGATGGCACAATCGGTTTTTTGCTCACCTCCTCAAACGGCCTGACAATCTTCCCAAAAACATCTTTCTCAACTCTTCCTCTTACTGTACCGGTTTTAATAAAATTTTTCACCAACCGGTCTTCTAAAGAATGATAAGTGATAAACGCAACCCTTCCACCACTTTTGACAACATCCGGCAATTGCTCCAACAAGCGTTCAATTACTTGCAACTCATCATTCACTTCTATCCGCACAGCTTGAAACACCTGCGCCAACACCTTTTTATCTTCCCGTTTTAAAACTTTCTTTACCACACCCACCAAATCGAAAGTTGTTTCCAACGGTTTTTCACTCCTGCTTTTTACAATTTCCGCCGCTATTTTTCTGGCCGACTTCACCTCTCCATACCACCAAAGTATCTCACCCAATCGCTTCTCATCATATTCATTCAGCACGGTTTTGGCATTTTTCTCTTGCGAAGTATTCATTCGCATATCCAATTCCGCATCAAAACGAAAAGAAAAACCTCTTTTTTGCTCATCAAATTGATGCGACGACACCCCAAAATCCGCCAACACACCATCAACTTCACCAACTTTTAAATACCTTAAATAATTTTTTAAATACCTGAAATTACTTTGCACTAACATAAAGCGTTCATCCTCAAAAACATTACTCAACACATCTTTATCTTGATCAAACGCTATCAACCTGCCTTCACTATTCAACCTTTTCAATATCTCTTGCGAATGCCCACCCCCACCAAATGTAACATCCACATACACTCCAGCAGGATTTACAACCAAACCGGAAACCGACTCTTCCAACAAAACAGGTTTATGATAATTACTCATCTTCACCTTCTATTTTATTCTTCCCCATCACCTCTTCTGCCAAATCAGCAAAATCTTCCGGCTCATCCGTCAACAGGTTATCATATTTATCTTTATCCCAAACTTCAATTCTGTTACCATAAGCAAACAACACCACTTCTTTAGAAATTCCGGCGTAACTCAACATTCGCTTAGGCAACAACAAGCGACCATTCGAATCCAATTCCAACTCGGTTGCTCCACGATAGAAATACCGGATAAACTCACGGTTCTTCTTTATATATTGATTCAACTTATTTACTTCCGCACTTATCACCTCCCACTCATTTTTCGGATACAAAACCAAACATTGCTCAAACCCTCTATTCATCACAAATCGCTCGTTCGCCTCGGGATTTAACTGCTTACGCAAAGCCGCAGGAAGCATTACACGCCCTTTAGCATCCAACTTGCAGTTAAATTCTCCGATAAAATTGGTCATATCAATTAGCTAATTATCAATAGTTTGCAAACAATGATGTAAAATTAAATCATTTTTTACCACAATTTACCACTTTCTACCACTTTGTTGAAAACTTTTTAAAATTATTTAAGAAAACGACCACCCAACATTCTCGCAACAGCAGTAAAAACAACGATTTAAAGTATTTTAAGATTAGTGGGGATTTTTTATCAAAAAACCGACACTTGAATTATTTTAACATCACTAAAAAAACCAAAGTAAATTAAACAATACGATGCCGTGTTTTAAACTCACAGAATTTAAAACACTGAAAAAACTCGAAAAAAACATAAAAAGGCGAACTACACACAACTATTCAATTGTTATATCGTAAAAGAAATTTTGAATGAACGGTTTTTTTATTAAATTTATAACATTATACGCTCTTCAATTACATTATTACTCATTATGAATAACATTAACACCATACACCTATTTACTGCCGGAACACCCTCCGGCAAGCGACAAGCTAATTTTAAATCATTAATTTTTAAAACCATTGCACTATGAAAAAATATACATTTTAAGCTTATTATTTTTTACGATTTTCAATACTTCCTTGTCAGTTGCCCAAACCGATTTGGAATTGGTTAAACCCATTGTTAATATTGGTGATTCGCTTAATGGCGGTTATTACAGAGGGTTATCAGTACACTACCCAACAAACTTTTCTATGACCGCTTTTTCTACCAATATTTAAACGGGAGCAATAGCAAAAAATAACGGACAGGACACGATTACAAATTATTTTTTAAAAGTTAATGCTTTTATGCAAGGTTATCAAATAAATGACACCAATATCACACTTTTTTCAGATACTTTAAGCTATTTAGCACCAAGCGAGGTTGACACCATTCGATTACCGGTATTACAGATTCCAACCAATGGATATAATCAACCAACATATGATAGTGTTACAATATCTTACCAACTGTTTCATGACAGTTTAGATGCTACCCCTGAAAATGACACCACAACATTACCGATTATTACGTATTATATTGACGCCTTAGATTATATAGGAACAGCCTATCGTTTAGGCGAAATTAACGACACTGTGAATTTAATCAACCATCCGAAATATCCTTCGGGCAGTTTTATCGGCATCACTACTCCGGAGTGGCTATCTTCGGTTGGTCTTTTGGGCGAAGATGTTTATTTATTTGTTCAAGATTCTACTTTTTTGCAAAGTGTTTACCTAGAACTTCGGATTTATGAAGACACAACATTAATAGGCACATATTTACACAACTCCTCTTACCCTCTCCCACATTTTGAACCTAACTCCTCTTTTAACTCTCTTACATATATCGGCTTTTATCCCTATGCTCCACTTTCATGGAATGACACCTCTATCCTAACAGTAGGTATTTATTTTGAATATGACACGAATGCAGCTAATATTCCGCCTTTTAACGTATTAGCCGACACAAGTAATTATCATTTATTTGAGATAGAAACCAGGGCTTTGGTCAACGGAACATGGCAATCCGCCGATTTTGTCCCGCTGATTATACGAGACTTACTTTGGGAAAGCATTGAAGAATACCAAAATACATCCGAAGTTTCTTGGTTTCCCAATCCGGCAAGTGAGCAAACAACCTTACATATTCGCCAGCCAAACTTAAAAAACTATCCGGCTACGGTTACCATATTGGACATTTCCGGCAAAAAATTGCTTTCGGCAAAAGTTAGCAATAACTAAAGTATTGACATTTCGGCACTTTCGCCGGGCGTTTATATGGTACTGACACACATCAACGGTCAACGGTTTGCTTCTAAACTTATTAAACCCTAACAGGCGTTGCCTGTTTCATTATTGATAAATATTAGCTGTTTTAAACAAAATTCTCACAAAGCCAAGCGCTTCATTGTAATAAAAAACACAACAAGCGTTGCCTGTTTCATTACAGAGAAACCTCAACTGCACAATAAAATGCACCACAAAACCGAACACTTCTAGTTAATTAACGTGAGTTTTGGATAACCCATCATTGATAAAATGAGCTTTTAGTATTTTACTTTTTCTTTTCCATCGATGAAAAGAAACAAAAATCTAGTGTCTTCAAAAGGTCTACCGAAAATAAAAAATTTATTTGATACCAAATCTCACTCGGACTAGCGCAATATTATCTCTATTTAAAAACTATTCGCACGACTGCTTGAGGACACAAAGAAAAAATGGCATCTTACAAGTTTTATTATGAAACAGGCAACGAGCCCCTGTTTGAGCTCAGTCTTAAAAAAGAACAAGCACTAGATGTTCATTATTGAAAAATGCTATTTGTTTAAATAATCCATATCTCAAAGCGTAAACATAGTTCGGAAATGAAATAACACAAAATTCGTTTTACTTTTGCAATACAATAGCAATTGATATTGGAAATATTGTTTACTTTTACTTTAAAATTATCGTAATATGAGTTTTGAATCAGAAGTCATTACCGAAGGTAAGTTTTCGTATCTCGAAAAAGGAGAAGGACATCCGATAATATTGCTTCACGGTTTGTTTGGAGCATTAAGCAACTTTAACGATGTAATCGATTATTTCTCGAAAAAATACAAAGTAATAGTTCCGCTAATGCCGGTTTACACCCTGCCGATTATAAAAACTTCGGTTAAAAATCTGGCTAAATTTATAGAAGAATTTGTTGAATTCAAAAACCTGAATCAATTTACCTTATTGGGAAACTCATTGGGCGGACACGTTGCCTTGGTTTACACCTTAAAAAACATGGACAAGGTTCATTCTATGGTGCTTACGGGCAGTTCGGGACTTTACGAGAATGCTTTTGGCGGCTCGTTTCCACGAAGAGAAGATAAGGAATACTTACGTAAAAAAATTGCCCTTACGTTTTACGACCCCAACTTAGCAACAGACGAATTGGTAGATGAGTGCTATAACGTTGTAAACGACAGAGGTAAATTGGTGCGAATTTTAGCTTTGGCAAAATCGGCTATCAGACATAATTTACGCAACGATTTGGAGAAATTTACCACACCCACTTGTTTAATTTGGGGAAAAAATGACACCATTACACCACCTGAAGTTGCCGAAGAATTTCACGAAAAATTAAAAAATTCCGATTTGTATTGGATAGACAATTGCGGACACGCGCCTATGATGGAGCATCCTGAGGAGTTTAACCGGATTTTAGACCAATGGTTTCACAAAAAATTTGGTTTTGAATTAGTAAACCCCAACTAAATAATGAAAATATCGTCCGCCGAATTTATATGCAGCAATACCGATATCAGCAAATGCCCGGCGCCCGACAAACCGGAATTTGCCTTTATCGGGCGGTCGAATGTAGGGAAATCATCGCTGATAAATGTATTGACGGACAATTCAAAATTGGCTAAAACATCTTCAAAACCGGGAAAAACACAATTAATCAACCATTTTCTCATAAACAACGAATGGTATTTGGTGGACTTACCCGGCTACGGTTATGCCAAAACATCCAAATCAAACCGACGAAAATGGCATTCGTTTATCAACGACTATTTACTGCACCGCCCCAACCTTCAAGGGGTTTTTGTGCTCATAGACAGTCGCATTCCGCCTCAACCCATTGATTTGGAATTTATGCAATGGCTCGGAAAAAAACGCATTCCTTTTGTCATGGTTTTTACAAAAATCGACAAACTGTCGAGCAACGAACTGAACAAAAACCTAAAAAAATACAAACAACGATTGGCACAAGAATGGAATGCCTTTCCGAAATATTTTTTAAGCAGCACAGTATCAAAACTTGGAAAAGATGAAATTTTAGACTTTATTGACCAAGTCAATCAATCTTATTTTGAATCTATAAAAAATCAATAATTATGCATCAAGAAATAAAAAAATATTTAGAAAAAAATAAAGACCGCTTTGTGGACGAACTTATTGAATTGCTAAAAATTCCCTCGGTAAGTGCCGACCCAAAGTTCAATCACGAAGTGTTGAAAACCGCCGAAGCGGTTGAACAGCGATTGAAAGAAGCCGGAGCAGACTTAACCGAAATTTGCCTTACCAAAGGACATCCTATTGTGTATGGCGAAAAAATCATCAATCCCGATTTGCCTACGATTTTGGTTTACGGACATTACGACGTGCAACCTGCCGACCCTATTGCCTTGTGGGATTCGCCACCTTTTGAACCCGTAATAAAAACTACCCCTATTCATCCGGAAGGTGCCATTTTTGCGCGTGGTGCTTGCGACGACAAAGGGCAAATGTATATGCACGTAAAAGCTTTTGAAGCAATGATTCAAACCGGTACACTGCCTTGCAATGTGAAATTTATGATTGAAGGTGAAGAAGAAGTTGGCTCGGAAAATCTAGAAACATTTGTAAAAGAAAATAAAGAACGTTTAAAAGCCGATGTAATTCTTATTTCAGACACCGGTATTATTGCCAACGACATTCCTTCCATTACCACCGGATTACGAGGGTTAAGCTATGTAGAAGTAGAAGTAACCGGTCCCAACCGCGATTTACACTCGGGACTTTACGGCGGCGGCGTGCCTAACCCCATAAATGTATTGGCAAAAATGATTGCCTCATTACACGATGAACACAAACACATTACCATTGAAGGTTTTTATGATAATGTAGAAGAACTTTGGGCAGAAGAACGCGCAGAAATGGCAAAAGCACCTTTTAACGAAGAAGAATTTAAACAATCCATAGGATTAAAAGATGTTGAAGGTGAAGCCGGTTATACAACGCCCGAACGGTTATCTATTCGTCCTACTTTAGATGTAAACGGAATTTGGGGCGGTTACACAGGCGAAGGTGCCAAAACAGTTATTCCTTCAAAAGCATACGCTAAAATTTCTATGCGTTTGGTTCCTCATCAATCATCTGATGAAATAACCAAAAAATTTACCGAGCATTTCTTGAAAATTGCTCCCAAATCGGTAGATGTGAAAGTTACACCGCACCACGGGGGTGAACCTTACGTTACACCTATAAACTTTCCGGGATATGTTGCCGCAGCAAAAGCTATGGAAGATACTTTTGGTAAAAAGCCCGTTCCGGTAAGAAGCGGCGGAAGTATTCCGATTGTGGCTTTATTTGAAAAAGAATTGGGCTTAAAATCTGTTTTAATGGGCTTTGGATTAGACAGTGATGCCATTCATTCGCCCAACGAGCATTTCGGTTTATTCAATTACTTTAAAGGAATTGAAACCATTCCGTTGTTTTACAAATATTTCACTGAAATAAACAAATAATTGTACAATGAACCTGTTTTCAAATATATCCGTAAAAGGGGCATTTTTATTACTGCTCCTTTTATCTCTTTTGTTCCAATCTTGCACCATTCACGATGTAGAAGTTTTGGGCGTTGAAAACTTTAACGCTGAGAACATCAGTACCGACGGTATTTCGGTGGGGGTAGATGTGAAAATTAAAAATCCGAACAGTTTTGCCATAAAGGTGAAAAAAATTGAATTGGATGTATATGTAAAAAAAGATTTATTGGCAACCACCCATTTGGACAAAACCATTAAAATAAAGCCCAAATCTACCCAAACCTATCATTTTGTTATCAGTGACAAAAATGGCTCGTTGAACAAAAAACTGATTCCCAAACTTATGCTCAACGGACTGACAGGCGGAAAATTCCCCATAAAATACGACGGGTATGTAAAAGGAAAAGTTTTTATTTTCAGTAAAAAAATTCCGGTTAGCGGAAAAGAGGAATTTAGCTTTTAATTTCTGTCATTTTTCGGCATTTTGGAAACATCTCCCTAATATAAAAGAGTTTAGTTAAATTTCAATTTCGAATAATCTTTCAATACTGTTTCTACAAACTGAATATTGGGCATTTCGGTTTGTATTCCGGTAGTGGCTTTAATTTTATCTGCCAATTGATTGACAAGTTTATAATTTTTATCGCTAATTGCTTTTTTATATGCTTTGGCAATAATTTCCACATCTTTATCCGAAAGTTTTTTTACTTGCACAAATTGAGGTTGGTAATCATCTGTAACCGGTGCTAAAATCGTGTCTTTGGTCAATGAGGTTTTGGGTTTTAAACTGATAACACGCGTTCCGGCAGCCATATCACCCAAACGTTGCCCTTTTCCGTTAAACAATATCGCTATTGCTGCAGCTGTTCCGCCGCTCATATGGATTTCGAACAAGCCAAAAAGCCATCGCAAAAAATAACTGCCTATACCGGCTTGCGAGCCATCGGCTTTTATCACTTTTATTTTGGTAATCATCTTGCCAAAGCTTTGCCCGTTGAACATCAATTCCAATATAAAATGATAGAATAAATAAGGTAAAATTAAAATAATAAATTGCCACTCCTCAATATCCACAAGCAAGTCAGTGGCATCCAAAAAATAAAAAATCAGCAACACGTAGGCATACATAAATATCACATCCAACAAGCCGGCTAACATCCGAGCGCCTACCGATGCCACATCGTAATTTAACGTTACATTTTGGGCTGTATTTATCTGAACAGTTGCCATAAAGCAATTATAACGATTTTTTGCTATATTTTCATTTGCTGCAGTTCAAAATTTTATATATTTGTTATATGCGTGAGATTGTTTTTATAAAAAAGAACAAAGAAAAATGGTTACAGTACGAAGAAATGCTCAACGGCAAAAGTACGATCTCTGCCGATGAACTGAGCGAACTGTACGTGCAACTTATCAACGATTTATCTTACGCCAAAACATTTTATCCCGGCAGCAGCGTTGCCGAGTATTTGAATACTTTGGCTGCTCAAACACATCACCTAATCTACAAAAACAAGAAAGAAAGCTCAAAAAGGATTATTTCTTTTTGGAAAACCGAACTGCCGCTTTTAATGTATGATGTGCGAAAATATTTATACATCTCGTTCATTGTTTTCACTTTAAGCTTTTTAATCGGATGGATTTCTTCTGCTTACGACGACAGTTTTGTGCGGCTGATTTTAGGTGATTATTACGTAAACATGACCATTGAAAACATAGAAAAAGGCGATCCTATGGCGGTTTACAAAGAAGAAAAAGAATTGAATATGTTTTTTGGCATAACGCTAAATAATATAATGGTATCGTTTTACGCATTTATTTTGGGAATATTTTTCAGCTTTGGCAGTATTTGGATAATGCTTTCAAACGGGATAATGCTGGGCAGTTTTATGTATTTCTTTAAACAATACAATGTGTTTACCGATGCGCTTAAAACAGTATGGATACACGGCACATTGGAAATATCAGCAATTATTATTGCGGGCTGTGCGGGTATTGTTATGGGTTCTTCTTTTATTTTCCCGGGCACATACAGCAGAATGAAAGCATTTTCAAAAGGTGCTTTGCGCGGGGTAAAAATCATTACCGGATTAATTCCCGTATTCATTTTAGCCGGATTTTTGGAAAGTTTTGTTACCCGATATACCGAAATGCCTCTTTGGCTCAGTTTATTCATTATCTTTGGTTCGTTAACCTTTATTATTTGGTATTTTATTATTTATCCTAAACACTTACACCAAAAATTTATTAAAAATGGAAATTTATAAAGAACGTAATTTCAGCGAAGTATTCTCAGACAGTTTTGGCTTTATACGCCAAAATTTTAAATCAATACTGTTAAGCTTTTTAATTATTGCCGGACCGTTTGTGTTTATACGGGCATTTTCGGCAAGTTATATTCTTGCCAATTCTTTTGGTAATATTTATGGCAACTCGTTGGGAACTTTCTCCATAGGTTCTATCATCAGTTTAATCTTTGGCGTTTTATCTTATCTTATTATATTGGGCATTGTAGCCGAATACTACTTTATAAAAGCTGAAAATCCGGATGCAGATATCAATTATCAAGACATCATTCAACGGTTAAAGAAAGACTTTGGGATTTTATTCTCTACTTTTTTATACACCTTGCTTTTAAGTCTTTTGGTAGGTCTTGCTTTTGGTATAGTATTTTTTGTTTTTGGAATGTTGCTTGCCGGTGTGCCCATTGTAGGTGCAATACTGATGTTCTTTTTAGTTATCGGGCTTTTTATCATTGTTCCTAATTTATCTTTTTTAGTTGTTGCATTATATATGATCCGTTTGAAAGACAGAAAAAGTTTTAGTGATGCTTTGAGCATTGCTTATAACTTAACAATGGAAAATTATTGGCAAACGTGGGTGGTAGTGTTTGTGGCAATGTTGTTGGTTTCGGTAATTATTGGTGTAAGCAGTTTTATATTGGGAATACTTATTGCCGTTCAAGCATTTAATACGGCATCCGTATCTACCGATTCATTCAGTTGGGTTTCGATTGTGGGCTTTTTTATTGAATTTGTAACGCAATTTATTCAAATGATTTTAATTTTTATCACAATGCTATGGGCATTTAGTTTATATGAAAAGAAATTCGCCGTTGGTATGCAACAAAAACTCAACGAAATTGGAAATACCGAATCCGACAGCAATAACGATGACCAACCTCTAATCATTTAAATGATTATCTTTGGCAGCAAGCAAGCAAGATACCATCTCGCAATTACGCATTCCTACGCATGAGGAAATGCATAAGTTTTGGGACAATCCCGACCTGACATATAACGAGGATGTTACCCCCCAAAGCGAAAATATAATTGCTTACCTGTTTCGCAAATTTTTTGAATGGCTTGAAGATTTATTCGGCAAGGCGCACGTAGATACTGCTTGGACTTATATCGAAATTATATTGGTGTTGTTCTTGGTTTATTTTGTGCTTACCCGAATTTTTAAATTCGGATTGTTCAATATCTTTTCCAAAAAGAACAAAAAAACAGCCAACCAAGTGATTTTAAACGATTGGCAAGAAGATATTCACGCCATCAATTTTGATGATAAAATTAATCAGGCGCTCAAAGACCAAAATTATCGCGAAGCCATTCGATTGCGCTTTCTTAAAGTATTGAAGTTACTCACAGATAATGACTACATCCATTGGTCGATAGAAAAAACCAATCGCGACTATTTAAACGAAATGTCGAATAAACAACTGAAAGAACCTTTTGAAAAAACCGTTTTGATTTTTGACTATGTCTGGTATGGCGAGTTTGATATCGAAACACATGATGATTATGTAATATTTGAGCAACAATTTATCGCTGCCGAAAAATCCTTAAACAACCGTGAAAAAAATTAAGCAATACAAATATCATCTTATTGCCTTGCTGGTTGTGCTTATTGTGATTTTGGCCGATATGTACAAACCCAAAAAACTCAATTGGTTTCCATCGTACACGGCAGAAGATAAAATTCCTTTTGGCACCTATATTCTTTATAATACATTAAGCGATGTATTTCCAAATCAGCCGATAATAAGCACTTATTATCCGCCCTATAACACATTAAAAAAAGATTCGGCTGTTGCCAATTATTTATTCATCAACAGAAATATTTCTTTTTCTAAATTTGATTTAAATAAACTAATGCCTTTCGCCTATAAAGGCGGAAATGTATTTTTAGCAGGCGAAGATTTTAATTGGGAATTTTTGGACACTTTCAACATTAAAATCCATTATTACATTCCGGATAATGAACGTATTTCTTTACTTGACAATCCCGACACCATCAGTTATAATTTTACAGCAAAACCATATAAAAGAAGCGAGAATTATTATTTCAAAAAAGATTATTTATATCAACATTTCACCTCTTATGATACGACACAAACCGAAGTTTTAGGCATCAATTCATACGGAAAACCAAATTTTATCCGCATCAAACACGGAAAAGGTTATTTCTATATCAATCTTTTGCCTCAAATGTTCACCAACTACCAATTAGCCGATACAGCCAATTACGATTATGCCTATCACGCATTATCTTATTTACCTGCAAACAACCGGATAATTTGGGATGAAAATTTCAAAATTGGCAAGCGTGTAATCACTTCACCTTTGCGATTTATATTAACCAATAAACCGTTGCGCAACGCCTACTATTTGCTGCTTTTCTTAATCTTGTTGTTTTTTGTTTTTGAAGCAAAACGCAAACAGCGCATTATTCCCGAAATTTCGCCTCCGACAAATGCCACTATGGAATTTATTGATGTTATGGGAAGATTGTATTTTAATAACGAATCGCCTGAGGCAACAGCTCAAAAAAAGCTGTATTTTTGGATGAATTACATCCGCTTGCATTACAAAACCAAACCCGAAAACTCAGATGAGTCAATCCATAAAATTGCTCAAATGAGCGGCGTAAAAAAAGATTTGATTATAAAAATATTTTCTTATAAAGACAAACCTTATATCAATGAAAAAGAGTTAATAACCTTACATACATTACTCACCGAATTTTATAAAACCAAAAAGAAATAACTTATGGAAAATACCGAAAATATAACTCCTGAAAACAATTTTGAAAACAGATTGGACTTAACGGAATTTAAAGATGTTACGGGAAAAATAAAATCTGAAATAGGAAAAATTATAGTGGGGCAAGACCAAATGATAGAATTGCTTTTAATTGCCTTACTTTCCGACGGACACGTTTTGATTGAAGGTGTGCCTGGCGTAGCCAAAACGCTTACGGCAAAAATTTTGGCCAAAACAATTGATGTAAAATTCAACCGAATTCAGTTCACACCTGATTTAATGCCATCAGACATTATCGGAACAACGGTTTTTAATCAAAAAACATCAGAATTTGAATTTCATCACGGTCCGCTTTTCTCCAATATGGTACTGATTGATGAAATAAACCGTTCGCCGGCAAAAACGCAATCGGCATTGTTTGAGGTAATGGAAGAACGCCAAATAACAGTTGACGGCACAACTCACTTGCTTCCTCCGCCTTTTATGGTAATGGCAACACAAAACCCTGTGGAACACGAGGGAACATACCGTTTACCTGAGGCACAATTAGACCGCTTTTTACTCAAAATAAATGTTGATTATCCAACATTGGAACAAGAAACCGAAATTTTAATGCGTTTTCATAAAAACAACGACCGTTTGGATTTATCAGCAATAAACACTGTTATAACTCCGGCTCAATTAGCCAAATTCAAAAAATTGGCACATCAGGTTATTGTAGAAAACCATTTGATTGAATACATTGCCAAGATAGTTCAGCAAACCAGAGAAAGTGCCGATTTATTTTTGGGAGCTTCGCCAAGAGCTTCTTTAGCAGTTTTAAGTTGTGTAAAATCTTACGCAGCCATGCAAGGGCGCGATTTTGTATCACCCGAAGATATTCAATACATCACTCCTTTTGTATTAAAACACAGAATTATTGCCACACCCGAAAAAGAAATGGAAGGTATAAGCAATGAAGAAATTATTAAAGATTTGATTGCATCTGTTGAAGTACCCCGATAAGTTACTCGGGGCACACTTCAATATTATCTTTTACAATAAATGAATTGGGATAACTTTCTGCCAATTTATTTTTAAGTCTCCAAGCATCTGTTTTTGTAAAACAATTGCCAACTCGCACCTTGAAATAAGGTTGCTCATAAATAACATATACCGCCAATTCGGGAAATTCGGTTTTTAGCTTGGCTTTAATTTGATGCGCCGGTTTTTGCTTGGTACCGGTATAAAGCTGTAATCGGTAACCGGCAGTTTTTGCCACTTGCTCAACATATACTTTGTTTACCTGCTCAACGCCCGAAAAATCAGTAACCTGAGCTGTTGTATCCGTTTGTGCGTTTAAGTGTGCTGCAAACGAAAACAAAAAGAAAAAAAGGAATGATATGGCAAGCTTTTTACAATTCATTAATCATCTAATTTAATGCTTAAAATAGGCAATTTTATTTCGTTTAATATATTTTCGGTTACCGAATGTCCAAATATTTTACGGTAACTGTGCGAATGGAATGTGATTAAATCCATCTCGAATAAATCGGCTGCAAAATATATGCCTTTTTCTACCGTATCATCGTTTATATGTTGATATTCAAAATCTTTATCTTCAAAAACTTCGTCAATTTCTTCTGTGCCAATTAAAAATTCTTCTGTGGTTGAGAAATATCCGGGTGTAGAAATATTTAAGATGAATTTTTCTTTTGCTCCGGGAACAAATTTCAATACCGACTTAATATAATCGATACTTTTTTTCTCGCCCTTTATATCTATGGAAATGCCCACTTTATTTGGTGCATTTAGCTCAGCATTATGCGGAACAGCAATAACCGGTACAGGCGATTTTCGGATAACCAATGCCGCTGTATTGCCAATTAATTTATCCACCCAACTTTTTCCTTCGCCATGTGCGCCCATTACTATTAAATCGGCTTGATTTTTATCAAAATGGGCAATCATATCCACCACGTCAAAGTCTAACCCAATTTGATAAGTTGCTTTATACCCTTCTTTACACAGTTTATCTGCTTGTTTTTGTAATAATTCGGCAACTGTTTTTCTTTTTTCTTCAATAATTGTATCAATCAATTCATTGTTTGCTGCTGCTTGCCACTGATAATCGGCATCAAAAATTTGTGATGCGGCATATTCGCTCAAAAAAGCATTGATATTATGAAACAATATTATTTCATCGTTATTTTTTTGTGCTATTATTTTGGCATATTCTACAGCTTTGTCGGCTGTTTTTGAAAAATCGGTTAGTGCAATTATTTTCATCTTTTAGTCTTATTTTTTACAAAAATACATCAATTATATTGTATTGGGGAATAAATATAAAAAAAGTGCACCGACAAATTGCCGATGCACTTTAAATTAGTGTTTTAAATTATAGTTACTTGATAATCAACTTTTGTGTTACGGTTTTTTGACCGTCTGACAAACGTAAGAAGTAAACACCTTTTGCTGTTCCTTCCAAGTTAATTGAATAAGTCGTTTGATTGGTTAAGCTTTCGCTGTAAACCACTTTTCCTGTCATATCGGTAATAACCGCTTGCAATACCATTCTGTTGTTTGGCAATTGAATAGTAAACTGACCTGCTGATGGGTTTGGATATACTTTGGCTCCAAACTGCGCTGCCAATTCTTCTATGCCGGTTATAATAATAAATACGGCATCTGATGCTACACATCCTGCTGATGTTACTACAGTTACCGAATATGCTCCCGAACCATTTACAGTGATTGATTGCGTGGTTTCTCCTGTGCTCCAGTAGTAATTTACAAACCCTGGACCAGCATCCAATACATACCCTTGATTAACCACTGTGTCGGGACCTAAGTTTACTTGTGGATTTTGCACTTCTACATATGCTTCTCCCAAACAATTTCCATAAGGTGTAAGGTTACCTAATGAAATATGGTTGGCTTCTATATAACCGCCGGTTTCTGAAGAACCTCCCCATTGGTTTGACCCTTCATTATGATAATATATTCTTTTCAACCAAGGAGAGTAAGTGATTGAAGCCATATCACCTAAACTAGTGTATGTTTGAATTGTTGATGTTGCATAAGTAGTTAAATTCATTCTATCGATTTGATTTACGGTACTGCTTCTATAAACTACATAATAGTCTCCAGCCATTGAATCGGCTATTCCCCAGTTTGCCCAGTTTTCTGAACTTTGTAAACCGGTTAATGCATATGTTCCCAAGTTTATTACATTTCCGGATGGTAATCCGATTCTGTAAAACGTCCCGTTTGTACCACCTGAATATAAAATCATATAACCTGATCCTGCAAATACACCGGCTTTATAAGTTGCTGATGATATATATATTTGTTGCGACAATAAAACTGTATCTATCGGGTTTAACATATCATCTAATCTCACAATCGCATTAACAGAATCGTTAGAAAGATATGTGCCTTGCGGATAAGATGTTGCTGTATCCAATAATGCATATAATTGACCATCGAATAAATCACTAAATATTCCGTCATTTTGTGGTAAAACGATTGGATTGGTCATGTCTGCTACATCATATCTTACCATATTCCCATCTCCATTAATATACACATAATTTTGAGTAACAGCTATTCCTCCCCTGTCATCGCCGGTGTAGGTATTATGATCTACAGCATAACCTGTTGTATATGCTGTATCTATAAACCATTTTTTACTTCCTGCAAATGATACATAATAGGTAGTTGATGCTGTTAATGGCCCTACTGTGATTTGGTCACCTGTACCTACTTGATTCATATTACTGTCGTACCAGATATATGAACCGGCTCCATTTACACTTAAAGTTGCAGAATCTCCTATACAAATGGCTTCATCATTTCCAATAGGAGAATTTTCCACAACAATTGCATCAGTATATACAGAATTACAACCTACGTTGGCATCATAGTAAGTATAAGTAATATTATATGTCCCCGGACCTACTTGATCAGGATAAAAAACATTACCTATTACCCCCGGACCGCTAAACGTACCTCCACTAACACTTGGAGTAAAAACTGCAGAATCCCCATCAGCACACACACTATCCGATGATGCTGTAAAACTAACAGGCATTGGCGTACCTCCTGAACAAGTGTCATACTCTAATTTAACAAACATCTCTGCCATAGGAGTGCAAATATTTACTGATGAAGAAGCATCCATTATAAAATAAATAGTATCATTAGATGCCCACGAATTAATGTCCGCCTGTAAAACATTAAATACCGTTGTATCAAAAGTTGAAAGGCAATCTCCTGTACCTGTAGCTTGACCTATTACATTAGCACCTTCATCAATCACATCTAAATATTCTATAGAAGCAGAACTAAAATCTCCTCTAACATATACGGTTAATACCCCATCAGTTATAGCATTTGATGCGGGTGTAATAAAAACTGTATCTACTCCACCGGCAACATTTATTGCTCCGGTATCACTGTAAAAAACAGCTGTTTGTCCAAAACTTACAGCAGATAAAAACAGAGCTGCTGCTAATCCATAAATTTTCTTCATAATAAATAATTTTTTGGGTTAATATTAATAATGTGCTAATTTATGATAAATTATTATGCAATGCAATGATATTAGTCATTAATATATATTCTTTTTATGCGTTGCGGTATTGAGGTAAGTATTTCGTAAGGAATGGTTTGTGCCAATCTTGCCATTTCTTTTATCTTTTTTACGGAATCGAACACGGTCACTTCTTCGCCCTCCTTAATATTTTTCAACTTGGTTACATCAAGCATCGTCATATCCATACAGATATTCCCTATAATTGGGGCTTGTTGGTTTTGTATCGAAAAAGTAAATTTCGATTTACTCAAAATGCGAGGCAAACCATCGGCGTAACCAATGGCTATGGTGGCTATTTTTGAATCTTTTTCCGCCTTGCCCGACCTGTCATAACCAATGGTTTCATTTTTGGCGATTGTTTTCAACTGACTAACTGTTGTATAAAGTGAACATACATTCTGCAATTCGTCAGCCGTTTTATTATCGGCAACAATACCATACAAGCCAATACCCAACCGTACCATATCCATCTGATAATGTGGAAAACGGATTATGCCATTGGAGTTTAAAATATGCAACAACGGCTTTTGCGGCAATTGGGCAACTATTTCTTTGCACATCTCATTAAACAAAGAAACTTGTTGTTCTGTCCATTGGTCATGATTGGGATTATCTGACGATGTGAGATGAGAAAATATGCTTTTTACATCAACTCGAGTTTTGTTTTCTTTAAGAATTTTCTTCAATTGTGTTAAATCTTGTTTCTCAAAACCCAATCGATGCATTCCTGTATCAAACTTTAAATGTACAGGATAAGGAACTTCCAGCCGGGCTTGTTCTAATGCTTGAAGAAAAAGATTGAAAATTCTGAAACTGTATATTTCGGGTTCTAATTGATGAGCAATAAGTGTTTCAAATGTTTCCGGCTCCGGATTCATTACCATTATAGGCACTTTTACGCCGGTATTTCTCAACTTTACACCCTCATCGGTATAAGCTACAGCCAAATAATCGGCATTTAAACCTTCGAGCAAATGACTCACCTCATCGGCACCGGCACCGTAAGCAAATGCTTTGACCATTACCATTATTTTGGTGGTTGGCTTCAGTTTAGACTTGAAAAACTGAAAATTATGCCTGAGTGCTTCGATATTTATTTCTAATCGTGTGCTGTGTGTTTGTGCCTGTAATCGCCGAATAATTTTTTCAAACTTAAACGGTCTTGCTCCTTTTATCAACAAGGTTTGCTGTGCCAATTCTTTAAACTCGTTTGCGTTTAATAATTCATCTACGGAAGTGAAAAAATGAATTTTTTGAGCATTAAACAGGTTTCTGAATTTTTTTAGTTCATTTCCGACCAAAAATAAATTTTGGACCGTATAATTATTGACCAACGTGGCAATGGCGTGCGCATTTGCTTTTGAATTTTCGCTATGCTGAACAAAATCGGACAAAATAATGGAAAAGGGTTTGTTTTGTCGGTTTTTCCAGGCAAAATGCAAGGCGTGCTTTAATCCTGTTAAATCATAATTGTACGCATCATTGACAATGGTTAAATTATTTCTGCCTTTGATTAACTCCATCCGCATAGAAACCGGCTCCAGCGTAGATAAAGCATTGGTTATTTCTTGCCGTGTTAACCAATTTTGATGTATAATCACAGATAAAACCAGTGCTAAATTTTTCACCGACACTTCATCGGTAAAAGGCAGTTTAAATCGATATTTTTCACCTTTATATTCAATATACAAATCATCTTTTTCTTTTTGACAAAAAATATCGGGGAATGCTTTTTTATCAAAACCAATTGAAATAACCTCGGTTGCCGGTAAATGTTCCAACAACAAGGATTTTGTCAAGAATACATCTTGTAAAAAAAATAGTTTTGAAGCCTTGGAAAATAACTTTAGCTTTTCTTTTAGTTTTTCTTTTTTTGAAGAAAAATTTACTTGATGCGCATCGCCAATATTGGTAAGAATCCCTACATTGGGGTTGATAATATTTGCCAACCGTTCCATCTCGCCGGGATGAGAAATACCTGCCTCGAAAAATGCCAATTGATGTTCGTTTGACAATTGCAATACACTCAAAGGCACGCCCACTTGCGAATTATAGCTTTTGGGACTTTTACAAACAGTAAATTTTTGCTGTAATAATTGTGTGAGCCATTCTTTAACAACCGTTTTGCCGTTGCTGCCTGTAATGCCCACCACGGGAATTTCAAATTGTTGACGGTGATAAGCCGCCAAAGTTTGTAGTGCTTGCAGAGTATCCTCTACCAATATATAGGAAGCATCACTGTGGATAATTTGTGGTGCTTGCGAGACTAAAAATATTCGTCCGCCTTTTTGATATACATTTTCGATAAAATCGTGCGCATTGAAATTTTTACCCACCAAAGCAACAAACATTTCATTTTTGCGAATATGTGCAATACGACTGTCAGTAATAACAGAATGAACATTATTACTCTCCGAAGATTCGTTTAAAATCTCTCCGGAAACAATTTGCGCAATATCTTTAACCGTGTAATTCATTTAGAGAGTAAAAATACACAATTAGCAGACACAAAAAAAGCCACCCGTTGGGTGGCTTTCAATATATTTTGCATTTTACATTTTATTGTTCTTCAGGTTGACCTTCGGCGGGTGTTTGCTGTTGGTCGGGAGTCATAACAGGTGCTCCTTGAGTAGGAATAACAACATTTTCTAATTTTTCATCCAACTCAGAACCTTGAGTTTCTTCTACTTTGCCCGAGCCGGTAACTACTGCCGACAAAATACTCAACACCAAAAGAACCGAACCAAGTGTCCAAGTTGCTTTTTCCAAAAAGTCGGCGGTTTTACGCACACCCATCACTTGATTGGTAGAAGTAAAGTTTGCTGCCAAACCACCCTTTGGGTTTTGAATCAATACAACAATGATTAACAACAAACAAACGATTAATGTCAGTACTGTAATTAAGATATCCATTTTACTTTTTATTTAATTTTTGTTTAATAATTTTAATTTGGCTTGCAAAATAACTACTTTTTTCGGGATATTTCAAAGATAATTTTTCATAAGCTCGTAAAGCCCTGTTAAAATCACCTTGTTGCATATAGATTAAAGCCAGCGTTTCGGTAACAATTTCGGGGTCTTCGGTAACACTTAAACGTGCTGCATTGACTGGCGAATAAAATTCTTTTTTCTTGGGAACAATTTTAGGTTCTTTCTCTAAAAATTGAGCAATGAGTGAGTCAAACTCGTCAATTGTATTTTTCTTATTTGGTGTTGCAACGGTTTGATTTGCGCTTTCCTTTTGTTCCTTTTTATGATTAAGCAGCGCTATCCATTCATCAAAACTGTGTTGTTCGTCTTCTTTCAACTTTTCTCCCACAGGAATATCCTCTTCAACTTTTTCATCAGCTATTGACTGGTTTTCTTCAGGTAAATCTTTTTGCGTATCCGGTTCTTCGTACAATTGCGATACTTCTTGTAAAATAGTTGCATTTACAGCGCCTGCCAAATATTGTTTTTCCAGTTCGGGAATTGGTTCGTTTTCTTCTTTATTCTCCTTCTTATTTTCTTTTGCCGGTTTTTGCGCTTCAGTTTTAACTTCTTGTTCCGGTGTTTCTGTTTTTGTTTCTTTTTCTTCCGTAATTGCCGGTTCAACTTTTTCAATATTACTTTCCGGCTGTTGATGAATCAGCGTAAAAAGTTTTGAACGGTCGGGACAAGCTACTGCTCCGCGTTTTAACATTTCATCGAAACGAATATCATTGACTAATTGTAAGTTTTTAAGATATAACAACCAAATGGTAGAACAAAAAGGATATTTAGCAACCAGTTTTTCGTACTCCGAAAGTGTTTTTTCGCTGAGTAAGAAAGGATTTTCGATATGTTCCAAAAATTCGTGTTTGGTCATAACAACAATTACCAATTACTAAATGCTTTGTTAAAAATATCTTGCGTCAGTTGGTCTATTACTTCTTTTGTTACTTGTTCTTCCACTTCGCTAAAATTCAAATTACTGTCGTAATCGGCAAAACGGGAAAAGGAAGTTTCAAAATTTTCTTTTTCATTTTTGGTATTGACATACTTTACGTTTACCGTAATGGTGAGCCGGTTTAAGGCAGCAGTTTCGTTTCCTTGAATGGCAACCGGTTTTATGGTATATCCAGTAATGGCTCCCGAAAATTGAATATCGCCGTTTTGTGGAACAATAGTAAGATTGGTTTGCGTAAGAAAAACATCTTTGAGCGCTTCGGTAAATTGCTGATTAAGGCCGGGACCGGCAAGCGAAGCATAGTTTTGAAATAAATCGACAGAAACGGTTTTTGTATCCGGAGATATGGATGCTTGATTAAATTTATAGCTTACTTTACACGAAAAAGCCAATGCCATCAATAAAACTAAGGTTGATATTTTTGTGTAAAAACGCATTTACGCTTTAATGTTATATTCTTTGATTTTGCGATAAAGCGTGCGCTCACTTATCCCCAATTCCTTTGCGGCATCTTTCCGTTTGCCGCGATATTTTTCAAGCGCTTTTTTTATCAGTTCTTTTTCTTTTTCTGCCAAAGAAAGTGTTTCTTCCACCTCAACAGTTGGTGTCGGGTTTCCTGCTCCGTGGGTTTTGGTAATTACATCGGGTATAACTGATACGCCCGCAGCACTAATAGCATCATTGGTTGGCGCAGGTGCATTTAAATATAAATGTTTAATGCTTTGTGCCATCTCCCTGTTATTCTCAATATCTGCAGGATTGACATTATTTTGGATAATTCCGAAAACCAACTTTTTCAATTCCGTAACATCTTGTTTTAAATCGAATAATACTTTGTACAGTAAATCGCGCTCATTCATTCCTTCGGCTGAATTTTCATCGTACAAAACGGGCAAATTGGATTCATTAAAATCGGGCAAATATTTCATTAATGTTTGCGCATCAATTGTTCTGCTTTTTTCTATTACCGAAATTTGTTCTGCCACATTTTTTAACTGACGGATATTTCCAGGCCAGCGGTATTTTTCCAACAGCTCAATTGCATCAGGTGTCAGCTGAATAACAGGCATGCGGTATTTTGCAGCAAAATCGGCAGCAAATTTTCTAAACAACAAATGGATATCTTCTTTTCGCTCACGTAAGGCAGGAATGCGAATAGGCACGGTATTTAAACGATAATATAAATCTTCGCGAAAACGGTGTTTTTTTATCGCTTCGGGAATGTCTACATTGGTTGCCGCTACTATACGCACATCGGTTTTTTGAACTTTTGACGAACCTACACGAATATATTCTCCGGTTTCTAAAACTCTCAACAGTCGCACTTGGGTTTCCATTGGCAGTTCTGCCACTTCATCCAAAAAAATAGTTCCGCCATTTGCCACTTCAAAATAACCTTTACGCGAATCGTGTGCTCCTGTAAACGCACCTTTTTCGTGTCCAAACAATTCCGAATCGATTGTGCCGGCAGGAATTGCACCACAGTTTACGGCAATGTATTTTCCGTGTTTACGGTGACTTAATTGATGAATAATTTGCGGCATCACCTCTTTACCTGTACCGCTTTCGCCCGTAATTAAAACGGATAAGTCGGTTGGTGCCACTTGCATGGCTATATCAATGGCTCTGTCGAGCAAAGGCGAGGTTCCTATTATTCCGAAGCGTTGTTTTATTTGTTGTATGGTCATATCAATATTTTTTAAACAGCTTCACCCAATAATGTTGCCGATGTACAATCGTTGACTTTTACATTGACATAATCGCCGGGTTTAAAATCTTTTTTAGGGAAAACAATTACTGCATTTTGCGAATTTCTTCCAAACAAATGCTCTGCCGAACGTTTTGAAACGCCCTCAACCAACACTTTAAAAGTTTTGCCAACGGCGGCTTTATTTCTTTCGAGTGAATGTTGTTGCTGTAAATTTATAATTTCGGTCAAACGTTTTGTTTTTTCATCTTCGGGCACGTCATCTTTGAATTTACGTTGCGCCAATGTATTGGGACGTTCGGAATATTTGAACATATAAGCATATTCATACTTCACATAATTCATCACATCAATTGTATCCAAATGCTCTTCATACGTTTCGGAACAGAATCCAGCAATGATATCGGTAGATATAGCACAATCGGGCATAATGCGACGAATTGCATCTATTCGGTTTTTGTACCATTCTTTTGTGTAACCGCGATTCATCATTTCCAATATGCGGTTGTTTCCCGACTGCAACGGTAAATGAATGTATTTGCATATGTTCTCGTATTTTGCCATTGTTTCCAACACCTCATCGGTCATATCTTTTGGGTGCGAGGTAGAAAACCGAACACGCAAATCGGGACTTACTTGTGCCACTTTTTCGAGCAATTGAGCAAAGTTTACACTTTGTGCTTTTTCTTCTTCGGTAAGATTTTCGTAATTTTTTTTCAATCCGCCGCCATACCACAAGTATGAATCGACATTTTGCCCCAACAAAGTTACTTCGCGATAACCTTTATCAAATAATTCTTGTGCTTCTTGCACAATGGTTTCAGGATTACGGCTTCTTTCTCTTCCGCGGGTAAAAGGCACAACACAAAACGTGCACATATTATCACAACCGCGCATAATGGATATAAAAGCGGTAACTCCATTTCCACCCAACCGAACGGGAGAAATATCGGCGTAAGTTTCTTCTTTGCTCAAAATTACATTAACAGCTTTTTGACCGGTTTCTACTTCTTTTACCAAATTGGGTAAATCACGATACGCATCCGGACCAACAACCATATCCACCAGCTTTTCTTCTTCGAGCAATTGTTGTTTCATCCGCTCAGCCATACAACCCAACACACCTATTTTGGCATTGGGATTATTCTTTTTTATTTGATGAAAATTGTTGAGTCGTTTACGAACGGTTTGTTCTGCCTTTTCGCGTATAGAACATGTGTTTACAAAAATCAAATCGGCTTCGTTTATATCGGTTGTTGTATTGTAACCCTCTTTTTGTAAAATTGAGGCAACAATCTCGCTGTCGGAAAAATTCATCTGACAGCCATAACTTTCTATATAAACTTTCTTACTTCCTTTAGGATTCTTTTTAAGGGTAACAGCTTGCCCTTGTTTTGATTCGTCGATAACTTTATTTCCGTATTCCACAATTATACAGTTTAAATATAAGTAACAAAATTAGAGAATTATCTCGATAAAAATGACAAAATGACAGGAAAAAGGAATTTATAGTTTTTATATGATAAAATTGTGATTTAGGTTAAAGAAAAAGTAATATGCTAAAACCATGTTAAAATTAATTTTAAGGCGCATCATTTTTAATTTTTCATTTTTTTATTATATAATTGCATTATATTTATATTTTAATTTTAACTAATATTAAGAATGTAAATTTTCAACTTATCCGCAACAATATCAGATAAATTAAATCCGTTTAAACACTTATAATACACAACAGAATGAAGTTAAATTTTAATTGAAATAAGAAAATCAGTTATTAAAATTAAAACCATATTTATTAGAAAATGAAACTATTGCAAAAAATATTATTGGCATCTCTCATTGTGGTTACAATGAATGCCTGCAAAAAAACTTACGACGAAGGACCGACGATTTCTTTTCGAAGCAAAAAGAACAGAATAACGGGTAAATGGCGATTAGTATCTATAGAAGGTGTGCCACGCTTGAACCCCGGAGTTGAACAATATATGGAACTAACTAAAGAACCTTTAGGGGATGGAAAATATAAGGCGTATTTCACCAATTTTCAGGAGGAGTTTTGCTCTTTTTCACCGGATTCAACAGGAGAAGCCTTATTTACATCCGATGGATTTTGGAAATTCTCAGACGGAGCATTTGGCGCCGCTTGTAATATTGGCGAGTATTTGAAAAAAAACGAAGGATTGGGGCTTGGCATAAATGCCGGCAGTAATATGATGGTTGGTGAAAAATGGAAGATTCTTCGCTTAACGAATAAAGAATTGAAAATCATCAACAATGTTTGTATTAATGACCCATGTGCTTATTACTTAAATAATCGGACTTTAATTTTTGAAAAAGAATAAAAATGAAGTATTGATATCAATAAAATTTCATTTAAGTATCTTAACCTAACGTGAGTTTTGGATAACACATCATTATGAAAATATGCTTTCAGTATTATACTTTTTCTTTTCCATCGATGAAAAGAAACAAAAATCTAGTGTCTTCAAAAGGTCTTCCGAGAAATGAATGTGTCTAAAAACATTTCTCACTCGGACTAGCGCCTTGTTATCTTTATTTGAAAGCTATTCGCACGACTGCATGAAAACACAAATAAGTTTCAACAACAATTACCCTAACCAATTTCACATAAGAAAAGAAGCCGCTTTTTAGACGGCTCCTTTTGTCAATTTATCTGTAAAAATAATTTTTAACTCATTTTTTGAGGAATAATTTTATTCCGTACTTTTTCGAACAACACATACATAACCGGCACCACAATCAATGTTAAGAATGTGGCAAATGTAAGTCCGAAAATTACAGTCCAAGCCATTGGTCCCCAAAAAATAGCATTATCACCGCCAAAATAAATATTCGGGTCGAAGCGCTCGAACAATCCGATAAAATCGACATTCATACCTGTTGCCAACGGTATTAAACCCAGCACAGTTGTTATAGCTGTAAGCAATACCGGACGTAAACGGGTAAAACCGGCTTGCTCTACGGCATTTATACTTTCGGCAATTGGTAATCTTTTTCCGGCGGCAATGCCCAATTCTTTACGTTTTTCGTTTTTGAGCATATCAATATAATCGATGAGTACAATAGCATTGTTCACCACTACTCCGGCTAACGAAACAATACCAATACCGGTCATTATTACCACAAAATCCATTTGGAAAATTGCCAATCCCAAAAACACACCGATTAAGCTTAATCCAACGGAAATAATAATGATAAAAGGTTTTACCACCGAGTTGAATTGCGACACCAAAATAAGTGCTATCAGCGAAACGGCAATAAGCAATGCTTTACTTAAAAATGCCATAGTTTCGGCTTGTTTTTCTTGTTCGCCGGTAAATTTAAATTGATAACCGTTGGGCATTTCAAAGCCTGCCAACAGTTTTTTCAATTCTTGATTGATTTCGTTGGCATTATACCCTTCCAACACATTGGAATACAATGTAACGACACGCTCCAAATCTTTTCGTTTAATGGAGCTGTATGTAGAGGCATTATTGAATGTGGTTACTGCCGAAATGGGCACTTGAACAATTTGACCGTTTGAAGGATTACGGAACGTAATCCGCTGGTTGAGTAACGATGCGATATCATAACGGTAACGGTTTTGCAAACGTAAGTTAATGGGATATTCATCTTCCCCTTCTTTTAATTTTGATACTTCCGTACCGAATAATGCCGTACGCAACGTGCTTCCTACTTGTGCCGTTGACAAACCGTAAGCGCGTGCACGTTTTCGGTCAACGTGAATCAATAATTCGGGTTTTGTATTATCTACATCAATTTTCAGCAATTCAATACCGGGTATATTATTGGCTTCAATTTTGTTTTTCATGCGCAAAGCAATTTGCATAAGCGAATCCAAGTTTTCTCCGGTAATTTCAATATTAATAGGATTTCCAACAGGCGGTCCTTCTCTGTTTTTCTTTACCGAAAGTTTTACGCCGGCAGGAATTTTCAGCTTTTCGGTAATTTCTTGCATTATTTTGGAAGTAGAAACGCCTTTTCTGTATTGAAACTCTACAAACGAAACCGTAATTCGTGCTTTATTGGGTGTTTGCCCCATTTGCGGTCCGTCCATCGGGTCGGAAGTTCCTTTTCCTACATTGGCAATAATTGCCGTAATGATAGAATCTTGAATGTATGGTTTAGTAATTTCTTGAATTTGATGCTCAATATCTTTGGTTACTTGATTTGTTTTTTCAATATCGGTTCCGATAGGCATTTCAAGAAATACATTTACGTATTTTGGTTCGTTTACCGGAAAGAAATTTACTTTGGGTTGGAATTTAAAATATATTCCGATAGAAACAAATAAAAGCAGAATTGTTCCCAAGAAAATAAAGATTAATCGTTTGTTGTTTCCTAAGGCAAACTTTAAGGTTTTAAGATACAGGTTTTCCAACTTAACCAATACATTCTCTTGAAACCAAAATGCGGCAGGTTTTAATACATAAGCCGAAATAAATCCCAAAACAGCAAACAGCATAAACAAGTTGCCCCAAACCAAACTGCCCGAAGCATAACTAATAATTGCCATTACCACAAATACGCCAGCTGTTAGAAATAATCGTTTTTTATTTACAGGGTCGTTTTTGTCTTCTTTTTTAATAAAATTCGCTGCCACCACAGGGTTGATAATTAAGGCAACAAACAAAGATGAAGACAATACAATTATTAATGTCATCGGAATGAATTTCATAAACTCACCCATCAAATCGTTCCAAAACAATAACGGGAAAAATGCCGCCAAAGTAGTTGCGGTAGATGAGATAATGGGTACGGCTACTTCTCCTACTCCTCTTTTTGCCGCCTCGTAAGGCGAATACCCTTTTTCGTACCATCGGTAAATATTTTCTACGGTAACAATGCCGTTATCTACCAACATACCCAAAGCCAAGATTAGGGCAAAAAGTACAACCAGATTTAAAGTTACACCATACGCCGAAAGGATAAGGAACGACAACATCATTGACAACGGAATAGCTAAACCAACAAACAGAGAGTTGCGTACTCCCAAAAAGAAAAGCAAGACCAACACCACCAAAATAACGCCCATAATGATGCTGTTTTCGAGGTTGGATATTTGGTCTTTTACCTTTTGCGATTGGTCGTTGGTTATGGAAATTTTCACCCCTTCGGGTAAATAGGTGTTTTTTGCATTTTTCAGAATCTCATCTACTTGAGCTACCGCATTAAGTAAGTTTTCGCCCGATTTTTTTACTATATCCAACGATACAACCGGTTGACCGAACAAACGTGCATAACTGTCGCGTTCTTCATAAGTATCTTTTATGTCGGCAATGTCTCTTAAATAAACAATATTTCCTCTGTCGTGTTTTACGATAATATCTTTAAGCTCATCAGCCGATTTAAACTCTCCTACTGTTCGAATAGAACGGCGAGAATTGCCCAATTTTACATCTCCACCGGAAATGGTAACATTCTCATTTTGAATGGCACCTTGAATATCGCTAAAGCTGATTTGATTTATTTCCATTTTATGCAAATCAACTTCTATGGCTATTTCTCTATCCAAAGCACCCTTTAATTCAACCTTATCGAGTTCTTTAATTTCTTCCAATTCGTCTTGTAATTCTTCGGCATAATATTTTAATTCATCTACCGAATAATCTCCCGAAAGGTTAATGTTCATAATAGGAAATTCCGAAGCGTTTACTTCTATCACCTGAGGGTCTTGATCAAGGTCGTCGGGAAGGTCTTTTTTGGCTTTATCTACGGCGTCTTTTACATCTTGTAAAGCATCATCTATATCCACATCGGTATTAAATTCGGCTATTATAGCCGAATAATCTTGCATATTGGTGGATGTAACTTTTTTAAGTCCGTCAACCGATTTAATTTCTTTTTCGAGCGGACGGCTGATTAAGTTCTCAATTTCTTTGGGTGAGTTTCCCGGATATACTGTGCTTACATATACTTGTGGAAAGGATACTTCGGGAAAAAGCTCTTTGGGTAAGGTTATATACACACCCAACCCGCCTATGGCTATTACCAACAGTAATAAATATACACTAATGCTGTTGCGTAATGCTATATTTGATAAGAAAAATCCTTTTTTTTCTTTTATTTCTTCCATTGCTAAAGGTATTATTTGTTACTTGCCAATTAATTGAGAGTTACTTCTACACCTTGCGATACTTGATTGTATCCGTCGGTAATTACTTTATCGCCAAATGTTAAATCTTTTGACTGAACAGCTGTTTTGTCGCCCGAAGAAAACAAAGGTTGCAAATAAGCTTTTTGTGCTTTATTGTTGTTTAATTTATATACAAAATAACCGTTATTGTCTTGTAAAATTATTTGCGAAGGCAATACCATTGCCGAATCATTTTTATAATCTCTAATACCCACATAAGCCATTAAATTCGGTTTAACGATATCCGGTGTGTTTTTAGAAAGATTCACTTTTGTAGAAAAAGTTCTGTTTCCGGGATTGATGACATTTCCAATGCGTTCTATGGTTGCTTTCACCATAAATTCATCGCCCAATGCCGGAAATTTCACATACACCGAATCGTGCAGTTTGATGTTTGGCAAATAAGTTTCAGAAACATCGGCATCTACATATAAATCTTTCAGATTAACCAATTCCATCAAAGGCATTCCGGGTGAAATAACTTCTCCTTCTTTTTTAAATATGGCATCTACAACTCCTGAAAAAGGTGCTTTAATTTCGCTCATTTGCAATTGCGATTGCAGTGCTTTTAACCGTTGTTCGAGCGATTCTTTTTTTGTTTTGGCTTCTAAATATTGTATTTCGGAACCCACGTGTTGCTCTACCCACAATTTTTCTTGCTTTTTGTAAACCAATTGCGCTAAAGCCAACGATATTTTTACTTCATTGACATTGTTTTCGATTACCGATGTATTGAGCTTAGCCAATAATTGCCCTTGCGATACTTTATCGCCTTCTTGCACATAAATTTTCTTAATCTGACCATTCATTTCGGGACTTAACATTACATCGTAATCGGATTTTACGGTTCCGTTTACCTCAAAATAATGCTCAAATTTTTGGGGTTGCAAAATCGAAACATTTACTTTTACTTTATGTCTTCCTTGAGCTTGTTCGTTTTTTACGGATTCTTCCGCAACATTATCCTCATTTCCGGAATTACATCCTGCTATTGCAATAATAAATGCCGCTGCAATAATATTTTTAAACGATTTCATATTGGGTATATTTTTCATTTTATATTGGATATGATTATTTGTTGTTTAATAATTTATTTAACTCCGATTGTTTAATCATCACATTCAGCAAGGCTTGAATATATCGTCCTTCAGTAGATAAATACTGATTTTGTGCTTGTGTAAGCTCCATAGACGATGCTAATCCTTCTTTATATTTCAATGTTGTATTGCGTTGAATTTTTTCGGCCAGTTTTAAATTTTCTTTTTCGTTCAAATAATTATTATACGCATTTTCCAAATCGGCTTTGAGTGTTTGAAATTTGAGCATCAGCCCTTGCTCGGCTTGCATTGTTTGCAATTGTGCTTTTTGATACTCCAGTTTTGCTTGTGCCATTTTTGCCAAGCGCATACCGCTTGTAAAAACAGGCAGTTTAACAGTTACGCCCCACAAGGTTGCAGGATACCAAGTAGTTGAACTTTTAAATACTTCAAAATCGTTGGTCATATTTTGTTGTTGATGCGAAAAAAATGCACCAACAGAAGGCAAAAAGCTGTATTTTTCTTTTCGCCAATTGAGTCGCATTAAATATTCATTGGTCATAGCCAAACGCAAATCGAGTGATGAATTGGGTGAATATTCATTTGGAATTTCTATCGAAATATTCTCCATAAATTTTTCTTTTGCATCGGCTAATTCTATAGGTTGATTTATCGGATAACCGATTTTAAATTTCAACATATTTTTAGCCAATTGATATTGATTTTTGGCATTTTGCAAAGTATTCTCTATGTTTTGTTTAGTTAGCCGAAGTTGATCTACATTTTGTTCTTCTACCAATCCTTGTTGATATATTTTTTCGGTTTCATCCAACAATTCCATTATTTTAGCCAAAGAGCTGTCTAGAATTTTTAAATTTTCTTGCGCCAGCAAAACTGTATAATACGCTTGAGCAACATCTTCTTTCACCTCAACAGTTGTTTTTTGTAACTGTATGCCCGACAATTCTTTGTATGTCTTTGCCGCTTGCAAGCCCACTATATATGAGCCATCAAAAATCAATTGCGACACACTCACTTGTGCCGTTGTATTATAATCGGTTCCAAATTTTAAGCCTACCAATTGGTCTGCCGGCGCCATAGGGTTGAATGCATTTGCAGGCACTACGGTTGTTGGTAAATCCAAAAAGTTTTTAAAATCTGCTTGTGCGTTCACTTGCGGCAAACCAATAGCTGTTGTTTCCCAAACTTTCTTTTTGGCAATAACCACATCGTGTTCTTTATTTAAGTAGTCATAATTATGCTCCAATGCATACGCTTGCGCTTGCTCCAACGTAAACGTTTGCACACTGTCTTGCGCATCGGCTATACCGGCAAACAACATTATAATTATAAGTGCATTAATAATTTTCATTTTCATCCTTATTATTAAAAGTTTGTTGTAAATAGTTAATTCCCTTTTCGTTGGCTACTGCACGAATATGATACCTCGCCAACTCTTTATGCAATTGAACAATACTGTATTTGAGCGATAAATCATTTATTGTGAACAGATTATCCGCCATATTAACATATAAAAAAGACACTATTTCGGGATTTATATTTTTTCTGTACAATCCTTCGCCAATGCCTTGTTCGATGTTATCGACAATTAGCTTTGCTATAAAATCATTTTTAAACTGACGCACCATCTCCCACGCTTCGGGGTAATATTTTTGCACATCAAACATTACCGACGGATGCATTTGTTTCAGTTGTTGACCAATCTCTTGATTAATGGCAATGAAGCGGTCAATGGCATTGAGCGGTTGTTGTAGAATTTCCTCAAATTTTTGCTTCTGATATTCTATAAACATCTTCATTACTTGCATCACCAAATCTTCTTTGTTATTGATGTACAAATACAATGTTTTTTTAGAAACCCCCAATTTGGATGCAATATCGCTAACGGTTTGACTTTTGATGCCAAACTGCATAAACAATTGCTGCGTTCTTTGTAATATTTCGAGATGCTTTTGCTCCATCATGAAATTAAATGCTGTGCAAAAGTAGAAAATTTTTTAAACTTAAGAAACGTTTTTTGTATTTTTTGTTTCCAAAGTAAACTAAATATTTGAAATTCTCCATTTTGAAAGTTTTTCAATCGGAAAAAATTTAACTTCGCAATTCAAAATCAATTCTACAGTAAAATGAAAAGAACAGAGATTAAAGACTTATTGCAAGGAAAAGGATTGAACGAAACCGTGTGCGCCAAAGGATGGGTACGCACTAAACGTGAAAGTAAAAATGTTGCTTTTATCGCTTTAAACGATGGTTCAACTATTCATAATATCCAAATTGTTGTTGATTTTAATACTATTCCAGAAGAAAACCTTGCCGATGTTCATACAGGTGCTTCATTGTCGGTAACCGGTAAATTAATAGAATCGGCCGGGAAGGGACAGAAATTTGAGATTCTTGCCGAAAATATTGAAGTAATGGGTAAAGCCGACCCCGATGAATACCCTTTGCAACCCAAAAGACACTCGCTTGAATTTTTGCGCGAAATAGCGCACTTACGCTTCCGCACCAATACTTTTGGCGCTGTTTTTAGAGTTCGTCACGCATTGGCTTATGCCATTCATAAATACTTTAACGACAGAGGATTTTATTACATTCACACGCCTATTATTACCGGTTCCGATGCCGAAGGCGCCGGCGAAATGTTTGAAGCAACGACATTAAACCTCCTAAAAATACCTTTAAAAAGTCTGGAAAATAAAGATAAAATAAAGTACAAAAATATTTTTATTGATATTGAAAAAAAATACATTGAAGATATAGAAAAACTGGGATATATAAATGATATTACAGAATCACTTAAACACATAAATTTTAAAGATATTACAATCAAAGAATTATTGACAAGAAATCCCGAAGAAATAATAAAAAATACTTATAACGATTACATTAAAAGTAACTTTAGTGACCACTTTTTTGAAATTGCTAATGAAAAATCTTTTAAATCATTGATTAATAAGCTTAAAGATGAACTTAACGAAAAGCTTTTAAAAGAAAAAGTGAAAATTGAATTTAATAAACGAAAATATAATAAATCAAAGCATCCTTATCTTTATTATAATATTTACAACATCCTTAACCCTAAATTGAAAAAAGTAGATTACAAACAAGACTTTTTCGGCAAACCCACCAACCTGACTGTTTCTGGTCAATTAGAAGCCGAATTGGCTGCATTGGCTTTATCAAAAGTATATACTTTCGGGCCTACTTTCAGAGCCGAAAACTCAAATACCACACGACATTTGGCTGAATTTTGGATGATTGAACCCGAAATTGCTTTTGCCGACTTAGACGATGATATGGATTTGGCAGAAGATTTATTGAAATACTGCATCGGTTATGTGCTTGAAAATTGCAAAGATGATTTACAGTTCTTATCCAAACGACAACAAGATGAGGAAAAACAAAAACCGCAAAACGAACGTTCAATGGAATTGTTCGAAAAGCTGAATTTCATCCTCAAAGAACCTTTTGAACGTCTTACCTACACCGAAGCCATAGAAATTTTACGCAATTCAAAACCAAACAAAAAAGGCAAATTCCAATATCCGGTAGAAGGATTTGGTACCGACTTACAATCGGAGCATGAGCGCTACTTGGTTGAAAAACACTTTAAAAAACCGGTTATTTTAACCGATTATCCTGCCGAGATTAAAGCTTTTTATATGCGTTTGAATGAAGACGGTAAAACCGTTCGCGCTATGGATATTTTGTTTCCCGGCATAGGTGAAATTGTAGGCGGCTCGCAACGGGAAGAACGCTACGAAGTATTACTCGAAAAAGTAAAACAATTTAATATTCCCGAAGAAGAGCTGTGGTGGTATTTGGATACCCGAAAATTTGGCACTGCACCACACAGCGGTTTTGGCTTGGGCTTTGAACGATTGGTACAGTTTGTTACTGGAATGGGCAACATCCGTGATGTCATCCCATTCCCACGAACACCGAAAAATGCGGAGTTTTAAAAACCTACTCATCAATATTCCCCCTAAAAAAAGCCCTAATGGGGCTTTTTTTATTGAATGTCATAAAGAATACATCTAAAGCAGAATACATTTTATATTTTTACAAATAATAACAAAACATTTATGAGCAACTATTTGGAAACCACCAAAAATGTATATAAAGAAGCTGCCGAAACGCCCGATGTGGGATTATGTTGCACAACAACACCCGTTTGGCAGTTGCCGGGATTATCAATTCCCAATATAATGCTTGAAATGAATTACGGCTGCGGCTCAACCATTCATCCGCGCGATTTGGTAAACAATCCTTCTGTTTTATATGTTGGCGTTGGCGGCGGTATGGAATTGTTGCAATTTGCTTATTTCAGCCGCAGAAAAAACAGCATTACAGGCGTTGATGTAGTAGATGAAATGCTTGATGCTGCCGATAAAAATCTTCGCTTAGCCGAAAAAGAAAACCCTTGGTTTAAACGCAATTTCGTTTCTCTGAAAAAAGGAAATGCCTTGGATTTACCTATTGAAGACAACAGCATTGATGTTGCCGCTCAAAATTGTTTGTTCAATATTTTCACAAAAGAAGATTTGCAAAAGGCATTAAAAGAAATGTATCGTGTGCTCAAACCGCACGGAAAATTAGTCATGTCCGACCCGGTGAGTGAAGATATTATTCCCGACAATTTAAAGCAAGACGAACGCTTGCGCGCATTATGTCTTACGGGTGTATTACCTATGCAAGAATATATAGATATGATTGCTTCCGTAGGGTTTGGAACAATAGAAATACGAGCCAAACGTCCTTATCGCATTCTTTCGCCCAATCATTATCAAACCGATAAGAATATTTACATTGAAAGCATTGAAGTTTGTGCCATAAAAGACCCTATGCCCGAAGACGGTCCTTGTGTATTTACCGGGAAAACAGCTATTTATTTTGGCAATGAGGAGTATTTTGATGATAATAAAGGGCATATTTTGATGCAAAATCAACCCTTGGCAATTTGCGATAAAACAGCCCAAGCATTGAAAAAACTAAACCGTAACGATATATTTATTTCTCCCTCAACCTACTTTTACGACGGCGGAGGATGTTGTTAAAACCTCTATTATGGCACATATACAAGTAATTGAACACCACGAAGCCGAAGGCGAACTTAAAACCATTTACGACAATTTGGTGAAAACCAGAGGCAAATTAGCCGAGGTTCACAAAATTCAGAGTTTAAACCCGAAAAGCATTGTCAATCATATGGATTTATATATGACCATTATGTTTGGAAAATCGCCATTGAAACGTTATCAGCGTGAGATGTTGGGAGTTGTAGTTTCTCGTGCCAACAACTGCGAATATTGCCAAAAACACCATTTGGAAGCGCTTAATTTTTATTGGAAAGATGACGAAAAAGCTGAAAAGTTCCGAAACAATTACCGAAGTATTCCTCTTAACACCGTAGATACTTTATTATGCGACTATGCGCATCATTTAACAGTTAACCCTTCTGTTGATACAAAAACCAAATTCATCGACCCGCTTAAAAAATCAGGGCTGTCGGACCGAGCCATTCTCGATGCCAATCTGATTATTTCCTACTTTAACTTTGTCAATCGAATGGTTTTAGGCTTAGGTGTAAACCTCGAACAAGACGGAGGGAGCGGATACAAATATTAATCTTGAAATTTTAAATAATTAATCTATAAAATAATTCATTTTCATCCTCTGACAAAATTGCAGTTTAGTACCTTTGGAATAATATTTGACATTCGTTTACACAAATTATTAAGGAGGACTGAACAGATATGGATTATAAAGATTATTACAAAATATTAGGCGTTAGCAAAAATGCCACACAAGACGAAATAAAAAAAGCTTACCGAAAATTAGCAAAGCAATATCACCCTGACAAAAATCAGGGGAATCAAGAAGCCGAAGAAAAATTTAAAGAAATTTCTGAGGCTTACGAAGTATTGGGCAACGAAGAAAACCGTAAAAAATATGATGAATTAGGTGCCAATTGGAAAAACTTCCAACAAAGTGGCCCGCAAGGTGGCGGTGGTTTTGATTGGTCGCAATTTTACCAAGGTGGTGGTGGTGGCGGAGCTCACTACACATATGAAGGCGACCCCGAAATGTTTTCCGATTTCTTTAATAGTTTCTTTGGCGGAGGTTTTAGCGGCGGAGCATCGGCAGGTGGCAGACGCAGCCGCAGAACACGTGCCTACAAAGGGCAAGATTATGAAGCCGAAATGGAAATCAATCTGGAAGAAGCCTATCACGGAACTACACGCATTATAAATGTAAACGGAAAAAAATTACGCATTAAGCTAAAACCGGGTATGTACGAAGGGCAAAAAATTAAGCTCAAAGGAAAAGGTGCTCCCGGAATAAACGGTGGAGAAAACGGTGATTTATATATTACCATCCACATACAAAAACACCCTAAATTTGAACGCAAAGGCGATGACCTTTACACCGACTTACCTATAGATTTATACACTGCCGTTTTAGGCGGTAAAGTAACCGTACATACCTTGGGCGGAGATGTTAATTTAACTATTCCCAAAGGTACCTCGGGTGGAAAAACACTTCGCTTGAAAGGTAAAGGAATGCCACACTACAATGGTTCGGGGTATGGCGATTTATATGTAAAAACACGGATAATTGTTCCAACCGATTTATCGGAGGAAGAAGAAGAACTTTTTAAAAAATTAAAAGAATTGCGTACTAAAAAAGAAACTACTGTTTAACTGTCAAAAAACTAAAAAATGGAAGCATTAATACAATATATACTCTATAATAACAGTGCGTTGGCTGAATTTAACGATGCCTTTTATCATTCAAAAATGACTCATTACGCCTCGGAACTGATTGAAGAATTTGATTTTTCCGAAGAAGAATTCTTACAAGCATTAAACAAAGCATCCAACACATTCAAAACACTTGATATACCGGTTCAAAATCATATCAGAAAAATATATAAAATAGAAAACGGTATCAGTTATTACGATTTTAAACTTTCACCCTTGGCCTATGCTTTAATATTAGTCAACGGCGATACACACAATCCGAATGTAGCCAAACTTCAAATAGAACTTATCAATAAAATATTAGATTAAATCAATTGATTATTCTTATCAAAGCTGTCTTCTAAAGGCAGCTTTTTTTATTTGCACAAAAACTTGGCACAGATACCCTTCATCAAAAATATTCTTTCATTTTCATAAAAAAATCCGATTTTTACGGTTCGCTAAAAATATTTATACCTTATGATTAAAAATGTTTTATCGGCAGTAGCCATATCGTTTATTATTTTCGGATGTAAATCCACACAAAAAGTCAGCAACAACATACAAACCATTGAATTGGATACAATCAATGTGTTTTCTGACAAAAAAGAAGAAATTTACAACCCTTCGGAAACAAAATATTTCGACCTTATTCATACCAAACTCGATGTTCGATTCGATTGGGAAAATCGCCGGTTATTGGGAAAAGAGCACGTATGGTTAAAACCCCATTTTTATCCGCAAAACATAGTAAACTTAGATGCTAAAGGAATGGATATTGCCGAAGTGTCATTGGTAAACTCTAAAACCAATGCGTCACAACCTTTGCAATATGAATACGACGGCATGATATTGTCTATAAAATTACCGCAAACCGTTACACGAAAAGACACCGTTGAACTGTCAATTTCTTACACTGCCAAACCTGACGAATACGAAAGTGGCGGAAGTGCTGCAATCACTGAAGATAAAGGGTTATATTTTATCAACCCTGACGGTAAAACACCCAACAAACCAAAGCAAATTTGGACACAAGGCGAAACAGAAGCCAATTCACGCTGGTTTCCTACAATAGACAGTCCTAATCAAAAATCCACTCAAGAAATTGCCATAACCGTTGACACTTCTTACATAACCCTTTCCAACGGATTATTGGTAATGAGCGAATTGAACGGCGACGGTACCCGTACCGACCATTGGGAGATGAAACTCAAACACGCCCCTTATTTGTTTATGATGGCAGTTGGCGATTTTGCCGAAATTAAAGATCACTGGCGCGACATTGAGGTAAACTATTATGTAGAACACCCTTACGCTCCTTATGCCAAAGATATTTTTGGCAACACGCCTGAAATGCTCGAATTTTACTCACAACGCCTGGGATATGATTATCCTTGGACCAAGTATCATCAGGTTGTTGTTCGCGATTACGTAAGCGGTGCAATGGAAAATACATCGTGCGTTATTCATGGCGAATTTGTACAACGGACAAAACGTGAATTACTTGATGATGATAATGAAGACATTGTTGCTCACGAATTATTTCACCATTGGTTTGGCGATTTGGTTACCTGCGAATCGTGGGCAAACTTACCCTTAAACGAATCGTTTGCCACTTATGGCGAATATTTATGGATGGAATATAAGTACGGAAAAGATGAAGCCGATTATCACATTTACAACGATTTAATGCAATACCTAAACGAATCTCTGCACAAGCAAGTGGACTTAATCCGGTTTGATTATGAAGACAAAGAAGATATGTTCGATGCACATTCTTATCAAAAAGGCGGACGAGTATTGCATATGCTACGTAATTATGTTGGTGATGATGCTTTCTTTACATCTTTGCAAAAATACTTGAAAGACAACCAATTTACCGATGTAGAAATTCACGAATTGCGCTTGGCTTTTGAAGATGTTACCGGTGAAGATTTAAACTGGTTTTTCAACCAATGGTTTTTGTCTTCCGGTCATCCGATGCTAAACATAGATTACTCATATGTAGAATATACCGACACGGTATTGGTTACCATTGAGCAATTACAAGATTTAGAAACAACCCCATTGTTTCGCCTTCCCAATCGAATAGATGTTTATGACAATGAAGGCAAAGTAAACGAGCATTTTGTTGAGATTACAAAAGCTAAAGAAACATTTGCTTTTAAAGTAAACCAAGGCGAAAAAAGAGGTGAACCCAAACTAGTAAATGTTGATGCCGAAAAAATATTATTGGGTGAAAAAGTGGATAATAAAAACAAAGATTGGCTACGTTTTCAATATTACAATGCGCCATTGTTTTTAGACCGCTACGAAGCTGTAATTGCCTTACAAAAATACAGCGATTCATTATCCATAGCCACTGTTGTGGATGCGCTCAACGATAAATTTTGGGCAATTCGTTTAAAAGCTGTTAAAGGATTGGATAATGCATTAGTTTACGGAAATATAAAAGAAACCATTAAAGCGAAATTGGAAAATTTGGCTTTAAAAGATGAGAAATCAAAAGTGCGCGCGGCAGCGATAGACAAACTGCGCAGCGCCTTCAAAGAAGAGTCTCTTTCCATTTACGAAAAAGCTTTGAATGATTCTTCATATTTAGTGGAATCTCGAGCTTTATATGCTCTTATGGAATTTGATAAAGACAAAGCAATGGCTTTTGCCAAAAAGAATGAAAATATCAAAAACAGCACGGTACTAATTGCTATTGGAGGATTATACTCTCAATACGGAGATGAAAGCGCTTTCGATTTTTATGAAAGAGCTTATAATACGATGGATGCTTACAGCAAATACCAACTTACTTTCAACTTTGGTAAATATTTGCAACACCAGTCCTATGATATTATTATAAAAGGGTTACCTTATCTATATGATATGGCCGAAAACGGCGGAATGTGGTGGTTGCGCTACTCGGGTTATATGACAGCCAAAGATTTAATAAAAACCCTCAACGACAGAAAAAAATTGCTGGAACGTGAAGAAAAAGATTTAAGCAAAGACCCCAAAAAACAAATGGAAATAAAAGAAGAACTTAAAACGGTAGAAAATTTAATTTCCGAGATTGAAAATAAAATAAATGAACTAAAAGCAAAAGAAAATCATCCGATGCTTAAAAAATATCTGGAAGAATAATAGTTTTTAAGGTTACATTTATAAAAAAGCTGTCTAATAATTAGACAGCTTTTTTTTATTAAACAGAATATGCTGTATGCTTATAAACCTTAGATTTTTACTCCCAAATTTTAGATGTTCGGTAAACGGTTCCTTTGAATAAGGCAACCAATTGCTTTTCTTGATTTTTTATTTCTACTTCGTAAACACCGATTTTGTTGGTTACGGATTTTTCAAATGCTTCGGCAATTAGCGTATCACCGGCTTTTACAGGCAATAAATGAGAAATGGATGTTTCTACCGAAACGGCTTTTTGTCCGTGACTGTTGGCAGCAAAAGCCAAGGCACTGTCGGCTAAGCTGTATGTGATGCCGCCGTGTGCAATGTAAAAACCGTTGAGCATTTCTTCACGCACTTTCATTTGCAATCGGCAATATCCTTCTTTCACTTCTTCCACCTCAATTCCTAACCATCGACTAAAAGCATCGTTGGCCATCATTACATCAACAACTTGCTTGTTTTTCAGCATATGATTAATTGATTTTTTTGCCGTAAAAATTTACTTTAATGAGCTCTTCCATCAACATTCGTTTACCATTATAAAATGGTGTTATCCAAGCATCTTCTTGACCTGCTTTTATAATTTTTTGACGTAAAACTTCTGCTTCTCCCATAGTATTAAATTCACCCTGTGTGAAACGGGTAATTCCATCAGGATAAGGGGTAATTACAGGCTGTCCGAATTGAATTAAATGGTCGTATTTATAATTTTCGGGATGGCGATAAGCGGCAATTTGCACTTTAAAGGTTAAACCTTCGGCACATTTGCTTCCGCCCATTCGTAAGAGTTTATTGTAAACAGCTGTATCGTTCAAATCTTTTCCGATAAACCATGAAAAATCAACCAATTCGTCGTTTTCGCAAGGTGATTTGGCGTATTCATCCACTGTTTTTCGTTTTCCAAAAACAAAAACCGTAACAAATGCATCCTGACTGGCTTTTTCTTGTTTTATTAATTCTACCCGGAATTTTTCTGCTTCTACCAAAGTTTCAAACGGTCCGTATGAATAACGAGTAACACCATCGGGATATGTTTTTTTGTTTATTTTTCCGTATTTGCTCATTTTAGCCAAAAATTCTTGCAATTGAGCATCGGTTGTATCGGTTGTTGCAGCAATTTCTACCTTAAACGTAACGCCCTTTATTACTTTTTCATCTGCCTCGGTCAAGCCGTTTTCTTTTAATGTAACCAAGCTGTCATTGTCTAAGGTAAATCCGGCATTATCTACAAACTCACTGTTTTCTTCTTTTTGTTGTTTAATTTCTTCTTTATTCACCAACTCATCGTGAACCGTAAGTTGCGAACGCATTATGGCTAAATCATAGATGTCTTTATATTTTTCTTGAACCGTTAATTCTTGACCGTGATCCATAATGGTAACATCTTTTTCGGCAATTTCACGGCTTACTTTAGACAACAATCGTTTGTAGGTTTCTGCTTCGGCAAGAGTTTTAAACGGGCCCATTACTACTTTTTCCGTACCGTCGGGTTGCGGTTGTGTTCTAAATTGTACACCGGCAGCTTTTAAAGAATCTATTTGACCGGATATTTTTTCATCGCCCAAGTCAATAAAATACTCCACGCCTTCTTCCTCAACATCTCCGTAATCTTTCAAAATTTTATTGTAAACCATTTCCATATATCCTTCAAGTGTGCTTTCTTTTTTATACTTTTCTATCTGCTTATCGAGCTTTTCTTGCAATTTTTCTTCTTGCTCGCCAACTTCGGCTACCGGTTGTTGTTTATAATCTTCAGAATATAAATTTATATCGTGTTCAACTTGAACATAGGTATCCAAATCTTCTACATTCAGGTATTCAATTTTAGGGTCATACCCTTCAACTTCGATGGCTATTTTATATTTATTTCCGGGGGTTAAAGCCAGCATATACTTACCTGTGGCTGCATTCGATTTAAAGTTTCCTTCACTCTCTCCGGTTGTAATATTGGTAACACTGATATCTGCCTCTACGGGTTTATCGTTAGCGTTTACTACACCAATTACTAATGCCAAAATTGGTTTTGTACCAAATTCACCTTTTACGGTGAAAATATCATGCTGACCATTTTTACTTTTTCCTGCTGTTGAATAATAACCGGTTTTACCATCGGCAGATAGGACAAAATAACGGTCATCGCCAATCGTGTTAATCGGATAGCCAACGTTTTCGGGCGTTGAAAATTCGCCGTTTTCATCTTTTGTGGCAAAGAAAATATCGTATCCGCCCATACTGTTGTGCCCTTCTGAACTAAAGTATAAGGTTTTATCATCCGGATGGATAAAAGGTGCATCTTCGTTGTATCGTGTATTGATAGTTGGTCCTAAATTTTGGATATTTCCCCACGAACCATCTTCTTGCTTTTCTGCCACCCACAAATCTCTACCACCGTATCCGCCTTCGCGATCACTGGCAAAATACAACAAATCTTCGCTGTTATTCATTGAAGCACTTCCCTCCCATGATTCATCTGTATTTATTTCGCCTTCTATCTTTTTTGGGCGAGACCACTCATTCCCCTCCAAATAACTAATGTAAATATCTCCATGGTCTTTTTTTGTTGATTTATAAATAAATAATTTTTGTCCATCAATGCTTAAAGCAATACTGGCGTCATGACCTTTGGTATTAATATTCTCACCTATTGGCTCCGGTTCAAGCCATTCATCATTAAATTTATATGAAATCATAATGTCTTCGTAATAATCGCCATCGGGATCGGGTTTTCCGCTTTTATCCATTTTACCGCCCAAACTTTTTGGTCCGCGATAAGTAAAAATTAAAACCGATTCATCCGGCGTAATAAGCGGAACATATTCTGCAGCATCGGTATTTATAGGTGGTCCTATATTTTCAATCCGCACATTTACAGAATCTTTAGTGAACTTTTTGGCATTTTCGCAATACAAAATGTTTCGGCGTGCTTTTACTTTATCTTCATCGGCAACGGTTTCGTTTTTCATGTATTCGGTAAAATACTCTATGGCATTATCAAACATATGATTTACCATGTATGCTTTACCTAAATAAAAATTTACTTCGTTAAAATCAGGGTTGCTTTTTTTTACATCTTCTAAATATGTAATAGCTTCTTTTTTCTTGTCGTAACGGTAAGTATAAAGAATACCGACCATCAATCTGTAATAAATATCATTAGGATTTGCAGCAGCTAATTTTTCAAATATTTCAAGCGCTTTCGGATAGTTTTCTTCCTCGTAATAATACTCAGCATCTTCGAGCATTTCACGTTCTTGCTTTTTTGAAAGCTCTTGTGAAAATAGTATATTTGTTGATAAAATTATCGACAGCACAAAAAATACAAACTTATTCATAATCAATGGTTTTTAATGATACAGTTTTCTAAAGTCTAAAAATATAAAGAGTTAATACACATACTTATCAACATTAAGCGGAGTTATCAACGAAGTTTTTAACATTTACTTAACTTTAAACCAAAAAAGAATGGATTTTTTACCTGAAAAAATAGAACAATTTGTAGAAAAATACACCGAAAAAGAATCTCCTATATTAAAAGAACTCAATCATGAAACATGGGAAAAAGTTCTAATTCCCAGAATGTTAAGCGGACATATACAGGGACGTATTTTGAGTATGTTTAGCCACATGATTCAACCCAAAACAATATTGGAAATTGGCACTTATACCGGTTATTCGGCTTTGTGTTTATCGGAAGGTTTAAAAAAAGACGGAAAACTCATCACCATTGACATTAATGAAGAATTGGAACCAATGGTGAGAAAGTACATCGCCAAAGCAGGAAAAGAAGAGCAAATAGATTACCGCATCGGTAATGCTTTGGATATTATTCCTACCCTAAACGAAACCTTTGACTTGGTTTTTATTGATGCCGACAAAACTAATTACAGCAACTATTTTGATTTGGTAATTGATAAATTAGCCACAAACGGATACATCATTGCCGACAATGTTTTATGGAGCGGTAAAGTAACCCAACCCTACGAAACCCTTGATGCCGATACTAAAGCTCTGGTTGATTATTGCGAGAAAGTAGAAAATGATTCGCGCGTACAAAATGTATTATTTCCGGTAAGAGACGGCTTAATGGTTTGCCGGAAAATTTAGTTACCATAAAAACCCCATTACGTAAAACATTGAGAAAAACCCGACAAGAAAACCAAGCAGCACTTCGTTCAATTTGTGCGCTTGCAACATCAATCGAGCGGTAGAGACTATTCCGGCAACTAAAAATGCCAATACTATATAAAACGATAAATCGATACGCCAACGCAAACTGACTGCCAATAACATTGCCAACAAACCACCAACTGCCGTAGTATGCGCACTGATTTTTAGTTTGAAATTCAACAGAAAATCCAAGAATACGGCAATGGTTGCGCCCAACAAATAATACAATATTACTGCCGGAACTCCTGCCTTTTGAAATAAATAAATAGCAAAGATGTAATAAATTATCGTTGTAATATACGGATAAATTCGCTCTTGCGCCAAAGCCAAATGTTTATCGCGAACGAGTTTTATTTTCTTTAAAATTATCAACGTAACCAACGGACTGACAATGGTTATAAATCCTAGAAGTATGTAGATTTTCCATTTATAATTGTCCGGAATGGCATAATTGACATAAGTAGGTGTTTGAAACAAGATATATACTCCCAGCAATGGGTACCATAACGGGTGGAAAAAATAAGATATGATTAAAGCAAGAATTTTACTCATCGTTCAATTGAATTTCTTGCCTGTTTTATATTTCTTTTCTTAATCGTGCAACCGGAATACCCAACTGTTCGCGATACTTTGCTACTGTTCGGCGCGCAATGTTATATCCTTTTTCTTTAAGAATTTTGGCAATTTTCTCATCGGTAAGCGGTTTTTTCTTGTCTTCATTTTCAATTAAATCTTGCAGTATTTTTTTCACTTCGCGGGTAGAAACTTCTTCACCACTGTCGGTAGATAATGACTCCGAAAAGAATGATTTAAGCAAAAATGTTCCGTAAGGTGTTTGCACGTACTTACTGTTCACTACTCTGGATACGGTTGAAATATCCAACCCTACCCTATCGGCAATATCTTTTAATATCATTGGTTTGAGCAATGTTTCGTCTCCTTCCAAAAAGTAATCTTTTTGATAATCCAAAATAGCTTGCATTACTGACATTAGCGTATGTTCCCGCTGTTTAATGGCATCAATAAACCACTTGGCCGAATCTAATTTTTGCTTTACAAATGTAATGGCTTCTTTGTCGGCTTTGGTTTTGTTTTTGTTTTTTGAATAATCGCGCAGCATTTCGGCATATTGCCGGCTCACACGTAATTCGGGCATATTTCTGCCGTTTAAGCTTAACTCTAACTTGCCATTGTTGATGGTAACAATAAAATCGGGCGTAATGGTTTGCGCCGCCGGCGAGGCATCATTTGCCGAATTACCGGGTTTGGGATTGAGTTTTAAAATTTCATCTATGGCGGCTTTCAACTCTTCCTCGCTGATTTCCAACTTCTTAATAATTTTATCGTAATGTTTCTTACTGAACTCTTCAAAATAATCTTCCAAAATTTTTAAAGCCAATTTGTGCGCCGGCGAATCACTTTTTTTACGCTTAAGCTGTAAAAGCAAACATTCTCTTAAATCACGAGCACCCACTCCGGGTGGGTCAAATGATTGAATTATCTTCAGGGCTTCTTCTACTTTTTCGGGTGTGGTAATTATGTTTTGCGTAAATGCCAAATCATCGACAATAGAATTGATATCTCTGCGCAGATATCCGGCATCATCTAAACTACCTATCAAATAGTGGGCAATGGTAAAAGTTTCATCGTCTAAATCCAATAAGCTGAGCTGTTCTTCTAATTTTTGATGAAATGTTACTCCTCCTGATAACGGAATAGATTTTTCTTCTTCATCTTTACCTTTATTGTTTACATATAATTTATAATCGGGTGTATCATCATCGTCAATGTAATCTTCGTAGTCAAATTCTTTTTCGGCTTCGGATACTTCTTTTTCATTTTCAAATTCATCCTGTGCGTCAATACTTTCGTCTATATCTTTACCTTCTTCCAATACGGGATTCGCTTCCATTTCTTCTTTAATGCGCTGTTCTAGTGCTACCGTAGGAAGTTGCAACAATTTCATTAATTGAATTTGCTGTGGCGATAGTTTTTGTAATAATTTTTGCGATAACTGCTGTTTTAACATCTCTTCTGTAATTTTCTTCTTTTACTAATATAGGATATTTATACCATATTTAATGCCAAAATGTGCATTTTATGTTTCTCTGCTAAAGTTTATTATTAATTTCTATTGTCTCATCTGTATAAATACGCTTACGACTAAGCAAAAATACGTAAAGCCATTTTAGGTTTTTTACTTCTTATTAAAAATACTCAATATTCTCAAATTGCAATAGTGAAAATCATTTTAAAACAACTATCCCAAAACGGGAAAATTTATTAACAAATAAAACCAATAAACTATGAAACGAACTATTATGATTATCGACGACGACCAAAGCATAAGAATGCTGCTTGAGCATTTTTTAAGTGTAGATTACAACATTATCACCCAAGAAGACGGCACCGATGCTTTAGCGTATATGCAAAAGGGAAATATTCCGGATTTGATAGTATCCGATTTGGGAATGCCCAAAATGAACGGTTTCGATTTTATTACAAATATCCGGATGAGCACTTTTTTCAAAGATATTCCGCTTATTGTACTCTCCGGGCACGAAAGCAGCGAAGAAAAAATAAAAAGTCTGCAACTGGGCGCCGACGATTATTTGGTTAAACCCTTTAATCCCGAAGAGTTGAAATTACGCATAGAAAGCATATTCAGACGTATTGATTGCGCCTCAAGATTAACCGCTTAACCAAAAGATTCAGCACCATGGAAAAGATAAAATTACTTTATATAGGAAACAATCCCGACTTAAAAAAAGATTATGCCATTGACGAATCTGTTTTTGAAGTCGAACAAAAAGAAAACGGATTTTTGGCTTTTTCTTACTTAAACACTGCCAAATCATTACCGGATGTAATTTTGGTAGAAAATGATTTAAAAGGTATTAATCCTTATGAATTTTCAAAATCCGTCAGAAAAAATTCGCAATTCAATTCAATTGTACTGCTGGTATTTTCAAAACAAATACCGACAAAAAAAGAATCTGAAAAGTCTTTAAAAATCGGAATTGATGATTTGGTAACAAAGCCCTTTTCATTCACTGCTTTTTTACCGCGGTTACAATTCCTTATCGATTACAGAAAAAATCAAATTCAATTAAATCGTAATAAATCTGCAAAACGAACAATTCCGTTAGAAAAACGAATATTTGACATTGTCTTTGCTTCATTGGCGCTTTTATTGCTGTCGCCTTTGTTCATATTGGTTGCCATTGCCATACGATTAGAATCGAAAGGACCTGTATTTTATGCCTCTAAACGTGTAGGAACGGGCTATAAAATTTTCGACTTTTACAAGTTTCGTTCAATGTATCCCGATGCCGACAAGCGATTGAAAGAATTTAAAAAATTAAATCAATATGCAGAAGAAGTTCCCGAAATTGAAGAAATTGAAGATTGCCCTAAATGTAAAGCGCTGGGAAAACCTTGCTCACAACTGTTATATATTGACGGAAAAGAAATTTGCGAAAGTCAATATTTAGAAATCAAACATAAGAAAAACGCTGCGGCATTCTTTAAGTTAAAAGACGACCCTCGCGTAACCAAAGTAGGTCGTTTTATTCGCAATACCAGTATCGACGAATTACCTCAACTCTTTAATGTGCTAAAAGGCGATATGTCTATTGTAGGCAACAGACCTTTACCGCTTTACGAAGCCGAGCAACTCACCTCCGACCAATGGTCTGAACGCTTTTTGGCTCCTGCAGGCATTACCGGTTTATGGCAAGTAGAAAAACGCGGTGGTGGCGAAATGAGCGACGAAGAACGTAAACAATTAGACAACACTTATGCACGAAATTACTCCCTATGGTACGACATTAAACTAATTTTCCGAACGATTCCCGCTTTACTGCAAAAAGAAAATGTATAACTGACATTTATCCAACATAAAAACAAATATATCGTTCGTATTTTGAAACCATTTTTAAAATATTTTTTGTTAGTCGCGTTACTGACACAGGGAAAGCTTTCTTTGGCTCAAACATTAGAGCTGAACAATGCTACCATTCAGCTTTTGCCTTTACAAACATTGATAGATTCGGCATTGATGAATTCCCCTTTGCTGAAACAACAAGATGCACTGATTACCAAACAAGAACTGTTGGCAAAAATTGAAAAAAGGCGTTGGCTCAACACGTTGGCGCTTACCGGAAGTGCCGCTTACGGAACAGGCAATAACCTGAGCTTAACCAATCAAGGACCGGTACTAACCAATACACTAACAACTCAAACAACCGTTTTTTACAATGCCGGAATTACCTTCTACTTACCCATTGCCAATATTTTCACCACAAAAGTGAAAATTAAAGCCGCAAAAGAAGAAATCTACTATCAACAAGAAAAAAAGGAAGAAATTGAACAAACCATTACCCAGTCGGTAATTGCCGGCTATCAAGAACTGCTTTTGTTGGATAAAAAACTGGCTGTAAAAGCATCAAAAGTAAACAGTTTTCAAGTATCAAAAGACCTTGCTTATGAGCAAATGCAAAACGGCACCATAAATATTACCGATTATAATGAAGTGATTGAAAAGTACAACGCTGCTCTTTTGGAACTTGAAGAAACCAAAAGCGAAATGACAACAGCTTTTTATTTACTCGAATTATTGGTAGGAACAAAAATAATTTACGAAAAAAAGCCATAAATATGACCTTAGTACAACTGATACGATTGATGCTTGACCACCTCAAAATTATGTTTGCGGTAGGGATAATTATGGCTGTACTGATATTTGTTGCTACGCGCAACGAAAAACGTTCTTACTCTTCCAGTGCTCTTATAAACACAGGGTTGGTTTCGGGCTCAAACCTTGAAAAAAGTGCCAATTCGCGTGTAGACCGCAACTACACCACCAGCGAAATGGAAAATATCTTAAATGTATTTAATGCTTACGAAACCAAAGAAGAAGTGTGTGCCCGACTGTTGGCAACCTGTTTTATGCTTACCAAACCCGATTACCTTGTTATAAACCCAAAAACTTGGGAACTCTACAAACAAAATCTTGGGCAATCGCTTATCGATTCACTTACCGACACCACATCGTTTGACCACACCCTTGAAATGATAAAAGCTTATCGCGATAAGGATATGAACAACAAAATTTACGAATTACTATACTCAAAAGATGATTTGTTTGGTATAGAGCACGTGGGCACGTATGAAGTAAGTCAATCGGGAAACAGTGATTTGATAAAGATAGAATACAGCACATCCGACCCGGGAATTTGTAAAAAAACCATTGAAATTTTGATAGATGTTGCCAACAGAAAACATCAAGCCATAAAGCGAAGTCAAAGTGGCTCTGTAGTGGCGTATTTTGAAAAAGAAACCGAAAAAGCACAAGAAGTGCTTAAAGCTGCCGAAGATGAACTTTTACATTTCAGGGAAGAAAATAAAATCATTAACTATTACGAGCAAACCCGCTTTATATCTGCCAAAAAAGAAGACTTGGATGAATTATACCAAACCGAATTGATGAAACTTTCGGCTGCCGATTCCACCAGAAAACGGTTAGAAAGACAACTAAACTCCAAACATTCATTAGCCGAAATAAATGACATCATCGAAACTAAACGACTGGAATTAAACAATATAAACACACAAATTGCAAAACTCGAAGTTGTTTCTTTAGATTCTTCCAACACCGATTACAGCGAAGAACTGAGAAACCTGCATAAAAAAGCCGACAATCTAAAAATCAGCTTAATAGCTGATGCAAAAGACAATTTTCGGTTACAAAACACAACCGAAGGATTGCCTGTGCAAGAAATTCTTTCGCAATGGTTAGAGACTATCATTATCATTGAAGAAACCAAAGCTCGAATTGCCATTATTTTAAAAAGAAAAGAAGAATTTAATCGTATATATGCTCAGTTTGCACCGTTAGGTTCAAGGTTAAAACGCATTGAACGTAAAATAGATGTTTCTGAACGTGCTTATTTAGAGACTTTGCACAGTTTGAATCAAGCACGCTTACACAGCAAAAATCAAGAAATGTCTTCTCGTCTTGAAATAGTGGACAAACCCTTCTTTCCTGCAAATCCGGCACCATCAAAACGGATGATGTTGGTCGTAGTCGGATTTGTGGTTGGTTTTATACTCACTTTTGGTATTGTGGTTGCTATGGAATTTTTGGACAACACACTAAAATCACCTAAAAACACTGAAATCACCACCGAATTAACTTTATTGGGTGCCTTCCCTAAATTTCCGGAAGAAAAAAACAAAAAAGAATTAGTGAATTATCTGCAAGTAAAAAAACGGGCGCTCGATATTTTCTTGCAAAACTTAAAACTGGAAACAAAAATCGGACATCATTACGAACGCACCAAGCAAGTTACTTTTTTAAGTACAAGAGAAAGTGAAGGAAAAACATTTATCATATTGATGGCTGCCGATGAGTTGCGAAAATTTGGCGAGAAAGTGCTTTGCGTGATTCCCAAAAAAGAAAAAAATACCGTTTTCCATTTTTGCAGTATGGAAGTGCCTTTTGATAACCATCCGGACAACAAATACTACGAAATAGACCATACATTTTTTGAAAAACAAGATGTTACCGATTTGGTCAATTTAAATGGCGAAGACATTGAAAACTACAACTATATTTTTATAGAAATCCCCGGATTGTTACAATCGCATTACCCTATTGATTTGATAGGAAAATCTACTTTATCTTTATTGGTTTGCCGCGCCAATAGAGTTTGGAACGAAGCCGATTCGAAAGTATTACGAATATTCAAAAAAGGAGTAAAAAACGAACCTTTTGTATTCTTAAACGGAGCACGAGTAGATTTACTGGAAGATGTTATTGGCGAAATACCCAAAAAGCGAAGCTGGATAAGACGTTTAATCAAATCATGGGTGGCTTTTGGATTTAAACAAAAACAAAAAATTTAATGCTCAAAAACAGAAACATAGCAGTTATAGGTTTCCCCACTTGGGAAGGTGATTATTTAAAAACCATTGTACAAATAATGACTCAATTTACCCATCAAAATAATGTGTTGTATGTTGATTATGAGTTTACCTATAAAGATGTAGTTGAGCAATTTCTGGGTAAGAAAAAAAATGTACCGGTAAAAAGAATGTTTCGCATTTCCAATCCTTTACGAAAACTCAAAACCGAAAACCAAGGAATTGTAAATGTGCTGACACCACCGCCGGTTTTGCCTGTAAACTGGATATCCAATCCAAAAAAATATGACAAACTCATAAAATACAATGCACAAAAGGTAGAAAGAAGTATTCGCAAAGCATTGCATCAATTAAAAATGATCGATGAATTGATTGTTATCAATGCCTTCAATCCGTTTTTTGGCAATTATTTGGCAAGAAAATTCAACGAAAAGCTGTTGCTTTATTACTGTTACGATGAAATAAGTGCTGCCGCTTGGGCAAAAAATCACGGCAAGCGGTTAGAAGAAAACTTTATACCCAAAACCGATGGCGTAATAACCACCAGCAAAGGCTTATATGAAGACAAAAAGAAACTTCATCCCAATACTTTTTTGGTAAAAAACGGGGTTGATTTTGAAGCATTCAACAAAGGGTTACAAAAAAACAAATCGTACATCGATAAAAAGTCATTCAAAAAAACAGTGGGGTATATTGGTGCCATAGATTTTAGAATGGATACCGAATTAATGCAATACGCTATTGAATCATTACCCGAATATTTATTTGTCTTTATCGGAAAAGTAACAAAACCCGAAATTCAAGAACAATTTTCCGGTTATGAAAACGTACAATTTTTGGGCCCAAAATCATTAAACGAATTACCCTATTACACTGCCGACTTTGATGCAGGAATCATTCCGTTTGAGAGAAATGAGTTTACAAAAAAAATCTATCCGCTTAAAATCAACGAATACTTTGCTTTGGGCAAACCGGTAATCATGACCAACTTTAGCGATATGTCCGATTTTAAAGACTCTGCATCTATAATCAATTCAAAAGAAGAATTTGCACAAGCTGTTAAACAAGAAATCGAAAACGATTCAATTGAAAAACAGCAACAACGCATAGCAATTGCCAAACAAAATTCGTGGAAAAATCGAGCCGAAGAACTTTCTTCAATTATTGAAAAAATGTTATGAATTACGATTCGATACATAGAGTTACGGGAGCCGACAAATTAAAACACCCTTTAGCCATAATCCTTATTTTGGGCATTGCGGTGCTTTGCGGATACGCTGCCGCAAAAGGCGGAATTGTTGTAGCAGGAATTATTGGTGCGTTACCCATTGGCATTTGGTTTATGAGCAAAATCATTCAAAAGCCATTTATCGGTTTAATGCTCGCGTTGTATATGGGTTTTTTATTATCCGGATTTGCACGTTACATTCAAGGTATTCCTTTTGGATTATCGGTCGATTTTGGCTTGGCTTTGGCTTGGATAGGTATCTTATTTAAAGATTGGAAATACACCGATTTCACGCCTCTTAAAAACGATTTATCTACCATTATGTTATTGTGGTACGGTTATATTGTTTTTGAAATTGTAAACCCCGAAAGTTGTGGACCGGCAGCTTGGTTTTACGCTATGCGTGGCGACGGATTTTACTGGATATTGTTTATCACGGCCATTTTTATGATTTGCCGCAATCCAAAATACGTTGATACGTTTGTCAATACCATTTTATTTTTCTCTGTGCTGGGAAGTCTATGGGGGTTACGTCAATTAATCTTTGGGGTGGACGATGCCGAGTGGCGTTGGCTGTATGTAGAAGGTCACGAAGACCAACACGTACTTTTTGGCAAGTTGCGTGTTTTCTCTTATTACAGTGATGCCGGACAATTTGGAGCTTCGCAAGCCCAAGTTGCCTCTATGTGCTTTATTATGGCTCTTGGTCCGTATTCACGAAAACGAAAAATCATTTACCTGATTTGCGGCATTCTTACCTTTATAGGATTCGGTATTTCCGGAACGCGAGGAGCATTGGCAGTTCCGGCAGTTGCCGGTTTATTGTACTTATTTTTGAGCAAAAATTTTAAAATACTCATTATAGGACTGATAATGGGCGGAACAGCTTTTTACATCTTAAAATATACAAAAGCATTTCAAAGCATTGAACAGGTAGCACGAATGCGAACCGGACTAAGCGGTGAAGATGCTTCATTTTTGGAAAGATTAAAAAATCAACGAACGTTTGGAAGACATTTGGCAAACAAACCCATAGGCGGAGGAGTTGGTTCTGCCGGTTTTTGGGGCGAAAAATTTTGCCCGCACACATTAATGGGACACACGCCCACCGACAGTTGGTATGTGAAAATTTGGGCAGAAACCGGTATTGTAGGAATTTGTTTTCACTTGTTTTTTATTGGATATGTTATAGGAAAAGGCGGTTTAATTATATGGAATTTAAAAGATGGCAAACTGATGTATAAAATACTCGGATTATATGCCGGAACGGGAGGTATTTTCTTGGCAAGCTACGGAAATCAAGTGGTTGGACAACCGCCATCAAGTTTAATTATGCCTATTGCTTTGGCACTCACTTTTATGGCGCCAATGTACGATAAAATGATATTGCAAAAACAATTGAAAGAGAAAAAAGCAAAAGGCGAACCATTGAGTCTGGAAGAAGAATATTTGTTGCAAGAACCCCTAAAATAAACCGTTATGAACCACTATCCAAAAGTTTCAATCGTTAGCATTAACTACAATCAACCGCAAGTAACAGCAGAAATGATTCGTTCATTGCAACAAATTACCTATCCCGATTTTGAAATAATCATTGTAGATAACGGCTCTCCACAACACACGTGTAAAGAAATTGAACACGAATTTAACAATGTAAATTTCATTTATTTAGATAAAAATTTAGGTTTTGCCGGAGGAAACAACGAAGGGTTTAAGCACGCAACCGGTAAATACATTTTAATGCTAAATAACGATACAGAAGTAGATAAAGACTTTTTGCAACCGTTGGTTGAGCGAATGGAAAACAATCCCGAAATAGGCATTATCAGTCCTAAAATATATTATTTTCATCATGAAAATTTAATTCAATATGCCGGTACTTCCAAAATCAATCACATAACATCTCGCGGCCGGCATTATGGCAATAAAGAACAAGATAAAGGTCAATACAACCAAGCTGCCGAAACCTTTTACCCACACGGAGCCGCAATGCTGTTCAGAAAATCATTATTGAAAGAAGTCGGGCTAATGTATGACGGATATTTTTTGTATTACGAAGAATACGATTTTGCCGAAAGAGTAAAAAAGCAAGGTTACTCGATTTGGTTTGAACCAAAATCAAAAGTATTTCATAAAGAATCGGTTTCTACGGGAAAAAACAGTCCGCTTAAAACCTATTACATGACACGAAACCGCCTTTTGTTTTTGCGCCGTAATGTTTCGGGAATAACATTTTATTTGGCAGTACTTTATTTTTTTGTTTTGGCTTTTCCAAAAAACTTTATCAAACATCTGCTAAAAGGTGAATTTGAACATACCAAAGCTATGCTAAACGGTTTAACATGGCATTTTCAAAACAACAATTCGGTTATTCATCAAAATAAGCCGCTTTTATCCAAGCAAATGCAATAACAAACTCTTCTTATTGGCGCTTGAAACCTCTACGTGTTTTTGCTTAGCAATTAAAATCCAAAACCTGCATTATTACGGACAAAATTCTTTATTAAAGGTTTTAATTTCATCCTACAAAACTTTACAAACCAATAGCTATGCAACTATTCAATATTATTCAATGGATTTTAATTATTTACTCAACTTCAGTTGTATTGTTTTTACTCGGCTACGCCATTTTGGGCAAAATCCCTTATCATCCCAAACATTCAACAAAAAAGTATAAACATAAAATTGCGCTGTTTATTCCCGGATACAAAGAGGATGAAGTAATTGTAAGTGTAGCACAAAAAGCGTTACAACTAGATTATCCCAAAGATAAATATGATGTAATTGTTATCGCCGATTCATTCAAACCCGACACCATTGCAGCACTTAAATCATTGCCTATAAAAGTGATAGAAGTAAGTTTTGAAAAAAGCACCAAAGCCCGTGCTTTAAATAAAGCCATGAGTCAACTTTCGAGTGAGTACGAAATTGCCTTAATATTGGATGCCGACAATGTGTTGAAAAAAGATTTTTTAAATAAAATAAACGATTCCTTTAATGCTGGTTATCAAGTAGTTCAAGGACACAGAACAGCAAAGAACCTCAACACGCCGGTTGCTGTGCTTGATGCTGCTAGCGAAGAAATCAACAACACCATTTACAGCTTGGGACATCGAGTAATTGGTTTATCTTCCCGGTTGGTAGGCTCGGGTATGGCTTTTAATTATCCATTATTTAAAAATACAATGGCAACTATTGATGCTATTGGCGGTTTTGACAAAGAATTGGAACTGAAACTGTTGAAGAAAAAAATAAAAATCGAATACCGCCACGATGCCATTTGCTATGACGAAAAAGTGCATCAATCTGATTCTTTTGCCAAACAACGTATGCGCTGGCTATCGGCTCAATATTATTATTTTAAACACTATTTTTTTGATGCGCTAAAAGATTTAGTTACTAAAGGAAATATCGATTATTTTGATAAAGCATATCAAATGATGCTTCCGCCTAGATTGCTTTTCCCCGGGTTTTTATTCGTGCTTTTTGCCGTTAATTTACTCATTCAACCCGGTCACATCATAACTTGGTTTTGGGTAAGTTTGTTTGCCGGAAACATTCTTTCATTCTTTGTTGCTATTCCCAGTTGGTTGTACAATAAGCAATTGTTGGAAGCTTTTATGAAAATACCTTCGGCATTCTTTAAAATTTTCATGGCTCTGTTCAAATTAAAAGATGCCAACAAAAGTTACATCCATACGCCACACACCAATTTCGAACCCGAAAATCATCTGTAAAATGATAGATAAGTTAAAAGCCGAATATCAAAAAATAAAAGAACAATATCCTAAGCGAAATGCTTTATGGCTGTTTGTAAAGCGCATTTGGAGTGCCTTTTGGCGTGTTGTGGGTGGAAAATGGTTTTTACGAAAGTGCAAAACCGGCAAACTCTGTACTACTCGTGGCATTCCGCGAATTGATGCCAACGGAGAAATTATTTTGGGCAACCGGGTAAAAATTTGGTCGCATATTCATAAAACACAACTTTCGGCAGGCGGAAAAGGACAATTAATTATTGGCGACAACACGTTTATAAACGTAGGCACAATCATATCGGCGCATCATTTGGTGAAAATCGGCAAAAACTGTCAAATTGCACCTGGAGTAGTTGTAATGGATAATGATTTTCACGACACTTCCGACCACGATGCCGAAACTAAACCTACGCCTATTATTATAGGCGACAATGTATGGCTGGCAACACGTGCAATTATATTAAAGGGTGTTACCATTGGCGAAGGGGCTACCGTTGCCAGCGGAGCCGTAGTAACAAAAGATGTCCCACCTTATACGATTGTTGCCGGAGTGCCTGCAAAAGTTATTAAACACTTAAAACCGCAAGAAGCATGTTTGGAATAGAAGGTATGCCGTGGTCTATCATATTGCCATTTTTTGTTTTTGGTATGCTCTTAGGTATAAACAATTACAAAAAAGAACGTGCCAATGATGTATTAAAAATGAAAGAATGGATTATTCAAAAGAAAAAAGAATTGGAAAGAAAAAATGACACAAACGCCGCTTAACATATTGATGATTTCAAAAACATTGCCGCACACATTCAAAGGCGGTATCCAAACTCATGTTTGGGAGCTGAGCAAATGGCTGATAAAATTAGGGCATAATGTATCCATTCTTACTTCCGGAAGTATGAAAAAAGGACTGTTTATGTGGGAAGCCGACAAACGAAAAATTATTGAATTGCCTTATTTGCCCGGCAGAAAAATACCCACCTTAGGTTTAGCATTGGAAGAATATTTTTTTAATCGTTCGGTAAAAAATTTTTTAAAAAAACATGCCCAAAAATATGACATTGTACATTTGCAAGGAAGAAGCGGTTATTTATTTCCCGAATACAATCACAAAAACAAACAAACAACTACAATCACCACCATTCATGGCATTGCCAAAGTAGAATCTAAAAATGCACTGAACAGTAATACGGAATTGCCCAGAAAAATTCATGCAAAATTTGCCGAACATTTTGAATACAAACAATTAAAATTCAGCAACGGTTTAATTGCAGTAAGCACAGAAACCAAGCAAATGCTTCGTCGTGAGTTTCCCGACATTCTAAAACCCGTAGAGATTATCAACAACGGTATTGACATCAATGATTTTAAACCTCGAAACGATATAAAAGAAAAAACAAATCAACTGTTGTTTGTTGGCCGGTTGGACGCCATAAAAGGCATCATACCATTAGTCAAAACCATGCAATTACTGCCGCAAGCACATTTAAAAGTTATTGGCGATGGCGAAGAAAAAGAAAACATTAAATCACTTATTCAAGAACTGCAATTGAAAAATGTAACATTATTGGGGGCACAACCCATAGAAGAAGTGCGTAAACACATTTATGAAAGCTATGCTTTGGTATTGCCTTCTTTTTATGAAACCCAAGGCATTGTAAGTATGGAAGCAAACGCTTGTATGAAACCTGTTGCGGCATCAAACATTAACGGCATAAAGGAAGTGGTAAAAGATGGCTATAACGGCATATTGTTCGAACCGGGAAACATAAACGATATGGCCGAAAAAATATCTTTTTTGTTGAATAATAAGGAAGATGCTAAAAAAATGGGGAAAAACGGCAGAAAATTAATGGAAGAAAAATTTTCGTGGAAAAAAATTGCGATGCAAACCATAACATTTTATAACCGCAGATTAAATTAAACAAAACTATGAGCAAAACCAATTGGATAAAAAAAGGGTCGCATTCATTACTGGCAAACATTGTCTTTATTGGTTTTGCCTTTCTTACCTTTATGCTTTTGGTCAGAATATATTCGCCAAAAGAATTTGGTATTTGGGTAATGTATCTAACAGTTACTTCTTTTGCCGAAATGGGCAGAATCGGGATTGTACAAAACGGGTTAATTAAATTCATTACTTCATCAAAAAACGACAACGAAAAAGCACGTTACATCACTGCCGGACTCGTTCTAAACTTAATTTCGGCAATTGTATCTTCGTTGGTATTGGTTGCGCTGGCTTATTGGCTCGAAAACACTTTTGATGCACCAGGTTTGGCAAAACTGCTCTTTTTATACACTCTCTTTGCCTTGTTATTCGGTTTGGTAAAGTTTTTTGAGTTTTTGCAAATGGCTAATCACGATTTTAAAGGAATCCTGATTTCTAATTTCATCTTTGGTTTCACCCTCACTTCTGCCATTTTTACAATATGGATAGCCAACATAAACATATCCTTACAAGCTATAATATTGTTTCAATGTATTGCTGCATTATTTGCTTTGACTTTCAGCTTTTTTTATGCCAAAAAATATTTTTTACTTGGGAATTTTTCAAAAAAAACTTTGGCAGAACTTTTTCATTTTGGTAAATATGTTTTTGGCACCAACTTCAGCAGTATGCTCTTTAACCGGATGGATACCTTAATGCTGGGAATTTTCACCTCACCGGTAATTGTTGCCTTATACAATATTCCTACCCGAATAAACAATTATTTGGATGTTCCGCTCAACAGTGTTGCCCAAATCATTTACCCTAAAATTTCAGAAAAATTTGCCAAAGAAGGAATTTCTTCGGTGCGATATTTATACGAGCGCTCAGTGGGTTTATTATTAGCCATTTCCATCCCTTTAATCATTGGCACGCTAATATTTGCAAAATATATTGTCTGGATTCTTGCCGGTGAACAATATTTGGATGCAACGCCTTACGTAATGGCATTTGCAATTATGGGATTGATGAAGCCTTACGGCAGAATTATGGGACTTACGCTCGATGCTGTCGGTAAGCCAAAACTTAACTTCAACTTATTGCTATTCAGCTTAATTATCAATTTTACACTCAATTTATTATTTATTCCTCCATTGGGAATTACCGGTGCGGTTATCGGCACTTTCTCGGCAGTTTGGATAACCATTATTATTGGTCAGTTTATTGTAAGAAGATACATATCTGTAAATTATTTTCACCCGTTTATTTATATGATGCGCTTTTACAAAGAAGGATGGAATAAAATCTCCATTTTCTTAAAACCAAAGAAAAGTTTAGCTACTCAAGAATTTTCTATAAAACAAAAACAACAACCCATAAAAAATTAAAATTATGACGGCACTCGAAATACTGTTTTGGATACTCTTATTTATTGTTTTTTACACCTATATTGGATACGGAATCCTTTTATTTATATTGGTAAAACTAAAGCGTTTGTTCTCCAAAAAACAAACTTTTCCAATACCCGATAACGATCAATTGCCGGAAGTTTCAGTGATTGTAGCGGCTTACAACGAAGAAGATTTTATTGATGATAAAATTAAAAACAGCTTGGCACTTGATTATCCTTCGGAAAAATTAAAATTAATTTTTGTTACCGACGGCTCAACCGATAACACGCCCAATATTGTTAAAAACTACCCGCAAGTAAAACTTATGCACAAAGCCGAACGGGGTGGAAAAATTGGTGCTATTAACCGGGCAATGGATGAAGTAACTTCTCCGGTAGTTATTTTTTCAGATGCCAATGCATTGCTCAATAAAATGGCTGTTAAAGAAATTGTAAAACATTACCAAAACCCCAAAGTGGGTTGTGTGAGCGGCGAAAAACGCGTTTTGACTGACTCTGCTCAAAATGCCGGTGCAAGTGAAGGTTTTTATTGGAAATATGAATCAAAACTAAAACAATGGGATTATGAACTGTATTCGGCTGTGGGTGCTGCCGGTGAATTGTTTTCTGTTCGGACAAATTTATATCGTCACGTAGAAAAAGACACCATTTTGGACGACTTTATTATATCCTTACGAATTGCACAAGAAGGATATATTATTGCCTACGAACCCAATGCTTATGCTCAAGAATCGGCATCGGAAAATATTGCGGAAGAAAAAAAGCGAAAAGTCCGTATCAGTGCGGGGGGCATTCAATCTGTTTTACGACTAAAACCATTGTTTAACCTGTTTAAATACGGGATATTGAGTTTTCAATTTATCTCGCATCGTGTATTACGATGGACTGTTACACCTTGGGCTATGCTATTGCTGTTTTTCATTAACATTCCGTTAATCAATATTCACCCTGTGTATAAATTTTTATTTGTGGGACAATTAATCTTTTACCTTTTTGCACTTGCCGGTTGGATGTTGGCAAACAAAAATATTAAGGTGAAAATATTGTACATTCCTTACTACTTTTTATTTATGAATTACTGTGTTATATTAGGACAAATCAGACACTTTAAAGGTCAACAGTCTGCTGTTTGGGAACGTGCCAAAAGAGCGCAACCCGTAAAAGTTTAAACACGAATGTCTTTTATCAACAATTGTTTGGTAACGTTTCCATTCCAATGGTTTTCATCAATATTAAAAACAATATCAAACGGCACACCTTGGTCAATTTTATCGGCGGCAATGCCTAAGTCAAAACCAATGGCATCGAAACTAACGGTTGGATTAGCGGGTTGAAAAACTGTCATTTTAAGATGTTTATCTTTCAATACTTTTGGCGAATATTTAACCAAAACATTTTCGGCCAAAAATACCGGACGCATATTTCCGGGACCAAATGGTGCAAATTGCTTTAATATTTTATAAAATCCGTTGGTTATTTGCGAAAGCGATAATTTGGCATCTATCACTTGTTCGGGAATAAGCAATTCGGGCGATATTGTTTCGGCAACTTTTTTTTCAAACAAACGGGTAAATTCTTCCAAGTTTTCCTCTTTTAAAGATAATCCTGCCGCATATTTATGTCCGCCAAATTTTTCGAGCAAATGGCTGCAAGCATTTATGGCATCATACACACTGTAACCTTTTACACTTCGTGCAGAACCGGTAATCAAGCCGTCTTCTGATTTGGTAAACACAATAGTAGGGCGATAATAGGTTTCTATTAAGCGTGAAGCCACAATTCCAATCACTCCTTTGTGCCAATCGGGTTTGTAAACCACAGAAGTTTTAAGGTCAATGTGATTTTCGTATTTTTCAATTAATTCAAGTGCTTCTTGTGTTATTTCTTGGTCTAAATCTCTACGTTCTTTATTGGCTGAATGTATTTTACCTGCTTTGTTATTGCCGTCACTTTCGTTTTGGGCAATAAGCGTTTTTACTGCATCATTGGCACTTCCCAACCTGCCGGCGGCATTTATGCGGGGTGCTAATCCGAATACCAAATCGGAAATGGTTAGCGTTGGCTTTTTTATGGCTAAATCAATCAATGATTTTACTCCGGGCAAAGGGTTTTCGTTTATTTTCTTCAACCCTAAAGATGCCAACGTCCTGTTTTCTCCTGTAATGGGAACAATATCGGCGGCAATACTAATAGCGACAAAATCCAAAAAATGATACAATTCTTTCTTATCTATGCCTTTTTTCTCGCAAAAAGCTTGCAACAACTTAAACCCTACTCCACACCCCGACAATTCTTTGTAAGGATATTTGCAATCGGCTTGCTTGGGGTCGAGAATGGCTTTGGCTTGGGGTAATTCATCGCCGGGCAAGTGATGGTCGCAAATAACAAATTCCACGCCTTTTTGTTTGGCATATTGCATTTGATTAACCGCTCGAATGCCACAGTCAAGAGCAATGACCAAAGAAAAATCATTTTCAGCGGCAAAATCAATTCCCTGCAGAGAAATACCATATCCTTCTTTGTGTCTGTCGGGAATATAATAATCTATCCGGTTTGGAAAATATTGTTTTAAAAAAGAAAACACCAATGAAACGGAAGTAGTTCCATCTACATCGTAATCGCCGTAAATAAGGATTTTTTTATTGTTTCGTTCTGCCTCTGTAATTGCCTCTACAGCTTTATCCATATCTTTCATCAAGAATGGATTGTGAAGCAAATCAAATGAAGGGCGGAAAAATGCTTTGGCTTTTTCGAATGTATCAACACCTCTCTGAATAAGGATTGCCGTTAGCGTTTTATCCAAATTGTTTAATTGTGCAGATAATTCATTTATCTTATTATCATCCGGTAAAGGAAGTAAATTCCAGCGTTTATTTAATATCGAAGGATTACTTGTTTCCTTGCTCATTTTTGTTTAGAATGTTGGTTTGTATTTTAATCGATTCATTATGGATTATCTCCAATAATTTTTTGGTAAAATCAGCATTCAGTCCTATATTTTCAGACCATTGAGTGCGTGTTTTTAAAATTTTCTCCCATCTTTTTAATTGCAAAATAGTAAGTTGATGTTCTTTTTTATATTCACCAATTTTTTCAACCAGTTCAAACCGTTGTTTAAAAAAATGTAAAATATCTTCGTCCAAAGCATCGATTTTGTTACGTAAACTGTTCAATTCATTTGCTATTGATTGCTCATCGGATTTACGAAAATTGAGTTGTTCTATTATTTTTTGCAATTGCGCAGGCGTTACTTGCTGTTGAGCATCACTCAACGCCTCATCGGGATTAATGTGGGTTTCAATCATCAATCCATTCATTTCCAAATCAATGCTTTTTTGGGCAATTTCCAATATTGCTTCACACTTTCCGCCAATATGACTCGGGTCGCAAATGATGGGTATATCCGGAAGTTGAATTTTCAAATCAATGGGTATTTGCCACATCGGATCATTGCGGTATTGTGTTTTTTTGTAAGTAGAAAATCCTCTGTGAATAGCCGCAATATTGGATATTCCGGCGTGAGCAATACGCTCAATGGCACCAATCCACAAGCTTAAATCCGGATTAACAGGGTTTTTTATCATTACCGGAATATTCACACCTTTAAGAGCATCGGCAATTTCTTGAACATAAAACGGATTGACGGTTGTTCGAGCGCCAATCCATAAAATATCTATTCCGTGCTTTAAAGCTTCTTCAACATGTTTAGCATTGGCTACCTCTGTGGCTACGGGTTTATTTATTGACTCACCGGCTTTTTTGAGCCATTTCAACGCCGGCGTGCCCATTCCTTCAAATGAATTTGGTCTTGTACGGGGTTTCCAAACACCGGCGCGCAATATATCAACCGGTTGTTTACCCAACACTTGCGCCGTTTGCAACATTTGCTCTTCTGATTCGGCACTGCACGGACCTGCAATGAGTATACTTTGTTTATTAAAATCCAATTTTTTAAAAATTTATGTAAAATTAAGTTTTATTTTGCTTGATAAAATTTATAAATTGTAGGTTGTATTAAAATCGAAGATAAATATTGGAAATAGAATTTGAAAATAAAGACAAAATCATCCGCTTACCAAAAGCTACGCTTCGAATAAACCAAGAGGGTTTAATGTTTGTTCACTTTTCTGCAAATGATGTTTTTGATTTGGAAGATTGTTTTGATTATGAACAAGCAGTAATTAAAATTTGTAACCACAAACCACATCCAATAATTATTGACGCATCATTTGTGAAACATGGATATATGACATACGCAGCCAGGGATTATATTGCTCGTAGCAAGCAATTAAAATCTATTAGAAAAAGTAATGCTTTTGTGGTTAATTCGCTAACAACCAAACTAATGGCAAAAGCTTATGTAATTATCAACAGACCCAATTGCCCGGCAAAAATTTTTAACGATATGAATAAAGCAATCGAATGGAGTTTACAGTTTCGTTAACAAACGGCATTAATAATATCATGCATCGTAATAATATGTAATTCTCCTTTCTCATCTGTTACCAAAACCGCTTTGTTTTGTTGATTTATTTGCGTAGTAACCTCACTCATATCTGCATTTCCGCTAATTACAGGAAACGGTTCTTCCATTACTTCACTTACCGGAGCATCTTTCAACTCAGGATGTTTAATAATTTTGGCATACAAAGCAGAATCGTTAATTGCGCCTTTTACATTGCCGTTTTCGTCAATCACAGGCATTTGTGAAATATTGAATTTTGTGAGTTTTTCAATGGCTTCCATCACTTTATCGGTTGGACGAACAGAAACCAATTTAAGGGTTTTGTGCGGCTTAATTAAGTCAATTGCCAAAGGTTTTTCTTTTTCTAAAAATCCGCGTTCGCGCATCCAATCATCATTAAATATTTTACCAACGTAACGACTGCCATGGTCGTGGAAAATAACCACTACCACATCGTCTTTACTAAAGCGGTCTTTCATTTGTAACAACCCGGCAACGGCACTTCCGGCACTGTTCCCTACAAAAATTCCTTCTTCACGTGCCAAGCGGCGTGTCATCAGCATTCCGTCTTTATCGGTCACTTTTTCAAAATAGTCGATAACATCAAAATTAACGCACTCGGGCAAAATATCTTCGCCAATTCCTTCTGTCAAATAAGAATATATTTCATTTTCATCAAAAATTCCGGTTTCGTGGTATTTTTTAAACACCGAACCGTAAGTGTCAATCCCTAACACTTGAACATTTGGATTTTGATCTTTCAAATATTTCCCCACTCCGGAAATTGTTCCGCCGGTTCCAACGCCCACAACCAAATGGGTTATTTTACCATCGGTTTGTTTCCAAATTTCGGGTCCGGTACTTTCATAATGGGCTTGAACATTTGAAGGATTGTGGTATTGATTGGGATAAAAGGAATTTGGAATTTCTTCATTTAATTTTTTCGCCACAGAATAATACGAACGAGGGTCGTCGGCAGCAACATTGGTGGGGGTAACTACAACTTCGGCACCCATAGCCCGTAAAATATCCATCTTTTCTTTCGATTGTTTATCGGGCATGGTACATATCAACTTATATCCTTTGATTACCGCCGCAATAGCCAATCCCATTCCGGTATTTCCCGATGTCCCCTCTATAATTGTTCCTCCCGGTTTTAATATACCTGCTTTTTCGGCATCCTCAATCATTTTAAGTGCCATACGGTCTTTTATAGAGTTTCCGGGATTAAAGGTCTCTACTTTTGCCAACACCAATGCCGGAATATCTTTTACAACTTTATTTAATTTTACCAATGGTGTATTGCCAATGGTTTCGAGAATATTATTTTTGTAATCCATTTTAATTCTGTGTTTCAAATACAAAGGTAATGGAATACTTATTATAAACCTATTGATTTATTTCAGTAAAAACATAATTAGTTTTTCACAATTCTTAATCAACTTAGAAATATACTGTAAATTTGTCGAAAAATTTTACGATGAAATTTGGAGTAGTTACATTTCCCGGGTCAAATTGCGACCAAGATATGATTTATGTTTTAGAAACCATAATGGGGCAAGAGGTTGTGAACCTTTGGCATAAAGACCATGATTTGCAAGGTGCCGATTTTATTGTTTTGCCCGGTGGTTTTTCTTATGGCGATTATTTGCGTTCAGGTGCAATTGCCCGTTTTTCTCCCATTATGGAAGAAGTGGTAAACCATGCCAAAAAAGGCGGTTATGTTTTGGGAATTTGTAACGGATTTCAAATTTTATGTGAAGCGGGTTTAACTCCCGGTGTTCTTTTGCATAACAACAACCAACAATTTATTTGTGAAAACGTTTATCTCAAACCCGAAACCACCAACAGTTTGATTACACGAAATTTAGACACCAACAAAGCTCTTAAAATCCCTATTGCCCACGGCGAAGGAAGATATTTTAATACCGAAGATGCCATAAAAGAATTGAACGATAACGACCAAGTATTGTTCCGTTATTCTACACCTAATGCCGAAATATCCGAAGACGTAAACCCAAATGGTTCGATAGAAAATATTGCCGGTGTTTGCAATAAAGAGCGTAATGTTTTTGGCATGATGCCTCATCCTGAACGGGCGGCTGATGAAGAATTGGGCAACACCGACGGACGATTGCTTTTTGAATCAATTCTGGATTTGGTTTCGTAAAATTACTTTAACACAAAATCTTTTACTGTTTCAAAAAATTGTTGGGGAGCTTCGGCATGTACCCAATGACCGGCTTTTTCAAAAGTAATAATCTCTGCTTTTGGGAAAATATTTTTTATCATCGGATAATCTTCTTCTGTAATATAATTTGAAAGTTTACCCCGAATGAATAAAGTCGGTTTATCAAACGGCCGGATATTTTCCAATCCTTGTCCGATAATTTCGATATTTCGGTTTATAACTTCCAAATTAAAACGTAATGCCAGCCGGTTTTTATCTTTCCAATAGAGGTTTTTGAGTAAAAACTGACGAATGGCAAAATTTTCAATGTATTTTGACAACAGTTCATCGGCTTGACGGCGCGAAGTAATTTCGGTTTTGTTTAGCTCCAACAAAGCATCTAAAATTTGTTTGTGATGCACCGGATAACTTTTGGGTGCAATATCAACCACAATTAGCTTTTGTAGCCTATCAGGGTAATCCATGGCAAATTGCATGGCTGTTTTTCCACCCATAGAATGCCCCAATACAACCGGATTTTCAATTTGATGCTGCTCAATAAACTCACGCAAATCTTCAGCCATAACCTTATAATTGAACTCATCGCTCCAAGGCGACTGACCATGATTTCGGGCATCGACCAAATAAACGGTAAAATATTCAGAAAAACGCTTTGCTAATGACATCCAATTATCAAGCATTCCGAATAACCCGTGCAATATAATGAGTGTAGGTTCTTTCTCTCCAAGTTTTTTATAATTAAGCTCCATGTTTTCAGTTTTTCAATTGCTCCAAATATAATTGAACAGTTTTATGCATTCCATAAGTTAATGCATCGCTTATTAAAGCATGACCAATGGATACTTCTTTCAAATAAGGAATATTTTGTTGAAAATAAGCCAAGTTTTCCAGATTTAAATCGTGCCCGGCATTGATGCCCAATCCCAACGCTTTGGCTTTTTTGGCAGCTTCGACAAACGATTTTATTGCCAATTCTTTATCCGATATAAAATTCTTTGCATAGCTTTCGGTATAAAGTTCAATTCTGTCTGTACCGGTTTGTGCTGCGCCTTCAACCATTCTGATATCGGGGTCTACAAATATTGAGGTTCTAATGCCGTGTTCTTTAAATTGGGCAATTACGGATTGTAAATACTCTTTTTCGGCAATAGTATCCCATCCATGGTCAGATGTCAGTTGATTTTCATTATCGGGAACCAAAGTAACTTGCGTGGGTTTTACATCCAATACGAGCTTTACAAATTTTTCAACTTTTGGATTTCCTTCTATATTAAATTCGGTGGTAATTACTTTTTTTAAGTCGTAAACATCTTGATAAGTAATATGCCTTTCATCTGGACGCGGATGGACGGTTATTCCTTGTGCTCCAAATTTTTCAATATTTATTACATGTTCAATTAAATTGGGAATATTACCGCCTCTTGCATTTCTGAGTGTGGCAATTTTATTAACGTTTACACTGAGTTTAGTCATCTTTCAACAAAAAAATTACACATTTGGCAAATCATCAACCGCTTTGGCATCCAACGCATCTCTTATGCCATTTCCGATAAGTACAAAAGCCATTACCATAAGCATAATTGCAATACCCGGGAATATCGCCATAAAGGCATCTCCGGTAATAATATATCCACGGTGTTCACTAATCATTTTTCCCCAAGTGGCTTGTGGTGGTTTTGCTCCTAATCCTAAATAACTTAATCCGGCTTCGATTAGAATTGCCGAGGCGAAATTTACAGCTGATATTACAATAACCGGCCCCATTACATTGGGTAAAATGTGCTTTAGAATAATTCTGTAATTGGTAAACCCAAGTGCTCTCCCCGCTTCGATAAATTCTTTTTCACGCAACGACAGTACTTGTCCACGCACGATACGTGCAACTTCTACCCACATGGTTAAACCAACTGCTACAAACACTTGCCAGAAATCTTTCCCTAACGCCATTGTAATAGCTATGACCAATAATAGTGTAGGAATAGACCAAACCACATTGATAAACCACATAATAATATCATCTACCCATCCTTTAAAATATCCTGCAATTGCTCCCAAAGTGATTCCAATTAACAATGAAATAATTACCGATATAAAACCAACACTCAACGAAATCCAAGTTCCGGCCATTATTCTGCTTAAGATATCACGTCCGTAACGGTCGGTTCCTAAATAATAAGTGCGGTGCTCAATCGCTTCATTCTTTACTCTCTCTTTCAACTCTTCTATCGGAACTTTTACTTTTCCTTCGTCAAAAGAGTAAAATTCAAGCGAGCCGCTGTTGTCTTCATAAATTTTATTGTAATCCAACGGGTAAAGGACATCGGCAAGGTTTATTTTCACAATTTCACCATCATTTATTTCATCGCCGGTGTACTTTTCAATAACAATATTGGGCCCGCTAAAACTGTAATCGTAAATAGGAATTTCGGTGTATTTATTTATTTTTCCGTTAAGATAAATATCCAAAAGCGATTGGTCTGGTATTTTTTCATTTTTTCTAACTTTTAGAATATCTACTGAAAAACCGGGTTTTTTAATCGAAATTTCTAAAATTTGATTGTTGGCTTTATGGGTTTTATCAGGACGTAAAAAAGGTCCTCCGGCGGCAATAAATATGGCAAAAGCAATTACAAACATGCCAAAAACAGCTAATTTGTTTTTCTTTAATCTTTGCCACGCTACCCTCGATAACGATTTTGAATAATTTTCGGGAGAAGTTTTTGTGAATAAAAATTTAAAAAACAACAAAAAACCTTTAATTTTTTTTGGAGGCATATCTTGTTGATTGTTATTTAAATTTTTATTCATTAATTATATTACTTTTCTTCCTTTCCATTCAACCGGTTTATTTATCATACTTAAAGCTAAAATTATCCATTGATAATAGGGATAAAAGACTGATATAATAAAACTTTCCGGTTTATTGTACTCGGTTTTCAATAATTTAACTACCAAAAATAACAACATTTTATCAATCATCATCTTAATTAAAAAAATGATTGCAAAATATTCGACATATTTTATTTGAAAGACTGATAAAATTGGCAAAATGATGTATAAAAGATTAAATAGTGAAATGATTAAACCTGTTATAAATGATAAATCCAAGGGGTATCGCTTCATTTTTGCAGCCCATCGGATTTTTTGGTAAAGTAATTCTTTCCACGATTGTGGCGGGATTGTTTGAACAAGTACTTCAGGTTGATATGCTACTTTTATTTTTTTGTGTAATTGGGTACAAGCTTGAAGTAAAAATACATCATCTCCTGATGCTAAATCCCAATCTTTTCTGATGGTTACTGTGTCTAAATAAACGCTTTTTTTTACTGCCATATTCGCCCCATTGGCAAATAATGGTTTAAAAAAATAACCAAACCCTACATTTAATGCGTTTAAAATTAGTTGTTCATAATAAGCCCATTTTGCCACAGTATTATTTTCATATTTAAATGAAACGGGCATAATCAATAAATCACAATTATTAAACTGATGAGCAACATGTTGCAAGTAATTGTTTGGCAAAACAACATCTGCATCCAAAAATATTAGTTTGTCGAATCGAGCATTTTCACCCCCTGTTTTTTGCGCTTGTTTTTTCCCCTTACCTTCAGCCTGCAAGATTTTATAATTAACCTCTTCATTTAAAATTTTCCGAATAATATCGACTGTGTTATCATTGCTAAAATCATCTACAAACAACCATTCTACTTTTGATTTATCATACTTTTGATTTAAAATACTTTTTAATAAATTTTCAATTCTTACCGACTCGTTTCTTACCGATATTATAACCGAAAAATAACTATCCTCATTAATTGTTTTTTTAGGGGAATTGATAGTGTTTTTATAAAGAGAAACTCCGGTTAAAACCACTATCATTAAGAAAAAATATAGTCCTAGTATTATGAAAATGATAATTTCTTCAACCACGATAATCCAAAAGTTTTAAAAATAAGAGCAGGAAGATAGTTATTTACTATTAATAAAGTTGAAAATATGACGATTATGTTGCCTAAATCATTTTCAAATGCCCCAAAAACCAAAATTGACAATGACGCTCGAACACCTAATTCCACCATTAAAAATGAAGGGATTAATGTTCGAATAAGAAAAAATAGAGCAATGTATTTCCATAAATCTAAATAAGGAATTGAATGAACAGAAAAAATATAAAACAACAAATAGCATTGAATCATAAAAACTGCGTAACGGGCAAATGAAAGCCAAGCAATATCTCTGTTATTATTTTTACTAAGAAAAAGAACAACAACAAGCAAAATCACTAAAGACATTATGACTTTCAGATAATTATATCCGGCAAAAAAAGGTAAAAAAGCAAACCCCATTGTACCTACCAAAACAGTGGGTAAAAATTGAGCCAATGCATTATGTAAAGATTTAAAAAAGTTACTTTTATTATCACTGTCGGATAATGTTCTGTATGAAATATCACCAACACCTCCGGGAATAAACAAATTGGCAACCAAGCCATTTAATACAGTATTGGCCGCACTTTTCAAAGGTATTGCTTTTAACAATTGCCATTTTTTAACCTCCAAATACCAATTTGCACCTGCCAACGCCACAACAAAAATAAACAACAAGTATTTTGAAAAATTCAATTCAATTTTGGATAAATGAACTGAAACCGATTGCAGTTTATAAGCCGTAAACAGGAATAATGCAACAATGATTGCATATTTCAAAGGTTTTTCAATAACTTTATATAGTTTTAAAATTGACTTCATTTGAAAAAAGAACGGATAATATTAGGCATTGACCCGGGTACAAATATCATGGGCTACGGCGTTATTCATGTCAAAGGCAATACAATGCATTTTGTGGCAATGGGCGTGGTTCATTTGAGTAAATTAAAAGATCCTATGCTAAAATTAAAAAAAATATTTGATGAAACAGGCCGATTGATTAAAATACACAATATAGATGAAGTTGCTTTGGAAGCTCCGTTTTACGGAAAAAACGTTCAAAGTATGCTTAAACTGGGAAGAGCGCAAGGAGTAGCAATTGCTGCTTCGTTGGCTCTTGATGTTCCGGCAAGTGAATATGCTCCCAAAAGGATTAAACAAGCCATTACCGGTTCGGGTTCGGCAAGTAAAGAACAAGTTGCGGCAATGTTAAAATCCATTCTTAAAATAGAAAAAAACGCATCTTATTTAGATGCGTCTGATGGATTGGCTGTAGCCGTTTGTCATTATTTTCAAAACTCCAATTCTTCACTTAAAACGGACAAAAATTATTCCGGATGGAAATCTTTTATTGCTCAAAATAAAAACAGACTAAAATAATTAGGCAATTCGGATAGCTTGAGCAATTTTTTCCATTTCTTCACTTTCCAATTTTAATTTTGGCTTGGCAAAATTTATATCTGAAACGTTGTTTATTGGTACCAAATGAATGTGAGTATGAGGAACCTCTAGCCCAATAACGGCAATACCAATGCGCTCGCAAGGAATCACCTTTTCTATTTTTTTGGCAACATCTTTGGCAAATGCCCACAGTTCCTTATACTCATCATCTTCCAAATCAAAAATATAATCAACCTCTTTTTTTGGAATAACCAATGTATGCCCTTTAGCCAATGGATTGATATCTAAAAATGCATAGAACTTATCGTTCTCAGCAACAGTATAAGATGGAATTTCTTTTTTCCATATTTTAGTAAAAATAGTGCTCATAACTAACGTGAAATTTCAAGTATTTCAAACTTTATTATACCATTAGGCACTTGCACTTCGGTAATATCGCCAACTTTTTTCCCAAGCAAGCCTTTACCGATAGGTGAATCAACACTAATTTTCTTTTGTTTTAAGTCAGCTTCTTTTTCCGAAACCAACGTATATTCCATAACAGCATTATTGGCTAAATTCTTAATTTTCACTTTTGATAAAATCAACGCCTTTGAAGTATCTAATTGACTCTCATCAACAATGCGTGCATTAGCGATTAAAGTTTCAAGCTTGGAAATTTTCATTTCTAACAACCCTTGCGCTTCTTTTGCCGCATCATATTCGGCATTTTCAGAAAGATCTCCTTTCTCGCGGGCTTCTGCAATTTGTTGCGAAATTTTAGGACGTTCAACATTTTTCATGTGTTCTAATTCATCCTTCAATTTTTTTAAACCTTCTTCTGTATAGTAATTTATAGTACTCATAATTAATTGATTTTTAATTTTATTTTTTAGATAATGGCTCTAAATAAATAACCACAAAAGAGAACCCTCATAGAGAGTTCTCTTTCGTTATACAAATATAAAATTTTTAAACTATTCTTACAAATTTATTCGCATACCGATATTATGTGTTCCACTAAACGGATTTGTAAATTGATACGCATAATCAATTGAGAATGTAGAACCATTCTTATTTAATGGTGCTACAAAAGATAATCCGGCAGTTGGTCCGGTGTAAGCACTAGTACGTTTAGAACTGTCAAACCAAGTTTGAGATTCGAAAACATAACCTAATCTTGCCATTACCATGGATTTATATCCGTATTCTACACCAAATCTATACTGGTCTTTAGTAAAAGAGTTTGATGTATAAGTAGCAGCAAGAGTTAATTTATGATCTGATTTAATTTCAAATGTTACAGTATCTTCAACAGCATTTAAATAAAAATCATACGAAGCACCAATATTTAATAATGAAGGTAATTCAAAATTGGCAGAACGATGCTCTTGCGTACTTGTAATACCTGTGATAGGATCAGTAGCTGTAAATGCTAAACCGTCACCTGAATATTTCATGGGTGGCCCAACATTTCTCAATGCGATACCAAACTTTATTTGATCATATTCTCCTGTTACATAGCGTACTCCGGCATCAAAAGCCATCCCTGAAGCTTTCACATTACTTATCGCTTCGTTGATTACTTTAAAACTAATTCCCCCGGTAATGCTGTTTGAAAATTCCTTAGCATAAGATAATGCCAGATTTAAATAGCTGGGACTAAAAGTACCAATACCACCTTCAGGAAGGTTTACGGTAGTTACATCTATCTCTCCAAAACCAAGTGAAGTGACACCTAATGCTAACACGCCTGTTTCAGAAACTCGTTGTGAAAAACCAAAAGCGTTCATTTTAACACCACTTCCAACCAAAAGGCGAGTGTGCGTAAACATTAACTCTGTTTTTTTTGTAAATGCTAATCCTGCTACATTTAAATGAACTGCTTCCAATCCTACAACTGAAGCACTATTGGCACTTCCCCATCCATTACTTTTTGCCCATGGGTTTAAAAGCAATTCGGACGCTCCGGCTTCTCCGGCTCTATCAGGATTACCTGCAAAAGATACAGTTGTTGCGCAAATTAACAGTACGCTTAATATTCTTTTTTTCATAAGAAGATATTTATATTTTTTATATAATCAATTTATTAAAATCCATTTAAGTCTGTTGGGCGCATTACCCCAAACCATTTTAAGGTACGTTCACCAACATCAGGCACTGTTACATGTATCAAATACACTCCTCCGGCGATTGGTATGCCGGCATGGTTTTTCAAATCCCAATCCAACGAGGTTTTACTGTCAGCTTTGTTGTAACTGCGCACCAATGTTCCGTTAATATTGTATATCTGTATTGTACACTCTTCCGGTAAATTGGTGATTTTTACTCGTGTATCCAACTGACCTACCTCGTATTCACTGGTTGAATAATATGGATTTGGAACTACATTAATCATGGCCAAGGCTGAATCAATAGCCATTTCATCATTGGTTAAAGTTGCCAAATCGGTTAAATCAAAGCCATACATCGGGTTATCATTATTTCCAACATGACCGGTTGCAAATGATTCATAGCGTCGGCTTACTCGCAAGCGGATACGTACATCTGTACTCATGAAATCTTCACCTTCTTCAACTAATGGAATACCTACCCACATACAAGAACGCCATGCTGATCTCAAGTCAGAGATTGTCCCTGATTGAATCAAATTAGCTAAAGTTTGACCTTGATCGTAAGCTGGCATACTTGTCAACACACCTGACATTTGGGTTTCCCCAAATACATAGATATAATGTTCTCCTCCCCAACGAGTTTCTGAGTTAAATACACCATCATACAAAGTTGATGTTGGGTTCCACTTCATATCTCTACCATTCTCACCAGCTAACCAGCTGTTTTCAGCAAATGCCATATTTAATCGTTTTCCGGTTTCCAAATCAATGGCATATCCGGGGAACCACCCCATCCCGTTACCTGTTCCATCAGGATTTCCATTTTTGTCTACACTTGGTGCAGCACGTAAACTTAAGTGATCTGCATTTCCTTCTGATAAAGTGTTATCTGTTTGGGCTTCCAATACCGGACAACGAGTCCATTTACTCTTATCACTAGTAATTACTATATCTACAGAATGCAAGTATTTTTTCATATCGGCAATTAATCGATATCCTGTACCTGCAGCTCCTGGAGCATCATTAATACTTCCGCTTGAATTACTTGACGGATAACTTACCAAGTAATGTGGCGCCCATGTTCCGCCTAATAACTTTTCAAAATCTTCATTATCATCACCATTATAATCATTGTACAATGAATTATTAGGGTCACTAAATGTTCCTGAACGTATCCAGTTTTGATCAGTTTGTCCATCTATGTCAGCAACTCCTGTTAACCATTGTTTAGTACTGTCGCTAAACTCAATACTAGCACCTATTGCTCCATTTCCATTATTTTCATCCTCAAATGGATTAATACTTTGTTTGATGGTTACCGATATTCCGTATTCAGGTAATATTTGTTCGTTCTCCAATGCAATGCTCTTATCCGAATTTATTACTTTCCCATCAGGTGTAGTTAATTCCCATACCGCATTATTTAAATTACCTGCATTAGCTGTATCCAATAGTTTAATAGTGAAATCTCCACCCTTTACATTCAGCGGATCAATTACTTTTACGTCTATTGGACCATACCCTTTTTGATATGTTGGCGTTGCTTTGAAATTACTGCTTAATATGGCTTGTTCTGATGCCTCTGTAAAACGTAATTCCATTCCCATATTTCCTATTCCTTCCAATCGGGTAATCTCCGGACTGTCTCCGTACTCGGCTTGTTGGTATGTTCCTCCATTCTCGGGTGCAGGATTATGAGGGATTACAGTTATTGGAATAATACCTCCTCCTGTAGCTGTCTTACGACTGGATATATAAGGTTTCTTTTGTCCGTCTAATGCACTTGGATCAAGCGGGTCATACGTTTTATAGTTATTATATCCATAAGCAACCGCAATATAATAATACGTTTTATGATTCACCAATTTATCTACTCCTGTGGCAAATAAATCTTTGGTAACCCTGAATGAATGACGGATACCTTTATCTTCGCCATCTACCATTTCTTGTGGAACATTGGCTTGTAAATCTTCATCAAACGTATAATTGATTAAGCGTTTAACTCCGTTTTGTAAATCACATTGTGCAACTAAGCGTGCTTTATCAATGTCATATAATTCGTTTACCGATACTGTAGCATCTTTTAATTGATAGATTTGATATCCTTCAAATTGATATGCCGATAAGCTGTCTTTTTGATCTTTGGTTAACGGCACACCGTCTAACGTATCTGGTAAACCGGTAAACGGATCTTTTTCCCAATATTGCTCTTTGTAATTGTTTGATGACAAAGGATTGTCGATATATAGAATTATTTCATTGTTTAATTCTTGAGCGGTTAAGTTCGGGGCATCCGGTCCGTCCAATACTTTAAAGCAATTGTCAAATAAAGCTTGCGCTTTGTCATCGGCAACTCTTAATTTATTTACAGACTCAAATGGATCACCACTTGTAGCACGAGCATAAACAACGCCTACTGTTAAGTCATTTACAGCACCCGGCTCTAAGGTAAACGGTCCGGCCGATTGGAATAATCGACGGTCAGCAGGTTGATTTCCAACACTTTGTTCTGTCCATAATATACCGGGATCTTGTCCTTTAGTACCCCAATGTAATGGGTCTGAATTTCCGGGGAACATGTAATCTGCTAATATTCCGGTAGCATTTGGATCGGCATTATGACCGTTTCCACCAAAAACCATTGCAGAACCATCTTTCCATTTACCGGTCATATAACGGTAATAGTCTAATGCAACTTGAGGGTCTGTTAAATAATTTGCACCTGTACTTGAATAGTACACAAACTTACGCATACCATAACGTTCATTATCAATCACTCCATCACCATATCCTAATCCTAAACCTTCATAAGGAATACCATTTTGTGCTATAGCAACAGCAACATCAGTAGTTAGCGGATTATCTATTCCGTCATTATCCATATAAGGACCTTCAAAGAAATCTATCCCAATAGCAGGTGGATTAGAGCCATAACCGATTGCACTACCATTATTTTCATCAACCGCATCACCGTTGTAACAATATCCTAAACCTCTTCTAACATCACAACCAACATAATCATCTTGATAGTTACCAACATCTGCATCAACATATTGTCCAAAATAAGTATTTGCTAAAGTAAATGATGATCTGTTAATCAATTCATAATTATAAAATGTCATATCATTTACTTCATCATTTGTAGCAAAAGCAAATGCTTGTGCATGAATTTCCATACCAATGCTCGGTCCTTGTGACTCGGTGTGTGCATTTCCTTTATCATTAAAAATCCACCAATATGTTTGGTCTCCAAATAAACGAATATCTCTTACCGCACGACAATCAATCTCACCGGTTAAGTCATAATATGGATAATCACCGGCTGTAGGGTCATAATATCCATCACCATCATAATCATAAAATGGTGCTAAATATGTAGCTTGTCCTGCAGCAACATTCCCCATTGCAGGGTAATCATAAAAATATTGAGGTATTGAATAACCGGCAAATTGTGTTAAATCACAGTTCGGATCATTTTTACAATCGAAATATGCTCGATGCATAATTACATCAGCACGTTCGATTTTGAAAAATTTATCCCACTCACTACAAGTTTGTGCATCAATTTCTGCGGTTGTTGTATTTAAAGGTCCTGTATAAAAATCAAATCCTCCGGAACCATATTTTGCAGCAGCTAATTTTAATTGACCATTAACATCAATTCCTCCCATCCATAATCCTCCGGCGTATATAGCTGTATAACGTAAATCTCCCGGATTTTTCCTTTTTGGCACTTGATAATCGGCTATACCATTTGGTCTATCTTGCCACATCAAACCACCGGTTTCTATACGACACTTTACATTATTTAACTCTAAATAAGTAATTGCTGTAGCCGGAGTACATCCTGCAACGGGTTGAGGGTTATTATTTGTATTTCCTCCACCAGTTTTTTGCGCATTTGGCGGTAAGTATGCAAATGCAGTTGTTAATAACGCACTTAACCCGATTGTTAATGTATATTTAATTTTCATAATGAAAAATATTTATTTTAAATTATTTTTATTTATTCTATTTAATTAAAAGTTAAGTAATAAACCTAATCTTACACGTCTTGGTAAACTGTAGAAGAAAGGATTTTGTAATTTAACTTGATATAAATCTCTAAAAGATTGTTCATTGGTTTGCTGAGCTATAATAGTTTGATAACGTGCATCGGCAAGATAACCGTCATCATCCGGGTTACCGGTTGTAGAATACACTCCAATAATATTTTTAGAGTTCAATACATTTAATATTTGGAAATATACATTTAAAGAAGCTTCTTTCTTATCTTCTTCTTCACCTTTACCCCACTTAATATTAAAGTCTTTATCAATTCGGGCATCTAAACGAGCTGTCCATGGTAATCTTGAACCGTTTAATTGACCTGAAATAGGAGTACTTTGCGAGTTAAATAAAGCTTGTCCAACAATTACACCTCGTTTTGTATAAGGTGTACCAGAACCAATATTTAACACAAAGTTTGCACCGGCATTTTCAAATATTTTTTTACCAAATAAAACAGGTCCATTGTAATTTTTACCCTCTCCATAGTGATAATCAATTGTACCTACAATAGTATGACGTTGGTCAAATGACATTGGGAAGATAGTTCTTAAATTAGACTGACCTGCACTTACCAAGTTTAATGAACTGGTAGTTGAAGATCCGGTACCATCAGCAAATTGTAAAGTATAACTTGCTCTCATCCAAACGTTTTTGAAACGACGTAAGTCATATGTAAATGTCAAACCTTTTACCGTACCGAAGTCATAGTTTCCGTAAGAGAAATAAGTCTCAGGATATGCTCCGTTCACACGAGTAACCTGAATCATATTACGCATTTCACGAACGAATGCTGACATTTTAAATGAAGAATAACTGTTTAATTTCTGTTGGAAACCTAATTCGTAGTCAATCGTCTTTTGTGGCTTTAAGTTAGGATTATTAATATAGTTAGAATTATTTTGAATAGTTAAATAATCCAATGGCTCTAATCTTATATTAGATGTAGGTCTTTGTGTAAGTACATCATAGTGGGCAAAGAACAATGCTTCATCAGAAATTGGGAAAGAGAATGCAATACGAGGCATTAAGTTAATTTGCGGTGTATAATCTTCAAAAGCATCAACTGTTAAATCATCGAAAGCCTTTTTATTTCCCGGTTCAACTAACCATGGAGAAGGACTACCACCTGTAGCAGAAAGTGTTGAAGGATCGTTTACCTCTTGACCATTTGCATTATACCATGTATCTCCACTTCTATAACCTACCACATTGTCGGTAGAAGGATTGGTTACATCAGAAACATAAACGATATAATCATCACCAATATTAGCCGGGCGTTCTGTTAATCCTACTTCACCAACAGTTCGAGCAGGGAATAATAAATACTTATCTTTTAATACCGGTTGGTTGGCATCAAATCGATCTAAACGTAAACCGATATTAAATACCAAGTCTTCAAAATCAAATTTATCTTGAATATAAGCCGCCATATAAATTGGCTGGAAAGCGGGAATTAAGCGAGTAAAGTCACCATTCTCATCTTTATCGGTTAAGAAATCATTTAAAGAAGGATTCCCTTTTATTTTTTTACCAGTATAATCGTAACCCGCATAAGTCAATAGGTTATTATTAATTAACTCATCAGGTGAGAAATAATCTACTTTAAAAGCATCAGGACCTAAAGCATCCAAATCAATCCAATCGGTACCGTCAACGGGTAACCCTAAATTTTCACGTAAATTTCTGTCAAAAGTGGTTTGCGCAGTATCATCGTATAATCTCTCGAAATAATACGTAGGGTATGTTCCATCATACACCATTGTATATTTAGAGTGATCCAATTGCTGAATATGAGAGTTTGTTAAGTTTCGTGCTATAGTCCATAAACTTGTTGGATTAATAGAATAAGTTCTATCAAAACGTTGCTCATATTCAAAACCTAAAGTAATTGCATGATTATTAATATCTGCGTTACCAGATGCACTAACACGGAACTGTTGATTATCAGTCAATGAATAATTATTGTATTGCACACCTTGAGCCGTCCACATTGAATAAACATCCAAAGGTGTTTGACCATTTAACAAACCACCACCGGCTTGCACATCTGTTGGTCTTTCATAATGTCCTACCGGATCATCATAGAAAGTGTAATACTCAGCAGTGTAATTTGTTAAAATTGGGTTAATGGTAGAATCAGGCGTATAGTTATATGCTGTTTGGTTGTACCCATTCATATAATAACCAACACCATAAACAGTATCGCCATTTTGATTAATTATGTAGTTCTCACCTTGTTGAGGATTTCCGTTTTGATCGGTTCCCCAAAATTGAGTAGTTCTTTCAAATTCAGATTCAAATTTTCCTACATAACCATAACGAGATAGATTGTCTTTATGTGACTCATCTTGAATTGTTCTATGATATTTAGTATAATCTACCTGAAACGATACGAACGCATTTTTAATTAATGAAGCATTTTCTTCGTCTTCATCATCAACATTATTAAACCGTTGCGTAAAACGACCATAAGCACGCCAGGTATAATCAATAACCTGAGGATTGTTTTGAGAATTTAAAAGAGCAAAAGCCGTGTTTGTTAAAGCGTATGGACTAGAACCACTTCTTACATATTCGTTACTATTTCTATAATCAAATGAACCTCCAAAAGTTAGTGTTGTATTATCTGTAGTTGCTACATCAATTTTCCCTACTAAGTTTATACTTTTACGCCCAACATTTTGACGATATTTAATTTTTTCCAAATCTGTCAATCGTAAATATTCCGCACTATTAACAACACCACCGGCTAAACCGCCTTTTAACCTTACGGGATGCGCATTTATTTCAGCCAGTTTTTCTTCTTTTACACGATAATCTCCAATATAAGAAGGACGTGGATCAACTTCTGATTGCATAGACACAGCCAAGAAGAAACCTAATAGTGCTTTTTCAATATTTCCGGCAGAATCTTTTTTCGACAATAAAGGACCAGAAACATTAAATTGTAATAAATTAAAACCATAACTATCTAAACCTATTACTTTATCACCAAATTTCGCACCTGATGTTAAAAATTCAAGCCCCCCATAAAATTCTTTAGACACACCTCGAGTAGTAATACTAATTACACCACCGGTTGCATCACCATATTGAGCAGGAAGACCTCCGGTAAAAACAGAAACTTGCTCTAAAGCGGCTTGAGGTAAATTTTGTGTACCACGTACTTTTACACCATCTATAAATACGGTTGTTTGATCTGAACGACCACCACGCACATTTAAATCGGTAGAACCATCGTCTTTTGAATATACTCCGCCAACTGTTTGCGCAATTGATGCAGCAGAACGTCCGGGCATTTTTTCTATATCTTCTCTTGTAACCGTACCTCCGGAAGAAGTTTGGTCTTTTGAAATTAACGGCACTTCATATTCAACCTTTTCAAATGCTTGAAGAGAAACCCCTTGCGACATTTTAATGGTTAAATTCGTGTTTTTATCAGCATTTACTACAACGCCTCCAATACTTACCGATTGATACCCTACATAAGTTGCTTGTATTTCATATTTACCGGGAGAAAGTGGTTTCAGCACATAATTTCCATCAAAGTCGGTAGTAGCTCCGGTCACTTGACTTCCGTCTTTAAAAGCTACCACATTGGCAAACGGAAGCGGCTCTCCCGTAGCTTTATCGATTACTTTTCCTTTAATAGCTCCTTGTCCAACTTGAGCATTTGTAACTGAAAATAAAACAGTTACGGATAGAATCGTAGCAAATAATCTTCTCAACATAATCGTATTTTTAGAGTTTATGCAATTTATCAGAGGCGTAAAGATATTAAAATTGTGCTTATCTCAAAAAAAATGTTAAATTTTTCTTAAGATTTTAATCAAATATCCTAAAAAGAAAAAATTTCTTTTTTCGTTCATGATAATTTACGCCTTTTGACTTTTTCATATTTTTTTTTATTCGTTTTCTCGTTTTTTTATCCTGTATGCTTAAATGCCTTTTTTTGCGTGCATCTATTGCTTTTTGCGCTTGTTCTTTACGGGCTTCTTTAGCTTTTTCAATGGCTTCCTTTTGTTTTTTTACCGATTTTGGTTCTTGTGCAAGAACTTTACCTGTAGATACAAAAAAGATTACCGTCATTAGAAAAGCCGGGAATAGTTTAGTAAATTTGGTATAAATAGTTTTAATCATTTATATAGATGATGCGTTTTTCTTTGTTTCACAAAATAATTTATATTTTTTTAATAATCATACTTTTTGGTTGTCAAAAAAATGAGCAAAATGGTGTTCCTATTGTTTCGGTTGATATTTACATATATACTACCGATCCCGATTTTGTTGATTTAAATGCGGTTGGCAACTGGACTTATGTTACCGGTGGGAGCAGAGGAATTATTGTTTACCGTTATTCGAATAATGAATTTAAAGCATATGACAGGCATTGCCCTTATCAATCGCAAAACAGTTGTGCACTTGTTACGGTAGAGTCATCCAATATTACGGCAAAAGATGATTGTTGCGGCTCTACATTTTTACTTACCGACGGAAGCGTAACCGGCGGACCCGCAACTTTTCCTTTAAAACAATACCGAACCAGTTTTGATGGTACTGTTTTACATATCTATAATTAGAAGATAAAATCACAATCCTCTCAATTATAATTTTTTTTTAAATCTTCATCATAAGAAAAAAATAATACATTTTCTAAACCTCGAAATGTTCCAGGTTCTTTTGAATTTCTTCTTGCTCTCGCATATCTATGATTGCCGGTTCAACTTCTTCGGGGGTTGGCTTTTTGCCTGTCCACAACCATCTGACAGCTCGGTTTATATCATTAACAAATGCTACCAATACTGGGAAAAACACCAATATAAAAAAGGTACCAAACAACACACCATACGCTACCGAAATAGCCATTGGGATTAAAAATTGTGCCTGAAAACTTTTTTCGCCTATCAGCGGATAAAGCCCTGCCACAGTGGTAACCGATGTTAATACAATTGCTCTAAATCTTTGTTTTCCTGCTTTAAACAGTGCATCAACCACTTTCATTCCTTGACGCAAATTGGCATTATACATATCTAAAAATACAATAGAATCATTCACCAAAATTCCCAGTAAAGCTATCACTCCGTAAACACTTAATAATGAAAACGGTTTATCTTCGATACCGTGACCAAGAATGGCGCAAAAAGGACCAATAAGTAATACAGGGAGAAAAATTAATGCTTGCAATAATGAATTAAAATTAAGTGCTAAAATCAATATCATTAAAATAAGCAATACTACAACCATTAACCCCATGGATTTTCCTGATTTTTCGGCACTTCTGAATTGCCCACGCATTTCTGTTTTTATGTCGGGATATAATTGTTGTAATTTAGGTATGATTTCTTTTTGGATTTTAGCTGTAATTTCTGTTGTAGAGGCAAACGGATCGGTTTGATCGGCGCTTACATTAATTTCTCGTTTTCCGTTAAAGTGTTTTATATTCACTACTCCTCGTTCAATCGTGTAATCGGCAATTTCTTTTAACGGTATTTTACCGGTTGGGGTGTTAATTCTCACTTCTTCAATATTGCCTAAAGATGATCGGTCTGATTTTGGATAACGCACCCAAACTTTCACCTCGTCCGTTCCTACAATTAAACGCTGCAATTCTTCGCCATAAAACCCTTGACGCAATTGCTTAGCCACATCAAAATGAGATAAGCCCAAGAGTTTTGCTTTGGGCTTGAGCGTAAAGTTTAATTCCCGATTACCTATTCCACTGTTGTCAGTTACATCTTTCAATTCAGGCATTTTCTCCAATTCCTTCTTAAGAAAGTTTTTGGCTTGTTTTAACATTCTGTAATCATCCCCTTCGAGTGAAATGGAAACCGGTTTTCCCCAACGATTGTTTCCACCCACCATAAATTTCTCGAGTGAAGGATCTTTTTTTATTTTCTCTCTTACTCTATTAGCAATTTCAAAGCTTGATATATCGGCATCTTCGGCATCTAAAGATACTCGCAACATACCGGCATGTGAGCCGCTTTCGCCCAACTGCTCTGTTGAGCCAAGTGTTAGTGAAACATAGGTAATAAGTGTATCGTTAAATTCTTCAATTAATTCATCTTTTACTTCACATACTTTATCGTAGCAATACCAAAGATATTCTTCGGTTTTTTCTTTTGTTTCACCAGGTTTGTATGCAATTTCCACTGTAAAATCATCAAAAGGAATGGATGGAAAAAAGGTAGATTTAATAATTCCAGATGAAATTAAATAACCGACTATTATCATAAATAACAACGGAACTAAAACCATTACTCTGCGGACTTTTTTCTTTAAAAGAACAAATTTCATCATCTCGGCATAGGCATTGCGCATATAATCAATGGTCCACTCAACTTTTCTTTTTACCCATAATAATGCACGAGCTGCCAAAGATTTTTCTTTAACATTTTGCTTACGTTGTGCTTCAATGGCTAATTTTTTGTTTCTTAAATGCGAGGGCAATACTAAAAATGCTTCCAGCAAAGAGAATAATAAACTGGCAATAACAACGAATGCCATTTCTTTCATTCGTTCCATCCCTTCTATAAAAAATAACACACTAAACGCCACAACAGTTGTTAACACTGAAGTAAATACTGAATTCATTACCTCTAACGTTCCGTCGAGTGTAGCTCTAAAAGGAGATTTCCCTCGTTCATAATGGGTATAAATATTTTCGGCAATTACTATTCCGTCATCTACCAAAATTCCTACTACCAATATCATCCCAAACAATGATACCATATTAATAGTAATACCAAACAGATAACCAAACATAAACATTCCCAAAAAGGAAAACGGGATACCAAAGGCAACCCAACCGGCTAAACGAATATTCAAGAAAAATCCCAACACGATCAAAACCAAAATCAACCCAAACAACCCATTTGACACCAGCATATCGATGCGTTGTAACAGCATATCGTAGAACTGAAACGTTATTCTTAGTTCCATATCATCGTGCGTGTTGTTAAACTCTTCTACATAATTGGCAACATAATCTGCTATTTCTCCCAAGTCTTCGTTTTCCAATTTCATAACAGACAAAATCACACTTGTTTTTCCGTCCATATAATTTTTTACCGGAGAATCGGCAAATTGAAATTTGACATCGGCAATATCACCAATGGTTAAAAGTGTTCCATCGGGTGAAACTTTTAATGGAATTTTTGCTATACCTTCGGCAGTTGTATGTTTTCCGCGCGCGCGAATTTGAAAAACTTCTTCATCCGTTTCGATTGTTCCGGCAGAAACATCACGGTTATTCATTCGAACGGCGTTGGCTACTTGGTCGAATGTTAAATTATACCGTTGCAGCTGCTCCTCCTTAACTTCAATAGAAATTTCTTGCGGGGGAAATCCATTGACAATTACCTGACTAATAGGCTCTGAATTCAAGAGGTCTTCTTCTATTTGGTCGGCCGTTTCTTTCAATTCTTCCATAGACACATTTCCCGAAAGGGATAAAAAAGAAGCACGGCTGTTCATAAAACTGCGTTGCTTGACAACACTTGGTTTTTCGGCTCCGTCAGGAAAACTGCTAATTGTACTTACGGCATTTTCTATGTCACGTAATGCCTCATCAATATCTGCATCTTTAAACAAAACAACATTAACTTGTGAAATATTCTCGGAAGAAGTTGAAGAAATTTCGTCAATGCCGTTAATTCCGCGAATGGCTTGCTCAATCTTTACGGTAATTCCTTCTTCTATTTCTATGGGTGATGCTCCGGGATAAACTACGGAAATATTGATTCTGTTTGGCTCTTCAACAGGGAAAAAAGAACGGTCGAGCAAAGCAATACTAACCATCCCGAATAAAAAGGTAACAACGATTAAGGCATTTGCCCAAATAGGGTGTTTAATGAAATATGCAATAATGTTTTTCATATTTTACCGGTTAGTGTTTTTGTGCAGTTAACGGAACATACTTTGTTGATTTGGAAATACTTGTCAACGGTTCGGTTATAAGCAAACTTCCATTGTCAAACCCTTTCAGAATCATTGATTTCTTGTTCCATTTTATTACTTGAATGCTGTCAACCTCTATATTTTCAACAAAAATTGAGCTGTCTGAAGGATTAACAAAATATAAGTTTTGATTACTGTTTAATGCTCTTCGAGGAACTTCAACAGCATTTGGAACTTGCAACGAAAGTATTTTAGCCTCCACATACATTCCATTATACAAATGTTGTCCTTTTTTTGGCGAAATTTTAATAAACACATCCAAGGTTTGGGTGTTTTCATCCACAAAATCGGCAACTCGGGTAACACGTCCTTCCCATTGCTGCATTTTGTTTTCTGAATAAACCAATGCTTTTTGCCCAGGTTTTACCAGGGGTAAATCATTTATTTCTATTGGAATCGGAATTTCCATTTGTGTAGATTGAATAATATCTGCCAAGGGTGTTCCCGGATTGACATACGAGCCAATCTCTTGTTTTACGGCTTTTAAACTTCCGTTAAAAGGAGCATAAATATTAAATTTGGATAAACGGATTTCTTCACTTCTGAGGTTATAAAATTCTGTCAGGATATTTTTAGATGCCAAAAAGGTTTTTAGCTTCACATCTTCAATATCAGGAATGTCAGGTAAATTCTTTTTCACATCCATTGATTGATAAAAAGCATTCCAATCATCATAATACGAAGAATAATCTATTTTAATTTCGGGCAAAACATTGGCAACGGATTTAATAAATGCTGCTTTTTTTGCCTGATGCTGCATTAAAGCTTCGGTATTGTCAATACGACACAGTAAAGTTCCTTTGGAAAATTGCTGCCCTTGTTTAAAAGGAATAGCTCCTTGCAAGAGTTTCCCTTGAGCTTCTGATGTCACGGTAAGATTAGCGGCAGAGTGAACTCGACCATAACCTTCTACAATTACCTGAACAGTATCGTTTTGAACTTCGAGGGTTTTTACATATTTTATGTTTAATGATTTTTTCTTTTTATCCGCGTGTTTCCCTTCATCTTTGCCTTGCTTTGGTTCGGCATTTGATAAAACTTTGGCAAAAACCATTACCAATATCAAAATTATAATGCCCAAAATAATCCATTGTCGCTTTGTCATAAGTACAATATTTGAATAATACGAAACAAATGTACAGGAAAAAAAAGGACAATAAAGAATTATTACAAGAAAGGACTTCTTGTTGGATAAGTGGGAAAATTTATGTGCTTAATCTTATTGTACTCACCGCTCTTCACTAAAAATCTAATTATTTCTTTCTAAAATAACTTATTGACAACGACAATGCGATTAAAGCCATAATTGCCCCCATAATAATTAAAAACATATTGAAACTTTCGGGCATAAGGTTTATTTTTATATATTTAAAACGTAAATAACAACCAAAAGGTTGTCGATAAATTGAATTATTTTTCAAACAAAAACGTAATTTCCTTCGATAAATTGTGTTTAATGGCGATTAATCCAAATATAAATCCACGAAAAAACAATGATTATTCAATTGATGAATATGTATCAGGAATATTAAACGGCGATATTTCGATTTTAAGCAAAGCCATTACATTGATAGAAAGTTCAAACACCGAAAAACTACGTAAAGGACAAGCTATTTTGAATCGATGCATAAAACACAGTGGTAACTCTATTCGTATAGGATTAACAGGTGTTCCGGGTGTAGGAAAAAGCACATTTACCGAGGCTTTTGGCACCTATATTATTGAAAAAACAAACAAAAAAGTTGCCGTTTTAGCCATTGACCCCAGCAGTAAAAAGCACGGCGGGAGCATTTTAGGCGATAAAACCAGAATGCTTACTTTGGCTGGAAATCCAAAAGCATTTATCAGACCCTCACCTTCTGCCGGAACATTAGGCGGAGTTGCGCGCGCAACCAGAGAGTCTATTTTGCTTTGCGAAGCTGCCGGCTATGAATATATTATTGTAGAAACGGTTGGTGTGGGGCAATCGGAAACTGAGGTGAAAGAAATGACTGATTTCTTTCTCTTACTTATGCTGGCAGGTGCAGGCGATGAACTTCAGGGCATTAAACGTGGCATCATGGAAATGGCCGATGCTATTGTGATTAACAAAGCGGATGGAGATAATTTGGCAAAAGCCAAATTGGCCAAAAAAGAATATCAAACAGCGTTGCATTTATTCCCTGCTCCTGCTTCTGGTTGGACGCCAAAAGTTGAAATATGTTCGGCACTTACCGGTTTGAATATTGATTTGATTTTTAATATGATTCACGATTTTGCAACTTTAACTAAAGCAAACGGTTATTTCGAACAACAACGTCGCGAACAACTTATTTATTGGTTTCACCAATCTTTACAACAAATTATTCAAGATTATATAAAACACAATGCGGCATTGCAAGATTTTACCAAGCAACAAGAAAAAGCCGTTTTGAATGGTGATAAAACGCCATTTGTTGCAGCCAGTGAAATTATTGAAAAATTGACAGGAAAATAAAAAGGCAGTTTTAGTATTCAAAACTGCCTTAAAGTGTGACCGCGGAAGGACTCGAACCCTCAACCCTCAGAGCCGAAATCTGATGTTCTATCCAATTGAACTACGCGGCCAATGGATTGCAAAAGTAATGATTTTTCTTAATGATAAAGCGACAATTTTTTTAAGAATTTTCAGCCGGTATTAAGCTAAAAAAATCCCCTTCATAAAGAAGAGGATTTTTTATTAAAGATCAAAATATATTACATATCAATATTGGCATACCTTGCATTTTCTTCTATAAACTGACGACGTGGTGGAACATCATCCCCCATTAACATAGAGAAAGTATGGTCGGCAGCGGCGGCATTTTCTATTGTTACTTTTCGTAATGTTCGGGTTTCAGGATTCATTGTAGTTTTCCATAATTGTTCTGCGTTCATTTCTCCCAAACCTTTGTAACGTTGTACACTCACACTCGACTCACTGCCTTTTCCTTTCAATTCTTGAATGGCTTTATCTCGCTCTTCATCATTCCAGCAATAACGTTCTTCTCTGCCTTTTTTAACTAAATACAAAGGTGGCGTTGCAATGTAAACATAACCGTTTTCGATTAATTCTTTCATATGGCGGAAGAAGAAAGTCAGTATTAAAGTGGTAATGTGACTTCCATCCACATCGGCATCGGTCATGATAATTACTTTATGATAACGAAGTTTTGACATGTTTAAAGCTTTACTGTCTTCTTCGGTACCAATCGTAACACCTAAAGCCGTGAAAATATTTTTAATTTCTTCGTTTTCGAATATTTTATGTTGCATTGCCTTTTCTACGTTCAAGATTTTACCTCTTAGGGGTAAAATTGCCTGAAAACGTCTGTCGCGACCTTGCTTGGCTGTTCCACCTGCCGAATCTCCCTCTACAAGGTAAATTTCGCATTGTTCGGGATCTTTTTCCGAGCAATCAGCTAATTTTCCGGGTAAACCGGTACTTTGCATCACATTTTTACGCTGCACCATTTCGCGAGCTTTACGCGCCGCATGTCGTGCTTGTGCTGCCAATATTACTTTATTGACAATGGCTTTAGCATCTTTAGGGTGTTCTTCCAAATAATTGGTCAGCATTTCGCTTACTGCTTGACTTACCGGTGCGGTTACCTCACGGTTACCCAATTTGGTTTTGGTTTGTCCTTCAAATTGCGGCTCGGCAACTTTTACAGACACAACAGCGGTTAATCCTTCGCGAAAATCATCTCCGCTAATCTCAAATTTTAATTTATCCAACATACCGGATTCTTCGGCATATTTTTTAAGTGTACTGGTTAATCCTCTACGGAAACCGCTTAAATGTGTACCACCTTCGTGTGTATTGATATTATTTACGTAAGAATGGATATTTTCTGAAAAAGATGTATTGTAAATCATGGCTACTTCAACGGGAATACCGTTTTTTTCACCTTCCATGTGAATTACTTCTTCGATAAGCGGTTCGCGCGTTTCATCCAAAAAGCGAACAAACTCTTCCAATCCTCGCTCACTGTGAAACACCTCCGATTTAAAACCGCCATCTTCCAAACGTTTGCGTTCATCGGTTAATGTAATGGTTATTCCTTTATTCAGAAAGGACAACTCTCGCATACGATTGGCTAATGTTTCGTAATTGTATTCAAGAGTATTGAAAATTTCCGGATCGGGGAAGAACTCAACAATTGTTCCGGTATCATGCGCTTCTCCAATTTCGCGTACAGGATACAACGCTTTACCTCTTTCGTATTCTTGTTCATAGATTTTTCCGTTGCGATGAACTTCTGCACGCAAATGACGAGATAATGCGTTTACACACGACACACCCACACCATGCAAACCTCCGGAAACTTTATACGAATCTTTATCGAATTTACCGCCGGCACCAATTTTGGTCATTACCACTTCGAGTGCCGAAACGCCTTCTTTTTTATGTATATCTACCGGAATACCACGACCATTGTCTTTTACTCTGATTCCGTTTCCTTCAAGAATTGTTACTTCAATTTCGTCGCAATGTCCGGCAAGGGCTTCATCAATAGAGTTATCCACTACCTCATACACCAAATGATGCAAACCGCGCACGCCCACATCTCCAATATACATTGACGGACGTTTACGTACGTGCTCTATTCCTTCTAATGCCTGGATACTGTCGGCCGAATAATTATTTTTATTTTCTTCACTCATAAAACAGGATATTTTACCATTTTAACAAATTTACTAAAACGGCTTTGGTTATCCTATTTTTACGCGAGCGAATCCCCTGATTTTATTAACAAGTTAATTAACAAAAAGAGCCATTTGGGATTTGTTCCAAATGGCTCTTTTATTATTTTTAAAAGTTATTTTATAAATTCAACAAAACCTCCTCGGGTTCTTTGCCGTTAAACATTAATTTAAGCGGGTTTTCAATCATTTCTTTTACGGTTTTTAAGAACCCTACGGATTCTTTTCCGTCAATTATACGATGGTCGTAAGAAAGTGCCACGTACATAATGGGACGTATCTCTACTTTTCCGTTTACTGCCACAGGACGCTCAACAATATTGTGCATTCCCAAAATAGCACTTTGCGGAGGATTAATGATTGGTGTACTTAACATCGAGCCAAAAACTCCTCCGTTGGTAATGGTGAAAGTTCCGCCGGTCATTTCTTCAACAGTAATTTTTCCCTCGCGGGCACGAATTGCCAAGCGTTTTATTTCGGCTTCTATTTCGGCCAATGACATTACTTCTGCATTACGCAAAACAGGCACCATTAAACCTTTGGGCGAGCTTACGGCAATTCCAATATCGGCATAATCGTGAAAAACCATTTCGTTGCCGTCAATCATAGCGTTTACTGCGGGATATATACTTAATGCTTCAGTAACAGCTTTGGTAAAGAATGACATAAACCCAAGACTTACGCCATGTTTTTCTTTAAATTTCTCTTTATATTTCTTACGTAAATCCATAACGGGCTTCATATCCACTTCGTTGAAAGTGGTAAGCATTGCCGTTTCGTTTTTTACAGCCACCAATCTTTGTGCAATCTTACGGCGCAACATACTCATTTTCTTGCGCTCTTCGTTGCGTGTACCACCCCAACCATGTATCGAAGATGTGTCAAAACCGGCAGCCATTGCATTAATTACATCTTGCTTGGTAATACGACCTCCGGGTCCTGTACCCTGAATTTTATCAACAGTAATTTTATTCTCGTCCATCATTTTTTTTGCTGCAGGCGACGGATGACCGGTTGCGTATGTTTTTTCTTGTTGCTCCTCTTGTTTTTGTGCAACAGGAGCAGGTCCGGGCTCGGGTAATTTTTCTTCTTTCGCTTCTTCTTTTTGTTCGGGTTGAGGCGCATCTGCAGGCGGTTCGGCATCGGTGTCTATTAAGCAACATACATCACCCACTTTAACCACATCGCCTTCTTCTGCTTTAAGTGTAATTCTTCCGGATTCTTCGGCAGGTAATTCAAGCGTAGCTTTATCAGAATCTACCTCGGCAATAGGTTGATCTTTATAAACATAATCGCCGTCTTTTACCAACCATTGTGCAATTTCTACTTCTGTTATAGATTCGCCCGGTGAGGGCACTTTCATTTCGAGTATCATAGTTTAATTTATTTTTCTACTAATGAATATTGAAATACTTTATTTATAATTTCTTGATGACGTACCACGTGTGCTTTGTGCGAACCGGTTGCCGGAGCACCGCTTTCGCGTAGAGCAACACATTCGAGTGGTGCATATTTAAATCGGCGCATCATGTGTATCCACGCACCCATGTTTTCGGGTTCTTCTTGTGCCCAAACAAATTTTTTGGCATTTTTATAAGTATCCAAAATTGCATGGAGTTGTTTTTCAGGATATGGATATAATTGCTCTACACGAACAAATGCAATGTCTTCTACACCGTTTTTATTTCTTTCTTCCAATAAATCGTAATAGAATTTACCGGTACAAAGCACTACTGTATTTACTTTGTCTTTTTCAATGGTATCATCCAATACTTCTTGGAATGAGCCATTAGCTAATTCTTCGAGCGTAGAAGTACACAAAGGATGACGCAATAATGATTTTGGTGTAAATATTATCAGCGGTTTTCGAAAAGGGAACTTCAACTGGCGGCGTAACAAATGATAAAAGTTAGCCGGCGTAGTACAATTGGCGGCAATAATATTGTATTCGGCACACATTAACAGAAAACGCTCCATACGTGCGCTTGAATGTTCTGCTCCTTGTCCTTCATAACCGTGTGGCAAATACATAACCAATCCGTTTTGAGTACGCCATTTTTCTTCGGCTGAGGTAATGAATTGGTCAATAATAATTTGTGCTCCGTTATTGAAATCACCGAACTGTGCTTCCCAAATGGTCAGCCCTTCGGGTGTGCCAAAAGCATATCCGTATTCAAATCCCAACACGCCGTATTCTGACAATAACGAATTGTAAATATAAAATGGTGCTTGATTTTTATCGATGTGTTTTAGCGGGATATATTCTTCTTCGGAGTCTTCTACTTTTACAACCGCATGGCGATGTGAAAATGTCCCACGCTCAACGTCTTGCCCTGAAATCCGCACGGGATGACCTTCGGAAAGTAAAGTTGCGTAAGCCAATGTTTCGCCCATTGCCCAGTCGAGCTTATCGGTTTCAACAACCATTTTTTTACGCTCATCAAAAATTTTATTTATTTTTCTGATGAATTTTTTATCTGAAGGTAATTCCGACACTTTTACGCCAAGTTCTCTCAGTTTTTCAAGTGAAAAGGTGGTATCCCATGTTTTTTCGAAATCTTCGGGAACAGCTTTACGGAAGCCTTCCCATGTATGCTCCATAAAATGGGTAACAACTGCTTTTTCTATTTGTTTGGACTCATCCAAACGTTCTTGAAGCATATTGTTAAACTTTGTTTCTTCTTCTTTTGCTTCGCTTTTGGAAATTACGCCTGCCTCTACCAACTTCTTTATATAAATATCGCGAGGATTTTCATGTTTAGCAATGGCTTTATATAAAATCGGTTGTGTAAAGCGAGGTTCATCCCCTTCGTTATGTCCGTATTTACGATACCCTAAAATATCGATAAATACATCTTGTCCAAATTCTTGACGAAACTCCAAAGCCAACATTACTGCTTGCAACACAGCTTCTACATCATCGCCATTTACATGAAATACAGGCGAAAGTGTTACCTTCCCTACATCGGTACAATAAGTTGATGAGCGACCATCTAAATAATTGGTTGTAAACCCTACTTGATTATTGGCAACCAGGTGAATGGTTCCGCCATTTCGATATCCTTCCAGCTGTGCCATTTGAATAACTTCATAAACTACACCTTGTCCGGCAATGGCGGCATCTCCGTGTATGAGTATCGGAACGATTTTTTTCTCGTCTTTCAGATATTTATCTATTTTGGAGCGTGTTATTCCTTCTACAACCGGGTCAACCGCTTCTAAATGCGACGGATTGGGCGCCAATGTCATGTGTACTTTCACGCCACTATCGGCAACTACATCGCACGAATAACCCAAATGGTATTTTACATCACCGTCAAAAAGGTTATCTTCATACTCTTTGCCTTCAAACTCAGAAAAAATTGCTTCGTAAGTTTTATTAAAAATATTCGCCAACACATTTAACCTTCCGCGGTGCGCCATTCCTATTACAAATTCTTGCACGCCTATTTTAGAACCTTTTTCTACAATTGTATCCAAAGCGGGAATAAGTGCTTCTTCACCTTCTAATGAAAAACGCTTTTGTCCCACGAATTTTTTATGCAAAAATTGTTCAAAAACAACCGCTTGGTTTAACTTATGTAAGATATGTTTTCTTTCTTCTTTTGAAAATTGATAAGGTTCTTCTATTTCCAATTTATTTTTAAACCATTCAATTTTTTTAGGTTCGCGAATATACATAAATTCAACCCCAATAGATTGGCAATATATTCTATTGAGCTTGGCAATAATATCGCGCAATGTTGCAGGTCCTAACCCTATTTCTTTACCGGCTTGAAAAACTGTATCCAAATCGGATTCGCTTAAACCGTAATTTTCTATTGCCAATGTTGGCTCATATTTTCGGCGTGTGCGAACCGGGTTGGTTTTGGTAAATAAATGTCCGCGCGTACGGTAACCGTTGATAAGGTTTATCACCTTAAATTCTTTGTCGTATTGGGCGGGAATTTCTTCTTCGAGATTATAATTGGTTCGAGCAAAATCGAAACCTTCAAAAAACTCTTTCCAAGATTTATCTACCAAATCGGGATTTTTTAAATAATCCTGATACATTTTATCTAACGCCTCAGGTTCGGCGTTACTGATAAACGAAAATTTATCCATAATTAGCGAATACAAATTTTAAGACACAAAGTAAAGAAAATATAAGAATTTAAAAAGGTAAAAAGCTGACATTTTTTATACTTATAATGTTTTTGAAAGATTGGAAAGAGATTTAAGCCGAAAAACAACTGCAAATATGAGAATTTCAAAATACGCAAATTTGAATATGTTTCATTCGAAAATTAGTATAAAAAAATGAGTGTTAAGAAACAACAAATATTTACATGATCCATTAGAAAAGTTAAAGAAATAAATATTCTGCTATCCAAATAAATATTATATTTTTGTTTTAATTTACATTTATAACGTTATTAGCACGTTAAATTTATTTTATAAAAAAGGAATTATTGCAATTTTATTTTTATTTTGAAATAAACCCGCTAAATACAAAAGAATAAAGATTAATAAAAAAGAATTTTAAAACGAATAAAAACTCAATGTCCCAAGCTAAATTATCCTTTTTGCAAAAGAAACAAAACATCAGAGTGCTTTTCTATACTCTATGGGGAGGGTTATTGTTTTTTCAAGCGACTTTTACCGAGTTAATAGACGATGAGGCTTACTATTGGTACTATTCAAAATATTTAGATTGGGGATATTTTGACCATCCGCCAATGATAGCATTGTTTATTAAGTTCGGCTCACTGTTTTTAGGAAGAATTGAGTTTGGCGTCAGGCTTTTTGTGATTCTCGCCAATTTAATCACCATTTACCTTTGGGAAAAAATTATTCAACCGGCAAATATTGCTTTATACTACTTTATTGTATCATCGGTGGCAGTGTTGCATTTTTACGGATTTGTAGCAACACCGGATGCACCATTATTGTTATTTAGCACTTTGTCGTTTTATTTTTATCGTCAATTTATTGAAAATGAAAACTTACAAAAAGCCCTATTTTTAGGGATTTCAGCAGCACTGATGTTTTTATCAAAATACCATGGAGTATTATTGGCATTGATGGTATTATTGTCAAACTTAAAATTATTAAAAAATCGTTTATTTTGGATTGCATTGGGAATAACAACAATTTGCATTTTTCCACATTTTTTATGGCAAATAAATCATGATTTCCCATCTGTAAGGTATCATTTGTTTGGACGTAGCCGAATGCCTTACAGCATACCTTTCACCTTAGAATATTTATTTATGCAACCCTTTGTGTTTGGGCCCTTTACCGGATTATTTATACTTTGGGCAAATTTTAAAGAAAAAGCTCAAAACGCATTTGAGAAATCATTGCAATTTGTTTATTGGGGCGGATTGTTATTCTTTCTCGTTATGACATTCAAAGGACGTGTAGAACCCCATTGGACACTTTTATGCTTGTTTCCGGGAATATATTTTACTTATCGCTATTTGGAAAAACATTTATCGGCAAGAAAAATATTTTATTACTCTTTACCGCCTGCATACATTATTATTTTACTCGCCCGTGTATTTTTTATTTTCACGTGGGATTCACCTACTCAGTTAAAAGAATTGTCGGATTATTATCATAACAAAAAATGGGTACAAGCTATCCACCGGCAGTTGGGAGATTTACCCGTAGCTTTTATGAATTCATATCAAAAACCTTCCCTGTATTACTTCTATTCAGGAGTAGAAGCATTTAGTTTAAATAATATTCAAGGACGAAAAAACCAGTTTGATATTTGGGATTTTGAAAATAAATATCGTGGAAAAACTGTTGCCGTAATTCCCAATTATGACATTCCGGTAGATACTATTGCCGGCACACATGGGCAATTCAAGTATGTGATAATAGAAAATTTTCAGGTTTTCCCGAAAATCCAACTAGAACTGCTTTCAGAATTAAAAGAGAAGTATCATGCTTTTGACAGTTTAAAATTAGATTTAAAAATTCAAAACAACTACCTGAGCACTTACAAAGAAAATATTGATTTAAATGCAAACAAAGAATTTCCCACCTATATTTACTATCACTTTGAACAAGATAACAAAGTGATTTTCGGCAATAAAACTACCGTGAAATTAGAAAATCAAATGCTTGATACGGATGTTCCGGTTTCGATATTTATCCTGATTTACCACTCGGAAAATACACATTATTTTTCTCTCTAATGACCGGTTGGTTACCCCAAAGTTATGCTTCAAAAGGGTTTAAAATAAAAATAAAAGAGGAGTGAATTTTGAGTTAAGAAAATAATTGTTTCAGGTAAAAATTCAATATTATTTACTCAAATCTAAACAAAGTATTTTAAAATTAAGCTGAAAAACAACTGTGTAAATACCTAATAATTCGGTAAATCTGTCCATTGATTTTAAAAAAATAATACTACTTTTGCAACAAACTGGTTAATTTTATTGATGAGCTTTACCTCTGAAAAAGTAATCTCCGACAAGTCTTTTTTCGCTAAAAAGATAGCTGTTTATGCGGCATTTACCAAAATGCGATTAGCGTCATTAGTTGTATTGTCGGCCGTTTTGGGTTACTTGATAGGTGCCGACAATTATCAACTGACCGATATTTTAGTGCTTTCGTTGGGTGGCTTTTTGGTTACCGGTTCGTCCAATGCCTTTAATCAAATAATGGAAAAAGACTTGGACGCTTTGATGAATCGCACAAAAAACCGTCCGTTACCCACAAACCGATTGAATCTTATTGAAGGATATTGGTTTGCATCAATTATAGGTTTAGCCGGAATTTTATTGTTGTGGTTTTATTTTGGTGCTCTTGCCGGCATATTGGCTACGCTTGCTTTGGGTATGTATGTGTTAATATACACGCCATTGAAGAGAATTAGCCCAATAGCTGTATTTGCCGGTGCATTTCCGGGAGCAATTCCGCCAATGCTTGGCTGGGTTGCTGCTACAGGACATTTTGGCTTGGAAGCCGGATTGTTGTTTTTAACCCAATTTTTTTGGCAATTCCCTCATTTTTGGGCTATTGCATGGAAAATAGACGAAGATTACCGAAAAGCAGGGTTTTACCTTTTACCTTTAAAATCGGGAAAAAACAAGCTTTCGGCATTAATTATATTCGCTTATACGCTATTTATGATTCCGGTAAGTGTATTGCCGTTTTTATTCGGGCATATTGGTGTTTTGGGATTAGCTACTTTAATAGTATTAGACATTATATTTTTAATTCCCGCCCTTCAATTATTACAAAAACAAGACGATAAAGCCGCATTAAAACTAATGTTTGCTTCATTTATATATTTATTGGGAATGCAAATAATTTGGTGGATAGATAAAATTTAAGATGGAATCAACATTGGAAGAAAAAGATTATAAAGACGAAATCATGCAAAAAACAGCCAAGCCGATGCTTTGGTTTGGTATTTTGAGCATTGTCATGATTTTCGGGAGTTTAACCTCGGCGGTTATTGTTCGAAAAGGTGCCGGAGATTGGTGGGAGTTTTCGCTGCCCAACATTTTTTATGTAAGTACGGGCGTAATTTTATTTAGTAGTGTTACGTACAGTTTGGCATTGCAAGCAGCTAAAGAAGATAAACAAAAACAAACTTTTTTATTTTCTCTTTTCACATTAATATTGGGAATTGTATTTATTACATTACAAATAATCGGTTGGAGTAAACTAACTGATGAAGGTATTTTCTTAACCGGACCCGAGAGCAATGTAGCCGGTTCATTCTTCTTTGTATTAAGTGGCTTACATTTGGCTCACATAGCCGGAGCGCTGTTAAGTGTTTTATATGTAACAATAAAATCTTATTTTGGTAAATATTCTTCAAAAAATTATTTAGGTTTGCAAATAAGTGTCATATTTTGGCATTTTTTAGATGCACTTTGGATATATTTGCTGATATTTTTAATGTACATTGTTTAATAAAAAATAAAACTTTAATTGATTTACTATGGCAGCACAAGCATTAAATGTAGATAAGAAAACAATTTGGGGAGGAGCATTTCCTCCGTTTAGAGCCAGCTACGGAAAAATGATGATGTGGTTTTTCCTGTTGACTGATGCTTTGACATTTACAGGTTTTTTAACTGCTTACGGATTTGCACGACACATGTATCCACATGTTGAAGGTGACCCAAACAGTTGGGCAGTAGCAGAAGAAGTGTTTACTCACTTCCCTTTCTTGGAAGGTCATCATCCATTATTATATGTTGCGTTAATGACGTTTATCTTAATTATGTCGTCGGTAACAATGGTGCTTGCCGTAGAAGCCGGTCACAGAAATGACAAAAAAGGGGTGACAACTTGGTTGGCACTTACTATCGTAGGTGGTTTTATATTCTTAGGTTCGCAAGCGTGGGAGTGGTATCACTTTATTCACGGAACTGCCGAAGGTGTTGTAAAACCAATTATTGAAAACGGTAAAGAAGTTGTAAAACACGTGCACGGAGCCAATTTACTACACAACGAATACGGCCATCCACTTTTTGCCGATTTCTTTTTCTTTATTACCGGATTTCACGGAACTCACGTATTGAGTGGTGTTATCATTAACATTGTTATTTTTGTAAACGTATTGATGGGAACGTACGAAAAACGCGGACATTATGAAATGGTAGAAAAAGTGGGATTATACTGGCACTTTGTAGATTTAGTTTGGGTATTTGTATTTACATTCTTCTATCTAATATAATTTGAAAATTTTAATGTTTAACTGTTAAAACATTTTATTATGAGCGATCACGATACACATGAATATTTAGATTTTGCCGCAATTTCTCATCACAGTGAAGAAGAAGGTAAAAAAATAAGAAAAGTTATTTGGAATATCTTTTGGGTATTATTAGGTATTACAACTGTAGAAGTTGTATTGGGAATTTTTTATAAAGATTGGGGATTGTCATGGCATTTGGTAAAAATGACTTTTATCGGCTTAACCATTGCCAAAGCTTACTATATTGTAGCTTACTACATGCACATGAAAGACGAGTGGAAGAATTTTAGAATGGCTATTTTGGTTCCTTATGTTTTGTTTGCTTTGTACTTAATTTATATGGTTCTTACAGAAGCCATTTACCAACATGAATTTCAAAAATTATTCTTTTAACGAATGAAGAACATTCCATTATATGTAAAAATCCTGGTGCTATCATTAATTTTGATAGCACCAGCTGTTTTTATGCTTTACTTATACAGCGGAAATCCAAATTATAAACGTTTACCTATTCTTGGTCCGCGAGAATCCGTAACATTACCCGACGGCACAGTTGATACTTTATACCACACTATACCTGCATTTTCTTTTATCGATCAAGATTCAAACATTGTTACCAACAAAGATTTGGAAGGACATATTTATGTTGCCGATTTTTTCTTTGTAACTTGTCCGAGTATATGCCCGAAAATGACGACAAACATGAATCAAATTTATCGCCGGATAGATGATTTTCCCGGGTTAATTTTACTTTCTCATACCGTTAATCCCGAGCATGATTCAGTTCCTGTACTAAAAGAATATGCCGAAAAACTTGATGTAGATTCAAAAAAATGGCATTTTGTTACCGGTGAAAAAGACAGTATTTACAGCGTTGCCTTCAACGGTTACTTTGTAAGTGTTGGCAGAGACAGTATTGCGCCCGGTGGATTTTTGCATTCGGCTTATTTCATTTTGGTTGACCCAAAGGGAAGAATCAGAGGGTATTACGACGGAACCAAATATGCCGAAGTAAAAAAACTGATGGATGCCATAAAAATTCTTTACAAAGAAGAATTTGTTCCTTTAAAAGAAAAGTAAACCGCATTTTTTCATTCATCTTATTATTATCCGGTAATATTCGCTTAACTTTATTCAATTGATTTTTAAGTTAAGAATTTCTTACCGTAATTGTGAAGCATTTAGAGGACAGAAAATACATCATTGGCGCTATTTTCGTGGTATTTGCGTTAATATTTATTATTCGCTTGTTTTATATTCAAATATTAAGCGATGAATACGCCATTTTCTCTGAGGATAATGTGGTAAGAGAAGAAACTGTTTATCCGCCGCGAGGTTTAATTTACGACCGCAAAAATAAATTACTTGTATATAATGAGGCTTCTTATGATTTGATGGTTGTTCCCAAGCAGGTAAAAAGTATTGACACCAACGCATTTTGTGCATTACTGGATATTACAAAAGATGATTTTATAGAACGAATGAATAAAGCCAAAGAGTATTCGTTTTATAAACCCTCCATATTTGAAAAAGAAATCAGCGCCATAGAGTTTGCCTCAATTCAAGAAAAATTATTTGCCTACGATGGCTTTTTTATCCAAACAAGAACCCTGAGAAAGTATTCTGACAGCATTGCGGCTCACGTTTTAGGTTACATTGGAGAAGTTACTCCGAAAACATTGGAGAAAGACAGTTTTTATACAATGGGCGACTATATTGGCAAAAGCGGATTGGAATTGCAATACGAAAAACTGTTGAGAGGAAAAAAAGGAAAAAGATACGTGCTGGTAGATGTGCATAACCGCATTAAAGGAAAATATAAAAACGGTGAAAAAGATATTTCTCCGCAAGCCGGAAAAAATTTACAAATTACCCTTGATGCCGATTTACAAAAATATGCCGAAAAATTAATGCGCAAAAAATTAGGCAGTGTAGTAGCCATTGAACCAAAAACCGGTGAAATACTGACAATGGTTTCCTCTCCGGGTTACAACCCCAACTTATTGATTGGTAGAGCCATTAAGAAAAATTACCCAAAATTGGCAAAAGACAGTTTGCACCCACTATTCAACAGGGCTATAATGTCTTTGTATCCACCGGGTTCGATATTTAAATTGGTGCAATCGGCAATTGCTTTACAAGAGGGTGTAATTACTCCAAACACAGGTTTTGCCTGCAATAAAAGTTTGGTCGGATGTCATAATCACCCGTATGCCCGAAATGTGCGTGAAGCCGTAAAAATGTCTTGCAACCCCTATTATTATCAAGTATTTAAACGCTTGATTCAGCGCGGTGAAAATAAAAATATTTTTATCGACAGCCGGATAGGATTGGCAAAATGGCACGATGCCGTATTGAAATTTGGACTGGGACACAAATTAGGCATTGATATCCCGGGAGAGAAAAGCGGTTTTATCCCCGATGTAGCTTTTTACGACCGGTGGTACGGCGAAAAACGATGGGCGTTCAGCACAATTTATTCATTAAGTATTGGACAGGGAGAGATTGGTGTAGTGCCTGTTCAAATGGCTAATTTGGCTGTAATAATGGCAAACAGAGGGTATTATTACACTCCGCATTTTATCAAACAAATTGAACAATTGGACACTATTCCTCAAAAATATACTTTTAAGCATTCTACCGGTGTAGATGCACAAAATTTTGAGTACATTATAGAAGGGATGGAAGCGGTTGTAAATGAAGCCGGCGGAACAGCCCGAAGAGCAAAAATTGACAGTATAACGGTTTGCGGAAAAACGGGTACAGCCCAAAATCCTCACGGCGAAGACCATTCGGTATTTATTGCTTTTGCGCCGAAAGAAAATCCTCAAATTGCCGTTGCCGTTTTTGTAGAAAACTCAGGATTTGGAGGAACTTGGGCGGCTCCCATTGCCAGTTTGATTATTGAAAAATATTTGACCGGAAAAATCAGCAACCCACAAAAAGAAAAACGAATTTTAGAAGCCGACTTAATACCTAAAAGCGAACATGCGCAACGAAAATAACATATGGTATAACATTGATTGGACAACAATTATTTTGTATCTATTATTGATGCTTATTGGTTGGATAAATATCTACGCCGCCGTATATGACGAAAGCCATCAAAGTATTTTTGATTTTACGCAACGCTATGGAAAACAATTAATTTGGATAGTTTCTGCCTTGTTTTTAGCCACCGTCATATTGCTTATCGACAGTAGTTTTTATACCACATTTGCTTATGTTATCTATGGTATTGTGATACTTATGCTTATTGGCGTATTGTTTACGGCAAGTGAGGTTAAAGGTGCAAAATCATGGTTTTCCATTGGCGGCTTTGCTTTGCAGCCTTCAGAGTTTTCAAAGTTTGCTACAGCTTTGGCTTTGGCTAAATATTTGGGCAACCGCTCTTCGCAACGAATGATTACATTTAAAGACCAAGTTATTTCGGCAGCGATTATTGCTTTACCTGCGTTATTTATTTTATTACAAAACGATACCGGTTCTACCCTTGTGTACACGGCTTTTATTTTGGTGCTTTATCGCGAAGGAATTTCAGGTAACATCCTGTTGTTGGGATTTTTAACTGTCATTGTTTTTATTGTTACATTGCTTTTCGGACCTTTCTCCATTGGTGTGATGACTGTTTTTTTGGCTATTGCATTTGTTACCTTAACCTATCATGGGTTGAAAGAATTTTTCATTGCCGAATCGGCAGCCGGTGTTTTATTGTGGATAGCAAGTTATTTTAATTTACCCCAGAAGTATTTATTTTTCACAGCACTGGCTTTGGTAATGATTTATTTCTTTGTTCATCTTTTTAACAATAAACTGAATTACCGCAAAGAAAAGCGTTGGGTTGCTTTTATAGTGATGACCGTGCTGCTGTTTATTACCAGTATAGACTATGTTTTTTACAATGTTTTGAAAGACCATCAGCGCACGCGAATTTCGGTATTATTGGGTGAGGAAGATAAAATTAAATCGCAAATTAAGGATTTGCAAATGCGCTTGGATACCCTGCCCACAACCGATGCCAATTACACTTATTACAAACAAACGCTTGCTGAACAAAAGCAAAGTTTGAAGGATTTACAAAAAGGCGCATTGTGGAACGTAAAACAATCGTTGATAGCTATAGGTTCGGGTGGTTTTTCGGGCAAAGGATTTTTAAAGGGAACACAAACCAAATTTAACTTTGTACCCGAACAAAGCACCGATTTTATTTTTTGTACCGTAGGCGAAGAATGGGGATTTATTGGTACTTTTATCGTGATAATTCTATATGTTATGTTGTTTTTGCGCTTGATATTTTTAGCCGAAAGACAACGCTCAACTTTTAGCCGGATATACGGTTACAGCGTAGCTTCCATCTTATTTTTTCATTTTTTCATTAACATTGGTATGACCATTGGCTTAGCGCCGGTTATTGGTATTCCGCTGCCGTTTATCAGTTACGGTGGTTCGTCGTTGTGGGCTTTTACCATTCTGCTCTTTATTTTTATAAAACTCGACTCGGAACGGTTGTTTGTTTTGCGTTAGAATTTTTCTATATTTGTTACAAGTTTTCGTTTACTTATTAATAAATACTAAAAAGTTGGGAAGTTTCAATTGTGTAACTATCTTTCTATCAATTAATAATTCATTATTTTAAAAATTAGGGAGTTGAAAAATGAGAAATTTTGCAACAATTTTACTATTAACATTTTCTTGCATTATAAACTCTCAAGCGCAAGAATCAACTAATTTTAAACATAATAGCATATATGGAGAGCTCTTAGGCAGAAGCAAAATTACTTCAATAAATTTTGAACATCAGTTTTCAAAACATTTTGGATATCAAACCGGTGTTGGTTATGCGAGTTTTTATATTGACGATTTGATTAACGCATCAATTGGAATGACATATTTTACAGGTCATAAACATCAATTAGTAGCTACAATATTTGGCGTTATAAATTACAATTTAGAGCCCTACCCTAAAACAAAAAAAGAAAGAGAGGAGCAAATTAGGAATTATCCTTTTGAATATGGTATTCCTGCATTAGGTAACTTTGGATTATATTATTTTGGGATAACTGCAGGATACAGACTTAATATGAAGAGAATATTTATTCAATTAAGCCCATTTTGTTCTTTTTATTATCATTCTAATTATCAATTAATATATTCCAAAAGAATATTTGTCAGTTTATCTATAGGATATAAAATAAAATGAAAAGAATTGTTTTTCTGTTTATTTTATCCAAAATTGCGATATAAAAAATAGAATTTGTGAAAATATTAAACAGTCCACTTGGTATTACTGTCACAGAAAAAGAATAGATTGATAATTAAAAATCCTGAATCAACTCAAAGTCAATTTGTTTGCGGTCTAAATCTACATTTTTCACTCGTACGGTAACTTCATCGCCCATTTGGTAAGTGTAACCGTATTTTCTTCCCACTACGCGGTAATTTTCTTCATCCAAATAATAATAATCATCATTTAAATCGCGTAATCTTACCATTCCTTCGCAATAATTATCCACCAACTCTACATACATTCCCCACTCACTTACGCCGGAAATTACCCCTTTATACACTTCGCCTATTTTATCTTGTAAAAACTGTACTTGTTTAAACTTAATGGATGCTCGCTCGGCTTGTGTAGCGTTTATTTCCATTTTGGTGCAATGCTTACATTTTTCTTCGTAAGGCGGTTGCGGCACAGAGCGTCCGCCTTCTAAATAATGTTGCAAGAGTCTGTGCACCATAACATCGGGGTAGCGTCGAATGGGCGAAGTAAAATGCGTGTAATATTCAAATCCGAGTCCGTAATGACCAATATTATTGGTGCTGTATTCAGCTTTTGCCATTGTACGGATTGCCAATTGTTCAATCAAGTCTTCTTCGGGGGTGTTTTGTACTTTTTCAATCACTCTATTCAACGATTGAGCAATGGCTTTTTCATCTTTCAAATTTAGCGACAGACCGAATTTATGTACAAAATTGTTAAAGGTTATCAGTTTTTGAGGGTCGGGGGTGTCGTGAATGCGGTAAACAAAAGTATATTTTTGTTTATTTTTTTGTTCCAAATGCTTTTTACCGACAAATTCGGCTACTTTTCGGTTTGCCAAAAGCATAAATTCCTCAATGAGTTTATTGGCATCTTTGGATGTTTTTATATAAACGCCTATGGGATTTCCTTTTTCATCCAGATTAAAACGTACTTCTGCTCGGTCAAAATCTATTGAGCCGTGTTTAAACCGTTCTTTCCTGAGTTTTTTTGCCAACTTGTCGAGCAATAAAATTTCTTCTTTAAAATCACCGTCTTTGCCTTCAATTATTTCTTGGGCTTCTTCGTATGTAAATCTTCTGTCGGAATGTGTTACGGTACGACCAAACCATTGATTAATGACCTTGGCTTGCTTATCCATTTCAAAAACAGCCGAATAAGTCAGTTTATCTTCGTTTGGACGTAAAGAACAAGCAAAATTGCTCAGTACTTCGGGCAACATAGGAACAACCCTATCTGCTAAGTAAACAGATGTGGCGCGTTTAAAGGCTTCTTTATCGATATTGGAACCTTCTTTTACATAATGCGATACGTCGGCAATGTGGATGCCTATTTCGATATTTCCGTTGGGCAATGTTCTAACCGAAAGAGCATCGTCAAAATCTTTGGCGTCTATGGGGTCAATGGTAAATGTTGTAATGTCGCGCATATCTCTGCGGCGCTTAATTTCTTCTTCGGAAATTTCTACATTAAGTTCTTCGGCTTCTTTTAAAATTTTGTCCGGAAAGCGATAAGGCAATCCGTATTCTATCAATATGGCATGCGCTTCGGTATCGTTATCGCCTGGTTTTCCTAAAACTTCTATCACTTCGCCAAAGGGACTTGTGGCATCTTTTGGCCAATCAATTATTCTGACAATGGCTTTATCGCCATCTTTGGCGCCATTCAATTTTTCTTTTGGAATAAATATATCTACCGGCATTTTTTGGTCGTCGGGAACCAAAAAGGCAAAATGTGCCGATTTTTCAATTACTCCCACAAACTCGTTTTTGTTTCTTTCAAGAATTTCAACTACTTCGCCTTCGGGCTTGCTGTTTGGGCGACGTGCATATAAATACACTTTTACTTTATCGCCGTTTAATGCATGGTTTAAATTTTTGGGCGAAATAAATACATCATCATCTATATCGGGCGAAATAATATAAGCCGACCCGCGGGCAGTCATATCAACAATTCCCTCTATATAAGGTCTGTCGGCTTTTATTTTAAATTTTCCGCGAGGTGATTCGTGCAAAATACCCTCATGTGCCAATTCCAGAAGGATGGTTAGTACTAATTTACGTTTTTGCGAATCTTTAATCCCCAACAGGGTACTGATTTGTTTGTAATTGTATGATTTATCGTGATTTTTATTGAATACCTCGATAATTTTCTTTGTTAAACTCTTTTTTACGTTTTTTGTATTGCGTTTAAATTTTGGCGGTTTGTTTTTCTTTGATTTTGCCATTTTGCATGGTGTTAGTAATCAATATGCTTACTGTTTTTGTTTGGTTAAATAAATTTTGGTTCCGGGCTGTGGCTCGGTACCAATAAACATGTGATTGTATTTGTATAATTTTTTTAGTTTTACTCCGTAAAGTTGTGAAATATCGTGCATAGTTTCACCTTTTTTCACAATATGTACTTTTTCGGGGGCTTTGTTTCTTTTTGGTTGCAGATAAATAATATCTCCGGGTTTTAAGGGGTCATTTTCATTTAAGTCATTATATTTATAAATTTGCCAAAGCGATAATTCAAAATCTTTTGCTATTTTAAAGTAAGTATCGCCCGGTTTTACAATTATGTACTTAATGCGATTATGCATTTTAACCAAACGATTTTCTCGTTTTTGAACAGCCACATCTTTGGCGTGATGGTCTTTGGCTAAATTTCGAGGAGGTACTTTCGATAATTTATCGTAACGGTAAAGTTCGTATTTTTCGATGATATAAATAAGTAAATCGGCATATTTCGGGTTGGTGGCGTATCCGGCTTTTTTCAAACCCTTTGCCCACGCCTTGTAATCGGTGGTTTTATAATCAAATAAAAAAGCATAGCGCTTTCTGTTTGCCAAAAATTCGCTATGGTCGTAAAAGCTCTCATACACCGATTTATACTTTCTGAAACACTCGTTTTTTTCATCATCATCCATTATAAATGTTTCGCCATCCCACGTGGTATGACATTTTATTCCAAAATGATTATTAGCATATTGTGCTAAAGGGCTGTTTCCGTTCCCAGACTCCAATATTGCTTGCGCAAGCGTAATACTTGCCGGTATGCCGGTTCGTAACATCTCTTTTATAGCCAAGTCTTTATAGGTTTCTATATATTCTTGACGTGTCATTTTACGACCTGCCGGCTGGGCATTTGCCCAAACAAAAGAAAGTACCGTTATTATAAAAATCAGTTTACGCATAAATACAAGTTACACATTTTACTCAAAATTAACAAGTATCCGGGTTACATTGCAACACAACTTGCCATGTTTTTAACAATCAACATTTCAAATCAATTTGTTTTTGAACTTTCAGCCCCTCGTTGCCTTGCAAACCACCGGTATGAACAAACAATATTTTATCGGATGGCGAAAAATATTTTTTATCAATCAAATCAAACAAACCGCAAAGGGCTTTTGTTGTGTATATCAAATCTAACGGAATATTTGTTTTTTCGAAAAAATTATTGGCAAAGGCAATTAAATCATTATTTATTTTGGCATATCCGCCAAAGTGATAATTGTAGTAAAATTGAATGGAATTATCCAAATCAACATCGGTTAATTGTTTTATCTCATCGGGCATCCAATTTGCACCTTTTAATACCGGTATAGAAATTAGTTTTTGATTTTTTTGCTTCGCAAGATACAACCCTGCAGTTGTTCCTCCGGTACCGGATGCCAACACGATATAATCAAAACCGACAGTATCGTCAGAGAGCATTTCTTGCACGCCTTTTAATGCCAATTGATTACTTCCTCCTTCGGGCACAAGGTGAAATGCTCCAAATTTACTTTTTAGAGTTGTCAATACTTCTTCCGCATACTTGTTTCTGTATGCCGTACGCGATAAGTAAAACAATTCCATTCCTTGATTCTTTGCTTTTTGCAAAGTTGAATTGAGAGGCAAATGCTCCTCTCCTCTTATTACGCCTATGGTTTTTACACCATATTTTTCACCTGCTGCCGCTGTTGCTGCAATATGATTGGAAAATGCTCCTCCAAAAGTAAGAATGGGCAAATTTTTCTTTTTCGCCTCTGTTAAGTTGTATTTTAATTTATACCATTTGTTACCCGAAATTTGCTCGTCTGTTACATCTGTCCTTAATATAGAAAGTTGAGGCAATTTTTCATCATATTCTTCAAAAAACAACCTTAAATCTATGGTTTGAACAGGTATTTTGGGATTGTGTAAATTCATCAATCAAACTTACCAAAAAAACATAGTAAAATACATAGCGGATTGCCTACCTTTGTTCGAAATTTATATTCTATGTATTGGAAGAAATTATCGCGCAAAGCCATAAAACAAAGAATTGATGAAGCTTTATCTGAAAATGCAAATTACCGCAAAGGCAAAGTAATGGGCGTGCCGGCTTCGTATTTAGATAATGAGTTGTTTTATGATGATGCTCCTTTTTTGGAAGATTCGCCCTTTTTAAAAACATTGGTTGCCAACCCAAACCATATTGGCGTGCATACCTTAGGCGAAGAAACCGAAGAAATTTTTAAAGGCACCCAAAAGATAGAAGCCGAATTGATAGAACTTATCTCCACGCAAATTTTCAAAGCAAAACCCAACAGTACTGACGGATATATTGCTCCAGGCGGAACAGAAGCCAATATTGAAGCAATTTGGATTTACCGCAATTATTTTATGCAACAATTCGGTGCAAAAAATGATGAAATAGCATTGGTTTACTCGCAAGACAGTCACTATTCGATGCCCAAAGGCGCCAATCTTTTGTTGTTGGATACTTTTCCGGTTAAAGTTGATGAAGAAACCCGTAATATAAATATTGATGATTTTGACAATCAAATACAAAGCGCATTAAACTCAGGAAAAAAATATTTTATTTTCATTTTGAATATGGCAACCACCATGTTTGGCTCAGTAGATGATATCGATGCTGTTTTACCGGTGATAAAAAAACATAATCTGAATTACAAAATTCACGTTGATGCGGCTTTTGGCGGATTCATCTATCCTTTTACCAACACTGACAATAAACTCACTTTTGAACGGGAAGAAATCAGCTCATTCACGCTTGACGGGCACAAAATGTTACAAGCTCCTTACGGAACAGGGATTTTCTTAATCAGGAAAGGCATGATGCAATATTCCATGACTAAAGAAGCGCAATATGTAATGGGCAAAGATTATACTTTGTGTGGCAGTCGCTCGGGAGCCAATGCCATTGTAGTTTGGATGATATTAATGATTCACGGCTCTAACGGCTGGCAAGCCAAAATGGAACAATTGATTGACAAAAAAGATTGGGTTCTCGAAAAACTGGATAAACTCGGGGTAGAATATTATCACAACCCATGTGTAAACATTGTTACGATAAAAAGTAAATACATTTCGCCTTTTTTAATGAAAAAATATTTTCTGGTTCCCGATACACACGACAATCAACCCAATTGGCACAAATTTATTGTCATGTCCCATGTATCACAAGGTGTATTGGATGAATTTATTATGGATTTTAAAGCCGAATTGCAAATGAAACAATAACACCGGACAAGCATTTATTAAAAGATATCATTACTTTTGTTTTGTTGGATTACAAAAAATTATCATGTTAGGATTAAAATTACCCACCGACCCATTTTGGGTTAAAAATGTAGTTGAAAATAATTTGGAAGATGTATTGAGTGACCATGCTTATTGCGAGCAAAAAGCGGCTTCCAATGCCATTTCCATTATGGTTAATTTTCCTGAGTATCCTGAATTGGCAAAACGAATGGCAGCACTTGCCCGGGAAGAGTTGGAACATTACGAAATGGTGGTTGAAAAAATCCAACAAAAAGGGCTTACACTTGGCCGTGAGCGTAAAGATGAATATGTAAATGAAATTCGCAAATTCATAAAACACGACGGTTCTCGAAAAGCCATTTTAATAGAACGATTGCTTTTTGCCGCTATGATTGAAGCCCGAAGTTGTGAACGGTTTAAAGTTTTGGCTACACATATCAGCGACAATGAATTGGCTGAATTTTACAAAGAACTGATGATTAGCGAAGCCAATCATTATACACTTTTTATAAAATGGGCAAAAGAAATTGCCAAAGACACCAACATTGATGTAGATAAACGTTGGAAAGAATATTTAGAATACGAAGCAAGCATTATTACACAATACGGTAAAAAACAAGAAATTCACGGTTAAAATTTTATTTAGATGAAAATTTCATACAATTGGTTAAAAGAATATATAAACACCGATAAATCGCCGCAAGAGATTGCCGAAATCTTGACCAATACCGGTTTGGAAGTTGAAGGATTGGAAGAAATAGAAACCATTAAAGGCGGTTTGAAAGGATTGGTTATAGGAAAAGTATTGGAAAAAGAAAAGCATCCCAATGCCGATAAATTAAGTTTAACCAAAGTTGATGTGGGCGAAGGAAAAGTCCTTCCGATTATATGCGGCGCACCCAATGTAGCTGCCGGACAAACCGTTGTAGTTGCAACCGTAGGCACTATTCTGTATTCCACCGAAGGTGAACCTTTTAAAATAAAAAAATCTAAAATTCGCGGAGAAGTATCCGAAGGGATGATTTGTGCCGAAGATGAAATTGGCTTAGGAAACAGCCACGATGGTATAATTGTTATTGATGAAGATGTAAAACCCGGCACACCGGCAAAAGAGTATTTTCAAATAGAATCGGATTGGGTATTCGAAATCGGGTTAACGCCCAACCGTTCGGATGCTACTTCGCATTATGGTGTTGCGCGTGATTTAGCCGCATACCTGAACCAATTTTCACCAACCAAAGCGCATAAACCGGATGTCAGCAAATTTGCCATTGACAATACCGACTTAACCATACAAGTAGAAGTGGAAAACACTGAAGCTTGTCCGCGCTATTCTGCCATTACCGTTTCAAACATACAAGTAAAAGAATCGCCAGAATGGTTACAAAACAGACTGCGTTCCATCGGGTTGTCGCCTATCAATAATGTTGTAGATATTACCAACTTTGTTTTACACGAAATAGGACAACCGTTACACGCTTTTGATGCTTCTAAAATTAAAGGAAACAAAGTCATTGTTCGCACCCCTGAAAAAGATACTAAATTCATCACCTTAGATGAAAAAGAACGCCAATTGCACGAAAATGATTTAATGATATGCAACGAATCGGACGAAATGTGTATTGCCGGTGTATTTGGCGGACTTACTTCGGGCGTTTCAAACAATACTACTTCTGTTTTTCTTGAATCGGCTTACTTTAATCCGGTTTATATCCGAAAAACAGCAAAACGACACGGCTTAAATACCGATGCCTCTTTCCGTTACGAACGGGGTGCCGACCCAAATATTACCATTTATGCGCTTAAGAGAGCAGCATTATTGATTAAAGAAATTGCCGGCGGTGAAATTTCTTCCGAAATTATTGATGTTTACCCTAATCCCATTGCCGATACTACCATCGATTTTAATCTTTCTTACTTGTATAAAATTGCGGGAACAACAATTCCTGAAGAAACCATTGAAAAGATTTTGCAAGGATTGGAAATTGTTATCAACTCAAAATCGGGAGATACTTGGAATATTTCTATTCCGGCTTATCGTGTAGATGTAACGCGTCCAATAGACTTAGTGGAAGAAATATTACGCATTTACGGATACAACAAAATTGAACTTCCTGAAAAATTAAACACTTCCATCACCTATAAACAATCACCCGACAAAGATAAAATACGTAATACCATTGGTGACTTTTTATCTGCCAACGGGTTTTACGAAACACTTACTAATTCCCTGACTAAACGGGATTATTATCCCGAAGATAATCATGTGGTAGAAATTTTAAATCCCTTGAGCAGAGAATTGAACGTAATGCGTAAAGAAATGATTTTCACCACTTTGGAAACTATTCTTCACAATATAAACAATGGAAATAAAAATGTAAAAGTATATGATTTTGGAAAAGTATATGCCAAATACAATACTTATGAAGAGCAAGAAAAGTTAGCCCTTGCCGTAACCGGAAAATGGTTCAACGAAAGCTGGTTAACTCCCGATGACAAATCAACAGTTTTTCATTTAAAAGGAATAACAGAAGCACTGTTTCAAAAGTTAGGATTAAACAAGTTAAAAGTAAAAACAACAGAAGTTTTCGACAATTATTTGGCAACAGGCATTGAAGTCACTTTCAATAAGCATAAAATAGCCAAAACCGGAATTATACATCCTCAATTAAACAAACAATTTGATATTGACCAAGAAGTTTTTTATTCCGAAATAAATTTAGATAAACTGTATGAGCTGACCCAATTAACAAAAACAGTTTATACTCCGGTAGTTAAATTCCCTGCCGTTCGTCGGGATTTAGCTTTATTATTGGATAAACCGATAAATTATGCTCAAATTGTAAAAGAAGTAAAGCAGCTTAACATACAAGACTTGAAAGAAATAAATTTATTTGATGTTTATGAAGGGAAAAATCTTCCGGAAGGTAAAAAATCTTATGGCATAAGTTTTATTTTTCAGAATAAAGAAAAAACCTTAACCGATAAACAAGTAGATATTTTTATGAATAAAATTATAGAGCGATTAACTCAAAAGCTCAAAGCCGAATTAAGATAACAACTAACAAATAACACCAAAAAAGCTCATCGAAATCGATAAGCTTTTTTATATTTTAAATTGTATTGGCATTTATCTGACAATCGTAACACTGCCCTTCAATTCATACTCTTTTCCATCTATTCCGGTAGCTTTTATTATATAATAATACGTACCGTCAGGAACTTCTTTACCTGAAGACGTTCTTCCGTCCCAGTAACTTTTTTCATTTTCCAGTTGGAAAATCATTTCGCCCCATCTGTTCCAAATTGTTCCGGTAAGCGATGTTAAATTATCCGACTCAACTCGGAAAACATCATTCACACCATCATTATTAGGTGTAAAGATATTTGGCACAACTAATACCGATTCACCAATTACTTCAATTGTAACTGTATCTGTTGCTGTACAGAACCCTTCGGTAACGGTTAATGTTACCAAATAATTACCTAAAGAATCGTAAGTATGCGAAACCGAGGCACCATTATCAGTTGTTCCGTCTCCCAAATCCCAGTTATAAGTATAATTTGGATTTGTAGTCGTAGAAAAATCTACATCAAGCGGAATAATTCCGGATGTTGGCGAAGCATTTATCGATGCTATAGGATTATAAACGGTTACCGTTACACTATCCATTTGATTACTACATCCATTACTCTTTGATTGATAGTAATAAGTAAACACTCCTCCTGATGTAATGGAAGGCGTAAACGAATTTCCGGTAAAAATCAAATTATTACCTTGTGCATCACTGTACCAGTATAATGTATCAGTAGTAGATGAGGAATAATTAACAGGCAAACCTGAAAAACATAACGTTGTATCGGTAAATGATACTTGTTGTGGAACAGGATTCACGGTTACAGTTGTAATAATAATACTGTCACATCCGTTAACTGTTGACAAGGTATCGAAATATGTACCGGCATTACTTTGATATCCTCCACCGACTAACACACTATCACCTTGACATATAGCAACATTTGCTTGACTTGTAGCCACAGGATATATTGTTATCTCAAAAGAATCTACTTTTTGAGGACATGTGTTTGTAGCTGCAACTGTATTATAAATCATATAAGTACCTGCAGAACTGTTTGTTAAATCAATTTGTCCTGTATTAGGGTCAAGACTCACATTACTGCTTGATGAACTAAACACACCCGCTGCACTTCCGGGTAAAATGGTCGGCAATATTGTTGTAGTATCGTTTTCACAAAATGGCGAATTATAGGTAAACTCAGCATCCGTACAATTGGGAACTATAGTAAGAATCCAAGGTGAAAAAGTGGACTGATTAGGAATAGGACCTACTGTTCCCACTCCGCTTGTAACACCTAAATTACCTGGGCCTGCTTGAGGATCCCATGAGGTACCATTCCAATGTTGTGCTTTTACCGTATCATTTGGAAAAGCGGTTGTATTTTCACTTCCCAAATAAGAAAATGTTAAGTCAGCAGTTACAGTATTGGACGAAGTAATATCCCAAAAGCGGTCAATAGCTGCTACCACAGAATCGGCAAATCCAGTCATTTGTGTTACAGGTCCAACATTTGTTGCTGCAGCATGCGGCATATTTTGTGGATTTGTTCCCCAAGTAGAAATGGTTATGTCATTATTGGTGTTTACAGTTTTATTAAAAGTAAAAGGGATATAGTCTGCTGCATTGTTAGATACACCAAAAGGAAAAACATAATTACCCGTATTGGTTCCGGTAACCCATTTCACGTAATGGTATTGATTTTCAGTAGCAATATGCCCTGAAACTCTTACTATACCTGCCGTATCCGGTTGATTTACCACCAAATATACAGGTGTTCCTGCAGAACCACCATTCATAATAGTATAAGCACCATTTAGAATAAGTGTATTGTTTTGGCCATAACTGTTTAAAAACAGCAGTAAACTAAATACAGGCAATGTTTTAATTATTAAATATTTAATATTCATGATAACAAATTTTTTATTGTTATTATTCATTTTCTTTTTTATCTGTATTAGATAAAAAAGGTAATAACCTTGTTTTTGAATTCTTATTAATATCAGAAGATTTCTCTGATATTAAAAGTTTTGATTTATTTAAATTCTTATCATTTAAATTATTTTTAGTATCACTTTCTGTTTTTCCAGAAACAGCTAATTTTGGTTCTTTGGCATCTGTACTTTTTGTTTGCGAATACGAACAAAATGAAACAAAAAGCAAACTAAGGAATGTTATTATTTTAAAAAACTTCATATTATATTTCTTTTATTGCATTACTGTAATAGACATATGATGCCCTGGTTGAGAAGGGTCAATTACAGCATTATAAGTACCATATATTCCACCAACTAAACCTTGAACAGTTATTGTATACGTATTACCAACTGTTAATCCTGTCACATATCTCGTCATTGAACAACTCCAAGGTGTAATGGTGCCAGTTACATCATCATAACTTTGTATTTTTGTATTTGTACTACCAATGGGCGAACCATTATTTAAAATTCTAAATTGCACAAATGCCATGGAGTTTGTATAGCCATACCCTGATGAAGAAAAATTTATAATTGCATCTGAGGTAACGGCAACAAAGGAAACTGAAATTGAAGGTACTGTAGCCCATGATGCACTACTTACTGTTACGGCACTAGATAAAAAACTTCCTGTTTTCAAAGTAACCCCAGGAGGGCCTTGAGGACCCTGCGGACCCTGTGGGCCTTGTGGACCCTGCGGGCCAGTAGCACCTGTTGGTCCTTGTGGGCCTTGCGGACCGGCTGGACCTTGACAATCTAAAGCATCCCAAACACCATCACCATTTATATCTTCAGATGGATCTTGAACTCCATCTCCATCTGCATCCCAGCATGCAATTCCGGCTGGACCTTGTGGACCCTGAGGACCTTGCGGACCGGCTGGACCTGTTGGGCCCTGAGGACCTTGTGGGCCTTGTGGGCCTTGTGGACCCTGAGGACCCTGAGGACCTTGTGGACCTTGTGGACCTAAAGCTTGTACCCATTGTGTACCATCCCAATACCAAAATCCTACACTCCCTCCTGTCATGGCAGGATTTATATTGTACACCAACAAACTAACCGCAGGAGAAGGTATTGTTACTACATCTGTTGTAGATTGTAAACTTACTCTTGGTATTAACACCCCTTTATCTGTATAATTAACATCTAATGCTGCCGAAGGGTCAGGCAAAGCTCCCGTTGTATTAATACCTACATTTTGTGCAGATAAAATTGTTATTGCAAATAATAATAGAATAAATAATTGAAATTTTTTCATGTTTTTTTGTTTTTAAGGTTTATTTCGCTCTTCACCACCAACTACTGCTTTACTTTTACTTATACTATTATTATCTGTATTTACTTGACGCATTTTATACTCTTGCTTCATTTTTTCAATCTCTTCTTTACTAACAACTCTAGTTCGAGTTGGTGTACTAACAGTCTTATCTTCATTTATAACACTTGTTTCACTATTATCAAAATACTGGATACTTTCTTTAATTTTTTTAATTTCAGATTTTTTAAGCACTCGAGTATGCGTAGGTGTTCTTATAATAGAATCTTCATTATTTACAACCTGTTCTTGTCCATATATAACCTGAAAACCAAAAAATATTAACATTATTACTAATACGTTTTTCATAACATTACATTTAATTAATCAAATATTGTTAGTACACAATGGTCTGCTACAGTTGATAGAGTAGGATTTATTTCTACCCTCCATGGAGATGATGCCCAGTTCAATACTGGTTTCCATTGTATAGTTATTGTATGTGAACCAGGAGGTAAATTAACTGGCACACCTGAAAAAGACACCGTTCCAGAGGTTGTAACATATAATCCTCCACTTGCACCCTGATCAAAATCAGTTAATAATGTTGCTGCTCTTGCTACGACATTACCATCTACTAATATTCTTGCTTGTATTATTCCTTGACCAAATTGAGCATTACCGGAATTATCTGCTAAACGAGCAGTAAATGAAGCAAATATATAAAATGTATTATGTACAGTAGTCATAGTTATTGACATGCCTGGAATAGTTTGAAATGAAGTAGTATTTGTATTTGTTGCTAAAGTAGATAAGCTTATACTTTGAGCATTATTACCATACATTGGAATAGAAGTTGGCGTCTGCCACACAGGAGCGTTACCAGCACCTTGACTGGTTAAAATTTGTCCGGCTGCACCGGGATTTCCACCTGGTCTCAAATCACCGGTAAATTGAATATTTCCATTTACGTCTAGCTTTTGACTGGGTGATGTATTACTAATACCAACATTTGTACCATTATCAGTAATTATACTACAAGTAGCGGATGAACCATTAGATTTTAAAACCTGGTTTGCTGTTGAACACCCAACTGGACCGGGAGGGCCTTGTGGACCCTGTGGGCCTGTAGCGCCTGTTGGGCCTTGTGGACCTTGCGGACCGGCTGGACCTGTTGGGCCCTGTGGACCTTGTGGGCCAGCTGGTCCTTGTGGTCCTTGTGGTCCTTGACAATCTAAAGCATCCCAAAAACCATCACCATTTATATCTTCAGATGGATCTTGAACTCCATCTCCATCTGCATCCCAGCAAGCAATTCCGGCTGGGCCCTGCGGACCCTGTGGACCTGCTGGACCCTGTGGACCTGCTGGACCCTGTGGACCTTGTGGGCCTTGAGGACCGGCTGGACCTGTTGGACCTGTTGGACCCTGTGGACCTTGAGGACCGGCTGGACCTGTTGGGCCCTGTGGACCTTGTGGGCCTTGAGGACCGGCTGGACCTTGTGGACCCTGTGGACCTTGTGGGCCTAAAGCTTGAACCCATTGTGTTCCGTCCCAATACCAAAAACCTACTGCACCCCCGGTCATTGCAGCATTGGTATTATATACCAATAAACTTACTGCTGGCGAAGGTATTGTTACTACATCAGTTGTTGATTGTAAACTTACCCTGGGAATCAATACCCCCTTATCAGTATAATCCACATCCAAAGCTGCCGAAGGATCAGGCAAAGCACCTGTTGTGTTAATTCCTATATTTTGCGCTTTAATGCTATTGATAAATAACATTAGTAAACAAGCAAATATTAACTTCTTCATAATTATTTGATTTTGCATAATTTTTATTTAACGAAGATTTGACGATGTAATAATAAAAAAAGTTGCATCAAATACCAAAAAAATAAAATAGTTTTGTAAAAAATAAATTTATGCATCTTGATTTTAAAGAGATTTTATCGGCATCTATGGTGCTTTTTGCAGTAATTGATATTATAGGCTCCATCCCTATTATTATTGATTTACGCGAAAAATTAGGGCATATACAATCTGAAAAGGCAACGCTTGTTGCAACAATCATAATGATTGTATTTTTATTTGTGGGTGAATCTATTTTAGCATTGTTTGGTGTCGATATTATGTCGTTTGCCATTGCCGGTTCGCTAATTTTATTTTTTTTGGCATTGGAAATGGTTCTGGGTGTAAATTTTTTTAAAGACGATGCACCGGAAACAGCTTCAATTGTACCAATCGCCTTTCCATTAATTGCCGGAGCAGGAACAATGACTACTTTATTGACCATTCGTGCCGAATATCATACCGAAAATATTATTGTTGCCATTTTAATAAATATGGCATTGGTTTATTTTGTTCTAAAAACTTCTGCTCGCTGGGGAAGAGTTCTAGGAAAAAGTGGAATTTCAATCTTACGTAAAGTATTTGGCGTTATTCTTTTGGCTATAGCCGTAAAAATTTTTAAAACCAGCATAGGATTTTAATGGCCAACATAAAAATATATACTGATGGCGCCTCTAGAGGTAATCCCGGACCGGGAGGATATGGTGTTGTTTTAAAAAGCGGAAAACATTACAAAGAACTGTCTGAAGGTTTTAGAAAAACCACAAACAACCGTATGGAATTGTTAAGCGTAATAAAAGCTTTGGAAGAGTTAAAAGGCGAAGGACATAATGTAGTGGTGTATTCCGACTCTAAATATGTTGTAGATGCTATTGAAAAAGGTTGGGTTTTTAATTGGCAAAAGAAAAACTTTAAAGGAAAAAAAAATGCTGATTTGTGGCGTAAGTTTTTAAAAATTTACCCCAAACACAAAGTGAAATTTGTATGGATAAAAGGGCATGCCGGACATCCTGAAAATGAGCGATGCGATGACTTAGCCGTTAAAGCTGCCCAACAGAAAAATTTAAAAATTGATGAGGGATTTGAAAATAATATTTAAAAAAACAATTTGAAGAGTTAAAAACTAAAATTACAGAAGCTTCGAATGGTGCAATTACTTTTATGTATCAATAATTAATTACTTTATTACTTGTAAACCATTTTAATCTTTATTAAAGATTGAGTTGGAATTGAAAAAGCACATTCATCAAAATCTGGCTCACTCAAAATAATTTTAGGGTTTTTAGAAAAACCAAAACCTTCCTGAGGATAATGTACCCAATTATAATCCATTTCATTATTACCATTTTCATCATGCAAAAGCGCAATTGCATATTTACCGGGTGGCAGGTTTAATTTAATCTTTAATAATGGTTTGTTTTGAATTTGTAATTTTTTATATTGATAAATACCTTTATCATTTGAAGGAAAATCATTTTTATTAGATTCAGAAAAAATCGCCATCAATATAGTTCCTCCACGCTTACAATCAATGTTTTCTATTTCTATCTCAACTTTTTGACTTGATTGTATAAAGGATAATGATAGTAGAGATATAAATAATATAATACTAATATTCATTTTCATAATTATAAGGTATTGAATTTAATATTTCGATTATTTTATCAACGTTTTCCTCTGTGACTAATTGTATTCTTGTTTGTTTAAAATTAGGAATACCTTTAAAATAATTCGCATAGTGTCTTCTCATTTCTAAAACCCCTAATCGTTCATTTTTCCATTTAACTGAATCTAAAAGATGCGATTTTACAGCTTCAACTCTATCAGTAATAGTAGGTTTAGTTAAATGCTTTCCGGTTTTGAAATAATGTTTTATTTCATTAAAAATCCATGGATATCCTATAGCTGCTCGTCCAATCATAATGCCATCCACTCCGTATTTTTGTCGCATTTCCAAAGCTTTTTGCGGACTGTCAACATCACCATTACCAAAAACAGGAATATGCATTCGGGGGTTATTCTTTACTTCGCCTATCAACGTCCAATCGGCACTGCCTTTGTACATCTGTACTCTTGTCCTTCCATGGATACTTATAGCCTGTATGCCAACATCTTGCAATCGTTCGGCAACCTCAACGATATGCTTACTGCTGTCGTCCCAACCCAATCGAGTTTTTACGGTTACCGGCAAACGAGTGGATTTCACTATTTCTTCGGTAAGTTTTACCATTTTAGGAATATCTTTTAAAATTCCGGCGCCTGCACCTTTGCAAACCACTTTTTTTACCGGACACCCAAAATTAATATCAATTATATCGGGATTGGCTTGTGTAGCAATTTCGGTGGCTTGTTTCATACTCTCAATATCACCGCCAAAAATCTGAATACCGATAGGTCGTTCGTATTCAAAAATATCCAACTTCTGTTTGCTTTTTACCGCATCTCTAATTAACCCTTCCGAAGATATAAATTCGGTAAACATTAAATCGGCACCGTGCTGCTTGCACAATTTTCTAAACGGCGGGTCGCTGACATCTTCCATTGGTGCCAAAATCAACGGGAATTCTCCTAACTCAATATTTCCTATCTTTACCAAAATAAAAATTTAAGGCAAATTTATGGATAATCTTTCGCAAACGAGCACAAACAGCAAAAGTCCTTTAATTGAACTTTTATTGTTTTTGGCAACGGCTTTTGGTTTTATGACCTTGTTTTCTTTTTTGGGAATGGCTGTCATTTATTATTTTTTTGGCATCACTACTTTTGATTTTTCCAATCCCGAAGATATTTTACCGGCTAAAATCTTGCAATTTTTCAATGCTTTGGGATTGTTCGTCATTCCACCTGTATTTTTTTATCAAGTAATAAAAAAAGAAAACATCTCTTGGCAATTTTCCGGCAATATTAAGTTTGAACTGCTTCTACTGTCGGTTGCTTTAATATATGTTATTATGCCATCTGTAGAATGGCTTGCAGAAATAAACAAAATGCTTCCTTTGCCCGAGAGTTGGCAACCGTTATTGAAACAAATGGAACAGCAAACCATTCAAGCAACAAAAGCAATGCTTCACATGACAAGTACAGCCGATTTTTTGTTCTCGGTTTTAATCATTGGTGTTTTACCCGCTTTGGGTGAAGAAATGTTTTTCCGCGGTGTTTTGCAATGCATTTTTATCCGTTGGACAAAAAACATTTGGGCCGGCGTGCTGATAACGGCGTTTTTGTTTAGTGTTTTGCATATGGAATTTTCGGGCTTATTGCCACGACTTGTTTTGGGTGTTGTATTAGGGTTGCTTTATGCTTGGAGCGGCAATTTATGGTATTCTGTTTTGGTTCATTTTTTAAACAACACCTCTGTCGTTGTTTACATATATATTAAACAAATTAATGTAGAAAATTTAGAAGACTTGGAAATGATGAATTCAGTCAGTCCGTTTGCAGGAATTGTATCCTTAGCGGTTGCATCAGGTTTGTTATATTATTTTTATAGAAAAACACAACTGTTGCGGAAATAAACAATATGAATTTGCGGGTTTGACATTTCAGTTATTTTTTATATCTTGAACGGAAATTAAACTTTCCGGTTATGCAACGTTATTTTACAGATATTCATTTTCATCCGCAATTAAAAGCGTACAATAATTTTGGTTATCTTGACAAAGACAAAACTATTTGGGAACGTTTTGACGAGCAACCAAAATATGTTCAAGAACTCACATGGGTGATTCAAAAAGCTATTGAAGAACTGGCAAAAGATTCGCAAGCCAACTTAAATTTATTTACCGAAGGACATTTGCGCGGCGGAATTTTCGCACTCTACCCAACCGAACGCCCTATGTTTGATGCTCAACCAAGGCATCCTATTTTTAAAGCTTTTATAAAAGAAGAAGATTATGCTTATTTAGGCGCGGCAGTTTCCGGTTTTCCGCTTGAAAAAGTAAAAAAAATTATTCGTAGAGTAAAACAAAAAAGAGGAATTGATTATTTTAATGAAGAATTGGTAAAAGAATATCAATTTATTCTAAACCAACCCCGTAAAAACAACATAGGCAAAGGCGAGTTTGAAATAGCCGAAAATTTCAATCATTACCAACAAATACTCAATAAAAATGACGAGTCTGTTGCTGTTATTTTTTCGATTGAAGGACTGCATTCGCTAATAAAATATGAGGATAAAAATTTTAGAACCGCGTATGAACATTTAACCACGCAAGAACAACAAGAAATAGAAAACCGGTTTAAAACAAATATTGAAACCATAAAAAAATGGAATAACGGTAAACACGCACCGTTTTTTGTAACATTTTGTCATCACTATTATAATCAATTGGCGGGACATGCCAAAAGTTTATCATCTGATAAACCAAGTCTTGCCGGAGGATTATTGGGAGGTATAACCTTATTATTACAAGGCAAAAAACCGGAGTTCGTTTTTACTCAACCCGGCATTGACCAACTTTTCGACCAATCAACCGGAATGTATCCGGACAATGTAACGGAAAAAAAGCCGAAAAACTCGGCAGGTTTTAATCCTTTGGGAGAAAAAGTGCGGGATTGGTTATTGTCAAGAGAATACGGAAGGCGAATACTGATAGACACCAAACACATGAGCCTGACAGCTCGTAAACAATACATCGACTATGTAAAAAGCAAAAGAGAAGAAGGAGATATTATTCCAATTATAGCCAGCCATACCTGTTGCAACGGATTTAAAGATTTTGAATCTGCAGGAAACATTATTGAAAATTCAGCAATTGAAAAGGGAGAATATTTCAGTCGTTGGAGCATAAATTTGAATGATGAGGAAATTAGAGCCATTCACGACTCGAACGGTTTAATCGGATTATTGTTTCACGATGGACGAATGCCCGGCGAAGGATTTAAAAAAAGCATTCGCAAAACAAAAAATAAAATCCGTCGATTGCGAAAAACGAAAGTTCGCCGTGAAGAAAAAGGAAAAAACACCGACCGTATTTCAAAAGATATTGAAAAACTGAGCAATAGTCTGCGCAAAAGTTACATTCACTTATTAATGAGCAATGTGTTTCAAATCGTATATGCCATCAATAAAAAATCGGCGTGGGATGTTATCAGCATTGGTTCGGATTACGATGGTTTGGTTGACCCATTGGATTCTTATTATTATGTAAAAGATTATCCTAAATTTTATGAAGACATGCTTCATTTTCTTAAAAATCCAAATCAATATCCGCCGTTGAAGATATACAAAAACAATCGATGCACACCTCTACCTTACAGCGAGTTAAAATCATTGTATTTTAATTTTACGCCGGAAGAAATTTCCGAAAAAATTGCCCATAAAAACACCGAAGAATTTTTAAGAAAGTTTTTTACCGATGAATATTTGGAAAAAGGGCAACCGGTAATTGCTTAAAAAGAGAGTGCCCTCGTCAGGATTCGAACCTGAATCAAGCGTTTAGGAAACGCCTATTCTATCCCTTGAACTACGAGGGCAAAATACGTTAACCTGCCCAACCTTCACGGTCAAGACTTCGGTACTGAATGGCTTCGGCCAAATGAACTGTTTCTATGTTTGGTGAATTATCCAAATCGGCTATGGTACGGGCAACTTTTAAAATACGGTCGTAAGCTCTTGCCGACAAACCTAATTTTTCCATAGCATTTTTCAACAAATTTTGCCCGGCTTCATCTATTTGACAAACTTCGCGTAATTGTTTGGAGCTCATTTGGGCATTGGCATAAATGCCGTCTTTATCTTTAAAACGCACTTTCTGGATTTCTCGTGCCTTTATCACTCTTTCCCTTATATCTTTACTCGATTCGGATTTGTGAGGTGTATTCAATTCATTAAACGACACAGGTGTTACTTCAACATGCAAATCAATTCTGTCCAATAACGGACCGGACACTTTGGATAAATATTTTTGCACCACTCCGGGTGAACAAACACAATCTTTTTCAGGATGATTATAATATCCGCAAGGACAAGGATTCATAGATGCTATCAGCATAAAGCTTGCCGGATAATCGACTGTTATTTTTGCCCGAGAGATAGTTACTTTTCGTTCTTCCAACGGTTGACGCATCACCTCTAAAACGGTACGCTTAAATTCGGGTAATTCATCCAAAAATAAAACACCGTTATGTGCCAATGATATTTCTCCCGGCTGCGGATAACCACCTCCGCCAACCAAAGCCACATCGCTTATGGTATGGTGCGGACTGCGAAACGGACGTTCGGAAATTAAGGATGTATCTTTGGATAAAATTCCGCCAACAGAATGAATTTTTGTTGTTTCCAATGCCTCATTCAGCGTAAGCGGCGGCAAAATAGAAGGTAATCGTTTGGCCAACATGGTTTTTCCGGCGCCGGGCGGACCGATTAAAATTACGTTATGTCCTCCGGCAGCGGCAATTTCCATTGCCCGTTTAATATTTTCCTGCCCTTTTACATCGGCAAAATCAAGGTCGGTATTTTCCAGATTTTTATAAAATTCTTTTCGTGTATCAATTACTGTTGGTTGTAACTCTTTTTCGTTATTGAAAAAATCAATTACTTCTTTAATGCTCTCCACTCCATATACGTCTAAATTATTGACAATAGCAGCTTCGCGAGCATTTTGCTTAGGCAAAATGAATCCTTTAAATCCTTCTTTGCGGGCTTGAATGGCTATAGGCAATGCACCTTTTATGGGTTGCAACGAACCATCGAGCGACAACTCTCCCATAATAATATAATCGCCCACAGATTCATTGTTTATTTGTCCCGAAGCAGCCAAAATTCCTGTTGCGATGGTTAAATCATACGCCGAACCCTCTTTACGAATGTCTGCCGGCGCCATATTTATAACAATCTTTTTACCCGGCATTTTATACCCCACATTTTTTAGTGCGGCTTCAATACGTTGCTGGCTTTCTTTTACGGCATTATCGGGCAAACCCACCAAAAAGTATTTCATACCGCGGTCGAGGTTTACCTCAACGGTAATTGTCATGGCATCAACACCAATTACAGCACTTCCGTAGGTTTTTACCAACATAGTTAAACACCCATTATTTGTTCGATACTGTGAATCAAAGAATGAATAATTTTAATGTGTATTTCTTGCGGACGGTCGGCAAAATCGGAATGTGGCGCACGAATTTCTATTGTTGCCAGTTCGGCTAATTTCCCGCCTCCTTTTCCCGTAAGGGCAACTACTTTCATTCCTTTTTCCAGTGCTGTTTCGGCAGCCAACAACACATTTTGAGAATTTCCGCTGGTGCTTATGGCAAGTAAAACATCTTGTGGTAAGCCTACACCTTCAACAAATTTTTGAAAAATATATTCGTATCCGTAATCATTTGCCACACAGGTAATGTGCGCCGGGTCAGATACGGCAACTGCCGGAAGTGCTTTTCTGTTCAACCGAAATCTGCCGGTAATTTCTTCGGCAAAATGCATAGCATCACACATACTTCCTCCATTTCCACAACTGATAATTTTCCCGTTGTTTTTAATACTATCGGCCATTAATTGTGCGGCTTGAGCAATTTTTTCGAAATTTTCGGGAGTAGAAAACTGCTCTAAAGCATTTTGAGCTTCTGCAAAGTTTTGTTGAATTGTATTTTTAATGTTTTCCATAAAAATTTCTGTTATTGATAATAAAATATTTTATTGCCTTGAAATAACAGCATTATCTTTGTTAAATAAGTAAAGTTTTTTAATTTTATCGCTATTATTATTGTATTCTCTGACAAATTAAATATAAAAGTATGAAAAAGTTATTATTTATTGGATTTATTTTAATTTCTGCACAAATTGTTAATGCACAAGAACAAAATGTTGAACCAACATGTTATCAAAAATATGCCAAGGTTTTTGAAAAACGAGGTGCTTACCCGGTTGAAGACGGCACATACACCGATGTAATTATAACCATCAGAAAAGGTGCCGATGCCGATTGTTTTTACGGTAAAGTATTGGTGAAAGACGGAAAAATAGATGTGAATGAAATTTACCTTTCTTTTGAAGATGACAGTTATGAGCGTTTGGTGAAAAAATACAAATATGATACACCGGTAACCATTATCAACGGTATAAGCAAAACATTGGTAACGCTTGACGATGAATTGATAAATGTAATGTTTGTCAAGAAAATTAAACCTAAAAAGAAAGCTTACAAACGTGCTGCCGACCCCGATTTTGATTTATAATCGGTTCAGAAATAAAAGTAATTATTCAAAGTCTGTCTTATGCAAGGCAGACTTTTTTTTATTCTTCCTTAAAAAAATCTAGCGTTGAAATATGAATCATGTGCACACCACGATAATAGTAATGTAGAATTTCGGGATATGTATACCCCATTTTTGCCATGCGCATTGCCCCTTCTTGGCAAAGCCCTACGCCATGGCCAAATCCTTTGCCTTTGAACAACACTGTATTGCCATTATCGACAATGTCAAAATAAGCCGATTTAAGTTTAAAATCTTGACGAATTTGAGTGAAATTCAACTGATGTAAACTATCTAACCGAAAAGATAATTGCCTGTTTTCTTGGGTTAAATTTTCGGCTTTTGCAATAGATAAACTATCATTTAAATCCAATTGTATTTTTTGATGTAAATAATTGAGCCATTTGGATTTGGGAATTTCTTTTTGCCAACAAGCATTATTCTCGGCACGGCAAAATGTATCCACAACCGAATGCAGGTAATAAACCGGTTTTGTCCATACGTCTTCTGAGTTTGCCGTTTGTCCGCCACAATTACTGTGAAAAGCCGCTGTTATTAAATTTATATCACTATCTACCACTACAATGCCTGACGTTTCATAAGCCGCCATTCTGATTTTATGATTTTTGGGTCTGCCATGATAAGCCTGACAATGCACCCTGTCGCATAAATTAAACCCTTCGGGGTCATGCCTGTTGTATGATTTTAGCGCATAGGTGCGGCAAATAATGGCTTGCAATTTAAAATACTCCTCGGGCGGACTTGGACCAACTTCTGCCTCTACCACTCCGGCAACATAATTATCCAAATCTATATTGTTTATCAACACCAGCTTATCTTCAAAATCATGTTGTTTAATGAGCAAATTATCGTCGTAACTGCGTGGTTTATAATTGGGTTTTTCGCATTTGATTTTAAAACTGTTTTGCGATGCAACACCAATAAGGTTTACATTTTTAAACGTACCGATTACTTTGTCTAAATCTTGTACTTTAATTCCGTTTTTATCATACGAAATATAAATCATTTCACCGGTAACCAATTCGAGTTGCATGCCATTTTCGGTATATAAATTATATTTTCCGGAAACGGGCGTAAAAACAATTGCCTCAATGGGTTTGTTGCCATAATATAACCCAATGTTTATCATTTTTATTTGCCCGAAGGTGAAAAAAGAAAAGAATACAAATATAAAGGTGACCAAAAATCGCATACACTAATTTATTTCGTTCAAGATTATTTTGGCAGCACGTTCGGAAGCGCCTTTTTCACCTAACTTTTTAACTAATTCCCTGTAACCTGTGAGCATTTTTTCTTGCGATTCGGGTTGAAGAATTTTTTGCAATTCTTCTGTTACAGATTTTACATTCATTTCATTCTGAATCAACTCTTTAACCAATTCTTTATCTAAAATTAAATTGACTAATGAAATATATTGAATATCCACTAAGTTTTTGGCAATTAAATAAGAAATGTAGTTCCCTTTGTAGCATACAACTTGCGGCACGTTAAACAAAGCGGTTTCAAGGGTTGCCGTACCACTGGTAACCAATGCTGCGTAAGCCTCATTTAACAACGGGTACGTTTTGTTTTTTATTATACTGACGTTGGGATGATTTTGAGTATATGAAAGTAAATAATCATCGGACAATGAAGGTGCTTGAGCAATAACAAAATGGTAAGCGGAAAATTTATCCGCAACTTCAAGCATAATGGGCAACATTTTTGACACTTCCTGGGTGCGACTTCCAGGCAGCAGTGCTATGATTTTTTTATCGAGCGGTAAATTATTTTCTTTTAAGAATGCTTCATTATCAAAGGCAGATTGCATTGCTTCGGTTTCATCCAACAACGGATGACCGACAAACTCAACCGGATAATCATATTTTTTATAAAATTCTTTTTCAAAGGGTAATATCACCATCATTTTATCGACATATTTTTTTATGGTTTTTACCCTTGATTTTTTCCAAGCCCACACCTGTGGCGAAATATAATAGATGACCTTAATGCCTTGCTCTTTTATCCATTTTGCCATACGTAAATTAAACCCCGGATAATCGATTAGTACAACGGCATCGGGTTTAAATGCGCTAATTTGTTTTTTGCACAGTTCAAAATTTTTACGAATGGTATTCAAGTTTGCTATTACTTCGGCAAACCCCATAAAAGCCAACTCGCGGTAATGCTTTAAAATTTCTGTTCCCTCGGCTTGCATCCGTTCGCCTCCCCAACCTTGAATTTTTAAAGCATTATCTTGTTTTTTGAGCGATTTTACCAAATTGGCTCCGTGTAAATCGCCCGATGCTTCGCCGGCTATGATGAATAATTTTTTCACGCTCCTACAACTAAAAATTTATAGGCAAATACCACTATGGAAATAATTATGGTAGAAAGTATAATTCCGTTGGCGGCATAATTGCGTTTTTGCCATAAAAACAAGTAAAATAAACCCAAATTTAATACGGCACACAAACTCATCAGCGGTGCAAAAAGATTGCGCATCAGTATGTCGAACATATCTTCGTGCAACGAAATATAGTCGTAATTTAAATACAGATAGGCAAAAAAAGTAAGAGTAGGCACTATTATTCCAAAAAGAGCGCCAACCCACATTTTATCCCAAGATTTTGGTATTTCTATTCCCATGATTTTAATTTTTCGATAGCTGAATAATTAGTTAAATCGTACTGAACGGGAACTATTGACACATAATTGTTTGCCAACGCCCATTCATCGGTATCGGTACCTTTATCATAATTTACAAACTTGCCAGTAAGCCAATAATATTTATTTCCGGCAGGGTCGGTACGTTCGTCAAAATCTTCTTCCCAATTGGCTACGGCTTGCCGGCAAATTTTTATTCCGTTAATTAAGTCGTATTCAATATCCGGAATATTAACATTGAGGCAAGTATTATCGGGTAATTTTTCTTCGAGCATTTTTTCTACCACTTGACGAACAATCTTTTTTGACGCTGTAAAATCGGCATCTATGCTATTGTTTAGCAACGAAAAACCTGCCGAGGGGATATTTTCAAGCGCTCCTTCTACCGCTGCAGACATAGTGCCCGAATAAATTACATTTATACTTGAATTGGAACCGTGATTAATGCCCGACAATACTATGTCGGGTTTACGAGGCAACAATTTGTTTACGGCTAATTTTACACAATCTACCGGAGTGCCCGAACATGCAACGGCTTTGCATCCTTGCACGATAGTTTCATTGATATGAATGGTTTTGCTTACGGTTATTGCATGCCCCATTCCCGATTGAGGTTTATCCGGCGCTACTACATGAACTTCGCCAAACTCTTTGGCTACCTGTATCAATGCTTGAATTCCGGGAGCGGTTATGCCGTCATCGTTGGTTACTAAAATTAATGGTTTACTCATAGGGTAAAATTAAGCCAATAAAATAAAAAAGTCCCGATTTTTGGTCGGGACTTTCAACAATTGTGTTTTAATTACTTTACGAAACTTTTATTTCTTTTGCCGGTTTCACTTGCGCCTCTTCTTTTTTGGGTAAGATAATGTTTAATATACCGTTTTCGTATTTTGCATCAATTGCATCGGTATTAACCGTTTCAGGCAAAGTGAACGAACGCTCAAAAGAGCTGTAATGAAATTCTTTTCGTGTGTAATTTTTGTTTTTGTCTTCTTCTTCGGCTTTGTGTTCTCCGCTGATTGTCAATACATCGTTATCTAAACGAATGTTGAAATCTTCTTTTTTAAACCCGGGAACACTTACCTCAATGGTATAATCTTTATCGCTCTCTGCTACATTTACGGCAGGAACAAATTTGTTGAAATTTTTATCCAACTTATCGAAGTTGGCAAATTCTTCAAACAAGCTGTTAAACAAGCTTGGTAATGATTCTTTTGGGTTTCTTTTTACTAGTGTCATATCTTGGTCCTCCTTTTAAGTTATTTGTTATTTTTTTAATTTTTGCTTTTGCTAATTCAATTTGAATGCCAAAGCATTTTCCTTATCAACTTAAGTCAAAATGTCACTAAAAACCACAAAAACAAGCCATATTTTCAGGTTTTAAATCTTTTTAAATGAAAATTCATACTGATAATTATCATATTTTTATAGACACAAAATGCTTTACTTTAAATAAAAAAATGAAAACTTATAAAATTGTCGTTCCGGTAGATTTTTCCAATTATTGCAAATACGCACTGGAATATGTAGAGTTATTTTCATCAAAAATTGATTGTAAGGTTTACTTGATTTCTGTTTTGGATAAAGACGGGATTTTAAAAAACATTACTAAAAATGATATCATTCAGGCAGAAGAAAAATTAATTTCTTTAGCCAAAGAGTGGGAAAACAGGGTTAATATAAAAGATTCTGCCATAAAGATTGGTTCCATTCATAAAGAAATTATTGAGTATGCCGAAAAATCGGTTCAAGCCGACATAATATTTATGGGCTCGCATGGCTCGGTTGTATCAAGCCAATTTTTTGTAGGCAGCAATGCCGAAAAAATTGTTCGCCACTTCAACGGCGATGTGTTGGTTGTAAAACATCCATTGGTAAATGAAAGTATTAACAAAATAGTATTTGCCGGCGACTTTAAAGCCGAGCAAACCAAAATTTTCCCTAAAGTAAGAGAGTGGGCATTTATTTTTAATTCCGAGATTCATTTATTATATATAAATACACCCGCTCATTTTGAAACAACCAAAGAAATTGAAGAGCGTTTTAATCATTTTATAGCGGTTGAGCAACTGGACAAACTATTGGGCGACAAGTATTGCAAAGCTATTTACTGCGATAAAACATTGGAACACGGAATTTTAAATTATTCTTTGGAACACGAAATTGACCTTATTTGCATGGGAACACACGGCAAACACGGTATTGAACGACTTTTTAAAGACAGCGTATCGCAGCAAATTGTCAATCATTCTTTCCGCCCGGTCTTAACATTGAAAGTTTAAGCCGCTTAACATTTAGTTAACATTTGAGAAACATAATAGTAAAAGGCAGGTAATTTTTAAACAAAATTGAAGTTGTTACTTTGTATAAAAATTAATTCAAGATGAAAAAATTATTATTTGTATCCGCCTTACTCATTGCTACTATTATAACCAAAGCAGGAAATGAATTCACAGGAAAAGTATTATCTGCCGATAATCAAGAATTGGTTGGCGCCAAAATAGAGGTTATAGGCACCGATTATGTTTTTTACACCGATTTTGACGGAAATTTTGATTTTAGCCAATTGCCCGAAGGAACTTACACGTTGAAAATATCTTACGTTTCTTATCAAGATAAAGTAATTGAAAATTTTGTTTGGGATAAAAGAAAAATGCAAACCAATTTAAAACCCATTGTATTGAAATAAAATTTTGGAATTTAGCAAAACTCTAAAGCCAACTCAAATTTGAGTTGGCTTTTTATCTATTTTTACATTTCAAATCATACACTTATGCCCACCTTATATATTGTGCCCACGCCAATTGGCAACTTACAAGACATTACCTTGCGCAGCATTGAAATACTCCAATCGGTAGATTTTATATTGGCAGAAGACACCCGACACAGTGCCAAATTGCTTAAACATTTAAACATTCAAAAACCGCTTATTTCTTTTCATCAACATAATGAACATAAAAAACTGGAGGAAGTTACAGATAAAATTACCCAATCTGAAAGTGCAGCCCTGGTAAGCGATGCCGGTACGCCGGGGATTTCCGACCCCGGATTTTTATTGGTAAGAGCATGTATAGAACATAATATTGATGTTATTACCCTACCCGGACCAACGGCATTTGTTCCCGCACTGGTAAACAGTGGATTACCTTGCGATAAATTTGTATTTGAAGGATTTTTGCCACATAAAAAAGGCCGACAAACCCGTTTGCAACTTTTGGCAGAAGAAAAGCGCACCATTATTTTTTACGAGTCACCTTATCGATTACTTAAAACTTTAGAGCAATTAACCGAATTTTTCGGAAAAGAAAGAAAAGCATCCGTAAGCCGCGAAATATCCAAAATACACGAGGAAACTGTTCGAGGAACTATACAAGAGCTTATCAACCATTTTTCTGACAAGAAAATTAAAGGTGAAATTGTGCTTGTTGTATCCGGAAAAGAGTCTTAATAGATTTCAGGATATTTTTTTACTATTTGTTTAGAAATAAGTAATGAAAATATCAATCCTATTAAAGTTCCACCTATTATATAAAACCAAGAATATAAAGTTAAAGTTTCAAAAGAAAATATGTCACTAATAGGTTTAGCATATATAACTATTAATTGCATAACAAAAGATACAAGCAATGCTTGAACTAAATATTTATTGCTAAAAATTGACTCTTTATATTCATATTTAATAACCGTTATTCGAACAAATTCGTAGAGAATAACCATAGTTACCAATATTGCTCTCACTTGATGAAGCCCAAATTGTAAAGTAAGAAGTAGAGTCCCAAAAAGTACAATTGACATCAAACTTCCTAATAAAAATATTTTGTAAACCAATTTATTATTAATAAGTGGATTATCAATCTTGCGAGGTGGTAAATTCATAATATCTTTTAACGGAGGGTCGGTACCAAGAGCAAGCGCTACCAAACCATCTGTTAATAAATTCAACCACAGTAAATGAATAGGTAGTAAAACAGGCTCTGAAAGATTGACAAAAAATGTCAACAACAATACTAATAATACTTCGGCAATATTACAGGTAAGCAGGTAATCGATAAATTTTCGAATATTGATAAAAACTGTTCTTCCTTCTCGAATAGCATTGATGATTGTTGCATAATTATCGTCCAACAATATCATATCGGCAGCTTGTTTGGTTACTTCTGTTCCCCGTATTCCCATAGCAATTCCTACATTGGCTTTATGAATTGCCAACGCATCATTTACGCCATCACCTGTCATGGCAACAATATTACCATGGTCTTGCATCAAACTTAAAATCCGTTCTTTATGAAAAGGTGTTGTTCGTGCAAAAATTCTTATTCCCGATTCAATTTTATTAAACAATAATTTATCATTTAACTTATCCAACTCCGGACCCGTTATTACTCCGGTAGAATGGAGCGATATTTCATTGGCAATAGCTTGTGCCGTTACAGGGTTATCGCCGGTTATCATAATTGTTTGAATACCTGCACGATGGGCTTTTTCAATAGCCGGTTTTACTTCTTCGCGCGGCGGATCAATCATTGCTTGCAATCCTACAAAAACAAGATTTTCTTCGGGTTTTTCATCCTTATTTTTCAATTCTTTGTAGGCAAACCCCATAACGCGCAAAGCATTGGAAGCATATTTTTTATTTTGCTCCAAAATTTGAATTTTTAACGCATCATCTAATGGTGAAATTTCTCCGTTTACTTCTACAAAACTGCATAAATCAAGTATTACTTCGGGCGCACCTTTTGTGTAAACATATTGAGTATTGTTTTCTTTAACAATAACACTCATACGTTTTCTTTCGGATGAAAACGGAATTTCATCAATAATATCAATGGATGTATCCAACAAATCTTCTTTTATAATGCCAAATTGCTCGGCACTTTTGCGTAAAGCTATTTCGCTTTGTTCTCCCAGTATTTTTTGATTGCCGTTTTCGTCTGTTCCTATTTTGGTATCATTACAAACCGCTCCTATTTTAAACAACATTTCGGTTGTTTTATCAAGCTTCCCCGAAACTTCTTTCATCGATGTATCGATGTTATTGCAATAAAAACGGGTAACACTCATTTTGTTTTGTGTAAGTGTTCCGGTTTTGTCGGTACAAATTACATTGACAGAACCCAACACTTCTGCTACGCTTAATTTTCGCAACAAAGCATTTTGCTTCATCATCTTTTTAGACGCTATTGCCAATGTAAGTGTTACCACTGCCGGAAGTCCTTCGGGAATTGCTGCTACGGCAAGTGTTATAGCCAGCATCAACGAAGTAAATAAATCATATTTAAAATATCCAACAACAAATGTTATGACAATAATTACTAATGAAATATACATCAGTTTACGACTCACCTCTGCTATTTCTTGTTTAAAGAAATCAGGTGTTTCGTCTTGTTGCAAACCGGCAGCAATTTTCCCCATTTTAGTTCTCATTCCGGTTTTCTCCACTTGCATCAATGCCTTACCATTATTGACAAATGTATTCATATACACCTCGTCACCTGCTGTTTTGCCCACCGCTTCCGATTCACCGGTCAAAGACGATTCATTTACTTGCAAATGAGTAGCTTCCAAAATTTTACCGTCGGCAGGTATAATATCCCCACTGTTGAGCACAACAATATCGCCTGGAACTATTAACGTAGAGTCGATTACTTTTTGAATATGATCTCTAATGACCACTGCCCGTGGCACAGCCATTTTTTGCAATGCTTCAACTGCCTTTGCCGCTTTATAATCTTGTGCAAATCCGGCTAATGCCGATAAAAAAACAATTACCAAAATCAGAATAGTATCAATATACTCTTGAAAATCGCTAATGTGTTGCAGGTAATTGACCAAAAAGGACACAATTGACGCTCCCAACAGAATAATGATTAACGGAGAAGTAAACTGATTGAGCAATATTTTTAAAGCACTGTTTTTGTGCTTGCGAATAATAGCATTAGGCCCATATTTAGATAATAAACTTTTCGCCTCTATTTCAGACAATCCTTTGTACGCTTCTTTTTTCATCCTTTTTCAGTTATTAAGTATTTTTTCCATTTATCATTTAAATAAGCAAACGATACGGGAACAAAAAATTTAAACACAATACTTGTAGCTATAATCATAGAATACAAATCTTCTTCAATAATATGATTATCCAACAATATTTTTATCAATACTAAACTCGTACTAAAACGAATAGATAAACCTAATCCCAACAACATAGAATGACGAACTCCTATAATATTTTTAGTGGTAAAATATGAGGCAATAATTTTAGCCATTAGAGATAAAAGCCAGAAAATAAAAACCAGCCAAAAATGAGAAGAAATATAGTTAAAATCTATTTCCAATCCTACCATTAGAAAAAATAGCGGAACAAAAATATCCATACGCTACCGATTTTACTGTTTTTTCTAATGCATCAAAGCGTTCTTTTGGTATAAAATTACTGATAACAACACCTCCAAGCAATGCTCCTATGGCTGATGCATCGGCATATTCACCAATCCCCAAGAACAAAAACAAAATAAACAAACACAATAAAAACAGTGTATCAAGAGGCAGATACATAAATTTCTTAACTGTGTTTTTCACCTTTAAAAGAATAAAAAACAAAACGAACAAACCTATTAACGAAGCAATAATCTCATACGGACTTTCTACATTTACATCGGCGCTTTCTACTATAAATGACAAAGCAACCAATGTTGCCACTTCTAAAATATCATCAAGTGTACCAATACCTATAATAAGCTGACCAAACTTGGTGTTCACCAAATTTAATTCGTCCAAAATGGGTACTAAAATCGCTTCGCCAACCGTGGCAAACGAGGAAGCAACCAATAACGAAACTCCCCAACCCAAATTGAAGAAATATTGGATAAACACTCCCACTACCAACACCGTTAATATAATAGTGATCAAAGTTGCTTTTACAATAATACCTTTTTGTTTTCCCACCTCCTTTAAATCCAGTTTTAACCCAATGATAAATAACAGCAAATACATCCCTACATTACTCAAAAACTGTATAGAATCACTAGAAGTTATAGTTGAAAACGGATTGTAAAACGATAAAAAACCACCTATGATAAGCGAGGCAAATACCCACGGTGTTTTTATTTTCTCCAAAAAATAGCCGATAGCATACGTTATGATGAAAAAGAAAGCTAAAAATAGATAGACATTATTCATACTTGTAAAGTTAGAATAATTTATGTAAAACTCTATCAATTCAAAAACAACGTTAAAAATAGCAAAAGCAACAAGCGAAATGGTTATATTTGTAAATTACAACGGAATATTATCGCATACAACATGACTGAAAACTTCAAACCCGGACAACTACTTGAACAAATAGAATATCCAAGAGATTTACGTGAGAAATTCTCGATTGACGATTTACCGCAAATTTCCAATGAATTGCGGGAATTTATTATTGATGTCGTTTCGCAAAAAGGCGGACACTTTGGCGCCAGCTTAGGTGTAGTAGAATTAACTGTAGCTTTGCATTACGCACTCAATACACCCGATGATAAAATTGTTTGGGATGTAGGACATCAAGCATACGGGCACAAAATACTTACCGGTCGCCGAAAAGTTTTCCATACCAACAGAATTTACAAAGGCATCAGCGGATTTCCAAAACCATCGGAAAGTGAGTACGACACATTTGCCGTAGGACACTCATCAACCTCTATTAGTGCGGCACTAGGGATGGCTGTTGCCGACAAAATAAAAAATGAACAACGCCAACATGTTGCCGTAATCGGCGATGGTTCCATGACAGCCGGCTTGGCTTTTGAAGGGCTCAACAACGCAGGCACATCCAATACCGATTTATTGGTAATATTAAACGACAACTGCATGTCGATTGATCCTAATGTTGGTGCTCTAAAAGAATATTTGACCGACATTACCACTTCTCACACTTACAATAAAGTAAAAGACGAAGTATGGAATTTATTGGGTAAGATATCCAAATTTGGCCCTAATGCGCAAGCCATTGCCCAAAAAGTTGAAAATGCACTGAAATCGGCAATGCTTAAACAAAGCAACTTATTCGAATCATTAAATTTTAGATATTTCGGCCCTGTTGACGGGCACGATGTTGTGCATTTGGCAAAAATATTGGAAGACCTGAAAGATATTCCGGGACCAAAAATATTGCATTGTGTTACAGTAAAAGGAAAAGGATACAAACCTGCAGAAGAAGGTTCGGCAACCAAATGGCACGCTCCGGGAATTTTCAATAAAGAAACCGGCGAAATAATTAAAATTACACCTAAAAGTCCTACTCCACCCAAATACCAAGATGTGTTTGGTCATACCATTGTAGAGTTGGCCGAAAAAAACGAAAAAATTGTCGGAGTAACACCGGCGATGCCTACCGGTTGTTCCTTAAATATTATGATGAACGCCATGCCCGACCGGGCTTTTGATGTTGGGATTGCCGAACAACATGCCGTAACATTTTCGGCAGGAATGGCGGCGCAAGGATTGATTCCGTTTTGCAATATTTACTCGTCATTTATGCAACGGGCTTACGACCAAGTAATTCATGATGTTGCCTTACAAAACTTACATGTTGTTTTTTGCCTCGACCGGGGCGGACTTGTAGGCGCCGATGGCCCTACGCATCACGGAGCTTACGATTTGGCATATTTCCGATGCATTCCAAATATGGTGGTATCTGCCCCAATGAACGAAGAGGAATTACGAAATTTGATGTACACTGCCCAATTAGAGAAAAATGCCATTCCATTTTCTATCCGCTATCCGCGCGGAAACGGAGTAATGACCGATTGGAAAAAACCGTTTAAAGAAATAAAAATCGGTACAGGCAGAAGAGTGAAAAACGGCGATGATATTGCCATTTTAAGCATTGGTCATATCGGAAACTTGGCATTAGAAGCCGCAAACGAATTAGAAGAACAAGGATTGAGTGTTGCACATTACGATATGCGTTTTGTTAAACCTTTAGACGAAATTTTATTGCATGAAGTATTCGGTAAATTCGATAAAGTAATTACTGTAGAAAACGGAACTATTGTTGGCGGATTAGGAAGTGCCGTACTTGAATTTATGGCCGACCATGGCTACAACGCACAAGTAAAACGCTTGGGTATACCGGATAAATTTATAGAGCACGGAACACAACAAGAGTTGTATCACGAATGTGGGTATGACAAAGAAGGTATAAAAAATACCGTTTTGGAAATGCTCAAAGTGAAATTAAAAGAAAATAAAGCATCTGCTTAAGCATAAAAATTACAGAAATGGGAGTATTGCAAGAAAAAATAAGCAAGTTGATACAGCAAGAGTTAAGCATGCTTTTTCAAAAAGATGAACATTATTGGTTTGAAGGAACAATGGTTTCTGTTTCGGTAGTGCGAGTAACAGCCGATTTATCCCTTGCAAAAGTGTACATAAGTGCTTTTGGCAAGAAAAAACCGCAAGAAATTTTAGACATTCTGAATGAACACGTGCACGAAGTTCGTTTTGCCTTGGGGAACCGTATAAAAAATAAAGTACGGAAAATACCCGAATTGCGCTTTTACATTGACGATTCGTTGGAATATGCTCAAAAAATTGATGAATTACTAAAAAATTAATTCCCTGAACTATTGAACTTCAGATTGTATATTGCCAAGCGTTACCTTTTTGCCAAAAGGTCGTTTAATATTATCAATCTTATTTCACGCATATCTATTGCCGGTGTTGCCTTTGCTTCGGCAGCGTTAATCATTGTTTTATCTGCTTTTAACGGGTTGGAAAACTTGGTAGAAAGCTTGTATGCCAAATTTGACCCTGAGATAAAAATTACCGCCGCAAAAGGAAAAACATTTTCAACAGACAGTATTCCTTTGAATCAATTGCAACAAATTGCAGATATTGATATTATTTCGCAAACGCTCGAAGAAGTTGCTCTTTTTAAATACAAGAAAAACCAAACCATAGGTGTAATTAAAGGTGTGGATGAAAATTTTGCCCAAATTTCGGAACTTGACAGCGCTATTCTTTCCGGTGATTTTACCTTAACAGAAAATGATTTTAATTATGCTACCATTGGTTATGGTGTGGCACAAAAGCTGGCAATTAATTTAGGCGATATTGCTACAAATTTATGGGTAATTGTACCCAAAAGGGAAAATAAAAAATCGATAAATCCATTAAATGATTTTAGGAAAAAATACATTATCCCAACAGCCATATTTGGCATAAATGCCGATTTTGACGATAAATATGTAATTGCGCCCTTACGATTTGTCCGCTCATTACTCAATAAAAGCAATTCGGAAGTTTCGGCATTGGAAATAAAACTGAAACCGAACGTAACCCCTGAACAAACCAAACAAAAAATTCAACAAGTTTTGGGTGAAAATTATATTGTAAAAACCCGCTTTGAGCTAAACGAAATTTTATACAAAACCAACAAAACCGAAAAATGGATAACCTTTTTTATTTTATCATTTATTTTGGTAATAGCCACTTTCAACATAATTTCTTCTATGGCAATGCTTATATTGGACAAGAAAAATGATTTTAAGACTTTTAAAAGTATGGGCGCCACCGATTTCGACATTAAAAGAATATTCTTTTACAATGGAATGTTAATTAATGGAATTGGGGCTATTATCGGCATTGGATTTGGCACTGCCTTGTGCCTGTTACAGCAATATGTGGGATTAATTCCTTTACAGGGTGGTATTGTAGAATACTACCCTGTAAAGGTAATGTGGCAAGATTTTATATTTATTGTTGCCATTGTAGGGATAATCGGGGCAATTGCCTCTTGGTATCCTGTGCGGTTTTTAAAAACCGTTTCGGATTAAAAAGCCGGCATTTCGGGCTTATTACCCAATACTTCTTCAATTTTATTCAAAACCTCATCGGTTATTTTATCTTTATGGTTTAATGCGGCTAAATTTTCTTCCAATTGAGCTACTTTTGACGCACCTAAAATTACCGTGCTTACATTCGGATTTTTTAAACACCAAAGCAATGCCATTTGTGCCATTGTAATGCCCAAATCGGCAGCAATTCCGGTTAATTCTTTTACTTTACGTAAATTTTCTTCGCGCAAAGCGGCATCTTTCAACCATTCCAAACCTTCCATATTTAAGCGAGTATCTTTTGGCATTCCGTTGTTGTATTTTCCGGTTAGCACACCCGAAGCCAATGGCGACCAAATTGTTGTCCCCAACCCTACGGTTTTATATATTTGCGAAAATTCAACCTCAACTTTATAGCGGTGCAACATATTATATTGCGGCTGCTCCATTGTGGGCCCAATCAGATTGTATTGACGGGCAACCATATGCGCTTCCATAATTTCTTGGGCACTCCATTCCGATGTTCCCCAATACAAAATTTTTCCTTGTTGAATCAATTGATTCATTGCCCAAACGGTTTCTTCAATAGGTGTATTTTTATCCGGACGATGACAAAAATATAAATCGAGATATTCTACTTGTAAGCGCTTTAACGCTTGATGACAAGCTTCAAAAATATGCTTACGGTGCAATCCTTTTTGCGTGGGTTTGGAATCTTTCAATCCTTTTACACCAAAAAACACTTTGCTGGAAACAATATACGAATCGCGTTCCCATTGCATTTTCTTTAAAATGCTTCCCATCACTTTTTCCGATTCGCCACGAGCGTAAATTTCGGCATTATCAAAAAAGTTTACTCCGGCATCATAAGCTGTTTTCATTAAATCTTCAGCAGTAGTGTCGCCAATTTGTTTGCCAAATGTAAGCCAACTGCCCAATGAAAATTCCGAAATGGGTAATCCTGACTTTCCTAATCTTCTATATTCCATAATTCTTATTATTTTTGGTAAAAATACTCAAAAGAACAATCTAAAATGAAAAACGAAAAAATAGACGCCCAAAATGCACCCAAACCAATGGGATTATATCCACATGCCCGACGAGTGGGTAATTTATTGTTTTTATCGGGTGTTGGACCGCGAGTTGCCGGTTCGGGCAGCGAAGAAGCCAATATTCCGGGATTAAAATTTGATAAAAACGGAAATTACGAATCGTTTGATTTTGAAGCACAATGCCGCTCGGTTTTTGATAATGTACGCCGTATTTTGGAAGAATCGGGCAGTAAATGGGAAAATTTGGTGGATGTTACTACTTTTTTGACGGATATGAAACGTGATTTTAAAACCTACAACCGAATTTATGCCGAGTATTTTAAGGATAATCAACCTTGCCGAACAACAGTTGAAGTGAATGCATTACCCTCGCCCATTGCCATTGAGTTGAAATGCATAGCCACTATTGATGATTGAGAAAAGAGGTGTTATTTTACCAAAAACTTAAACCCTACGCCGTGAATATTGTTTATGGAAATATTGGGGTCTTTTTTTAGATATTTACGCATTTTTGAGATGAACACATCCATACTTCTTCCGGCAAAGTAATCATCGGTTCCCCATATGTTCAGCAAAAGATTTTCGCGAGGAATGGTAGTATTCCGGTGTTCGGACAAATATTTCAACAAATCGGCTTCACGTTTGGTTAAATGTTGCTCCTCATTCCCAAATTTTAATAACCGGTTTGAATAATCAAATTCATACAAGCCAATTTTTGCATAATCTGTTATTTGCTGTTCTTTCAGGTTGTTTGAGCGTTTTAAAATAGCATTGATGCGTGCAATAAGTTCATCAATATCAAAGGGTTTGGTAATATAGTCATCTGCTCCTATGGCAAAGCCGTTGAGTTTATCTTCTTTCATTTCTTTGGCTGTTAAAAATATAACAGGCATATTGTTATCGGCTGTTTTTATTTTTTTTGCCAAGGTAAATCCATCGAGTTTTGGCATCATTACATCCAACACACAAATATCAAAACGGGTTTCGGAAAATGTTTCGAGTGCCTGCCGGCCGTTTTCGCACAGCACTACATTAAAGCCATTTTGCAATAAATAGTCTTGAATAACAAATCCCAAATTTTTATCATCTTCGGCTACCAATATTTTATATTTACTCATAATCAATACGCGTTTTTAAAAGTTATTACAAATGTTGTGCCTTTCCCTTCTTCAGACTCTACAGATATTTTTCCGCCATAAGCTTCAACAATAGTTTTGACATAATGCAATCCTAATCCGAATCCTTTAACATTATGCACATTTCCGGTCGATTCTCTGTAAAATTTATCAAAAATATTTTTTAAATTTTCTTTTTTTATACCAATTCCGTTGTCGGAAATTTTTATTTCCAATCCATTGATTTTGTTTGCGGTAGAAATTTCAATCACCGGATGATCTTGTGAATATTTTATGGCATTATCAATCAGGTTGTAAAAAATGTTTTGTAAATGAATTTTATCGGCTTTCAAATGATATTTTTCGGCATTTAGATGCAAATGCACTGTTCCGTTTTTTTCTTTCAGCAATAACTCAAAACTTGAAACTGTTTTTTTCAGTAATTCGTGCACATCTACGTCGGTATCTTCAAGTTTCAGTTTGTCTTTTTCGAGTGTAGCCAATTGCAATACTTTATCTACCTGACTTTTTAAGCGTTCGTTTTCTTCTTTAATTATTTGAGCATAATGTTTTAGCCGCTCTTTATTGTCGCAAATATTATCTTGCAACAGCATATTTGCCGAAAGTTGAATAGTGGATATGGGTGTTTTAAACTCGTGTGTAATATTATTGATAAAATCATTTTTTATTTCGCTCAATCGCTTTTGTTTCAATATCACATTAATTGTATAGGAAAAGAAAATAATGATGATTAGAATTACAATGGAAGAAAACAACCAAATCTCCATCTGCTGGACAATAAACGTAGTTTTGTTTGGGAAATAAACGCCAAAATAATGGTTGTCAAAATCCGATTTAAAATTTTTCGATGTATTTTGAAGTTTGCTTTTTTCTTTGGTTGAAATGTCTATGTAATCGCCAAAAACAATAGAATCGGTAAAACAATCGTAAATTACGTATTCAAAATCGGTATTAATATTTCTTTTAACAAAAGCATCGCGCAACAAACGCTCCAACAAATACGGGTGAATGGTATCATTTATGGTAACTATAAAATAATCGGTACTTACTTGCTTTACCGGATTTCCGGCATATTCAACCGTATCGTGATTGATTTGTTTAATGCTGCGCACAACCGAGTTGAGTGCCAATACCACTTTTTCGTTAAACTGTTTTTCTTGTATATTATAAGCTTTTTTCACCCAATACATTTGTGTAACAACAATACCAATCAACGAGATGGTTGCAAAGAAAATAATTAACCGTATGGTGTTTCTGTTCATTATAAATACTTATTTTCGATAAATATAAAAAGAATGTGTGAATAATGACCGATAAAATTCAATTCCCTCAATATCGTAAAAATGCACAAGGCACTTCATATTTTAAAATTTTAAGCAAAGATGCTTTTATTGAGATACAAATTATTGGCAATAAACTTTGGGAACATAAAGTAGAAGCCCGACAATATCCTGAAAAATTGCTCATTCAAGATATGCTTCTATGCAAAGACCATTTGTGGCAAACAATACCTGAATCAGAATTTAATAAAATTGCCGAAAACAAATAAAAAAGTGCAAACCTGTAAGCCGGGTTCTGTTTCCTGAAAAGGAATTCTATCATTTATCTGACAACACAACGGTTGTTCAATCGAGCTACCCTCCAAGTGCCGGCAAGCCGGTAGAGCGAGCAACCCATACCCCAAAAGGGCACCTGGTTTATTTGCTCTTTCAGCGCGCAAGGTTTACCCTCCCGAAGAGTTACCCCTTCGGGACGTGAGCTCTTACCTCACGTTTTCACCCTTATCCGCCTGAGGCGGACGGTATAGTTTCTGTGGCACTTTCTGTCGCAACAGCATTGCTGCTGTTACGCCCTCGTTTTCACGAGGTACGCTGCTCTTTGCTGCCCGGACTTTCCTTTTCCGGTTTTTGCCGGAAACGATAGAACGGTTTGCACATTTTCAAAGTTAAGCTTATTTAATCGAATTGAACAATTCGTAAGTGCGTTCGACCTTTTATTTTATAACTTTTTAACGAAATCCTCATTATTACATATCCCACAGGAATAGCTGCCAATCCAATAATACCGGGTCTTTTCAAGTATGGTTTATCATTATTTATCAAATTGTTCAGAGGGTCAATGATGGTAAGAAATATTCCTCCTTTAAACAATAACTCACCAAAAAACAACTGACCGCGCTTGGGGAATGGTGTGTAAATTTTAGCTATATCTTTTAAAAAAAGTGTATCCTGATTTATGATAATGGCACTGTCTAATAATTGTGTTATTTCTCCTGAAATTTTTACTCCTTGTTTGGTTTTAAAAACGTATGCTTCTTCTGCCGGCAAAACCGTTCGACGCATTTTTGCACCTTTGTAAATAACCAATTCTTTTTGCCCGTAAACTAAGAAAACAGGCAATACCAACAGCAACAATATGATGGTTTTCCTAATCATGCAATCCTATTCTTACACCCAAATTATACACAGGCATTTCGGCAAAATTATAAGTAGATTTAAACAAGTTGGTTAATCGGTACCGAAACGTAAAAACAATATGACCAAAACCTAACCGTGTAAAAGCTCCATACTGCAAAGGCTCTACAAAATTCAGTTTATTATGTGTTGTTTCTACTTCTTTGGAACCATAACTATTTGGCGCAGGCAATTTATCCAATGTTATTATTTTCGAATTGACAACATATCCGCCATACCCTCCAATATCTATAAATTTTCCCATCAACATAGGACTTCTTTTTAAACGAATGCGCAAAAATACATCGCCGTTCATTTGATTTACAATCAATCGTTCTTTGTTATGCAACATATTATTCGGCAAGGTTTTGCTGCTGTCTTGTTTGAGATGAAATACCTGATAATTGTAATATAAATCTACACCTATATTAAACCGTTCGGAAATTTTATATTTATACAACCATCCCACATCAAACGAATGTGATTTTCCGTAAATAATGTCCGAACCGTCTTTTGTTTGCTCACCAAGAGCAAAACCAACGCCAATAAATAAATGCGAAAAATGTTTACTGTTTGGATGCCGGTCGGTGCTTTGTTCAATTACTTCGGTATCATTAAAATCAGTATTTTCATTTTGATGGTTTTGAGCAAACAAGAATTGCATCGAACCGATTAAAATTGTAGCAGTAAGCAAGTATCTTAACATAATAATTTGGATATATTTGATAAATATTTTTTAAAAGTAAAAAAAAATTACAACATGCTGATTGATTTACGCAGTGATACTGTTACAAAACCAACTCCGGAAATGAAAGAAGCCATGTTTTCGGCTCCTGTTGGCGATGATGTTTTTGGCGAAGACCCTACCATCAATCAATTAGAGAAAATGGCTGCCGAAATGTTTGGCAAAGAAGCTGCAATTTTTGCCCCCAGCGGAACAATGACCAATCAAATAGCCATAAAAATTCACACTTCGGCTCCGGGAGAGGTTATTTGCGATGAACTTTCTCACATTTACAAATACGAAGGTGGTGGTATAGGATTTAACTCCGGATTAAGTGTCCGGTTACTGAAAGGCGACAGAGGTCGTTTAACAGCCAATCAAATTGAAGAAAACATCAATCCCGATGACGTTCATCTCCCACCTACTCAGCTTATTTCGCTCGAAAATACTTGCAACAAAGGAGCAGGAAGCATTTACGAGCTTAACGATATGCAAGCAATTGCTCAGGTGGCAAAAAAACATAATTTACCACTGCATTTGGATGGTGCCCGAATTTTTAATGCAATTATTGAAAAAGATTATTCGGCAAACGACATTGGGCAATTATTCGATACCATTTCCGTTTGCTTATCCAAAGGATTGGGCTGTCCGGTAGGTTCTGTTTTGGTTGGCGATGAAAAAAACATAAAAAAAGCCCGCCGAATACGTAAAATTTTGGGCGGAGGAATGAGACAAGCCGGAATTTTAGCCGCTGCCGGAATCTACGCATTGGAAAATAACATTTCACGTTTGAAAGATGACCACAACAGAGCAAAAGCAATTGGCGAAGCACTCAAGAATGCTTCTTTTGTAAAAGATATTATGCCCATAGAAACCAACATTGTGGTGTTTTATGTGCAAGACAACACCACCCCCGAAGCGATTTTAGAAAAACTAAAAGAAAAAAACATTTTAGCCGTGAAATTTGGTCCGCAAATGATTCGAATGGTTACTCACTTGGATTTTGACGATAAACAACTCGACCATTTGTGCAAGACAATAAAAAATATGTAAAAACAAATTTGAATTATTCTTTTAACTCGAATTATCCTATTTTTGAATAATAAAAAACTCACAACATTATGGAATATAACAATATAATAAGCGAAAAAGAAGGTTATTTTCAAATCATTACCATTAACCGACCTAAGCAATTAAATGCCTTAAATAAAGAAACCATTGCCGAATTGAGCGATGCTTTTTCAAAAGCCGACAATGATAAAAATGTACGTGTAGTTATTGTTACCGGAAGTGGCGAAAAAGCATTTGTTGCCGGAGCAGATATTAAAGAATTTTACAAGTTCAGTGTTGAAGAAGGAAAACGATTAAGCGCCGAAGGACATCAAAAACTGTTCGATTTGGTAGAAAATCTTTCCAAACCTGTAATTGCTGCCATCAACGGATTTGCATTGGGTGGCGGTTTAGAGTTGGCTATGTCGTGTCATATTCGTGTAGCTTCTGAAAATGCTAAACTTGGATTGCCCGAAGTTTCATTAGGCGTTATTCCCGGATATGGCGGAACACAACGATTGGCACAATTGGTGGGCAAGGGAAAAGCTTTTGAAATGATTACCACAGCACAAATGATTTCAGCTCAAGAAGCCTATCAATATCATTTGGTCAATTATGTTACCTCGCCCGAAGAGTTATTGAACAAAGCCAAAGATATTGCCACAAAAATCTCACGCAATTCGCCTACGGCTATTGCTTCTGCCATTCGTTCCATTAACGCAGGATATAAAGCAGGTGTAAACGGATTTGAAGTAGAAATTGAAGAGTTTGGAAAATGCTTTGGCACACCCGATTTTATTGAAGGAACCACTGCATTTGTAGAAAAACGCAAGCCCGAATTTAAAGGAGAATAATTTTAGCTTTTGAATAAAATAAAAAGTTTAGCGGGACAAACTGCCATTTACGGATTGAGCAGTATTATAGGCAGAATTTTCAATTATCTGCTTACCCCGCTTTACACCTATAAATTCAATCCTGAGCAATATGGGGTTTACACCGAAATGTATGCCTATAGCGCTTTTTTGCTGGTTTTGCTCACTTACGGAATGGAAACCGCTTTTTTTCGTTTTGCCAAAAGCGAAGGCGAAAACCGTGTATTTGGCACAACACTGATTTCAGTAGTTTCAACAGGTGTTTTGTTTTCAATTTTCGGCATTTTGTTTGCACCCTATATAAGTGATTGGCTCAATGGCGGACAAGATATTTCCATTCCTTACACAACTTATATCCGATGGTTTGTCGTAATTATTGTTTTAGACGCCATTACTTCCATTCCCTTTGCCAAACTGCGACAAGATAATAAACCCAAAAAATTTGCTCTTGTTAAATTATTGAATATCGGGTTGAACATTGGCTTAAACTTATTCTTTATTTTATTTTGCCCTTATGTAATAGCACAAGGCGAACAACATATTCTTTACTCTTTTGTCAATACATTTTACAACCCCGAGTTGGGTATCGGTTATGCCTTCATAGCCAATCTTATGGCTTCTGTCATTACTTTCATCATTTTGATTCCCGAAATGCTGAAAGATAAACTTTCTTTTGATTTTGTTCTTTGGAAAAAACTGATACGTTATGCATCACCACTTATTGTTGTAGGTTTGGCAGGCATTATCAACGAAAATGCCGACCGGATTTTATTGAAAGAATTTTTACCTTTTGATACCGAAACCAAACTGAAAATGATAGGTATTTATGGTGCTTGTTACAAAATATCCATTTTGATGACCATCTTTATTCAAGCATTCAGGTATGCTGCCGAACCGTTTTTCTTTTCGCAAAAAGACCAAAAAGACGCCAAACAAACCTACGCCGACGTTTTTAAATTTTTCATTATTGCTTGTAGCATTATTTATATGGGCGTAATGCTCAACTTATCGTGGCTCTCTTACTTTGTAGGACCGGAATACAGAACCGGAATTTTCATTGTCCCCATTTTATTACTTGCTAATTTATTTTTGGGGGCTTATTACAATTTATCAGTTTGGTATAAAGTGACCGACAAAACCCGATTTGGCGCTTACATTGGTTTAACCGGAGCTACCATAACCATACTGCTGAATATTTTGCTTATTCCTGTATTGGGTTACGAAGGAAGTGCTTGGGCTACCTTAATTTGCTATGGAAGTATGTTTGGACTTTCGTATGTTTTAGGTAAAAATTATTATCCGGTAAATTATCCGATAAAAAAATCTTTTTTATATCTGTTTACGGCATTAAGTGTTTCATTGCTGGCTTATTTCAAAATTGCAGACACTTCAACTTTTATCATTATCCTAAAAAATATAATATTAATTTTATTTGTGGCAGTTGTTTATTATCTTGAAATTTCTAAAGAAAAATTATCAAAAACCATATAACGTATGAAAGTAAAAATCATCAATAAATCATCACATCCCTTGCCTCAGTATGCTACTGAAGCCTCGGCAGGATTAGATTTAAGAGCAAATATTGAAAATGACATTATACTCAAGCCATTGGAAAGAGCTTTAATAAAAACCGGTTTATTTATCGAATTACCTGTTGGCTACGAAGCACAAGTTCGTCCGCGTAGCGGTTTGGCATACAAACACGGAATTACGGTATTAAACACTCCGGGCACTGTTGATGCCGATTACCGGGGCGAAATTGGCGTTATTTTGGTCAACCTTTCGAATGAACCTTTTACAATAACCAACGGCGAACGAATTGCCCAACTCGTTATTGCCAAACACGAACAAGCCGAATGGATTGAAGTGTCCGAGTTATCTGACACATCTCGCGGTGCCGGCGGATTTGGCAGTACCGGAAAAAAATAACACAACCCACATTATTTTTGTAAATTTACGCACTTATTAAAATTGATTTAAAAAATGAAAATTATCGTACCTATGGCGGGTATCGGAAAAAGAATGCGCCCGCACACGTTAACTATACCCAAACCATTATTACCCATTGCCGGAAAACCTATTGTTCAGCGATTGGTAGAAGATATTGCCAAAGTTTGCAATGAACCCATAGATGAAATTGCCTTTATTATCGGTGATTTTGGTAAAGAAGTAGAAGAAAATCTGAAAAAAGTAGCTCAAGATTTAGGTGCCGAAGGAAAAATCTTTCACCAAAAAGAAGCACTTGGAACTGCTCACGCCATAATGTGCGCCAAAGAAAGCTTGGACGGTAAAATTGTTGTAGCATTTGCCGATACACTTTTCCGTGCCGACTTCACTCTTGATGATTCTAAAGACAGCATTATTTGGGTGCAAAAAGTGGAAGACCCCAGACCATTTGGCGTTGTAAAACTGAATGATGAAGGCATTATTACCGATTTTGTGGAGAAACCCGAAACATTTGTATCTGACTTGGCAATAATCGGCATTTATTACTTTAAAGACGGTGCCAACTTACGCAAAGAATTACAATATTTATTGGACAACGATATTAAAGAAAAAGGTGAATATCAACTGACCAATGCGCTTGAAAATATGAAAAACAAAGGCGTAAAATTTGCCCCCGGCGAAGTAAAAGAATGGCTCGACTGCGGCAACAAAAACGCCACTGTATATACCAACCAGCGAGTATTGGAATTTTTACAACAAGACAATGAAAAATTGGTTGCCGATTCTGCTCAAATAACAAACAGTGTGGTTATTCCGCCATGTTATATTGGCGAAAATGTTGTGCTTGAAAACGCTGTTGTTGGTCCACACGTGTCTATCGGTGATAATTCAACCATAAAAAACAGCAGAATTGAAAATTCAATTATTCAAACCAACACATCAATAGAAGGTGCCAATTACACCAATTCAATGATTGGTAACCATACCACAATCAACGAAAAACCAAAAGACATTAGCGTTGGCGATTACAACCAGTTATAATGCATGGTTTTCGCAACATAGCATTTTTATTGGCGGCATCAATATTGATATCGAGTTGCTCTGTATTGCCAAAAAGCAAAAAGAAACAGCTCGATGCAAAACAAAAATTCGAATATGACTATTATTTTTTAAACGGACAAAAAGAAAAAATAATTGGGAATTTTGAATTGGCTGCCCAATTTTTTCAAGAATGCATTAAATTGAACCCTAACGAGCCGCAAGCTTTTTTTGACAATGCAACCATATTCGACATTGCCGGGCAACCCGATTTAGCTTTAAAATATGCCAAAGAAGCTTACAACTTAAACCGCGAAAACTATTATTACGCCACTTTTTTATCCCAATTATATCAAGAGTCGGAGCAATTTGACGAAGCCATTGAGGTTTTATCCAAAACCAAAAAATTGTTTCCCGACAAGATGGAAATTTATTTTGCTTTGGCACACAATTATATTTTAAAAGGCGACTATAAAGCAGCTATTACGGTTTACGATGAAATTGAAAGCAAAACAGGTATTTCTGAGCGTGTATCAATGCAAAAACAACGATTGTACACCCAACTGAATCAATGGGAAAAAGCCGAAGAAGAACTTAAACGCCTAATTGATGCTTTTCCCGAAAATCCCAAATATTACGGCTTACTTGCCGATTTATATGCCGCACAAGGCAAAGAACAAGAAGCTTTAAAAACTTATCGGGAGATTTTAAAAAAATACCCTGAAGAACCTTTCATACACCTGTCTTTGGCTGACTATTACCGTCAAAAACAAATGCCCGACTCTTCGTTTGCTCATTTGGAATTGGCTTTTTTCAATCCCGAATTGGATGTGGATACAAAAATGCAAATTTTACTTTCTTTTTACACCATATCGGAGAATAACGAGAAATACAAACAAAATGCTTTTCGATTAATCGAAATTGCCAAAGAAGTTCATCCGAAAGAAGCAAAATTTTACACCATCGAAGGTGATTTTTTATATCGCGACGGCAAACTGAAAGAAGCGTTGAATGCCTACAAAAAAGCGGTGAAACTTGAACCCGACCATTACGAAATTTGGAGTCAGATTACCTTGATTGAATCTGAACTTAAAATGTATAAGCAGGTATTGGAGGATGCTCAAAAAGCCATTGAATTATTCCCAAATCAAGCCGTGTTGTATTACCTTTACGGTGTTGCCGCTTATCAATTGAAAGAATACCAAAAAGCCATCGATTATTTGGAAATTGGTAAAGAGTTAGTCGTCAACAACAATAATTTACTCAGTCAGTTTTACGGAGCTTTGGGTGATGCCTATTATGCTATCGGAGAAAAAGACAAGGCATATAAAAATTATGATAAATCATTGCAATACCTTCCCGACAATGTTTATGTATTAAATAATTATGCCTACTATTTGTCGTTAGACAATAAGCAACTCGAAAAAGCCAAAGAAATGGCACATTTTGCCAACCAACTGGAACCCAACAAGCCTTCATTTGAAGACACTTACGGTTGGATTTTATATCAATTGAAAGATTATAAAGGTGCCGAAGAATGGATAAAAAGAGCCATTGAAAACGGCGCTTCAAAAAATGGCGTAATTCTTGAACACTACGGAGATGTACAATATCAATTGGGAAATATTGAAAAAGCTGTCGAATATTGGCAAAAAGCCAAAGATACCGGCAATGCTTCCAAAGATATTGACCTGAAAATTATGAACCAAAAAGTTGTGGAATAGTGCAGAGTAAAATTTCAAAATATACCATTATAGTATTTCTTTCATTCTTTATTTTTTCTTGCAAAAACAAAGAAAAAACGGCAGAACACAACAAACTGAAAGCTCCCGACAAAGAAATAATAAAGAATTACACCAACAATACTTTTAATTTTAATACCGTAAGCGGAAAAGCAGCTCTAACCCTTACACAAAATGACAAGAAAAACTCATTTAAAATTACTTTCAGAATAAAAAAAGATAGTGTCATTTGGATATCCATAACACCGCTTTTGGGACTGGAAGTCGCTAGAGTAATGATCACACCCGATTCTGTATTTATGATCGACCGCTTGCATAAAACCTATTATAAAAACAATATTGAAAACATTAACGAAATACTACACATTGATATAAGCTACAACTTGTTGCAAAACATTTTATTGGCAAATCCTGTGAGTATTGAACCCGAAAACAAAAAAGATAAAATTTACATCAGAAGAAACCGGAAAGAACAACTGTATTTTGTAAGTAATGTCAAACGACGTAAGTATCGAAAAGTAATAAATAAAGACAAAGACAAGTTTAAAGAAACGATAGAAACCATTTGGATTTATCCTGATAATTTTAAAATGGCTAAATTTGAAATAAATGATTTTGAAGAAAACAAATATTTTAATGCAAAATATAAAGAATTTCAGACCATAGAAAATCAAATTTTCCCTAAACTCATTGAATACAATATTAAAAACGACAAAAATTATTCTTTAACTGTTGATTACACAAAAGTGAATATAAATTCGCCGGTAAAAGTATCGTTTAAGATACCCTCAAAGTATGGACAAATTAAGTAAACATATCATTCCTGCACTTTCATTGATTTTGCTCATACTGGCTTTTTCGGTTGCCAATGCGCAATCAAAAAAACAACTGGAACAAAAAAAGAAGAAGCTTCAGCAAGAAATATCTTACACCAACAAATTGCTGAAAAAAGCTCAAAAAAACAGGCAAGCATCTTTAAATGAACTGATAAAACTCAACAAAAAAATATCCACAAGGCAAGAACTCGTTAATACCATCAACCACGAAATAAAGATTTTAAACTTGCAAATTATTCAAAAACAAGCATTGATAAAATCGCTCGAGAATGATTTGAATAATTTAAAATCTGAATATGCCAATATGATATACGCCGCTTACAAACATCATAACGATTATGAGAAATTGGCTTATATATTTTCTTCAAAAGATTTTAATCAGGCATATAAAAGATTAAAATACCTTCAACAATACGCCGAATACCGAAAAAAACAAGCACAAGCAATAATCGAAACCAAAGAAAAACTGCAAAAAGAAGTAGCCGAATTGGAACAAAAAAAGCAAGAGAAACAAAACTTATTGCTCGAAAAAACAGAAGAAACCAATATTTTGGCAAAAGAAAAAACTACCCAAGAAAAAACCATTGCCCAATTACAACAACAAGAACGTGAATTGCGCAAAAAATTAAAAGATGCCCAACGACAAGCTCGCCGTTTAGACGATGCCATTCAAAAAATTATTGCCGAAGAAATTAAAAAAGCTCGTGAGAACAAAAAAGCCACAAGCAAAGGAAGCAAAGGTTTCCCTATGACACCCGAAGCGCTTAAGTTATCCAACTCTTTTGCTGCCAACAAAGGCAAATTACCGTGGCCCGTAGAGAAAGGAATTATCACCGGAAAATTTGGCGAGCAACCGCATCCTGTATTAAAAGAAGTTATTGTAAAAAACAACGGCATTGATATTTCTACCGAAAAAGGAGCCGATGTACGCGCCGTTTACAACGGCGAAGTCAGTTCTGTGGTTATTATTCCCGGAGCCGGAAAAGTAGTAATGGTTCGCCACGGCGAATACTTAACCGTTTATTCTTATTTAAGCGAAGTTTACGTAAAAAAAGGCGATAAAGTAACCATTAAACAACCCTTGGGGAAACTGGTAAAAGACAGTTCAAAACCCGACTCAAAAATGCATTTTGAAATTTGGAAAGGAATGACCAAACTCAATCCCGCATATTGGATTTACAAGTAAGAACAATATATTCAAATTTTCTTCTTTGCATTTAACACATATTAAACCTTTCTGTTAAAATAATCTAAAAAGAAATAATATCTTTGTTTAGATAACAAACTTAAAAATACCTGAATATGTTTACTAAAAAAGATTTTAGAGATTACGCCGTAAAACACCGCGGCTTAAACGGATTGGCTTTTGACCAATACACTTCAATATACAACGATTATATCTCACCTACCATTATCGAAGAGCGTCAGCTAAATGTTGCCACAATGGATGTTTTTTCGCGCTTAATGATGGATAGAATTATTTTCTTGGGTGTAGGAATAAACGATTATGTTGCCAATGTCATTCAAGCACAATTATTGTTTTTGGAATCGGTAGATGCCACCAAAGACATTCAAATTTACATCAACTCACCCGGTGGTTCGGTTTATGCCGGTTTAGGCATTTACGATACAATGCAATACATTCAACCCGATGTTGCCACAATATGTACAGGAATGGCAGCATCAATGGGAGCCGTATTGCTATGTGCCGGTCATCCCGGAAAAAGAACTGCATTGGAGCACTCTCGAGTAATGATTCACCAACCATTGGGTGGTGCTCAAGGACAAGCATCGGATATCGAAATTACGGCAAGAGAAATATTAAAGCTTAAAAATGAATTGTACGAAATTTTGGCTAAACATTCCGGTCAACCGTTCGAAAAAATCGAAGAAGACTCTGACCGTGACTACTGGATGCGCGCCGACGAAGCCAAAGAATACGGTATGATTGACGAAGTATTGATTAAAACCAAAAAATAATCTCCCCATTCCCCGTACTTAGGATACGGGGAGTTTTTTAAACCAATTTCAACCATGACAGACAGTAAACAAATAAAATGCTCTTTTTGCGGAAGAAAGAAGAATGAAGTAGATGTATTGATTGCCGGAATTAGCGGACACATTTGCAACTATTGTGTATCACAAGCGCAGCAAATTGTTGCCGATGAGATTACCGAAAAAATGCAAGAGAGCATCAAAAAACAAATTAACCTACTGAAACCCAAAGAAATAAAATCTCATTTAGATGAATATGTTATTGGCCAAGATGAAGCTAAAAAAGTATTGAGTGTAGCTGTTTACAATCATTACAAGCGTATCCTGAACCCGGGAGAAAAAGACGACATTGAAATTGAAAAATCAAATATTTTGATGGTTGGTCGAACCGGAACAGGAAAAACTTTATTGGCTCGAACAATAGCACGCATTTTGGAAGTGCCTTTTTGCATTGCCGACGCAACAGTTCTTACCGAAGCAGGTTATGTGGGTGAAGATGTAGAAAGTATATTGACTCGCTTGCTTCAAGCTGCCGATTACGATGTACAAGCCGCCGAAAGGGGTATTGTATTTATTGACGAGATTGACAAAATTGCCCGAAAAAGCGATAATCCGTCCATCACACGCGATGTGAGTGGCGAAGGAGTGCAGCAAGCATTATTGAAATTACTTGAAGGAAACGAGGTAAATGTTCCGCCACAAGGCGGACGGAAGCATCCGGAGCAAAAAATGATTACCATCAACACCAAAAACATATTATTTGTTGCAGGCGGAGCTTTTGATGGAATTGAACGCATTATCGCCAATCGATTAAATACGGCATCGGTAGGTTATAAGTCGAGCACACATATGGAGTTTGACAAAGAAAATTTACTGCAATATGTAACACCACAAGATATTAAATCATTTGGGTTGATACCCGAACTCATAGGCCGTATGCCTGTGGTTACGCACCTTAATCCGTTAGACCGTGCAGCTTTGCGCCGAATACTCACCGAACCAAAAAATGCTATTATTAAGCAATACATCAAATTGTTTGAATTGGATGGAATTAAGCTCTCATTTGATAAGAGTGTGCTTGATTTTATTGTTGATAAAGCAGTAGAATATAAACTTGGTGCTCGTGGTTTGCGTTCAATAGTAGAAGCCATAATGCTCGATGCTATGTACGACTTGCCAAGCCAAGGAGATTTAAAAGAATTTAAGGTTACGCTCAGATATGCAACCGAAAAATTCAAAAAAGCAAATTTCAGTAAATTAAAAGCGGCTTAAAAGCCGCTTTTTTTATACATTTTCAATACGCATCACTTGAATTACACCTTCTACATTTCTTAATTTCTTCATCAAATTATCCAAATGAAAGGTATCGTGAACAAACACCATTATTTTCCCTTCAAAAATACCATCATTACTGTCAAAACTTATTGAGCGCATATTTACATTCAGTTCGTTACTGATAATTCTTGTTATTTCATTAACAATTCCCACTTTATCTAAACCGGTAATTTTGATACCTGCCAAAAACGCAATTTGCTCTTGACTTGTCCAACGGGCTTTTACAACTCTATATGCATAATTCGATAATAATTGCACAGCATTTGGACAAGTAGTTTTATGAATTTTTATTCCATCATTTATGGTAATAAAACCAAAAACCTCATCGCCCGGAATCGGATTGCAACATTTGGCAAGTGTATAATCAAATTTCTGCATATCCTCACCAATCACCAACGTATCATCGGTTTTGCCTTTAATTTTAAGTATGTCTTTAAAATCGTTGTTTTCTTTTACGGCTTTTTGTTCTTTTACAAGAATAAGTTTTCCTAGCTTTACTTCGTGTTTGGGGAAGTGGTGTAAATTTATTTTGCTGATAGCAATTTGATAAAACAAATCCAATGGTGTGGTAAGTTTGTAAAATTTGGTCAATGTCATATAATTTTCTTCTGTCAAATGAACACCCATATGCTTAAACTTACGATCGAGCATTGCTTTCCCTTCTTTTGCCAACTCTTTTTTGTGTTCTTTGAGTGCTTGCTTGATTTTTGACTTGGCTCTTCCCGTTACCACGTATTTTAACCAATCTTCTTTTGGTTTTTGTTTTTTGGAAGTAATAATTTCTACTTGGTCGCCGCTGCGCAATTTATGACTGATAGGCACCAATTTACCATTTACCTTTGCCCCCATACAATGGTATCCTACTTGAGTATGAATATGAAAGGCAAAATCCAAAGCTGTTGCGCCTTTTGCCAAATTATACATATCGCCTTTAGGGGTAAAAACAAAAATTTCGTCATCAAACAAATTCAGCTTGAAATCATCAATAAATTCAATGGCATTTTCGTCTTTAGCAGCTTGTTCCAATATTTCACGAATTTGCACCAACCAAGCATCCAATTGCGATTCGGCGTTATTTTCTTTGTATTTCCAATGTGCGGCAAATCCTTTTTCGGCAACCTCATCCATACGTGTGGTTCTGATTTGCACTTCTACCCATTTTCCGGTAGGGCTCATTACTGTTGCGTGCAATGATTCATATCCATTGGCTTTGGGTATGGATATCCAATCGCGCAAACGGTCGGGGTTGGGTTGATAAAAATCGGTAACAATTGAATACACTCGCCAACAATCGGATTTTTCTCTTTCGGGCGGACTGTCAATTATTATTCGAATGGCAAAAACATCGTAAACTTCTTCAAAAGGAATTTGTTTTTTCTTCATTTTATTCCAAATGGAATAAACCGACTTTGTTCTGCCTTTTATGGTAAACTTAAACCCTTGTTCTTCGAGTGCTTTCTTAATGGGCAAAGAAAACTTATTGATGAATCGCGTTCGTACTGCTTGCGATTTCTTTAGCTTTTGAACAATCTCGTTATATGCTTCAGGCTCAGTGTATTTAAGCGATAAATCTTCCAATTCCGATTTAATACTGTGCAGTCCCAATCGATGTGCCAACGGTGCATATAAAAACAATGTTTCGCTGGCTATTTTTAATTGTTTTTCACGTTTCATCGAATCGAGCGTACGCATATTGTGCAAACGGTCGGCAATTTTTATCAATATTACACGTACATCTTCCGAAAGGGTTAGTAGAATTTTTTTGAAATTTTCGGCTTGTATGGAATTGGATATATCTTCTATTTCCGATATTTTAGTCAGTCCATCAATAATTTGACTGACTTTTTGACCAAACATTTTTTCTATGTCATCCAGTGTAATATCTGTGTCTTCAACTGTATCGTGCAATAAAGCACACACTATTGCCGTGGTTCCCAAACCAATTTCTTCGGCTACAATTCGTGCTACGGCAATGGGATGATAGATATACGGCTCGCCCGTTTTACGTCGCTGGTCTTTGTGCGCTTCAAGTGCTACATTAAAAGCTTTGCGAATGAGTGCTTTATCCTCTTTGGATTTTGAATATTTGGTAGCACGCAATAATCCTCGATACTGCCGCAGTATTTCTTTTTTTTCAGCTTCTAAATCAATATTCATACAACTTGTTTGCCCAAATTAACAATCAGAAAATATTATTTTGCCGGAAGAACTTTTGTAGCTACTTCGCCAAAACCTACGCGTACACCATCTTTTTCGGCATATCCTCGCATGATTACAGTATCGTAATCGTTTATAAATTTACGTTCGGTTCCGTCACTCATTTTTATAGGCTTGGTACCTCTCCAGGTAATTTCCAACATAGAGCCAAAAGAATCGGGATTCGGTCCACTGATTGTTCCCGAAGCCATCATATCGCCGGCATTAATGTTACATCCGTTTACAGTATGATGTGCCAATTGCTGTGCCATATTCCAATACATATATTTGTAATTGGAACGACTGACTTGAGTTGCTTCAGCATTTTCGGGTTTAATGAAAACTTCTAAATTGATGTCTATATTTTTGTTTCCTTCATACTTTAAATAAGGGAAAACCTCGGGCTCTTGTTTTTCTCCGGGTACTCTAAAAGGCTCCAACGCATCTAATGTTACTATCCATGGCGATATAGACGAAGCAAAGTTTTTGGCTAAAAACGGACCTAAGGGTACATATTCCCACTTTTGAATATCGCGCGCCGACCAATCATTGAAAATGCACATACCGAAAATGTAATCATCGGCTTCGGCAGTTGAAATGCTTTCTCCCAACGGTTTTCCGTCGTAAGTAACAAAAGCCATTTCCAGTTCAAAATCCAACAAGCGACTTGGACCAAACACCGGCGGCTCATCATCTTTGGGTTTCATTTGCCCTTTGGGACGATAAATTTCCACTCCTGAAATTATAATGGAAGAAGCTCTTCCGTGATAACCTACGGGAATATACTTCCAGTTTGGCAATAAAGCATTTTCAGGGTCGCGGAACATTTTCCCTACATTGGTTGCATGGTCAATACTGGAGTAAAAATCGGTATAATCACCCACATGAACAGGCATTTGCAACACTACTTGCTCAGGTGCAAAGAATATTTGCGATTGATGTTCGGAATTAGATGCCAACGGATGATGAGCATCGGAAAAAATATCACTGAGTTTATTGCGTAAATCGCGCGTAAATTGTTTTCCTCTTTTCATCATGGGGTTCAACACCGGCTGATTAAATAATTCCATGTCAAATTTCTCACCCAAGTAACCCAATCGTGCCAACCGGAAAATATCAACAATGGTATCGCCTATGCGTGTGGCAACATGCTTTTCATTGGTTGTGGTAAGAATTATTCCGAAAGGTATATTTTGAATTGAAAAGTCGGAATTTGCGGGAACGTTTATCCAAGATTTTAATTCGGGATTGTTTGCTCGTATCATAATTTTCGCTTTTTGCGTAAAATTAACATTTTTGATTTCATCTTTAAGAATTTGCCTTCTATTAAAATTAAAAAAAGCGAGAAATATATTTCTCGCTTTTTAATCTAATAGTTAAATTAAATTATTTTTCAACAATAATTTTATGTGTATTTAACGTACCTTTCTCACGAATAAAATAAATGCCATTTGCAATATTTTCTTTTAGCGTTAGCGGTTTATTTTCAAATACTTGGTATATGTTTATTATTTTACCATTTATATCAATAAGTTCAAATTTACTGTCATTTTCTGAAGAAATTGTAAATATTCCATTATTAATACTGGGAAAAACAGACCAATTTGATTTATTATCTATACCATTATTAACTGATGTATTATAAATATACATTTTTGTAACAAACACATCATCATTTCCCCCTCCATGTGTTGATTGATAAGCATTAGAAGTGACAGGGTAATTTAATGACAATGTTCTTCCTGCTATCACAATTTCCCCCGAATTATTTCGGGCTATGGCATACCCGTCTTCATTTTGAGTTCCACCCAGGTATGTTGAATAATACAAATATGAGCCGGTGTTATTTAGTTTACTTAGCACCACATCTGTTGCCCCCATATTTGAATTTTGATATGCTCCCGAAGTAATCGGAAAATTATTTGAAATTGAATTACCAACAATATAAGCATTATTATCATCATCTATGACTATAGAATACGCCTCATCTCCTGAAGTTCCACCTAAAAATGTAGAGTATTCAATATTAGAACCTAAAGTATTCATTTTAGTAACAAAAATATCCATAACACCACCTCCAAAAACAGGTTGAACTGCGGTTGAAGAAGTGTAAAAATCTGAAGAATATGTATATCCCGTTACAAAGGCATTTCCTGCTGTATTTACAGCAATTGCTCGTCCAAAATCTCTATCAGAACCACCTAAATAGGTAGAATAACTTAAAGTTGTTCCTGATGAATTAATTTTAGTTACAAAAGCATCTCTTAATGAACCTCCATAAGTTTGTTGCATTGCTCCAATAGTTACCGGAAAATCTGTTGACTTGGTTTCTCCGGTTATATATGCATTTCCTGAACCGTCAACAGCTATTGAAAAGGCATAATCTTCATCACTACCTCCAATGTATGTTGCATATTGTAACGAAGAAGCATTACTGTTAATTTTTGCAATTACTGCATCTATGCTTCCACCGGAACTGGATTGAGCAACACCCGTAGTTACAGGAAAATCGGAAGCATAAGTATATCCCGTAATAAAAATATTTCCAGTTGCATCTACAGCAATAGATTTGCCAACGTCTAATCCGGTACCTCCTAAATATGTTGAAAACATCAAGTTTGAACCTGTACCATTTAATTTTGTAATAATGATATTCCCCGAAGGATTAGTGTTGGTCTGAAATGTGCCTGAAGTTAAGGGATAATCACTTGAATTTGTATAACCAGTTATTATTACATTATTATTAGCATCAAGTGCTATTGCTAATCCATTATCATCCGAAGCAGTACTTCCACCTATATATGTTGAGTATATTAATGAAGTGCCTGAACTATTAAGTTTTGTAATAAAAATATCATTATTTCCTCCGGCATAAGTTGTTTGGTATGCTCCAGCTGTAATATCATAATCAGTTGAAACTGTGGAACCAACAACATAGACATTTCCATTATTATCTATTTCTACATCATTTGCATAATCATAATTACTGCCACCCAAATAAGTTGAGTAAATTAACGGGTCAATGATTAAATCTTGAGATTTGTCATAGTCTCCAAGATCAAAAGTCCATTTACCATCTTTTAAAGAAATATACTTAGCATCAACTTGCTTATTATTTTGCTGATAAACTTTCAATTGAGCAATTTCTACTTGCCCAAATCTTGTTGTAAAAACCAAATTATTGTTCTTATTTATAAATGTTTCATCACTTCCTTCAATATTGAAAATTATATCAGATGGGTCAGAACCCGGATGAACAATATAATCGTATCGTAAAAATCCTTTATCAAAATAATATCTGATATCAATTCCGTCGTAAACATTTTTCACAACAACTTCTTTGTATAAATTGATATTTGAAACATGTTTTGCTTTATTATTACCTAAAAAGTAATGAAATTTCGCAGATAAATTTCCTACATTTTCTGTTTCAATATTTTGACTATTTGAATTTTTTAATTTCATTAAAATTCGATGACCGATAACTTTAGTTGTATTATTCGTTTTATATTGAAAATCAGTCTCTAAAGAGTAAAAATTATAATTTAAACCATACTTAGTTATCCATGCATCCATATTACCAAATCGAGCCAAATACAAAACATCCGAATGCCACTGACCTTTGTTTTCGATAAAAAAATGGTTATCAACTTTAAATTGTTTTAATTTACTTTTTTTTATATCCGATGCTTCTATAGATGCACCCATATTAAACGCAACTAAAAATAACAAGATTAATCTTTTCATAACTTATGATTTAAAAATTTATTTTTGAGTGCAATATAAAAGAATTTACATTATTTTAAAAAATTATTTTTTTACAAATAGCAATTAAACTAATAAATAGTAAAAACTCTATAATTGATTCATAATTACAATAATAATTGTAATTAAATGTATTTTTGAAATTATAAAAATTTAAAGCATGTTTTTAGAGAATACCATTAGCGGAAAAAAAAGAAAAGGTTGGATAGAGGTAATTTGCGGCTCGATGTTTTCGGGTAAAACCGAAGAATTGATTCGCAGAATGAAGCGTGCCCAATATGCCAAACAAAAAGTAGAAATTTTTAAACCTGCTGTTGATGTTCGCTATGATGAAGAAAAAGTAGTGTCGCACGATGCCAATGAAATACATTCCACACCGGTAGAATCTTCGCAAAATATATTGCTTTATGCTACAGATGTGGAAGTTGTGGGTGTTGACGAAGCCCAATTTTTTGATATGGGGTTGATTGATGTTTGCAACGAGTTGGCAAATAGAGGCGTAAGGGTAATTGTTGCTGGTTTGGATATGGATTATTTGGGTAAACCGTTCGGACCAATCCCTGGATTATTGGCAACAGCCGAATACATAACAAAAGTACACGCCATTTGTGTAAAATGCGGTGATTTGGCGCACCATTCGCACCGGATAACCGAAAACCAAGAATTGGTAATGCTTGGCGAAACCGACAGTTATGAACCGCTTTGTCGCGATTGCTTTGTAGATGTGATGAAAAAATAATTACTGTTTTTTTTTTTTGTGGAATATTTTTTGCTCTGCATCCATATAATATAAATCGGAAAAACATATATCATGAAAAAAATCATTGCTTCAATGCTTTTAACAAGCATAATTCATTTTGCCTTTGCCACAGAAAAAGAGGTAAAATCCAAAATAAAGAATGTAACCGTTTTTTTAACTGGAGCCGAAATTAACCGTTCGGCAAACGTTTCTTTATCTTCGGGCAATCAAATAATTGTACTCAAAGACCTTTCGCAATATATTGATGCAAATACAATTCAGGTTTCGGGAATAGGTAATTTTATCATTCTGGGTGTGGATTACAGAAGAAACTACATAAACACTTCTAAAAATTCACCGGAAATGAAAAAACTGCAGGACAGTTTGAAATTTTACAACGAACACATTGAAGAAAACACGCAATTGTTGGATGTTTACAACAATGAAAAACAAATGATTTTGGCCAACAAGGTGTTGAATGGCGAAAATGTATCGTTTGAACCTGCAAAACTTGCCGAATTATCGAATTTTTACAGAACAAGATTGAAAGACATTAATTTAAAATCGTTGGCATTAAACAGAAAAAACAAGCACTATACCAACAGAGCCAGAGTTTTATCACGACAAATAAATGAATTATCAAACAAGGGAAACACAACAACGGGAGAAATATTAGTTACCGTTGCGGCAAAATCGGCCACCAACGGAACATTGAATGTAAAATATAAAGTCAGCAATGCCGGCTGGGTTCCGTCTTATGATATAAGAAGTAAATCGTTGAACGAAAAAATCCAAATCAGCTATAAAGCATCATTATATCAAAACACCGGTGTGGATTGGAAAAACATAAACATTACTTTTTCTACCGGAAATCCTAATTTATCGAATACTCAACCGGAGTTATATCCATGGTATTTACAATATTATAATGCTTACAAGAAAAGAGCCCGTTCCAAAACCCTTTCATCTGGATATAATAATGCGCCACAAATGCAGTCGTTGGAAATTGCTGATGATGAAGAATATGAATCTACATCTTATGAACAAAAAGCTGATTCTATTTCATCATTCACAAAGACAGTGAACAACTTGGTTAATTCTGAATTTAAATTGGGCATGCCGCTTACGGTAAAGTCGGACGGAAAAAGTCAATTGCTCATTTTAGACGAGCACCAATTAGATGCTCAATACAAATATTACACTGTGCCTAAGTTGGATAAAAACGCATTTTTAATTGCCAAAATTACAGGTTGGGAAGAACTCAGCTTATTGCCCGGAGAAATCAATCTTTATAATGCCGGCACATATGTTGGAAAATCTTATTTAGACCCCTCGGAAACACAAGATACTTTAGAAATCTCGTTAGGCCGCGACCAATCGATTGTGTTGGACAGAAAAACCATCAAAGATTTTTGTAAAAATCAAGTGGTTGGAGGCAACAGAAAAATTACAAAAGCGTATGAAATTATCGTACGAAATCCAAAACCGGAGCAACTGGAAATTGAAATTTTAGACCAAATTCCACTTTCGAAAAATAGTGATATTGTGGTTTCTGCAGATGAAATTTCGGGAGGGAAATTAGATGAAAAAACGGGCTTTGTAACCTGGAAATTGACATTAAAACCAAAAGAATCCAAAAAACTAATGCTTAAATTCACTGTTAAATACCCAAAAGATAAACGGTTGAGCAATCTATAGATTAAAAAATCCGCTTGAGTTTCAAGCGGATTTTTTGTTAATTTTTATTTGACCTGAACTATAATACTTTTTGTTTGAGTGGATTGAGTAGATTTTTCCCAAGGTTTTGCATAAACAAATTTCAAGGTATCAACACCTTTCTTTACGGCTTTAAAATTCCATATTTCAACACCATCTGCACCTTGCACAATAGAATCAGCAACAGTATAACTGTAACCAATAGAGTCAATAGTATTTATGCTTTTCATATTTTCAAGTTGCCATCTGTAACCTGTGGTATGGTTTGCCGGTAATTCAATAGTGAAATTTTCATCGATATGCACTTGTTTACTATTTGTGTCTTGATTTTTTTCGGTATTACATGCAAAAATCGCAAGAAAAATGACCCAATTAATATTTTTTATTTTCATGAAATTGATTTTTAGTTAATTAATGACATTAATTGTTTGAACATTTTGAACATTTACCACTCTTGTTTCACTATCATAAAATTCCAGAGACAATTGATAAATTTCTTGCGGTAAATCTGTCGAAAGAATCTTTGTTTCAAACACAAAATTTGAAATTGAATTATATTTAAGAGTCATTTGCTTAATTAATGATATTTGTTGCGAGTTATTATAAACTATTAAATCACAGGTTAAACTACCGGTTTGGCTTTCCTGGTATTCATCGACAATATTTACTTTAACCATTATAGAATCATTATTGGCGATGGAAAGAGTTGATGATGATAATGTTATGTTTTGGAAAACCGGCACACCTACCAACGTATAATCAACTTGCTTTTTATTATTGTCTTGTGTTAATAAAATAAAGTTTTTAACTTCTTTATACCCCTTTTTCGTTATAGTAACTTCATTTTCTGCCAAACCGGCTTCTTCTAAAATATAAATTCCATATTCATCAGAAACAGCATTTATGGTTGAATATTTTGGATTTTCGTTATCTTGATTATCAGTAAGAAATTGCGAAGTTACTGTTACACCTTCTATCGGCTCTGAATAAACATCGGTTATTTTACCGGATATTTCTCCTCTGTTGGGCCCAATAATATTTTTTTTACACGCTACCATTAAGATTAATAGTGCGAAAAGAGTTGTATATTTTTTCATTTTTTAAATAATTTACGAATTCCTTTATTTTCTAATTTTTTTCCTTCTTTTTCAAGATCTTCATTTATTTCATTTACTTTTTTCATTGAATGATATCCTTTAGATGAAATTATCGGATCAATGTAAGGAGTAATGTATATTACAATTTCTGAATAATTTTTTCTGTTTGATATTTTACTGAACAGTAGCCCAATAATAGGTATATTTCTCAAGAAAGGCACTCCTCCTTTACCTGCCGACTCCTCTGACTGCACTAAGCCTCCTAAAATTAATGTTTCACCGTTTTTTATCATTACTTGAGTATTTATGGTATTATCAGATGTGGCAATCTGCTGCTCTGATTCTTGAGGCAAGAAAAAAGAATTTTTTGCATACAAAATCAATTCGATTAATTCATTTGACATAATTGCCGGGGTTACTTTTAGTTCTATTCCTACGTCAATTTTTTCTAAATTTACGGTTACACCATTAATGGTTGCTGTTTGTAATTGTATATACCTTGAATCTGTTAGTTTTATGGTCGCTTCTTTATTGTTTTCAGTGACAACATGTGGGTTGGTTACAATATTGGCAAATTCGTTTTCAACTAAAGCCGATAGGTTTACTTTGAAATTTGGATCTAAAGCACTTAAAAAACTATACGAAAAATTCACTCCCGATTGAGGACTATAATTAGCATCGCTTATTCTTTGATAACTTCCACTGGTAACATTGAAATCCCAATTAAAACTCTTTCCATGTATGTATTCAACCACCAATAATTCTATACTTATTGTTTTTGGGGCTTTATCAAACATTCTTAAAAAAGAAATTGATTTATAAATATCATTAATCTTTCCGCTGATAACTATCGTATTTTGATTGGGCAATAATTTTACGGTAACATCATCTGATAGGTAATCTTTCACCTTATCCTTTAAGTCTTCTGCTTTTACATTTTGTGGAAAATATTGATATATAATAGGTTTATTGCCTAATATCTCATCGGCTTTTTGTGCATAAATAATATAATGATTTAATTGGTTGACAAAAACCCATCCGTTTTCATAAGATAATTCATCAAGTATATATTCTAAATTGAAACCGGAAAGGTGCGTTGATATTTTTGGAGGCAATTCACCAATGATAGATATATGAACACCTGTTGCTTTTTGAATGTCGTATAATACATTTCTGGTATTCGCATTTTCTACATTTAACTCATATAAGCCCGATTGATACTTTTTTAAATGATTAAAGTGCAGTTTATGAGAAATTAATGAATCTTTATATCTGGCAAAATAACTTGTTGAATCATTGATTTTACGTGCATGCAGATTTTCCACACCTTTCGTATTATCTTTATGACCAAATAGAAAAAAATGATTTTTACTTCTTTCCTCTTTTGCTTTTAGCGTATCATTTTTACTTTGTAGACTTAACGAATCGGTTACATATTTTTCTTGACAATATAGATCAAGAAAAGAAATTTTTAACAGTAACAATAATGTAAATAATAAGTGCTTCATGTTTTCTAATAATTTGTTTTATATATATAATTATCTGTTCCAATTACAAAAATTTCATTCGCCGAAAATCCAATTCCTTTAACCAATCCGGTGGCTTTTTTCCACTTTGAATCATTGTAGTCGTTTTTGTAATATAAATGTGTGTTGCCACCCACCAACCAAATACTTCCTCTGGGTGAAACAGCAAGGTCTCTCACATCATATCCTCCTATTTGTTTCCAATGATTCATTGAGGGGGTTGAGTAATATACTGAGCTGTGAGCTCCACCGAGCACATAAGTTACGCTATTTTTATCGGAAGTAATTCGCCAACCTGCTCCGGTAAATTTTGAATAGCTGTCATTGGAAGAGTTATATTTCCATACCCCTCCGTTTTTCTTATACCCAGCATCTGAGCCAATATGCCAACCGTTACCGGCTACATCAAATGCATTGGAATAAACATCAAGATTTTTCCATTGTTTCGTGTTTAAATCAACTGTCATTATCTGACGGTGGCTGTTAGGGGCTGCAGATACTGCTAATGGTACTCCGTTTTCTTGAACAGCTATTCTGGAAAAATTGCCCCCATAATCTTCAAATTCGCCATTGGGCTTTAATTTATAAGCATGGTGATTCATGCCTATATACCATAAATCGCCATTACCGTTTGATGCAATATCAATAGCCTTTTCATTGAGTTTTTGCCATCCCGAAAATTGTTGTGGCATTTTTGACACCCAAACAGATTTGTCATTTGAGTTGATTGAATAAACATTATCACCCAATTTAGCCATCGCTTGTACCGTACCATTTGCCCTGATAAATGTGTTATAAAGTTTTGTTTCGTATAGCCATGGCGCTTTATCTAAGCCTGCCACCCATAAATCATTATCTAATACAAACAAGTCATTTGCTTTTCCTGGCATACTTTGCCATTTATTCCCACTCCATTTATAAAGCACAGTACTACCTCCCGTTAGGTATATGTTATTATCTTTAGAAACATCAATTTGTTGACCATAACCACTTCCTCCGAATTGTTTCCAAGAATTTCCTTCATCTGAACTTACATACACGTGTCCACAAGTATTACAACCACTTATATTATTTGTACCAATTACATAAACGGTATTTCCTTTCCCTGCAGCTATGTCTCTACCTAAACCACTTTTGGTTTCTCTAAATTGTCCTGTTTCTTCATAGTATACAGAAAAAGTTCCATCCATTTCAATCATATATACTTTATCTTTTGCAGCATCAAGTCTTTTGTATTGTTTTGGATTTGGAAGATGAACCCAAACCGAGTCTTCTAACCTCCATAAATTGTGATCCTTACCTATTCCGTAAATGAATTTTTCTGTTGCAGTAATGTCTATTAACTGTCCATTAATTTTCTCCCAATAAAATGTAAGAGATGAAGGTAAGGGAGGATTGTAATATTTAGACTTATCATGTTCTTCTTTAACTGTATTTACTTTATGATGAGCTGTATGAGACAAAGCATCTTTGATTAGTTTTTCTGCATTAGCAGCATCTTCTAAAGTAAAATTAACCGAATTTGATAATTCATCTCCAAATACAATTGCATCAAGGGTTAAGTTCAAAGTATCTTTTTGACTTTGAAAAGCATTAAAAGCACCTGTAAGAGTTGCTTCTTTTAGAAAAAATATGTCTTTTAAAACGTCAGGTGTTTTGATTTGTTCAGCTAAATCAGCCAATTCTTTATTAATATCTTGTGAAGCAGTCATAGCAGCTTCTGCCATTTTATAAATACCTTTTGCTGTTTCTAATGCTGCTAATGGCGCTGCCATTCTTGGATCTGCTTCAATAGGCGTAAAATCTATACTGGATTGAATTGCTTCCAATATTTTAACAGCAGTAACTTTAGCTGCTTCTAAACTATATTGTTCAGTTTTATAAGCAAGGTATCTTGAGTAATGATAAGCTTTACAACTATAATCTGTCCAATGGAAAGTATGGCAATGTTTCCCAAAAAAGTGCCAGCATATTTTTTTCGATCTTCTACAGCTTTGATGTAACTCATGACTTGCATTGTTACTTGCCGTATGAATTTGACTGTTTAATTCGTTTACTTTATCTTGAGCAGCTTTTAATTGATCTTCAAGTGATTTTCTCTCTTTAATTATTTCGTCTCTTACGCTTTCTACTTGTTTTTCTTTTTCATTTAAATCTGCCAATGCATTGTTTAAATCATCTTTAAGAGCCTTTTCTGCATCTGACAACTCATTAAGTCCTTTGGCTACTTCATCTCCTAATGCTGCTAAAAAATCATCATTTATGTCATTGGTATAACTTGCGGTAACAGAAAGGGTATTATCCTTATTAAAGTTCATACCATTACTTGTTTGAGCTTTTATTGTCGACTTACCAAATCCAAATAATCCATAATCGTATTCAAAAGAAGCTTTGTCTTTTTCAAGAATAAGTTCAATATTATATGTAATTCCTATAATATCTGTATTTCCATTTAGTTTAAAATGAGATTTTGGCTTTCCGTCTTCTAACTTGGCTACAATATCTAAGTTGGTATTTTTCATTTGAATGATGTTTAAATCGACATCATTTAATTTACCTTTTACTGATAATCCGCTCAATAATCCTGCTGTTGCTTCAACCTCTGCCACCTCCCATGTACCGCCAAGGTTATCATTCCCCAAAATGCCTTTCCCTTTTAGGGCAACACCTCCACCATCAATGCCTGAAATTCTTTGACTGCAATTTAAGTTTACAAAAGGAGGTACCATTGCAATTTCCACATCTTTATAAGCAATTATTTCCATTGGAATTTCATCTAAATGCAACTTGTTTCCAGAAAGTTTATCTGCTAAAACTGCAAAATCTTGCCCTCCTAAATGAGTTGCTGTGGCACACAATCCAAATTGAGTTAAATTTCCATTTGCGGGTATAGAAGTTGCAAAAAACAAACTGTCTTGCTCAAGAAACATGGTACCTTTAAAATCAATATCCAAAGCTCCACCCAAACTGCCATCGATAGCCATTGACACATTTTCCAACTCAATGCCATCTAATCCCATTGGATCATACCATTTTCCATTCATTTGGGCTTTAAGCATAACACCGGGTAAATTATCCGGTTCGTAATGTAATCCTGTTGATAATGTAAAATCTAATTTTTCATTTCCTATTTTAACATGAGTTTCAGCTTGTAAACCAACATCTAATGCAGGTGCATTGAACTTAATAAATAATTTAGGATCCTTTATATCTTGTATAAAAGCAAAATTGCCTTTAGTTTTTATATCTGAACTGGGGGATGCATAAATGGTAAACGAACTTATTCCACTAAGTCCAGCTCCCATACCTCCATAAACAGTAAACTTTTGTCCCATTCCAATATCTTGAAAAAACTTCCCTGCATCTCCGGGAATTTCTCCGGGATTAAATGCTGTAAAAAGACCTAAGCCACTATTTATATCCACTTTATCGTTTACACTGTAAAAATCATTAAAGTATTCTCTAACAGCCACAGGTAAATCATTTACTGTTTTAGAGAATGAATTGTTAGCTAAAGAAAGTGTTGTTTTGCCAAAATGAAAATCAGAAGCAATATTTGGAACTATATCAGAAAGTTTAAAACTATCAACACCAAATAATAAAGCAAAATTAGTTCTTTCTCTAAAAATTACACCAGAAGTTGAAAAAGATTCATAAGTGATTTTAGCTGCAATGTGATGTAATGATATTTCAGGGTCTGATAGAGTAATTTTATCAGCATCAGGAAGGGTATTGATTTCAGGAATCTCTTTTAAAGCTATATCTCCTTTAAGTCTTAATACCAAATCTTTAAACTTACCATCTCTTTTAAGAATCTCTGCTGTTGTTTTGTAAGTAACTTGACCTAAATGCAAATTACCTGAAAGATCTATTTTAGTTACTTCATGCACCCTTTCAATTTCGCCACTTAAAGAAACACTATCATAAGTTAAATAATTTAAATCATCCGGAAAGGGGAAAACTAAATTATTAGTCGACTGAAAACGCATTCCATAAACACTGTCTTCATCAAAAGGTTCTGCTTGAATATTAACTTCAACCGTTTTACCTTCGTATTCAAAACTAATGGTTGAATTAAGCTTTGTGTTCCATCGGTCATTTTGTTTATTAAACCAAATGGTATCTTCGCTAAAATGAATTCCCTCCAATTCAAAAGCAGGATGAATCATACTTACTTCCAATCCATTTAAGTTGCCAGAATTATTTCCTTCACTAACTGCTGAAACTCTAAAACCTACCGGTACATTTTTCATATCCAATTCAATCTCTTTGAATTTGAATGTACCATCGTATTTGGCTTGTATTGAACCTCCACTATTTAGTGTAAGTTTTTCTTTATTGGCAGGATTAAAGTGTTTAATGATTTTTTCAGGATAATCAGTCAAATCAATATCTTTAATATCATTACCCTTTGGAACAAAAATGAATTTTTCGTCATGAAAATTTTTAACTTGTATAGTTTTTGGAGCATCTTGAAGAAGCGCAGTAATTAAATGATTGCTCCTTGCACCAAAATTAAATTTTGGCTGGCCGGTTGCTTTAAATGCTATAATATAATCAGATGAATCCAGATTAGATTCAACAATACTATCAGGTGAAAAACCTAAAAAGAAATAGTTTTCGGCCATTTCTATATCATAAACAGTTAAGTGGTCGATTTTTGGCAACGGATCAGGTAAATCTAAATTTTTAAAATCAGAGAACGACAACCCTTCGTTACTGAAAAATTTAAATAAAGGTGTTACATGCTTTTCTTTTGCATTGTAATGAAGTTTGGCTTGAAATTCAAATTTCTTTTTTACATCTTTATCGGGTTTAAGAAACAACTCTCCTGAAAGTTGTCCGTAAAAATTTTTATCACCATACTGGTATTCCGCATCAAAACCTAAAGAAATTAAGTCTATTTGATCGCTTGTAAACAAAACATTTGGCAGGGTTTCTTTTAATTTCTTTTTACCCTCTTTGTCTGTTTCATACACCAGGGAATCTTGAGACAACTCAGTTGTTAAACGTAATGCTTTATTTTGTTTATCGACCAAGATTTTCACATCATCCAATACCATTAACTTATCATTTGGCATTTTAATGTCAATTTTAGCTTTTACTAAAACGGCTAATGTTCCTTTGCTTACTAAATTTTTTAACCTTTTTGAAATTGGTTTCCCTCTATCAATTAAAATGGGAAAGTCGAATTTTAAACCATCAATACTCAATTTGGGATCTTTTAACTCATAATTAGCAATAGAAAATCCGGGTAAAGGAATATCACTTAAATAAAAGTTTTCTCTAAATTCCTGATCGTTGGCTACCTGAGGGTTGTTTTGTGCAGGCTGTCCTGGAGACGAAGTGTAACTAAAGCTCCATTTGCCCCAATTTTTAAACAAAAATTCAGGATTTATGCTGCCGGTAAATTGAGGAAAATCGTTTAACTCAACTGCATCAAAAAATTCTTTTACAGATCCATTAAATTGAGGTTTAGGTGAAATAAAACTAAACCCAACATTCCAGCTTATAGTTTCGTCATTCTTTTTAGATTTAAATTCAGGAAAATAAAACTTAACTAAATCGGGCAATTCACCATACTTAAACGAAATAGTTTCTGCATCTTCAACATCCATACCTTGTCCTGTTTTAAATGATGGAATGGATATTAATTTAAAATCACTAAACACACCAATTTCGGAAAGAGGTGTACCATTCAATCCAGAGATGTAATCACTTAAACTTAGTCTGTCTATCTGAAATACAAAATTTAACTTGGGCGATTGAGGTAATTTAAAAGCAATGATTTCAATGTTTTCATTTTTGTTAATTGGTAATTTGCATGAAATGGTTGATGATGTAATATTAAGCTCGGATAGTTTTATTTGTTTAAAAATATCATCTAACTTCAATTCAGAAAAGTGATTGCCGAACAAATCATTCAAGGTTAAATCAAAATGCTCAAAACTTAATCCATAATTTAGTTTAAATCCATTGCTTGGAAAATCATCTTTACCATTATCTTTAAACATCTCTTTTAATTGAATGCTCGGAATATTTCCTAAAGATTTAATTTCATAAAAACCATTGGAAAGATTTACTTCAGGTATGTAAAACGCCACAGTATTATGTGGCAATGAAATATCGGGAAATGAAAACCCTGCTTCGTGGTTTAAGAAGTTTTTGAGATTTAAAGAATGAAAATTAAATGCAAGATTGTATTCTTTATCGTTTCCTTGTTTAAATCCAACTACAGGCACGTGAACTCCACTTAAAGGCCAATCTGCTTCGAAGTATGTTTCGGATAAAAAAACATTTTTCAGTTCAATATTGCTAAATAAATCTTTGAAAAGCGGGAATTGTGCATTAGGATAAAACTTCCCTAAAGGTAAAGAATTGAACTCTAACTGATACTCACCATCTTTTGTTTTAGGGAAAGATACATTGTAGGAAATTCCGGACCAATCTACTTTACCAATAAAGGTAAAGTCAAATTTATAATTGTAAGAATTTGTTTGTGCATCTTGTTCAGGGAAAATCTTTAAATTCAACCCTACATCAGTAAGTTTTATAGCCGGAATATGATTAACTAAATTATTTTTACTGAATTTTTTAATTCCGGATAAATCCATTGTATATTTATTTATATCCGGTTCAATAGATACATGACCTTTAAGTATAAAATGCTCTTTTGAAAACCCAAAATTTTTAATACCGTTTACTGTTACTCCAGTTTGAGCTGAAATTAGCAATCCTGTGGGGATTAACTTATAGGTAAAAATAATTGGGTCCCATTCAAAAGTGCCATCTTTTTGGGGTAAAAAATTAAACACTATAAAATCCAGTTCAAAGCTTTCTACGGTAGCTTTTGTTGGCTTTGTACGTTCAATTAAATAATCAATTATTGTATTTGAAAGATTAGCATTTAATATTATTTCTTTGTTGCCATTTTTTAATGGTGCCATTGCCATTAAATCATCCAATGTGTTCGACGATAGTTCACCAACTAATGAAAACCCTTTATCTATTTTAATTTCATAATTTAATGTGTCGTCTTTTTTATCTATTTTTCTAACTATATAAGCTTGGTATTTTTTTGGTAAATCGGTTCTTTTAATTGTTATTTCTTTATCTGTAGCAATTAAAAAACCATTATCTAATTTCAAGCTATCCAACTTATTTCCAGCTTCCGAAAAAACTTCATTGGCTTTAAACAAATCATCATCAAACAAAGGATAAAATTTTCCTTTAATATCAATTACATCTGCTTGAATTGATTTACCGTTTTTGGTAAAAGTAGCAGCATAAGTTACACTGTCTTTATTTTGTTGGATTTTTATATCAATATCTTTAAAGAATTGATATTGAATTAATTGAGACTTAATTTCTCCGGATTTATCTTGTGAGTTTTGAGCAGTTAAGAGAGTCCAAAAAACAGCAAAAAATATAAATAATACTTTTTTCATATGTTATACAATTATTTACTATCTTACAAACATAGAAACTAACACTAATTAAAAAAATAGGGGCTAACACTCAATTTTGGCAAAACAGATAGGTTTTACAAAAAACCAAAAAACTAATGCTTAAATTCACTGTTAAATACCCAAAAGATAAACGGTTGAGCAATCTGTAGAACAAAAAAATCCGCTTGAAATTCAAGCGGATTTTTTGTTAATTTTTATTTTACTTTTTAATTAATTATATCGAAGCACTTTGCGTAGGAATGCTTCTGTCCACTTTTTTGAATAACCCTTGCAATACTTTTCCGGGTCCTACTTCAATCACTTCTGTTGCACCGTCGGCAATCATTTGTTTCATGGTTTGTGTCCAACGAACAGGAGCAGTTAATTGAGCAATTAAGTTTTTCTTGATTTCCTCAGGGTCGGATACGGCACTTGCCGTTACATTTTGGTAAACCGGACAAATAGGTTTACTGAAAGTGGTTGCATTTATGGCTTCTTCCAATTCCTCACGTGCAGGCTCCATCAACGGGGAATGAAAAGCACCGCCTACTTGTAATATTAGCGCTCGTTTTGCACCGGCTTCTTTCAGTTTTTCACACGCTTTGTTCACTGCCTCTATTTCACCCGATATAACCAATTGACCGGGGCAATTATAATTTGCCGGCACTACAATCCCATCAATTTCGGCACATACTTTTTCTACTGTTTCATCATCCAATCCTAAAATAGCCGCCATGGTTGAGGGCGTTTTTTCACACGCTTTCTGCATAGCCATAGCACGCTTTGCCACTAAGCGTAATCCATCCTCAAATGTTAATGTTTTATTGGCTACCAATGCCGAAAATTCACCCAACGAATGACCAGCAACCATACCTGGTTTAAATGAATCACCCAATTCATGTGCCAACACAGTTGAATGTAAAAATATAGCCGGCTGCGTTACTTTTGTTTGTTTTAACTCTTCATCGGTACCGTTAAACATTATATCCGTAATACGAAATCCTAAAATTTCATTGGCTTTTTCAAATAACTCTTTTGCCGATTCGGACGAATCGTATAAATCTTTACCCATTCCGATAAATTGTGCTCCCTGACCGGGAAATACATATGCTTTCATACTTTTTTGTTTAAAATTTAAGGGCAAATATAACTAATCACGCTAAAATCATCTATTTTAAAAACTTAAACGTGCTTTATCTGGTAAAAAAATTAAAAATAATATTTTTACATTTGTAGCACAAACAATAAATTTCAATCGCATGGCAGGACACAGTAAATGGGCGAATATAAAACACAGAAAAGCCGCACAAGATAAAAAAAGAGCTAAAATTTTTACTCGTTTAATCAAAGAAATAACCATTGCCGCTCGCGATGGCGGAGGCGAACCTTCTACCAATCCGGCTTTACGCTTGGCAATACAAAACGCCAAAGGTGCCAATATGCCAAAAGACACTATCGAACGTGCCATTAAAAAGGGTACCGGTGGCGAAGGTGCCGCTTTGCAAGAGGTAACTTTTGAAGGTTACGCACCGGGTGGAATTGGTGTTTTTGTAGAAGCCACTACCGACAACAACAACCGAACAGTAGCAGCAGTAAGAGCTGTATTCAACAAATACGGCGGAAGCATGGGTACCAAAGGTTCGTTAAGTTTTTTATTCGAACGTAAAGGTGTTTTTACAATTGACAAAGCTTCTGTTCAAGACCGGGATAAAGAAGAACTTGAGATGGAGTTAATTGATGCCGGATTGGAAGAAATGGAGGAAACTGATGACAGTTTAATCTTATACACCTCTTTTGATGATTTTGGTGCCATGCAAAAGAAATTGGACGAATTAGGCATTGAAGTAAAAAATGCCGAATTGCAACGCATTCCCAACAACTACGAAACCGTTGATTTGGAAACTGCCAAAAAGGTGCTTAAATTAATTGATAAGATGGAAGAAGAAGATGATGTAAATGTGGTGTATCACAACTTGGAGATGACCGACGAATTGGCAAAAGCACTCGAAGAAGAAGGATAACAATTTCTATAAAAAGACTATCACAACCTGCTCGAATTTTGGGCAGGTTGTTTTGTTTATGGCTGAACGTTAATTTCCCAATGCGGGCACGTTGCACACTTGTTTTTCTTTTTGGATGCACAAGCAAAAGAAAGCATCAATAATCCGAGTAAAGCAAAAAAAATGAACCTCTTATTCACAGCAATTAGATTTTTTACATTATTTACGGTAAATTTACGCAAAAATTAGCGGATTATAAGAATGAAAATGCTGTTTTACCATATCGGACGATATACCATTTTGATGGGAAGGGTTTTCAGTCGCCCGGAAAAATGGAAACTTTACAGGCAACAATTTGCCCGCGAAGTAATGAGCATTGGTCTGGGCTCTTTGGGTTTGGTTGCACTCATTTCATTTTTTATGGGTGCCGTTATCACACTGCAAACCGCATCCAATATCGACAGTCCGTTAATTCCGCTTTACACTATTGGTTTTACCGCACGACAATCAACCATACTTGAATTTTCGCCTACCATAATAGCACTTATTTTAGCCGGAAAAGTAGGTTCGAATATTTCATCCGAAATTGGCAGTATGCGAATAACCGAACAAATTGATGCACTTGAAATAATGGGTATAAATTCTGCCGCTTATTTGGTATTGCCAAAAATTGTAGCCGCTATTTTCATTAATCCTTTTCTTATTATTTACAGTATGTTTCTGTCTTTATTTGGCGGATGGTTTGTCGGAATTGCCACAGGAATAGTAAGTAGCAACCAATACATTTATGGTATTCAATATGATTTTGACAGTTTTTCTGTTACGTATGCCCTTATCAAAACCGTATTTTTTGCATTTGTGATTACCAGTGTTCCGGCTTATTTTGGCTATTATGTTCGCGGTGGTTCACTCGAAGTGGGTAAAGCCAGTACACAATCATTCTTTTACAGTGCCGTATTAATTTTGATTATCAATTATATCATTACTCAATTATTGCTTATTTAGTTTGATAGAAGTAAAAAACATATCAAAATCATTTGGCGAAAAGCACGTTTTAAAGAACATTTCAGCATGCTTTGAGCGTGGAAAAACCAACCTTATTATTGGCGCCAGCGGACAAGGAAAATCTGTGCTTACCAAATGTATTGTAGGATTGCTCGAACCCGATGAAGGAGAAATAATTTACGATGGGCGAAACTTTACCAAAATGCCATTTAAAGAACGGAAAGAAATTCGCAAAGAAATAGGCATGCTTTTTCAAAGCAGTGCTTTGTTCGATTCATTAACCGTAGAAGAAAATGTAAAGTTTCCGCTTGCCATGCATACCAATATGAATGAAGATGAAATGCTCGAGCGTGTAAACTTTTGTCTCAACAGAGTAAACCTGTCCGGAGTCAACCATCTTTACCCTGCCGAAATAAGCGGCGGTATGCAAAAACGTGTGGGAATTGCCCGTGCCATTGCTTTAAATCCCAAATATTTGTTTTGCGATGAGCCCAATTCCGGACTTGACCCACAAACATCAATAGTTATTGATAATTTGATTAAAGAAATTACCGAAGAATTTGACATGACTACCATTGTCATTACGCACGATATGAACTCGGTAATGGAAATTGGAGAAAAAATATTTTTCATTTATCAAGGTCAAAAATGGTGGGAAGGCGATAAAACCACCATTCTTCATTCTGATAATAAAGAGTTGAACGATTTTGTTTTTGCCTCTGCCATTATGCGCAATATGAAAGACAAATGCTAATCAGTATTTACTTTCAAATATGTTACCACAATCTACACTTTTAATCATTCCTCTTTTTATACAAAAAGCAACCTTATTTTACGACAAATTAAGCTGTATTGCTGAGTAGTTACAAACTACACTACGTAAAACTGCGTAAGTGAATAAATCCATTTTTTGGAAACATTCTTTTTTTGGGAAAATTTTTCTATAAATTGGTTCAAGAGAAAAACAAAAGAAACCCATTTCAACTAACATTAAAACAACTTACATTATGAGTAACCAATTTAAAATTTTCATTGTCGAAGACGATAACTGGTACAGCGAAATATTGGCTTACCACTTGGGCTTAAACCCCGACTATGAAATTTACCAATTTAACACCGGTACAGAATGTTTAAATAATTTACACAAAAAACCCAATGTCATTACGCTCGATTATTCCCTTCCGGACATTAATGGAGACGAAATGCTTAAACGCATCAAAAAAGAAAGTCCTGAAACCGAAGTTGTAATAATTTCGGGGCAAGAAGATGTAAAAACAGCAGTAAAATTACTTAAACAAGGAGCCTATGATTATATAGTAAAAGATGAAGATACAAAAGAACGCATTTGGAAAACTATTTCTAATCTTAAAGAGCATACCGGCTTAAAACAAGAATTACAACAATTAAAAGAACAAATCACACAAAAATATGATTTTTCAAAAAGCATCATCGGCCAATCGGCGCCCATGCAACGCGTATATAAATTGATGCAAAAAGCAGCCAAAACAAACATAACGGTTTCAGTAACCGGCGAAACAGGAACAGGTAAAGAGCTGGTGGCAAAGGCCATACATTTTAATTCTGCCCGTAAAAAACAACCTTTTGTGGCAGTTAATGTTGCTGCAATTCCTTCCGAATTGATAGAAAGCGAATTATTTGGGCACGAAACAGGAGCTTTTACAGGAGCCCACTCACGAAGAATAGGAAAATTTGAAGAAGCACATAAAGGCACGCTTTTTTTGGACGAAATAGGCGAGATGGACCTCAATATTCAGGCAAAACTTTTACGTGCATTGCAAGAACGGGAAATTGTTCGCATTGGCGGAAATGAAAAAGTTAAAACAGATGTAAGAATAATTGTTGCCACACACAAAAACCTTTTGGAAGAAGTGCACAAAGGCAACTTTAGAGAAGATTTATATTATCGGTTATTGGGACTATCCATTGAATTGCCGCCGCTTCGCGAGAGAGGAAACGACCTGTTAATATTAGCCAAACATTTTGTCGATTCTTTTTGCAAAGAAAATAAAATGCCCCAAAAAACCATCTCTAACGAAGCCAAAGTAAAACTTTGCTCCTACCCTTTCCCGGGAAATGTAAGGGAACTTAAAGCCGTAATGGAATTAGCCGTAGTAATGGCTGATGATGACATCATTTACGACACCGACATTACATTTAATCAATCGGCAAGTCAAGCCGATTTTTTAAAACAAGAAATGTCTCTTCGAGATTACACCCGAAAAATTATCAATTATTATTTGGAAAAATACAATCACGATATTGTAACCGTTGCCAAAAAGCTCGACATTGGTAAATCAACTATTTACAGAATGATTAAAAACGGCGAACTTAAAGTTGCCTAATAAAACTACTGCTACAATGAAAAAACAAGTCAACGAATACATAAAAAAACACTTTAAAAATCTTACCGAACAACCGAAAAATGTTCAAGATTTTGTTGAGGATGTTTCTCAATTGGTAGATAGTGCTGTTGTTCAGCAAACTAATTATGAGAAAAAAGAAAAAGAAATAAGTGACAAGCTCAAGAATCAACTGGTAACACAACACATTATTAACCAACTGTTAGAGCTTTCTTATAAAGAAATAAAATTAGAAGAAATGCTCCGAAAGGCATTGGAAATCATTTTTGAACTCCCATTTGCTAATCTGTTGCCCAAAGGCGGTATATTTTTAACCCAGCCCAATAAAAAAGAGTTAAAATTAATTGCCGAAAAAAATTTGGGTGAAGCCTTACTTAATATTTGCGGAAAATCAACTCTTCCATTTGGGGAATGCCTTTGTGGATTGGCAGCTCAAAAGCAAGAAATAATATTTAAATCGTGTGTTGACAAAGACCATACTGTTAAACCCGAAGGAATGACACCTCACGGTCATTACAATGTCCCCATTCTTTCTAATAGCAAAACACTTGGCGTAATCGTTTTATATCTCCCACACGGCTATAAGAAAAAAGATTATGAGATAGAAACTTTAGAATCTATTGCCAGGACCTTAGCGCTGATCATAAACAAATTTCAAACCGAAGAAGAACGAAAAATAGCTCAACAACGCTACGAAGATTTATTCGAAAATGCCACCGACCTTATTCAAAGCATCGATAAAAACGGAAATTTTGTTTATGTAAATAAAGCTTGGAAAGAAAAACTCGGTTACAACGACGAAGAGTTGAAACAATTAAACTTTATAGATATTATCCATCCGTCGCAACAAATGCATTGCATGGAACTTTTCAAGGAAGTAACCCAATGCGAAAGAAAATTGCTTGTTCAAACCATTTTTGTAGCCAAAAACGGCAAAAAAATATACGTAGAAGGAAATGTCAGTTGTAAAATATCGGATGATGAAATTTACACCCGAGGAATTTTTCGTGATGTTACCCAACAAATAAAAGCACAAGAAAAACTTAAAGAGAGCGAACAACAATACCGGAATTTAATAGAATCCGCCAACGATATTATTTATCAATCTGACCATAAAGGCATTTTTACCTATATAAATGCAAAAACAAAACAACTGACAGGATACGAACCTGAAGAATTGAAAGGTAAACACTTCACATTTTTAGTTACAGAAGAGTACAAAGAAAAAATCAAAGCATTTTACTTCGACCAATTTAAATATCGCTTGCCTTCATCCTATTGCGAATTTCCGATAAAAACCAAAGACGGTAAAATAAAATGGATAGGTCAAAATGTACAATTGGTTCAAACCGAAGGAAAAAAAATAAAAGAATTTACAGCAATAGCTCGAGACATTACCAAGAACAAGCAAATTGAAAAAGAACTCATTGAAGCGCGCAATAAAGCCGAAGAATCGGCCCGTGCCAAAGAAATGTTTTTGGCCAATATGAGTCACGAAATACGTACCCCAATGAACGCCATAATGGGAATGGCTAATCTATTAAAAAATACACCGCTCAACAAAAAACAAACCGAATACCTCGATGCCATTATTACTTCAGCTGATAATCTGTTGGTTATTATAAACGATATATTGGATATAACCAAAATAGAATCTGGAAAGTTGAGTTTGGAAGAAATAGATTTTGATGTACGAACATTGGTGAAAAATATTTACAAATCGGTTTATTACAAAGCAGAAGAAAAAGGATTATTGTTTGAATATAAAATTGACGAGAATATTCCACAATACCTGGTAGGCGACCCTGTGCGTATCAATCAAGTATTGTTTAACCTTATTGGAAATGCCGTAAAATTTACCCTGAAAGGAAGTGTAAAATTAACGGTTTCATTAAAAAAGAAAAACAACAAAAAAGCAACACTGGTTTTTGATATAACCGACACCGGCATAGGTATTGACGAAGATAAAATAGACACCATATTTGAAACGTTTAAGCAAGAAGACGAAAGCACAACACGTAAATTTGGCGGTACAGGATTGGGCTTAAGCATCAGCAAAAGTTTGGTAGAATTATTTGGCGGCAAACTGAATGTAAAAAGCAAAAAAAATGTGGGAACAACCTTTTGGTTCGAGATTACTTTACCCGTTGGAACGGGAGAAAATATCAGAACAAAGTCCGATATAAAAATAAATACCAATCCGCTCAAAGGCAAAAAAGTATTATTGGTAGAAGACCACGAAATAAACCGCTTTTTGGCCACCACTATATTACAACAATGGAACATTGATGTAGATATTGCCGAAAACGGAGTAATTGCCGTAGATAAGGTAAAAGAGAACACCTACGACGCTATTTTAATGGATATGCAAATGCCCGAAATGGGCGGTATTGAAGCCACTAAAATTATACGAAATATACTCAATTCAAACGTTCCTATTATTGCACTTACTGCCAATGCCGTAAAAGGCGATGCCGAAAAATGTATAGAAGCAGGTATGAACGATTATCTCTCTAAACCTTTTGAACCTTCTGATTTATTCAATAAATTATTAAATCAAATTAAACAGTAACAGTGCGAAAACTATCACTCATATTATGTATTGTATCTATCCTGAGCGGATTTAGTTTGTTGGGGCAAACAACCGTTTCGGAAAAGAAATTGCGAAAAACAGCCGATGAATATTTTTCTTATGGTGCCTATCACAAAGCATTGCCTTTATATAAAGAATTAGTAAAAGCCAATCGTGACAATCCTTATCTAAACTACAACATTGGCGTTTGTTATTTTGAATATGAAAAAAATTATCGCGAAGCTTTATTTTATTTTCAATTGGCTAAACAATTTGCCGGCGACAAACCACCTGTTGAATTGTATTATTATTTGGCAAAATCGTTTCACTTAAAGAAGAATTGGGACGAAGCCATTGATAATTATCAAAAATACATCAGCTTATTAAATAAAAAAGAAGAAGAACTCAAACACGAGGTAGAACATCGAATTGAAATGTGCCAAAACGGCAAAAAGATTTGTGCCTCAGAAAATACGCTGTATAAAATCGACAGCATTCCGCAAATAAACAGTGAGTTTGGCGACTATGCGCCTTTAATTTCTGCAGATGAATCGATGATGATTCTTACCTCCAGAAGAAAAAACAAAAATTCAGCTTATTTAGATTTTGACGGGATGCCTTTTGAAGATATGTATATCACGCATCTCAACAAAAACAATCAATGGAATACACCGCAACCCATTAACAGCTTAAACACCGAAAAACACGATGCTTGCGTTACGCTTTCTGCCGACGGACAATACCTATATTATTATCATTCCGATAGAACAAAAGGCGACATTTACAAAGTTCAATTTTTGGGTAAAAATTGGGGCTCGCCCGAAAAAATCAACAAGAACATCAACTCTAAATACCAAGAAAACAGCTTGACCATTACGCCCGATGGGACTACTATCTATTTTGTAAGCAACAGAAAAGGCGGGGTTGGCGAAAAAGATATTTACGAAATCCATTTGTTGGAAGACAGTACTTGGAGTGAACCGGTAAACTTAGGCAACACCATCAACACACCGTACAACGAAGATGCGCCTTTTATTCACCCCGACGGGAAAACCCTCTATTTCAGTTCGCAAGGGCACAACAGCATTGGCGGTTACGACATTTTTAAATCGGTAAAGCAACCCGACGGCACGTGGAGTAAACCCGAAAATTTAGGTTGTCCGCTCAACACACCAAACGATGATATTCACTTTATAATATCAGCAAACGGAAAGCACGCTTATTATGCTTCATCGGGGCACAAAGATTTTGGCAGAGAAGACATCTACAAAGTTACCATTGAAGAAGCAAACATTCCGCTGACAATGATTCGCGGAACAATTCTCTGCGCCGACTCGCTTAAACCTTTGAAAGTAAACATTAAAGTGCGAGATGTAGAAACCAATACATTTATCAAATACGTGTATAAACCCAATCCGCAAACAGGTAAGTATTTAATTATCCTTCCGCCCGGAAAAAATTACGAAATGATTGTTACGGCAAAAAATTACATTCCTTACAAATTCAATGTATTTATTCCCAATCAAAAAGAATTTTACGAGCTCTACCAAACCATTTACTTAAAAGCAATTAAAACACCTTCGGGACAAATAGGTCAAGGATTTAGCGTTGACAATACTTTCTTCGACAACAGCGGGATGCTAATCAACATTGACCAACAAATTGAAAAAGAAAAGCAACGTCAAGCGCAACTGCAAAACTTGCTGAACGAAATTATTATGAAAACCGACTCATTGGCTTTAAATGATTTGGACAATGTAATAGAAGAAAATTTTGAGGAAGAAAAACTAAAAACCATCGGCATCGATTCCACATTTGAATCTTTACTCAATTTGGTTGATGCTGTTATAGAAAACACCGATTCATTGGCACTCAAAAACATCGACAACCTTATAGAACGCGGCTTTTATACTTTTGCCGAAAAAAATGTTTATTTTTATGACAAGAGCAACCTTAAAGATACGCTTTCGGTATCTGTGGCAAACATACACGCTTACCAACCGGTGAATTATACCGACACTGCCTTAAATTTTGGTATTGGCGAGTCGAATTTACTTGACACACTTACCCAATCAAATTCAAAAAAATCAAGGATTGATTCACTGAATTTATACTTTGAAACCGGAAAATATACACTAACCAATCAACACCTTCAATTACTGCAAGAATACATTCAACTGATAAAACAATATCCGCAGCTTGAATTAAAAATTGTGAGCTACACCGACGGGCAGGGAAGTGAGGCAAATAATAAAGCATTATCGGAAAAAAGAGCTCAAAGCGTGCTGAATGCTTTATCAAACGCAAAGTTGAATAATAAAATTACTGTGGAGCCAAAAGGTGAAGCATTGGCAAAAGATAATCGCCCGAATAAAAATTTACGAAGAGTGACAATTATACTAATGAAATAAAATGAAGTTACGAATATTACCATATTGTTTAGCCCTGTTTATCTACCTCTTACCGGGAGTTCACGAAAAAGCCCAAGCGCAAAAATTCTCGGATGATGAGATAAAAACAGCTTTTATTTACAATTTTTTGAAATTTACCAAATGGGAACAAACACCTAACCCAATAAAAATCGGTATTGTAGGCAATGGTAATTTGGCTCAAACAATCATTGCCAATTTGGGCAATCAAAAAGTAGGCACATCAACCCTTGACTTTCTATTTGTATCCGACAGCACACAACTCAAAAATTACGATGTTATTATTTACATAAACGAACGTAATGGTATTACGCCCGAACTGATAAAACATTACACAAGCGGGAAACCTGTTTTGTCTATCGGAGTAACCGAAGATTTCGTTCAAAAAGGAGGAATTATTTCAATAGTGAAAAATCAAGCCAATCAAAAGAAAATATTTGTCAATCTTAAAAATTTACAAGCAAGTAAAATAACCATCAGTTCTAAATTGCTCAGTTTGGCACAAATAATTAAATAGCAAATGAATAAAAAAACAAAAAATAAACCACTGTCGCTACGGCAAAAATTCATCCGGATGTTTATGCTCATTGCCGTAATCATGGCTTTAATCACATCTGTATTATTTGTTTCGTATCAATACGTTTATGTTAAATACCAAGAAATAAATAATTTAAAAATTTTGGCAAAGGTTGTAAGTGAAAATGCGCAAGCCGCCATATTGTTTAAAGACAAAGAAGCGGTAAACGAATTACTTTCATCGTTAAAGGCAAATTACGACATTGAACAAGCCGCCATTATTTTACCTGACAACACCGTATTTGCAAAAAAATCGTTCCACAACACTAATGCAAATTTAAACATAGAATTCAATAAACTAAAAAAAGAAAACATATTCTATAATTGGAATGGAGTAAAAGTACTTACGCCCATTGAACTGGATAATGAAACCCTGGGTTATGTATTGATAAGTTCCAATCTGAACGATTTACACAATGCTGTTTATCAAACACTTAAAATTACCGGTATTATATTCCTGTGCTCGGTTCTGCTGGCTTATTTTATGTCAAAAATAATTGTTAAAATTCTAATTACGCCCATACTAAATATGGCGCGCTTTTCGCAAAAAGTTTCTACCGATAAAGATTATTCTTACCGTTTGGTAAACGACCGGAATGACGAGCTTGGCATCCTGATGAATCAATTTAACCGAATGCTCGAACAAATAGAAAAACAAAACAACGAACTGGTTGAAGCCAAAGAAAAAGCCGAAGCATCATCAAAAGCCAAAGAACATTTTTTGGCCAATATGAGTCACGAAATCCGTACTCCGCTAAATGCTATCGACGGTATGGCAAAACTCTTAAAAAACACACCACTTGATGACGAGCAAAAAGAATATATATCGGCAATGGAAACCTCTACGTCCAACTTGTTGGTTATTATAAACGATATATTGGATATTTCAAAAATTGAAGCCGGACAACTTACAGTAGAGAAAATAGGGTTTAAACCCAAACAATTATTAAAGGATATTGTAAAATCATTACAAATAAAAGCCAAAGAAAAAAATATATTCCTACACCTCGATTTTGACGAAAACATTCCCGAAATCCTCATTGGCGATCCTGTTCGTATCAATCAAATTCTTATCAACTTGGTCAACAACGCCATAAAATTTACACCAAAAGGCGGCGTAACCATCTCGGTAAAATTAAATGAATTGAAAGACAACCAAGCCGAATTATTGTTTGAAGTAATTGATACAGGCATTGGAATTCCGGAAGATAAAATAGACACCATTTTTGAAAACTTCAAACAAGCCGACGATTCTACTACGCGCAAATTTGGCGGCACCGGATTAGGATTAAGCATCAGCAAAAAACTGGTAGAACTCTTTGGAGGCAAACTAAAAGTAAAAAGCAAAGTAAACTTTGGCTCTACGTTTTATTTCACCATTACGCTTCCGGTAGGAAGCAATGCGGATTTACCCAAAAATGAATTAGATAATGATGTAAATGTAGTGGAAGAAGTAAAGGGTAAAAAAGTATTGTTGGTAGAAGACCACGAAATAAACCGCTTTTTGGCAACAACCGTTCTCGAAAATTGGAAAATGAATGTTGATGTTGCCGAAAACGGAAAAATTGCCGTGGAAAAAGTAAAGAACAACCAATACGACATTGTTCTTATGGATATGCAAATGCCCGAAATGGGCGGAATCGAAGCCACACAAATTATCCGTAATGAATTGCACAACAATGTACCGATTATAGCCTTAACGGCAAATGCCATTAAAGGAGATGCCGACAAATGCAAGCAAGCCGGTATGAATGATTACGTTTCCAAACCATTTGACCCTTCTGATTTGTATAATAAAATATTAACCTTAATAAACCAATAAGCTATGGAAAAATTATTCGACTTGACACTTCTTGAACAAACCGCAATGGGCAACCAAGAATTTATGCAAAAAATGATACAAATGTTTGTTGACCAAACTCCGGTTTTGCTCACCGAAATGCAAACCTGTATTGCCAATAACGACTGGGCACAGTTAGGAGCCAAAGCACACAAACTTAAGCCCTCTATTGATTTAATGGGAATTGCGCAATTAAAACAAGAAATCCGCGATATAGAGCAATTTGCCAAAAACAATGAGAACCTGGAAATACTTCCGTCAAAAGTTAATCACCTTACCGAAATACTTAATCAAACTTTAGCACAATTGCAGCAAGAATATTTGGCGTAAATTATTTTTCCGGTCCCACACCGGCAGGATTATAAACCGGCGGACAAGATTTGTTTTGACGTAAAAACATAAATCTCACCGTTAATAAAATGGGGCGAAAACGAGTATTAAAATAAGGATGAGTAGAAACAATATGCGTAAAAGGCATAAAATTGACAATTGGCGTTTCTATCATCGGCATAATAATCGTTTTTTTACTTGACGAAACAAATCCGATTCCGAAAAAATAATGCATCTGAATGGCAAAATTATCCGGATATCGATGCTCTACACCCGGCATTACGCCACTGTCGGTTCGTTTTTTTATTAGAAAATAATCGGCATTTAATCCCAAACCATTGATAAAAAACATTCGGTCGTCTCTATCATAACGATACCCCAAATTGTAATGCAAGCTTAACAAATGGTCGGAAGATTTCCCTTCTTGTTCCAATGTTCCTGTATTTATATTGTTTTGGTATGTTGTTGTAGTGAAATTTTCGCCGGCTCTAAACCATTTCCATCGCAAACCAAAATCGCGATAATTAATCACTTTTCGATTGGTCATTTTAAATAGTCCTATTTCGGCCGTTGCCCCGAATTTCCCTTTAGGTTTGGCTTCATATTCGTATCGGGTATTGAGTGTATCAAAGGTTGCAGTTTCTTTCAAATAAGGTTGCATAAAGGTGAGTCCCAAGCCAAAATACCAACCCTTGGCAAGGGTTTTAACCCCTTTGCCGTATTCTTTTCCCAGCTTAATATTTTGATTTCTGTTTTGCGCCGACAATCCGGTTACAAAAAACAGCATTACAATAAGTATAATTTGATTTTTTTTCATCTTCGGCAGATTTATTAAAATGATTGATAAAAGTCGATAATTAAGTGTTCCAAATCTTCAAATTCTGTCAACGGTAATGTTTCGGGCTTGTCGTACACATCGTGATAAGCATCAGGTCCGCCCAAGGTATAGATAAAAAATGAAGGCACGCCTTTTTCAAAAAAGAAATAATGGTCGCTGTTGGCGGCTTTTCCCCGTTTTTTTACGGCAGGTAAATATTGTTTTTTTTCATTTATGGAAACTAAGCGGTTAAACGCATCGGTTAACACCGCACCGTTTACCACTTTTATGCCTTCTTCTCCTGTGCCCACCAAATCGAGATTGATGAGAAATTTCATTTTTTCAAGCGGAACAACAGGATGCTCTGTATAATATTTGCTTCCTTGCAAGCCGGCTTCCTCGCCCGAAAAGGCAATAAACAACACGCTGTATTTCAACGGATGTTTACTGAAATATTTTGCCAGTGAAAGCAACATTGATACCCCCGAAGCATTGTCGTTTGCCCCGGGAAAATAAGTTTCTTTACCCATTTTGCCCAAATGGTCGTAATGAGCTGTAATAACCAAAAACGAGTCGGGTTGTTGCGTGCCTTTTACATATCCAAGCACGTTTTTTGCCAAATGTTTGGGCATAAATTGCGCCTCTATATTGACAGAAATTTTTTGTGCGCCGCGTTTTATTTTTTCGCGTAAAATTTCTATTCCGGCAAACGGTGCATAAAAAGGCGACGGACTCCACGTCAGCTTGTCTTTTATCTCTACTATCAACGATGCGCCAATGGTGTTTTGCAAAATGTTTTTGACAACCTCTGATTGTGTATCCATATCTTTGGTGTCGATAACTACAGCTTTGTTTCTGAAAAAATCTTTCTTTTTGAGCTTGGCAAATGCTTTGGCAGAAGGCAAATTATCTTTATTATACCAAACAACAGGAAACGTTCCTTCCACACTTTCGGAATAGGGCGAAACCAAAAAATCATAACCGGGTTTAAGTGGCGTTCCGTCTATGCTTACGTGCATTTCTCCGGGAAAAACATTTACCGGATATTTATAATTCTGAAAATAGGATTCGCCGGCTTTTTCAAGTCCCAAACGTTCAAATTCGGCAGCAATGAATTTGGCGGCTTTTAACTCGCCCCGGTCAACTGCTCCCCTACCGGCATAGTAAGGTGAGGTTAAGGTATCTATCATTTTTCGGGCATACTCAACATCCTGAGCCGATAATGAAAGGAACAGGACAAAGAATAATAGGGCTGTTACTGTTTTTTTCATGGCAATTATAAAAATCGTCTGATGATTAACTTTGTAAAACTTTCTGTCAATTCATTTTCACTGTCTTCTGCTTTGGCAACTTCCGATTTAAAAATGGTCATTGCCTCATCAAGGTTTTGAGCTTCATTAATACGTTTTACCATCAACAAAAAAGCATTTAAATCTTTATTAAAAAATTCATTGGCATAAAGGTATTTTTCGTTTAAACTCAATGCTTGTGTCAAGTTGGTAATGGGTTTATTGCTCAATTTATCTGCCAAACTGGCTTGGTCGTTACTTGTGGGCGAACTGCTTGCTTGGCTTATATTATTTTCTTCTTGCTTTATTGCTTGCGGTTGTTCCAAATCGGGATTGTTTTCTTCCTCTGCTTGAGTTTTTTTCTCTTGGGGTTGTTCCGGCTTTGGCTCAATAATTTCTTCTTGGGTTATTTCTTCAGATGTACTTTCTTGCACAATTTCCTCTTGGTTATCCGCTTCCGGTTGGGTTGAATTTTCAATCGGCGTTTCTTCTTGCGGTAATTCTGGAGTGGTATTTTCTTCTTTTTCAGCAGGTGGTTCGCTTTCTTCCGGAAACGGGATATTTACATTTGTTCTCTCCTTAGGATTTTGTTTATAAACCGCATCACTTAATTCACTTTCGATAAAAGGCGATAGCTTTTCGCCTTCTTTTTCTTCCATTAAATACCGCAAAACAACAGTAGTTTCGTACAAACGGTTAAGTTTTGCCAAAAAAACATTCAACTCAAGGGTTGGCAAGTGTTTTTTACCGGTAAATCGGTCGGAATGTTCTTTGATATTATCAACCAAATCGGTTATTTTTTGTCGTAATTCGCTTATTTCATCCATCTTTACTGAACTTATTATTTGAGGTTAAAATTAAAAATAATAGTTGAGATGTTTGGGCAAAAGAATAAAGTTGATTGTTTAAACGACTTACCGAGCGAAAATATTGCAGAAATTGATGCTCAGAAAATAACCGATATATCTGTTGTCAGAACAATAGCATCTTGATTATGCAAAATCTATAAAAATAAGTTTGCCAATAATTTTCTAATCGCTAAAATTATGCATTGTAAATCAGTAGTTTTTAACAATTTGAATGAATAACTTTTTTTGATTTATTGATAAGATTTATATAGATTAGCGTTCTTTTAAATCACACAGTAAAATGAAGGTTTCCAACTATATTTTTGTTGCATTTTTTATTTTCCTTTTCATTGGCGTACAAGCGCAAGACCAAGATGTTTTTTATTTTGTTACCGACCGTAACACGCAAAACCCTGAAAAACCGCAAGTTTTCAAAGCCCGCGTAAACCAAAGCGGCATTTCATCCACACTTATAAAAGGTACTTTTAAAGCCGAAAACAATCCTTACTTAAAAAAAGCCCAGATAACCGTTTACAACGCCTCAACCGATAAGTTGGTGGGTATTTACAATACCAATACCCAAACCGGAAATTATATCCTATTACTTGTGCCAAATGTGAAATATGAGTTTAACATTCAAATTCCGGGTTATGCCACTTTTAAAAAAATTGTGGAAATTCCAAATTACGCTTCTACAAAAATCGGAGATGAAATTTCGGCACAGCAAATCATTTTAACCGAAAAAAATAATGTTCCGGATATAATAATTGAAAATCATTTTATTGAAGAAACCGAACCGGTTTTGTTTTTGTTGACCATTTACAACGAAAATAATGAACACCAACCCTATGCCCGACAACTGTACGATGCCGATGAAGAAGAGTTTAAAGACCTGATTGAATTTGAACGCAGGGAACTAAAAGAGACTACTGTTGAGAATGTTGATGAATTGCTTGAAAAAGAAGCCAAAGCACAAGCACAACTCCCGGAAAATGCCAAAAAATTGATGGCAAAAAAGAACTATCCGGCAGCAATGAAAATTTACGACCAATTGCTCAAGCTTTATCCCGACAATGCCGAATATAATTACAATTACGCTTTGTGTTTATTTAACACCGGAAGCCCCGAAAAAGCTATTCCTTACCTGAAAAAAGTCGTAAAACAACCCGGAAAACCTAAAGAAGCACATTATTATTTAGCTCGTGCTTTGCATTTAAAAGGCGACTTTGAACAAGCATCCGAACAATATCAAATTGCCCTGAAAGCTTTACCGGAAGAACAAGCCAAAAAACTGCAACTGAACAAGCTTTTAACACAAAGCAACAACGGAAAAAGACTTATTTCGAACCAGTTAAACATTGATGTTATCAGTAAAAATCAAACTACATTAAATAAACTTACCAAGCATTATCCCGAAAAACTGACAAAAGATGTTATTATTGAAAAAACCGAATTTTTCTTATCCCCTGTAGATAAAAAGAAAGATGAAAAAATGTTGATGTGCCGCCAAGGTGCAGTTATTGTTCAGCCCAGCTACGGAGTAAAAGACAAAAAAGAAAAAGATTTATATTACAACACCCTTATTGGCAATGATAAATGGAGCTTAACCAAAGCTTTACCCAAAGAATTGCAATCGCAAGAAGATGAAAATTACCCTTATCTTACTCTGGATGGACTTACCTTATATTTCTCATCCAAAGGGTTTAACTCTATGGGAGGTTACGACTTGTTTAAATGCACCCGAACTTCTACTCAAGAACCTTTTGGAAAACCCGAAAACTTGGGGTATCCGGTAAATTCTCCTTTTGATGATATTTTATTTATCCCTGACAGTACAGGTGAAATTGCCTATTTTTCGAGCAACAGAAGACAAGCCAATCCGGATAAATTTATTACCTATCATATAAAATTACCGCAAGAAGTATTGCCATTAGCCATTATCAAAGGGCATTTTATGACATTAGACTCTATCCCCAATGTTTCGGCAACCATAACCGTAACCAATACCAATACACAAGAAATTGCAGGCATTTACAACACCAATCCTTACACCGGAAAATATTTAATGGCTCTCATTCCGGGAATAAAATATGAATTATTGATAGAAACCGACAATTACAAAGCACATACGGCATTTATGACTGTTCCGCGCATTACCGACCCAACCCCATTAAAACAACATTTAAGATTGAAAAAAGAAGGAAATTTTGAAGTGTTGAACGTAGATAATTACTTTACACCCGAACAAGCCGAAAAAGTATCGGTTGATTTTGATATCCCAAAAACTGTACAGCAAGTTGAAGCGCAGCCAAAAGCAAAGAAAGAAGATAAATCTATCAGTAAAATCAGAAAACCGGATGCAGCACAAAAACAACAACTTGCACAAGCCATAAAATTGGCAAAGGCAAAAAAATATACCGAAGCACTTAAAATTTTCAACAAACTAAATCCTGTGGTTGACTTTACGCCTGTAGAAGCATATTACTACGCTTTAAGTATGGAAATTGTAGAACCCGATTGGAATACCATTACATCACTGTACGAGCTTGCCGGCATATCGGGACAAACCCCCAAAGAAGTTTATCTGAAGCTTGCCATTGCCAATATGAATACTTACCGGTTCAGTAAGGCGCTAAAAGCCATTGAACGCTACGAATTGGTTATGCGAAATGAAAAAACAGATACCGAAATGCTCAACAACCTGAAAAAAACGTGTGAAATTGGCATAAAAATGAGTGTCAACCCCAAAGCAATGGAAATTTTGCAAGTAAGGGATGTAAAACCCGAATATATGAACACTATTTATTCCTCAACCGGCATACAAGGAAAGTTTATTCCTGCCCCCGAAGAATTAATTTCATCTATTGACAAAAAGCACAATTACCGTCCGTTGATATACCTGAACAAAGACCGAAACATTATGTATTTTGCCAGCTATGGCGAAAACGAAAACTTTGGAAAAGATTTGTATATCCGCAGGAAATTACCTGACAACACGTGGAGTCCGGCAATTAACTTGGGTTATACCATTAACAGTAAATTCGATGAAGAATATCCGTTTGTAACCGACGACGGTAAAACATTGTATTTTGCCTCAAAAGGACACAACAGCCTTGGTGGATATGACATTTTTAAAGCCACATGGAACGATAAAACCAATATGTGGAATGCGCCGGTAAATGTAGGTTTACCCATAAATTCTACTTTTAATGATTATTTTTACGTTGAATAATCAAACACTAATTGCGAATGAAACTCACTGTTGCAGCTGTACAATATAATATCTCGTGGCAAAATAAAGAAGAAAATTTTTCGCGTCTGAACATGCTTTTGCAAGAGGTAGAAGCCGATATTATTATTCTTCCGGAAATGTTTCAAACCGGTTTTTCGATGGAATCGGAAAAACTTGCCGAGAAAGAAAACGGCAAAACATTGCAATGGATGCAAAACAAGGCAAAAGAAAAAAACGCTGCAATTACCGGAAGTTTTATTGTGGAAGAAAATAACACTTATTACAACCGCTTGTTTTGGGTAAACCCCGATGGAAACTACTACACTTACAACAAACGCCATTTGTTTAGAATGGCCGGCGAACATCAATATTTTTCGGCAGGAAAAAAACTAACCGTTGTTGAGTACAAAGGATTTAAGTTTTTACCGCTAATATGTTACGATTTGCGTTTTCCGGTATGGAGCCGCAATGTCAAAGACAAACAACCCATATACGATTGCTTGTTGTATGTTGCCAATTGGCCTGAACCTCGCACATACGCATGGAGCAAATTATTAGAAGCCCGCGCCATTGAAAATTTATGTTATGTAATTGGCGTAAACCGATGCGGAAAAGACGGAAATAACATTGAATATAAAGGAAGCTCTGCCATTATTGATTTTAAAGGAAATGCCTTGCAAACAGCCAAACCATTTTCCGAAGAAATTATCTATTCTACTTTAAATTTAGAGTCTTTAAAATTATTTCGGGAGAAATTTCCTGCCTATTTAGATGCCGATGATTTTGAATTGAAACTTTAAAGCGCCCCTACAAAACTAATACGCATAATCGGATTGGAATACACACTGTTTGGATTTTGTGTTACATTCCACAGCAGCATAATTACAGCATACGAGTTTTTGCCAATGGGTTCGGCATATCCGCCGCCAACATAAACATTATCCACATTTACACGCTGATTAAAACCAAACAACTCCAAGTTCATTACTTCGTATTCGGCATGCAACATCATTGGAAAGTTCTCAAAATAATACTGAGAGAATAATCTTCCGGCATAAATAGAGGTTTGGTAATCGTAGATTTTATCGTTGTAATACAAATACGTTGCACCCAAACCCATGTAAGCATTTTTAAATACCTCGTAGCTTACCATTGGAGAAACTTCCACCAACGTATAATTTCCAAACTGCAGACCAAAATTCCCACCTACACGAACTTTGCTCCAATCAAAGCCATGCGTTTGCGGCTTAGGATTACTTGGTGCAGGTGTATAATCTTCGGTTTGTGCAATACTTTGCAAAGAAATGAACACAAATATTATTGCAAGTAATCTTTTCATTTTAAGTATTTTCGGTTGGCAAACCATATTTTGTAAAGATACGATTTAATTCTTTTTTAGATTTAGCCATAATGCCCTCTCCCTTGGCAACCAATACACCATCGTTATACAAATACGCTTTTGCCAATAATTTATTGCCGTTATCCTCTATTAACATTCCGGTTGCTTTGAGCACACCTTTGGTTACAGGTCGTAAAAGCTGAATATCGAATTTTGCCGTTAGCACAAAAACATCTTCTACCACCGATTGTGCAGCAAAAAATGCAGCATCATCAAGCATTTTAAAATAAACAGAACCATGCAACGAATCGGCAGCATGAAAAAATTGCGGATTTACCTTTATGCTTATTTCGGCTTTTTTGTACGTAACCGTTATCTCGGGTTTATACAACTCATTGACAGGTGCTTTGAGGTAGATTTGCTCGAGTTTTTGATAAAACTTCATTTTATTTGGATTTGAAGAACTTGATGTAAAAATACATCTATTTCGTTTAGTAACGGTTGTTTGGCTTGAATATGCGGACTGTGTTTACAGTTTTCCAACAGAACTTTTTTGGTTAACGGATGTTGATTATCCTTTACAATATAATCCAATTGTTTTTCAGTTCCGTATTCATCATTTTCGCCTTGTACCGCCAACACCGGGGCTTGAATTTTGGGCAATAAGTCAACTATATTCCAATGTTTAAATTCTGGTTTTAGCCAAGTATCTGTCCAGGCAAAAAAAGTACTTTCCACGTGGTTGAAATGATATTTTTTCAGTTTTTCTTTCAATGTATCATCCTTCAAATAAAAATCTTTGGCTTGCCTGATACCTTCCAAACTGATGTCTTCTACAAAAACATGTGCGGCAACTGAAACTACCGCTTGCACGTTTTCGGAAAATAATGCTGCATAAATTAAAGCTATGCTGGCTCCATCGCTGTGCCCGATTAGTATCAAAGGGTTATTTTGCAAATGTAGTTTTTGCAACAGCAGAGGAAGAAAATATTCAGCTTCTTTATGTAAATAATCTTTTTTTCGGGTGTCGAAAAAAGGTGTTGAATGACCATACCCGTAGCGCTCGTAAACAAGTGCCGGAAGTTGCATTTTATCGGATAATAATTTTGGAAAATCTTTCCATTGTGCAATGCTTCCCAGTCCTTCGTGCAAAAAGATGAGTACCGGTGTTTTTTCTTTTTCGGTAAAAAAATATTCTTCACCTTCCCATTGATAAGCTAATGCTATTTTTTCATCAACTTTTATTTTTTCCATTTTTATGGAATTAAATTAAAAAATTTGGCTACCCAATAAGTTGAAAAGAAATTTTTATCTACAGTGTACATATCGGTGTTACCGCCTTTTTTGGGGGCTGTTCCGTCCGGGTCAACCGGAATGGCGTGCATAAGATTATTGATAAGGTATTTTTTAACAACCGTATCGTTACTTGTGTTAATGTGATAAGTCATACTTACATCCGGATTTCCGTCAAAATTATAAACTGTCCCTGAGGTGTTTATTGTATGTAAATTGGTCCATTGTTTTTCCAATTCGCCTGCATTTGCCACACTAACCACATTATCATTTATTCCATGAAAAATGGCTATTTTCGGATAAGTACCGGTAAAAGTTGTATCGGCATTTCTGACTAAATCGCCCCATTCTTGTGCCGTTTTGGAAATTCCTCCGTTCATTGCCGTAAATGCTTCGGTTGCATTAGTGGCGGCTTTGTAAGGTACGCCGGCAAATATTGCTCCTGCACGAAATACTTCGGGGTAACAAGCCAACACATTTACTGCCATTCCTGCACCGGCAGAAAATCCGGTTACATATACATTGCTTGCATCTATGGGTTCATTATCTTTTAAAAAAGAATACATATTAAAAATTGATGCTACCTCGCCTTGATTTTTTTCTTGGTCGGAAGTTAAAAACCAATTAAAACATGCGTTGGAGTTATTGTTTGTACTTTGCTCGGCATAAATAACATAGAATTTATATTGTTCTGCCAATTTATTCCAATCGGTTTCGTAACTAATCATTGATGCATCTTGACTACAGCCGTGTAAAACAATAACAACCGGCTTGTTGGACGAACCCCCCGAAGGTTTATACACATACATTTTTAAATTACCCGGATTTGCTCCGAAGGAGGATACATTGTTCCAACCGTTTTGCATTGTTGCCACTGCAGGATTTCCATTATCGGCTATGTCGGGTTCGCTGTCTTTTTTACAAGAAATAAAACTGAAAAGGGTAAGGAATATAATAAGCGATGTGATTTTCATATATTAAACTTTTACACCAAAGATACACACATCATCTACCTGTTCCAAATTTCCTTTCCATTCATTGAAGAAATTTTCCAACTTAGTTTTTTGTTCTTCCATTGGTAAATCTTGAATACTGAGCAGTAATTCTTTAAAGGGCTTGTATTTTAATTTTTTTCCTTTTGGTCCGCCAAATTGATCGGCAAAGCCGTCTGTGAATAAATACAGCGCATCGCCTTTTTTTAATTGAATTGTATGCATGGTGAACGGTGCGTGTTTTAACGATTTTCCTACGGGTTGTTTATCGGGTTTGAACTCTATCAATTCCTTTTCTCTGTAAATATACAATGGGTTATTGGCGCCACTCCAATTCAACTCTAAGGTATCAGTATTTAAACAGCATAAGGATATATCCATACCATCAGATATATTTTGATCGCTTCTTTCAAATCGTTCTATAATTAATGCTTTTGCTCTATTTAGTATTTTATCGGTTAAGTAGATTTTTTCTTCTATCACTGCTTTGGAAAGAACACTGCTGCACACTACACTTACCATTGCTCCGGGAACACCGTGCCCCGTACAATCGGCTACGGCAAAAAACACTAAATTATCAACCGATTCGAGCCAGTAAAAATCGCCACTGACAATATCTTTGGGTTTGTATAAGATAAAAGAATTGGGTAAATATTTCTTTATAAGATTTTCGGGGGGTAATATGGCTTTTTGAATACGCTTGGCATACTGAATACTGTCAGTAATTTCGATATTTTTTGCTTCAATAGCATTTTTCTGAATGGTGATTAATTTTTGTGATTTGGATTTATTTTTATATGCTTTAATAGAAATTAAAGCGATGACAAGCATTAATGTTAATCCCACGGAAAAAGCTATTTTTTGGGTATTTTGTTTGGCAATTTGGGCATTTTTAGCTTCGTTTTCTTTTGATAAATTTTCGATTAACAACTGTTGTTTTTCATTTTCATAAATTGCTTCTAATTCTCTTTGCTTATTAATGCTTTCTGAAGTAAAAATAGAGTCCTTTAAAATAATTACAGAATCTTTATAAGCCAATGCTTTTTTATAATCACCGGATTTTTTATAATAATCGGCATAAAAATCATAAATATTGATTAATTGCCATTTGTCTTTTCTAAAAGAATAATATTTATATAGTGTATCTAAAAGTGGCTTTACTTTATCAAATTGATTGTTGTAAAAATATATTTGAGCTAAATCGATTAATGATAAGTAATAATCATAATCGTTTCCTATTACCTTAGCTAATTTTAAAGCTTTTTGATTATATTCAACAGCTTTATTCATATCATTTTTCTGTAAGTACAATTCAGATAGATAGGCATAAATACCACATAAATCATAAGACTCATTAATGGTTTCCAAATATTTTTTTGAAATATTAAAATGGTACTCCGCAGAATCTAATTGTTTTTTATCTAAATAAATTAACCCAATGTTGTTATGGATTTTTGTAAACAACGAGGTATCCTTAAACACCGGATGCATTACAGTATTTAATCCCTTATAATAAACCGCTAAAGCTTTATTGTATAAATCTTGTCTAAAATAGCACAACCCCAAATTAGAGTAAGAAGCTGCAATTTCTGAATTATCTTTAAGCTTCTCTCTGTATTTTAAGCTAACAAGTAAGTTGTTTATAGCATCAGAATACTTACCTAAATCCATATAGCTGATAGCCAAATTATTGAATATACTTCCTTTTGTTTGGTTACTCAATTTAGAAGTATCTCCCTCGGTATTTAATTTAAAATACTTATGAGCGGTAACAATATCGCCAACCAATGCATAAGATATAGCTATTTGATTTTGAGCATGGGTTTTGAGCGCTGGGTAATTATCTAGTAAATTTAATTGAGTTTCCAGACTTTTAGCTTTTGCCAAACTCGAATCAAGATTGACATTTCTTAATTTTATTATCTCATCAACTTTGTTAAAATACTCTGTAGTATCAATAGTTTCCGAGTTAGAAAAGAAGGAGATAAATATCAAACAAACGGCTAATATGTAGTTTATTGATTTCAAGATTTTTAAAAGTAAATAATTCGTTTAAATAAATAAAATGAAAACATTAAAATCGTCAGTTTAAATACAATATTTAGCTAAAGAAAGAATTTTTTAGAATGGATTATGATTAACTTGCAATTTGCAAAAGTTCCGCCGTTAGACGGATAAACTGACTCCGTTTGATTCATTCCAGTTCATACTTTCACTCCAATTACACAAACGTCGTCCACTTGTTCCAAATCGCCTTTCCAATTAATAAAAGTTTGCTCTATTATTTGCTTTTGCTCATCCATGCTTTTATCTTGAATGGAAAGCAACAACTCTTTAAAAGGTTTGTATTTGAATTTTTTGCCTTTGGGGCCTCCAAATTGGTCGGCAAAACCATCGGTGAACAGGTAAATGGAATCGCCTTTTTGTAGTTCAATGGTGTGTGTGGTAAACGGTTGAGGGTTTTCGACTTTTCCTATGGGTTGCTTGTCGGGTTTGATTTCTATAAGTTTTAAGTTTTGAGTGTTGAATTTTGAATATTCATTTTTTGATTCATCATTTAACATTTCTAATTCAACATTTCTAACTATCCACAGCGGATTGTTAGCGCCTGCCCATTGGAGGGTCATGGTTTTAAAGTCGATGGCACAAAGCGAGATGTCCATACCATCTTTTACTTCTTCGGAACTTTTGACAAAACGTTCGATGACCAACTCTCTAGTTCTGTCTAATTATTTTACCGGGTTCGGTTATTTTTTCTTCTATTACCGCTTTGGTAAGGGCATTACTGCAAACCACGCTTACCATTGCTCCCGGTACGCCGTGACCGGTGCAATCGGCTGCGGCAAAATAAACGGTGGTTTCGAGTGCCTCACCCCCCGTTTCCAGCCAATAAAAGTCACCGGCTACTATGTCTTTGGGTAAGTAATAAACAAAGCTATTGGGTAAATGTTTTTTCCATTGTTCTTCCGATGGTAAAATGGCATTTTGTATCCTTTTAGCATAAGTAATGGAATCGGTAATTTCTTTGTTTTTTTCTTCTACTAAATGTTTTTGGCTTTCTACTTGTTGTTTTTGTGTTTCAATTACTTGTTTTTGTTTTCTGGTTACTTGCAAACGGTTGAAAATAAACATTGAAAAGATGATTACCAAAAACAATCCACTTCCTACGGCATAAGAAATAGTTTGTTGTCGCTCTTTTTCTTTACGTTGTATTTCCAATTGTTTTTGATGTTCTTTTTCTTTTACGGCTTGTTCTTTTTCGTATTGGTATTTAAGCTCCATCGTTTGTAATGCCTTACGGTTTTCTTGGGAGTTTAAACTGTCTTTGGCATGTGTAAATTCCTTGTAATAATATAATGCATCCTTGTATTTACCGGTTTGTTCATAAAGTTCGGATAGTGAGGCACAATCATCTTTTAAATAATAAATTGTCCCCAATGTTCTGTTGAGTTGTTCGGCTTTTTTAAGGTATTCCTCGGCTTTGGAAAATTGTTTGAGTTTCAAATAGGCGCTTCCGATACTTCCAAAATTGATTGCTTGACCTTGTTTGTTTCCGATTTCTTCATTGATTTGAAACGTTTTCAAATAATACTCCAATGCCTTGGCATAATTGCCTTGATCAGAATAAACAATTCCAATGTTTCCCAAAATGGTGGCTTGGTTGCTTTTGTCTCCTATTTCTTCACAGATTTTCAAGGCTTTGAAATAATACTCCAATGCTTTAGCATAATTACCTTGTTCATCATAAATAACCCCAATGTTTCCCAGATCGCTTGCTATACCATTTTTGTTTCCTAATTCTTCATCCATTTTTAATGCTTTGAAATAATACTCCAATGCCTTGGCATAATTACCTTGTTCATCATAAATAACCCCAATATTTCCTACACTTGCTGCCCATAACTTTTTTGCCTTCAACCCACATTCTTTATTATTTAAGTATTTTTCAACAATATTCATTGCATTTTCAAAAAAAGTAAGTGCTTGTTTATAATCAGATAAGACATAATAATCCACTCCTTTTTGCTTTATTCCATTACATTTTCTCAATTCTCCTTCCGCACCCGGAATTTTCTCTGCCACTTTTTCTGCTTGTGTGTGAAAATAAATGGCTGTATCGGGATTGGAATATTGAAAGTAATTACCCAATGCCATATAAGCATTATACACTGTTGTATCGTGGTGGGCGGTTTTAAGGTTGTGTAATAAAGTATCCAGCTTTGTTTGAGAAAAACTTATCAGACTATAAAAGAATAGTAATATGGTAATGTAAAATTTCATTTTGTGTTTTGTCTTTGAAAATTAACTATTTTTTATAAATCATTAAGTAGTTTTTGTATCATACCTTCACTTAAATTACGCAAACATTCCGCCAGTGAGCGGATAAAATTACTCTGCTTGTGTTACATTCTAACACCTATAACACAAACATCGTCCACTTGTTCCAATTCGCCTTTCCAATTAATAAAAGTTTGCTCTATTATTTGCTTTTGCTCATCCATGCTTTTATCTTGTATGGAAAGTAATAGTTCTTTAAATGATTTGTATTTAAACTTTTTGCCTTTTTCTCCTCCAAATTGGTCGGCAAAACCATCGGTGAAAATGTAAATCGTGTCTCCTTTTTGCAGTTCAATGGTGTGGGTGGTAAACGGTTGAGGGTTTTCTACTTTTCCAATGGGTTGTTTGTCGGGTTTAGCTTCGACAAGCTCAGCTACCTGGTGTTCGTTCTTTCTAACTATCCACAGCGGATTATTGGCGCCTGCCCATTGGAGGGTCATTTTATTAAAGTCGATGGCACAAAGCGAGATGTCCATACCATCTTTTACTTCTTCGGAACTTTTGGCAAAACGTTCGATGACCAACTCTCTAGTTCTGTCTAATATTTTACCGGGTTCGGTTATTTTTTCTTCTATTACTGCTTTGGTAAGGGCATTACTGCAAACCACGCTTACCATTGCTCCCGGTACGCCGTGACCGGTGCAATCGGCTGCGGCAAAATAAACGGTGGTTTCGAGTGCCTCAATCCCCGTTTCCAGCCAATAAAAGTCACCGGCTACTATGTCTTTGGGTAAGTAATAAACAAAGCTATTGGGTAAATATTTTTTTATTTGTTCGGCAGAAGGAAGAATGGCTTTTTGTAATCGTTTGGCATATAATATACTGTCCGTAATTTCTTTATTTTTCTGTTCTACAATTTGTTTTTGATTTTCGATAATTGCCTTTTGTTTGCGCGTAACCTGTAAACGATTAAAAATAAATACGCTGAATGCAAAAATCAGCACCAATCCCAATCCTGAACTATATAACAAAATGGTCTTTTTTTCTTGCTCGGCTTTTTCTATGGCTAATTGTTTTTCGTACTCTTTTTCTCTTATTTCTCGTTCTTTTTCAAATTTATAATTCAATTCTTTTTGAAATAACTCTTTATTGTTTTCTTCATTAGTTAAACTGTCTTTTAAATTCACATAACTTTTATAATATGTATATGCGTCTTTCCAATCGTTTTTTTGCTCAAAAATTTCACTGAGTAATCTTTTTGCATTTTTTATGTAGAATACATTTTTAAGTTCTGTTGATTTTTCTATAGCTTTAAAAGCATAACTTTCTGCCAGTGTAAGATTATTCTTTTTGTAATATGCCCGGGCTATGTTATAATATATTCCTGCCAAATATGATTTATCTTCAGACTCATTTATCTCAGATAAAGCGTTAAAAAAATAGTTGAGTGCTTCTTCGTAACTTCCTAAAGCCAAGTGTATTTCTCCTATTTTATTGTAGCCGTTGGCAATTTTTTGTTGCTTTCCTAATTCTTTAAACAACTTTAACGACATTTTGTAAAATTTCAATGCCTCTTGAAAATCTTCTTTTAAAAAATAAACCGTACCAATGTTGGAATAAATATCGGCAACACCGTACCTATCATTCAACGTTAATTTCAAGTCTAATGTTTTAAAAAAATATTCGAGGGCTTTATCAAATTCTTCTTGTTCTTTAAAAATGTTGCCTATATTATTATATGTATTTGCCAAACCGGCATTATCTTTTAATAGCTCTCTTAGTTTAAGAGCTTTAAAATAATATTCAAGCGAAAGCGAAAATTGCCCCAAATTGTGGTAAAGAAATCCCAAATTATTATAAGAATTGGCAATACCCGTGCTGTCATTATATTTTTTTCTAATAAAAAGTGCTTTGTTGTAATATGCAATCGCACTATCAATTTCCCCTTTTAAATTAAAGATATAACCTAAATTATTATACGTATCGGAAGTTCCTTTTTCATTATCAATTTCGTTGGAATATTTTATAGATTCTTTGAAAAACTTAATAGCATCATTCAAATTGCCGGAAATAGTTTCTATATATCCCAGATTATTGTATGCATCGGATAATGCGCGTTTCAACCTTTTTATTTCTTGAGGATTATTATTACTTTTTAAGCGATTTTGGATAAACTCAAATGTATATCTTTCATATTCTTCCCAAATAGGGTGGTTCAAGTTTTCACAAATAGACTCAAGCGCTTTTACTTGTACAGTGTCGTTTGTACTGTTATGAAAAAGCTTTAGGTTCGAAAATATTATTTTCTTGTCATTTTCATTCAATTCACCCAAAGGAATCGAGTCCAACAACAAATAACCACTACTCAATGTGTCTGTAACATTCGAGAACAGACACATCTTGTATAGCAGTAAAAATATAGCCAGAAAGTACTTCAATTAAAAATCAACTTATTATGATTAAAGTTGAAATTTATTAAAAATTTTGCACTTTCTCAATAGCTTCTGCCACTTTTTCGGCATTGGGCAAGTAGGTTGCTTCCAAAATAGAGTTTAACGGGATTGCCGGTGTATCAACCGAACCTACAATTTCTATTGGAGCATCCAAATATTGGAAACATTCCTTTTGAATACGTGCCGCAAGCCCAAGAGTAAAGGTATTTTCTATGGTTTCTTCAGTTACCAAAATAACTTTTCCGTGCTTCTTTGCAGCATTAAATATAGCTTCTTTATCAATCGGGTTTAGTGTTCGCAAGTCGATAATTTCAACTTGACCTTTAAACTTTTTGGCAGCTTCCAGCGACCAATACACACCGCGCCCATAGGTTATGATTGTAACACTTTCACCTTTGTTTACTTTCTCTTCATCGGCTTGTAATACTGTACGGGCTTTTCCAAAAGGAATCACATAATTTTCATCCGGCTCAACGGTTTTGGCGCCTTCGGTTCCTTTTATTTTGCTCCAATACAATCCTTTATGTTCAAATATCACAACCGGATTAGGGTCATAATATGCTGCTTTTAACAACCCTTTTAAATCTGCTCCAGTAGAAGGATAAGCCACTTTTATCCCACGAATATTGGTAACTACACTTTCCACACTGCTCGAATGATACGGACCACCAGACCCGTAAGCACCAATAGGTACACGAATAATTGCACTCACAGCCCATTTACCGTTTGATAAGTAATAACTACGGCTTAATTCGGTAAAAAGTTGATTTAACCCTGGCCAAATATAATCGGCAAATTGCACCTCAACAATTGGTTTTAATCCAACAGCACTCATTCCTACTGTACTGCCTATAATAAATGCTTCTTGAATAGGTGTGTTAAACACCCTGTTATCGCCAAATTGTTGTGCCAATGTTGCGGCTTCTCTAAAAACACCGCCCAACCTTCTGCCAACATCTTGACCATATAATAAACATTCTTTATGTGCTGCCATCAATTCACGAATACCAAACAATGCACAATCTACCATAACGGTTTTTTCTTTGCCTTTGGGCGAACGTTCTCCACGCTCCTCTGTTACCGGCGTTGGGGCAAATATATGCTTAGTTAAATCTTCCGGCTTGGGGTCTTCTTGTGCCAATGCTTCTTGGTAATCTTGTTCAACTTTTTGTTTTGATGCTTGTTCAATGGCTTTTAATTCCGCTTCGGTAAAACCATTTTGAAGCAAGTAATTTCGCAATTTTGGCAATGGGTCGCGTTTTGCTTGTTCATCCAAATCATCACGATACCATTCTTTTCTCACCCCTGAGGTATGATGATTTAACAACGGTACTTTTGCGTGAATAATAAACGGGCGACGCTCTTTTCGAACAATATCTATAACTTCTTTTACCGTGTTGAATGATTTTTCAAAATCGGTTCCGTCAATAGATTTAACTCCCATTCCTTTAAAGCCACGTGCATAATATGAAATATCTTGCGCTCTGGTTTCTTTGGCATTTGCCGAAATATCCCATTCATTATCTTGTACCAAATAAATGATAGGCAGTTTCTTAAGAACCGCCATTTGAAAAGCTTCAGAAACTTCTCCTTCTGTAGTAGATGCATCTCCCAAACTACATACGACAACAGGATTTTCACCGCCGTAATCTTCTGCCAAACCTTCTTGCTCTTTGTACCACAAACCCATAGCAATTCCGGTTGTTGGAATAGCTTGCATACCTGTAGCCGAAGATTGATGTATAATTTTAGGTTTATCGTCATCCTTTAAACTGGGGTGCGAATAATAAGTCCTACCACCTGAAAAAGGGTCGTTTCGTTTTGCCAATAATTGTAACATTAAATCGTAAGGACGCATACCAATACCCAACAAAATTGAGTCATCTCTGTAATAAGGCGAAACCCAATCTTGTGGCTTCAACTGCATACCAACTGCCAACTGAATAGCTTCGTGCCCTCTTGAAGTTGCGTGTACATATTTGGCTGTAACTTCCTTATTCTCTTCATATAAATCAGCCATAGACTTGGCTGTAGTCATCAACTCAAATGCTTTTTTTAAAATATCCTTTGGCAAAGTTCCTTTCGTCATCTTTTTATCCTTCAATAATTCTGACATAATTAATTATTTTAAAATTTTATTTTAAATATCCACTTAATATCAAATTAAAAAAACCTCGATTACCGTAAAAATACAAAAATTAATCGTTTTGCTTATGTTTTACAAGCGTCAATAATTTATATTCATCGAAAAATTGAAATTATTATGAAACAGATAAAATAATCGAAGAATCGGCTGAATTTTTCACTTCCTGATGGATATACGAAATTTTAATACGCATCTTGGCTATTAATATAGACATATTTTTTTTAAAGTCCAAAAAATATTTCTTACAGAAAGTTGTTAAAAAAACATCATTCACACTCGTCAATCGTATTAAATATTAAAATAATTTCGATAGCTACAATTGCCCGAGTAATTAATTTATCAAACCCCTTGAAAAATGGAACAAACAACTAAAGAAGCCGTAGAAAAAATTACAAAAAACGAACAACAATTGACAAAAAAATCTGAAAATAATTTGACAAAAAAAGTGTACAGTTTTGAAGAAGCTGTTAAAAAATCTACCGAATATTTTAATGGCGATGACTTAGCTGCAACCGTATGGGTCAACAAATATGCTCTTAAAGATTCGCAAGGCAATATTTATGAGTGCACTCCCGACGATATGCATCGCCGTATGGCAAAAGAAATTGCCCGAATTGAATTAAAATATACCAACCCGTTATCCGAAGAAGAAATATATGAGGTGCTTCGTGATTTTAAATATATTGTTCCTCAAGGCGGTCCAATGACCGGAATTGGCAATGATTATCAAATCGTTTCTTTGTCTAATTGTTTTGTTATCGGACTGGGAGACAATTCTGACTCGTACGGTGCAATAATGAAAATTGACGAAGAACAAGTGCAGTTAATGAAACGTCGCGGAGGTGTCGGGCACGACCTTTCGCATATTCGCCCAAAAGGAAGTCCTGTTTTAAACAGCGCCTTAACCTCAACAGGCGTAGTTCCTTTTATGGAAAGATATTCAAACTCTACAAGAGAAGTTGCACAAGACGGTCGCCGTGGAGCTCTGATGTTGTCTATTTCCATAAAACATCCGGATGCAGAAGATTTTATAGATGCAAAAATGGACGGCACAAAAGTTACCGGAGCAAATGTTTCGGTAAAAATTGACCATGAATTTATGCGTGCGGTAAAAGAAAACAAAAAATACAAACAACAATTCCCCATAAATTCCGACAATCCGAAATTCACCAAAGAAATTGATGCCAAAAAGCTATGGGACAAAATCATCCATAATGCTTGGAAATCGGCAGAACCCGGAATTTTATTTTGGGATACCATCACTACAGAATCCATTCCCGACTGCTATGCCGATTTGGGTTTTAAAACTGTTTCTACCAATCCTTGCGGCGAAATACCGCTTTGCCCTTACGACAGTTGTCGTTTATTAGCTATCAATCTATACAGTTATGTAGAAAATCCGTTTACCGATAAAGCTACATTTAACTTCGACTTGTTCAAAAAGCATGTGGGTATTGCGCAAAGAATTATGGACGACATTATTGATTTGGAATTAGAAAAAATCAATAAAATCATCGAAAAAATTGAGAACGACCCCGAAAGCATGGAAGTTAAACAAACCGAGCTAAACCTATGGAAGAAAATTAAAACCAAAGCTATTGAAGGACGTCGAACAGGTGTAGGCATAACTGCCGAAGGCGATATGCTTGCTGCTTTAGGCATTACTTACGGCTCGGATGAAGCAATTTCCTTTTCGGAAAATGTACACAAAACACTATCACTTAGTGCCTACCGTTCATCGGTAACAATGGCTAAAGAACGAGGAGCTTTTCCTATTTACGACCCTGTTCGTGAAGAAAAGAACCCCATGATTAACAGAATTAAAGAAGCCGATCCGGAACTATATGAAGATATGGTAAAACACGGACGCAGAAATATTTCGCTGCTGACCATTGCACCAACCGGAACAACCAGTTTGATGACACAAACCACATCGGGCATTGAGCCGGTATTTATGGTTTCTTACAAAAGAAGAAGAAAAGTAAATCCAAACGACAAAAACGTAAAAGTTGACTTTGTTGATGAAGTGGGTGATGCTTGGGAAGAATATCATGTTTTCCACCATAAATTTATCGAATGGCTAAAAGTAAACGGCTATAACGTTAAAGAAGTGGAAAAAATGCCGGCGGATGAACTTCAAAAATTAATCGAAAAATCACCTTATCATAAATCTACGGCAAATGATGTAGATTGGGTGGCAAAAGTAAAACTACAAGGCGCTGTTCAAAAATGGGTTGACCATTCTATCAGTGTTACGGTAAATTTACCCAACGACGTAAGCGAAGAACTGGTAAGTAAAGTATATTTAACCGGTTGGGAAAGCGGTTGTAAAGGCATTACAGTTTATCGCGACGGTTCCAGAAGTGGGGTTTTAATTAGTGATGAAGAAAGCAAAAAGAAAAAAGAAGTTGACAACAATGCCATAACAGAAAGCACAGCGCCCAAACGCCCTAAAAAACTGGAAGCCGAAGTAATAAAATTCAACAACAACGCCGAAAAGTGGGTAGCTGTTGTAGGATTATTAAACGGTCGCCCCTATGAAATTTTTACAGGAAGAGCAGAAGATACTTTTAAAATATTACTCGAAGTTGATAAAGGTTGGGTTATTAAAGAGCGAAACGAAGACGGACAATCAAGATACGATTTCCAATACATTGACAAAGACGGTTATGTTATAACCATTGGCGGATTGTCTCGCACCTTTAACAAAGAATACTGGAATTACGCCAAGTTAATTTCAGGCGTATTGCGCCACGGTATGCCATTGCCACAAGTTGTGGATATGGTAAGCGACCTCCACTTGCAAGAAGACACTTTGAACACATGGAAAAACGGTGTGGTGCGCGCCCTTAAAAAATACATCCCCGACGGAACAATCCCTGCAGAAAACACTTGCCCCGTTTGTGGCGACGACGCTTTGGTTTACGAAGAGGGCTGTTTGAACTGTAAAAGTTGCGGGCATTCCAAATGTGGGTAATAAGCTGTTAATTTACTTCATTTAAAGGAATGCAACCACCTTTTTAATAATAGAATGTGGTTGCATTCTTTTTTTTCATAAATTTGATTTATAAATTTTTAACAAATGAATAAATTCATAGTCTCATTAATCGCATTAACTTTAATTTTAGCAAGTTGTAAAAAAGGTAAAGAAGACCCATTTATCTCTCTTCGCTCCAGAAATAAAAGAATTACAGGAAAATGGAATATTGATGACTATCAAGTAAATGGTAAAAGTATAACAACAGTTTCAATCGAAACTTATAAAGACAGTTCTTCTGCTTGTAATACAACTTTCATCAGAACAATTTCACGCAATTTTAATACCTGGACAATATCTTTTAAAGAAGATAACAGCTATACTGAAGATATAACAGGCGTTTCAAATACAAATATTGATTTTTATGACGAATATTATTGCCCCGATGCTAATTTTGAGGAATCATATTTTAATACAACAAATGGCTCTTGGGCATTTAACAATAAGAAAGATAAAATAACTCTAACGGCAGATAATGTTACTAAAGAATATGATATTATCGGACTCAGTAATAAAAAATTACATTTAAAAGGTTATTTTGACATTGATGGCGACTCAAATCCTGATAACATTGAAATATATGCAAATAAAAACGAACTCTAAACTCTTTTACTTTAATACAGGTAAATCTATTCTAAGGAAAGCAAATACCCGGTAACACTAAAAAATTCTTCCCTTCAAAATTTATTTCGGATATTTGCACCGAATGGAACAACCCCAAAAAAATAAAAAACGGCTGGAGAAACTCCGGAATAAGTACCGGCTGGTAATTTTAAATGACGAAACTTTTGAAGAAAAAGCATCTCTTCGGCTATCGCGTTTAAATGTAATCGCTGTGGGCGGAACCATTTTGTTTTTGCTCATCATTATTACCGCATCCATTATTATTTTCACTCCTTTACGCGAATTTATTCCCGGTTACACCGATGTTAACTTGCGTAAAAACCTAATCACGCTTACCCTGAAAGCCGATTCGCTTGAAAAAGAAATGCAGATAAAGGATAAATACATCACCACGCTGCAAAAAATTATAAAAGGCGAAACGCCCGAAGATAATATTTCCGAACCAAAGGATACTACTATAGACATACAACAAGTAAACTTGGGCATCAGTGAAAAAGACAGTGCCTTACGAGCAAAAATTGAGCAAGAAGAAAAATATAATTTGATAGCGGCAAATTCAAAATTCTCAAACAGCGGATTGAGCAGTTTTTTCTTTTTTGCACCAATAAAAGGAACCATCACAGCCGAATTTGACCCACTGACCAAACATTATGGCGTAGATATTGTTGCTCCTAAAAACGAACCTATTAGCGCCACACTGGACGGCTCCGTGATTTTTGCCGACTGGACAACAGAAACCGGTTATACCATCATTATTCAACATCAAAACAACTTAATTTCGGTTTACAAGCACAATTCTGTTCTGCTTAAAAATGAAGGTGATGTTGTTCAAGCCGGAGAAGTCATTGCTATTTTGGGCAACAGCGGCGAAATTACTACCGGTCCGCATTTGCATTTTGAATTATGGTACAATGGATATCCGGTTAATCCTAAAGAATATATCATTTTTTAGTAACCTTTTTTTAGCAAAATTTAATTATATTTACTTTTTCCATAAACGCAATTTATGAATCGGATTTTTTTGCCCATACTTTTAATTTTAGCATTTATAAATAACACATCTTTTGGTCAATTTATTGATGATTTTTCAGATGGAGACTTCACCAACAACCCCACTTGGACGGGAATGACTTCTAATTTTGAAGTCAATCCTTCCAATCAACTGCATTTAAATGCACCTGCACAAACTGACACCTCATTTTTGGTTACGCCTTCGCAAGCAATAAACAATACCGTGTGGGAATTTTATGTCGAATTGGGGTTCAATCCTTCTTCATCAAACTACGCCGATATATATTTGGTGAGCGACAACGCTAATTTAAAAGGCAACGTAAACGGCTATTTTGTTCGCATAGGAAACACTACAGACGAAGTAAGTCTTTACAGAAATGATGGTGCATCAAAATCAGAAATTATTGACGGCACAGACGGACGTGTCAACTCTAGCCCGGTTACCGTAAAAGTGAAAGTATTGCGTGATAATGCCGGCAACTGGCAGCTTTTTTCAGACACTACAGGTGCAGGAACAAACTATGTTTTAGAAGGAACAACATCCGACAACACTTATTTCAGCTCACAATATTTCGGGGTATATTGCCGATACACTTCCACCCGTTCCACATTATTTTATTTTGATGATTTTAACGTTACCGGAACGGCATTTACCGACACGGTAAAACCCGTTATTGACTCCATCAATCTCATTTCATCCACTGCATTAGATATTTATTTTTCGGAAAATGTAGATGTAACAACCGCTCAAAACACATTGAACTACTCGGTGAACAATGGTATTGGCACGCCTTCTTCTGCTGTAATTGACAACATCGACAGCTCACTTGTGCATTTAACTTTTGTTACTTCTTTCGCAAATGGTCAAAATTATATTTTATCTGTTTCCGGCGTGCAAGACCGTGCAGGTAATATAATAAACACGACAAACATTCCCTTTACGTGGTTTGTTCCTTCTACTCCTGCTTATGGTGATGTAATCATAAACGAAATTTTTGCCGATCCTTCGCCGCAATTAGGGTTGCCTAACGCCGAATTTATTGAAATTCACAATCCTACAAACAATTACTATGACCTGAGCAATTGGCAATTTGTCAACTCTACTACTGCCAAAACATTACCGGCTTATATTTTAGCGCCCGGCGATTATGTTATCCTGTGCAGCAATAATGATACTGCCGCCTACAATATGTTTGGCAATACCATTGGTATTTCGTCTTTTACGGCATTAGCCAATTCCGGCGACAGCTTAACGCTCCTTGATAACACCGGGCAAATTTTAGACATTGTGGTTTACAGCGACAGCTGGTACAATGATGCCACTAAAGCACAAGGCGGCTGGACACTTGAGCGCATCAACCCTGTTTTGCCTTGCAGCAATGAAAACAATTGGACAGCATCCAACAACCCAAACGGTGGAACACCCGGACAACAAAACAGTGTTTACAGTATCAATCCCGATACGAGTGCTCCTTATATTAAAGATGTGGAAGTAACCAATCTTTTTCAGTTGAAAGTTTATTTTAGTGAAACGCTTGACAGTAATTCGGCTCAAAATGCTATTTTTTCTATCAATAACGGAATAACTGTTGGCAGTTTTTCATTTAATTATAATTATACAACAGCAGTGCTAAATTTAACTTCTGCATTGGATTCGGCAACGGTTTACAGCTTAACAGTAAGCAATACTGCCGATTGCAGCGGAAATAACTTTTCTTCGGCACCTTTTAACTTTGCCATTGGAGTTGCTCCAAATTTATTTGATTTGGTAATTACCGAAATATTTGCTGACCCTTCGCCACAAATTGGCTTACCTGAATATGAATATATTGAAATTTACAATCGTTCGTCAAAAGCTATTTCGTTAAAAAATTGTTTGATAGGCAATGGTAGTTCTATGTATAAAATCTATCAAAATCAATATATTTTACCCAGCGAATATGTGATAATTTGTGATGATAATTATGAAAGTTTTTTCACGCCTTACGGCAAAACAACAGGTGCGAGCACAATGCCTTCACTGTACAATACCGAAGGAGATATTCAATTGTTTTCGCCTGATACAGCAGAAGTGCATTTTGTGCACTATTTTGATGATTGGTATCACGATGCAAACAAAAGCGACGGTGGTTGGAGCTTGGAAATGATTGATTATAACAATCCTTGCGGAGAAAGTGATAATTGGGCGGCATCCAATAATCCGGCAGGTGGTACGCCTGGACAACAAAACAGCGTTTATGCTACAAATCCCGATAATATTTCACCAAAAATTTTGCAAGCGGTTGCCTTATCCGACAGTACGGTAGAAGTTACTTTTTCGGAAATAATTCCGCTAAATGTGTTGCAAAATGCCCTTTATTACATTGACAACGGTATTAATACAACCAATATTTCTGTACTATCAAACAAAAAAGTGATTCTTTCGGTTTTCCCAAAATTGCAAACAGGAATAGAATATACTCTTTCGATAACTAACGGCAGCGATTGTGTGGGCAATACACTTTCGCCAAACAGTTATTCGTTTGCCTTGCCTCAACCGGCAGCAATAGGCGACATTATCATAAATGAAGTATTATTCAATCCTTATACCGGTGGCGACGATTTTGTTGAAATTTATAATAATTCGGATAAATATATTGATTTATACCAATGGATGCTTGCCAATTATGATGACTCGGTAAGCAATTTCAAAACTGTTTCGCAAGAGCATATAATCATTGAACCTCATCAATTTAAAGTATTTACAACGGATACGAATTCCATTAAACAATTTTACCCTGAATTTAACAGCAAAGCATTTATTCAAGTATCATCTTTGCCAACTTATGCCAATGATGAGGGAAGTGTTTATTTGACTGACAGTAATAAAACCGTTATTGATTTTTTTAATTACTCTGAAGATATGCACTTTAGTTTGCTGAACTCGACCGATGGCGTATCATTGGAGCGCATTAGTTATTCTCGTCCTACCAATGATAAAACCAATTGGCATTCGGCGGCTGAAGATGTGGGGTTTGCCACACCCGGGCTACAAAACTCGCAATACAATGAATCGCAAGGTGAACAAACCATTTTATCGCTCTCGCCGGAAGTATTTACACCCAACAATGACGGGTTGAATGATGTTTTGAATATTTCTTACCAATTACCTGAGCCGGGATATGTGGGAAACATTACCATTTATGACGATAAAGGACGATTGGTAAAATACTTAATGCGCAATGAGCTGCTAAGCGCAGCAGGCACAATTTCTTGGGATGGAACAACTGAAAACAATACCAAAGCTTTAATTGGTATGTATGTTATCCATTTTACAGCTTTTAATGAAACAGGCGATAAACAAAAAGCTCAAGTTGTAGGTGTAGTAGGCGAATAATTACCACTTAATAATTCTAATCTCTGTACGGCGGTTTTTAGCCCGCCCTTCGGGATTATCACTGCCGTCAGGATTGGTATTGGGAGCTATGGGTTTGGTTTCGCCATACCCAATGCTGACAATTCGCTTTTCATCAATCCCTTTTGATATTATGTACTCTTTTGCCTTTTTAGCACGTTCATTCGAGAGTTTCATATTATACGAATCGCCTCCTTTTGAATCGGTATGTGAACTTAACTCAATAACAATTTTCGGGTTTTTCTTCATTATCAATACCAACTTATCCAATTCTTTTTTGGCTGTTTCATTCAATTTAGCCGAACGGTATTCGTACAATATGTTTGAAACGATAAAGCGGTCGTTTTGTGAAATTCTAATAACTTCATCATCTTCGTTGATAAGTGTAATCGAATTTTCATCGGGACTTAAACGTCGGTATTTAAATGTTTTGTTTTTGAATCGTTCTGCTTCACCCAATAAATTTCCTTGTTCATCAAACATAACTATTTTAAAATCTTCATCCTCTTCGCTCAACATAAGAAGATAATTTTCATCGGGTCGTAATTTTCTGAATACAAATTTTCCTTCTTTGTCCGTGAATGTTTTCATAATTACATTTCCTTCGTCATCCACAATCATAATTTCCATTTCATTGGAAACATCACCGGGTAATAACTTATACACCTGCCCGGACAAGCCAATGGTAAATAAATCTTCATCTTCCTCTTTGAGCAACTCCATACCATTGTATTCATCAAACGGAAGGGCTTTGAATTTAAATTTACTCTTAGTGAAATGTTCTATCAATTGAACTTTTTCTCCATTTTCATTTAACAGATACAACTTGTAATCATCCGTAATATCTTCTTCTTTAAGCATAATGAGGTAATTCTCATCCGGCGACAGGTTTTTGAACACAAACTTCCCTTGTTCGTCGGTTTTTATTTCCTCTATTATTTCATCGTTTTCATTCATTAACTGAAGTGTAACGCCGTCTTTGGGTAGATTTTTATATTCGAACAAACCCAATATTTTGGTTTTGGGTTTTAAATCTTCATCTTCACGGATTCGTTCAAAATGATAAATATCATCACTTCCTACCCCACCTTCACGGTTTGACGAAAAATAACCGTGTTTATCATCATACATAAAAATGCCAAAATCATCAAAAGTAGAATTAACAGGATTTTTCAGGTTAATTGGCTCTTGCCAGTCATTATCTTCACGGACATAAAAAATATCCAAACCGCCCATTCCGGGTAACGCATCGGATGAAAAGTACAATACGCCGTTATAGAAATAAGGAAAAACTTCGTTTCCGGGTGTGTTTACACCATCGCCTAAATTAACCGGTTTTGACCATTTTCCGTTATCGTTTTTACTTACATAAATATCCATTCCGCCTTTTCCTCCGGGCATATTTGAGGCAAAAAACAAGTATTTTCCATCGGCACTTAATGCCGGATGAGTAAGGTTGTATTCACGGTTATTGTAAGCAAATGCTTTGGGTTTCGACCACTTTTTCTTGTTTTTCACAGCATAATACAACTTGGATGTTACCACGCCGTTTTTGTTTGGTGCCGATTTATCCACACGAGAGAAAAAAGCCAGCGTTCCCTCTTTATTGAAAGTAACCGGTCCGTCGTGAAAATCGGAATAAAAGCGCTTATCGAAAAGAGTTATTTTATCAAATTCCGTTTTACTATTTGTTTTGGAACTTGCTTTGAAAATAGAAAGATAGGGTTTATTATTTACCGAAAATGTTCGGTCGTTTAATATGTCCGGATTTCTTTCGGCAGTAAAAACCAATTCATCATTATATAAAAAAGGTGAAAACTCAGAATTTTCAGTATTTATTCCTTTGACTAATATTACGTCAAAATACGGCTTTTGTTTGGATAGTTTTTGTCCTTCTTCGCAACTTTGTACCATTAATTTACCCAATAATTTAGCCGATGCTCCCGATGATAATTCCACATATTTTTCAAATTGTTTTTTTGCATCCTGGAAACGGTTGAGCATTTTTAAAACCTGTCCGTAATAGTAATACGTTTCGGGATTTTGCGTATTCAATTCTACCGCTTTTTGATACCATTTTTTGGCAGATGAATAATCTTGCAAACGGCGGTAAGCATCCGCCAACTGCTCAATGGCTTTAATGTTTTGAGGTTCTTTTTTCAATCCTTTCTCATAATATTTTACAGCATCGGAAAAATAATTGCTTTCGTACAATTTTTGTGCTTTCTTCAATTGACCGTTTGCAATTGAATAGGACACTGAAAACAAGAGAAGGAGTATGATGTATATAATTCTTTTCATAGTATCTTAAAAATAGCGTGGTGAGGTCATTTTAACATTTTTAAACTGTAAATCGTAACCAAGGAAAATCTCGTGAGTTCCTCCGGTATAAGTACGTAATTTTCCGGTATTATAATCGTATGAATAACCAATTCGTATTTTTTTATTCGGAACAAACTCTAATGTCAAAACAACATCTTCGGTAGAACGTAATGAAATTCCTGCCCATATTTTTTGATTGTACATTGCACTGATGTTTAAATCAATGTTAGCAATTCCACCTTCGACTGCTCGAAGCAGCATACTCGGTCTTAATGTCCATTTGTTATTTAACACAAAAGCTTTGCCTATGGTAAAAGTACTGTGCCGGTACATTCTTGAACTTACCGAATCGGATAATTGTTGTGTTAACACATCGTAAGAAGCTTTGTTTAAATGAGCAAAAGCCAAACCGGCATAAAATGTTGTGGTGTTGTAATACATTCCAAAATCAAAATTAGGGACTGTGAAATTTGAGGTGTAAGCATATTGTAAAAATCCGTCCTGTTCATTTTTATATTCTATTTTGTTCCAATCATAAATGAAAGCAATAACGCCGGCACGAATCCCAAATGCCAACTTACCTTTTCCGGCTTTTATTTTATAGGCATAATCGACATTGAAATAATTTTGTGATTTTGGCCCGATATTATCGTTTGTAATTTCTAAACCTACACCCATTTTATTGTTTTTTAAAGGCATATGGGCAAACAATGCATTGGTAACCGGGGCTCCGGGCATACCTATCCATTGATTCCGGTGAACAAGTCCAAAGCTTAACGCATCCCGGCTGCCGGCATACGCCGGATTTACCCCCAATGTATTGAACATATAGAGTGAATATTGTGGGTCTTGTTGTGCAAATGTGGTATTTGCCACTAACAACAATATGAGGTATTGTATAATTCGTTTCATATTAAAAAGTTCAAAATAATTGTATTTATTTTATCTGTTTAGCTCTACCCAACCTTTGTAGGTTTTGTCGTTTACTTTAATGACATAAAAATAGGTGCCGTTTGATAATTTATCTCCCGTTACGTTATTATCTCCTTTCCACACTACGTCTTTATTGTTGTAACCGTCGGCTTTCCATACCAATACGCCCCAGCGATCAAAAATGGCTACTTTGTTATCGGGGTACAAATAGATATAATCAATGTACCATTCATCGTTGTCTCCATCGCCATTTGGGGTAAAGCCCGAATAGATGTAAATTTCGGCTTCTTCGTTATCGGTGGGTTGTTGAAATCCTTGCGTAAGGATAACACTGTTGCCATTTCCTGTAAATACCACCGGCTCGCCAACGGTATAAGAGAGCCAAACCGAGCTTTGTTCGGAGTAGTTCCCCGCACTGCTTATAACACTTCGCTCTAAGGTTGTTTGGGCTATTGTACAAAAGCCAAAAGAAAGAGCAAATGTTGTGAGTAATATTATTTTTGTTTTCATAATTTCTTCTTTAAAAATATTTTAATCTTGCTTTAATAGCTCTATTTCTTTTTTCAATTCTTCAATCATTTGTTGTTGTTCTTGAACTGCTTTGATTAAAACAGGAATTAGCTGTTGAGTTTTTACCATTTTTAAATCTATTTGTTCAATAACTTCTCCTTTTTCATCAAATAATTCATGAGTAGTATTTTGAACTAATTCAGGTATTACTTTTTCTAAATCTTGTGCAATAAAACCATATTGCATACCTTCAGCTAAATTTAAACTTTTATACTTTTCAGTATCGAAATAAAAAGTTTTAATTGGAATTTGATTGATTAAGTTTAGTGCCCCATTAAAATCAGATATGTTAGTTTTAATTTTTTTATCGGAAAGATTTAATAAGCTCCCTGTATACGCAAGATCCCCAGAAGCATAAACCGAATAGTTATTTGTTGCACCTGTTGCATAGCCGTATACTCCATAATTTGTTGACGCACTTGAAAATGCATAAAATTGACCTCCATAATTACTACTTGCTCCATCTTGTGCCCACCCTCTAACAGCTGTATTAGTATTTGTTGAAGAACCCATAGCTTCAAAAGAGCCTCCTCGCTTACTAGTAGTTCCTACCCCAAATACTCCGGCATAAATACCATAAGTAGTTCCACTTGTATAATTGTTCTCAAAATATCCTGATCTTGATAAAGTTGAATTAACAACATGTAATTTATGAGTAGGAGATGTTGTACCAATACCAACATTATCTGCTATATAAACATTACCTTGACTAAAATAACCTGCCCAATTGGTTGCAGCTCCAACTGCATTTGCATATACTCCATAATTTGTACCTGATGTACTACTCACTGCACTAAAGAATCCACCAAAGTTGTTTCCTGATGAAGAAGAGGCAGAACCTTCTACACCTATATGATCTCCTGGCCCTCCAGAAGAAGAATATCCTGCAACAGCAATATCTGAATTACCTGATGTTACTGTACCACTGGTAGCTGAGTATATCCCCCAAGTGTTATTAGTACTACTATTGGTTGATTGTATATATAATCCTGAATTAATTCCTGATGTACTTCCTGAATATGTATAAGTAATATGCATAGCACTATTATTGGGATTTGATGTAATATGGTAAACATCTAAAGGATTTAATGGATTACTTATTCCTATACCTACTCTTTGGTTTTGTAAATCAATTGCCATCACATCATTAGTAGCATTTGTAAAAACAAAAATATCAGAGCCGTCGCGGTATTCCAATCCCCATTTGGGAAATCCGGGAGAATGTGCCAATATCATTCTTGCAGGATTGGATGTACCACCTGAAAACATATAGATTTCCGGAGCATTTGTTGAAGCACCCTGTGCAAATGTAATTGAACTTGCATCAGTTGTTAACTCCAAATTAGTACCAATTTGTACATTTCCGGCATTTCCATTGTAAATGTCTGTTCCTGAAGGTATCCATTGGTTTCCTAATGCTATTGAAGTAGGGTCTGTCCAGGTCATCGTACCATTTGCATTTGAAACAGGAATATATCCGGATGCCGCTCCTGTACGCATAGTAATTTGTCCGTTTACATCTAAAGTAGAAAAAGGTGATACTGTGCCAATTCCCACTTTACCATTGCTCATTATTCTCATTTGCTCATTTCCATTTGTGAAAAAGAGCATCTGTTGCAGTTTATTCATTTCAATACTTCCCATTAACGTTGGTGAAGATGAGCCATTGGCTCCAAAAGCTATTCTCCCCATTATATCGGCACCCGTAGCCGATGTCCCTATTAATTCTAATACTGCCGGATTTGTTGTAACATAATTATTGGCTGTAGAAATTGTTAAAGCTTTACCACTGCTTGTCAAGGATCCGGGGGCTGCTTGTGTTGGACCTACAGCTACATTCCCTGAATTTGTATTAGAGATATCATTTCCGTTTGCTGTCCAATATGTTGTTGGTGATGGCGGCAAGGGTTGATTAACCCATGATGTACCATTATATGTTAACACATCACCGGAAGTTGCTGATGCCGGTAGTTCAAGTTCATTTGTAGGATCTGAATCAGCATCATTGGTAGGAATAGTAACCGTTCCTCCACCATTTGACAATGTTACCGAATAGTTTCCCACCCCGGGAGAACCGGATAAAGTTTGTAACTCATTTGAAGGATCACCATCAGCTTCTGTTACAGTTAAAGGATTTGTCGAAGTACCATCACCGGAAATATTGGTTCCTGAGGTTTGAACTACTTGCGAACCCCAATTATCTCCTGTTACAGCTTGAGACACCCATGTAGATCCATTCCAAGTTAACACTTCTCCGGCAGCACCGGGAGGTGTTGAAGAGATATTAACATTCCCTCCTCCGTTTGATAAATTAATCGTATTTCCACTAACAGAAAGCGTTTGTATTTCATTGGTGTTTGATGTATCTAATCCGGTAAACAAACCGGATAAATTTACAACCCAATTCGTTGTTCCCTCTACAATATATAAGTCATAACCGTTTAGATAAGCATTAGTGATTATATCATCGGTAGAATCTAAATCTCCGGTATTGGAAATAGTATTAGCTGTAATAGATATACCTTGACCTGCCGTCAGATTGGTTGCCGAACCATCGGCACCATTACATACGGAAAATGAATTTGCTATTTCAGAAGCATCAAGCGATCCATTACTGTTGGCATCTGTCCCAACATTTACCACATATCCGCCATTGGGACATGTTGTCTGAGAGGCAGTAACTATATCCATCAGACTGTTTTTACCCGCAGGTCCGTCACCTGATTTTTCAGCATACAATGCAAAAGGAACTGACAATAATTGCGTTGTTCCCATATCTTCGTAACTGCTTCCAAAATCGGCTTCAATATTTAGATAACGGTCTCCGGCACCCCAATTAATAGCAGAAAATGAACCTTGAAGAGCTGTTCCTTTTCCAATGGCTATGGTAAACAAACCAAATTGATTAGTGGTAACGGCGTGTTCTTCTTGATACATAATGTTCCCACCCACAGCATCCAAAATACTGACACGCACCATTCCGGATTGTGCATCCATTATTTGTCCCGAAGCATCTCTTGCTACGGCTTGATAGTTAATCGATTGGGGAGCTTGTGCCCATAAACCGATTGTTAACGTTAAAAATAAAACACTCAATAAATTTTTCATATTATAAAATTTAAATTATTCTAATAAGCATAAACCAAATGGCCACTGAACCAAGAACCTATGTTATTTAAAGATATATAGGCCGGGTCAGTGTTTTGGATATAAACATCTACAACATCTCCTGCTGATAGGTTCATATCTATATCAAATGATATTGTTCCTTTTCCATAAACTGAATTTAATGTTTGAGTAACTGCTTTAACAGTTATGTTATTCACTCTTAAATCTATTTGTTGATGGTAAACACTAGTCAACGAAGCATTTTCTATTGTTAACACAACCGAAAAATGATAAACTCCATCAACAGGAGCGGTAAAATCATTCGAAGTAGTTGAAAAACCATTACCCGTATTAAGAGCAACTGCATCAAACGGTATTTTAGAACTATTATTCAGCGGTGTTGTGCCAGCCAAGTTTAAAAAATTAGCTTCAAACGCTATGCGTCGTGGTTTCCAAACAGCATTTCCCAATTGATCTATAGCTGTGAGTACTGCTCCCGTATCAATAGGATTGGCATCTAAATTTTCTAAGCGCAATGTTCCATTTACATGGAATTTTGCTGATGGTGCAGAAGTATTTACCCCAACATTACCGCTTGGCACAATTTGTAATCGAGGTGTTGATATATTATTATTTGTGAAAAAGCTAATATTTCCAATTGGAGTGGTTGTTTTAAATGATAAATAATCAGCAATTAATTGGAACCCATTATTTGGATGATACATAGATGCTTCAAAAAAACCGGTAAAACGTATAGTATTATTATTATCTGTTAAAAGCTCTAATCTTGCAGTTGGTGATGAAGAAGTACCTATACCTACATATCCTAAGGTTGGATCCATTGTCATAACAGGAGTACCTATTCCTTCATTATTTATGGTAAACAATGAGGTGCCATCTACATCAAAAAACCATTCCAACGTTGGTTGGTTGCCATTTCCAAATTGAAAAACGTTTGTAATTGCTGAACTGGGTGTTGCCACATGCAGTTTAGACTGTGGAGCATTTGTGCCAATTCCCACATTACCGGAATTTATCCAAGAAGATCCGTTTGCCGTAAAATAAACTTGGTTAATGTTATTTCTTTTTAGCGCTAATGAACCGGAAGAAGATGAACCACTACCGGTGTAGGTGATCTCTGCTATTGAGTAATTATCGGTAACATCACGGAACAAGCTATTGCTACCAACAACAGTAAACGGAGCCGAAGGTGAGGATGTTCCAACACCTACATTTCCCGCATTATAATATATATCAGAACCATTTTGTTGCCATATTTGAGCCGGAGTTGACACTAAAGAGTTTGGATCTACCCACTGCGCTTTTCCAAAACCTGTATTTGTTAATACATACCCGGAGTTGAACATGTTATTCCCATAAACATATAAGCTATCTGTAGCGAAGATCCCTTGATTGTACCATGTTGTAGATGCATTATTATTTCCAATAACAATAGTTGAATCAACAGATATATACATTTTTTCCGATTGCATTCCAATAGCTTTATTAGCTCCAACATATACCGCACTGTCTGCCAAAACTTCGGTTTTGCCGTCACTGTCAAGATTGGCTACTATTAAAGCGTCATCATTCGGATCTAAAGAAATAATAGCCGTATCGGGATTTCCATTAGTTAACAATAACGCTGAAGAAGCATTACCGTTAAATGCATGTATTTGAATACCGGTTGCAAAAGGATTAAAACCTCCAAAAGATGCGATTACAGTGTCTGTCAACGATAAAACATCCAGTTTATGTAAAGGAGTATTAAAACCTATTGCTACATTACTGTTAATATTTGCCGGATACATATCACCATTACTATCCACAATCCAATCATTATCATTCCCACCACCTGAAGTATCGGTTTTACAAATAAAGGTAGAATCGGTTATTTCATTATTATCTAAAAAACTATTGCCATTAGCATCAACACCTACATAAAAATATGTTCCTCCATTAGGGCAATTTGTATTTCCTGTAAATTGATTTAATCTTATTAAACTGTTTTTTCCGGGCTGACCACTTGCGGCAGTACGTGCATGAAGTGCAAAAGGCACCGAAAATAATTGTGTAGTGCCGAAATCTTCCATTCCACTACCAAAATCACCTTCAACTTTTAAAAACTTACTTCCTACAGCCCACACTATAGAAGAAAAGTTACCCGTCAAAGGTGTTCCTTTCCCTATTACCAAGGTAAACAACCCAAATTGATTTGTTGTTACCTGATGTTTTTCCGAATAAATAACATTCCCATTCAGGGTATCCAATATGGAAATTACCACATCACCGGATACACCATCAAGTATAACTCCGTCTGCATCGCGAGCTACCGCTTGATAATTGATTCCTTGCGGCACTTGAGTCATTGCCAAATTCGCTACAATCATTAACAAGACTATCAAACACTTTTTCATAACTTACATTTTGTTTTTAAAAGTTCAAATATAAAGCAAACAATAAAGTCATGCAAATTTTTCATAACACATTAAACGGCTAATTTTCAACATAGTATTCTATATCTCTTAATAACTTAAAATAAAAATTAAATTAGGTTTTGTTTAACAAAGAGATAATTCAAGGGTAATTTGAAGTTTACATAAACTTAACACCCTAACCCTACATTTGCCACAAAATTTAAATCCAATAAAAATGAAAAAGAAAAATTTACTTTTAACCACTGCTGTAGCTGTTGCCCTTTCAACAAGTTTTACAGCATGTAAGAAAAAAGAAGGTTGTACCGACCCTGCTGCAACCAATTACGATGCTGACGCAAAAAAAGATGACGGTTCTTGCGAATATCCAACATCTAATAATGATAACACAAACAACTCTAACGAAGTTGTTGTTAAAGATAATGGAAACGGAACAGGTACTACTACTTGGACAAACGATAAAGTTTGGATACTTGACGGAATGGTATTTGTTAACCCCGGTCAAACATTAACTATTGAGCCCGGAACAGTTATAAAAGGTAAACCCGGAACCGGTGCAAATGCCTCTGCATTAATTGTTGCTCGTGGCGGTAAAATCATGGCTCAAGGAACTGCCTCGCAACCCATTATTTTCACATTTGAAGCCGACCCGTTAGATGGTTCTGTACCGGTAACAACTCGCGGTCAATGGGGTGGTTTAATTGTATTGGGAAATGCTCAATTAAACTCTTCGCCAGGAGAATCACAAATAGAAGGTATCCCTACTTCTGAGACTCGCGGATTATACGGTGGTAATGATGATGCCGACAATTCAGGAATTATTCAATATGTATCTATTCGTCACGGCGGAACCGATATTGGTGCCGGAAACGAAATTAACGGTTTAACCCTTGGTGGTGTAGGTTACAATACTGTTATTGATCATGTGGAAATAGTAGCGAATGCCGATGACGGAATTGAATTCTTTGGTGGACAGCCACGTGTAAAAAATGCTATTATTGCTTTTTGTGGTGATGATGGTTACGACTATGACGAAGGTTTTAGAGGTTACGGACAATTCTGGTGGTTAATTCAAGAGCCCGGAGCCGGTGACCGCGGTGGTGAGCACGATGGAGGAACATCTCCTGAAGATGGAATGCCTTATGCACATCCAAAAATTTACAATGCTACTTATATGGGTAGAGGTGCTTCTGCCGGAAAACGTGCAGTAACTTTCAGAGATAATGCCGGTGGCGAATACCACAACTCTATCTTTATGGATTACGCAAAAGGTATTGATATTGAAATGCTTGCATCCGGAGAATACTCTTACAAAAGATGGCAACAAGGAGATTTAGTTCTTGAAGATAACGTATTTTGGAATGTTGCTGACGGTACAGCAGCCGGGATATTTAAAGTTTCTTTCGGTTCAGGTGCTTCTGCTAATCCTGACTCAGCAACTGCAGCTTCAACCTTTGCTTCTTATTTTGCAACTGCAAACAATACTGTTGCCGATCCAGGATTATCAAACAACTTTGCTGCAAATGGTTATAATCCTGTACCCGGTAATGCAGCTAATGTATCCGGCGGGACTGCTCCAACAGATGCTTGGTTTGACAATGTTACTTACAAAGGTGCATTTGACCCTAACGGAACAAACTGGGCAAAAGGATGGACTTACCTTGACGAAAGAGGATATTTTCAATAGTTCACACTACATAGTATTTAGTTTTAATGAAAAGCTCGCCAAATTGGCGAGCTATTTTATTTAACGTGAATTTTGGATAAAGCCCTATCAATCAAATTTACGATTGAGCTTCATACTTTTTCTTTTCCATCGATGAAAAGAAACAAAAATCTAGTGTCTTCAAAAGGTCTTCCGAGAAACGCACAATTTATTTGATAAGACATCTCACCCGGACTAGCGCATTGTCATCTCTATTTGAAAGCTATTCGCACGACTGCTTGAAGACACAAAGAAAAAAATTGGCATCTTACAAGTTTCGTTGTGAAACAGGCAACAACAAACGTTAAAACGAACCCCTGTTTGAGCTCAGCCATCAAAAAATTGACTTATTTTTTGAAAATGGCGTTTGCGAGTTGGGGTGAGTTAGTACGTGTTGCCGTAGTGGAACAGAAACTTGTGAGCGGCCTTGATGTTTTGGTTCTTTTACATCAAGGTAAAAGAACAATAATAATTTTTCTTAAACAAAATTGACGTCATTTTATTTACTTTCGTTTTTTCTAAAATCAAATTTATAACCAATTCCAAATTGGATAGTGGGATTATTTTCATAATGAATACCATCGGATTTCTTAAAATATTGCTGCATCATTCCAACGCTAATTTTCAAATTTTCTGAAACTTTATAGTTAATCAATCCTGTTATCCAATTTTGATTAAACCCGAATTGTTGCATTTTTTTATCGATACTGATAAAAACTTCGTCGTAAAAGGTAAATGACCAATTATTTTTTATCGGAACGCCAACAATTATACGATAACGGAAACGATTTGTATAATTTGTTCCCGAAATTATATAGTTGTTTTTTTCTGTGTCTAAAATTGCCTTGCCAATAAAACGTTCTTCCCAACGATATCGGTGTGTAATACTTACTTTACCTTTTTTATGTTTTAAAATTACTTGTTGCCAAATATTGTTTTCGGGTATTACGGTTGGCACCGGTTGCGAGCCGTAAGGATAGGTTTGAATATAAGTGTAACCTAAGGTAAACACCACATTATCATTAAGAAAATAATTTATGCCGGGGCGAAACAAAAATTGCTGCCACGTTTCTAAATAATTGGCTCTACGAATATGCAATTCATCGTATAAACCCCATTTATCTGAAAGACGATAATGACCTATGATACCATTCCACCAATTGGTAGAATAACTTGTTACGGGTGCTTGTGTTTTTCCTGCATTATACAGTAACAAGAATAAAATTACGGAAGTGATTTTTTTAATGTTCTTCATTTTCATTATTTTTTATTTTTTACGTTAAGGATGTGTAGGGCGTATGCTTGAGCATACGGCACTGCCTTGTGCGGAGCGCAAGGATTGCCGAAACAACGTGTAGCCCGGAACAGCCTGACCCGCCCTGTTGGCGGGGAACGCCCAAATGTAATAATTATTTTAGCACGCGTGCCGACAGTTTATCGTGCGCAACTTGTTTGTGGTTATCTAAACCTACCAACTGAATATCTCCGCCATTTTCTTCGAATTTCATTCCTACATGGTGGATGAAGGATAAAAACGAATGGTCTATCAATTTACAGTTTGAAAAGTCAACAATTACCTTTTTGCTTTTATCCAAGTTGTCCAATAGTTTTTTGTAGCCAAAAAGGTTTGTAAACACAGCTACGCCTTTTACGTGAATAATAAATTCGTTTAGTTTGTCTTCGGTTTCGTATTTTGCTTTGAACATATCGCCGAATTTTGCTCCGCGAGCCAAATGGAAAATCATTTTAACGACAATTCCTACGGCTATACCCAGCAATAAATCTTCCAACAATGTAACGATAATGGTTGCCAAAAATATAATTAACTGCTCGGTACCAATATGCGCCATATGTGAAAACGTTTTTGGCGAAGCCAATTTGTAACCGGCATACATCAGCATAGCTGCCAAAGCGGCATTGGGTATCATTTCAATATAAGGAATAAGCAAAATCATACTGATGAGCAAAAAGATTCCGTGAAAAAAGTTTGACCACTTGGTTTTGGCATTGTAATTTACATTTGCCGAACTACGCACTACTTCTGAAATCATTGGTAAGCCTCCCAATAAACCCGATACCATATTTCCGGCACCTACCGAACGGTAATCGCTGTTGTAATCGGTTTCGCGTTTGTACGGGTCGAGTTGGTCTATGGCTTTTGCGGTAAGTAAAGATTCTAAACTGTTGACAAACAAAAACATTACTACGTATTTCCAAAAGGCGGATGTGGCTATTTTAGAGAAATCGGCATTCATACCGAAATTACCCCAAAAATCGCCAATTGCCACAACGGAATATGCCCCTACGGTATCTTTTAAATGCCAAATAATAGACATTGGAATAGTAGCAATTAAAACAATCATAGGTGCCGGCACTTTTTGCAACCATTTTACTTTTATCATAGGTAAAATAAACATCAATGCCAGCGCTATACCACCAATAATGGCAATATGCAAATGTTCGTGTGCCACAAATTTTGGAATATCGGCAAACAGCTCCAATGGTTTTTCCCCTTTATACAATGAAGGTTCATCTCCCAATAAAACAGGAATTTGTTTGGCAATTATGATAATACCTATTGCTGCCAGCATTCCTTCTATTGCCGAAATAGGGAAAATATCGCTCAGACTGGCAACTTTTAAGTAACTTAATATTATTTGAATTAACCCTACTATCACAACAATGGCTGCGGCATAATGCCAACTGCCCAACTCGGCAACAGCGCCGGCACTTACGGTAATCAATCCGGCAGCCGGACCTTTTATGGTTAATTCACCCACGTTTTTGAACAATGAGGTAACAATTCCGCCAACCATTGCCGTAAGTACACCCATTGCCGGTGGAAATCCACTGGCTTTGGCAATACCCAAACTTAAAGGCAGGGCCAATAAAAACACTAAAAATCCTGCGGTCATATCGCTTTTCCAGTTTTGTTTAAGTCATGCTATTCCTTTGGCAGGGATTTGTCTTGTTTCAGAAGTTTTCATAATTTACTTGATTTTAATAACCGATTATATTTTTAAAATTTATTTTATTATTGAATTGAATTATGCTGTTTTAATGGGTGTAGGATGATAGGTTTTTACGTGATTTCCCGAGAACAATCGGGCATACATTCTTACCAACGCAATACCGCCCACAATGTAACTTGAAGCCGTAAAAAATACCAAATAATATTCATTTACCTTAATATGACTATACAGCACGTCTTCTCCGATAAATGTGTATGTAATAGGGAATCCCATCAATCCTAAACAAGAGATTAAAAACAGTATTGCCAACATTTGAGCATATTTAGCATTATACTTACCCCGTTTCTGCTTGTTACGAGATAATTCTCGATATAAGGTTGACTCGGATACACCTATGGTTTCACTGATACTTTTCTTTTTAAATCCGCTTTTGAGCATGCATTCTATTGTGTACCTTTGCTCGTAATTCAAATGTTTGTATTTCATATCATTGCAAATTTTTGAACTTTTTGGATTTCCTCCAACGGGCTATCCCGTTGGAGTTTCCTTCAATAACTTGCACTAGCAATTGAATCTAATCAATATTTTAACAAAAATGATGCTTACAAATTTTTCCAAAAATCATCAATACCACAAAAAGGGTAATTTTTACTATTTAGAATAAATCTAAATTAGAAATTAGGCGTATATTTGCCCCAAAAATAAACCAATTATGATAAAAGTTACCGAAAGCGCCAAAAAGAAAGCCCAAGAATTGATGAAAGAAGAAGGCGCACCCGAAAATGCTTTCATACGAGTAGGGGTTAAAGGTGGCGGTTGTTCGGGTTTAACCTATCAACTGACCTTTGACCACACCATTGATGAAGAAAACGACAAAGTTTTTGAAGACAACGGAATGAAAGTAGTGTGCGACAAAAAGAGTTTTCTTTATTTGGTAGGCACCACACTCGACTACGAAGGCGGACTAAACGGTAAAGGTTTTATTTTTAACAACCCCAACGCACAAAGAACGTGCGGTTGTGGCGAAAGCTTTTCATTATAAAAAGAGAATACTGCATTATGGCATATACCGAGGATAATTTAAAAGAAGATTTAAAAAACAAAGAATACGAGTTTGGCTTTACAACCAATATCGAAACCGAAAAAATCCCCAAAGGATTAAACGAAGATATTGTCAAACTTATATCCAAAAAGAAAAACGAACCTGAGTGGTTGCTCGAATGGCGACTCAATGCATTTCGGGCGTGGCAAAAAATGACACCACCCAAATGGGCTCATTTAAAAATTCCTGAAATTGACTATCAAGATATTATCTATTACGCCGCACCCAAAACAAAAAAATACGAAAGTTGGGACGATGTAGAGCCCGAACTGAAAGAAACAATGGAAAAATTGGGCATCTCACTTGAAGAACAGCAAAGATTGACCGGCGTTGCCGTAGATTTCGTAATGGATTCTGTTTCGGTAAAAACCTCATTTAAAGAAAAACTGCAAGAATTGGGCATCATTTTTTGCTCATTTTCCGAAGCCGTTCAAGAACACCCTGAATTGGTAAAGAAATATTTGGGAACCGTTGTTCCCACTACCGATAATTATTTTGCCGCACTCAACTCTGCTGTATTTTCCGACGGCTCATTTTGTTATATCCCCAAAGGAGTTCGTTGCCCAATGGAGCTTTCCACTTATTTTAGAATAAACGAAGCCAACACCGGACAATTTGAGCGCACGCTTGTTGTTGCCGACGAAGGCAGTTATGTCAGTTATCTTGAAGGATGCACCGCCCCTATGCGCGATGAAAACCAATTACACGCCGCAGTAGTAGAGTTAATAGCACTGGATAATGCCGAAATTAAATACAGCACCGTGCAAAACTGGTATCCCGGTGATGAAGAAGGAAAAGGCGGTATTTATAATTTTGTTACCAAACGAGGTATTGCACACCACAACGCAAAAATTTCTTGGACTCAAGTGGAAACCGGCTCGGCAATTACTTGGAAATATCCTTCAACAATATTAAAAGGCGACAACTCTACCGGCGAATTTTTCTCGGTGGCTGTTACCAACAATTACCAACAAGCCGATACCGGAACAAAAATGATTCACTTGGGAAAAAACACCAAAAGCACCATTATATCCAAAGGAATTTCTGCCGGATTTTCGCAAAATGCATACCGCGGGTTGGTGCAAGTACATCGTAATGCACATAATGCACGCAATTATACCCAATGCGATTCTTTGCTAATGGGTGATAAATGCGGCGCACACACTTTCCCTTACATTGAAGTAAAAAATAAATCGGCAAAAGTTGAACACGAAGCAACAACCTCAAAAATTGGCGAAGACCAAATTTTTTATTGTCTGCAAAGAGGTATTAAAGAAGAAAAAGCCATTAGTTTAATTGTAAACGGCTATTGCCACGAAGTATTGGAAAATTTACCGATGGAATTTGCCGTAGAGGCAAAAAAATTATTAGAAATAAGCTTGGAAGGAAGCGTAGGATAACTATAAAAAATTGTAAAAATGAAATTACTCGAAGTAAAAAACTTACACGCAGCCATTGACGGCAATGAAATATTAAAAGGCATCAACCTGACAGTAAACGAAGGCGAAGTACACGCCATAATGGGACCAAACGGTTCGGGAAAAAGTACGCTTTCGGCCGTTCTTGCCGGAAAAGACGATTATGAAATTACCGAAGGTGAAGTATTGTTCAAAGGAAAAAATCTTTTTGATTTAGAACCTGAAGAACGTGCTGCCGAAGGTTTGTTTTTGGCCTTTCAATATCCGGTAGAAATTCCGGGAGTAAGCAATATGAATTTTTTGAAAACTGCCGTAAACGAAATTAGAGAATACAAAGGTTTGGAACCGCTCTCGGCAAAAGATTTCATTAAATTGATAAAAGAAAAAGCCAAATTGGTTGAACTCGACCCTAAATTTCTGCAACGCGCCGTAAACGAAGGCTTTTCGGGTGGTGAGAAAAAACGTAACGAGATATTCCAAATGGCTGTTTTAGACCCAAAATTGGCTATTTTAGACGAAACCGATTCGGGTTTGGATATTGATGCATTACGCATTGTAGCCAACGGAGTAAACAAGTTACGCCGTCCGGATAACGCCACCATCGTTATTACGCACTACCAGCGTTTGCTCGATTACATCGTTCCCGACATTGTACACGTTTTATACAACGGTAAAATAGTAAAAACAGGCGATAAAAACTTTGCCATGGAATTGGAAGAAAAAGGTTACGACTGGATTAAAGAATCGGTTTAAAAAATAACATTTTACAAATTAAACCATCATTTATGGAAACCCTCGAAAAAAACGATATAAAATCTCAGTTCCTGGATTTGTTCAGTACCGAAGATATTTCTAAAAATCCGGTAAGATACAAAGCCCTTGAACATTTAATGCACATTCCTGCGCCAACCACCAAAGATGAGTTTTGGCGATACACACGTGTAAACAAACTGCTCAAAAAAAATTATCAACTGCCCGGTTACGAAGTTGCCGAATTTGACCAAAGCATTCTGAAAAAACTGCCGTTAAATAACGAAGAAAGCACATTGGTATTTGTAAACGGTGTTTTTGCAAAAGATTATTCAAAAATTGTTAATGCTTCTATCGATTTAATTCCCTTTTCGGATGCATTGGTTGAGCAAAAATACCAGTCGTTTTACAACAAATTGGCAAACAACCAAAAACGATTTTTTGATGCGGTAAATACGGCTTTTCACAATTCGGGCTATATATTGGGCGTTCCGACTTTATCAAATGAAAAAGTCCAAATCATTCAAATTATCACAAACGACAATTTATTGTTAATTCCCCGAAACCTTATTTTGGCCGATACCGGAGCAAAAATCACTATAAAGGAATTTTTCATCAATCAATCCGGTGTTGAAAACGCTTTAATCAATCAACTTTCGGAAATAGTGCTAATGCCCAACAGCACATGCAATTATTACAAATATCAAAACCTGAGCAATAATGCATTAATCGATACCACGCATATATTGCAAAATCAAGATTCTGCTTACAACACACATTTAGCTTCTTACAATACTGCATTTATTCGCAACAATACACTTGTTCAATCGAGTGGCGAAAATACTACTACAACAGTAAACGGCGCAACTTTAACCAAAGAAAACGAACATATTGACCAACATATTTTCATCGACCATCAGCAACCCAACTGTTACTCAAACCAGCTGTTTCGGACCATTGCCGATGATAAATCCACTGCCGTATTTAACGGAAAAGTGATGGTGCGTCAAGATGCCCAAAAAATTAACGCATTCCAATCCAATGCCAATATCCTGTTATCCGACTTTGCCAATATTTACGCCAAACCCGAATTGGAAATATATGCCGATGATGTAAAATGCAGTCACGGTTCATCTACCGGACAGTTGGATGAAGAAGCATTATTTTATTTACGGGCAAGAGGTATAAAAGAAAAAACGGCTCAAAAAATGCTTATTTCGGCATTTTTAAACGACACCATCGATAATATTGAAGATGATACTTACACTGCATTTATCAGCCAAGAAATAGAACAATTGATACAGTAACTGTCATTTTTCAACGGTAATTTTATCTCACAAACAGTAAAATAAAATGGACATTAACCAAATAAGAGCTCAATTTCCGATACTAAATCAAGAGATAAACAAACGACCGTTGGTGTATTTCGACAATGGAGCAACCTCGCAAAAGCCCTTGCGCGTAATAGAATCCATCAGCAATTATTACTTGCATTACAACAGCAATGTGCATCGAGGGGTGCATACGTTAAGTCAAAAAGCTACCGACAAATACGAACAAGCCCGCCAAAAAGTACGGCAGTTTATAAATGCAAACCATTCGGAAGAAATTATCTTTACGCGCGGCACAACCGAAAGCATCAATCTTGTTGCTTTTTCGCTTTCGCAAAATTTTTTACAACAGGGTGAAGAAGTGCTGATTTCGGAGATGGAGCATCATTCAAACATTGTTCCGTGGCAAATGGCTTGTGAAAGAACCGGCGCGAAACTAAAAGCCGCATCGTTTGACGAAAAAGGTATTTTAAATGTTGAGGAGCTAAAAAATCTCGTTTCAGAAAAAACCAAAATAGTTGCCCTTACACAAGTTTCCAATGCATTGGGGACAATCAATCCCATTAAAGAAATTATTGATTACGTGCGCAGCAAAAACGGCAACAACACATTGATTCTAATTGACGGCGCACAAGCTGTCCCCCACCTTTCGGTAGATGTTCAAGCATTAGACTGTGATTTTTATGCCTTTTCGGGACATAAAATGTATGCGCCCACCGGTATTGGCGTTTTGTACGGAAAAAAAGAGTTGATGAGCCAAATGACGCCTTACCAAGGTGGTGGCGACATGATAAAAACCGTAACCATTGAAAAAACCGAATACAACGAATTACCCTACCGCTTTGAAGCCGGCACACCCAATATTTCAGGTGCCATAGCTTTGAGCGAAGCCATTGATTTCATGCTCGAAACCGGTGTAAATGAGATTGCCCGCCACGAACACGAATTGCTTACTTATGCAACCGAAAAGATTAAAACTGTTTCCGGAGTAAAAATTATTGGCGAAGCACCAAATAAAGCCGGAGTATTATCATTTGTTGTAGATGGCACGCACCCGTCAGACATTGGAGTTTTGTTGGATAAAATGGGCGTTGCCGTTAGAACCGGACACCATTGCGCCGAACCTGTAATGGATAAATTTAACATTCCGGGAACAGTAAGAGCCAGTTTTGCAGTATATAATACCCGGCAAGAAGTGGATATTTTTATTGCGGCACTCGAAAAAGCCGTAAATTTATTACGTTAATCCAACAGTTATGACTATTCAAGAAGCACAACAAGAAATAATTGATGATTTTGCCTTTTTCGATGATTGGATGGATAAATACGAACATATTATCGAGTTGGGCAAAGAACTTCCACAAATAGACGAAAAATATAAAACCGATGAAAACCTGATTAAAGGTTGCCAGTCGAGAGTTTGGCTGCACGCCGAAAACAAAGACGGTAAAATTTACTACTCCGCCGATAGTGATGCCATTATTGCCAAAGGAATCATTTCCCTGTTACTGAAAGTCTTTTCGGGGCATACGCCCGAAGAAATTTTGGCAGCAAACACCGATTTTATCAACGAAATAGGTTTGCAAGAACATCTTTCGCCAACGCGAAGCAATGGTTTGGTATCCATGATAAAACAAATTAAAAACTATGCACTAGCTTTAAGCAATAATTAACCGGAGGACCGACTATGAGCAAAGAGAACAACAACGAACCCCAAAAAGAACTGATAAAAAAAGAGGTTGAACGTCAAATTATTGATGTATTGAAAACCATTTACGACCCCGAAATTCCTGTTGATATTTATGAGTTGGGGTTGATTTATGAAATAAATATAGACGATGACTTTAATGTAGAGATTGTAATGACACTGACTTCACCATCTTGTCCGGTTGCCGAAACATTGCCACCCGAAGTAGAGGAAAAAGTAAACGGTTTGTGGAGCGTAAAATCGGCAAAAGTTACCCTCACTTGGGAACCGCCTTGGGACAAAGATATGATGAGCGAAGAAGCAAAAGTGGAGTTGGGGTTATATTAACCTCAACTTTTTTATTTTATCCATTCTTTTTAAAACTTCAAACGCAACTGTGCCTTTATTTCGGATTTTGTATTCCCTGAAATTTCTTCTAATCCGCTGCCAATAGTGTTTACATTAGTGTAAGTCGTAACAGCATATCGCAGCCAAATATCCACTCCTTTTTTCAATGTATAACGCACCAACAGATATTGCCTTGTGCCTTTGTTGTAATAGGCAGGAATACTAAATGCATACAACACATCGTTTTCAAAAGCATAAATTCGAGCATTGTAAGAGTCGGTATCAAATAACCCGAAACGATACGTTACTTGTACCGGACTGCTTAGTGCTTTGTAAATTACATCTTGATACAATAAATATCCGGTTTCGGCATTTTGAGGCATAAGTTGATAAACCACATATTCTACACGCGTTTTTAACCGTACACTTTCCGATACTTTATAATCTAAATTCCAGCGGTAATTGGTTTGATATTCATCTGTCAAATAATCAATCATCACCCCTTCTTGTTTGGTGTTTTTTTGTCTTTTTCTTCCGCGTATGCGAAAATATATATCCAACTTACGCGACGGCGTATAATTTAATTGCGCCAAAAATTGATGTCCGTTGCTTGGTGCATTCACCTGATAATTTAACCACGGAAAGGTAAATTGGTCAAAGTAAGCCGACAAGAAAAACTTGTGTGGAAGTGTTGCTTGCAACCCTAAATACAATCCTTTTTCATTTTCGGTAGTGCTGCTTTCGGTAATGGCATTGCTGTAAATTTGCTGAAAATCGGGTTGAATATTTCTGTACAACGCCGCCAATGAAAAATTTTGCGACAGCGCACTCAACACGCCCGAGGTAAAAGCCACTCCACCCGATTGCGAACGACTGATTTCGCCAAAAGCATTCCAATTATTTTTAACAATATTATAATCCAGTCCAGTAATAAAATTTTCATTTCCGGCAAACCGGTATTTGGCATATAAATTTTTATTTGGCGTAATAGATCCGCTCAACTTACGGTAAACGCCCGAAACTCCTATATTGACAAACTGCTTTTGATTGTACCGAATATAACCACCCATTAAATTATCCGTTAAGGCATCTTTATCGGCTAACTCGTTGTAAGTACGATGTAATCCCGAGGATTGAAAAGAAGTGAAAATATCTTCATTTGTATTCAACGTGTCGGAAGAATTGGCATTTCCGTCAATTTTGTTGGAAGAACCAAAAGCCGTAACCGTAATTTTTTCGGTTGGCGATAAAGTTACTGCGGCTCCGCGTAAAAATTTGTTTTCATCTACCGAAGTGTAAGGTCTTAAAATTTGCCCGCTTCGTTTAATGAGCATAATATTGGCATTTTTACGAAAAGCCCGGCTTGTCCAAAACGTAAGCCCTTGTCCAATTTCTACTTGAAAATCGCCAATTGCCAATTGTCTGATAAAATTCTTTCCTCTGTAAAAAGCATGTGCCGAGTAAAAATCAAATCCATTATTAAATGATTCGCCGGCATCTTTTTCGGTAGTAAAACCGATGCTGATGTTTGTTCCGTAATTGAATTTATAGCGCGAGTAAAGCTTAAGCGGCGAACCTAAATATCGGGCGTTGGGATTGGCATTTAAAGTAGAATCATCTGCCGGAGAAAAACCTTTTTTTTCTTCCAGAATTTGTGAGGCACGAACAAATAATTGGTGGTTTCCGTTTTGCATCATTTCTTTAAAACTGACGTGCATTTGTTCAATATTTCCCGAAACTTTTACAAATGGCATAATCAAACGGATGGTTTCCAAATCAAACGAAGGAATGGTTTGCAATTCGTAAATGGTTAGCAGTTTGCCGTATTTGGCAATATGGTCGAGCAGTTGTTTTATTTGTATATCGGTAAGCAAACCCAAAGAAGAAAGTTCTTGGTAATCGGTATTATTCAGATTGATGGGATGCTCAAAGTAATACAATAAATTCTCAAAAATTGTGGTAAAATCACCTTCGGATGCATCGCTGTTTTCCAGTAAATATTCTACACGTTGCTCAATAATATTGGTTTTATCATCCTCATCGTCAACTGTTTTTTGTGCAAACAAAGAAGATGAGAATATAATTGAAAAAAGTAAAAGAATATGAAATTTAAAATTTTGCACCGCTCAAATTATGTTTTATTTTTTTCGATAAATAATACCTACAGATGGCGACACACCCAATTGCTGATGCACAGAAGCACCAAAATTGAGCATCCAATTATTTAAATTGTATCCTACGCCAAAAGCCGCAATTGTTGGCGAGGTGGCTACTCCAATATTCAAATTTATTTTTTCGGAAATAATATACTCAACTCCGGCTTTTACCGATGCGTCAAAGTCCAAATCTTTGTCTATTTGTGTATGAAGAATAACTTTGTCGGAAAACTTATAATTCGCACCCAGTTTAAATATTGTTGGAATACGCTCATCGTATCGGGATGATTTTATTTTTTGCATCATCGGGTTAAAAACTGTTGTTGCTACTGTTAAATGGTCGGTAACTTTAAATGTAACTGCCATTTCCGGAAGAATGAAATTGTATTTTTGAGCGTATTCGGTGTTTATTTGATTGTTTAGCCAACTCAACCCCACGCCTGCCGTTACTTTTTCGCTCAATTTCATTCCATAAGCTATTTTCAATTGATTTTCTTGAAACAAACTATACCCAAAAGTATTATAGGACAAGCCAAAAGATGCATTTTTTACGGGCAACGTCAATGCAAAAGCTTTTAACCCCAACTGTTTAAGCATAAAGCGGTTTTGATAAAAAACGCCACCCTGAAAATCGGTTACGTTGCCCAACAATGAAACATTATTGTGAGCAGCCCACACATTACTCACAAACAAATCATTACCGGCAAGTGCATTTTGCTGTGTGCCAAGGGTTGCATTGTCATTGGTTGCTGAGGCAAAAAAGGTATAAATCAATATTGTAAATAATAAAAAATGCTTTTTATCCATAAAAAATGACTGTTTGCCTAAAATTAAATGAAAATGTTTAGAAAAAAAGTAATTTAGATAAAAATAATATTATGAAACGCATAGCAAATTTCATTTTATATAAACTAATGGGGTGGCAAAAAAAAGGTGAAATTCCCAAAGATTTGAAAAAATATGTGTTGATTGCCGCGCCACATACCTCAAATTGGGATTTTGTTTATGCCAAATTGTACTTTTGGGCTGCCGGTATTCCGGTAAAAATCCCCATCAAAAGCGATTTATTTTTCTTTCCGTTAGGACCGATATTAAAAGCAATGGGCGGTATTCCGGTAAACCGTAAAAAAAGTACAAATCTTACCTCAGCAATTGCTCAAATGTTTAAAGAACGCGATGAATTGGTTTTGGTTATTACTCCTGAAGGTACAAGAAGTTACGCTCCTGAATGGAAAAAAGGATTTTACTACATTGCTCAAGAAGCCAATGTACCTATCGTATTGGGTTATATTGATTTTAAGACAAAAACTACCGGCATCGGACCGGTATTTAAGCCCACGGGAAATGTTGAAAAAGACCTTGAAGAAATTGTAAACTTCTACAAACAATTTGAAGGAAAATACCCGGAGAAAGGACCAAAATAAAACTGATTTTTTTGTATTAAGAGGTTGTTAACAATAAAACAACGTTATATTTTTTTGATTGATACGTTTTATTTTTTATATTTATGTAAAACTTTTATTTATATAATATATTAAAATGAAACACAGCTTTATATATTTTCTCCTATTATTATTTGTCACACTTTCATTGCATGGGCAAAATAAAATTTTGGACAACCCTTCCTATTTTGTTTATCAAAGAGCCGATTCGGTAAAAAATTATTCGGCTCCCGATTCGCTGGGCAATCGGTATAAATTAAAACCTATAGACAAAAGTTCTGCCATGCAATTACCTTACCCGGTATTGTTTATTCACGGCTTTTCTTTAAGTGCACAAACATGGAATACACTTACCAATATGCTTGACACCACATACGGTTTAACTTATGGTGGGCGGATAGATGTTTGTTTGAATCATGATGGCGATAATTCCACGGCAAATTTGGATTTTTCTCCCTCAAGTGCTTCAGATATTGCATTTTTTTCAGGATTAAATGATATTGGAATTGGCGATTATTATTATTTGAATTTTAATGTCGGCAGTAACGGAAGTGTTTACCCCAATAAATTCACACTGAACATATATGATAGTTTAGGAAAACTTGTTTATTCAAATCAAACTTTCAACAATATTAACAAGGTAAAATTAGATGATTTCAACAGCGGTATTTATTTTTTCACATAATGGATGAAGAAGGAAATTTGACTATGGAAAAACTTATAATTTCGCATTAAATTTTTGGGGGTTAATACTAATTTAATGCAAAAGCCGCTCACAATTCTATGAGCGGCTTTCTCTTTTGATAAATTGCATAGACTCTAAAAATACCGGTTATAAACTATGAAGGGATTATGAAACGAAACCGTTATTTATTTTGTCTGTAACAAAAGTAGTAATTTAACCGGCCAACTATTGTTAATCAATTGATAATGAATGTTAAATTGCGTTAAACAGTTATTTTTAATGCCGTAGATTTATTAAACGTATAGCAAGTAATCCGGAATCCGTTTTCCGATTTTTCTACCGATACAGGTAAATGCTTAATTACCCACGGCGACACAAACAATTGTTTTTTTAATTCCTCAGGATTTTTATCCGCATCATTTACCGAAAAAGAATATTTTAACGGTTTATTGACTTGCTGAAGCTTGGTATATGCATCCGATACAAATAAATGCAACGGAATTATTTCCATTTTTCCATCGTCGGTTTCCAAATAAATATTGCGTGTGGTTATTTGTTTAATGGTTCCGGTTATCTCTTTCCATTTAATCTTTTCATTTTCTTTCAATTCATTATTAAACTGAATAACAATATTGGCAAAAAAATCGCGCCAAAAAGACCAAAATGCCAAAGCAACCGCTATTAATAAAAACACGGTAAACAATAAGCTTTTGTTGCCCAAATACAAAACTGACAGCAAGGCAAAAAAGGTCCACAATACGATATTGACTTTTTTTACAAACGATGATTGTTTAACAATTTTAAACGGAAGCAAATGAATAAATCTCAGTACAACTTTTTGTATCACAAACAAAATGCCCCATAAGATTAAAATCACCAAAATATCTCCTATGTGTAATAATCCTACTATATTCATTGTATTATATTTTTAGTTTCCAACCAATTTTCTATCCAAGGCAGTAAATGATGATTGATGTAATAATTTTTTCCGTTTCCGCGATAAATTACTTCTGCTCTTTCCAACGATTCAAAATTTTCAATTGTTTTGCCAAAAGACAGCTTAATTTGTTGCTCTGTCATTTGCAATTGACTGAAAAACGAGTATAAAAGCGCTATATTCGCATCATCATTAATTTCAGGGAAAGACGGAACATAATGCGGTTTAATAACCAAATAATCATTTTCTTGCTTAATAAACGACAACCACAATTGCATTGCCACACTAATATTTCCGTTGCTTAACTTGTGAATTGTAGTAAACAAAAGACGTAAATCTTTTTTCGATGCTTGCTCTACCAACACATCGTTGTAAAACAGTTGCACACCTCCGGTTAAATGGCGGTCTAATATAATTTGTTGAATTTGCTCTCGATTCAATGGCGACAATAAGATAAAATGTGCCATGTATTTTTTAAAGTCGAACCACCGGTTAAAGTATTCGATATTTTTATGATTGATACTGACAATAAACCGCAATTGATGATTATACTTATTGATGTAATGCAATATATGCTTTACCGGATTATTTTTTTCCGAAGGATTATTCCACGCTTCGATATTTTCTATAACAAAAACGGTATTTTTTGGCAGTTGGGCAAAAATTTCTTCTACCGAACCGGTTAATTGCGTAACCGATTGCACCATTTTTTTGAATTCATTAACCGTAGGGGATAATCCAAACGGAAAATTTAGTTTGTAAAAATTGGAAATACCCAAATTTTTAATTGCCGATTCTATAAAATAAGTTTTACCTACGCCCGGAGAACCGCTTACCACTATAGCGCCTTTTGATAAATTATTTTCTGATAATGCAATGGCATCTTTAAAATAATCAAGCTCTATTTTACGCGTTTCCAAAAAGTAGCTGTTATACAAGTGTTTTTGCCCAAATAATTGCTGATAATAATAAGGTATTTTATTTTTTACCGATGCCGACAATTCTGTAGCTTGCACAAAATCAGCCAATTTAGACTCATCATTGGCATAAGCCGAAACCTTTTGAATATACTCCGATTGTCGCCATTTTTCATTGACATAAACATAGTAATTTTTAACTTTTTTGGCATATCGGCTGTATTTTCGTTCAAGCGTATGCGTAATTTTTTTAATGCCTTTTTTACGTTGTATGGTTTTAATGTATTGCGATAATTGGTCGGATTGCTCAATGATAAAACGGATATCCAAATCGTGAATGGTATTGAGCATAATATCGCGCAGTGTTTCCTTTAGCTGTTTTTTCAACAGTTCCAAATCGGTTGAAATTTCTTGTATTTCTTTATCCGACTTTTGGAAAATTTCTTGCCTTTCATTTTCCGAAATATCTTTGTTTTCAAGCACATAACTGACCAATTGTCTGTTGTGATGCAACATTTGTTGCAGTACGTAGAGTTTGTTTATGATTTTTTGAAGTTCTTCTCTTAAAGGAACAATAAATCGGTTTTCGACAATATAATCGGCAATTTGAGCAATATCCAATACTACTGTTGAAAGCATTTCTTGCTTTTCGGAAAAATTATTGAAATCGTCGGGATGAATAACCGTTACACTTTCATCAACCTGTAATATTGCTTGTCTGAAGGCATTTTGCACTTCTTCCATTACAGTTTCAATATTGTAGAAAGCAACCGAATCTTCGGGCAAAGATTTTTCTTTCAGCACACTTATTTGTTGCTCAAAAGCTTGGAACCATTCTTTGTTTATACGTTGTTCTATGGTTTTGGATTTTCTTCTAACCAACACACCCAAAGCATTTAATTGTAAATCTTCTTCGAGTTGATTATGGAAAATCCTTTGATTTTGATACCAAAACTCGCCGTATTTCTGTACCAGTTCTTTTACTTTCTTTAACTTTCTTGTATCAATATCGGCTAAATGTTCTTCAAGGTCTTCATTGAAATCAAAATGCAAAAAGCTCGATTTTACCTGTTGCAAGTATGCTCTGTGTTTGTTTAATAAATCAACGACAATTGTATTGCGCGTTGTTTCAATGTATTCAAACAGCTCTTTTAATTTACTTTGGGCAATATTTTTATCTTCTTGTTCAATATATTGATGAAACCCTTGTTGTATTTTGAGCAACAAAGTAGCCGTTTCTACCCCTATTTGATGTTCGAAATCATAAAAATCATTAATAAACTTTGTTTGATAATAATGCCACAATGCCTTACGCCATTTTACACGGTGTTTGGCTGTTTTGAAGAGAGAATACTGAAACTTTTTAAATTTTCTGATTGTTTTTGAATAGAATGATTCACCGGCAAGCGGTTCCAAATCTTTTTTAGATAAGTTAAACTTAACCACAGTTTTTTGTTGCCTGATAAAAAATTCCAGCTCAGCCATAAATTGTGCTATACTGTCAGACAGCACATTGTTCAGCACGGGCAACTCTTTTTTCTTGAAATTTTGCGAAATACTCTTTGCCGAACGCAATGCTTTTTTCGCATCATCGTTTGCCTCTACCGTTTTATATATATCATCCAAAAATGATTTGTAAGCACCGGATATACCGTTTATTTTTTCACCCAAAAATTCATTCACCAATTTAATGTATTTGGCATCAAATTCAACAATTAAGTTTGCCAATGTTTGATTTTCGGGTAACGAAAGTGGTATAAGATTTTCAGATTTAATTTTTACAGGTTGAACAACCGCTTCACTTTTCAATTCATTTACCTGCAAGCCCTCCACAGCCTTAAATTTGGACGAACCTTTTATCAACAAGGTAGTACCGATATTGTGGAATAATTTATTGGTTTGTTCTACAAATGTGGCTTCGTTACCTTCAATTTCGGGAATGCCGGCAAGTATTAAATCGGTTTTTGAAGAGTGTGTAATCATCAACTCGTAAACCGGTAATTTTTCTACAGCATTATTTATCACTTTCACTTCGGCATTTAAGCGATAATCTTCTACAATATTGTGCAGTTTGGTTTCAATTACCTTTTTAGAAACATCGGTATTGTTAATGTGGATAATGCGTATTTTGGCATTTCGCCATTTTTCGGAATTATGCAACAACCGGGCAATGCTGAGCATAAGCATTCCGTTGCTGTTTTCTTCGTGCCACCACAAATCGATGGTTTGGTAATTTCCAAATTTTGATTTTACATCGTAATCTAAAAATAAAACATTGTAATCTTGCTCAATTAAATTTTTGGTCAGCTGAGCAAATTTTTCGGGATTTTTGGTATTCTTTCCCCATCCCATTAAAACCGTATTGGGCTCTATACCCGAAAAACCAAAAGTTGTGGCAATAATCTGAATACCTTCATAAATATCTTTTACCTCAATCTTTCGTCCAAAAATGTGGTATTTTTTTAACAATTCATCCTCAACGGCCGATTTGGGTTTTGGAAACAATTTATCGGCATTGGGATTTTCTATTAAGTCGAAATTTGTAATTAAACCGCTGTTGCCGGCAAGTTCTTTTGCAAATTCTATCAAGTGAGGGCGGGCTGCCGACCCTCCGCTAAAAAGCAATACATTGGGTTTCCAATTTCTGACATGTTCGGTTTTGGCATCCAGTTTTCGTAAACCTCTTTTTATCAAATTTGCCCATACACTTTGCCAAATATCGCCCGAACCCAAAGAAATTTCTTTTCGTGCCAAATAAATGTAAATGCCGCCCATAATGACCAATGCCGCAATCATTGCCAACATATCGAGTTTGAACATTACAGCAAAAGCAGCGATAAATCCTACGGCACCAATCCAGCGTTTTACTTTAAACGACGGATTAAAATCGGTACTTGCCCAACTCTCCAAGAAAAAAGACAAGTTTATAAATCCATAAGCCGCCAAATAGAACATAGAAACCACACGGGCAATCATATCCAACTCCCCAATTAATATTCCGGCTTGTGCCAAAATAACCGTAAGTATCAATGCATTTATGGGCTCATTGGACGCTCCTTTTCCTTTGGCAAAAATTTTAGGCGTAATGCGGTCAATACTCATTGCTTGTAAAATACGCGGCGCTCCCAATATTCCGCCCAAAGCCGAAGAAAGTGTTGCGCCCCATATACCAGCAACTACTGCCGGCGCAAACAACGCTACCTTCATTAAAATATTATAGTCGTTTTTGAGCAAATCGGCATCGATGGTATAAACCATAAAAAAAGCTAATCCGAGGTAAACGATTAAACCCACGGCTATTGCCGCCATTGTTCCAACCGGAATGGATTTTTTAGAATCTTTTAAATCGCCCGACATGGCAATTCCTGCCGTAAAACCGGTAACTGCCGGGAAAAATACGGCAAAAATAGTTTCCAATGATATATCGGAATTGGGGAATAATACAATTTCATCGGGTTTTTGCGGTGAATGCCCAAAAAATATCGACAACAATGAAAGTGCTATGGCTGCCAAAATAAAAAACTGAGCTTTTAAAGCTATATCGGTACTGATAAATGCCAAAACAGTTAGAGCCAACAAGGCAACCGAGCCCGTAATGCGCAATCCGTTGATGGAAGTATCCAAATCGAAATAAGCATTGAAACTTTCGGCAAAACCTATTAAATACAAGGCAATACTAAGCGCCGTTCCTACAAATAGCGTAATACCAATTGCACCACCAATAGGCAAGCCCAAACTTCTGGACAGCACATAGTAAACCCCTCCGGCACCTACTTTTTTATCGGTGGCAATAGATGAGATACTTAATCCGGTTGTAACGGATATTACGTGTGCGATTAAAATAATTAAAATTGCACCGTACAATCCTGCATTTCCTACTACCCAACCCAGACGTAAATACATAATTACGCCCAAAATTGTTAAGAGCGAAGGGACAAACACACCGGCAAAGGTTCCGAACTTTTTAGCTGCCATTTATATAATTTTATTGTATTTAGATTAAAACTAATTAAATTGTCACAACAATCAAAAATATTTTAGCTAAATATTGAAATGGCACTAGTTTTCAATTATATTTGATTCATGATTTCAAATGATAAGATAATAGAAACATTAAAACTACGCTTTAACGGGATTTTTGAAGAAGGTTTGATTGAAGAAATTATCCGTTACGGAAAATATGAAAAAGTTCCGGCAGGTGAATATTTAATTGATATTGATGAAGAAATTCGCGATATACCTTTACTGATAAACGGTTCCATAAAGGTTTTCAGAGAAGATGAAAGCGGCAACGAATTGTTGCTTTATTACCTTGAAAGCGGCGATACGTGTGCCATGTCGCTAAACTGCTGTTTGCAAAACCGCAAGAGTGAAATCCGTGCCCAAACCGAAACTGAATCAGAGGTTATCCGTTTTCCGATTGATTTTATGGATATTTGGATGGTAAAGTACAAATCGTGGCGGGTTTATGTAATAGAATCGTTTAATAATCGTTTTGAAGAATTGCTTGAAACCATTGATTCTATTGCTTTTATGAAAATGGATGAGCGTTTGCACAAATATCTTATTGACAAAGTAAAAGTAACCGGCGACACGTGCATTACCAATACGCATCAGGAAATTGCATCAGACTTAAACACCTCACGAGTTGTTGTATCCCGTTTATTAAAACAATTGGAAAAAAAGGGCGAGATAAAAATTTACCGTAACAAAATTGAAGTGTTGAATTTTTAAGCTGTATATCCTTTCAGCATTTTAGCCACATATTTGCCTATTACATCAAACTCTATATTCACAGTATTGCCGGGTTTCACAAATTGCAAATTGGTATGTTCAAAAGTGTAGGGAATAATGGCTACCGAAAATTGTTTATCGGAAACATTAACCAACGTTAAACTAATGCCGTTTACGGTAATTGAACCTTTTTCAACCATTTGATTGGTAGCTTCGGGCAATTCAAAAGTAAAAAACCAAGAGCCGTCTTCTTCTTTTACAGAAATACATTGGGCAACCGTATCTACGTGTCCTTGAACAATATGCCCGTCAAAGCGCCCGTTTGCCGGCATGGCTCGTTCCAAGTTTACCTTGTCGCCCGGTTTTAACTCACTTAAATTGGTTTTATCCAATGTTTCTTTAATCGCCGTAACGGTATATTCATCATGATTGATTGACACAACGGTTAAACAAACGCCATTGTGCGCTACACTTTCATCAATTTTCAATTCATCGGTAAATGCACTTTTTATAGTAAAATGTACATTTGTGCCTTCTTTTTCTACATGGGTTACCTCACCAAGTGTTTCTATAATTCCTGTAAACATATTGCTGTTCTATTGAGTATTGATAGGCGTTTTTTCGCGAATAAGTTGCAAACTGTTTTTTAATTCTCTGACGTGAATGCCGTCATAATAGCGTTCAAAAACTTTACAAACATAAAAATAAGTGCCATCGGTACAGGGCTCGCCGGTTTCCAAATTGGTTCCGTCCCATAATACATCGGGATTGGTTGTTTTATACACCAACTGCCCCCAACGGTTGTAAATGTATAATTCTATTTTATCTACAAAGCGATACGGAAACGGTCTTAAAGAATCATTCAACCCATCACTGCCGGGTGTAAATACATTGGGCAGTTCATATTCCGGGCAATTTTCAGCACAAACCGAATCGACAAAAGCACTTTCATTCCCGAATGAATCTACTGCGGCAACATAATAACAACCGGCAATAGAGTTGTAAAGTTCATCGTCGGTAAAAACAGTATCGCCGGCAGAAGTAAAGCTTGCGATTAATGCGTATTCCTGTTGTTGCAAGCTGTCTTTTTTATACAAATTATATCCCACAACATCGTCGGCACAAATATTATTGGGATTTTGCCAAACAATGGTATTCAGATAATTATCGCAATCGGCAGTAATTGTCATTGGTGGAGAACAAGGTGGAGCCTTATCTTCCGGAATGTCGCATTTTTCTTGCGAATAATTTATTAAAGGCGAAATAATTCCCGGCATAGTATAATTTCCAATGCTTTTTATTTTATAACAATAAGTTTTTCCATTTGCCAAAGAATCATCCAAATAATATTGGGAAACAGCTGTTCCGATTGAATCAAAATTCAGTGTTATAGGGTTTTGTCTGTAAATGACATATTGTGTGTTTGTCCATGGGACATTTTCGTTCCAATACAATTCCAATTGATTATCGTTGGGCACAGTTGTCAAATAAATCGAATATGCAACCGTAGATTTTCCGACCAATTGATATCCGTTACCGGTACTGTAAAAATCAATTCTATAATAATATTGATTATCAACTGTATTCAATAAAGTATCCACGTAAGTAGTATCATTTATAGAAAGTGTAGAATCAATTAATGTAAGGTTATTGAGTGTTGTTCCGCGGTAAATTAAATAATGATATGGCTGCGGAAATGCAATTGTATCATGTTCGGTAGGTTTGCTCCAAGCCACATAAATACTACCATTATTTACATCGGTATTATTTACCGAAACATTTGTAATAATGGCAACATCTTTTTTCAAAGTGGCACATACTTCATCTGAGGCAATACTTTCGGCTCCGTCAGGAAAACAAGCCACTACTCTGTAACAATAGCTGTTACCGGTAGATAACCCCGCACCGTTATTATCATCAACAAAAGTTGTAGTATTTACGCCATTTACCTGCCCTACCAAATAAAACCCTGTGTATGAAGGCACGCCTGTTTCACAGTATGAAGGGTTCCAACCGCTTGGCCCGTCGTGACGATAAATTTTATAACAAACGGCATTACTGCAAATCTCGGGATCCCAATTTAAAACTATACTGTTTCCTTGCGGTGTAGCGGTTAAGTTTTCAGGTTTTGGCGCTATTACGGTAATTCCCAAAGTAAAAAAGTCGACTAAATTAGGCGAACCGTTATCAACCGCTTTAAAAAACACTTGATACGGATTTTTTTGAATATGATTGCAAATTGTTTCCCAATAAAACAAACCTGTAATAGTATTTTGCGGCGAAGGAGCCGTAAAAACAGCCGGAGAGTTATTTAATTGCAACGGCCCACCGGTTGCTGTCAGCTCTACTACTTGCGCCGGCACGGTTGGGTCGTTGTCTTGTGCCGTAATGGTCAGTTGAAGGGTATCGCCGGCAAGAATACATGTGTCATTTATTTCGGTAATTACAGGAGGCGTATGACTACATGCCGCTACTGTTATTTGCATATCACGCAAAACCTCGCCTATTTTTATTCCGTTTCTGTATTCTTCAATTAAAATAGCCACATTGTATTCACCTATTTGAATGGGAGAATCCCAAATTAAATCACCGGTAACGGGATTTACCGTTATGGAATTTGAAGCGGCAGGATAACTGTACCCGGGAATGGGTGAGCCTCCGGTAGATTTACTTTCTGAAATTAAATACACCAAACTGTCACCATCTGGGTCGTATGCTCCGGGATTGTGAATAAAAGGCACACCAACACATGCATTATCGATGGGCGGATTTAAAATTTGCGGTGAACTGTTTTCGCCTAAAAAGGGACTGATTGTAAGTGTAGTTTCTATATGAAAAGGAATATTTACCGAACCCGGAATATTCATTATATCGGCATTTCGATTTGGGTCATCAACCATTACGGTATAAACATCGGCGCCGGGGTAAGTATGTTGATACACATATACATTTTTTTGAATATCATTTCCCAACGAAACCATTTGTAATCTTGGAATAGAATCAATTGTTCCATCGCCCCATTGCACTTCGAGCAAAGGTCTGTCGGCTACCGCACTTTCTTTGGTATAAGTTACAACGGTAAATTCATAAGTTAAACCCGAAACATGCGTATAAGTAATCTCACCCGCTCTGTTATGCGTTGCCCATAAAGAGAAAGTAAAAAAGGTTAATATGACAAATAAAAATCCTCTCATTAAATGAGTAATGAACGTTAAAGTTAATAATTAATTACTTGTTGTTCAATATTTTCGGGTAAATCCCTGTATTCGTATTGTTGATTGCGCAATTGAGGTTCGAATCCTGCTTCGCGAATGGCTTGTTGTATTCCTTCTGCCGTAAAACGATGCGGAGCGCCGGCGGCACTCACTACATTTTCTTCAATCATAATTGAACCAAAATCATTTGCTCCGGCGTATAAACACACTTGAGCGGTTTGTTTACCAACAGTTAACCACGAGGCTTGAATATTATCAATATTGGGCAACATCAAACGGCTTAAAGCTATCATTCGGATGTATTCATCGGCTGTCACCCGGTTTGAAATTCCTTTCACTCTTTTCAGCAGCGTGCCGTCATCTTGAAACGGCCAAGGAATAAATGCAATAAATCCTTTTGCATTTTCGGGTTTTTCATATTGCACTTCTCGAATCCACACTAAATGTTCAAAGCGTTCTTCAATTGTTTCTACATGACCAAACATCATGGTTGCCGATGTGGTGAGCCCCAACTGATGTGCAGCTCGCATAACATCCAACCATTCTTTCCCGCTGCACTTTCCTTTTGAAATCAACCGCCGAACGCGGTCGTTCAGTATTTCGGCGCCGGCACCGGGCAATGAATCCAATCCTGCATCCATCAATGCTTTTAACACTTCGGTATGTGATGCTTGTTCTAATTTGGCAATATGAGCAATTTCGGGCGGTCCCAAAGCGTGTAGTTTTATATTCGGAAACCGCTCTTTAATTCCTTTAAAAATATTTACATAAAAGTCCAGTCCCAACTCCGGATGATGCCCGCCTTGCAACAACAACTGCTCGCCTCCGTAACGAATAGTTTCCTCAATTTTCTTTTCATACTCTTCCATTGAGGTAATGTAAGACTCGGGATGCCCCGGAATGCGATAAAAATTGCAAAACTTACAATTGGCTACACATACATTGGTTGTATTTAAATTTCTGTCTATTATCCAAGTAACTTTATTATTGGGGATTTTTCTTTTTCTGATTGTATTTGCCACCCCCATCAGCTCGGTTGTCGAAGCATTTTCGAACAAAAAAACACCTTCTTCAATCGACAAATCTTGTAAATCAAGGGCTTTATTCAATAGTTTTGAAACATTCATATCGTAACTTAAATTTCTATTTATTACCTTTACTTTTCAAAAATACGAATTAATATGCAGACACTTATTCAAAAAACTTCTTCAAATACAAAAAACAAAACGGCGGTTTATTTTTCATTGGAAAATTGCCAAAAAAACGAATCGCTTGATAATGCTCAACTCAAATACTTAAAAAAAACATTGTCTGAAAATGGGTTTGCAGCGATAAATCTTATTTCCAAGCATATTTTAATTATTTCCGAAAAAGAAAGAAATTCGATTAAACGCAAAGAATTATTCCGACGTAAAGGAAAAAAACTAACCGATTATTGCAATCAGAACAAAATTACCCAAGTGGTTTTACACGCTGAAAATGAAACGGATGCACTTTGCACTGCCGAAGGCGCTGTTCTTTCCAACTATCAATTTCTAAAATACAAATCGGAAAAGAAAGAAAATTCGCTAAAAGAAATTTTAATTAAAGGAAAGATAAACGAATCCGGTATAAACGAATTAAATAACACGCTTTCTGCGGTTTACTTTGCCCGCACTTTGGTAAACGAGCCGGTGAATTATTTGGATGCTGTCCGACTTGCCGAAGAAGCAAAAAAAATGGCTAAGGAACACAAAATTAAAGCCGAAGTGCTGACAAAATCAAAAATAGAATCGCTTAAAATGGGCGGTTTGCTTGCCGTAAACAAAGGAAGTGAAATTCCTCCGACATTCACCATTTTGGAATACAAACCCAAAAATGCCAAAAATAAAAATCCATTGATTTTAGTGGGTAAAGGTGTGGTTTACGATACCGGCGGATTAAGCTTAAAACCCACGCCAAACTCTATGGACTTAATGAAATCGGATATGGGAGGTGCAGCAGCGATGCTGGGCGCCATTAAAGCCATCGCATCCAACAATCTGCCTTATTACGTAATTGCTTTGATTCCTGCCACAGACAACCGCCCGGGAAAAACAGCATATGCTCCTGGCGACATTATTGAAATGCACAACGGGTTAAAAGTAGAAGTGTTGAATACTGATGCCGAAGGGCGAATGATTTTAGCCGATGCGTTAAGTTATGCACAGCGATACAATCCCGAGTTGGTTATTGATGCCGCTACACTTACAGGCGCAGCTGCCCGAGCCATTGGTAAATACGGTATTGTGGGAATGACCGAAAAAGCCACAAAAGAAATGAAGCATCTTAAAAATACAGGAGAAGAAGTTTATGAACGCATTGCCGAAATGCCTTTTTGGGATGAATACGACGAATTAATCAAATCTGACATTGCCGACATTAAAAACATTGGCGGCGCAGAAGCCGGCGCTATCACAGCCGGGAAATTCCTCAATCATTTTACTAATTATAAATGGATTCATTTGGATATTGCCGGTCCGGCTTATTTAACGGCTCCATACCAATACCATCCCAAAGGAGGAACAGGTGTAGGCGTTCGGTTAATTTATAACTTTGTAAAATCTCTTTGCGTATGAGCATCAGCACATTGGCAATTTTAACCATTATCGGACTCAGTGCCGGTATATTAAGCGGCATGATTGGTGTAGGCGGCGGCATAGTAATTGTTCCCGCATTGGTGTATTTTTTGGGACTTACACAACACGAAGCCCAAGGCACCAGCTTGGCAATGATGATTCCGCCAATAGGAATTTTAGCTGTTTACAATTACTACAAAGCCGACCAAGTAAATATGAAATATGCCTTGATTTTGGCTGCATTTTTTGTTGTTGGCGGTTATTTAGGTTCTAAAATAACCATTGATTTTATTGATGAAAAAACGCTTAAAAAGTTCTTTGGCAGCGTTATGCTTATGGCAGCCATAAAAATGATTTTCTTTAGTAAATAATGGATTTATCGGGAAAAATAAAACAACTCAGCGAACAATTTTTCGAAGAAATTGTTGCTTTTCGCAGGTATATGCATCAACATCCCGAATTGTCTTTTGAAGAATACAACACGGCTGATTTCATAGAGAAAAAATTATCCGAACATGGTTTTTCACCAAAAGGAATGGCTAAAACGGGTTTGGTGGTTCTAATTAAAGGTAAAAATCCGGATAAAAAAACCGTTGCACTGCGTGCAGACATTGACGCCCTTCCGATAGAAGAACAAAACAAGTGCGATTACGTTTCGCAAAACAAAGGTGTAATGCACGCTTGCGGACATGATGTGCATGCTGCATCGCTATATGGTGCTATGCTCATTTTACAACAATTAAAAGATGAATTTGAAGGAACGGTAAAATGTATTTTTCAACCCGGTGAAGAAAAACTTCCCGGCGGCGCATCATTGATGATAAAAGAAGGTGTATTGGAAAAGCCGAATGTTTCTGAAATTATAGGACAACATGTATTTCCGGAATTGGATGCAGGGAAAGTAGGGTTTAAACCCGGAATGTATATGGCTTCGTGCGACGAAATTTATATAACTGTAAAAGGAAAAGGCGGACATGGCGCCATGCCGCATCAAAACATTGACCCTGTGGCAACTGCTGCTCAAATAATTACGACATTGCAGCAAATTGTCAGCAGAAATGCCAACCCAACTGTTCCGAGCGTATTGTCTATCGGTAAAATCATCGGAAACGGCGCCACCAATATTATTCCCAACGAAGTATATATGGAAGGGACATTTAGAACGATGAATGAAGAATGGCGCGAGCAAGCACATTATCAGATAACAAATATTTGCAGCGGTGTTGCCAAAAGTTTTGGGGCAACTTGTGAAGTAAACATTATTAAAGGGTACCCGTATCTTGAAAATAATGTCGAATTGACACAAGAATTAAAAAAAGCAGCCATTGAATTTTTGGGAGAAGAAAATGTTGTGGATTTACCCATAAGAATGACAGGAGAAGATTTTGCATATTATTCGCAAAAAGTTCCGGCTTGCTTTTACCGTTTGGGCGTTAGAAACGAAGCTAAAGGCATTATTCACCCTGTGCACAACCCTAAATTCGATATTGACGAAAAAGCGCTGAAAACCGGGGCCTCACTTTTGGCTTGGAATGCTTTATGGTTGTTGAAATAGTTCTTCTTTATTTCAAAACCCCTTCCTGAACCAATTCATTTAAATATTTTCTTTTTTCTTGATAGATTGCTATGACAAACGCATCTTCTTGGCCATGTTCGCGCACGGTTTGATTGAATTTAATTGCTTCGTTTAATGTTTCATACCTACCGATGGTAAAACGAGTAACGCCATCGGGTAATAATTCTTTTTCAACAGTTCCTAAATCTTTCAAATGTTCATACGTATAATTTTCTGGAAAACGATAAGCCGCCACTTGCACTTTAAAGACTAAGCCGGGCGCTTTTTTATCACCAAAATATTGTATTATTTCTTCATCGGTCAATTCGCTCAGCGGTTTATCCGGTAAGACAACTTCAGGGTTTTCCGGAACAACAGTGTCTTTTGACATTTCAACAGAAAAATTAAGCGAATCATCTTGTTCGGCCATTAATTGCATAAAGTTCACATCATAAGGTAATTCTTTGTATCCTTTTTGCTTTTCAATGGTTAATTCTTCCGGTAATATTTCTTCATCTTCTACACTGTATATCACTAAATAATTTCTGTCTGATGGTAAATTCAACAAATATTTTCCTGTTTCGGAAGATGAATTTATCTCCATAATCTTTTCTTTCGTATCCTCATCATAAACTACAATATGTGCTTCAACCGGTTCACTGTCAAGCGTTGTATAGCCCGAAACCATTACCACATCAGGATTTATATCCAACATACCCGGTTCAACAATATATATATCTTGTCCTCCAATTCCTCCGGGTTTTCCACTCGAATAATATCCGCGCTTACCGCTGGAATTTAACACATAATAAATATCATTATCCACAGTATTTATCGGATAACCAATATTTTCCGGCTCCGAAAAGGTGCCGTCATCTTGCAAACGGGAAATAAATATATCATATCCTCCCATACTGTTATGCCCTTTTGAACTGAAAAACAATGTTTTACCATCGGGGTGAATGAAAGGTGCATCTTCATCGTATTTAGTGTTTATGGCAATGCCTAAATTTTCTACTTTGCCCCATGTGCCATCATCTTTCAAATGCGCACGATAAATATCTTTCCCGCCTATTCCTCCCGGTTTATTACTCGAAAAATAAAGCGTTTTCCCGTCGGCAGATAAAGAAGCACTGCCTTCCCAATGCTCGGTATTTACTTTGCCCGGCAACGGTAACGGACGCGACCAATCTTCTCCTTCTAACCGGCTGAAATATATATCTCCGTTCAAATCCGATACATTTTTATAAATAAACAAAATTTGCCCGTCGGGAGAAAGTGCAATGGCTGCATCGTGCCCCATAGTATTAATATTTTCACCAATGCTTTTTGGTTCTGTCCAATTTCCTTGTTCATCTTTATACGAGATAAAAACATCTTCGAAGTAAGTGCCGTAATCATCTTGCATCAAACTGCTGTTCATCTTTCCTCCGGTAGATTTTTCGCCTCTGTAAGTAAATATCATCACCGACTCATCTGCTGAAATCACAGGAACATATTCATCGTATTCGGAGTTTATCGGTTTGCCGATATTGGTAATTTTGGCTTCTCTTGGGTTTTCCATCAAAATTTTGGCATTATTGCAATTTTCAATAAAGTGCTCGGTTTTTTCGCGCTGCTCTTTAGAAATTTTTTGTTTCAAATACTCATTAAACACAGCAATAGCATCGTCTAATTGATAATTCAACAAATATGCTTGTCCCAAGAAAAACTTAACATCGGCCGCTTTAGGCTCTTTTTCATTTACAATTTCAAAATACTCCACTGCTTTTGCATACTCATCACTTTTATGTAAATAACATTCTCCTAATCGATAAGTGAAATAGAGCATTTTAGGATACCGTTTTTTTAGCACTTCGTAAATTGGAATGGCGGCTTTAAAGTTCATTTCATCGGTAACCAAGCGTTCGGCCAAAGCAAAAGAATCTTTCTCCGATTGTTTTAATTTTTTTGTATTAACCAATAGTGCTTTATTTTGAGCAAACAACCCAATAGAAAAAAGTATAAATATTATAACGATAAAGCTTCTCATACCTTATTAAGAATGAATAATTTAACCGAAAATAAGAAAAAATCCGATGAGAAACCAAATAATAAAAAATTAGCTGCTTTTTTAGTGTAAATTTGCCGACTGTAAAATTGTATTATTGAACTGTAAATGAAAGTTACCGAACATATAGAAAAAGCGAAAGGAAAAACTCTTTTTTCGTTTGAACTGCTTCCTCCTTTAAAAGGAAAGAGTATTCACCACATTTACGAAGGTATTGACCCATTGATGGAATTTAACCCTTCTTTTATAAATGTTACTTACCACCGCGAAGAATATATTTATAAAAAAAGAGCCAACGGATTGTTGGAGAAAATTTCTATTCGCAAACGCCCTGGAACTGTTGGTATATGTGCCGCTATAAAAAGCAAATATCAAGTAGATACTATTCCGCACCTTATTTGTGGAGGTTTTACCAAAGAAGAAACCGAAAACGCACTGATTGACCTTAGTTTTTTGGGGATAGACAATGTATTGGCATTACGTGGTGACCCTATTAAATCAGAAACTCATTTTGTGCCGGAAGATGGTGGACATGCACACGCTGTAGATTTGGTAAAACAAATTAAAGACTTAAATAACGGTAAATTTTTATACGAAGAGGTAAATCAAGATATGAATACCGATTTTTGTATAGGTGTTGCCGGCTACCCCGAAAAACATTTTGAAGCACCCAATATGAAAACCGATTTAAAATACCTGAAACAAAAAATAGACAATGGTGCCGATTACATTGTTACTCAGTTGTTTTACGACAATCAAAAATATTTTGATTTTGTAGAGCGATGTCGTGCCGAAGGCATAAATGTTCCGATTATTCCGGGATTAAAGCCATTAACCTCTAAACGCCAACTTACATTTATCCCTAAATTTTTCCATGTCAATTTACCCGATGAACTCGTGGATGAAATTGAAAAATGCAAATCAGATGAGGAAGTAAAGCAAGTTGGAATTGAATGGGGAATTAAGCAATCAAAAGAATTGATTCAAAAGGGTGCACCTTGCATACATTATTATACTATGGGGAAATCTTCGGCAGTAAAAGAAATTGCCAGAGCTGTATTTTAAACTTATATTTATATGAAGATAGAAGCACAAACTGTTCAAGAATATCTTAACAAAATACCGGAAGAAAGAAAACCGGCTTTTGAAAAGCTAAGAAATGTCATATTAAATAATATACCTGAAGGTTTTGAAGAAACTATCAGTTACGGTATGATTGGGTATGTTGTGCCTAAATCCATTTATCCGGCAGGTTATCACTGTTCCCCCGAGCTACCCTTGCCTTTTGCCAGTATAGCCAATCAAAAAAACTTCATTGCACTGTATCATATGGGCATTTATGCCGATAAAAATCTGCTTGATTGGTTTACAAAGGAATATCCAAAACATTCAAAGCGTAAACTGGACATGGGTAAAAGCTGCATTCGTTTTAAAATACCGGAGGAAATTCCTTTTGACCTAATTGGTGAATTAATGCAGAAAATGACACCTCAACAATGGATTGACCTTTACGAAAAAAACTATAAAAAATAATTAATTTTTACTTTACTCCTCTTTAAATTAGATTTAGAATCCTAATTTATTATTAAAAACACATTGAATAAGGAGGTAAAATAAAATAGTTTCGTGGTAAAAATTTATTACCATGCGATTTAGACATATAATTACCCTCTTAGTATTTTTATTATCCATTACAATTGCACTTTCCCAATCCAATACATTTAGGATAAATTATGATATTGCCAATTTTGATTTGGTAGGTGGCTCTACCATGGCTCCGGACTCAAATTATGTTATAGCCGGCACAAATGCCACCTTTATTCCTCTTTATGGTAATATATTCAAGGTTGACCAAACCGGCAATATTTTGTGGGCTAAAGAATATGTAGGTGGAGTTGCCACATCTATGGAAGATATTGCAAATGTTTCAACCGGAGGCTATATTGTCAGTGGCTCATCAGATGCTAATGGAGCAATGTTGATGCGCATTGATGCAAATGGTAATGTAACATGGTCTAACGGATATGATAAAAGCAATGCCAATAATGAAGGAGTTGGCCGGGCTATAGAAACTTCAGACGGAGGATTTGTAGCTGCAGGTAGCGTTTCCGAATTTGATCCCGACGGCTCTGGCCCTTTGCCTCGTTTCGACTCCAGTAATGTTTATATCTTTAAAACCAACAGTTCGGGAACACTAATATGGGGAAAAGTATTAATGATGACAACTTCATTTGACAACGACCATGTTGTCCACGATGTGACGGAAGTATCCGATGGTTACATATTTGTTGGCTACACCAGTGAGGGCGATACAGATGACAATGGAAACGCCTTGATTATTAAAACCGATTTCAACGGGAATATTCAGTGGACACAAGAGTTTGGCGCTGCCGGAACACATGATGAATTTACATCAGCGGTAACACTACCATCTGGTGATGTTCTTATTGGTGGCGGCATGGAAAGTGATAAATTACTTTTGCTGCGAATAAACACTTCTGGCACTCCCAATTGGGCATATGCTTATGATTCCGGCTCTTTACTCGGAACCGATGTGTTATTAAATTTCAATGCATTTCTGACAAATGATAACAAATATGCTTCTATAGGAATGTTTCTAGAATTTAACGTGCCACCGAATATAGGCGCATACATGGTAAAGGTTGAACCATCAAACGGTAACTTAATTTTTGAAAAGTATTATTCGGGAGGACTTTCCTCTATCACTCCAGAAGGTTTTCAAGCATCAGATAACGGATACTTTATTTCAATGATGTCGCAACAGTTTACCGGATTTAATTATCATCTCATAAAAACTGACCCGAATGGCGATTTGTTAGATACTTCTTGTACCGCTGTAAACTTATCCTTGGCTTCATCCGGATTTTCTCCAACATTTACAGCTGTTTCACCAACTGAGTATACCGGAATAACCAGAAATGGATTTACGCCGGTAGTCAATAATATTTCACCCACACAAGTTATAGATTGCCGAACAATAGTTTGTACACCTCCTCCTACTCCAACGGCTTCGGCATCCCCATCCACAACAATCTGTGAAGGTGAAACAGTAACTATTTCCGGCTCCGGTTCAGGAAGTAATGTTATTTATAACGTTTATGATGCTGATACTTTAGGCAACCTGCTTGGGGCAGCACCGCTTACTATTTCACCAAACCCTGGAACTACAACCTATTATGTAGAAGCTGTAGATACGACAACAGGATGTGTCAGCATTAATAGAGGAAGTGTTACAATTACGGTAAATCCCAAACCAACGGCATCCATCTCAGGTAATGACACTATTTGCCTTGGTAGCAGCACGACTCTTTCAGCTTCCGGCGGTGGTACATATTTATGGAGTACCGGTGCAACAACTTCAAGTATTACAGTTTCACCTAATACGAACACTTCTTATGATGTTTATGTTACATCTTCAGCCGGGTGTAAAGATACTGCTACAATAAATGTGATTGTTTTATCGCCGCCAACCGCTACAATTTCAGGTCCATCAACTACGTGTTCTAATGAACAAGTTACTTTATCAGCTTCCGGCGGAACTACATACCTTTGGTCGCCCGGAGGACAAACAACAAGCAGCATTACTGTTAACCCTTCATCAACAACTACGTATTCGGTTGTAGCTTACACAGGAATATGTACTGATACGGCTTATCATACATTAACAGTCAATACTGCTCTAACAGCATCCATTAGTGCATCTTCCAATCCAATATGTGCCGGTGATACTTCTATCCTAACTGCTTCCGGAGGAATCAGTTATGTATGGAGCACTACTGAAACATCTCAAAGCATCAATGTTAACCCAACATCAACCTCCAGTTATCAAGTGATTGTTACAGATGGCAATGGATGTAACGATACAACTTCTATCACAATAAATGTCAATCCGCAACCAAATGTAAGTGCAACTGCAACTCCCGGTACAACTGTTTGCGAAAACGACCAGGTTACATTAAACGGAAATGGAGCAAATACTTACAGCTGGGATAATGGAGTTACAGATGGTGTTCCATTCAATATCTCTACAACGACTACTTACACCGTTATCGGAACCGATGGCAACGGATGTAAAGATACGGCTCAAATTACTATTAATGTTAATCCTTTACCTGCTATTAGTATTTCCGGAAATGACACTATTTGCCAAGGAGATAACACCATACTTACCGCTACCGGAGGTACAACCTATACATGGAGCACAGGTTCGTCAGGAAACTCAATTACTGTATCTCCCTCAACAAATACCTCGTATTCTGTTATCGGAACAGATGCCAATGGTTGCTCAAACAGTGATACTGTAAATATTGTCGTTCTTCCTCCGCCTACTGCACTTATCAATGGTGTTGCAAATGGCACTACCGCAAACTGCTCTAATGAAACTCTTACTTTAAGTGCAAGTGGAGGCGGCACTTATAGTTGGAATACAGGAGAAAGCTCTTCCATCATAAATGTTCAACCGACAACTACAACCACTTATACTGTTGTAGTAACTGTTGGAAGTTGCTCTGACACAACTTCTCATACTGTAACGGTTAACACTGCTCCTACTGCCGGAATTAACGGCAACACAACTGTTTGCGAAGGAGATACTACAACACTTACCGCCTCACCAACTTCAGGAGTAACATATAATTGGAGTACGGGTTCAACCACTTCTTCAACTACTGTTACAGTTACTCAACCTACTCAAGTATCTGTAATTGTTACAGATAACAATGGATGTAAAGATACCGCTACAGTTACGGTAAACACCAATCCGCTTCCTTTTATATCAATATCAGGAAATAATTTAATTTGCATGGGCGATTCTACAACTTTAAGTGCCTCGGGAGGAATTGCTTACACTTGGAATACCGGAGAGGTTACACCTTCTATTACTGTAACCCCTACTAATACAACAACTTATACTGTTACCGGCACAGATACCAACGGATGCTCTAATACCACACAATTTAGTGTAACAGTAGCATCTCCACCCATCGCTTCAATTACCGGAGATACAATTGCTTGTGCCGGAAATTCCGTAACTCTTACAGCATCCGGCGGTGGGAGTTATTTATGGAATACCGGCGACACTTCAAGTACTATCAACCCTGTTCCTACAGGAACAATTACTTACAGCGTGGTGGTAAGCGTTGGCTCTTGTTCAGATACTGCGTATCACACAGTTAGCATTCTGCCTTTGCCTAACATTAACATATCCAATGATACGACTATTATTTTAGGACAAAGTGGAGAAATTTTTGCCTCCGGAGGCGATAATGTTTATTGGTTTCCTCCCGACGGATTATCCTGTACCGGATGTGAAATGCCTACTGTAACTCCGGAAGAAACAACTACTTACTGCGCGGCTGTTACTTTAAACGGCTGTACTGATACAGCATGTGTAACGGTAACGGTTGATATCGTTTGTGGAGAAGTGTTTGTTCCTAACGCGTTCTCTCCTAATGGTGACGGTGCCAATGAAACATTAAAAGTCTTCAACAACTGTATTAAAACAATGGTTTTCAGAGTGTTTAACCGTTGGGGAGAAGTAGTTTTTGAAACCACTGACCCCTTAGCCGAATGGGACGGAACTTTTAAAGGCAAACCTTTAAATTCAGGTGTATTTGTCTATACATTAAACGCTCAATTAATTGACGGAACCGAAGTAGATAAAAAAGGAAATGTATCCTTGATTCGATAATTTTTTTGACCTGTAAATTTACTGATATGAAAAAAGTACTTTTAATATTCGCCATTATTATTGCAACTTGTAAACTAAATGCTCAAGATTTGCATTTCACACAATTTTACATGACTCCTGTTCTGCTCAACCCAGCAAATGCAGGCGCTGAATATGATTTGCGCGGTCTTATCAATTACCGCAGTCAATGGAAGAGCGTTACCGCACCATTTGTCAGTACTGCAGCAGCTTTTGACATGCGGCTGACAGAAGCATCGCCAAGAAAGAAAAAAGGTTTTTGGGCTGCAGGAATTTATCTCTATAATGATAAATCAGGTGATTCTAAATTTACCGAAAATAAGGGTTCGCTAAATGCCGCTTACCATTTGTATTTAAATGAAAACATGACTTTGGGTGCTGGTTTTCAAGCCGGATATATTCAACGCTCAATTAATATGAGCGGGCTACAATGGGGTTCTCAATATAACGGTTTGATTTATGATGCAAATTTGCCCTCAATGGAAGCCAATAACGGAAAACTGACACAAGGCGGACTTGATTTTGGCAGTGGCTTAAATTGGACATACAAAAAGAATGAACGATATTCTACAGGAAACAATCAAATGCTTATTAATGCAGGCATCGGTTTTCAACATATCAGTAAACCTGATGTAAGTTATCAAAATTATATTAATGACGAACTTTTTTATCGTTGGATAGGACATGTAACGGGGTTTATTGGTATACCCAACTCTAACTATACTGTCGCTCCGGGCATATTATTTATGAAGCAAGGACCAAACACCGAATTAATGTTCGGCTCAAATTTTATATATAAATTTAAAGAGTCTTCAAAATATACAGGAAATCTTAAAGGCGGCTCATTTGGATTGGGTGCATTTTTCAGAAACAAAGATGCTATTGCGCTTACTGCACTATTGGAAATTGCCAACTACACCATTGGGTTCAGTTATGATTACAACACTTCAAAATTGAGCGATTACTCTAATGGGAATGGCGGATTCGAAATTTCATTCCGCTATGTACATCCTTCACCATTTGGAGGAGTAACCAAAAGCAAATCCCGTTTTAGATAATCAAAAGGTTGTTGTACCCTTTAAACCCAATTTGGGTTCGTTTATTCCTTTTTTTATGCCTTTTATTAATTTATATTGATTTTAAGGTCAAAAATAATTACCTTGGTAACGTATGAATGTATCAAAACACATCGTTGCCATTTTCATTCTTTTATCACCACTGCTTTTACCGGCTCAAAACGCAGTATTTGAAAAGCAATTCGACAACAATGTTGAGCCGTTTTTTTGTTATGATATTGCTTTTTTCAACAATAAAATATATTTGGCAACCGACCAAGGGGTTTTTACGGTCAAAAATCAATTACCCGAACTCTTCCATTTTTCCAATGCAGAAATTTTATCTTTCAACCCTCAAGATTCTATCTTATTGTTTAATGATTTTGACGGAAATTTCTTCCAAATCAAAAACAATCGTGTTCAACCGGTTTACACTCCATCGGGGTTTAAAAAAATTATCCAAAACACCATTATTAACAGTTATGTATATTACGACGACACCCTTTACATCGGCTCCGTATTGGGCGAAAATGCTCTAAAAGTATTTAAAAACGGATATGTTCAACTTTTTAACGACACTTCATCTTTCAGCTATATTTACAACAAAAATAATATTCTGTTTTATGGTAATTACGGTAAATCTCCTTCTGGAGAATTAAAAATTATTGAAAACAAACATACTTATACGCTTCATTTTTCTACCCAAACGGGAATAACAAAAATTCTTGTTGCACAAAAAAATAAAAATGATTATTTGGTTGCGAAAGGTCAAGAAATTATCCATATTAAAAACGGTAAAATTGATGCGCAGAATTTTTTGGGCAAAAGTGTAGAATGTATTTTCACAGACAACGAACATAAATTATGGATTGGCACAAGCGGAGGAATTATTTGTTTTCCAAACGGAAAAATAGACAGCGAAAACAGCATTAATTACCTTGGCAATAAAACCATTTCGGGGATATGCCAAGACAATGCCGGTAATATTTGGGTAGCAACCGTTTCATCGGGAATTTACAAACTAAGTCCGGCTCCCGAAATAACATATACCGGAACGGCAACATTCTCATCGGACAGTATTCAAAATGCCATTGGTATAAAATCTGTTACTCCGGCACTTCCGTCGCTAAATAACTTGGTAATTAACGACAGCGCACTTAATCAAACACCGCCCTTATGCACCATTACATCGCTTAAAATAAACAACAGAGACACAAGCGTTATTAATTTTTACCAATTACCGTCAAAAAGCAACAGTATTATTATTGAGTTGGGAGGTTTTCCGTTAAAAAACGGACCATATAAATACAAATATAAACTTACAGGCTTAGATACCAATTGGATTTATTCCGGTGAAAATAAAATCCATTACGCCTTATTGCCGAAAGGCACCTATATTTTCGAAGCACAATGTATGGACAAATACGGCAAATGGAGTGTAAACAAAGCCACTGTTACTTTTGAAATATTGCCTCCTTTTTATGAAACCACTCAGTTTTGGTTTTCGGCACTCATCATTATACTTATACTTTTAGCCGGTTTTGTCTATCTTTATTTCAAACGAAAGCAAAAACAAGAACAAGAAAAATTCTTACAAAACAAAAAACTGGTAGAATCTGAAATGCTGGCGCTCAGAACACAAATGAACCCCCATTTTATATTCAACACACTTGCGTCCATTCAAAGTTATATTGTTGAGAAAAACACAAAAGATGCCGAATATTTCTTAACGGTATTCTCAAAATTATTACGCCAAGTGCTCGAAAACAGCAAAAAGCAAAACATTACTATTCAGGAAGAAATAAACAGTTTAAAATTATACCTCGAACTGGAACAAGTGCGTTTTAACCATAAGTTTGATTTTGACATTGAAGTATCTCCCGATATAGACCCAAAATATGACACTATTCCGCCAATGTTGTTGCAACCCATTGTAGAAAATGCGCTTTGGCACGGATTACGTCATTTGCCTCCCAATAAAAAAGGAAAAATAAAAATATCTTTTACCATTGAAAATAATTCACTGGTTTGCACCATTACAGACAATGGCGTGGGACGTTCAAAAGCCGAAAAATTAAAGTCACTGTCCGAACATAATTCTTTGGCAACACGTAATATTGAACACCGCTTGGAGCTTTTGGCAACCTTGCACAAAAAACAATTTGCAATGGAAATAACCGATTTATACCATGATAACAAACCTGCCGGAACCGAAGTAAAAATTATAATTCCTTACGAAAATGACTGATAAAAAATATAAAGCCATTATTATAGATGATGAGCCCAAAGTGGCCAACTTGCTAAAAAATCATTTATCCGACTCTGACAATATAGTAATTGTTGATGTTGCACATTCTGCCATTGAAGGAGTAAAAGCCGTCAATACTCATCAACCCGACTTGGTATTTTTGGATATTGAAATGCCCGGCGGCAATGGTTTTGATTTTTTGGAATCATTTTCGAAAATAAATTTTAAAATTATTTTCACCACGGCTTATAACGAATACGCCTTACAAGCTATCAAATTTTCGGCACTTGATTATCTGCTCAAGCCGGTTTCAAAAGAGGATTTACAAATTGCCTTGGAAAAATTCTTCAACGCAAAGCAATCTGCCGTTCAAACAGAACAACTGCAATACTTAAAAGAGAATTTTGCTAACTCTTCGGCACCGAAAAAAATAGCCATCCCGGAATCGGAGAGCATTACGTTTGTCGATACATCATCTATTGTTCGATGCAAATCCGAAGGAAGCTACACGCAAATTTATCTTAAAAACGGGCAAAAACTTTTGGCTTCAAAACCAATCGGTGATTTTGAAGAGTTACTCAAAGATGCCGGATTTTTCAGAATTCATCGTTCACACCTTATCAATACCAATGAAATAAAAAAATACGTAAAAGGCGAAGGAGGTTATATCATCTTAACCGATGGCAGCGAAGTGGAAGTTTCCAGAAGAAAAAAACAGGCATTTTTGGAACTTATCGGCGGAAAGTGAATGCCGCATTACTTTTTATTTAATTCTTTTTGTATCTTCGAAATATGTTAACCGGCAAACATATTTTAATAACGGGAGCAACCTCCGGCATTGGCGAAGCTACGTCCAAACTAATTATACATTATGGCGGAACCCCCTATTTGCAGGGTAGAAACGAAGAAAAACTGCGTTCTTTACAACAACAATACAACTTGAATGAAAGTCAAATTTTCAAAGCAGATTTAACCGACGATAATCAAATAGAAAATATTGCACAAAATATTTCACAACTCGACGGCGTAGTGAATGCCGCCGGAATTGTTTTGCCTGTGCCTGTAAAATTCATTAAACGCAAACACATTGACGAGTTAATGAGTATTAACCTGAATGCTCAAATATTACTTACTTCTTCTTTATTCAGAAATAAAAAAATCAACCCCAAAGCTTCTTTGGTTTATATTTCATCCATTTCATCTAAGCATCCGTATTTTGGCGGCAGTTTGTATGTAAGTTCAAAAGCTGCTATTGAAGCGTTTAGCCGAAGTGTAGCGCTTGAATACGCCTCAAAGAAAATTCGCGCTAATGTTGTAGCCCCCGGATTGGTAAAAACAAGAATTTTTGAGGCAACACTCAATGCATCACAAAAAGAAGAGGTCGAGAAATACGAAAAACAATACCCTTTGGGGTTTGGCGAACCTGAAGACGTTTCCGAAATGATTTGTTTTTTACTGTCTGAAAAATCAAAATGGATAACCGGACAAACTTTTTTTATGGATGGAGGTTTAACTTTGGCAAGCAAATGACAATCATCACCAACACATATCAGCCAGAAATTTCGGTTATTGTTCCGGTATTTAATGCCGAAAAAACACTTATCGAGTTAAACCATCGTTTGCACAGCACGCTCAAAAATTCAAAATTTGAATTTGAAGTCATTTACATTGATGATTGCTCAAAAGATGACAGCTGGAAAATTCTTACGGAAATAAAAACCAATCATCCCGAAACGGTGAAAATTATCAAACTCTCAAAAAACTTTGGGCAACACCAAGCCACTCTTTGCGGATTTACTTATGCCAAAGGCAATTACATTGTAACTATTGACGACGATTTGGAGCAAGAACCGGAAATTATTCCTTCCTTTTTAAAAGAGCATACGGATAAAAAAGCAACAGTATCGTACTATATTTACAAAAACAAGAAAACAAAAATTCGAAATACCCTGACGAAAATTTTTAAATTTTTAGCCCGATTGGACGGAAAAGTAAACAAAGGTTCGAGTTATAGAATTATCAACAAATCGTTGGTAGATGAAATAAACAAAAACAATCAAACATTTGTCTATATAGATGAATTAATTCTTTGGTATATCAGCCCCGAGAAAATAAATTTTATCGAGGTCATTCCGCCTCCTGCATTGCAAAAAAAACAATCAAGATACTCTGCTTTCGGGTTGATAAAAATGGCGCTTTATCTTATCCTCTACTCAACTACTTTACCACTGAGAGCCGTTACCTTAATTGGGTTCATTACAGCGTTTACCAACCTGTTATTGGGGTTTTATTTCATTTTACGAAAAATATTTTTCAATGTACCTTTGGGATATACATCCATCATTGTCAGCATTTTATTTTCTTCGGGTATTATCCTAATGGCAATAGGTATTTTGGGTATTTATATCAACCGATTGTTTTTGTCGGCAAATCACTCACCGGTTTTTAACATAGAAGAAGAACAATGTTAACCTTATCGCAATACGGAGTTACCTTAAAACGCGTTACCGAGCACGACATTGAAGAAATCCGGTATTGGCGAAACCAACCCTTTATCAGAAATACTATGCAATTTCGTAAGCATATCACAAAAAAAATGCAACAAGAGTGGTTTCAGTCTATAAACAATAAATACAACTATTACTTTATCATTCAATACAAAGACAAAAACATTGGTATTATCAATGTGCGCGATGTAAACCTGAAAGAAATGTATGGCGAAGGCGGCATTTTTATTTGGGACAAATCTTATTGGGACACTTTTGTGCCTTCATTCGCTACCTTTATTTTATTGGATTTTATCTTTAACATTCTAAATATCAGCACAAAATCATTTATCAGAATACTAAAAACCAACAAAAAAGCCATTGCTTACAATCAAACCATTGGTTATGTAGAGGTTCCTTATCAAGAAAATAAACAACACCGCGTGTATGTGCTCACCCGTGAAGATTATAACCGGAAAACAAAAAAATTAAAACGTGCGGCACAATTACTGTCAAAAGATTTTGAACCAATGCGCATTTCGGGTGAGGTTTCACCTATAAACATTCAAGAGATTAATAACCTCTTAACAGAGCAACAATCTAAGCTTAACGTGAAAAATAGTTCCCCTAATTCAAATTAATATAAATTTGCCAAAATTTCTGATGTGAAAAATATTATAGTTTTACATAAAAACATAAAGGACGAAAATAAGTTCATATTCAATGAATTTAAGCATTTCTTGTCCGAAAAATCCAATTGCCAATTCATACCATTTCAAGACAATGCACTCAATTTTAACGAAATAGTTGCAAAAATCAACAAACACCAACCCGATTTTGCCATAACGCTGGGCGGCGACGGCACATTCCTCGACGGCATGCGTTATTTGTACACACAAAAAATACCAATATTGGGTATAAATACCGGAAGATTAGGTTTTCTAACCAGTTTTTCATTACACGATTTTTCTGTTTTTCTAAATCAAATTCTTAATGACGAATATTTTATTGACGAACGTACCTTGATAGAACTGAAACAACCGGACAATTCTTTTACAGAGTGTAACAAAGCACTTAATGAGTTTACCATTCAAAAGACCGACACTTCATCTATGGTAACCATCCAAACTTACGTTAATGGCGAGTTGCTAAATACATATTGGGCAGACGGATTAATTGTATCTACACCTACCGGCTCTACTGCTTACTCATTAAGTTGCGGCGGACCAATAGTTATGCCCAAATCCGGAAATTTCATTATCACGCCAATCGCACCACACAACCTCAATGTTCGTCCAATCGTTATCCCTGATGATGTAGAAATAGAGTTGAAAATCGAAAGTCGTTCCGAACATATTCTCATTGCTTTAGACTCTTATTCACAAATAGTTCAAGACAGTACAACTATTAAATTATCCAAAGCCGATAAAAAATTAAAAATCATCCGGCCAAACGAGTATACATTTTTCTCTACATTACGTAATAAATTAATGTGGGGAGTAGATAAAAGAAATTAACTTTTTGATTTTCAAAAGCTAAAAATTCTTTGACTTTTCATAAATTTAAATATATTTGCATAATTACTTATATTAGGAAAAGACTTGTTATGATAAAATATACCTCCAAAATTACGCTTGTCGTTTTGTTTTCGCTTTGCTCGATAGCTATGTTTTCGCAGCGATGGAAACGTCAACGTGTAGAATATGTTTTCAGTATCGGTGCAAGTAACTTTTTAGGTGACTTAGGTGGTAGAGATCAAATTGGTACTGATTACAGTCCGGTAGATATAGAATTTAAACTTACTCGTCCTGCCGGTGGCTTAGGCTATCGTTATCGTTTTTTGCGAGATTTTTATGGAAAATTTAATTTACTTTATGGAAGAATCAACGGCGATGATGCTTTAACACAAGAACCTGCCCGACATGTAAGAAACTTAAAATTCAGATCCCCTATTGTTGAGCTTTCTGCTCAAGCCGAATGGGTGTTTATTCATCAAAAATCTGGGCACTTATACCGTTTAAAAGGTGTTAAAGGTCAATCATGGTTTAGGTTCAATGTATATGGATTTGTAGGCATTGGTGGCATCTGGTTTAACCCCAAAGGACCAATGGGCGGGCAATGGATTGCTCTACAACCTCTTGGCACAGAGGGGCAAGGAATTATTCCCGGCACAAAGAAATATTCTCGTATTACTGCCGTTATACCTTACGGATTAGGTATAAACAGAGATTTAGGTGGTCGTACGCGTTATGGTAAATGGAGTGTTACGCTTGAAATTGGGGTTAGAAAAACCTTTTCGGATTATTTAGATGATGTAAGTGGCGATTATTTTGATAAAGAACAAATTCGTCAAGCAAATGGAGATGTTGCCGCATATTTTGCCGACCCTTCACCCAATGGATTGGAGCTTGGCTACACAATGGCAGGACAACAAAGAGGTGACCCTACCAATATGGATTCTTACATCTTTGCCTTGGTTTCATTCCAATATAAAATAACCAAAAGACGCCGAAGCTTACCTAAATTCTAAAGGTAGCATTATTATGATTAAACAAATTGCTTTTGCGTTAATTTGCATTACAGGTATTACTGCAGTGTACGGTCAAAGTTCTGAATTTGGACTTACGGCAGGTACAACTTATTATATTGGAGAGTTAAATCCTAAAACACTTTACTTAAATCAACCGACCTATAACGCCGGGATTTTTTACCGAAGAAACTTGAATTGGAGAGAAAGTTTTCGCCTTCAAGGTAATTATGTAAAACTCAAAGCACAGGATAACGCAGTAAATCAACCTTTTAACACATTTAGAAATTTAGCATTTGAATCAACGGTTTATCATTTCACCGGTCTTTTCGAATTTAATTTCTTTCCCTACGAAATTCATAACCCGGCAACCTTTCCTGCCACTCCTTATTTATTTACCGGAATCACCGCTTTTTACTATAACAGTTCGGTATCCGGAGAAACTACCAACAGTTTTGAGGTCAGCTATGCAAATACCGGCTCGCAATTCTCTTTTGCCATACCCTTTGGATTGGGGTTCAAATTTAACTTTGCCGGAAAGATAGGTTTGGCAATTGAATGGAATATGAACAAAACCTTTACCGACAATCTTGATGCTACCGATAATCGCATATTTGAAAATTGGCAATTCGGCAAAATAAAAAACAAAGATTGGTATAACTTAACCAATATAATGCTCATCTATCGTTTTCGCAGAAAAAATGAACGATGTCCGGGCGTTAATTAACGTTAATTTTACCGAAAAAATCAATTTTTAATAGCATATTTGCATTTCATTATTTTTAAAGTGAATTTAGATAAAAACAACATACCTAAACACGTAGCCATTATAATGGATGGCAATGGCAGATGGGCAAAAAGACAAGGAAAACCGCGTGTATATGGTCACAAAAAAGGTGTAGATTCTGTAAAAAAAGCCGTAGAATATGCCGGAGAAGTGGGTATAGAATATCTCACATTATATGCTTTTTCTACAGAAAACTGGAACCGGCCACAAGAAGAAGTAAACGCATTAATGCAATTACTGGTTTCCACTCTAAATGCACAAATTGAATCACTTAACGAAAATAATGTAAAATTACATACCATCGGAGACATTGGGAGTTTACCTGAAGATTGCATTCGCGAATTAAATGAAGCTAAACAAACTACCGCAAACAATACCGGACTGAACTTAGTATTGGCACTCAGCTACAGCGCCAAATGGGAAATAATAGAAGCCGTTAAACAAATTGCCAAAGAAGTAAAAGATGACCAATTGACAATTGATGAAATTAACGACACGGTTATTTCCAATCATTTATCCACTAAGGGAATACCCGACCCTGAATTGCTTATTCGCACAAGTGGAGAAATGCGTATCAGCAACTTCTTACTTTGGCAATTGGCTTATTCCGAATTGTATTTTACACCTAAATTGTGGCCTGAGTTTGATAAAGCCGATTTTGAACAAGCACTCATTGATTACCAAAATCGTGAACGCCGTTTTGGAATGATAAGTGAACAAATCAATAAATGAATTTTATGAGAATTTCTTCTGTATTTACCATAGTAATTACCGCTTTTTTATTAACTCCGTGCTTATTAACCGGACAAATTTCCATAAATAACAAATTAGAAAATATCAGTTACAAAGCACCGCAAGAATACATTATAGGTGGAGTAACAGTTTCAGGCACCGAACATTTCGACCATAATACAATTATTCTGATTTCAGGACTTACAGTTGGCGAGACGATTAAAATTCCGGGAGATAAAATCACCAAAGCAATTGAAAAATTATGGGAACAGAAACTTTTCGGAGATGTAAAAATTTACGCCAACCGAATAGAAGGTAAATCTATTTTTTTGGAAATTGCCGTTACCGAAATGCCGCGATTAAGCAAATTTAAATTTCGTGGACTCAAAAAAGGACAAGAAGAGGATATTCGTGAAGAAATTCAACTCATCAGAGGTAAAGTGGTAACCAAAAACGTGCTTATGCGCACAGAAAATACAATCAAAAACTACTTTGTAGAAAAAGGTTATCCCAATGTAAAGGTAAATATCATTCAAAAACCCGACACAACCTTACCAAACAATGTTATCCTTTTCATTAATGTAGATAAAGGCAACAGAGTAAAGATAGAAGATATTGTATTTCATCAAACCAAACCGACAACAGTAACAAAAAAAGTCTTGTTTTTTAATCGTACAACAGACGAATTTAAACCCGGAAGATTGCGCCGTGCTTTAAAAAACACCAAACGGGCAACTTGGTACAACGTATTTACCATATCCAAATACAAACCAAACGGATATAAAAAAGAGCTGAGTAACATAATAGATGTATATAACACCAAAGGTTATCGAGATGCCAAAATAGTTTCCGATACCGTGTATTACACTTCCCCCGAAAGGGTAAAAATTGAAATTACGGTTGACCCCGGAAACAAATACTATTTTCGCAACATTAAATTTATCGGTAATACCAAATATTCTACCGCCACACTTCAACGAATATTAAACATCAAAAAAGGAGAAGTTTACAACAAAGAAAAACTGGAAGCTCGCCTACAAATGAGCCCTAACGGCACAGATGTCAGTTCGCTTTATTTGGATAACGGATACTTGTTTTTCTCAGCAACGCCGGTAGAAACCAACATAGAAAACGACAGCATCGACATTGAAATCAGAATTTATGAAGGAAAACAAGCCCGAATTAATCGCGTAACAGTTGTAGGAAACACCAAAACCAACGACCACGTGGTAATGCGTGAAATCAGAACAAAACCGGGAGAATTATTTAGCAGAGCTGATATTATCAGAACACAACGCGAATTAGCACAATTGGGGTATTTCAACCCCGAAACATTAGGCGTAAATCCTATCCCCAATCAAGAAGACGGTACAGTAGATATTGAATATACGGTTGAAGAAAAACCTTCTGACCAAATAGAGCTTTCCGGTGGTTGGGGCGCCGGACGAATCGTTGGAACTTTGGGGGTTACTTTCAATAATTTCTCTGCACGTAATTTCTTTAAAAAAGGTGCTTGGCGTCCGTTACCTTCCGGCGACGGACAAAGATTGAGCATAAGAGCCCAGTCAAATGGTGTATTTTTTCAATCGTACAATTTTTCTTTTACAGAACCTTGGTTGGGTGGAAAAAAACCAAACTCTTTCAGCATCAGTGGTTTTCACTCTGTGCAAACAAACGGACAAGCTAAATACATAACTGAAGTTGACGGAACAAAAACGTTCAACCCAAACCGTCAATCAATGCTTATTTACGGAGCTTCTGTTGGTTTAGGAAGAAGATTAAAATGGCCCGACGATTATTTCACTCTTTACAACGAACTTTCTTATCAATATTATGTGCTGGATAATTTTTCTGCATTTGTATTCCCTACAGGATTTACCAATAATTTGAGTTTTAACACTGTGTTTAGCCGCAATTCTATTGACGCTCCGGTTTATCCGAGAAGTGGCTCCCAAACAACTTTGACCATAAAATTAACTCCTCCATTCTCAATGCTTGGTGCCAATAAAGAAAAAGATTATTCCACTTTTGAAAGCCAAGAAAAATATAAATTCATCGAATATCATAAATGGAAATTCCAAACACAATGGTTTACACCTATTGTCGGAAATTTGGTATTATTTACAAAATTTGGTTTTGGTTACTTAGGTTATTACAATCCCGAGATTGGCGTTTCACCATTTGAGCGCTTTTACTTAGGAGGAGACGGTTTAAGTGGTTTTAACCTAAACGGAAGAGAGATTATCCGCCACAGAGGATACGGAAACGGTGATTTATCACCACGAACAGGGGCTTCGGTTATCAATAAATACACAATGGAAATTCGCTATCCGTTCTCATTAAATCCATCGGCAACAATTTTTGGCCTGGCTTTTGTAGAAGCAGGTAACAGTTGGGGAACGTTCAAAGAATACAAACCTTTTGAACTTAGACGAGCAGCCGGAGTAGGTATCAGAATTTTTATGCCAATGTTTGGTTTGCTTGGGTTAGATTGGGGATACCGTTTCGACGATATTCCGGGAGTAACCGACCCCACAAAACGAAGTTTAATAACATTCACCATTGGCGGAAACATTGGCGGATGGTAACTAAAAAATTGTTTAACCGAAAAAAATTTAGAATTATGAAAAAATTTGCAGCAATTATTCTTACCGTATTATTCAGCACGGCTTTTATCCAAAAATCTACCGCTCAACGTATGGCTTATGTTGACACAAAATATATTTTGGAAAATATTCCGGAATATAAAGAAGCCGAAAAAGAACTGGACCAATTAGCTATTGAATGGCAAAAACAATTGGAAAAAAAATACGAAGAAATCGACAAAATGTATAAAAATTATCAAGCAGAACAAATTTTGCTTACCGAAGATATGAAGCGTAAACGTGAAGAAGAAATCATCCAAAAAGAAAAAGAAGCTAAAGAGTTTCAAAAACAAAAATTTGGTGTTGACGGCGAATTGTTTAAGAAACGTCAAGAACTCATAAAACCTATTCAAGACAAGGTGTATAACGCTATTCAGGACGTAGCAAAAGTAGGCGGTTACGATTTTATTTTTGATAAAGCCACCGGTCCTATTATGATTTATGCCAAAGCCAAATACAATGTCAGCGATGATGTATTAAAAAAATTAGGTTACGCACCTAAAGAAACAAAATAAACTTATCTTTTATCAATAAAAAAATACACTATATTTGCTAACAATAAAAAATAATCACAAACAATATCTTATTATGAAAAATTTAAAATTAACATTCGTAGCAATCGCATTATTTATAGGAATAAACTCTTTTGCACAAAAAGGAACAAAAATCGGCGTTATCAATTCTAATGAATTGTTGGCGGCAATGCCCGAAAAAAATCAAGTGCAAAAACAATTGGAAGATTATGCCAAACAATTGGAAGATGCATTTATGACAATGCAAAAAGAATACGAAACCAAATTGGCTGAATATCAAGCAAACCAAGCAACTTATTCGGATATTATTAAACAAACAAAAATTAAAGAATTAACTGACTTAGAACAACGCATTCAAGCATTTCAACAAAGTGCACAACAAGATTTGCAAAACAAAGAAAGCGAATTATTGCAGCCAATTATCGATAAAGCTAAAAAAGCCATCGAAGATGTTGCCAAAGAAAATGGTTATACGCTTATTTTAGACTCGGGAGTTGGTGTAGTACTTTACTCTGTAGATGCTGACGATATACTTCCTTTGGTATTAAAAAAATTAGGTATTTCCTCTACAACAACTGGAAAATAAACGATAAGCAATAAACAAATTCCTTAAAAACCGCCGGCATTACCGGCGGTTTTTTTATTTTTACACCATAATGTCCAACAATAATGCTCCCATAGGATTTTTCGATTCAGGACTTGGCGGTTTATCCATTTTTAAATCCATAAATGAGTTGCTGCCCAACGAAAATACAATCTATATTGCCGACAGCAAAAATGCCCCTTATGGTGAAAAAGGCAAAGATAAAATCATCGAATTGAGCATTAAAAACACCGAATTTTTATTGGACAAAGGGGTAAAACTTATTGTGGTTGCTTGCAACACGGCTACTACAAACGCCATTGAATATTTAAGGCAAAATTATAACATACCTTTTATCGGAATAGAACCGGCAACAAAAGTAGCAGCAACCAACACTCAAACAGGTAATATTGGCGTATTAGCCACGAAAGGCACATTGAGCAGTGAAAAATTTTTAAAAACCTCTGCCCCTTACCGTAAAAAAATAAACTTCTACGAACGGGATGGCGAAGGATTGGTTGAAATGATTGAGCAAAATAAAATAGAAGATTCTGCCGGATTGCTCCAAAAATATCTTTCACCAATGCTCGAAAACAATATTGACCATTTGGTTTTGGGATGCACGCATTATCCGTTTCTTATTCCCGAAATAAAAAAAATACTGCCCGAACACATCAAAATATTGGAACCCGGACAAGCCGTTGCAAGACATACTAAAAATGTTTTGGCGCAACTTCACTTATTAAACGCAAGCGAAAATGCTAATCCGAAGCATATTTTTTACACCAACAGTAAAACGGAAATTTTAGAACAGTTTATCAAAACTCATCTTTCTTTAAATAATTATTGTATTGAAGGTAATTATTAATCAAGGGTTTCAGGATAAACTTGTGAAAACTCTGTTTCATTTTTCACCTTAAGGAAAACAACTTCACTATAAGCGGATTTTGATTGATAAGGTGATTTTTTTATTCTGAACCATACTTGAGGCATTGTGAAACCTTTAATTTGATAATAATATTGCTTATCCATATACGATTGTGTTCCTTTTACTTTGCCAATCGGTTCAAAATGTTTTCCGTCGGTGCTCATTTCTATGTAACAACAATACGGTGATGTTTCGTTGCTTACCGTCCACATGAGAGTAATGATGTTTTTATTTTGAATGGCTTTTACATTTGACACTTCTTGTGCTTGTGCCAATGTAAAAGCCCATCCAAAGAGTAAAAGTGTAATCGATAGTCGCAGTAGTTTCATAGTGTGGAAATTTGTTGATGTAAAGCTACTGCAAGAAAGCAAAAGTTTTAAGCGCATAAAAACCGAATTTCAGGCCACGAACAACCTACGACAATTTACTTATTGCTTGTATTATTTTGAGAAAATACTTTATAAATTAACGTGAATTTTGGATAAAACCCTATCAAAAAATTTTTACGACTGAGCTTCATACTTTTTCTTTTCCATCGATGCAAGAGAAACAAAAATCTATTGTCTTCAAAAGTTCTTCCGAGAAATGAAAGAAAATATTTAAAATGACATCTCACACGGACTAGCGCATTGTTATCTCAATTTGAAAGCTATTCGCACGACTGCTTGAAGACACAAAGAAAAAAATTGGCATCTTACAAGTTTCGTTGTGAAACAGGCAACAACAAGCGTTAAAACGAACCCCTGTTTGAGCTCAGCCATCAAAAAATAGACTTATTTTTTGGAAATGGCGTTTGCGAGTTGGGGTGAGTTAGTGCGTGTTGCCGTAGTGAAACAGAAACTTGTGAGCGGACTTGATGTTTTGGTTCTTTTGCATCAAGGTAAAAGAACAATAATAATTTTTCTTAAACAAAATTCAGGTTAAATTAAGGAATGCTTATCCTCTATTTACTTTGATTAAAGAACGGAAGGTCTGAACTGCGGAAATGAATATCGCGTTGTGGGAAAGGTCTTTCAATATTATTTTCTTTTAATTTTTCAAAAGCATTATAATACAAATCACTTTTTACATTTTCGATTCTAAACGTTCGTTTACTCCAAAAAATCATATCGAAAACAATTGCCGAATCGCCATATTCGATAAATCGAACAAATGGTTTGAATTGATTATCTTTTAAAATATCAGGATGATCTAACATTACTTCAGTAAGTATCTTTTGTACTTGACGAGGATTACTTTTATAAGAAACGCCTACTTGGATATGAAAACGAGCTTGCTTATTTGGTTGGCGGCTCCAATTAATAACTTTGTCATTGATGAAATTTCTGTTGGGAATAATAATGGTAATATCATCACGGGTAACCACTTTTGATGTTCGCAAAGAAATTTCTTCTACTTCACACACCATATTGTCAATTTCAATTACATCACCTATTTGGATGGTTCCTTCGAACAATAAAAATATACCCGAAACAATATCATTGAAAATATTTTGAATACCCAAACCAAAACCTACCAACAACGCAGACAAACCGGCAAGCAATAGGGTAATTTGCACTCCAATTATTTGCAAACAAAGTACAATACTGAACGACCAAACAAAATACCTGACCAAAAAGAAAATAGACATTCTCCTGCCTTCTTCTAACACATTAAATTTCTTCGATGTTACAATTATTCTTTTAATCAGTATTAATATCAATTTAGTGACTATTAATACAATTATTATAGAAAGAATGTTTAACAAAGTAAGTTCGTAATTACTTACTTCTATTAACTTATAATCTAAAATTCCGGATATTTTCGTGTTCATTTTATTACTTTTAAGACTTTAATTCGTCTTCTATGAGCAATATTATAAAAAAATCGGACATAAAAACCCAAAACCGGCAAGAATATAAACCCGAAAAAGATTTTGGTTTTACGTTTGTGGCCATAAGCATCATTATTTTTATTGCCGGCTTAATGGTTTCGCTTTACTTCTCAATTTTTACTTACATTACTTTGGGACAAGTAATTCAACTTTATGTCGCCTTTATAATTATCGGATTGTTGATTCCCAAGAAAATCATTCATAAAATTAAAATCATTCATTATGAACGAATAATTATTGCGTTTACCGGTTTCCCGATGCTTTTGCTCACTTTGTTTTTCGTGTTGAATTATTACATTATTATTGATGAATACAAGCGAGAATATCAGATTAGCCATTTTCATTATTCCGTAAGCCGGTCGGGGGCATATTTCAAAATAAAAAATCCCGATGAGTATTTATGGTTTGATGCACCTTTTAAAATTGACGAAGTACACTCTGCCAACCCTACCAAAGCCGTTCTTACTATTGGAAAAGGAATATTTGGCTTTGAAGTAGAGAAAAAATTAGTGTTAGAATAATTTTAATGCGGATAATACGGCGAAATCATCATATATACCAACACGCCGGTAAGAGCTACATACAACCACAGAGGCAAAGTAATTTTGGCTATTTTTTTGTGCTTATCGAATTTTTCACTCAAAGCACGGCTCAAGGTAATTAACACTAAAGGCACTATCACCGCCGATAAAATAATATGAGAACTTAATACAAAGAAATACACATATTTCATTACTCCTTCGCCACCGTAATGCGTATTGGGTGCCAACGAATGGTAAGTTACATAAGACAATAAAAACAAAACAGAAAGCACCAACGCTGACCACATAAAGAACTTATGGCGTTGAATATTTTTGTTTTTTATAGCCAACAAGCCGGCTATCAGTACAAAAAATGTAGTGCCGTTTATCAGAGCGTTTAATTTTGGCAACTGCCAAATAAAAGCAGGCAATTCTGTTTGCTTCGGTACTAAATATAATACGGCAACAACGAGCGGTATGGCTATTGACAAAACAATTATCAGTGGAGTGTATTTTTTCATTTTACTTTTGTATTTGATAGTTCATAATAACTTTTCCGTCGCCAACGATTAAATTGGGTTTTCCGTCTTTTTCCAAATCATCCATAACAAAAGGCGCATTGCCTTTGACAGGAAAATCGGGCAATAGATTTCCTTCATTATCATAAATAAACACTTCGTTGCCGGCAATAATACCTGTATATTTTTTCTGCCCCAATTTTGTATAATGTAAATAAGATATATTTCCGGGTAAAGCAGTTTCCCAAATGATAGCATTATCCAGTGTTGTGGCTTGTACATTATTTTTGAAGCTGTATAGCACATCAATGTTTTTGTTATTGTCAATATATCCGAAATCGGCATTGGAAACTCCATTGTTTACTTTCGTAAGAGCAATTTTATTATTGTAAAACAAGCGTGTTACCGTTCCGTTTGTATCTATACCAATGATAGAGGTTTTAGACAAAGAGTTTTTTACTTCAATATAATCGGAAATAAATGATGATGCCGGAATTTTTTCTGTTATGTTTACTCGTTGCTTACCATTTCTGGCGGTTATCAATACTGAACCGTCTTGGGTAACAAACGTTAAATAATCTTTTCCGTCAATAGCAAAATGAGGGTAAATTTTCACCACAGGACTTACTTGTTTTTCAAATTTCCAACCTTTTACTTTTTCGCCATCGGCATTGTAATTATAGACAAAATTGTCAAAGCAAGGAACCAGTATTCTGTAATTTCTGTTTTTGTCATAATCCACTACTTGTAACGCTCCTGAAGCTTTTTCGGGCAATTTTACCGGATAGGGTTCTACAAAATTTCCGTTGCGGTCTATCAAATACATTTTTTCATCCGTATTAAACAACAATTGTAACTTGTTGTTTTTAAAGCGGTCTATTTGGTAAATTTTTCCTTTAATAGGGAGAGGTATTTGTTTTTTCCATAAAATTTTTCCGGTAGAAGAAATTAAATACAACACATTATTATTGTCCTGAACAACAATTTCTTTCAGTCCTGTTTTATGATTAACAACCGATTGAGGAACAAACCTGTAAGTAGTATCCAAAGCCAACTCCCACAACGATGCGGTGGACAACTTGAACGAAGGATTATATTTTGCATAAAAATACTGATAATATAAATCATTTTTATGATACGAAGTTTGCCAAATTGCCGCTTGATATTTATTGATGGTTTCTTTATTCTGCTTAACAAACTTTATTGCCTCATCGTTCAAAGCCCAATAAATTAAATTCTCTGATTTTGGAAAATTGAAATATATTGTTGAATTACTTTCTGAGGCGATATTATCTGTAAGCGAGCGGTAAGCTTCGTCTTTTGTTAAAGTATGATTAAAACTATTTTGACGGATAAATTCTTCTGCCGCACGACTATTTGAAGCAAATACCAAGTAATCATTCAATGCAAAAACTACCGGCGAAGTAAATTTTGGAAAAACCGGATTGAGCAGTAAACCAAAGTCCATTGAAACAGGCATTGAATATACCTCAACATCACTGATTTTTTCCGGCTCGGGACTGTTTTGTGTCAGCAACAGCATAACTTTCTCAACATCGGTACATTTTGTAACAACAAAACTGTTTTTAAACACTTCGTCAAGTGGCGGTTGTGCAACTGCAAAAGCGGCTTCATCTACCAAGCGGAACAAAAATTCTTTTTCAAAAGACGATTGATATTGTTTGTTTAATTCTTCAATGTGTTTATCACGTTTAAACCCTTTTTTTGCCCCTTTCAAAAACTGAATATATTGTTTTTGATATGTTTTACTGTCAGAAAATCCAATATGGTAATAAAACGCCGTAGTTTTTGGCAAAACAGCAGGAATTTGCACTTTTTGCTTGGCTTGTTGAGCAAACACCGACAAATAATGATTGGCCGAATCTACGGCAACCGAAAAACCGGTCAATTCCAGTGCATTGGTTTTTAACTCTCCGTCAAATACTGTCCAATCGGAATAATCAGAAAAACGAGTAAAATAATGTTTAAAATACTTTTTTACATTTTGAACCGAATGTTCAGGATTTATCAAAAAATAAAAATCGGAATGCGAACCCAATGTTTTATATGCTTTTGCAAAACGTTTATTGTCAAACAATGTTTGATTGGCGTGTATATGCCGCACAACATCTTCTATCAAAATTGACGAATAACTGAACGAAACAAAACGATTATTTGCCACACAATAAAGTTTTTTGTTTTTCAACGGAATGGTATAAATTGGTGTATTGTCGTAAATGCGTGACGTTACGGTTACTCCGAAAAGTTTTTCCAACCGGTTTTTCACTTTTGACTCCTCAATTTCTGTTTTGGTTTGAGCGGTAAAAATATAATCAAATTTATTTGCTCCTGAAGAATGAACAGACACAACCAATTCGGGCTGTAAAAGCGATTCTACCTCATCATTGTTTGTCAACACACTGTCAATTTTGGCAATGTTTTGATTTAGATTTTTTAGTTGATTAACCGACAATAGTTCTTCCCAAAATAAATTTGAAGTAAGTGTTTTTTTATGAAAAGCATGAAAATTTTGCACAATAAACAAAGCGGAAGCATTTAACGGAACGGCATCTATTGTTTTAACAGGAGGCAAGTGTTCTTTTTTTAGTTGCTTATAACCCAAAAACACTCCTGCAACAACAAGCAAAACAACTAAAATGACAATGATTTTTTTCAACATAACAACACAATGGTTTTAGTTTATAAAATTACCGTCAAAAAGCCATTGGCATCATGTTAAGTTTCTATTTTTTAAACAGCATAATGTTTACATTTTAGCTAAGGATATGCAACTTTTTAAAAGAAAAACACATCATCTTTACATAACAATCATTATTTTGGGTAAATATTGAAGCATAAGTCGAAACATAAACTAACCAACGCCAACCAAATTGCAAAAGTCGTAACCATTAACGACTTAAAAGATAAGGAGTTTAGCGGAAAAGAAATTTCGCACAAAGAACGTTTAGCTATTATCAATTACGACCGCTACCGTTTGAATATGTTGAAAAAAGTTCAACACAACGAACATAAATTTCATCAGATTTATTTTAAACTGCAAGCCGAAGCCAACTTATTACCATTTACCGAATTTTTGAAAGAAAAGTACTTTTAACCGACTAACCGTTTATTTCTCAAAACTTACCGTTTATCAATTCTTTTGGTATATCAAAAGATATTTTTTATTTTTATGGCAAACAAAAAAAAATAAATTATGAAAAAATCATTACTTACTTTATTAGCAGCAATTCCTGTTGCAATAATAGCGCAACCTACATTAGATGCGTCAATCAACCCTGTTATTGGCGATTCATATACCGTTTACCAAGTAGATTCCAATGCCTTGGAAGGCGCACAAGGCGCCAATGTTATTTGGGATTTCACCAATTGGGTTGGCTATGGTTTCAGTCACAACATTGATTTTATGGACCCCGCCAACACACCTTATGCCTCAGGTTATCCGAACAGTACCGTGGCTTTAAAGGACTCTTCAAGCTATCAGTTTTTAATTCCTTCAAGCACAGACATTCAAAGCGAAGGAATGACCATTGACATGACTTCTGTACAACCATTGATTGGCGTTGTAAATATTTCATTGACCGATTATATGCAATTAATGAGTTACCCTTTTACATACAACTCTACCTTTAACGATGCTTATTCGGGCAACATAAACTCCGGAGCAGGAACAGGAACATATAGCGGAAACATAGTTGTTACCGGTGATGGTTATGGTACTTTGATGTTGCCAAACGGAAATACTTTTACCAATGTTTTGCGGGTTTACACTTATGACCAGGGTACAACCAACATTCCTTTATTGGGAACTATCACTTATCAAAGACATATATATGACTTTTATGACACAACTGTCAGCAAACACCCTATTGTTTCAGTGGTTCATACCGATTTAAACGGCACATTGATGAGTTGGGTTTACAGCAGTTATCCTATTCCCGTGGGGGTTAAAGAAATTGACGAGTTAAAAAACATTAACTTGTATCCTGTACCGGCATCCAATCAAACAACACTTTCTTTTGATTTAAAAACAAACAGTATTGTAAACATTCGCCTTATTGATAATCTTGGGCGAGAAATTGAGCAAATTGAAAACACCAAACTTTCTGCCGGAACGCATCAATACAAAGTAGATGTATCGTCTTTATCTTCGGGTATTTACTTTATCCAAATGGTTGTAGAAGGAAAAGTATTGAACAAAAAACTTATAATAGAATAATTGAAATTAAAAGTTCTCGTAAAAAATCCATTGCTTTAGAGCAATGGATTTTTTATTGATTAAAGCGAAGTATTTTGCAAATTCAATTGTTTAAGATGATGAAATGCTTTTGTATTTGAATGTATTTGCAAAATCTTCAAATGTTCTATTTTATGACAGTCTGACCCAACAAAATCTATCCAGCCGTTAAATACCATTTGCTCGGCAACTTTTTTTACCTCCGGTGAATAATGTCCTGTAAGCGACAACAAATTAAGTTGAAGTAAAGCTCCTTTGTTTTTTAAGTCTTCGATTTTCTCTTCAAATTCTTTAAACCAATACATATAACGCTCGGGATGAGCCAAAACAGGTTTATAACCGGCCATTTGCAATTCAAATATTACTTCAGAAAGTGAATGCGGTTCGGCAACAAACGGTAACTCAAATAAAACATAATTATCGCCAAAAGTTAAAAGGTCTTTGGCTTTAATTTTTGACATAAAATATTCATCCAAGTAATATTCTGCGGCAGCATTAATTTCAAAATTTAAACCTTGTTTACCTATTTCTTCGCGCACTTTATCCAATCCCGACAAAATTATTTCCGGCGTATTTTTATAATAATCGCTCATTATATGTGGTGTTGTAACTAATTTTTCATATCCCATTTCCTTAAACTCTTTAATCATTTCAATGGAGTCTTGAAGTGATTTAGAGCCATCATCAATACCGGGAATCAAATGCGAATGAATATCGCATCGAATAACTGAAAAATCAAAAGGCGGAAATTTTTCTTTTTTCTTAAAAATTGAAAATATCCCCATAATTAAGCAAATGTTTTTTTAAACCAATCAAAGGTTAATCGAAGACCTTCATCCACATCAAAATCGGGGCGATAATCAAATGCTTTTTGTGCTTTGGAAATATCTGCCAACGAATCGCGTACATCGCCGGGACGTGGCTCGCGGTATTTTGGCTGCAAATCGGAATCCGCAACTTTGGCAATTTTATGATATAATTCATTGATGGAAATGCGCTGTCCGTAAGCAATATTGAATACTTCTCCTTTAATATTATTATCGGTGAACAGTGCTTTTATATTTGCTTGAACCGCATTATGCACAAAGGTAAAATCGCGTGTTTGCTCACCGTCGCCATTGATAAAGGGTGCTTCATTTTTCAACACTGCATCCATAAAAATAGGAATGGCAGCAGCGTATGGTCCGCCCGGTTGTTGACGGGGTCCAAAAATATTGAAATAGCGCAAACCGGCAACATCTGTTCCGTAAACATCGGCAAAAACTTTGGCATATAATTCATCTACCCTTTTTGAAACTGCATAAGGAGATAATGGTGTACCAATATTTTCTTCTTTCTTGGGCAGTTCTTTACTGTCTCCAAAAACCGATGACGAACTTGCGTAAACTATCCGTTTTACACCATTTATTTTTGCCGCTTCGAGCATATTTAAAAATCCGGTGGCATTAGCTGCATGCGTAGCCAATGGCGTTTTAATAGAGCGTGGCACACTGCCCAATGCCGCTTGATGAGAGATATAATCAACGCCTTGGGTTACTTTCAAGCATGTTTCATAATCGGTAATATCGCCTTTTACAAATTCATAATTTGGGTGCGACCTGAACAACTCAATGTTCGATTCAAATCCATTGGCCATATTATCCAACACTATTACTTTTCCGGCATTGTGCGTAAGCAAATACTCCACAATGTGTGAGCCAATAAATCCGGCTCCTCCGGTAACTAAAAATGTATATTGAGATAAATCTTTTGTATGAAACGGCTCTTTGTACATTAGCGTTGGTGATATTGTTTTTCGTAATAATTTTGGTATTCACCCGAGGTAACATTAATTAGCCATTCTTCATTCTCGAGATACCAATCAACGGTTTTTTCCAACCCTTCTTCAAATTGCAAGGATGGCTCCCAGCCCAATTCATTTTTTAATTTTGTGGCATCAATAGCATAACGTTTATCGTGTCCGGCACGGTCTTTTACATAAGTAATCAATTTTTCCGATGTTCCGGGTTCTCGATTTAGCTTTTTATCCATTATATTGCATAACAACTTGATTAAATCAATGTTCTTCCATTCGTTGTGCCCGCCAATATTATATGTTTCACCTGTTTTCCCTTGGTGGAAAATAACATCTATTGCGCGTGCGTGATCATTTACCCATAACCAATCCCTTACATTATCGCCTTTTCCGTAAACAGGCAGCGGTTTGTTGTTTTTAATATTATTTATAAATAATGGTATCAGTTTTTCGGGAAATTGATGCGAACCGTAGTTGTTTGAACAATTTGATAAAACAACAGGCATATTATACGTATGATAATATGCTCTTACCAAATGATCGGAACTGGCTTTTGATGCAGAATATGGGCTACGAGGGTCGTAAGGGGTTTCTTCGGTAAAAAGTCCTGTTTCGCCCAATGATCCATAAACCTCATCGGTGCTGACATGATAAAAACGCTTATCAGCCAATTCATCTCCCCAAACAGCTTTGGCGGCGTTTAACAAGTTTACTGTTCCTACGATATTAGTCATGATAAAATCCATTGGCGACTCAATGCTTCTGTCCACATGCGACTCGGCAGCCAAATGAATTACAGCGTCAGGATTTTCATCTTTAAATAATTGATGAATAAAATCTTGATCTACTATATCGCCTTTTATAAAACGATAATTGGGTTTATCCTCGATATCGGTAAGATTAGCCAAGTTTCCGGCGTAAGTCAGTTTATCCAAATTAATAATTTCGTAATCAGGATATTTATTCACAAACAATCTGACTACATGCGATCCGATGAATCCTGCACCTCCGGTTATGATGATTTTTTTTGCCATAATATATTTTTGGGGCAATATAAACTATATTTTATAAACTCCAGTACGTTAAATCCTTGATTTTATCTTTGTAAATTCCTTTAATATCGGTAATAACTGCTCCCGACGTGGTAATGGATTTAAAATAATCTTCGTCTAAATCCAAAAATTCTTTATGATTCACTGCTACGTACACAGCATCGTAATCATTTGCCGGTTTTTCTACCAAGCCAAAACCATATTCTTTCATTAACTCTTCGCTATCGGCATGCGGGTCAATTACATCTACCTCTACGCCAAAAGATTTAAACTCATTAATGACATCCACCACTTTTGAATTTCGGATATCGGCAACATTTTCTTTAAATGTTGCCCCCATTACCAATACTTTTGAATTTGTAATTTGCTTACCCGAAGCAATAATTTTTTTCACGGTTTGCTTCGCTGTATATGCACCCATCGAGTCGTTTACAAATCGTCCGGAATTGATGATTTGCGGATGATAACCGTACTCTTTAGCTTTGTAAACCAAATAATAAGGATCAACACCAATACAATGCCCTCCTACCAATCCGGGACGGAAGTTCAAGAAATTCCATTTTGTTCCGGCAGCTTCCAACACTTCATAAGTATTGATACCCATTTTATTAAAAATGATAGAAAGTTCATTGATTAATGCAATATTTACATCGCGCTGTGTGTTTTCAATAATTTTTGCCGCTTCTGCTACTTTAATGGACGGTGCACGATGTACTCCGGCTTTTACAACTGTTTCGTAAACTTTGGCTATTTCTTCCAAAGATTCTTCATCGCTTCCAGATACTATTTTGACAACATTGGTAAGTGTGTGTTGTGTATCGCCGGGATTGATACGTTCGGGCGAATAACCTACTTTAAAATCTTCATTAAATTTTAAACCTGAAACATTCTCTAAAACAGGTACACAATCTTCTTCGGTACACCCGGGATAAACTGTTGATTCAAACACTACGTAATCGCCTTTTTTCAAAGCTTCTCCAACGGTTTTAGAAGCGCCTAACAGAGGTTTTAAATCAGGTAAATTATGTTGGTCGATAGGTGTTGGAACGGCAACAACAAAAAAGTTGGCTTCTTTTAAATCCTCAGGATTGGCAGTAAATTCAATATCACAACCTTCAAAAGCTTCGGGTGGAAGTTCCTCTGACGGGTCGATATTGTTTTTCATCATCTCTACTCGCTTAGGATTGATATCAAACCCTATTACTTTAAAATTTTTGGCAAATTCCAAAGCGATGGGCAATCCTACATATCCCAAACCTATTACAGCTATTTTTTTCTCTTTGTTTTTTAAATCTTGGTAAATACTCATGTCAAATTTGTTTTACTGTTTAACTAATTCGCTTAATTCTTTTTCTAAATCTCTCACTTTTTCTTTATGAAAATATTGGTCGCGTACTTCGTAAATGCGCTCAATTATTTCAACAACTTTCAATCCTTCCAAAGCATTGGTCGTTGCTGTTGTTCTGCCTTTTAAGGTGTCAATAACGTTTTCAATGACAAAGTGATGGTTTGCCGCCGAACCTTTATAAGGTCCGTAATCGTTAGGCGGATTAGACTCGGGCAATTCGGGCATTTCATAGCCTTCGATATTGCATACTTCTACTTCATTCATGTATTGTCCGCCAATCTTAACACTTCCTTTTGAACCAATTACGGTAAGACTGCTTTCTAAATTTTGATTGGCAACAGCTGTTGAATAATTGATAGAACCCATTCCGCCATTTACAAAATCGAAACTTACAAAACCGGAATCCTCAAAATCGGTAGAAGTTTGATGTTTAAAGTCGGCAAATCTTCCTCTAATATTGGTAATATCTCCAAACAGCCAATACATAATATCAATAAAGTGGGAAAATTGTGTAAATAATGTTCCGCCATCCAATTCTTGTGTACCTTTCCAACCGCCTTTTTTATAATAGCGGTCATCTCTGTTCCAGTAGCAGTTTACCTGAACCATTAAAATATCGCCCAACAATCCGTTTTCTACAACGTCTTTTATCCAAACCGAAGGCGGGGAATAACGATTTTGCATTACGCAAAACACATGTTTAGACATTTGCAACGCTTTGAAAATAACATTTTCGCAGTTTGCTTTGCTTAATCCCATTGGTTTTTCAACTACCACGTGGTATTTATGATTAAGCGCTTCAATCGCTTGTGGCGAGTGCAACCCGTTTGGGGTGCAAATATTTACAACATCAATTTCCAAGTCAGAGTTAAGTAATTCGTCCACCGAATTGAAAAAGGGAACTTTATATTTTTCAATACCTAATTCTTCTTTTGGTTTAATGTCGCACAACGCTACCAATTCTGCTTCGTCGTTATTGACAATCATTTCGGCATGTCTTTTACCGATATGACCACAACCAATTACCGCAAATTTTACTTTTTTATCTTCGGGTATCATTTACTGATTTTTTTAACTGTATTATTTTCTAAAATATATTTATCTCCACTTTCGGGACAAACAGCCATATTGTTTTCATCAAATTCCAACCGATGCCCATACTCACTCATCCAACCTATTTGGCGTGCAGGATTACCTACTACCAAGGCATAAGCAGGAACTGTTTTTGTAACTACCGCACCGGCTCCGATAAATGCATATTCGCCAATATCGTGCCCACAAACAATTGTTGCGTTTGCACCAATGGATGCGCCTTTTTTTACAATTGTTTTGGCATATTGATTGCGGCGGTTTACAGCACTTCTGGGATTGATAACATTAGTAAATACCATAGAGGGACCCAAGAAAACATCATCTTCACAAATTACCCCTGTGTAAATAGAGACATTATTTTGAACTTTTACATTGTTTCCCAAGATAACTTCTGGTGAAACCACAACATTTTGACCAATATTGCAGTTTTTGCCAATTTTACAATTTGGCATTATATGAGAGAAATGCCAAATTTTAGTCCCCTCTCCTATATCACAACCTTCGTCTATTACTGCTGTTTCGTGAGCAAAGTATGCATTCATTTAAAGGAATTTTCTAATAAAAGCCAAATTTATGGATTTTTATCTTTTTATATACTCTTCAAACGAATTATGTTCTCTTTGATACAAAACTTCTTTAGGGAGAGATTTAAAATAATCATAGGTGATTTTAAGCCCTTCTTGACGAGATACTTTGGGCTCCCAACCCAAAATTTCTTTTGCCAAAGTGATATCCGGTTGTCTTTGCATTGGGTCGTTTATTGGAAGTGGCTTATAGACTACTTTTTGATCGGTTCCGGTCAACTTAATGATTTCTTCGGCAAAATCGCGAATGGATATTTCATCGGGATTACCAATATTTACAGGTCTTGAATAATCGCTCATCAACAAACGATAAATACCTTCAACTTGGTCATCTACATAACAAAAAGATCGGGTTTGTCTGCCGTCTCCAAAAACAGTTAAGTCTTCGCCGCGCAAAGCTTGTCCGATAAATGCAGGAATTACACGACCATCATTGAGGCGCATTCTGGGTCCATAAGTATTAAAAATGCGCACAATTCTTGTTTCTACACCATGAAAACGATGATATGCCATCGTTATGGCTTCTTGAAAGCGTTTGGCTTCATCATACACTCCTCGTGGACCAATTGGATTTACATTTCCCCAATATTCTTCTGTTTGTGGATGTACCAAAGGATCGCCATACACTTCAGATGTAGAAGCGACCAAAATTCTGGCACCTTTGGCTTTTGCCAAGCCAAGTAAATTATGCGTTCCCAGTGAACCTACTTTTAAGGTTTGGATGGGTATTTTTAAATAATCGATAGGACTTGCCGGCGAAGCAAAATGCAAGATATAATCTAATTTTCCGGGTACATGAACAAAATTCGATACATCGTGATTGTAAAAAGTAAATTCTTTTAACGGGAAAAGATGCTCTATGTTTTTCAAGTTTCCTGTAATCAGGTTATCCATTCCAATTACTCTAAACCCTTCTTTGATAAACCTGTCACATAAATGTGAGCCCAAAAAACCGGCAGCACCTGTTATTAAAACTGTTTTCATTTGATATTTTGTTTTTTATTGTGGAGTTACAACCATTCTACCAATACTGTTGTAATAAAATCCTAATTTTTGCATTTGTTTTAAATCATAAACATTTCGACCGTCAAAAATTACCGGTTGCTTCATCAATTCTTTCATTTTATTAAAATCAGGTGTTCTAAATTCTCCCCATTCTGTTGCGATAATAAGCACATCGGCATCTTCCAATGCATCGTATTGATTTAATGCATAATTTATTTTATCACCCACAACTTGTTTGACATTACTCATTGCTTCAGGATCATATGCTGTAATTTGAGCTCCTTCTGCCAATAAATCATTAATAATATATAAAGCCGGAGCTTCGCGAATATCATCGGTATTTGGTTTAAATGCCAACCCCCAAAGCGCTACTTTTTTATCTTTTAAATCGCCATTAAAATAATCCTTAATTTTAGGGACAATAATGGTTTTTTGACGTTCATTTATACTCATTACGGCATTGAGAATTTTAAACTCATATCCGTGTTCTTTACCGGATTTTGCCAATGCCTGAACATCTTTCGGAAAGCAACTTCCTCCATAACCGATTCCGGGAAATAAAAAGCGGTTACCTATACGAGAATCCGAACCCATTCCGATACGAACCATATCTACATCGGCACCAACTTTTTCGCAAAAATTGGCAATTTCGTTCATAAAGGTAATTTTAGTTGCCAAGAATGAATTTGCCGCATATTTGGTTAATTCTGCCGATTTTTCATCCATAAAAATAATCGGGTTACCTTGACGAACGTAAGGCTTATACAATTCTTCCATTATTTCTTTTGCTCTTTCTGAACTTGTACCAATCACCACTCGATCGGGTTTTAAGAAATCATCAACAGCAAAACCTTCACGTAAAAATTCGGGATTTGAGACTACATCAAAATCAACTTGTGCATTTTTTGCAATAGCGGCGGTTACTTTTTCGGCAGTTCCAACCGGAACGGTACTTTTATCTACAATTACTTTGTAATCTTTAATCATTTTGCCTAATTCATCGGCAACGCCAAGCACATAAGACAAGTCTGCCGAGCCATCTTCTCCGGGAGGTGTAGGCAGCGCAAGAAATATAATTTGTGCTTGTTCAACAGCTTCTTCAAGATTGGTTGTAAAATGCAACCTTTTTTCTTTTATATTTCGCTCAAACAACACATCTAAATGAGGTTCATAAATGGGCACAACGCCATTTTTCATTTTATTGACTTTTTCTTCATCAATATCTACACAAATTACATTGTTTCCTGTTTCGGCTAAGCAAGTTCCGGTAACTAAACCTACGTAACCTGTTCCTACTACTGCAATATTCATATTTTATCTTTTATTGGGTTAATTCATTCATTTTTGCTGTAATGTATGCCAATTGCTCATCATCAAGTTCTGTATGCATAGGTAAAGAAATGACGTGTTTAGCCAAATGCTCTGACACGGGAAAATCTCCTTCGCTGTATCGTTCGCTCTTATATGCCTTTTGCATATGCAACGGAACGGGATAATAAATCATAGCCGGAATATCATTTTCGGCTAATTTTTCTCTCAATTCATCTCGGTTTATGCTTTCATCCAACACCAATGTGTATTGATGAAAAACGTGGTCGGTATATGTTCCGATAGCCGGTGTTTTAATTTTTGGATTGGATGCAAATGCTTGATTATAATAATTGGCAGCATAGTTTCTGGCTGCCGAATATTCATCCAACTTACGCAATTTAATACGCAATACTGCTGCTTGAATGCTGTCTAATCGAGAGTTTACACCTATTTCATCATGATAGTAACGAACTTTCATTCCGTGATTTACAATCATTCTCATTTTATCGGCCAGCTCATCATCATTGGTAAATAATGCACCACCATCTCCATACGCACCTAAATTTTTGGAAGGAAAAAATGATGTTGTACCGATATTCCCTATCGTTCCTGATTTCTTAACTGTTCCATCACTAAAGGTATAGTTTGCGCCTATTGCTTGTGCATTATCTTCTACAACATATAAATTATGTTCGTTGGCAATTTGCATAATTGCTTCCATATTGGCACATTGGCCAAACAAATGCACAGGAATAATCGCTTTTGTTTTATCAGTTATATTATTTTTAACACCTTCAATATCTATTGTAAAAGTATCCGGATCGGCATCTACCAAAACAGGGGTTAAACCTAATAATGCAATTACTTCGGCTGTTGCCACAAAAGTAAAAGTTGTAGTAATTACTTCATCACCGGGTTTTAAACCCAATGCCATTAATGCTATTTGCAAAGCATCTGTTCCGTTTCCACATGGTATCACATGTTTTACTTGCAGATATTCTTCCAATTCTTTTTGGAAAGCTTTTACTTCCGGTCCGTTAATAAATGCGGCAGATTCCAATACATTCATTATAGAAGCGTCCACCTCTTTTTTTATATTATGGTATTGTGATACCAAATCAACCATTTGAATTTTTTTCATAGCTAATTTTATGTTTACGAATTTAGAGTTAAATTAATCGGCTAATTTAAGTAAAAACACTTATTTAATTCTCAGTAATATTAACAATATCCCATTTTTACACGGTTTTTAATTCTTAGAATTAAGCTTTGACAATAAAAACAAAATAAATGGGTTAATTTGTAAAAAATCTACGAAAGTGAATTTTGCCAAAAAAATATTCTTTTTATTCATTCTTTTCTTCTCATTTTCGGTAAAAGCACAAAAAGACACGTTGCTTTCCATTCCGTTTTACAAAGTATCGTATGCTTTTTCTATGCCGGGGTTGGAACTGGCAAACCGGTTTGGAAATTTCTCGAACGGCGAGATGGGGTTTTCCCTAAAACACCGAAACAACTGGATTGCAGGGGTTAAAGGTAATTTTATGTGGAGTAACCAAGTGAAAGAAGACAGCATACTGCAAGGGCTATATTCCGGTGCCGGCATTATTGGTATTGAAGGCAACTTAACTGACCCATTGCTTGAAATGCGTGGTTGGGCAGTTTATTTAGAAGGCGGTTACCAATTGCCTTGGTTTAAAGCCAACAAAAACTCAGGATTTACAGCTACGGCATCCGTTGGATTAATCAGTCATAAAATAAGAATAACTTACCGAAACGCAGCTATTCCTCTGTTGGACGACAAAGACTTTTTAAAAGGATACGACCGAAAAAGCATGGGATTTGCAGCAAAAGGATTTTTTGGTTATTACTATTTTAGTAAAAAACGACTTATTAATTTTTTCGGAGGAGTTGAATACACGTATGCTTCGGTAAAAAACATTCGTAAATACAATTACGACACTAAAAGTTATGACTCCGGCAGCCATCAAAATTCTATTTTGGGATTTCGTATAGGATGGATTCTATTACTTAACAAACGTCCTGCCGAAGAATTTTATTACTATTAACAAAATGCGTTTTCTTTACACCATAGGGAACAAATTGTATTACTTTGTCATTCTATTGGCTTCATTTTTTAATGAAAAAGCAAAAAAGTGGATTAAGGGACGAAAACAATCCAACAATATTTTACAAGACAAGCCGGTAGAAAAAAAATATTTTTGGTTTCATTGTGCCAGTTTGGGAGAATTTGAACAAGCTCGCCCGCTTATAGAGAAATTAAAATCCGACTATAATAAAAACATTCTCATTACATTCTTTTCACCTTCTGGGTACGAAATGCGAAAAAACTATCCTTTTGCCGAACATGTTTTATACTTACCGTTAGACACCACTAAAAACGCCAAACAATTTATAAAACGATTCAATATAGAAAAAGCTTTTTTTGTGAAGTATGAATTTTGGTTCAACTTTTTAAATGAATTGAAAAAAAACAACATTCCTGTTTATTTAATATCCGGGGTTTTCCGAAAAGACCAACTGTTCTTTAAACCTTATGGTAAATGGTTTAAAAATCAACTAAAAGCATTTACTACATTTTTTGTACAGAATGATGCATCAAAGAAACTATTGAATGAACATGGCTTTTCAAATGTAGTTGTTTCAGGAGATACACGATTTGATACGGTTTGGGAAAATAAATTAAAAGCAAAACCCAACCCACGTATCGAAAAATTTAAAGGAAAAACAAAAGTTTTGATTGCCGGAAGTTGCTGGGAACCCGAAGAGGAAATTTTGATTGAAAGCATCAATAAAAAAATTATTCCAAATGATTGGAAAATAATTTTTGTTCCGCATGATGTCTCAAAAAAACACATTGACCGAATAAAAACTCGACTGAATGAACCTTTCAGTCTATACTCTGAAAGCACATCATCCGATAATAAAGTTTTAATTATTGATACGATTGGAGAGCTTGCCAATGCTTATCAATATGGAGATATTGCATTTATTGGCGGCGGGTTCAAAAATGCATTGCACAACATTCTTGAACCGGCAGCTTTTGGCTTGCCTGTTTTGTTTGGCCCTAATCATAAAAAATATCCCGAAGCGGATTTAATTATGAAAGAAGGCTGTGCTTACGAAGTTGCATCCGTAAAAGAATTTCAAAATACACTAAGCCAAATAGATAAAAATTTACATGCAGAAAAAGTAAAAAACGCTCAATTTATTGAGCGTTTTAGAGGTGCTGTCAATAAAGTGATTGAAAACATTAACGTTTAAACACTTTTAATGATTCATTCATTTTTTCACCGTTTAAGCGAATAAAATATATTCCTGTTGAGATATTTTCATCTAATTGAAAATTATTCATCCCTTCTATAATATTAACCGATTTGGAAGCAATTAATCTGCCCCGGGTATCCACAATTTCGATGGTTACTTTATCGGAGAAATTAGCTAAAACTTGTACTGCAAACCCTGAAAAGTTATCATACGCTTTTATTTCAAAATTATCTGTTTTACAACTTGCCACCACAACATCGGAATAATCAAATTTTCCGTCAAAATCTACTTGTTTTAAACGGTAATAAGCCGTTCCGGATTCTTCATCAATAAACTCATAATAATTTATGGTATTGCTGTTACCATTTCCAGCAACAGTTCCGATAGAGAAAAAATCGGATGCATCGAATGATTTTTGAACATCAAAATAATCATTATTTATTTCAGAAGCTGTAGTCCAAGATAATTTTACCGTACCATTATTTTGGCAATCAGCATTAAATTGTACCAATTCTACCGGTAACGGGTCATTTATGTCAGATAATGTCCAAGCGGCAAACATATCGCTTGATGCAAAAACCGGTGTTACCAAAACATTGCTCGCTGTATTTAAACTGGAAACTACTGCCCACATATCACCCCATAATCCGGCACCATCATTAAATCTTTGCGCGCCTAAATTCGCTTCTGCCAAAACATTTCCTGCTGCCGACCATTCGTTATCTATATAAGTAAACGTTAAAAAACCGGAAGGTTTTGTAGAATATCCTTGCGCATTAACCAACCAAAAGCGGTCAATTGCATATTCTGAATGATTTACTGCATTAGGCGCAATCATTTGCCCCATATGTGTAACCATTGATGGACGATAAGTGTTATTATCCCAAGTTGCGCCATCGTAAGTGCTAAAATCAATGTATCCACTTCCGGAGCCGGCAGTTCCAATAGTAAAGGAAAAAGGAATTCTATTTCCGGCATCAGTCGTTTGCGCATTATCGCCGTATGCTGCACCCGAACCAACATTATCAGTAAAAGGAACGGTATATGTACCTGTACTTGTCCCGATATTCCAGCGCACTTTGTTATATTCGCTTTCACTCACAATATTGCCTCCGGCGCCCAATTCGGTTATTGCATTGCTGTTTGGATTGTCAACAACCAAGTAAATTCCGTTTTGCATAACCATGAAGCCGCCATTGTTCATTACCAAGCGAGCTTGAGCAATGACAAGCACCGGCATGCATGCAAATAATATGGATATTAGTTTTTTCATTGGTTGACTATTGTTTTTCGTAAAGTTTGTTTACTAATTCTTTTAATTCATCAATTTGCTTTTGTTGTTCATTGATAATTTGTTGTTGTTCTTTTATAGCCTTAGTTAATATTGGCACGATGGAAACATAATCGACTACTTTGAAAATGTCTTTTTCTACTTTTTCAGAAGACATTCCAGTCGTTTTCACTGTATTTGTGTTTAAAAATATAGTTTTATCTTTTACAATATTTGGTAATACTTGTTCAACTTCTTGCGCAATAAACCCAAATCTTAAATTTTCTTCAAAACCAGCTTTAGGATATTTTTCAACATCATAATTAAATGACACAGGATTTAGTTTAGAAACTATATCTAAAGCAGAGTCAATCGGTTTAATATCTTTTTTTAATCTTTTATCGGAACCAAAATAAGTGCCAGCACAATAAACATCTGCATTAAAATACCCTGCCCAACCAGTGTATCCTCCTGTGAATGCTAAGTTAGCCAACAAAGCAACTCCACTTTCATTATTTGCATCAGCTTCAACTCCAACTCCCCCGCTTCCAGAGTTTGTATTATTTAAACTTAAACCTATTACAGCAGCTGCTTGATAAGCTGAACCACTATAATTAGTAACGCCCATTAATACTCGATTTCCATTAGAGGTTGATGTTTGATTAAATTGAGCTAAAGCTCCTGTGTTTGAACCATAAGTATTCTCCCAATAAGTTAACCAAGAATTTTCACCTGTAGAATTAAATGTAATTGGATTGCTTGGGGCAGTTCCGGCATTAAATCCTATTCTATTAGCACTTGCATCTATAACAAACATATCCGTTTGCCCATCACTTTCTACTCTAAAATCATAATTATTTGATGCATCGTTAAAAACAGCTTCTGTAGTACTCATTCTAAATCTTTCTACCCCTGCAGTTGAAAAACCTAATGTATTGGTAGTAATCCGATACATTCCAATATCTGTATCGCTATTCCAACTGTAAAATGGAGCTCCGGCAGAACCATTACCATAAGCTAATGCTTGATAACCATTAGCTATTCTAAGGCGTATTGTATTATTTGTTCTAAAATCTAATGCTTGTGCATCGGTTGTACCTAAAAAATTGGTTCCAGCAGTTGTTCCGGCATTTCCCAACAAACTCCAATCTTTTCCTCCGCTTCCGCCAAATGCAACCCATTTACTGCCATCCCAGTAATAATAACCGGGATAAACTGCTGTAGCACCTGAACCGGCAGTTGCCGTATTATATACCAATAACGATGTTGCTACACCTCCACCTATAGGAGCATTGGACGTAGTAGAAGATAATGCAACACGAGGTATTAAAACACCTTTATTAGTGGCACTGACATCTAACATTGCCGAAGCATTTGGCGCAGCACCCGTTGCATTAATACCAATATTTTGAGCAAATGATGCTGTTGAAATTATTACTGAAGCAGCTAAAATGTAAATCTTTTTCATAGTAATTTGGGATTTAATTTACAAATTTAAATGAAATTTGTTTTCATGTCAAGTATTCTATATACGAATAAAAGAAAAAAAAGGTTGCCTAATCCTTTAATATTCAATTTATTATGCAGTGTCAAGTTTATAAGCTCTATTGATAATCTTGGGGTTTTCTATAATAATGATTATTCAACCGGCTTTGAAAATTTAATTTTTCTTTCCTCAAAAAAAAATGAAATAACGGATATCAGCCAGATTGGATTTGATAAGTGGTTGTTTGGTTATATTGCTTATGATTATAAAAATCAGATTGAAAACCTATACTCTAACAATGAGGACAATATAGCATTTGATACGATTCGTTTTTTTGAACCTGAAATTGTAATAGGAATTAACAATAGCAAGTATTCATTTCTGCACGTAACGAACGAAAAACTAAAAAAAAAGGTTGAAGCTATTTTAAAAGATAATATCACTTCATACAAAAAAAGTAAAACACCAAGTTCAATTCTTATTCAACAAAAAACCGGCAAAAATGAATATTTACAAGCAGTAGAAAATTTAAAAAAACACATCAAGCGCGGCGATATTTATGAAGTTAATTATTGCCACGAGTTTTTTGCAGAAGATTGTCAAATCACCCCTTATCAACTCTATATTGATTTGATGACCGAATCACCAACACCATTTTCTGTATTCTTGAAACAGGGCAATAAATTTTTAATTAGTGCGTCGCCCGAAAGATTTTTAAAAAAAAGCGGCTCAAAAATTATTTCTCAACCTATTAAGGGGACTATAAAAAGAGACATTCACCATTCTGAGAATGATGAGAAACTTAAAGAAACCTTAAAAAACGACCCAAAGGAACGAAGTGAAAATATTATGATAGTTGATTTGGTGCGGAATGATTTAAGCCGGATTGCCAAAAAAAATTCAGTAAAAGTTGATGAACTATGTGCCATTTACAGCTTTCCTCAGGTTCATCAAATGATTTCTACTGTTTCGGCTGAATTGGAGGATAATACTACCTTTAAAGACATTATTCACGCTACATTTCCGATGGGTTCGATGACAGGCGCACCCAAAATCAGTGCGATGAAGTTGATAGAAAAATATGAAACAACCAAAAGAGGTTTATATTCGGGAACGGTGGGATACATTAAACCTAACGGCGATTTTGATTTCAATGTAGTAATACGGAGTATGCAATATAATGCAGAAAAACAGTATCTTAGCTTTATGGTTGGCGGAGCTATTACATTTTTATCCGACCCTGAGAAAGAGTATAACGAAACCTTACTGAAAGCTTCTGCAATGCTTAAAATATTGACGAATGAATGAAAAACAATTCACCCGAAACTTCATTAAATATATCGGTCAAGATTTTGGCAATAAAAAATTTTTATTGGCCGTTTCTGGAGGTATAGATTCAATGGTATTGACTCATTTGTTTCATAAAAACCAATTGAATTTTGCCGTTGCTCATTGCAATTTTAAGCTACGAAAAAACGACTCGGACGAAGACGAAAAATTTATTCACGACTTTTGCTCAAAGCACCACATCCCGTTCTATGTCAAATCTTTTGACACCGAAAAGTTTGCCAAAGAAAACCGGCTTTCTGTTCAAATGGCGGCAAGAGAATTACGCTATCAATTTTTCTTTGAGATTTTAGAAACCGAAAATTTCGATTATTTGGCTACAGCCCATCACGCCAATGACCAAGCCGAAACCATTCTGTCTAATCTGATTCGCGGTACCGGAATTGACGGATTGAAAGGAATGCTTTTCTTACAAAACAATATTTTCAGACCACTATTAAGTTTCACAAAGTCCGAATTAACTGCATTTGCCAAAAACAACAATATCGCTTGGCGAGAAGACAGTAGCAATGCATCAATAAAATACAAACGAAACGCCATCAGGCATAAAATCATTCCCGGAATTGAAAAACTTAATCCGGCGTTTATAGAAAATATTCTTTCTTTCTCAGAAAAAATGATGCAAACACAAACCATTTACTTTGAAAAAATAACAGAAGAAAAGAAGCAGTATTTTAAAGAAGAAAATAAAATCATTTACATAGATAAATCGTTTGACGACGAGCTTGAATCTCCAACACAATATCTGTTTGAATGGATAAAACCCTATGGTTTTAATTACACGCAATCCAAAGAAATTTTGGCATCTATCGCTAAAACCGGGAGACTTTTCTATTCCGAAAATTACATTTTGACCATAGACAGGAAACAACTCATTATTTCTGCCAAAGAAAATAGTAATACTAATGAAACACACTTTAAATATTTGAATGATTTACAGAAAGCATTTGAAGTTCAACTTATTGACAAGCCGAACTTAACATCATTTCATGCTGACCCAAAATACGGATATTTCGACTTGGGCAAAATTACTTTTCCGCTAATGTTAAGAACGTGGCAAGCCGGCGATAAGTTTAAGCCCTTTGGAATGAAAGGATTTAAAAAATTAAGCGATTTTTTTGTAGATGAAAAGATTCCCCGAAACGATAAAAATTGCATCCCTGTTCTAACCGATGCAAACGACAATATTATATGGATTTGCGGATTTCGTACCGATGATCGTTTTAAAATTTCGGATAAAACAAAAAAAATATTACTTTTAAAAATGATAAATTAAAATCCGTTTGGCAGAAAACAGCAACATATTATTTGAAGAAAAGCAGTATTTGGGTTACAATAAATTTTCTTTTTTAAGACGAATAATCTTAGCCTTATTTTGCTTTTTTGCCTATTACGCCGTTACCAACGACAATGTCAACAGCAAATTGGTTGAACAAATAGACAACAGCGGAAATATTTTCTTTTTTATGGGAGTTGTTATTCTATTATTGTCCGTAGGTTTAATTTTTGTCTTGCATATCCATACCAAAATAGAAGGCAACAACCTGATACTCGACGGGCTTTGGACATCCAGAAAAGTAAAAATAGACCTAAACAACATTGTTTCTGCCGAAAAAGTAAAATACAGCAAATACTTACTCAACCCTCCCATCTATAACTTGCATCGGCGAGGAGTGATTAAATTTTATACGCGTGGCGATTGGGCTGTTAAATTAAAAGACAAAGACGGACTGACATATATTATAGGCACGCAAAAACCGGATGAATTTTTGGCGGCTGTCAAAAAAATCATTTCAAATAAGTAACAAATATCACACTACTTACGTAAAAGATGAGCAACCTATCTAAATTGTTTGCCCTATGAATACTTCTACTGCTCAGCTCATCGATAAAGAACAAGTTGCCGGTTTAAAATTCCCTAAAGAAGAAGTGCTAACCGATCAAAAAGCAATTAAAGAACGTCAATCAACACTTGAAAGAGGAATGACATTAGGCAACCTTCAGAAACAAAAATCACGCATTTATTTCAAAGATGATAAAAGTGAAAAAGTTGTCGAGACTACCATTTGGGCAGTTACCAGCAATTTTATTCTGCTTAAATACGGCATTTCAATACCTATAAACAGAATCTTGAAAATTAAATTCTGATTAACGGAAACGCGATTTACTTTTTATTTTCTCCGACTCAAACAAATAGCGCAACGAAATTTCAAAAGCACCTTTATAGTTTGACGCTTGATTTAACGATGAGATATTAAAATCATAGCTCATACCAAACAAATACTTATCGTAATTCAACAAAAAAGTTACGGCTGCAGCATCTTTCCATCTGTACATTGCACCTAATCCTGCACTGATGCTTTTTACTCCGGTTGTTTTGGTTGACGCTTTTTGAAAGGCATACATAAAATTACTGCCTATTATAAATTCCTTTAATTTTCCTTGATAATAATACGCCAAGGTTGGCAAAGCTTTAATTTTTTCATTGATGTTAATTTCTGCTTCCGAGTGAAGAACCCAGCGATAATACAACCGGTCTTTGGTAATGTTTACATAATCTATTTCCGGTTTATTTAAATGATGAACCGCTATACCCGAGGTAATGCGCTGAACAACGGCTTTGTACATTTCATTTTTGTAATAAGTATGAACCACACCTATAGCGGCATCTAATTTACCAAAAGCCATTGTGCCATCACCAAAATTTTCATTTGGCGATAACGACGGATTGTATTGATAACCGTCAAACTGATTTCCCCAACTTAATGTAGAAGTATTGGCACTTCGCTGAAAATAACCACCCTGAATTCCTGCTCCAATAATATTTTCAGCATCTATTGGTAAATGATACGCTCCTGAAAAATTCACTTGTGTTAAACTCATTTGCGAATCTCCGGCTTTATCATTATAGACATAAATTCCGCCCGCCCAATAACCTTTTTTATTTTGCGAATTTTTAAAATTCATATCGTAGCCGGCTTTTATACTCACATAAGGCGTAGTAACACTCCGCCATTGCGAACGATACATTAACGTTGCTCTTTGTTTATAAAATGCGCCTGCATTAGCAGGATTCAATACCAAAGGCGACATATAAATTTCTGTAAAATGAATATCTTGAGCCGATATATTTTTTTTCGAAATACTAAAAATCAAAATCAATAATATGCAAAAACTTTTTTTCATTTTTCCTGTTTAATTATCTGAACAATGATACATTTCCTTTCATAAAGACCTCTTCACCATTATATAATTTGGCATTTACCGTAAATACATACACGCCTGTATTTAAGTTTTTTCCTTTATATTTACCATCCCAACATTCATTTTTGTTTGTTGATTCAAAAATTACTTCACCCCATCGAGAATATACTCTAAACACAATCTCGTTGATGCAATTTCCATACGCTTTCAAACAATCATTATTTCCATCACCATTTGGTGAAAAAGCACTTGGCACAAACACTTCGCCACACGTTTCATCTACATAAACCGTAACACAAGCCGTATCAACACAGCCATCCATTTGCGTTTGCACGCAATAAGTTGTTGTATGCGCCGGGTTGGCAACAGGGTTAAAACAATCATCACAACTCAACGAATCGTCATTTAGCCACAATACAGGATAATTGGCAACAGCATAAATTTCAACAGATTGCCCTAAAAATATTGTTGTATCATCAAACGCATCAATTGACGGTAATGGTTTAGCATATAACGAAGTATAAGCCGTATCGGCGCATTTACCCAACCCGACAATAACAAAATATTGTGAAGTATCTGTCGCTATACCCGACAAGGTATCATTGGTTGTTCCGTCACTCCAAACATAATCCGTTCCTCCCGATGCTATGAATGTAAATTCGCTGTTATAACACACCAAAGTATCTCCTGTTATTTGAGCAACAGGCTTGGGCAACCACACAACAGTTGCCGAATCGATATTTCCACATCCGTTATTATCATATCCTACCACATAATAAGTAGTGGTTGCCGTAGGCGTAACTGTTATTTGTGGATTGCTTTCATTTGTGCTCCATAAATAGGATACACCCCCACTTGCTGTCAACACGCCCGAACTTCCGTCACAAATAGAATCGTCTCCTGATATCTGAATAACAGGCAACGGATTTACGGTTAAATTATAACTTCCCGTATCGGAACAACTATTGGCATCGGTTACAGTAACAAAATACATTATATTTGAAGTCGGAATATCAGTTATTGATGCTGTAGTATCTCCGGTATTCCAATTGTATATTACACCTCCTTGTGCATTTATATATGCAGTATCTCCCAAACAAATTGGTGAATTTCCGGTTATGGTAACATTAGGTAACGGATTAACAATTACATTATGGTACGCAGTATCAGAACAATTGCCAATCATTGCAACTACGGCGTATTGCGTTGGGTTTGTTGTTGGATTATCCGAAATAGAAACGGATGTATTACCGTTAATATTTGAAGGGGCAATCCAATTATAAGTATTTCCTCCGGATGCCGTTAAATTTACCGTATCGCCAAAGCAAATTACAGAATCGCCGGAAATGGCTGCAGTAGGTTGAGCCGTTACTTGAACCAACAGCGTATCGCTGTTTGAACAATTGTTCGCATCAATACCTGTTACAGTAATCAAACTGTCGGCAGATGGTGTAACTGATATATTACTTGATGTTGCACCGGTATTCCATTGATAGGAATTAGCTCCTGAAGCCGAAAGATTTGCCGTTTCGCCCAAACATAAAGCACTGTTACCTGAAATTTGAACGTTGGGTAAAGGATTTACCGTAATGCTTTGCGAAGCAGTGTCTGTACAATTATAACTATTTGCCACAACTACGGTATAAGTTGTCGTAGCAGAAGGTGTTTCTGAAATTATTGGCGTAGTTGCTCCGGTATTCCATTGATACGATGTTACCGACGGGTCTGTAGCATCCAAAACAACCGTATCTTTATCGCAAATAGGGTTGTTATTTACAGATATATTCGCTATTGGCGAAGGGTTAACCACAATATCCACCGAATCTTTACCATTACAGCCAATAGTATCAACAGCTTCTACTACAATCGTATAATTTCCTGGTGCCGAAGGTGAAAAAACAGCTACAGGCAATGGAAAAGGAGGCAAAATATCGAGCAAAGGCGCTCCTGTCCAATAATAATTATAACTAAACAATCCTCCGGAAGCACTTCCCAGCAAGGTAGTTGATTCGCCCATACACAACACAGTATCTAAAGCTGAAGCCGTTACTGTAGGATAAGGGTTTACCGTTACATAAGCATTTGCCACAGAAGGTGTTCCGCATTTTCCGGTAATGGTAACCGTATATAAAGTATTGGTTGTTGGAGCTACATTAACAACAGGAGATGATGGGTTGGTTAGCGATGGGTCGTTTGGTTGCGAAGTCCACGTATAGGTGTAACTGCCCGAACCATTCACTTGCGCCTGCAAGGTTGTTGTATCACCCAAACAAATATTTGCCGAGGCAGGAACGGCTTGTACCACATCTACCCCACTGGTTGCGCTTATTGTATATGAACAAACATCACCGGCAAATCCATCGACTACAATGTAATAGGTGTTTCCGGGTGTTAATCCTGTTGCAATAATACTTTGCGAAGTTGTTGTTTCAAGAAAATTTGACACCGGAACAAAGTTACAACATCCGTTTCCTTCAAAGATTTGCATTTGCATACCATTACCGTTTGCACAAACATTTACTTGCACAAATAATTCGGCTGCGGTAGAATCTGCAGTGAAAGACAACCAGCTGTTATTGTCTATTTGCACGGGAGAAGTTCCGGTATATCCTGTTCCAAACACACAACCCGGATTTGGGCTGCTGGGATTTCCAATTCCACACATATTACACGGCTGATCAATAGTGTAAGCTGAACTGGTTACGCCTCCGTAACCATTTAAATCACATATTTGCTGTGCATTTGCACAATTATCATTATCAGGAGTGGAAACACATATTCCAAATTGCCCGTTATTATTATTTCCATATTCCCATACTCTGATATACATTACATCTCCGGGAGTAAGCCCTGTAGCATAAATGTAAGGCATTGTTCCGGGACCGTCATCATCATCACATTGTACAAGTGTTGGTGAAGTACAAGGCCCACTGTACAAAGCCATGGCTCCATCAGTAAAATCAATACTCAATGTATGAATATCCAATGTTCCGCTGGAAGGGACAACAACCGAGAACCACACATCACCACCGGCATAACCGCCCTGATAAGGAGATGAACCACCACAACCCGAAGGTGTTGCAACCGACGAACCGGCAGAACCTAAATTGGTATAGGTTTGAAAATTACAATTTGGTGTTACCGTAGGTAAAGCATATGCATTACAAGGTGTATTGTTATTTGGAGGCGCCAATCCGGTTACACAAATATTAAATGTACCGGTCCCACTTCCGGCTCCATAATGATACACTCGAACATAGTAAGTATTTCCGACAACCATTGAAGTGTTTGTTAAAACTTCATCACCATTTTGTCCGTTTATATCTCTACATTGAATGGATGTTAACGAACCACAAACACCTGAAAATAATTCAATCACCGCATCGTAACCGTAGCTTGGGTCAACAGTAATTGTCATGGATGTGCTGTTGGCAACAAAAGAAAACCACACATCATCATCGGCATTTCCGGAACATCCGGGCATTGACTGTGTAGCATTGGCAGATGTTGCCGCTTGAAAATTACAATCGGTAAACGTTGGAGTTATTTGAACTGCCGACACACAATCATCTGATTGCGCCAGAGAATACTTTACTGACAGTATTAAAAATAATACCGATAATATTGCTGAATATTTTTTCATAATACGTTTATTCTTTTACAACTGTACGATTTATTTTATCCACTTCCACCCCTTCTGAAAGAAGAACATTTTTTAATTGTGGAATATCGAAATTTCCGTAATCACCGCCTTCTTTTACTTCAAAAACCAAAGTGTAATCATTCCATGAAAGTGATACATTTTGCACATTGGGTAAATTCAAAACTTTTGACTTAACCGCATCCAATTGCTCCTGCGTTTTCAGGTGGCTCACTTTTATTTCAAATTTTGTGGTACGCTCCGGAACTATATCTTGCGAAAAACCGGTTATGGAAATAGTTAAAAACAATAGGAATGACAGAATTTTTGGCATCTTTATTCGAAATTAAGAAGTTTGAACCTGCAAATGTATTGTTTTTATAGATTTAAGTCAAATATTTTTTACTATGCAACGCATTATAAACCAATTATTTTGTATGAAAATATTCATATACTTTTTGCGATTTTGATTTATCTAAAACGTTACTTAATTGCTCAAGTGTTGCTTCTTTAATTTTTTTTACCGACTTAAAATGTTGCAATAATTTTTGTTTGGATTTTTCGCCAATTCCTTTAATATTGTCCAATTCGGAAGCAATTTGACTTTTGGAACGCTTGGTTCGATGAAAGGTAATACCAAACCGGTGCGCCTCATTACGCAAATACTGAATAAGCTTTAATGACTCCGACCGTTTATCTAAATAAAGCGGAATACTATCGTCGGGAAAATAAATTTCTTCTAATTTTTTGGCTATTCCTATCACGGTTATTTTTCCGCGCAAGCCCAACCGCTCAAGACTTTTGACAGCCGAACTTAATTGTCCTTTACCTCCATCGATAATGATTAATTGAGGTAATTTTTGCTTTTCTTCCAACAAACGACTGTAACGCCTGAAAACCACCTCTTCCATAGAGGCAAAATCATTGGGACCTTCCACGGTTTTGATATTGAAATGACGATAATCTTTTTTGCTTGGCTTCGCATTTTTAAAAACCACACAAGCTGCCACCGGATTCGACCCTTGAATATTTGAATTATCAAAACATTCGATATGTACTGGCAACACAGGCATTCGTAAATCTTTTTGCAATTGCTCCAATATCCGCTGCGATTTTGTTTTTGGATTTTTCAGCATTGCTTGTTTTTGCTTTTCGAGCATTAATGTTTTGGCGTTACGCAACGAAAGGTCGAGCAAATGCTTTTTATCTCCCCGTTGCGGCACAATAAACCGGACATCTTCTATTTCTGTTTTTATTTTAAACGGAACAATAATTTCTTTGGAGTCACTTCCGAATTTATTACGTAAATCGATTAATCCAAACAGCAAGAGTTCTTCATCCGTTTCGTTTAATTTTGGCTTAATTTCAACTGTATGCCCTTGAACAACTGCACCATTCATTACCCGCAAAACATTTACGTAAGCAGCACTTTCGTTACGAACTATTGAGGCAACATCCAAATTATTTATCGTTGGGCTCACTACCGTAAATTTTGATTCGTAGCGTTTTAGAATATCCAACTTTTCTTTCACTTCTTGTGCCTTTTCAAATGCTAAATCTTGTGCATACAGGAGCATCTGTTGTTTCAGTTGTTTTTGCAATGAAAAAATATGGCCTTTCAGCAAATGCTTGATATTATTGATATAATCATTGTATTCTACTTCCGACTGTAAACCTATGCAGGGAGCTTTGCAATTTCCAATATGATACTCGAGGCAAACTTTATATTTTTTTTGTCGGATATTTTTTTCGGATAAATTTAGATTACAAGTACGCAAAGGATATAAATCTCTGATGATTTCCAAAATGGTTTGCATCATTTTTACCGACGGGTAAGGTCCAAAATATAAAGACCCGTCTTTTACTACTCTTCGGGTATAAAACACTCGAGGAAAGGGCTCATTTTTTATGCAAATCCACGGATAGGTTTTATCATCCTTGAGTAAAACATTATAGCGAGGGCGATATTTTTTTATCAAGCTGTTTTCGAGCAACAATGCCTCCAATTCGGTATTGACAACAATATATTTAACATCGGCGATTTGCCTGACCAACACTTTGGTTTTGGCATCAAGATTTGATTTTGTAAAATAACTCGAAACTCTTTTTTTCAGATTTTTAGCTTTCCCAACATAAATGATTTTACCGTTTTTATCAAAATATTGATAAACTCCGGGCTGATTTGGTAATGCTTTTATTTTATTGTCAATCAATTTAAGTGAATTTGAAACATTAACGTTAATTTGTCGTATTTTACAAAATGATGTAAATTTACACACAAACGCACAAAATATTAATCTTATGAAACAACTTATTACTATTTTAACTGTCATTTTAACGACTTTCTCTACGGTATTTTCTGCTAATTTTTATTGGGTGGCAAGTTCAAGCTCTAACTGGAACAATGCGGCTAACTGGTCGACAACCAGTGGTGGTGCAGGTGGCGCCGGCGTACCCGGAAATGCAGATTTTGTGTATTTCAACAGTAATGGGTTAGGCAATTGTGTTGTAGATATTAATGTTACCATAGAAGGTGTATCTATAAACGGATACACAAGCACCATTGATTTAAACGGCAATTCATTTGTCATAAACGGAGCATCAAACTGTACTTTTGCTTCCGGAATAATTGACGACACGCCCGGAACGTCTTCTTTATCCATAACCACAACAGGCAGAACGACTTTTTCCGGAACCACTTTTAACCCGCCAGTTAACGTTTCTGCTGGAAGAATTTTATTACACGGCAGTACTTTTAATGCCGACTGTTCTTTTACAAAAACCGGTAATAATAATGATTACTCGAATGGAGGGAACACTTTTAACGGTAACGTAACTTTAACTCATTCAGGTTCAGGGAATTTTTTACTTAACAATGTAAACCCTGACATCTATAACGGCAATTTAACCGTAACTAATTCAAGTTCAAACAATATCATTTATTTATCACATACAGCCTCCGGAACACAATATAACGGGAATATCACAATCAATAACACAACCGGAAACGGTATTCGTTTTGGACAAAACAATGGTACTTGCACATTGGCAAGTGGTATGTCCTTAACCATCGGTAGTGGAGGTTTTAGCAGCAGTACCTTAAGGATAAGAGGTTTTACACAAGTTGGAACGGCTAATCAAACACTAACATTAACCGGTACGGCTCAACTTTATTTAGAACAAAATTCTACGTGGAATGGTCCGGTAAACATTACTTCACCGCGCTTATTTATTAGAGAAAATACATTTAACAATACTTTATCACTTACCAAAACAGGAACGGGCAATGATTATTCTTATGGCGGTAACACGTTTAATGGCGTAACAACAATTACCAACAGTTCGACAAATGCTATTGTTTTTGCCAACACTGCGCCCGACACTTTTAATAATGATGTAAGCTTGATTTTAAGCGGTACAAACGGACACATTCACCTTGCCTATTCAGCAGCCGGCAATCAATTTAACGGGAATATAAATATTAATTACATTTCTGCAGATAATGTTTATATTGGGAGAAACTCAGGCACCAGCACATTGTCAGCAGGCCAAACAATAAACATTATAGGTTTTGGCGCATCGGGAACCGGGAATTTATATTTGGAAGAATTTACACAACTAGGGAACACTCCTCAATTTATTGGTTTAAACACTAACGGCAGGTTAGAGATTGGACCTAATTCAACATTTAACGGCAACTTAACTGCCAGCGTACCTAACTTATATTTTTTCAACTCTACTTTTAACGGAGATGTTAATTTCAACAAAACAGGCAGTTCAACTAACAGTTTATCAGGAGGTAATACGTTTAACGGAGTTACTGTGATTGAAAACTCAGGTAGTGGAGAATTAAGACTTGCCACTTCATTGGGAGATACATTTAACAATCAAGTCACTTTTTCATCAACCGGTTCAAACAGAATATTTGTCGGATATGCAGGTAACAATCAATTTAACAACAACATAATTGTAAACTCAACCAACAGTTCTACAGGTGTATATTTTGGTTACACTTCTGCTACTTGTACATTAGCAGCCGGACAAACCATTTCTGTTGGAGGTTTGGGTTTTGATTCCGGAAATTTATATTTTAGGAATTTCACTCAAGTGGGCACCACTGCTCAATCACTTACCTTAACAGGAACAGCCAATTTAACCATTCAAGATTGCAATTGGGGAGGAGATGTGAATTTTGTTTCTCCAAGAATAAGTACCAGAGGAACTATCTTTAACCGCACAGCTTACTTGGAGAAAACCGGATCAGGAAATGATTACAGTGCCGGCGGAAATACATTCACAATGGATTTAACTGTGGTAAACAGTGGTTCAGGCGCATTTGTTTTTGGCAATGGTACTTTTGATTCTTTTGGCGCTAACGTTACATTAGACAATATTGGTTCAAGCAATTTACATTTTGCATATAACGGCAGTGGGCACAGCGTTACCGGAAATTTAACTGTAAACAATCAACCTACACCAACAAACGACGGAAACATTATTATTGGGAACAACAGTGCTGTTACACTGTCAATTGGCGGGGATGTTCAAATCACCAATAATGGTTCGGGAGCAGGTTCTGATATAAACACCTATTTTGCCAACAATGGCTCCGTTACTGTAAATGGCAATTTATCTATCATAAACAGTTCTTCTGGCTCCAACAGTCGTATTTATTGTGCAAATGGAACTAATTCTTCCCTTATTGTTAACGGAACAACTTCTGTCATAAACAATGGTACTTCAACAAATGACAACAGAGTATATTTAGGGGCTAATGGAGATATTACGTTCAACAATACTCTTACTATTTCTAATCAGTCGGGAAGTACAAATTCTCATGTTTATTTGAACAATGGGGCAAACAGTACAAATATTTATAATGAAAACATTGTGATTGAATGTACCAACGCTACTTCTGACGGCATATACTTTGGTTATAATGGCGGTTCGGGCACACTTGCAGCCACTAAAACCATTACCATTGGCTCGGGAGGTTTTGTCTCGGGGTATTTATATTTTAGAAATTTTACGCAAACAGGAAATACTGCACATTCTTTTACCCTGACAGGAACTTCGTATTTTTATAACTATGACAGTAATTGGGGAGGAGATTTTAGCGCGACAGCCCCCAGGATATATACCAGAGGTACAACATATAATCGAACTGCTTATTTGGAGAAAACCGGTGCAGGGGATGATTATTCTGCGGGAGGAAACAACTTTGCTATGGATTTAACCATTGTAAACAGTGGTTCTGGTTCATTTATTTTTGGAAACGGAACTTTAGATACCTTTGGCGCTAATGTTACATTAAACAATATTGGAACCAATTATATCTATTTAGCTAACGCCGGCAGTGGTCACAGCATAGCAGGAGATTTAACTGTAAACAATCAACCCGCATCCGGAAACGGTTATGTTTTTATCAGTAACGGAAGCACAGCCACGCTTAGTGTAAGTGGAAATGCATCTTTTACCAACACCGGAAGTGCCAATAATATCCGAACTTATATTGGCAATTCAGGTGCACTTACTATTAACGGGAATTTAACCATTACAAATAACGGTACCGGCACCAACAGCCAAATATATTTAGGAAATAACACCTCGTCTTCGGTTATCATTAATGGAACTACCACTGTATTAAACAATGGAACAAGTTCCAATTACAATGAAGTATATTTAGGACAATCCGGAGATGTAACTTTTAACAATTCATTATACATCACAAACAGCTCCCCCTCGCCTTATTCTAATGTCTATTTAAATCGTTACGGCAACAGTTCAAATGTATATAATGGAAATATAACTGTTGAATGCACCAATGCCAATAATGATGGTATTCGTTTTGGGGCGAACTCCGGACAAGGTACTTTATTCGCAGGATATACTATTTCTGTTGGAAGCGGAGGGTTTATTGCCGGCAGGTTAAGTTTTAGAAACTTTAACCAACAAGGCGCCACTCCTCAATCACTTACTCTAACCGGTACCGCTGCCCTTTATTTTGAAGACGGCTCTGTATTTGACGGAGACTTAACAACTGTTTCGCCAAATTTATATTTTAACGGCACTACTTTTAATGGTGTTTCCAACTTTACTAAAAATGCGAATACAAATAATTACTCAAGAGGCGGCAACACCTTTAACAATACCACTACAATTATAAACAGCAGTTCTTCTCTGATGAGATTATCCAACAATAACGGATATCCGGATACATTTAATGCAGATGTCAACTTTATAAACATCTCGGGTGGATCCCTGCAAATTGCCTATAACAATACTAATATTTTTGCAGGAAACATCTCTGTAAACAATAGCGCTACCTTAAACCTTGGACGCGGAAACGGTACGGCTTTATTTTCAGGTTCAAATGCACAAAGCATTAACGATTTGGGGTCTTCGCCTAATTTAAACATTTATCGTTTGGAGATAAATAAATCGGCCAATCACGTAACATTAAACATGCCTGTTGATGTAAATAGAACCATTACTTTAAACAATGGGAATCTTATTACATCTTCAACTAATATCTTAACTATGTATGACAATTCAACCGTAGGCGCTGTTTCTAATGCTTCTTATGTTGAAGGACCAATGATAAAAAGAGGAAATGATGCGTTTACATTCCCTGTAGGGAATAATGGTTTTTATGCTCCAATAGCGATTTCGGCACCATCATCAACTTCTGCCGAATTTTTAGCCCAATATTTTAACGTTGACCCCAACACTAGCGGATACAACACTAATCAAAAAGACCTGTCATTAGACCACGTAAGTATATGTGAATACTGGATTTTAAACCGCGTTGCAACAACCAACAATGTTAATGTAATCTTAAGTTGGGACAGTAGAAGTTGCGGCGTTACAAATTTAGCCGAATTGGCAGTAGCCCGTTGGGATGGCAGCATGTGGAGAGATCACGGAAACGGTGGAACTACCGGAACAACAACATCCGGTACGGTTGTTACTTCGGCTCCGGTAACAAATTTTAGTCCATTTACTTTAGCATCTGTAACCGCTAATAATCCTTTACCGGTAGAACTAATTAGTTTTGATGCCATTATTAATAGCGCTCAAGTGGATTTGAAATGGGTAACCGCCACAGAAATAAACAACGATTATTTTGTTGTGGAGAAATCTAAAGATGGTGAAAATTGGGAAGAAGTAGTTTGGACAGACGGTGCCGGAAACTCCAATTACACTATGGAATATTACGAAGTAGATGAGAATCCCTACGAAGGCATTTCTTATTATCGCTTAAAACAAGTAGATTTTGATGGAAATTACACTTATTCAAGTGTTATTCCTGTTAATAATGAAATCAATACTATTAAAGATATTTCCATCTTACCAAACCCTGTTAATAATGGAGAACCATTTTATATTGAAGTTAAAGGTTTTGAAAATGAAAAATGTTTAATCAGTATAACTAATTTGCAAGGGAATGCCATTTATGCCACACATAAAATCATTAACAACAACAATGAACTTATTGCCATAAAATTGAATGATAATATTCCTTCGGGAACATATTTAATTATAGTAAGTTCTAATAACGGAGAAATAACAAAAAGGTTGGTTATAAAATAAAACAATGATAAAATTTATTGCATAAATTGAACTCAAAAAAGCATTTATAATGAATAATTTTATTTTAATAACCCGTTGTGCATTTAGGC
>DBGO01000018.1 GCA_002295925.1 Flavobacteriales bacterium UBA852
TTAGCCTAAATGCACAACGGGTAAGAGATTAATCTTTTGATATAAACTGTTTCATACCCTGTCATTTTTTGACAGGGTATTTTTATTTTATACTCACACATAATTGCCAAATTGTCAGCCTTTGGGTTTTGGTATAAGAATTGAAAAAGCCAAGTGATAACCAAAAAAGGAGGATTATTATGTCAAAAGGAAAAATTAAAGTACAAACCGAGAACATTTTCCCAATTATTAAAAAGTTTTTATATTCCGATAACGAAATATTTTTACGCGAGTTAATTTCCAATGCCGTAGATGCTACGCAAAAACTAAAAGCATTGGCGTCTATTGGCGAGTTTAAAGGCGAAATAGGCGACGAAACCATTGAGGTTAAACTCGACAAGAAAAACAAAACGCTTACCATTTCCGACAAAGGTATCGGAATGACAGCTGAAGAAGTAAAAAAATACATCAATCAAATTGCTTTTTCGGGAGCCGAAGAATTTGTAGAAAAATATAAAGACAAAACCGATGCCAATGCCATAATCGGGCACTTTGGATTAGGTTTTTACTCGGCATTTATGGTTGCCGACAAGGTAGAAATTTTCACCAAATCATACAAAAATGAACCGGCGGCTTATTGGAGTTGCGACGGTTCGCCCGAATACACATTAAAACAAATAGACAAAAAAGAAAGAGGCACCGACATTGTACTGCACATTGCCGAAGATTCGACCGAGTTTTTGGAAGAATCGCGCATTCAACAACTGCTCGACAAGTATTGTAAATTTATGCCCGTACCAATTAAATTCGGCACAAAAAAAATTCGCAAACCCGACCCATTGGGGCAAAAAGATGAAGACGGCAATGTGAAAATGGTAGAAGTGGAAGTGGATAATATTATCAATATTACCAAACCCGCTTGGACCAAAAAACCGTCGGAACTGACAGATGAAGATTACAAAGAATTTTACCGTCAACTCTACCCTATGAGTTTTGACGAACCTTTATTTTACATTCACCTGAATGTAGATTATCCTTTTAACCTTACCGGAATATTATATTTCCCCAAAGTAAAAAACAATATGGAGTTGCAACGCAATAAAATTCAGTTGTACTCCCGTCAAGTATTTATTACCGACAACGTAGAAGGCATTGTACCCGACTTTTTAACATTATTGCACGGTGTTATCGATTCGCCCGATATACCGCTAAACGTATCGCGTTCATATTTGCAAGCCGATGCAAATGTGAAGAAAATAAGCAAGTACATTACCAAAAAAGTTTCCGATAAGCTGGAAGAAATATTCAAAAAAGACCGCAAGCACTTCGAAGAAATTTGGAACGATATTAAAGTATTTATCGAATACGGAATGCTTACCGAAGAAAAGTTTTTTGAACGAGCAAAAAATTTCTTCTTATATAAAGATACCGAAGGTAATTACTTCACGTTTGATGAATTGAAAGAAAAAATCAAAGACAAGCAAACCGATAAAAACGGCCACTTACTGGTATTATATGCTTCGGACAAAGATGAACAATACAACTTTATTGATGCGGCATTGCAAAAAGAATACAAAGTAGTGATTTTAGACACACCGCTTACAGCACACTTAGTTGGTAAATTGGAACAAACGTATGATAAAACAAAATTTGCCCGCGTAGATGCCGATTCCATTGATAAGTTGATTGAAAAAGACGAAGAAATTCCTTCAAAATTATCAGATGATGAAAAAGAAAAGGTAAAAAATATTTTTGCCGAATTGGTAGATAAAGAAAAATTCCAAATTGAGGTAATTTCTGCCGGCGAAAAAGAAAACCCGGTAATAATTACCCGCCCCGAATTTTTACGCCGTATGAAAGATATGGAAGCCGTTGGCGGTGCAGGATTTTACGGTTCAATGCCCGAAAGTTATCAACTGACCATTAACGGTAATCATCCGGCAATATATAAACTTTTGCATACCGAAGACGAAAATACCCGGAATACCATTGCCGAACAATTGGTTGATTTGGCAAAACTTGCCCAAGGTATGCTGAAAGGCGAAGAGTTGAATAAATTTATTCATAACAGTATAGAAGTAATTGAAAAAGCTGAGAAATAACCGGTAAACAATTTCATTTTCTCTGCGCCCAAGCATTTAGCTTGGGCGTTTTTATTTTCAAAACATTAAAAATGTAAAGATTCAACCTTTATCTTAAAAACGCCACTTATTCTCTCTGTTGTTAAATTGCTCAATAGAGAATTTTATTTGCGGATTAAGCAATCCGGCAGATGATTGTGCTGCTACACCATACACGCCAAAGCGAAAACGGCGACGAAGGATAAAAAATGTTTTTTCTATTCCCACAAATAATTCGCTGTATTGATAATTACTGACAAAATCATACAATACACCGCCACCGGCAACCGAGAAGATTTTTAGTTTTTTTATAAAAGGTATATTATTAATGATTGCACCATTGAAATGATGCAAATAATGACTTTCTACATACCACCCCAAGGTCGGAAATGTTTCAGGGATTAACTGATAACTATATAGCGGATTGGAATATAAAAACGGGTCGCCACGACGTTGATATTTGTAATCGATAAAACGTAAATCGCGAGTATTAATAAAAGTTCCGGCTGCTACACGATAATTTGATGTTCCCAAGGTTTTTAATTTGAATTGTTGGGTAATACCAAATTCTATGTAATCAAAATCAATGTCGCTACCGAATAATCCGTTCCACCCCTTACGATAATACACCGAAAAGGTGGGGAATTTGCTTCCCAACACAATTTTTCTTTTGGGTTCTTTTATGTATGCTTGTTTTGGCGTGTAAGACAATTTTATTCCACTTATAAAACTTTTGTACGGTTCAAAATCAACCGGTTCGTTGGGTTGATTGAATAAACTGTCGGTAAGTGAGCCAAATTCTAATCCGGTAATGGGATAACGACTGTCTAATGAAAAATTGGCGTGTACATAAAATCCGTTAAACAGTTCGCGACTGGTAGTAAGTGTTCCGTAATCTTTTAATATAAAATTGGAACGGCGAATTAAATTGACAAATGCATCATAGGGATTGATTAAATCAAATTGATGTCCTCCGCTCACGCCAATATATCCCAAATGAAAAGGGTCGTAAAGATAATTGACACTTAACGAACCGGTAATATCTTTATTTCTAAAACCATAAGTTGAACCGTAATTAACAAAAACCATTCGTTGACTGTCGAATTTTTTAAAATAACTAAAATACGGACCGGCACGCATTCCACCCACACCTATGGGTTCCCAATAATTCCATACCGAGCCAAACCACCACGATTTATGCTTAGAACGTTTTCGCCACCCTTGGCCATACCAAAATATTTTATCCAATGTAATTTTATTGTATTCGGCATCTACACTGTCTAAATATTCTTTTGATGTAACTACTTTTTGAATGCTGTCGCGGTATGCAATATACCGTTGTTCTTCTGTTAGTGGTTCGGGGCGTTTATCTTTCCAAAAATCTTTATCCTTTTCATAAGCATCATCCAATACTACACCTTTTTCGGCATTAAAAAATTTCCTAGGTATTTGCGGATGCAAATCATACTTCTTGTAATCAACCGTTGTATGACCAAAAAATAACGAACTGCCTTCTTTTGAAGTGTAGTAAAATTCTTGTTTTTTAAGTAATCTTATCGAATCGGCAACCAATTGATACCATTGCTTTATTTCTATTGATTTATATTTTATCAAGCCATCACTATTAAAAATCAAATCTAATTTTTGAATGGCAAAACTTTTATCCTCTATCCAAATCAAACCTTTAACCGTTGCATTACCTTTTTTCCGCGGAATTACGGCTATTTTATACACCATTGTTCCCGAAAAGTCAAAAGTGGTTTCTTCTAATTTATACTTGTAAGAAAGCAAAGCGGTCCGACTTAAAGGAGAAATAATTGGAATTTCCGATAAACGGGGTACTTCTACAATATTATGGTAAAAATTGAAATCGGCTTCGGTGGTGCTGGTATAAAACAATCCGTAACTGTTGCCCACTATTTTCTTTGCTTTAACTATTTCTTTTGTTTTATTGGGATAAACAAAATAAACATCCAATAAAATTTCGGCAATACTCAACCGCAATTTATTCAACGAGTCTAATTCCGGATTTTTGGGCTCGGCAAATGCCGTATCAATTCCTTCGGGATGCTGTTTCCTTTTTTTTGTTTTTTGCTTTGCTGCTTTTTTTTCTTGCTTTTCTTTTGCTTTCTCGGTCATTTCGGCGCTTTCTTTGGCTTTTATATAAGCTTCGTAATACAAAGAATCGATTTGATTTAAATATTTTGATTTATTGGCAATGGCTTGTTTTATAATTTCATAAGCAGGGTCACGTCGCTTTGCTTTCACAACCATTTCATTCAATGCCACACTCGAAGGTTTTAGCCAAACATTCTGCGTTACGTCATTATTGTGTGTTATGGTTACTTCTACCTCTTTTTTTTCGTATCCCAAAATAGAAAAAACCAGTGTATATTGACCATTGGGCAATTGCATAAAGTATTTTCCGTCATTGTCGGTTGTGGTTCCCTGCCGGTTTTGATACTTTAAGTAAATATTGACAAACGGTAAGGGATTGTTATTTTCGTCCAACACATAACCCGAAACGCTTTGACTAATAACAGGCAAAGAAAAAAAGACCAGCAATATGGTAATGAGTTGTTTCGACAAGATATTATTTTGTATAAATAATTTGTAAGATGTCAAAAATAGCCAAATCAAAAAACTAATTTTGCATAAAATACACCAATGGCAAACTTACTCCATAAAGATAAAACCATTTGCGCACTTTCGTCCCCTCCCGGAATGGGTGCTATTGCTTTAATTCGTTTATCCGGAAAGCAAGTTTTTGATATTATCAAACCTTCTTTTAAAAAAGATTTATCAAAAGTGCCAAGCCACACTGCTCATTTTGGTAATTTTAGAGATAATAACGGAAATATTATTGATGAAGTATTGATAACTGTTTTTCGCGCGCCCAAAACATTTACCGGCGAAGATGTGCTAGAAATTTCTTGTCACGGTTCCACTTACATTCAGCAACAAATCATCAACCAATTACTGCAAAACGGTGCTGTATTGGCTGCTCCCGGCGAGTTTACACTTCGCGCATTTTTAAATGGACGAATGGACCTCTCGCAAGCCGATGCAATTGCCGACCTTATCCATTCTACCTCCGAAGCGGCACACAAAGTTGCTTTAAATCAAATGCGCGGAGGTTTTTCCAACGATTTGAAAATATTACGCGAAAAGCTCATTCATTTTGCTTCGCTTATTGAGTTGGAACTTGATTTTTCTGAAGAAGATGTTGAGTTTGCCGACCGTTCGGAGCTTATTGACCTTATCAATGAGGTACTCGAATATATTGATAAATTAATGCAATCGTTTAAATTGGGAAATGCCATAAAAAATGGTATAGCCACTACTATAGTCGGTCGTCCTAATGCCGGAAAATCAACACTTTTAAATGCTTTACTGAATGAAGAAAGAGCCATTGTATCGGATATTGCCGGCACTACACGCGACACCATTGAAGAAGTTTTGAATATCAACGGTATTTTATTTCGATTTGTCGATACGGCGGGATTGCGTGAAACATCTGATGAAATTGAAAAAATTGGCGTAGAAAAAGCACTTGAAAAAGTCAACCGATCGGCAGTTTATATTTATTTATTTGATGCGGATCAAACATCTATAGAGGAAATGAATAATGATTTGGCAAAACTTCCGGCAGACATTCCGCGAATGATTATTGCCAACAAAGCCGATTTATTATCCCAAGAACAACTTTCGGAATTACAAAAACTGCAAAACAATAATTTGTTGATTATATCGGCAAAAGACAAACAAGGTATCGAAAAGCTTAAACAAAAATTGGTAGAAATGGCTGAAGTTTCCGAATTGGACACCAATCAAACCATTATTACCAATATTCGTCACTATGAAGCATTAAAAGCTGCAAAAACAGAATTGAAAAAAGTAGTAGAAGGTTTAAACCTTCAAATTCCGGGCGATTTATTGGCAATGGATATTCGCCAAGCGCTTTTTCACTTGGGCACTATAACCGGCGAGGTATCTCCCGACGACTTGCTCGATAATATTTTCAGCAAGTTTTGTATAGGGAAGTAACAAAACAATTCTCCCCGTTTGGCATTTAACAATATTTAATGAATGATTATCGGTGTTAATTTGTATTTTTGGCACTCAAACGCACTAAAAAAGTATGCTGAGCTTATTAAAAAAAGAAATAACATCGTTTTTGGGTTCAATCACCGGATATTTGGTCATTGTTGTTTTTCTTACTTTAATAGCTTTATTCATGTGGATTTTTCCGGGCGAGTTAAATGTATTGGACAGTGGTTATGCACAGTTGGCCACATTATTTAACATTGCTCCTTGGGTATTTATGTTTCTTATTCCGGCTGTTACAATGCGTTCTTTTGCCGATGAAAACAAATCCGGAACCATAGAATTACTGCTGACCAAACCTTTAACCGATATGCAAATTATCATTGCCAAATATTTGGCCGGTTTTATTTTGGTTTTATTTTCCTTATTGCCTACGCTTATCTATTATTACTCTGTTTATCAACTCGGAAACCCTCCCGGAAATCTTGATATTGGCGGATTTTGGGGCTCATTTATCGGTTTAATGTTTTTAAGTGCCGGTTTTGTTTCTATTGGCATTTTCTCTTCTGCTCTTACCGATAATCAAATCATATCGTTTATTTTGGCAGTATTCATCAGTGTTATCTTTTTTATAGGTTTTGATTCTTTGGCATCGTTGCCTTTTTTATCCTCAATCGATTATTTGATATTAAAACTGGGCATCAACGAACATTACATTTCGATGAGCCGCGGTGTAATTGATACACGAGATGTAGTTTATTTTATTAGTTTAATTGCATTATTTATGATGCTTACCAAAACAAAATTGGAGAGCAGAAAATGGTAAAAACAAAACGACAAGATATCATTAACCTGATAGCCGGAGTTGCCGTAATTATTTTACTCAATTATGTGGCATCTTTTGTTTTTTACCGTTTCGATTTAACTTCCGAAAAGCGCTATACTCTTTCAGAACCTACCAAGAATATTTTACAAAATTTAGATGATGTTGTATTCATCAAAGTATATTTAGAAGGTGATTTTCCGGCAGGATTCAAACGCTTACATGACGAAACCAAAGAAATGCTTGACGAGTTTCGGGCATACTCCAACGGTAATTTGGAATATGAATTTATTAACCCTGCCGAGGATGCCGATAAAAAAACAAAAGAAGAAATTTACAAGCAATTATATAAAAAAGGACTGCGACCTACCGATCTGGAGGTTAAAGAAGAAAACGGTATCAGTAACAAGGTAATTTGGCCCGGTGCCATTATTACCTATAAAGGGAAAGAGCGTGCCGTAAATTTATTAAAAAGTCGTATTCAGGCTTCGCCCGAAGAAATTTTAAACAGCTCAATAGAATCTTTGGAATTTGAATTGGCTTACGCCATAAAAGCTTTACAAAGCGATAAAAAACCTTCGGTTGCTTTTATTCAAGGACACGGCGAATTGGATGAATTACATACAGCCGCTTTAAATCAAAACTTAAAAGAATTTTACGACACAAAATACATTACGATAGATGGTAAATTAAGTACTCTTACCGAACGCTTAATTGTAGATTCCACTCAAAAATATGCCGTTTTTCCTAAGTTTGATGCCATCATAATTGCCAAACCTCAAGAAAAAATCTCCAACAAAGATAAGTTCATCATCGACCAATACATTATGCATGGCGGAAAAGTACTATGGTTAATAGACCCCGTTTACACCAGCATGGACAGTTTACGCTCGGCAAATTACACTATGGCTATCATTCAAGATTTGAATATCGAAGACCAACTTTTTGATTATGGTGCCCGTGTCAATCCTAATTTAGTACAAGATTTACAATGCGCTCCCATTCCGGTTGTTACCGGTTATATTGGCAATCAGCCCAAATACAACTTAATGCCTTGGATTTTCTTTCCAATGCTTATGCCAAGCGGCTCGCATCCTATTGTCAATAATATAAACTATGTAAAAGGAGAATTTACCAGCACTGTAGATACTATTGCCAAAAAAGGCATTAAAAAATCGGTACTATTACATACTTCGCAATACACTAAACTGGTAAATGCTCCTACACGCATCAGTTTGGCATTGTTGCGTATCGAACCTAACCCAAAACAATTCAACAAAGGCAAACAACCTGTAGCCGTATTATTGGAAGGACAATTTAACTCTTCATTTACCAACCGAATTCCTCCACAACTTGAAAACAGTAAAGAGATAAATTTCAAAGACAAAAGTACACCAACCAAAATGATAGTGGTTGCCGATGGTGATATTGCCAAAAACGATGTAAACAGAAATAACCAAATTTATAATGTAGGGTTTGATAAATACACCAAACAACAATACGGAAACGATGAGTTTTTGCTTAACTCGATTAATTATTTGGTAGATGACTCGGGCATAATGAATGTTCGTTCACGCAAATTAAAATTACGCTTATTAAATAAAGCAAAAGTGAAAGAAGAACGCCTTAAATGGCAACTCATTAACACAATAATTCCTGTTATCTTGGTTATCCTTTTCGGAATAATTTTCAACATTATCCGGAAACGTAAATATGCTTCATAAAAACAACAAAACTTATTTTTTTATGTTAACATTTCTCAGTCCGGCAAAATCATTAAATTTTGAAATTGAAGTTCCACAGCTTGACTATTCACAACCTTTATTTAAGCAAGAGACAGCCAAATTGGTCGAACAATTAAAACAGCTGTCTGCTGCCGACATAAAAAACCTGATGCACGTAAGCGATAATATTGCACAATTGAATTACGAACGGTATAAAAACTTTAGAAATTCTTTCCAACTCCCTTATGCCAAACCGGCGGCATTGGTTTTTACCGGCGAAGTTTATAAAGGTTTGCATGCCAATGATTATACTGCAGAAGATTGGCAATTTGCACAAGAACATCTGCGAATTTTAAGTGGACTTTACGGAATGCTTCGCCCACTTGACCTTATTCAACCCTACCGTTTAGAAATGGGCACAAAATTCAGTTTTAACGGATACAAAAACCTCTATGAATATTGGAAAGAAAAAGTAACCGAAGAAATAAAAAAAGAGTTGAGTAAACAAGAAAATCCGGTTATTATCAATTTGGCTTCGGCTGAATATTTTAAAGTAATTGACAAAAAAATACTTGATACAGAAATCATCACGCCCGTTTTTAAAGACAACAAAAACGGCACCTATAAAACCATTATGATGTATGCCAAAAATGCCCGCGGCAAAATGGCTTCTTTCATTGTAAAAAATAAAATTACCAATCCGGAACATTTAAAAGCATTTGACGAAGACGGCTATATTTTCAACAAATTATTATCCGGCAACTCCGAGTGGGTATTTACACGTGGATAAAATCGTAAAAATTTACAGATAGTTTCAAAAAGAAATTGTTAGTTTTGTTTTTTAAAATTGTAAAAAACTATGAGTATTAATGTAGAATCGTTATTAGGCAATGAAGCAGAATCGCTGCTCAATCACAAATGCGAAACCATTACAAAAGATCAAATACATCTTCCCGGTCCCGACTTTGTTTATCGTTCATTCGGACCAACAAACCGTAATCCGCAAGTATTAAGAAGTTTACAAGCTTTATACGGTCACGGAAGATTAGCCAATACAGGTTATTTATCCATTTTACCGGTTGATCAAGGCATTGAACACTCTGCCGGCGCATCTTTTGCACCCAATCCCGCATACTTCGACCCCGAAAATATTGTAAAATTGTCTATCGAAGGTGGTTGCAACGCTGTGGCATCAACTTTTGGTGTATTGGCCGCTACTTCACGCAAATACGCACACAAAATACCTTTTATTGTAAAAATCAACCACAACGAATTGTTAACTTACCCAAACACGTATAATCAAATTTTGTTTGGAACAGTTGAAGAAGCTTGGAACTTGGGAGCAGTAGCTGTTGGAGCAACCATCTATTTCGGTTCGCCCGAATCAGATCGTCAAATTGTTGAAATTGCCCAAGCTTTTGAGCGTGCTCACGAATTGGGTATGGCAACTATTTTATGGTGCTATTTACGCAACCCTAACTTTAAAAAAGACGGTGTAGATTATCATACCGCCACAGATATTACAGCTCAAGCTAATCATATTGGTGTAACCATCCAAGCCGATATTATCAAGCAAAAACTACCGGATAAAAACGGCGGTTATTTGGCTTTAAATTTTGGCAAAACATCACCATTGGTTTATGAAAAACTAACTACCGACCACCCTATTGATTTAACTCGTTATCAAGTTGCCAATTGCTATATGGGACGTAACGGTTTGATAAATTCAGGTGGAGCATCAAGCGGAAAATCGGATATGGCCGAAGCCGTAAAAACGGCCGTAATTAACAAACGTGCCGGCGGACAAGGATTAATCAGCGGACGAAAAGCATTTCAACGCCCAATGAATGAAGGCGTTGAATTATTACACGCCATTCAGGATGTTTATTTAGATAACAGTATTACAATAGCTTAATTTTAAGCTGAAAAGGAGGACTTATTATGGGATGGTTTAAACGTTTAACCGAAGGTATACGAACCCCAAGTAAAGAAAAAAAAGAAATACCCGAGGGGTTATGGTATAAATGCCCAAAATGCGGACATACCGTAATTTCAGAAGATTTTGAAAAAAATCTTTGGGTTTGCGAAAAATGTAATTACCACGAACGTATCGGTTCTAAAGAATATTTTCAAATTTTATTCGACGATAATAAATTCACCGAATTAAACCCGAATTTAACTTCTGCCGACCCTTTAAAATTTGTTGACACAAAAAAATACGTTGACCGCATTAAAGCCACACAAAAGAAAACCGGATTAAAAGATGCTGTTAGAACAGCTACCGGTAAAATGAATGGTGATGATGTTGTAATCGGATGTATGGATTTCAGTTTTATTGGCGGAAGTATGGGCTCGGTAGTGGGTGAAAAAATTGCCCGAGCCATAGATTACAGCATTGAGCATAAAATTCCCTTTTTAATGATAAGCAAATCGGGTGGTGCACGTATGATGGAAGCCGCATTTTCGTTAATGCAAATGGCTAAAACATCAGCCAAATTAGCATTATTGGGCGAAGCCAAAGTTCCCTACATTTCATTGCTTACCGACCCTACAACCGGAGGTGTTACAGCCTCTTTTGCAATGTTGGGCGACTTAAATATTGCCGAACCCAATGCTTTGATAGGTTTTGCAGGACCGCGAGTAATCAAAGAAACTATTCGCAAAGACTTGCCCGAAGGGTTCCAAACTTCTGAGTTTGTGCTCGAACACGGCTTTTTGGATTATATTGTAGAAAGAAAAGATTTGAAAGACAAAATATCCCAATCGTTTAATTTATTAAAAATTAAATAAAAAAATTGCACATATAAAAAATAATATTACCTTTGCACCTCTAAAAATTGTAGGAAAGATATGTATTTAACAACAGAAAAGAAAAAAGAATTTTTTAAAGAATTCGGTGGTTCAGAAACAAATACCGGATCAACTGAAGGTCAAATTGCATTATTTACATACAGAATTAAGCATTTGACAGAGCACCTGAAAAAAAATCATAAAGATTACAGCACACAACGTGCACTTCTACGTTTAGTAGGTAAACGTAGAAAATTACTTGATTACTTAAAAGCTCAGGATATTGAAAAATATCGTGAATTAATTCAAACATTAGGCATTAGAAAATAATGACCGAAATCAATATCAAATTATAAATTATTAAAAAAAGGGGGGCGTTTTTAACATACCCCCTTTTCTATTTATTAAATATCAATTAAATTATGAAAGTACCAACACCCATTTCGCAAGCATATCAATTGCCTGACGGAAGAACCATTACCTTGGAAACAGGTAAATTGGCTAAACAAGCCGACGGTTCAGTAGTTGTAAAATGCGGAAAGACCGTATTGTTAGCAACCGTTGTTTCTGTAAAAGAAGCAAAAGAAAATGTAGATTTTTTACCTTTAACAGTAGATTATCGTGAGAAATTTGCCGCAACCGGTAAATTTCCGGGCGGATTCTTAAAAAGAGAAGCTCGTCCATCGGATTATGAAATATTAGTAAGTCGCTTAATTGACCGTGCGTTACGTCCGCTATTCCCCGACGATTATCACGCTGAAACGCAAGTACAAGTAACCTTATATTCGGGCGATGCCAATGAAATGCCCGACGCAATGGCTTGTTTAGCCGCTTCGGCTGCAATTGCCGTTTCGGATATACCTTTTAATGGACCAATTTCTGAAGTACGTGTAGCTCGAGTTAACGGAGAATTTGTAGTTAACCCTACCGTTGAACAAATGGCTGATGCAGACATTGACCTGATGGTTGCTGCCACTCAAGATTCTGTGGTAATGGTTGAAGGTGAAATGAAAGAAGTTTCAGAAGCCGAAATGCTTGAAGCAATTAAAGTAGGACACGAAGAAATAAAAAAACAATGTCAATTACAATTGGATTTAGCATCCAAAGTTGATAAAGCCAATCCAAAAAGAGAATATTCACACGAAGACTCCGACGAAGAACTCTATAAAGCCATTGATGCATTTTGCTATGATAAATGCCGTGAAATTGCTTTAGAAGGTATTGCCGACAAACAAGTTAGAAAAGAGAAATTTGCCGCAATTAAAGAAGCGTTTATAGCAACATTGCCCGAAGAAGAGGCACAAGAAAAATCATACCTTATAGGTCAATATTTCCATAAAGTGGAAAAAGAAGCCGTTAGAGATGCCATCTTAAACCACAAAGTACGTTTGGATGGTCGTAAATTGAATGAAATACGACCTATTTGGGGCGAAGTGGATGTTTTACCCGGAACACACGGCTCTGCCGTATTTACGCGTGGTGAAACTCAATCGCTTACCTCGGTTACTTTAGGTAACAAAATGGATGAACAAATGATTGATGGCGCTGTATTTGAAGGCAGCGAGCGATTTATTTTACATTATAATTTCCCTGCATTTTCTACCGGAGAAGCGCGTCCAAATCGTGGTCCCGGACGTAGAGAAGTAGGACACGGAAACTTAGCGTTAAGAGCGCTTAAACCTATTATTCCTACCGGAGTAAAAAATCCTTATACAATTAGAATAGTATCCGATATATTAGAATCAAACGGAAGTTCCTCTATGGCTACTGTTTGTGCCGGAACTTTAGCGCTTATGGATGCCGGTGTTCCGATTGAAAAACCGGTTTCGGGTATTGCTATGGGGTTAATATCGGGTGATGAAGGAAAATATGCCGTATTGTCGGACATTTTAGGCGATGAAGACCATTTAGGCGATATGGATTTTAAAGTTACCGGAACAAAAGACGGTATTACCGCTTGTCAAATGGATATTAAAGTAAACGGACTTTCTTATGAAATATTGGAAGAAGCATTGAACCAAGCAAAAGAGGGTCGTTTGCACATTTTGGAAAAAATGTTGGAAGTAATTCCTGAGCCACGCGATGATTACAAGCCTAATGCACCGAGAATTATCCAAATGACTATTCCTAAAGATATGATTGGTGCCGTTATTGGTAAGGGTGGTGAAGTAATTCAAAAATTACAAGAAGAAACAGGAACAACCATTGTAATTGATGAAGTTGAAGGTGTTGGGGTAATTGATATTGTTGGCAACAACAAAGAAGGTATAGACCAAGCTATTGAAACCATTAAGCAAATTACTGCCATTCCCGAAATCGGAAATGTTTACAAAGGAAAAGTTAAAACCATAACAAACTTTGGTGCTTTTGTAGAGTTCATGCCCGGAAAAGACGGATTATTACATATTTCCGAAATTGAATGGAGAAGATTAAACTCTGTTGATGAAGTATTAAAAGAAGGCGATGAAATTGAAGTGAAATTAATTGGTATCGATCCAAAAACAGGCAAATTCAAACTTTCGCGTAAAGTATTATTGAAAAAGCCCGAAAAAGCAGAAAACTAACAGTCAACAACGTTTTGCAAAAGCCCTTCAAAAAATTGAAGGGCTTTTTTTTTATTTCATCATGCAATAAATAATTTGAGCAATTAGTATATTTACAAGAAATTCGAGCTTTATGAAAAATCAAGATTATTTTGACCATAATTGGACCTACACGCATTTTTTAATTTACCTCTACACTTGCATTGCCGCGTCCGATTATAATATTTCCGAAGAAGAAATTGACCAATTACATCTTAAGCTCGATAGTATATTTTTACCCGAAGATGAAGTAGAACGAATGTTTAAAGAGGTTTTATCGGTTTACAAAAAGCAAAACGATGTTGAAGTAATTGAATTTATCAATCATTTTGCAAAAAAATACATTCAATCAGCTGATGAAAAGCGAAAAATATTAGCCGATTTACAAGAAATGATTAAAGCCGACGGCATTGAAGAACCCGGTGAAATAATAATGTATCTGACCATCAAAAAAATATTTGAAAATCCTCTGGAAGAGGAATAAAAGACCGTTTATAAAAAATTAACATCTCTTTATTTTTTCTATACTTACATTTGCGGGAATTTTAATTCCCTACTAATGAAAAGTTTCTTTTTTGTTATATTTTCCTTTTTAACAATAACTCTGTCTGCTCAAGAAAAATACACTTTGAGCGGAAATATTAAAGATGCCGAAAACGGAGAAGATTTAATTGGGGTTAATGTTATAATTACCAATTTAAGCGGTGTAGGCACAACATCAAACGTATATGGCTTTTACTCCATTACACTGCCAAAAGGTAAATACACCGTAAAATATCAATATATTGGTTATGATGATTATACGGTAAATGTAGATTTATCAAAAAACACCCAAATAAATGTTGAATTAAAACCATCAGCATTGCAACTGCAAGCTTTCGAAGTGCAAGCCGAAGCCGAGAATGAAAACATTAAAAGCACGCAAATGAGCGTGGAAAAAATTGATATTAAAGAAATTGAAACCATTCCCGTTTTATTTGGTGAAAAAGACGTTTTAAAAACCATTCAATTGCTCCCCGGCGTAAAGTCTGCGGGCGAAGGCAACTCAGGATTTTCCGTTAGAGGAGGAAACATTGACCAAAACCTTATTCTTATTGATGAAGCCCCGGTTTACAATGCCTCTCACTTACTTGGTTTTTTCTCTGTTTTTAATTCCGATGCACTAAAAGACGTAAAACTTTACAAAGGCGGCATTCCTGCAGAATATGGCGGCAGATTATCTTCTGTTATGGATATAAAAATGAAAGACGGAAATGCAAAAAAATTCTCGGCAACGGGCGGTGTTGGATTAATTGCCTCAAGGCTTACAATAGAAGCACCTATAGTAAAGGACAAAGGGTCTTTTCTGCTTTCAGGCAGAAGAACGTATGCCGATTTGTTCCTTAAATTTTCTAATGATACCAACCAACAAAACAGTCAATTATATTTTTACGATTTCAATGCCAAAGCCAATTATCAAATAAACGATAAAAACAGAATTTATCTTTCGGGATATTTTGGGAGAGACAAATTAGGCTTGGCAAACAGTTTTGGTTTTGATTGGGGAAATACAACAGCAACGTTAAGATGGAATCATATTTTTAACGACAAACTATTCTCCAATACTTCATTTATATACAGTAACTACAATTACAGTGTAAATATTACGCGAGCCAATTTTTCTATCAACTCTGCCATTGAAGATTTAAACCTGAAGCAAGATTTCAATTGGTATGCAAACGAATCCAATACTGTAAAATTTGGATTAAATGCTATCTATCATACTTTTAAACCCGGAAAATTAGATGCCGACGAAGATAGTCCTATTGCAACGATAGAAGTCCCCAAAAGATATTCGTTAGAGAGTGCCCTTTATATTTCCAATGAACAAAAAGTAAACGGTGTATTATCGTTAAATTACGGCGTACGTTACTCCAATTTCACTCAATTTGGTCCCGGCGATATATACACATACAACGATTTGGGCGAAGTAATTGACACAACGGTTTACGCCAATGGAGAACCCGTAGTAACTTATCACGGATTGGCACCACGTTTAGCGGCCACTTATACGTTGTCAGAAGATGCCTCCATAAAAGCATCTTATACCCGAACTTACCAATATTTACACTTGCTAAGCAATTCGGCAACAAGTACACCCACCGACGTTTGGATGCCATCAAGCAACAACATTAAACCGGAAATTGCCGATCAATTTGCCTTAGGATACTTTAAAAATTTTGCCAAAAATAAATTCAAATTCTCTGTAGAAACATACTTTAAACCCATGCAAAACACTATTGATTACCGCACAGGTGCAAGCATTACTTTAAATCCAACTGCCGAAGGCGAATTGCTTTACGGAAAAGCCCGTGCTTATGGCATTGAGTTTTATTTGAAGAAGAACAAAGGAAATTTTACCGGTTGGATTAGTTACACATTGGCAAGAAGCGAACGTAAATTTGAGCAAATAAACAATAACAGTTGGTTCCCCTCCCGATACGACCGAACACATGATGTTTCTGTAGTTTTAATGTATAAATTAAATGAGAGAATCGATTTTTCCGGTTCATGGGTATATTATACCGGGAATGCTGTAACTTTTCCTAGCGGAAAATATACCATTAACAATCAAATTGTCAACTTATATACCGAAAGAAACGGTTATCGTTTTCCGGATTATCACCGTTTGGATGTGGGTGTAAATATAAAAAACAAACCCTATAAAGAAATTAAAAATCCCGAAACCGGAGAAACCGAAAAAGTAAAAAAACGATTTGAATCGGCATGGAATATTTCGGTGTACAATGCTTACGGAAGAGAAAATGCCTACATCATAGAATTTAGACAGAGTGATAATGACCCTAATAAAACGGTTGCTGTTCAAACAGCTTTGTTTAAATTCATTCCTTCTGTAACTTATAATTTTAAATTTTAACCAAAATGAAAAGACCTGTTTTATTCATCTCAATACTTTCAATCATATTTCTTTCTGCTTGCGAAAAAGAAATAAAAGTTGACTTGAAAGATGCAGAACAAAAATTTGTTGTAGAAGCATTTATAACCGATTCTTTGGGCTTCAACGAAGTTAAAATAACCAAAAGCGCCGGTTTTTACGATGATAATATATTTCCGCCGGTATCAGGAGCAAGTATAAATATTACTGACGGCAATAGTAATTACAGCTTTACAGAAATAGAACCGGGTATTTACAAGTCAAATTCTATCATTGCTCAACAAGGAATTACCTATACTTTAAATATCAATCATACTGAATTTCAAACTTCAGCCACATCAACAGTGCCAACAAAAATTGAAATTGATTCATTGGCTATTGAAGAAACCGTAGGTTTTGGCGGAAAAGATTACCGGCCAAGAGTATATTTCAGCGACCCTGCCAATGAGCAAAATTATTACCGGTTTATACTTTACATCAACAATAAAAAACAGAATGATATTTACGCACTTTCCGATTTATATTTCAACGGAAAAAACACATCTTATCCGCTTTTTGGTTCAAATGTAAAACCTCTGGACACAATTAAAGTTGAACTTTACTCTATTGACAAAGCAAATTACATTTATTTTAACACACTGGATGAAATTGCCAACAGCGGATTTTCAGGCACAATTCCCGGTAACCCCGAAAATAATTTTGATAACCAAAATATTCTGGGATATTTTGGCGCTTACACCGTATCGGTAGATTCTTTAATTTTTAAATAATTTTTTTTGAATAAAATTTATTACTACATTTAAACGTTAAAATTCAAAAACATGAAAAATATTAAAACCTTCTCATTGGTTATTATTGCTTCGTTATTGATGTGGTCTTGCTCAAACAACAATGACCAAACGGATAATAAACCCGAAACCGATTCTGCTTCTGTTCAAACACCAGAAAAAAACAGTATTCCGCAATTTACCGAAGGTTCAGTAAAAACCGAAACCGTGGAATTAGGTTACAAAATAATGGGCGAAGGCGAGCCAATGGTCATATTACACGCCGGACCGGGACTGTGGAGCGATTATTTAATTCCTTACTTAAAACCGTTAAGCAAAAAATACAAATTGATATTTCTCGACCAACGCGGCAACGGTTTGTCGTCTTTCCCAACAGACTCATCCTTTACGTTCGATGATTATGTAAATGATATTGATGTAGTTTTAAACGAATTAAACATCAAAAAGCCAATTATTTTGGGGCATTCTTTTGGTGGATTGTTGGCTTCGCTTTATGCTTCGGCTCATCCCGACAAGGTGCAAAAACTGATTTTGGTTACCCCTGCTCCGCTTAATTCAATGTATTTTGAAAAAACTTTCAACAATCGCGAACGCAAGCGAAACGAGGAAGACACCAAAAAATTAGTAAAACTGATGAGCTCAAAAGCATTTGTAGAAGGCGATACTTCTGTTTTTAAACAAGCCATGATTTTAGCCGACAAAATCAATGTTGTGGACACCAATAAAATCCGTGAAATATTCAGTCATTTGAAATTTACACCTCAAAAAGCAAAAAATTTATTGGTCATAGAAAGTATTGTGGAGAAAAACTTTTGGAATATGGATGTTTCCGAAAAATTACATAATATAAAATCTCCAACACTTATTATTCACGGCAGTGCCGATAATATTCCGCTTGAATCCGACCAATTATATATGGATAATATCGACAAGGCATATTTGGTGGTAATAAAAAATTCAGGGCACTATCCTTTTGCCGAACAACCGGTAGATTTTATGTTTCAAGTAACCAATTTTTTGGATAATAAAGACTAACAACTTTGGAAACAGAAAAATTTATCCTCGAAACCGAATACATCCAACTGAACCAGTTGCTTAAAATGCTCAATTGGTGTGAGTCGGGAGGAATGGCAAACCAAATGATAACTGAAGGTTATGTAACGGTAAATGATAAGGTGGCAACCGAAAAACGAAAAAAAATACGAACAGGCGATATTGTAGAATTCAATGGACAAAGAGTTGAAGTCCGCTAAAATTTTCGACGGCTTAACCGTTTTGGAATTAGCCGGTGTTCTTGCCGGTCCGGATGTGGGTATGTTTTTTTCCGAACTGGGAGCCAAAGTTATTAAAGTAGAAAACAAACTGACCAACGGTGATGTTACCCGCAAATGGAAACTCCCAACGGAGGACGATTCGGCAAATATATCAGCCTATTTTTGTTCGGTCAATTACCATAAAGAATATATTTTTTTAGATTATTTTGATAAAAATGATTTTAAAAAACTGCATCATCTCATCAAACAATCCGATATAATCATTTCCAACTTTAAACCCGGCGACGATAAAAAATTTCACCTCGATTTTGAATCGGTAAAAAAAATACAACCTACCATTATTTATGCCCAACTGACCGGCTTTGGCGAAAAAAATCCTCGTGTGGCTTTTGATTTGGTATTGCAAGCCGAAACCGGATTTATGAGTATCAACGGCACACCCGAAAGCGGACCGTTAAAAATGCCCGTTGCTTTAATTGATGTATTGGCTGCACATCAACTCAAAGAAGGTATTCTCACCGCCCTTTGGATGCAATGTAAAGAGAAAAAAGCCCGAAAAGTATCCGTTTCTTTATATGATGCGGCAATTGCCTCATTAAAAAATCAAGCAACGAATTGGCTGATGGCAAAAGAAATTCCTCAACCTATTGGCAGTTTGCATCCCAATATTGCACCATACGGCGAAACTTTCTACACCAAAGACAATAAACCCGTTGTATTAGCCATTGGCTCAAACAAACAATTTCAACAATTGCTTTCTATCCTCCATTTAGATAACTTGACAAACGATGAAAAGTTCAGCACCAATATCAACAGAGTAAAAAACCGTGAAGAATTAGCCCAAATTTTAGCTAACGCAATAAAAAATTTCAACCGCGACGAATTACTAAAATTCGCTTACGAAAAAAACATTCCCCTATCCCCTATTCTTTCGATAAACGAAGTGTTTGAAAATCCGGAGGCAAATCAATTGGTTTTAGAAGAAGATATTGACAATGTTCCGACAAAAAGAGTGAAAACCGCTGTTTTTAAAATTGAATAAAACCCATATATAATGAAAAAAGTTACCGCTTGTATCGTTACCATAGGAGATGAAATACTGATAGGACAAACCTTAGATACAAACTCGCAATATATAGCCAAATTATTGGTAGAAATTGGTGTTTCGGTCGAAAAAATGCTCACCATTCCCGATACGCACGAAGCTATTTTCTCTACTTTGACGCATTGTATCGAGAATTATGATATAACCCTCACAACCGGCGGATTAGGACCAACAAGTGACGATATTACAAAAAAAACTATAACCGACATTTTTGGTGCAAAGCTAATTTTAAATCAAGATGTTTTGCAAGATGTAAAAGAGCTGGTAGAACGAAAAGGACGAACACTGACCGTAAACAACAAGCAACAAGCCTTGGTACCCGAAAATTGCGAAGTACTGAGAAACAAACGAGGCACCGCCCCCGGAATGTGGTTTAATCGAAACGGTCATATTTTAGTGAATATGCCGGGCGTGCCGTTTGAGATGAAAGGATTGATGGAGCAGGTAATTCCTAAAATAAAAGAAACTTTCTCTCTGCCGGTTATTGTGTATAAAATGGTTTACACCATTGGCATTCCCGAAGCGGTTTTGGCAACAAAATTGGAGCAATGGGAAAAACAATTGCCTTCGTTTATCCGGTTGGCTTACTTGCCTTCGCCCGGAAGGGTAAAATTGCGTTTGCAAGCACAAGGCGACAACAAAGCCGAACTTGAAAAACAAATTGATAAAGAAATAGAAAAGTTATTTGCCATTATTCCCGAATATATTTACTCAACCGAAAAAGAAAATTTATCGGAAGTGTTGGGCGATTTATTACGCAATAAAAAACTTACCTTGGCTACTGCCGAAAGTTGTACCGGCGGTTATTTGGCACATTTAATCACTTCCATAAGCGGCAGTTCCGATTATTACAAAGGAAGCATTATTTCGTACAGCAACGAAGTAAAAATGAATCTTTTGGATGTTTCGCCAAAGGTATTGGAAACCCAAGGTGCTGTTAGTGAACCGGTGGTTATACAAATGGCAAAAGCCGTTGCTCAAAAATTAAATACCGATTGCAGCATCGCTACTTCAGGCATTGCAGGCCCTACCGGAGGCACACCCGAAAAACCGGTTGGTACCGTTTGGATAGCTGTTTATTACAAAGGTGAAATTATTACCAAAAAGTATGTTTTCACTACCAACCGTTCCATTAATATTGAGTTGGCTTCGTTAATGGGAATGAATATGTTGCGGAAGATGATTTTGGGAAAATAAAATTTACACCACCTTCACTATTCCGTCAATATCTATATCGGCTAATTGCACTTCTTTTATGGTGTTGGCCAATTGCGGATTGTAGGTGGTTTTTACTTTTACATAATTATCGGTAAAACCATACATTTCGTTGTGGTTTTCTTCGCTTTCCCAAAGCACTTTCCACGATTTATTCAATTGACTTTCGTAAAAAGCCCGTTTTTTCTTGTCCGATAAAATATGTAGCATTTTGCTGCGTTCGGCTCTTACGTGTTTGGGCACAACATTTTTGGTATCACGAACAGCAGTAGTATTGGCGCGCTCAGAGTAAGTAAAGACGTGCAAATACGAAACCGGCAATTCGTTGATAAAACGATACGTTTCTTCAAACAGTTCATCTGTCTCACCCGGGAATCCCACAATTACATCTACACCAATGCACGCATCGGGCATTTTGTTTTTAATGGTTTCTACTCGTTCATTGTATAAATCGGTTTTATAGCGCCGGCGCATTGCTTCAAGCAATTTATCTGCCCCCGACTGCAACGGAATATGAAAATGCGGCATAAATTTATCCGAAGATGCCACAAAATCAATTATTTCATTGGTCAACAAATTGGGCTCAATAGAAGAAATTCGGTAGCGTTCAATGCCCTCGACTTTATCCAGTTCTTTTATCAAATCAAAAAAAGTTTCGCCTGTATTTTTTCCAAAATCGCCAATATTTACACCTGTGAGTACTACTTCTTTCACATCGGTTTGTGCTACTTCTTGCGCTACCTTAACCGTTTCTGCAATAGTATTGCTTCTACTAAATCCTCGGGCTAAGGGAATGGTACAAAACGAACAAAAATAATCGCAACCGTCTTGCACTTTCAAAAACGAACGGGTGCGGTCGCCGGCAGAATAAGAGGGCGAAAACTCTTTTACCGTATTTATTTTGGTGTTTAATACCACTTTATTATGGCTATGAATATTATTTTCAAGATGCTCAATGAGTTTAAACTTATCGTTTGCACCCAAAACCATATTTACCCCTTCTATATTGCTGATTTCTTCGGGTTTAAGCTGAGCATAACAACCTATTACGGCAATAAAACTTTCGGGATTTACTTTTTTGGCTTTCTTTACCAATTGACGACACTTTTTATCGGCATTTTCGGTTACCGAACAAGTGTTGATGACAAATACATCGGGCGTTTCGTTAAAATCTACTTTTGTAAAACCGTTTTCTACAAAACTGCGGGCAATGGTAGATGTTTCCGAAAAGTTGAGCTTGCAACCCAAGGTATAAAATGCTACTTTTTTTCCTGAAAAATTCATACCCGGCAAAATTACATAAAAGCCCCGACTTGTTTTTATTCCGGTTGATATTTCGTAAAATTGCCGCTCAAACTTTCAAACTTATGGTTTACTCTACCGCATATTTACCGCCAATTGCTTATTGGTATTTTTTATCGAAAGATGAAAACCCCGTGATAGATATTTACGAGCATTTTGTAAAACAAACCTACCGAAATCGATGCGAGATTTACGGTGCAAACGGGAAATTATCGCTAACCATTCCTTTAGTTAAAGAAAATGAGCATACGCCCATAAAAAACCGTAAAATCAGTTATGCCGAAAATTGGCAAAAAAACCATTGGAAATCAATTGAATCGGCTTACCGCTCCTCACCTTATTTTGAGTATTACGAACAAGAGTTTTATGATTTTTTTCATAAAAAAGATTTTGAACTTTTGGTGGATTTTAATACTGCCTTGATGCAAAAAATAATGGAAATTTTAGAATTATCTGTTCCGCTGAAATTTTCCGAAAAATATATTGAAAATGTAAATACAGAAGAAGATTTACGTTTGCTTACACCAAAAAAAGAACTGAAAATATTAGTATTTCCGCGCTATATACAAGTGTTTGAAAATAAAAAAGGGTTTATTCCCAACTTAAGCATATTGGATTTATTATGCAACGAAGGACCACAAAGTGTAAATTATTTACAATCAATAAAACGCACTAACGCTTGATTTACATTAAAATAATGATATATTTGTAAGAGAGAATACTTTTAACAGCAGGATGTCACAATATTTTCGTTACTCTTTTATTATTTTAATTACTGCTTTGCTTTTTGCATGCGGAAAATCGTATTCTCCCGAAGATAAATCGGAAGGCAAAATCATTTACCATGTAGAATATCCTGATGTTTCGGACGACCATTTTATGAAATCTTTCTTGCCTGATGAGATGGAAATGGTTTTTCAAGGCAAAAAAACAATGAATTCGCTAAAAGCAGGTATGGGCACCTTTAAGTCGGATATGGTTTGCAACCTTGAAGACAGCACAATGGGACAATACGTAAAGGTTTTTACCAAAAAATATAAATTGTTGGTAAACGGCAAAGATATTTTGCCCATGATTCAACGCGAAATGCCCGACTACACTATTGAAAAAACAGGAGTAACAAAATATATTGCCGATTTGCCCGCCGAAGAAGTTATTTTACATTTTACTGAAGATTCTATTCCGGATATGACTTTTTACTACACTTCCGAAATAAAAATTGAAAACCCGAATTGGTGCACTCCTTTTTACAAAGTTCCGGGGGTTTTATTGCAATACGAATATACTAAATACGGTATGCGAATGGTTTTTACGGCTCAAAAAATTGAGTTTCGCAAGATTGATGATGAAATCTTTACCGATTTTAAAGGTTATAAAGAACTTACTCAAGATGAAATGGACGAGCAAATGAATGAAATTTTTGAAAGTTTCAATTATTAAGTCCTATTTTCCGTTGTGATTTTTAATGTCGCGTAGCATTTTCTTTTTAAATTCTTTTTCTGCTTGATGCAATAAAAATATCTTTTTCACAGGCAATATTTGTTTTAATGCTTGGTAATATTCTTTATCCAACTGCAATTGTTTTTCTTGCATTTGCAAATGCATTTCCATTACTTGTTCAATTTGCTTGTCGTTGTATTTGTCAATATCAATTTGTTCTTTCGACTGTAAATTCAGTATTTTTTTTACGTTTTGACGGTAAGCTTTTTTCAGTTCGTGTCTTTTTTGCTCAAATGCATTGTAAACGGGCCAAAATTTCTCGGCTTCTTCCGGAGTAAGTTGCATTTTTTCGGTAATAAATGCTATTTTCAATTGCTTGATTTTCTCGCGTTTTTCTTTTGGCACTTGCCCAAACAAAATGGTTGTAGAAATAAGTAAAAGTGTAAATAAAATGCTAACTCGTTTCATAATGTTTTGTTTTCAGGTTAATAAATTTCATATTCATCATTATCCAACAATAATAATTCATCTATTGTAATGTTGGTTGTATCAGTCGGAACATTAACCATTGAATAAATTATATCTTCATCTAACTCGTCAATATTTTCTTCCAAATAAATATAAATTTCTTCATTATTAATTTTTTCTTGGGTTGATGTATAATGCCAAAATCCAAAACTCAATAAAAGCAAAACAGATGCGGCTATTGCCCATTTTAAATGAACGGCTCCTTGCGATTTTCCGTTATCGCTAATTTGCGCTAAAACGTTTTGTTTTAACTCGTTTTTGTAGCCTTCGGGTTGTGTGTATATGTTCTTTTTCAAATTCATTTTATTTATTAGATTATTATTTTTCAAGAAAGTTTAATCGATTGATGTTTTTATAAAATTTTCTATCTTCTTGACAGCATGATGATAATTTGCCTTCACACCTCCTTCACTCAGTTTTAATATTTCGGCAATATCTTTAAACTTCAGTTCATCGAAATAGCGCATTTGAAAAACAGCGCGCTGCTTTTCGGGTAATAACAACATGGCTTCGTGCAATTTCAATTGAATCTCATCGCCCGAAATATATTTTCCTTGATATACAGCTTGTATTTGTTCTTTTTGATAATTATTTGTTTCGATAAACAGAAATCGCTTTTTACGTTTCAAAAATTGCAACGTTTCGTTTATGGCTATGCGATAAATCCAAGTATATATTTGGCTGTTGCCGGAAAATTTATCGAGGTTTTGCCAAACTTTCAGCCATATTTCTTGCAATAAATCGTCGGTATCTTCATGAATAACAACCATTCGCCGAACAACAATGTAAAGTTTATCGTGATAAGCATCCATTAGTTTTGCCAATACGCTTTCTTTATCTTGCTTGGTTGCAAGAGGAAATAAACGGATAATATTTGCATCAGTTGCTTTTTTCGACATGCAAACTGTTAGATAATTGTTTGATGAAAAGGTTTAAAGTAAAAAAAGCTGTTTCTAAAGAAACAGCTTTTTGAAATGGTTAATGATTTTTTATAATAAATAAGGTGTTTCCCAATCGGCTTCAAGATTTGGGTCATCCACAATGTCTTCTTTATGGAATACAGGAGAGAAAGATAACACCGGTACATCGGCACGGTTTACAATGTATTGCGAGTATGGTCCCATAAATATTCCGGAAGGTTCCATTTCTTTCATAATGGCAATTAAATCGGCTTTTTCAATTCTTGCAAAATTTAACACCAATTCACCAATACTGTCACCTTTTAATAATTCTGAAGTGCATTCAACACCGTGTTCTTCAAAATATTCTTTTGTTTGCTTTAAGCGAAGATTCATTTGTGGTTCTTCGTCTTCGTGATCCGAAGTTAAGATTCCACACATATTAACTGTTGCACCGAATTTTTGTGCTATTTGACACACAAAAGGCACTTTATCTCTCGAAGCCGGCGAACTGTCAATAGGCATTGTAATACGTTTGATAGCGGCGGATGATTTTTTACGAACTGTTAACACAGGGATTTTAGAATACTCTACTACACGGTATGCGTTGCTTCCTATAAATAATTCGTGCTCACCACTCACGCCGTGAGTTCCCATTATGATTAAATCGCAGTTTTCATTTCTTGATACATCAATAATATTTCTGAATACATTTCCATTTGCAAGAATAAAAGTGGGTGTTTTACCTGTTCTGTCTAAAATTCCTTTACCAATTTCACGCATTTTGTCAAGCACTACTTCGCGAATCGTTTCAGTTGGTTGACCTATTGAGCCAAATCCGGGTAGTTTAATATCATAAGAACCAGATTTTAATACGTGAACCAATGCTATTTGAGCATCATATTTATTGGCAAAAAATTCGGCATGTTCTATTGCTTTTAGCGAAGTTTCGGAAAAATCGACCGGAACTAAAATCTTTGTTACTTCAAATTTTTTCATATCCTAATTTATTTTGGGCTTAAATTTATAAATATTTTATGTTAATGGTAATGACTTTTGTCAATTAAATTTTTATTTCATGTAATTTTTGGGGTAAAACACTCATAACAGGTATTTTAGATTGTGTGATGATTTCGCGTGCTGCCGAACCTATATATAAAAATTTAGGGTCATTCTCCTGTTGTGTCATAATTAGAATTAAATCGGCATTTATTTTTTCTGCATAAGCTACAACGGTACTTCCGATTGTATCTTCTCCATCAATAATTTTTATCAGGTTCAAAACGGTTTTTATACCTTCTTTTTGAATTTTGTTTCCAATTACTTTCAATTGGGTGGTTAGTTTATTTACCACTTCGGGGTTTCCGGTTTTTAAAATGGAAAGCACTCTAATTTCGGCATTAAAATATTTTGCCAATTCAATGGCTTTATCTACTTTGTGCGTAGTTTCTTTACTTAAATCCAAGGGTAATACAATAATGTCACAACCTTTTTTATGTTGTTTGCCACGAATTGTTACCACCGGACAAGGTGCAGTTTGCACCACTCTCAATGTATTGGAACCGATAAATTTAGAGATAGAATTTCCGGCTTTTGTACCCATTATTATCATTTTGGCTCGTATCATTTCAGCCACTTCGATAATTTTCTCATAAGGTTTGCCTTTTGAAATCAAATACTCAAACTGCAACCCGGTTTCTGCTTGTTTTTCTTCTATCAAATCTTCCAACTTTTCTTCAATAAACAAGCGAACTTCATCGGTTGGCTTGGCAAATAATTTTAACAAGCCGGTGGGTTCTTCCATTACATAAAGTAAGACAATTTCGGCATTGGCAATTTTAGCCAAATTATACGATTGTTCAAGTGCTATTAATGATTGTTCCGAAAAATCAAGCGGCACTAATATTTTGTTTTTTAATAAAGACATTCCTGTTTTTTTTAATACATTTGGTCTGCTAAAATTAGAAAAATATTATGGTTAGACAAATTCCTGCTTCCGAATTGGTATTAAACGATGATAAAAGTGTTTACCATTTAGGTTTACACCCGCACCAAATTGCTGACGATATAATTGTTGTTGGCGACCCTGCACGTGTTGCATTAATATCAAGTTATTTTGATAATGTTGAGCATAAAGTGCAAAGTCGTGAATTTGTTACACACACCGGAACATACAACGGAAAAAGCATTACTGCTTTGGCTACGGGAATTGGCACCGACAATATTGATATTGTTTTGAATGAGCTGGATGCTCTTGTAAATATTGATTTGGAAACCAGAACAGAAAAAGCGGAAAAGAAATCATTAAATATTGTTCGCCTGGGCACTTCGGGTGCTTTACAAAAAGACATTCCCATTGACAGTTTTGTAAGTTCGGCTTACGCCTTTGGTATTGACGGACTACTGAATTTTTACAAAAATAATTTTTCCGAAAAATATAAAAATATTCAACAATCATTCTTAACACACACCAACTATCCTCAAGAGTTTGCCACGCCCTATTTTGTTGCTTGCGACAATCATTTAATGCAAACCGTAGGAAAAAATACCATTAGCGGCATTACGGCAACAGCATCGGGTTTTTATGCTCCCCAAGGGCGTTCGCTTCGGTTACCGTTGGCTTACCCCGAGTTGAATGAAAAATTCAGAAACTTCACCTTTGAAAATTATCGCTTGACAAACTTTGAAATGGAAACCTCTGCTTTGTACGGATTAAGCGAGTTATTGGGACACAAAGCACTTACCATTTGTGTAATTATTGCCAATCGATATGCAGGAACATTCAGCGCCAACTACAAGGAAAGAATGAAAGAACTGATTGTGCAAACATTGAACCGATTAACATCTAAAAGTTAAAAACTATTTCATTATCTGTATAACATTTCTTTGGTAAGCGCGTATTTTTGAATATGCACCCCAATGAAATAAAAGCTCTTTTAAATCTGCTCGACGACCCCGATGAAAATATTTATCACGAGGTTCGCAACAGATTTTTGGAATTGGGAAATGAAGTAATTCCTTATTTAGAGAATTTATGGGAAACATCTTACGAACCCATAATTCAAGAACGGGTAGAGTCTATTATCCACGAATTACAAATAAGACAAACAAAAAAAAAGCTGAAAGATTGGCTCGAAAGCAGCGATAAATCATTAGTTAAAGGCGCTTTGGCTTTTGCCAATTATCAATACCCCGATATTGAAGAAGATGAAATTTTTAAAACCTTGCAAGCTATTACAAAAGATGTTTGGGTAGAATTAAACCCCAATCAAACGGCACTTGAAAAGGTGAAAATCATCAATCATATTTTATTCAACACCTATAAATTCAGTTCAGATAAAAAAGACATCTATAATCCCAAAAACTTTTTCATTAACAAAGTATTTGAACTAAAAAAAGGAAACCCCATTACCCTGGGAATCATTTACCTTGAAATTTGCAGTCGGTTAAATATACCCGTGTACGGAGTAAATCTTCCCCGGCACTTTGTTTTGGCTTACACCAACAGACAACAATTATTTGAAGATAAACCGGAGTTTACCCAAGAAGATATATTATTTTATATCAATCCGTTTTTTAGAGGGTTTGTATTTCAAAAAGAAGAAATTGACAAATATTTAAAACAGTTGAATATTGAACCCAAGCCCGAATATTATTTACCATGCTCAAATACTACTATTATTTACACCCTAATTGATGAGTTGAAAAATGTATATGACAAAATGGGTGAAAAAGAAAAAGTAGAAGAATTAAATGATATTTTGGCATTATTTAATTTGTAAAAACAGAATCATAAGTAAAATTATTGATTCGACAAAATAAAAAATACTATCGTTGAAAATTACATTTTATTATATGAATGTAATTTCAGTAGTAATCAAACATTTAGCCGGAATTTAAAATTTATCAACACTTTTTTGTTAATCCGGAATGTTGAAAACTTGCAATGAATGTGAATTTTTTAGCATTGCATATGAAGTATTTTTTATCAAAATTTGTAATCGAAATTTAAACAAACCCTCTTAAAAAAGATTTACTAACTTACTGAAAATCAATAATTAAGCGTTTAAATTCCTAAACAAACATCGCTAATTTAAAAAAATTAAAATATGAAAGAAGAAGTAACAAAAACCGACAAAACACCTTCAATCGAGGAGGTATTACCTTCTAACACTACGCTAAATGCTGAAGAACCAATACTAAAGGAAAACCCAAATCGCTTTGTATTGTTTCCTATTCAACACGATGATATTTGGAAATTTTACAAAGACCAAGAAGCCAGTTTTTGGACTGCCGAAGAAATTGATTTATCGCAAGATTTAGTTGACTGGGAAAATAAACTGAACGATGATGAGCGTCACTTCATTAAACACGTATTGGCATTTTTTGCGGCAAGCGATGGGATTGTTAACGAAAATTTGGCAGAAAATTTCTTAAGCGAAGTACAATATACCGAAGCTAAATTTTTCTACGGTTTTCAAGTAATGATGGAAAACATCCATTCGGAAACTTACTCTTTACTTATCGACACTTATATAAAAGACCCTAAAGAAAAAGATTATTTATTCAATGCCATTGAAAATATTCCTGCAGTTAAGAAAAAAGCCGAATGGGCTTTGCGATGGATTGAAAACGGTTCGTTTGCCGAAAGATTAATAGCTTTTGCAGCCGTAGAAGGAATATTCTTCAGTGGAAGTTTTTGCTCAATCTTTTGGTTGAAAAAACGTGGCTTAATGCCGGGATTAACCTTCTCCAACGAGTTGATTTCGCGTGACGAAGGAATGCACTGCGATTTTGCTTGCTTACTTTACAACAACCACTTAATCAACAAATTACCAAAAGAAACAGTAAAACAAATTATTACCGATGCTGTAGAAATAGAACGCGAATTTGTAACCGAAGCATTACCTGTTCGTTTGATTGGTATGAACGCCGATTTAATGGCGCAATACATAGAGTTTGTTGCCGACCGTTTATTGGTAGAATTAGGCAACGACAAAGTGTACAACGTTACTAATCCATTCGATTTTATGGATATGATTTCTCTTCAAGGAAAAACCAATTTCTTTGAAAAACGAGTTGCCGAATATCAAAAAGCCGGTGTAAAATCATCTACAGACGAATCTAATAATGCATTTAGTTTAGATGAAGATTTTTAATCAATAATCAAACAATTTTATCCCAATATAAAACAATAAGAATATGTTCGTAGTTAAAAGAGATGGTCGTAAAGAAGCAGTAAAATTTGATAAAATTACTGCCCGTATAAAAAAATTATGTTACGGTTTAAACGAAGTAGTTGACCCGGTAAAAGTTGCCATGAAGGTAATTGAAGGGTTATACGATGGTGTAACCACATCGGAATTGGATAACTTGGCTGCCGAGGTTGCCGCAACCATGACGGTTCAACATCCCGATTATGCCTTGTTGGCTTCACGCATTGCGGTTTCCAACTTGCACAAAAATACCAAAAAGTCTTTCTCTGAAACAATGAAAGACCTTTATACATACATCAACCCCAAAACAGGAGAAAAAGCACCTCTTATTGCCGATGATGTATATCAAATTATTGACGCAAACAAAGAAGTGCTTGACTCAAGCATTATTTACGACCGCGATTTTAATTACGATTACTTTGGTTTTAAAACCCTTGAACGTTCTTATTTGTTAAAATTGGACGGAAAAATTGCCGAACGTCCGCAACACATGTTAATGCGTGTTTCTTTGGGTATTCATAAAGAAGATATTGATGCTGCCATTGAAACTTACAATTTAATGTCAGAAAAGTGGTTTACACATGCCACACCTACCCTTTTTAACTCAGGAACGCCAAAACCACAAATGTCTTCGTGCTTTTTATTAACCATGAAAGACGACAGTATTGACGGCATTTACGACACATTAAAACAATGTGCAAAAATTTCGCAATCGGCCGGTGGTATTGGATTAAGCATTCATAATGTACGGGCAAAAGGCACTTACATTAAAGGTACAAACGGCACTTCGAACGGTATTGTACCTATGTTGCGTGTATTTAACGATACTGCCCGTTATGTTGACCAAGGTGGCGGAAAACGTAAAGGTTCTTTTGCCGTTTACATGGAACCTTGGCACGCCGATATTTTCGACTTTTTGGATTTAAAGAAAAACCACGGAAAAGAAGAACAGCGAGCCCGCGACTTATTCTACGCACTTTGGACGCCCGATTTGTTTATGAAACGTGTAGAAGAAGACGGAGATTGGACATTGATGTGCCCTCACGAATGTCCCGGATTATATGATACTTACGGTGAAGAATTTGAAGCGCTTTACACTAAATATGAACAAGAAGGCAAAGGACGTAAGACCATTAAAGCTCGCGACTTGTGGAATGCCATATTGGAGTCGCAAATTGAAACAGGCACACCTTACATGATGTATAAAGATGCCGCCAACAAAAAATCAAACCAACAAAATTTGGGAACTATTCGTTCTTCCAATCTTTGTACGGAAATTATAGAATATACCTCGCCGGATGAAGTAGCAGTATGTAATTTGGCTTCTTTGGCATTACCAAAATTTGTCATTGACGGAAAATTCGATCATCAAAAATTATTTGACATTACTTACACGGTTACCAAAAACTTAAACAAAGTAATTGACCAGAATTATTATCCGGTTCCTGAAGCCAAAAATTCCAATATGCGTCACCGTCCTATTGGTTTAGGTGTTCAAGGATTGGCTGATGCGTTTATTTTATTGCGTTTACCTTTTGATTCGGAAGAAGCAAAACAATTGAACAAAGATATTTTTGAAACCATCTATTATGCTGCCATGACAGCATCTAAAGATTTAGCCAAAGAATTTGGACCTTACGAAACGTTTAAAGGTTCTCCGGTTTCAAAAGGAATTTTTCAATTCGATATGTGGGGAGTAACACCAAGTGACCGTTGGGAATGGGATATTTTAAAAGAAGAAGTGAAAAAATACGGCGTACGCAACTCATTGTTGGTAGCACCAATGCCAACTGCTTCTACATCACAAATATTAGGAAACAACGAATGTTTTGAACCTTATACTTCAAATATTTATACCCGTAGAGTATTGAGTGGTGAGTTTATTGTGGTAAACAAACACTTATTACGCGATTTAAACAAACTCGGTTTGTGGAATGATGATATGAAAAATCGCATAATGGCTGCCAACGGTTCTATTCAGAATATTGACGAAATACCACAAAACTTAAAAGAAATTTATAAAACTGTTTGGGAAATTAAACAACGTACACTTATTGATATGGCTGCCGACCGTGGTGCATTTATTTGCCAGTCGCAATCGTTGAATGTATTTATGGAAAATCCAAACTTTGCCAAACTTACTTCAATGCATTTTCACGCATGGCGAAAAGGATTAAAAACTGGCATGTATTATTTGCGTACCAAAGCCGCTCGAGATGCCATTAAATTCACATTGGAAAGAGCTGCTTCACAAGGTAATCCAACAGCAAAAACAGCCGAAGAGCAACAAGCCGAAATATCCTGTTCGTTAGACAATCCGGATGCTTGCGAATCTTGCAGCGGTTAAAAATAAATTTGAATAAATATTTGTTAAGCAGCTCTCCGATTGGAGAGCTGTTTTTTTATGACAATAATTCTTTCATGGGGTCCCAAAAATATTTTTCAAAATCTACAATCTGATTTTCAACTACCTTAATTCCTTCACTTTCCAATAGTTGTTGCATTTTTTCGGGAGGATTAAAATGAGCTTTTCCGGTGAGTAAACCATTACGGTTTACGACACGATGCGCCGGAACATTAATCTTTGCATGATGCGAAGCATTCATTGCCCATCCAACCATTCGAGCACTTTTGACTCTGCCCAAATATTTTGCAATAGCTCCGTAACTCGTTACTCTTCCTTTGGGTATTAGCGCTACAACTTGCCAAACCTGTTCAAAAAAATCACTTTTATCTTTATTTTCTGAAACAAAACCGGGCATTATATTCTAAATTTCAAGTAATTGATTTTAAATCCTTTTTCCGAGAAAATTTTCTCGTAATGCGTTTTGATGCCTAATATTTGCTTGGTTTGTTCATCGAAAGAATCTATTGCATCACCATATAAATCAAAGGTGTGAAACAACAGTTCAAACCGGTGTTTATTTATTTGCTCCAAGGTGTAATCGAAAAAAGGACGATTGTCGGTTTTGAGGTGAATAATTCCGCCGGGTTTAAGAAATTGTTGGTATTGTTTAATAAAACCATCAGAAGTCAAGCGTTTTTTCTCGCGTTTATCTCCCGGTTGCGGGTCAGGAAAGGTAATCCATATTTCACTTACCTCATCTTTACCAAAGATATTTTGAATAAATTCAATGCGGGTTCTGAGAAAATAAACATTGTCTATGCCTTTTTCTACGGAAGTTTTTGCTCCACGCCACATTCTGTGACCTTTTACATCAACCCCCATAAACAACTTTTCGGGAAATTCTTGCGCCAACCCCACAGAATACTCACCTTTTCCACAGCCAAGCTCCAACACCAAAGGTTTATCCGATTTAAAAAAATCAGTGTGCCATTTCCCTTTCAGTTTATAATCGGTATTAAATACTTCGTCGAATTGCGGTTGAATGGCATGCGGAAATGTGTTCATTTCCGCCCAATGCTCTTTTTTACGTTTTCGTCCCATAAGAGGGCAAAAGTATCAATAAATTGAATAATACCTGCCGCTTATTGAACAACAATTCGTTTTACAAATGCATTGCCTTCAACTTTTGATTTAATCAAATACACTCCTTTTGAAAAATGTGATAAGTTTAACTTGTTTTTGCTTTTTGCTCCAACCTTATTTGAAGCACACAATTTTCCTTTTAAATCATAAATATCAACATCCAAAGAAAAGTCATTTTCATTGTGAACATAAATAAAATCACTAGTTATGGTAGGATATACATTGATTTTAGAATTTGTATTTTTAGCACTAATGCCTACCGGATAAACTGTTAAATTTTGTTGCGCCACTATTACAGGAATATGGTCGGCACCTTGATAAAGATTTTTGAATAAATCAATTTCTTGTGAAGAATATTGAAACATATCATCTAAATATCTGGGTGGTACGGGTTGATAATATACTGTTGCCGAAACATTAAGCTGACCGGCGTAACCGTTTAAAGGTATATGATAACTGACAGAATCGCCACCGGAACCTTCTACTCCGTTTATGTAGTTAAAATCTGAATCGGCAAGGGCATTTCCTACAATTTTAACCGTATCGTAAGCATTGTGTTGCGTAGAAAATCCTTTTGGCGGAATACGATTGTCTTTTAAATGTTGATAAGCTCTTTCTAATACAGTGGTAACGTTTCCGTTTATATCGCCCATCACCATTTCATAAATTTGCACTTGATTATCATTTGTGATAACATCATAATGCAGTTCGTAAGCAGCATCTTCATCCAATAATCTGTATATGGAATTGTGTCTGCCGGAATAAAAGAGTGTATCATTATTGACATCTGTAACCAAAAACTCAATATATGCCCGGCGACTTGGGTAACCGGCAGGAAATTTATGCCCGGTTAAATTTTCAAGATAAAGATCAAAATATGCCGTATCGTTTTGTCTGCCGTTGTCAAATAATGATAAATTTAATGTTTGTTGTTGTAATTGTTTAACCGTACGATTTATTACCGTATCAAACTGCGTTTGTGTTGCAGACAATCCAAGCAAAGAATTATTGTCTTTTAAAATATTAAGCATAAAAGCATTTCCTCCAACCAAATAATGTAAGCCAAAAGGAGAACGCGCAGACAACCATGGAGGTCTATTGGCTATAACCACGTTATCGTTGATTCGCGGCATGTGGCAAGTTTGACAATCTTCTCCTGTGGTAGGAAAAGTTTCGGTATTAAAATCTGAATTAAGCCATTCGTGATAAATAGCTTGTTCTACAAAAGTGGTTCCTGTTAAATTTCCGGAGGTATCCACACTGTTTGTGATAAGTGTATGGCACGCACCACATAATGCCGAATTGTTGATGTGTTACCCTTGTTCGGGAGTAAATCCGATATTATTTATCATGGGACCTTGAACCGGGTTTAGATAAGGCCCGTATATTATGTGATTGGTATCGTATTCCATTTGAGCGGAGAATACACTGCCCAAATTGTTTGGACTCATGCTGTGGCAAGCCGTACAGTTTACGCCATCTAAACCAATAGGGTCATTTTCCAAATCGGAAATCAGGTAATGAAGTGCACCATTATGAATAGCATCTTTATTGCCCGATGGCGCATGACAAGCCGTACAGGTTGTTTCCAATTCATCTTTATGTGCAGGATTCACCATCCCTTCGTGGCTTACTTTTGCTCGCCACAAGGGGTCTTTTGCCGAATTAGCCATCATGGTTGCACGCCAATCAGTTACCGGCGATACATCGTTTCCGTTATTATCGGACAACGCCGAAGGGTTTGGTCCTTGACCTGTGGCTCCGTGACATGCTTCACACTCACCCGACCCAGCAAATAAAGTATTAAACCCTGTTGCCAATGGCTGAATGTTTTTGTCGTGATAAGTATATTTTGTGAGTTCTTCTTTTGAATATAATGAATAAAATGAAAAAGAAGAAATGATTACGATAGTAATAACCAAAAATTTAAATGCTTGTATTCTCATAAATTATTTTTTATGAAAATACTAAAATATATTAAAAAATAAGATGACTTTTATCATATCATCTTCTGAGAAGTTGAATTGTACAATAAAATAATTAAATAATACAATTACATATTAGTCTGCAAACGTGCATTTTTCATCGAAGCGTTTTTTGGCTTTTTCGGAGACGGTAAACACTCGTGAAACATTGAACCCGAAGTGAATGCCACCACCTTGCCATGTTTCATTGGTTTGGGTTATAAAATGACGTTCAATCATTCCTATACTGTTGGTAAAAAATAATTGAAACACATGCCCTCCGGTTTCAATATCCAAACCAACGGATAAATTGTTGGTATGTTGCCACGAAACTATTTGCTCGGGGAACACAAAATAATACTCCCAAGTGAGTGCCAAGCGTGTGGTAATTTTATATCTTCCGCCAAAACCCATTGAGAAAATATCATTTTTGTCGGAAGCCAATGGTACTAAATTATAATGCGTTATTGTTGGCACCAATTGCATGGATAGATTTTTATTAAACTTTCGGGCAAATATTGCTTGATAGTTATAAGCCAAACGACTGGTAAAATAATTGGTACGGGAAGTATCTTGCCAAGGTGTAGTAATTATATCGGCAGTTGCCAATAAAGTAAGCGAAAACCAATGGTGTTTTTTTCCACCTTCTTCGGTCTGTTTGTACAGTCTGTATTTAATTAAACCATCAACCGTTTTTTGATTGGAAGAACGTCCTACTCCAATCATCAACCGGTGATTGAGACTGTAATCAAACCCTATATGAATCCAACCTTGGTCAAGCCCAAAAAAATTACCCAAGCCGGAATTTACCGGTCCGAAACGGTGCGAAATTCTAAAATCCAACACACCCGGACCGAGAATTTCATTTGTATGTCCGTTTATTAAACGTGTACTTTTAAAAGTAGCTTGTGTGTAACTTGTTCTGCTGCTTTCTTCGGCTTCCAGTTCTGACAATAAATCATCTTGAGCAAAGAGTTTAATAGAAAACAGCGCAAAAAGGATAATCAACGACTTGAGTTTAATCATTTTATCTTAAGTTATTTGTATCAAAATAAGCGTTTACATTTACTTTTACTTCTTCGGCAATTTTTTCGGTAACCACCTTAGGAATTTTTATTTTATGTTCTTCCAATTTTACCATAAAGGTTGAAACAATGTGAATTTTTCCGTCTTTCACGATAATTTCGCCTTCTATTTCTCTTTCTTGTTCAACTCCGTGAATATTTAAAATTCCTTTGGTAACAACTTTGTATGTACCATCTTTTGACAAATCCAATTTATCATAATCAACTATTTTTCCTTTGTAAGTGGATACTTTGTATTTATCACTTTCCATATAGTTTTCGTTAAAATGTTCTTCCATTAAAGAACGTTTAAAGTGAAAACTCCTGTTTGACACCACAAAGGCAAACTCTCCGGTTGATAATTTTATAATGCCTTTGGCATCTGTACTTTTGGCATCAATATCTTCCAAAGGTGTTCCGGCATGAAAGTCAATGATGACAGAATCGGCTTTGATTGTTGTTGATTTTTTTTCTTGTGCATTTAAACTGACTGTGAATAATGTAGTAAGTACGAATAATGCAATTTGAATTTTTGTTTTCATAATGATAAAATTTAAGTTTAAGTTTATTAATTTAATTATTTTGGGCTCCTGCATCGAGCCATAATTTAATAGCACGCAAATCACATACCGAAAGTTGATTCCCGTTTTTAGGCATAGCAGAAAATCCGGGCTCCCAATTTACAGCCCCCCAAAATCTACCTGCATCAACACTTGCTTTCACTCCATTATAATTTGATAAATCCCATCCGCCGGATGCATTATTTGTATTATGACAACCGGTACAATAATTATTTAAAATAGTTGCAATTTGATTGGAATAAGTAACATTTGTGGTATCACATGTGTTCTCTGTGCAATTGGTTGTATTTTTTGCTCCGGATTGTATCCAATCATAAATTAGTTGAATTTGTTCATCTGATAATGACGGTCTTGGTGGTGGAGGCATTAGTTCGTCTTGTCCGGTAATGCTTTCATAAATATCACTATCTTCGGCATCGCCGGGTTTAACTCCTTGCATAATTCCGTTATAATTATCCAAAACCAACCCTCCTTCAGCTGATCCATTGCCATGGCATCCGCTCATGGTACAATTACTGATGAAAATAGGGAGAATTTTAGATTCAAAACATATTTCCTTTACAGGATAAACCGGTTTATGCTTGCATTGCTCCAACAACAAATACAACATAATTACAAATACAGGCAGAATAATTCGTTTCAAGAATTGTCTCATAATTAAATTTCAATTTAGAAATAAGTATAGAATTAATTGTTAAGCGCACCATTTCTAATCCAAACTTCAAATTTAGAAATGTCGCAATCGGATAATTTTTGACCGCCTTTTGGCATGGGCGAATAACCAGGTTCATGTTTTATAACCCCCATTAGTTTTCCATTATCAACCAATGCTTTTACATCGGTATAATTATCAGTTTTTATACCTCCTGCAGGAATTGTTCCACTATGACAACCATTACATTGCGCTTCCAAAATAATTGAAATTGTTCCTGAATAAGTTACATTTAACGTATCACAGGATGCATTAGGGTCGATTGGATATAGTTCTTGCTCGTTATCGTAATAACAAGAGGTAGTGAAAATTGTCATTAAAATAATTAGTATCCCTGTATATTTTTTTCTCATAAATTATGGCTTGATGGTACGAATATAGCGTAAAATTCCTGTTAAATGCAAATAAATGATTTTCAAAACATTTATTTTAAATGAACAATCTGTTTTTAATCTTAACCATTTCTACTGCAGAATGATCCATTTTCAAAATATCGGAAATGAGTAAAGCAATTTCTTCGGGTTGTATGAATTTGTCTTTGGGCGCATCAATCCCATCCCACGAAGAGGTATTTACCGACTCGGGCAGTATATCAGTTATTTGCACGCCGGTGTTTTTTAAATCTTCGCGCAATGATTTTGAAAAACCCAACAATGCGTGTTTGGAAATGGTATAACTGCTGCTGTTTGGTCGCGAATTTTCGCTCAAGACCGAACCAATGTTAATAATATGCGCTTGGGGTTGGCTAATCATATCTTGTATCAATAAATGCGTTAACTGAACTGCCGACAACACATTGATGCGAAAAAGCTGTTCGGCATTGGAAATAATATCTTCAGAAAAAACGGTATCCTCTATGTAAGAACCGACATTATTAATTAAAATACTTACAGGCGAATGTTTTTTCAGGATAGTTTGGGCAAAATTGACAATTGAATGGGTTTGCGAAAAATCGCACGCATATCCATATGCTTTTCCTCCGTTTAACCGGTTTAATTCCTCAATTTTTTCTTGTAATTCTTTTGTATGCCTTGCAGATAAAACAATATCTATTCCATCAGATATTAATTTTTTTGCTGCAGCAAATCCAATTCCACGTGTGCTCCCGCTAATTACGGCTGTTTTTTTCATTTTTGGCTAATTATCTGTTTATTAATAAATAAATTTACGAAAAAATAAATGCTTGTCAACGCCAAAAAACATATTGATTGCTCCACTTGATTGGGGGTTGGGACATGCCTCGCGCTGTATTCCGTTGATTTACGATTACTTACAAAAAAATAACAACGTAATTGTAGGCGGAACAAAAGAAACCAATGATTTAATTGTCGGGGAATTTCCCGAGTTACGATATGTTGAGATTCCCGGATATGCTATTGAATATGATTTTTCGGACGGAAATGAAAAATCGCAATTGCCTGTTATTGTAAAACAAATACCCAAAATTTTAAAAGCCATAAAAAGGGAACATCTTTGGCTAAAGGAATTTGCTTCCAAGCAACCGCTTGATTTAATTATTTCGGATAATCGATACGGCATGTGGCACAAGGATATTGAAAGCATTTTTATTACCCATCAGTTATTTTTGCAAACACCTTGGCGATTTGTTGATTTTCACCGTTTCATCTTGCACCTTACGCGAAATTTTAATTCCATTTGGATTCCTGATTTTAAAGATACCGTCAATAATCTTTCGGGGGATTTAAGCCATAAAAAACCTTTACCATCGGCACGATTTAAATTTATCGGTCCGCTTTCGCGCTTTAGCATCAATCATACAGCAAAAACCGTTAATCCTGCTTATGATTATATTGCCATTGCCAGCGGGCCCAAGGAGCAGAGAGAAATGTTTGCTCAAAAAATCATTGAAAAAGCACAAGTGAATAAAAGTGAAAAGGGAATATTGGTTTTAGGGGAAATTCACTCAAAAGACGAATTGAGCAAACCTCTTCCCAATCTTGAAATTTACAATCATTTACCGGCAAATGAGTTTAAAATCAAACTGTTGCAATCTCGAAAAGTTATTGCGGCATGCGGTTATTCAACCATTATGGATTTATTTGTTTTGGATAAATTAAAAGATGCCGAATTATTTCCTGTAAAAGGGCAAACCGAACAAGAATATTTATATTCGCATCTTCAAAAATATTTTTATAAAAATGACTAAAATCGGCGTTATTTCGGATACTCACGGATACATTGATGACAGAATTTTGCATCATTTTAAGGATTGTGACCAAATTTGGCACGCCGGCGATGTGGGTTCTGTTGACGTGATTGAAACACTTGAAAATACGGGTAAAGTCATCAAAGGCGTTTACGGAAATATTGACAATCAAAAAGTTCGAGCAATTTTTCCGGAGTATAATTTTTTTACTGTAGAGAATAAAAAAGTGTTGATGCTTCATATTGCCGGATACCCCGGAAGATATAATAAACACGCTTATCATTTAATAAAAAAATACCAGCCCGATATTTTTGTTTGCGGACATTCGCACATTCTTAAAATTCAATACGCTAAAGATTTACATCTGTTGCATATAAATCCCGGCGCGGCAGGAATAAAAGGTTTTCATAAAATACGAACTATTGTTCGATTTGCCATTGACGGTAATAAAATTGAAAATATGGAAGTAATTGAACTGGGCGCAAGAAGCCGTTCAGCTTAATATTGCTTTTATATCGCTCACAAATTTCACCAAAGCATTATTTCCGGTAATGTTTAACTTTTTGCAAATATTGTAGCGGTGATTTTCTACTGTTTTGTTGCTGACAAAAAGTATATCGGCAATTTCGGGCGTAGTTTTTCCTTTGGCAATAAGTTTTAAAATATTTAATTCAGACTTGGTTAATTGGCTCAACAATTCTTTTTGTTTGTGCTTTTGTTCGGTAATTAAATTCCGTTTATTAAAAAAATCAATCAACCCTTTGGCAACATAAGGTTTGTTTGCTGCAGCTGCATTAAGACAATCGATAATTTCATCCAAAGCCGAATCTTTTGGGATAAATGAATAAGCACCGGCATCCATTACTTCATTAAACAGCCATTCGTCATTATGCATTGTAATAAGAATGATTTTGCATTTTCCGGCAAGTTTTTCGCATACTTCTTTTCCGTTCATTACGGGCATTTCTATATCCAAAACGGCAAACGGTGCATTGTGTTTTTCAATCAATTCGAGTGCATCCTTTCCGTTATATGCTTTATCTGCTATGTAAAAGTTTTCATTTTCGTTGATTACTTTTTCCAAACCTGCCAACACAATCGGATGGTCGTCTGCTATAATGACTTTATGTTTCATTGCAATTGAACTTTTAATGTTACCGTTGTACCTTTTCTGGGCATTGATTCTATCTCCAGTTGCCCGTTAATGAGTGAAGCTCTTTCGTATAAACTGTTTAAACCCAAGCTTTTTGCAGACTTTAGTTTGTCATTTTTATTAAATCCCACGCCATTGTCTTTAATTATCAAAATAAAATAATTGTTTTCTATAAACGCTTCAATTTTTACACCGGTTGCTTTTGAATGTTTTAAAATATTATTGAAAATTTCCTGTACCATTCTGTAAATGGCAATTTGTTGCATATCGGTGAGTTTATTGTCTTCAAAATCGAGATTGGTGCTTACAAAAATTTCCGAAGATGAGGATATTGTGTCGGCTACGTGTTCCAACGTTTTAAGTAGTCCGAACTTTTCAAGATGTACGGGGTGAATATTGCGCGATATGGTTCTTACTTCTTCGATAGTATTTTTTACCATATCGGACAGGTGGCGATTATCATTTGCCTGATTTTTTATCAGTAGTAACTGTTGCCCAATGCTGTCGTGAAGGTCTTTGGCAATTCTTTTCCTTTCTTTTTCTTGTTCATCCAATATGGATTTAGCAAAGAGCTTTTGTCTTTCTATTTTCATCTTCAACCTTTGCGTACGATAATAATAAAAACCGTACATACTTAAAAGCAGTATGAAAGAAGTTGCAATATAAAACCATGTGGTTTGCCAAAACGGCGGATTAATGGTAAAGGTATAAGAATATGGATGACTCCATAAATTGCCCAAACCTGCAACGGCTTGTATGGTATAATTTCCGGGAGGTAAAGATGCAAATGAAATATAGGGCGATGTTGTCGGTTCGCTCCAAATGCTGTCGTAACCCAATAAACGGTATCGGTATTGGATGTTTTCCATTAAGGATAATGAGGTGGAACCAAAATAAAAAGAAAGGTTATTTTCATCATAACTAAACGTTGGATGATATCCTATGGAGTGATATACGGAATCGGTATAATTTGTCCACTTTACCGGATTGTTGTACAACTTAACCTGTGTAAGCTCTATTTTGGGTTTTGACGGTTGGGGAGAATATTGCTTTTTTGGGTTGTATATCATTAAACATTCGGAAGTACCTATATATATTTTGCCATTTTTATCAATGTAAAATGATTCATCAATAGTACCACCCCAAAAACCGGTTTGAGCCGTCAGTAACGTGTTGTAATTAAATGTGCCGGTTTTTAAATATTCCGGATAACTAAAACTAAGCAATGAAGAAGGACCTAAAAGATAAACCGTATCCTTTCGATAATACAAAGCCCGTGCTGTAGGAAGGTTAAACGTTTTTCTTAAAGGATATTTGAAAATTGTATCCACTTTGCTTTTATTCATTCTAAGGTAATATAAATTACTTTGTCCGGCGGCAAAAACATTTCCATCAGGCATTTTATACAATGAATGAATGATTATGTTACTCTTATCTTTATAAGAATTTAAAAGAGGTGAAAACCGAATAGAATCTTCTGAAATTATTTCTAAAAAAGACCATAAATGTTGTCCTCCTTTTATAAAAACTGTATCATTTATTTTTACTAAAGACCTTACATCTAATCGGTTATACTTTTTTTTGTAACTTGTAATTTCATCTTTTTTAAGTTTATTGAAAGTGTTTTCTCCGCCAAAATAAAGCGCTTTTTCTATTGAATCTTTATATATTCTGTAAAACACATCAAACGGCGCTTTACCCTCTGCCGATAAACTTTGTATATTATCTTTATAATAAAGGTAGGCATCATTATTTGAAACAACAAATATGCTGTCGCCCAATACCTCAATATCATTAATATAAAGTGACGGATGAATTTTCTTTAATTCAGACAAAACACGTGTGTCTTCATTATAATAATAGACTCTTTTATCGGTTGCAAATACCACCCCGGATTTGTATGGTTTTACTGCCATTATGTTTCGTTCTTTCAGAAAACCCGGGAAATTTAAATAACTGAGTCCCAATCCGCCAAAAGTATAGAGTCCATTGCCATCGGTAGCTACCCATACTCGGTTGTCTTTTATAATAATATCGGTAATTCTGCCATCGGGCAAGCCATTTTCTTTCCCTATTCTAACAGCTTTGGAAAAAGGAGTTCCTTTTTGCCAATAATACAAGGCATGATTTCCCACTCCAAACCATAAATTACCGTATTCATCTTGGTTTATTGCATAAATATAGCTTGTTGAGTCAATGCCTGTAAGTTGATACTTTTTAACAATAGAATCATTTTGAATTTCAAAAATTTTCCCAAAACTTCCCAAATATAATTTATCTTCCTTAGTGTTTATATGAATGCTTTTTGGCAATGAAGGTATATCAATAACTTTTTTAAGTTGATGATTATTACCAAAATGCAAGCATTTACTATACTTATTTATCACATAAAATCCTGTTTTTGCCATTTCTGATTTAACGGGAAAAAACGATTTATCATTATACGAAAATATTCTGTCAAATAATGTATCATTTTTTAAAGTAAATACGCCTGTACTGGTGAAGAGTATTGGGTTGTTATCATTTCCTTCTGAAATTGCCATTACCCCACGAAGTAACTTATCATTGCCAAATGCCTGAAGTGTGTCGGGGGTAATTTTAATAACTTTTCCATTCCACGTACCAAACCAAACGGTTTGATTACTTGCTACATGTACAGATGCCATAAGATTATCCGATTCGGTAATATCCTCATTTTGTTCCGTTATAAACGAATGACCGTTAAACTTTACTCCTCCTGCCAAAGTTGCCAACCACAAATTACCGGAAGAATCTATATCCATATCCATAATTTGCAATGAGGGCAGTCCTTCTTTTAGTCCATACGCTTTAAAATTATAACGTTGTGAAAAAGTAATTTGCACCAAAAAAAACATCAAAAAGGTTATATAAATTGACTTTAATTGCATTAAATAAGGTAAACACACTTTACAATAATATAGATTTAATTTTTGTACTAAACTATATAATTCGCCTCTCACAAACAAATTTATCTTGTTGATTTATTAAGATTGGACGTATTATTTTACTTTTTAAAGATTTTGCCTAGCTCTTTGATTTTGAATGATTTCATATAAAGGGCTAAAAATGAGTGCTTACCCCTATTTCAATATAAACTGCATCAAACTACATTTGTATCAAACTTTCATTAATGAAAAATCTTACTCCAAAAGAAAAAGAAATTATTGATTTGATAAAACAAAATTATACTTCGAAAGAAATTAGTGAAAAATTAAACCGAAGTATAAAAACCATTGAAAATCATCGAAGCAATATCTGTAAAAAGCTTAATATTTCCGGCTCCAATGCACTGCTTCGCTATCTGATTGAAAACCCGAATATCATCTGATAATTTAAAAACGTTTACCACTTCCAAGTAAAACTTATCAGGGAGAAAAAATTCGTCGTCAACGGAATAAAGGGTATAAACCCGATATTATTGATTTTTAATCAGTTTAACTTTTTGGTTCGCAAACGAATAGAGTTTCCGATAACCACCACATCGGAAAATGCCATAGACAATGCTGCCACCATTGGATTCAATAATCCGACTGCTGCAATAGGAATGGCTACAATATTATAGGCAAATGCCCAAAACAGATTTTGCTTTATCGTTGTCAGTGTATGTTTACTGATTAAATAAGCATCCAGTAAACCGTTTAAGTGCCTTCCTTGCAATAAAACAATTTGCGCACTCTGAATGGCTATATGGGTTGCATCACTCAATGATATTCCAATGTCGGCAGTGGTTAAGGCAGGTGCATCGTTTATGCCGTCGCCCACCATTACAACTTTTCCTTTTTGTTTTAAAGAACTGATAATTTGTAGTTTTTCATCGGGCTTTTTACGGCTGTAAACTTCATCAAAAGGTAAGTCTTTGGCAACTTTCTCGCAATTTTCTTTTGTATCTCCACTTAATAAATAAAGTGAAAACCCTTGATTTTTTAATGCTTGCAACACTTCTTTTGCTCCTTCTCGCACCTCATCTTCAATCATAACTTGCGCAATGTGTTTTCCGTTTTTATACAAACCTATTCCTTCTTGTTCGGTTGACAACACAGACTTTCCAAAGTAATACTCATCATTTTTATATTTCCCTTGCAATCCTGCACCTTTTACTTCAAAAATATCTTCCAATTGCAATGTTTTATCCACTTTATTTTCAAATGCCCTTACCAACGATTTGGCTATTGGATGCGATGAATGTTTTTCGAGTTGGTAAATAATGGATAACGCTGTTTTTTCATCTGTACTGTTATCAATTATTTTAAATGATTTTACGTTGAATTTTCCGGTTGTTATGGTTCCTGTTTTATCAAACACCATAATGTTTGATTTGGCAAACTCTTCTAGCGTGCTTCCGCCTTTGATTAAAATACCGTTTTTTGCCGCTCTACCTATGCCTACCATTACCGCAGTTGGCGTTGCCAATCCCATAGCACAGGGACAAGAAATAACCAAAACCGCTACACTTCTCAATATACTGTGGGTTAAATCTACCGAAGCATAAAAATAAGATACCAAAAAAGTGATGATACTGATTAATACAACCGCAGGAACAAAAATTGCACTTACTTTGTCGCCCAATTGCTGAATTTCCGGCTTGGATTGTTGTGCCTCTTTCACCATTCGGATGATTTTTGACAACACCGTTTCCTCACCTACTTTTTGTGCTTCAACAATTAAATTTCCCGATTCCAAAATTGTTCCGCCTACTACTTCATCTCCTTTCTTTTTATAAACCGGTTCCGATTCTCCGGTGAGCATACTTTCGTTCACCGCTCCTTCGCCTTCTATTACAACTCCATCTGTAGGGATTTTATCACCCGTATTCACCAATAACAAATCTCCTTTTTTTATATCATCAAAGACAACTTCTTCAATGGCTTTAGTATTTTTATCCACTATGCGCTTGGCAACCGATTTTTGCAAACGGCTTAAATCTTTTATTGCCGAAGTGGTTTTTTGTACCGAACGATGTTCCAATACATTACCCAACAATACCAAACTGATAATGGTTGATGTGGTTTCGAAAAATAAATAATTATGCACTTCGGGAGTTCCGTAATGTAAAATAACTCCTGTTAAGCTATAAAAAAATGCGGCGGTAGAACCGATAAAAATAAGCACATCCATATTTGGCACGCCGGATTTTAACGAATGATAGGCACTTTTACCAAAATGCATTACGCCCAACACATACACCGGAATACATAAAATCAACTGCACCCAAGGATTTTGTAAAAAATCGAAAGGTAAAAACATGTGTGAGAACAGCGGAACGCTGAAAATAAGGGAAAAGTAAAATTTCTTTTCAATATCGGATAGTCCTTGTTGAGCTTTTTCTTCATCAACTTCAATCACTTTATATCCTAAATTGGATATTCCTTGCTTTACCTCATTTTCATCATAACCGGAAGGTGCTTCAAAAACTACTTCTCCGGAAGCAAAATCTACATGTACATTTTCAAACCCTTTTTTCTCCAAGTGTTTTTGCACACCTAAAGCACAATTGGTGCAGGTCATCCCTTCTACTTGCAGTTTTACTTTTTTGTTTTCGGACATTAGATATGTTTTTTCAAAATTACGGATTATAAATGCTTGAATAAACAATTACAGATTTATAAATGTTTTAAAATTGAAAACTTAAAATTTCACTTGCATTTACACTTATAAATTTTAGTGTTATTTAAGCTATATTTAACTACCTTTACATCCTATTAACAGCATTCAAAAAATATCAAATTATGGCAACTATAACTTTAAAAGGAAATGAAATTCATACCATAGGCAATTTACCGGAAATTGGTTCAAAAGCTAAAGATTTCATACTTCGAGCTACCGATTTATCTAAAAAGTCAATGAACGATTTTAGTGGAAAAAAATTACTCTTAAATATTTTCCCAAGCATTGATACGGGTACTTGTGCTGCCTCTGTCAGGAACTTTAATAAGCAAGCTTCTAATATAGAAAACACAGTAGTTCTATGTATATCAAGAGATTTACCTTTTGCTCAAGCTCGCTTTTGTGGTGCAGAAGGAATTGATAATGTGGTGATGCTCTCTGATTTTAATACAGGGCAATTTGGTAAAGATTATGGACTTGAAATTATTGACGGTCCATTGGAAGGACTACACTCTCGTTGCGTAATTGTTATTGATGAAAATGGTAAAATAATTTACACCGAACAAGTTGCCGAAATTGCTTATGAACCCAATTACGAAAAAGCACTTGATGCTTTAAAATAAAATTTTTATTAAATATGGGAATACATCAAATTTTAAAAAAAAGGTTTAGTCCAAATCATTTTTTAAACAAACCTATTGATCAAAATCATTTAGACATCATCTTTGAAGCCGGCAGATGGTCGCCAAGTTGTTTTAACGAACAACCCTGGCGATTTTTATATGCCCATCAACATCAAACCGAGATTTTTAATAATATTGTCTCTTGTTTGGCCGAGAAAAATCAAGAATGGGCAAAATATGCTCCTTTGTTGATGATTTCTATTGCCAAGAAAAATTTTTCATACAACAACAAACCCAATAAATGGGCTCGATACGATACCGGACAAAGTGTTGCACATATGACTATTCATGCAATGGAATTTAATATTTACACACATCAAATGGGTGGGTTCAGTAGTGAAAAAGTTATAGAAATATTTAATATTTCTGAACATTATGAACCTGTATCTGTAATTGCAATGGGTTATTTGGACGATAATCTTTATGAAAAAGAATTGAGCTTAAAAGAACGTTCTCGAAAAGATAAAGAAGAAATATTTATGAATGGTATTTTTAATATTAATGATTAGAAATTCACTTTCTTTTTAGGAATACATACCCGTTTTTTTCGCCTATTTTTTCCAATAACGGGTTTTGCTTTAAAAAATCATCGGCATTTGTTATTTTACATACAAAATAGGCAGGTTTATCAATTTTTTCTTTCAACAACCAATCTATCGATTTTCCTTTAAGACTGTTTTGCGGTTGCTTATCGGTATAAAACAAATGAGCATAGCTTTTAAATCCCAATGGATAAACATATACATCTCTTCCTTTGAAACTTTGATAAAATTCTATGGCAGCACGTTGCGAATACCCTTCTATTTTTGGTGTAATAATTACCGATGCAATATTTACGGTAAACAAAGTCAACAAAAACGAAGCTACAATTTTTTTGGTTACCGGTATCGATTTGGCAAATACAATGATGTAATTTCCCAAAAGGAAAATAATTCCTATTACTGCCTCAAATCCCGACCAATGTACATTGGCTTTAAAATTTTCTGAAGCAAATACATCTTTTATCATTCCTGATTCAATAATTGCTTGTTTATTAATGGCAATAAAAGGCAAAAAGATAATTGCCAAACCAATAATTGTGGCAATAGACAAATACAACAGTTTAAATGCTTTTGAAAATTCTTTTTGCTTGACAATCAATTCATAAGCGTAATAAGCACCCAAAAATGTTATCGGAAAATATGCCATTGATGAGTAGTGCACTATCTTGGTTTTTACAACACTAAACAGTATCAAAACAACCCAAAATAAAATGAGCATCCAACGCTTAAAAAGTTGCAAAGGTGATTGTTCTTGTTCTTTTTTTTCTTTGAAAAAAGCAAAAAACGCGTAAGCCGATGCCGCAAAAACACCAAATATTAAAACTATAAAATGATAATAAAACGGACCGCCATGACCGGCATCTTGCGTTTTCAGTAAACGAATTTGATATACGATAAATTCTATGATAATATTTAATCTGCCGTTTACCAATTCTTCGATAAACCAAATGCTTCCAAATGAAATCAATCCCAAAGTAAACAATCCTGTTTCTTTAAATGTGGGAAAATTTTTAAATTTATTGAATGCCAAAAACACGCCAACGGTCAAGCCGTAAATCAATGCCCCAACCGGACCTTTGGTCAATACAGCCAAACCGATAAGCACACCTGAAATAAATACATCTTTTAATTTATATGTATTGGGAAAAAGATATTTTTTTGCCGAAAAATAAATGCCCATAAAAATAAAATAATTGAACCAAGGGTCGATAATGCCCGATTTAAAGTAAAAGAAAGGTAAAAACGATCCAACATACGCCAGCACCCACAACAATCCAAAATTTTCATCTTTCAGTTTTGTTCCTATATTGAACAACGAAATAAGGGTAATTATTCCGCAAACGGCATTGGGAAAACGAGCGGCAAATTCATTAACGCCAAATAATTTCATCGAAAGTGCTTGAAACCAAAAGAACAAAGGCGGTTTTTCCCAAAAGGGCATAAAGTCTATTTGAACCGTTGCATAATTGCCGGTTACCAACATTTCGCGAGCTGCCTCGGCAAAATTTATTTCATCCCAATCAAACAAATGCACATTGCCTAAAAAAGGTATGAACAACAAAGCCGCAAAAAATGCTATTGTCAGCTGATATGCATATTTTTTTATCATTTCTTTAATTTATCTGCCCATCGGCGATTTAAAGCATTTAACTTATTATTTTTCAATTGATAAAAATAATGATACAAAAGTATTGAAAATGAAACACCAATGAGCGAACCGGCATAAACATCGCTCAAAAAATGTTGTGAAAGATACATTCGCGAATATCCGGTAAGAAAAGCCAAACACAGAAAAAATATTTTCCATCCTGTGTTGCGAGTAATTAACGCCAAAGCAAACCAAGTGGCAAAGGCAGCTGTTGTATGACCGGACGGAAAACTAAATTGTGTATGAACATCTACCCCGGGAACGAAATACAAATTGGCAATATCTTGAAAATAAACTTTTGGTCTCACCACATCATCAAATACTACTCTTTTTAAAAATTGTGCTGTTATTGCTGCAGAAATATTGGTCAACAAAATATAAAGTGCACTGCGGTAAGAACGAAAAAACGCCAAAAACAACACCACTAATGCAATGGCAACTCCCTCACCCAATCGGGTGGTTATGACAAAAAAATAATCGAAAAACGTATTGTGGTATTGGTTTACAAAAAGATGAATTTTTGCTTTGCCAAAATAAAACAATAAAGCAGCTCCCAAAAGTAAGAAGCTGCCATATATCAATAAAAGGATTTTATTTTCCTTAAAAAAATTCTTCACCTGTATATGTAATATTAACCGATGATGTGGTGTAGTTCTTCGATTTGACTGTCCCAAAGCATACGGGCTTCTTCAACTTCATCTTCATCGGCAAAATCTGTAACCATCAATGATACATCTTTTGTCAGTTCATCTACAACAATTTTCATTTCAAAAAAGGTTTCTTCTTCGTCCTCTTCATTCAACCATTTAAACTTTACAAAACTGTTTGTTTTTTTAGAAACCAATTCTGCTTCTTGGTCTTCGCCATCCCAATGAAAAGTAAATCTTTTACCGCGGGAATTTACATTATCGGCAAACCACTCGGACAATCCGCTTGGTGTAGAAATATAGTTATACAATAAAGCCGGCGAAGCTTTTATGATGTATTCTTGTGTAAATTTAACTTTTGACATATCTTCAATTTAAGTATAATTCGTAATTAAAATAATCCGTTTATTTCGGCATCAATTTTATTTATGATTTTGCCCAAATCTTCTGCATTTTCCGAAAAATTATTGTTATCTACATCTACAATAAGCAGTTTTCCGTGGTCGTAAGTAGATATCCATGCTTCGTAACGCTCATTTAGGCGTTTTAAATAATCCAACCGGATAGATTCTTCGTAATCTCTTCCACGCTTTTGAATTTGATTTACCAATGTAGGTACCGAAGCACGCAAATAAATTAACAAATCGGGTGCTTGGATGAATTTTTCTTGCAGTTTAAACAAGGCAAAATAGGTTTCAAAATCACGTGTGGTCATCAACCCCATTGAGTGTAAGTTGGGGGCAAAAATATACGCATCTTCGTAAAGTGTCCGGTCTTGAATAACATCTTTACCGCTTTCTCTGATTTCTTGAATGCGACTGATACGACTGGTCATAAAATAAATTTGTAAGTTGAACGACCAACGTTGCATATCGTTGTAAAAATCATTCAAATACGGATTTTCATCGGCATCTTCAAAATGTGCTTCCCAATTGTAATGCTTAGCCAAAAGAGTGGTAAGCGTTGTTTTTCCCGAACCTATATTTCCTGCTATCGCTACGTGCATATTTCAAATTATTTTGCAATAAAAATACTAAAAAACCTGAGGTAAACAAACGAAATTTACACTATTTTAATGCAAACGTCAATAACCTGTACGGTAAAGCGCAATATCAGGTTCGGACACTATTCCATTTTTTATTCTTGAAATAATGAATCGACAAAAGCTTCTTTGTTGAACAATTGTAAATCTTCAATGCCTTCACCAATTCCAATGTACTTTACGGGAATTTTAAATTGGTCGGAAATTCCAATAACCACGCCGCCTTTGGCTGTTCCGTCCAATTTGGTTAAGGCAAGAGCCGTAACTTCAGTTGCTTTGGTAAATTGCTTGGCTTGTTCAATGGCATTTTGTCCGGTAGAGGCATCCAACACCAACAATACTTCGTGCGGTGCATCGGGAACAACCTTTTGCATTACCCGTTTTATCTTAGATAATTCGTTCATTAGGTTCACCTTGTTGTGCAAGCGACCGGCAGTATCTATCAATACTACATCGGCGTTTTGTGCAACGGCAGATTTTAAAGTATCGAATGCTACGGAAGCCGGATCGGCACCCATTCCTTGCGTAACAATTGGTACGCCAACACGTTCTGCCCAAATTTTTAATTGATCGACGGCTGCTGCACGGAAAGTATCGGCTGCGCCCAACACTACTTTTTTACCTGCTTTTTTAAACTGATAAGCCAACTTGCCTATGGTAGTGGTTTTTCCTACGCCATTAACACCTACAACCATTATCACGTAGGGCTTTTTATCTTCGGGTAAATCCCAATCGGAAACGTTTTGCGAATTATTCTCGGCTAAAAGCGCGGCAATTTCTTCCTTTAAGATTTTGTTTAGTTCGGAAGTACTCACAAATTTATCTTTGGCTACACGTTCCTCAATTCGCTCAATAATTTTAAGAGTTGTATCTACACCTACATCAGAAGTAACCAGAATCTCTTCCAAATTATCCAAGACCTCATCATCCACTTTTGATTTCCCTACAATTGCTTTGGTAAGTTTGGAGAAAAACGATTCTTTGGTTTTTTCCAATCCTTTGTCGAGGTTTTCTTTTTTGTCTTTGTTAAATAAGCCGAAAAGTGCCATAATATAAAAAATAAAAAGCTCCTTTCGTTAAAGAAAGAAGCTCATTGTTAATACTTTATATTTATTGTGATTAATTTTTCTCAAACCATTCTTTTATTTTATCATTGGGAACAATTTCTTCTTTAAAGGTGTAAGCTCCGGTTTTGGGAGATTTTACCATTTTAATAACTTTGGTAAGATTTTTATCTTTGGTTTGTAACGATGCAACTGTTTTCTTTGCCATAACTTAAATTATTTAATTTCTCTGTGAATAGTATATTTTCTAAGAATAGGGTTGTATTTTTTCAACTCTAATCGTTCGGGCGTATTTTTTCTGTTTTTAGTGGTAATATAACGCGATGTTCCGGGCATTCCACTGTTTTTATGCTCTGTACATTCTAAAATTACTTGTACTCTGTTTCCTTTCTTTGCCATTGTTCATTCATTTTTTAGGAGGGCAAATTTATGAAAATATTTTTTACTTCCATAGTTTTATGTGAATATATTTTATTAAATTCTACTTTTTATTGAAAACGGCAATTGCTTCGATGTGTGCCGTATGCGGAAATTGGTCAACCAAGCTGAGTTTATTCAATTCATAGCCGGCTTCTTTAAATAGAGCAATATCGCGCGCCTGTGTTGCCGGGTTGCAGCTTACATATACAATTCGGGGAGCGTTTAATGCTATAATTTTATGCACTGTTTTTTTTGCCACGCCGGCTCGGGGCGGGTCTATCACAATAGTTTTAATTTTATTTTGATACTCCGGATATTGATATAAAAATTTCCCTACATCGGCGGCATAAAACTCTACATTGTTAATTCCGTTTCGTTGGGCATTGTTTTTGGCATTTTCAATTGCTTCTTCAACAATATCCACGCCTATTACTTTGGCACCGGTTTCTTTGGCAATGATTTGCCCAATGGTTCCGGTTCCGCAAAATAAATCCATTATAACATCTTTTTCCGGGTCTAACGGATTATTTTCCAAGCAATAATCGATAGCTTTTTTATATAACAATTCGGCACATTTCGGGTTAGTTTGAAAAAAACTTTGCATATGCATTTCAAACGCAAGTCCCAGTAAATTTTCGGTCAGTTTGTTTTCGCCGTAAAGAATATTTTCATCTCCAAATCGCGATTGTGCATTATCGCCTACGCTGTCATTTATAGTGTGCAATAAGCCGGCAATTCTTTCGCCAAATAAATCCACAATGAAACGGGTAAATTCTTGTCTGTTGAAATGCTCCAAGCTGTTGCTCGATGTAACAAGATTGAGGAGTAATTGATTGGTTGCATAGCTTTTACGCACGACCAAATAACGGAAAAACCCCTCGCTTTTTGGTGGATGCCAAGCCGGTAATCCGGTTTGTGCCAAATGCTCTCTTATTTTATACAAATTATTCTCAAATTCTTCATCGAAAAGCCCTGAATCTTTATCCAAATTTTCGACACACCACCACGTTCCACGATGTTTAAAGCCCAAGGAAAAATCATCATCTGCTTCTTTCAACTCGTTAAAATCCCAACGGATACTCGAAATAGCATATTCCATTTTATTACGATAATGCCAAACAGCCGGCGATTCGATATATTGGTCGAATAAAGTATCTATATTTTCAATTCCGCCAATTTTCTTATATAAATCAAGCGCTGTGGATTGTTTTATTTCTTTTTGCTTCTCGATGGGTAAACGGGCAAAAGGTGCGCCGGCAATTTCCTGAAAGGGCACCTCTGTTTCATCAGGCGAACGGGTAATAACTCTAATCAACTTTGCTTCGGCATAGCGTCGTTTTTTCTTTACAATTTTAGCTTCAACCTTTTGACCGGCAAGTGCATTGAGCACAAAAATTACATACTCACCCGCTTCGGTTTCAATTCTGGAAATTCCTTTTCCGCCAAAAGCATTGGCCGTAATGTCCAGTATCAGTTTTTTTCCTTTTTTTATCTGTTGCATCGAGGCAAAAATACAGATTTATCGGTTGAAATATTGCTCTGTTGATTTTAACATCTTATTTTTACTCTAAAATGATGCTATGAGAGTGGTTATACAACGCGTATCGGAAGCGAAAGTAGAAATTGAAGGTGAAATTTATGGTGCTATCCGCAAAGGATTGATTGTGCTTTGTGCTTTTGAAAACAGTGATACGCAAGAAGATTTAATGTGGATGGCTAAAAAAATAGCCGGGTTGCGTATTTTTAATGACGAAAACGGTGTGATGAATGTGTCGGTAAATGATATAAATGGAGAATTACTCATTGTCAGTCAGTTTACTTTATATGCATCCACAAAAAAAGGAAACCGTCCTTCTTATATTCGTTCGGCAAAACCAGATATTGCCATTCCATTATACGAAGAGTTCATTCTACAAATGCAAAAATTTGTTCCTACAAAAATACAAACCGGGAAGTTTGGTACAGATATGAAAGTTTCGCTGATAAATGACGGTCCGGTAACTATTATTATTGACAGTAAAAATAAAGAATAGTTGAATAAGCATCCTGAAAATACAACCAAAAGGATATTTATCGGCGCTTTTATCCGGAACACTGAATTTATTGAAAATGTCAATAAATTAAAACGTGAATTTTCTCCTTACGTAAAAGCAAAATGGACCAAACCGGAGAATTTTCATATCACGGCTCATTTTTACGGAAATGCCACTTTTCCGGAAATAATGCAAATAAAAGTAGCATTATCAGAAATTTTAAACAAACCCATTCGCCACAAAATAATTCTCCATGGATTAGGTGTTTTTTACAAAAAACAAAAGCCATATATTTTGTATGTTAAGCCCGAAAACAATGAGGATATTCTCTCACGTTCTATTTCTTATATTCAAAAACAATTATATGATAATAAGTTGATTCAAACTTTACCGGAAAGTTACACTCCGCACATTACCTTGGCAAGGATTAAACACACTGAAGAAAATTTCGATGTGTTACTAAACAGATATAAGGAATTTAATTTTGGTGAAATTTCAACCATTAAATATGAAATTATCGAAAGTATTTTAACCCCTTCGGGGCCAATCTACAAACCTTTACAATTATGACAATATCAGAAGCACAGCAATTAGTTGACAAATGGATTAAAGATTATGGTGTTCGCTATTTTAATGAACTGACCAATATGGCTATGCTTACAGAAGAAGTGGGCGAAGTGGCCCGAATTATAGCCCGTCGCTATGGAGAACAATCGGAAAAAGAAAGCGATAAACAAAAAGACTTGGGCGATGAAATGGCGGATGTTCTTTTTGTTTTGATTTGCTTGGCCAATCAAACCGGTATTGATTTGGAATCGGCGCTGAAGAAAAATATAGAAAAGAAAACACTTAGAGACAATACACGGCATAAAAACAACAATAAACTGAAATAAAAAAGCCGCCTTTTCAGGCGGCTTTAAATTAACAAAATATTAAATTCTATTATCTGACAAGGGTAAAACTTCCTTTCACATCATATTCTTGTCCATCCACTCCTTTTGCTTTCACTATGTAAAAATAGGTACCCTCAGGTACTTCTATACCTGCATACGTTCTTCCATCCCAATATTGATTGGGTGAAGTTAATTCAATTATATGTTCCCCCCATCTGTTAAATATTGTAATAGATAATTCTTTAATATTTTCCCCTTTAATTTTTAAAACATCATTTACTCCATCGCTATTAGGAGAAAAAATATTGGGTATAAGAATAGAAGATGTTCCAAAAACATCTATTAATATAGAATCGGAAGCTGTACAACCATATTCGTTTCTTACATTAAGAATAACCATATACTGGCCATCTTCAGTATAAGTATGTGTAACCATCGAATCCGTCGAGTTTTGTGAGCCATCGCCAAAATCCCATGTTACAATGTAATTATCACCCTGATTAGCAAAATCCACATCAAGTGGAATTACTCCTGAAGTTGGAGTTGCATAAATATTTGCCAAAGCAGTTAAATGCTCGCTAACAATAACTGTATCTGTTGATGAACATCCATTCGAAAGATTTGTAACAGTAACTAAATAATCACCCCCACTATTAACTCCTATTTGCAATAATGAATCGTTGGTATAAATATTTCCATTATTAGTAGCCCAAACAACATTATAATTGGAAGATAAATTTGTTGTCGCAGTTAAAAATATTGAATCATTGACACATGTCAGTATAGTATCATTACCTGCATTAACCACAGGGCTTAAAGTATCTACGACTACTGTTAGAGAATCATATGATACACAACCATTTACAGTATTAACTGCTTGAATTATATAAATTCCCGCGGCATTTATCATTGGAGTTAAACTTGTATTTCCTGACACAATATTTCCATTATTTGTTTGCCATAGAACATTCACATTTGTTGGATTTACTGTTGCATTTAAAGAAATTGAAGGATTATAACAATTTATAAGCGTATCTAATCCGGCATTAACAATTGGTTTTATGGTGTCAATCGACACCACCACATTATCTGATGATGAACAACCGTTACTATTATTTGTTATTGTAATAGAATAAGTACCCGCAGAATCAATGGTAGGGTTTAAAGTAGAAGTACCGGAAACAAAATGTCCATCTGAGGTACTCCAGACAAATGATATATTATTTCCTGATGAAGAATTAGAAGCATCAAGAATAATGGTAGAAACTACACAAGATAAAAAAGTATCAACTCCTGCATCAGCTATAGGTACATTTGCATCTTGAAATATCTGAACAGAATCTATATTACTACATCCATTATTTGTATTTGTTACAGTCAAATAATATGTGCCTGTTTGATTAATTGTAGGATTAAGCGTTGTTGCTCCCGATAGTATATTTCCATTTGTGGTTGACCATTGATAATTGTAATTTGATCCCGATGAAGACCCTGTTCCATTTAGAGTTAAAGTTGTGTTAATACAATTTAGGGTATCATTATTTCCTGCATCAGCAACCGGTTTTAATGTATCAACCGTAACTATCATTTGATCACTGCTAGAGCACCCATTACTTGGATTTACAACAGTGATAGTATAAGTTCCGGTATAATTTACTGTAGGCGTTGTAGTGTTTACTCCCGATACTATATTACCACCTGATGTTGTCCAGTTATAATTCATCCCTGTTGAAGAACCTGACCCATTTAGAGTTAAAATTGAGTTATTACAATCCAAAACCATATCAGGTCCTGCATTTGCTACCGGTGGGGTTTCATCAACAGTAACCGTTACTTGGTCTGAGGCTGTACATCCATTTGCCCCCGTAACTGTTAAGGTATAGGTTGTTGTTACCGGAGGATCTGCAACAGGGTTTGCAATAGTAGTTGATGACAAACCTGTTGAAGGAGACCAACTATAACTGCCATTTCCACTACCATTCAAAGTTGCAGTTGGAGACGTACAAGTCGTTATAACATCAGCCCCTGCATTAACAGATGGAGGAGTATTATCTACTGTTACTGTAACCTGATCTGTTGCCGTACATCCATTTGAGCCCGTAACAGTAACCGTATAGGTTGTTGTACTACTAGGTGAAGCTGTAGGATTTGATATAGTTGTTGATGATAAACCGGTGGCTGGTGACCAACTATAACTTACCCCACCACTTGCATTTAAAGTTGTGGAAGGAGTATTACAATCAATAGTAACATCAGGTCCTGCATTAGCAGAAGGTGGAGTATTGTCTACAGTAACAGTTACTTGATCGGTAGCTGTACAACCACCCGAACCGGTAACCGTTAAAGTATAAGTAGTTGTAGTAGAAGGTGTAGCAGTAGGATTCGGAGAAGTTGTTGAAGATAATCCGGTTGCCGGCGACCAACTGTAAGTAGTACAATTTGTGCAACTTCCATTTAGAGTGACAGAGGTTGTATTACAATTAATTGTTTGATTGGGACCTGCATTGGCTGTTGGGTTAGGATTTACATTTATTGTAATACTTGAATTTGGCGTAAATGTACAACCATTTGCATCTACTACTTGCGTTAAGTTAAATGTGGTTGTTGATGTAATATTATGATTGGCTGTAGCCCCGTTTGTTATGTTATTTAGAGTTACAGGAGATCCATTAACTGTATAAGTAACATCATAAGGAGCAGTACAACCGCTAGGCAAATTAAATGTAAGTGTTACATTTCCACCACCACAAGGAACTGAAGTTGGAGATGCAGAAATACTTGCATTAAAAGAAGTTGCACTTTCCACAATACTAAAATCATCTATGAAGATATAGTAATTTGAACCGGATGAACATACGCCACCTATAATAATAGCATTAAAATTAGAAGGACAAGTAAAAGTATATGTTCTATATGTCCAATTTGAATTATAGGCAAAGTCTGCGACAGGAAAAGTTAATAATGTTGTAGCTGTAGTCGGGCAATAACTTCCATTTACTGGCACTGGGAAGCTACTTGTATTTACCCCAAGCAAATAAAAGGGATTTGCACTTGCATAATTAAAATTAGTTTTTGTATACATTGATACTCTGTAAGTTTTACCGGCACATAAATTCACATATGTTCCTACCATTTCTGCAGCAGTACCACTTGTTGCTGTAACATTTAACCCAATATAACCTGTCCCGGAATATGCTGGACCTCCTGGTACGTAACTACAATTATGATAATCTGCAGAAGGATAAACAACTGAACCAGAAACAACATTGGCATCATACCACCCAGTACAATAATTTATTTGGCTCCATGTTGTAGGACAAGCAGTGTATGATTCAAAATTACCATTTGTAACTAAATTACATTGCGCATATAATGAACTTGAACTAATACTCAAGAACAGATATAAATAAAATATAAATTTTTTCATCTTATAATTTTTTTTTCTAAATATAAAAAATTTAACTGTAAAAAAAAACACACAACTGATAATTTATCAGTTGTGTTAACAGTGCTGTTTATAAAATTAACTTCTACTCTGCCAAAACAGATATTTTATTGTCTTTTACTTCTACTACTCCACCTTTTACCGTGTACGACAATTCTTTATCATTTCCTGTTGCGTGTTTAATTTCACCGGACTCACTGTCAAACTCGTAATCGCCGCCTTCGGTTTGTAAAAAAACTATTTCACCGGCTTTAAGTGTAGAAATAATCGGTGCGTGATCTTTCAACACCCCGAATGAGCCGTCAGCTCCGGGTAAGTTTACATAATCAACTTCACCTTTATAAATATTTTTATCGGGTGTAATGATTTCTAAATACATAGCCATAGCCCTTTTATTTTGAGTATAAAAAGGCAGCCAAGGCTGCCTTCGCTAATTTATATTAAGCTTCTTTAAGCATTTTTTCACCTTTTTCGATAGCTTCTTCAATTGTACCTACAAGGTTGAATGCTGCCTCAGGATATTGGTCAACTTCACCATCCATAATCATATTAAATCCTTTGATGGTATCTTCAATAGATACTAATACCCCTTTTAATCCGGTAAATTGCTCGGCTACGTGGAACGGTTGAGATAAGAAACGTTGTACACGACGTGCACGGTGTACAATTAATTTATCTTCTTCACTCAACTCTTCCATACCTAAAATGGCAATAATATCTTGTAATTCTTTGTATCGTTGTAAGATGTTTATCACACGTTGTGCACACTCGTAATGTGCTTTTCCTACGATATCTTCTGTTAAAATACGAGAAGAGGAATCTAACGGATCAACGGCTGGATAAATACCCAACTCGGCAATTTTACGTGATAGTACGGTTGTTGCATCCAAGTGGGCAAATGTTGTTGCCGGTGCAGGGTCAGTTAAGTCATCGGCAGGTACATATACCGCTTGAACCGATGTAATCGAACCGTTTTTGGTAGATGTAATACGCTCTTGCATTGCACCCATCTCGGTTGCCAATGTTGGCTGATAACCTACGGCAGATGGCATACGTCCCAATAACGCCGACATCTCAGAACCTGCTTGTGTAAATCGGAAAATATTATCTACGAAGAAAAGTACGTCGCGACCTTTACCTTCGCCTTCACCATCACGGTAATATTCGGCTAATGTTAAACCGGACAAAGCAACGCGAGCACGTGCTCCTGGAGGTTCATTCATCTGTCCGAATACAAATGATGCTTTTGATTCTTTTAATTCTTCTTTATTTACTTTTGCCAAGTCCCACTTGCCTTCTTCCATTTCGTGCATAAACTCGTCGCCATATTTGATAATGCCTGACTCAAGCATTTCGCGCAATAAGTCGTTTCCTTCACGCGTACGCTCTCCTACTCCGGCAAACACAGACAAACCTCCGTGCCCTTTGGCAATATTGTTAATCAACTCTTGAATAAGTACCGTTTTACCTACTCCGGCACCGCCAAACAAACCAATTTTACCCCCTTTGGCGTATGGTTCAATAAGGTCAATTACTTTAATACCTGTATATAATACTTCGGTACTGGTAGATAAGTCCTCAAATTTTGGTGGTTCGCGGTGAATGGGTAAACCGGTAGAATGGTCTATTCCGCCAATACCATCAATATCATTACCGATTACATTAAATACTCTACCTTTGATTTGTTCGCCGATAGGCATTTTAATAGGTGCACCGGTAGCTATTACTTCGGTTCCTCTTTTTAAACCGTCTGTAGAGTCCATAGCAATGGTACGAACGGTATCTTCACCAATGTGTTGTTGACATTCCAAAACGATTTTTTCACCGTTTTCTTTGGTTACTTCCAATGCGTCCAAAATATTGGGCAATTGCTCAATATTGTCGAACATCACGTCCACTACCGGACCGATAATTTGAGCTACTTTTCCTGTAACAGTTGACATATTATATACGTTTATAATTAGTTAAAAACAATTTACTTGGGTGCGAAATTACTTTTTTTTGTAAAAGTGCAACCCATTGTTGAAAATTTATTTTTGTTTTTTGAAGATTTTTTAAAATTCCTCGTTAAATTGACTGATTATTCGTTTTATTGAAATAATGAAAGCCCAATTTAAAACAATATTATTTTTAGCAGCAATTCTATTAGTATTTGCCTACACTGACAAAATCAGCAATTTAAATAAAGAAACAATTACACAAGAAATAATAAATGACTTTAAAGTTGATACGAATGAATATATTGTGTGGAATATTCGTCGTAAGCTACAATTAAGTGATTTTAATAAAATTATTGTGCCTTGTCTTGAAAATTACGAGAATTATGTTACAATTTTATCTATTAATCCATTATTGTTAACTAAAGTAACAAACAACAAAGTTCTAATTGCAACTACAATTCAAAAAAACAACTTACATTCGTATTATACTTCTCAAGAATGTAAATATAATATTATTCCCTCAGAAAATGAAAGAAAAATTTATGTCCGCTATCATGAGCAATTGCATTTCGACATTCAGGAAATATTAGCCCGGTATGAAAGAAAGAATTTTATAAAATATTTAAATTTTATTACAGATTCGGTGGATGCGTGCATCGTTTAAAGTAGGAATTCTCCAGAAATGCGGAAAATACTTCAAAAGAATAACGAAATGGATGAATATATGAAAGATGAGCATTCGGTATTTGAAACATATATGAAATACAAACCTTGGATAAATAAGAAGTTAAAAGAATTAGAGAAATATGCTAATCCGGTAATTTATTTTAAAAAAGACAGTGTTGAAACAAAATAAATTTAACCCGTTGTGCATTTAGGCT
>DBGO01000009.1 GCA_002295925.1 Flavobacteriales bacterium UBA852
CATGGCTGCAATTGAAAATATCTTTCTCATACTTCTATTTTTTAATTTATAACTGCCAACATGCAGGGCTATACAAAGTTGTGGAATTTTAACTGCGTGAAAATTCCACCGACAAACCCTACGCTTGATAAAAGTAATAACTTTTCTTTAAAATCGCAAACAACAACTATTTTGTATAGCCTTTGTTATGGGCTTTTCTTCTTTATCCACCAGTTACCTTTTTTGTTTTTATAAGCTAGAAGCCCATCTTTATCAGTCCAGTAAACGATTTCAATATTTTGAGGTTCTGTAACTCTTTCGGGATAACCGTGATTTATTTGATAGAAATTTGTAATTTGCTGACCATTAATATTTATCGTATCGGTTCGTAATTCTCCAATTGGATTATTGCCGCCTGCAGAAGTATAGAAGTCTTTAAAATGAATCGAATAATCCATTTTTTTCATTTGAGGTCGCTTGTTAATAGAAATTATATTTTGATAGTCAATTTCTGTTTTTCCAGTCGTTCCGTCTGTTGTGCTTCCTGTCCATAATTTCTCATTTGGTAAATGCTTAATTGCAATGAATAAATGATTTTCAGCAGGTTTTGCCATAAATCTCCCACAATCTTTGTTTTGTATACTATCAATTTTGTAAATCAAGATTGTGTCAATATCACCAGTATTAGACTCATAATAAATTGTATCACCTTGTCTAAAGGAAGAAATAGGTTTCAAGTCGTTAGTATTAAAATCAAAATCCTTCTTGTCGTATGAGCAACAACCAGAAATTATTGTAATCAAAGTTAATATCGTATGTATACGTATCATTTATTTAATTGCCCATAACGGTCTCGTGTATGAGCAGTAGCGGATTTTATATGACTACTTTTCTGGCTACAATATACTCTAATAAAAAGAAAAAACGGTTCAAGTTTGCACTCAAACCGCTATTGCTTATACACAATGTTCTCTGCTGGCTTTTTTGGTTCTCTTAACTGATAACTTCTGCCTTGAAGCCCTTGCTTTGAATAATTTTTATCACTTCATCTTCGGATATTCCTTTGGAACTCACGGTAAGGATTTTGTCGCTGTTGTCCGTATCAACATCCCAATGACAAACCCCTGCGGCATTGTCAAGGTCTGATTGTACTTTGGATACGCAACCTCCACAATTGAGGTTTGTTTTGAATTTCAGTTCTTTATTTTCCATTGTTTTAAAAATTTTATTTGTTATTTAATAATGCAAATTTTGTTACTATTCCATTCTTTATTGTTGTACAATTTTGGAAATGATTTGTAAGATTTACTATATTACTTTTTTCCATTTCAATCGCAAACTATTACTTACAACACTTACGCTACTCATTGCCATAGCTGCTCCTGCAATCATTGGATTGAGTAAAAAACCATTAATTGGGTATAAAATTCCTGCTGCAATCGGAATACCAATCAGGTTATAAATAAATGCCCAAAACAAGTTTTGCTTAATGGTAGCGACCGTTTGTTTGGATAGTTTGATGGCTTGTGGTATTTTGGTTAAGTCTGATGAAATGATGGTCATTTTAGCTACATCCATAGCAATGTCAGAGCCTTTGCCCATTGCAATACTAACATCTGCGGTTGCCAATGCGGTGCTGTCGTTTATTCCATCTCCAACCATTGCTACGGTTTTGCCCTGTTTTTGAAGTTCTTTTACAAAATCAGCTTTGTGCTTTGGCAATACTTCTGCTTTGTAATGTTGGATGCCTGTTTGCTCGGCAATGGCTTTAGCGGTAGCTTCGTTGTCGCCTGTGAGCATATATAAATCAATGCCCATTTCCTGCATTTCTTTAATTGCTTGAGCAGAGGTTTCTTTTATTTTATCGGAAATAGCCACTACGGAAAGAGCTTGTTTACTGTCTGAAAACCAAATAACGGTTTTAGATAATTTGCTCCATTCCTCCGCTCGTTGTTGCAATTCTTCGGGTATAGCGATGCTATTTTCAAACAATAACTTTTTGTTTCCTACAAAATAGGTTTCGTTATTATAGTCGGCCTTTGCTCCTTTTCCTGTAATGCTGTCAAAATTGGAAAGTGTTGTTGGAGTGACCTCTCCCAAATATTTTACAACCGCTTCTGCCAATGGGTGTTCAGATTGTTTTTCAATACTCAAAAGAATATCTTTAGTGCTGTCGTCATTGTTCAACCAATGGATGTCTGTAACCTGTGGACGACCTTCAGTAATGGTTCCTGTTTTGTCCAAAATGATAGCATCTACTTTTTTGGCTAACTCCAAACTTTCGGCATCTTTAATTAAAATGCCTTGCTCGGCACCTTTGCCAACGCCTACCATAATCGCTGTTGGTGTTGCCAATCCCAAAGCACAGGGACAAGCGATAACCAACACCGTTACTGCTGCTAATAATCCTTGAACTATAGCATTTTCACCACCAAAAATCATCCAAACTATAAAAGTTAAAAGTGCGATTCCCATAACTACAGGCACAAAAATCCCTGCTATTTTATCCACCAATTTCTGTACAGGTGCTTTGCTCCCTTGTGCATCCTGAACCATTTTGATAATTTGGGCAAGCATTGTTTCCTTGCCGACTTTAACGGCTTTAAATTGAAAACTACCTTTTTGGTTTATCGTTCCCGCAAATACTTTTTCGTTTTTATTTTTCAATACAGGAACAGGCTCACCACTCAACATACTTTCATCTACATACGAACTGCCCGAAATGACCATTCCATCCACTGCAATTTTTTCGCCCGGTTTTACCAAAATCACATTTCCTTCAATAACTTCTTCAATAGGCGTTTGCTTTTCTTTGCCATCTGCTTGAATTACGATAACCGTTTTGGGTTGTAAGCCCATTAGTTTTTTAATAGCAGATGAAGTATTTCCTTTGGCTTTTTCTTCTAATAATTTTCCTAACAATATGAAAGCGATAATGACGGCTGCGGCTTCAAAATAGACGTGGGCGTGTAATCCTTTTTGATGCCAAAAATCTGCAAATAACATATTGAACACGCTAAACACATAGGCAATACCTGTGCTTAATGCTACCAAGGTATCCATATTGGCTTTACGGTGTTTGGCTTGTTTCCACGCATTTACAAAAAAATCTCTACCCAACCACAAAACAACAGGTGTTGAAAATGCCCACATAATTTCATTGGCATAAGGCATTTCCATAAAAAACATTCCTATTATAACCACTGGCAAAGAAAGAATGACAGCCCAAATGGTTTTATTTTTGAGTTCTTTAAACTTCTTTTCGTGAATGGCTTCAAGGGATTCCTGCTGTTTGGATTCGTCTTCAATTAATAAATCATATCCTACCCCTTGAACCGCTTTTCGTAGGTTTTCGGCATTGGTTACGTTGGATAGAAATTCAACGGTCAGATTCCCTGTAGCATAATTTACCGAAGCATTTACCACTCCCTCCTGATGTGTTACAATACTTTCTGCACTACTTGCACAAGAAGCACAAGTCATTCCCAAAACAGGGAAAGTTTGCGTAACTGTATTTTGATTTGTTGTTGCCATATCTCGATTGTTTTAATTACAATGCAAAGTTGGCAACAATGGGTAGTTTTTTTGTTGTGTAATTTTGGAAATGAGTTGTAAGATTTACTTATACCTCATCCAAAGGTTTTCTTCTGTCTTCACGTATTTTTTTAAAATGACTGGGCGAAAGCCCTGTTACTTTTTTAAATTGATTACTCAAATAAGCAACACTTGAATAATTGAGTCGAAAAGCAATTTCACTTAATGATAATTCGTCATAAACCAATAGTTCCTTTACCTTTTCTATCTTTTGAGCAATAAAATATTTTTCTATGGTCGTGCCTTCTACTTCCGAAAACAGGTTGGACAGGTAGCTGTAATCGTGATGGAGTTTTTCACTTAACAACTCCGAAAGGTTGGTTTTTATATCGTTGTCCTGATGATGAACCAAGTCGATAATGATGTTCTTTATCTGTTCAATGATACGGCTTTTTTTGTCGACAATCATTTCAAAGCCTAATGACACCAACGCTTTACTAAATTTTTCTTTTTCTTGTCCTGTGAGTTCTCTTTCAAATGTTACTTCTCCCAATTGTACATCATTCGGCTCAATTCCTAATTTATCCAATTCGCTTTTTACCGCCATAATACAGCGGTTGCAAACCATATTCTTTATAAAGAGTGTTGTCATATTTTTTCAGAATACTTCAAGTTTATCACAGGTGTTTTTTTAGCTTGCAGAGAACGGGCAGGGCTATACAAAGTTG
>DBGO01000006.1 GCA_002295925.1 Flavobacteriales bacterium UBA852
TCCAGTTTTTGGGGAGTATTACAGATACTCCTCCTCCATTTCCAGCCGTACAATATAACGGAGGGTTTAATATTGAAAAGTTAACATCTTCATACGTTGTCATCATAGAATAAAATCCCCCAAAATCTAAAGTTGCACATTGCTCCTCACCGTTTGATAATTGTAAAGTCTGTGAAGATTGATTTACCCATGGCCCTTTTGCTTTTTGCACTGCATACACAGTACCAACTAGTACATTCCCATTAATATCTAATAAACCATCATTAGGGGTAATATTTTCTAACCTAAGTACTTTTAAAGGGAAATTTTCTGGTGAGACATTTAACAATTGACTATTAACACCATGCATATAAACTTCATGGTAAATTCGATTATTTATATTGGCAAATGTAGAATTAAAATCTTGTGGTGAAAAAAATTGGTAAAAGGGAATGGCTATATTACTTTGAATATCTAAAAAAGCAAAGGCTTGAAATTCAAAATAAAATTTAGAAGGTCCGCTTCCATTAGGTTGAGTATATAAATCTATAGAATAAGAATAATCATCCCCAACACAAGATTTACTACACTTATACTCTAAAGATGATTGATGTTGGCATTCATTGCATATCTGTATTGGACCATCACTTGTTATAACATTATTGTCATTATCATAAGCAGTTAGAAATAATGTCATATTTGGTTCATTTAAGAAATTTGTATCAATTTTCCAATAATTAGACTTCAATAATTCTACTTTTTTTACTGTTTCATATGTATTTCCTGATATTCTTTTCACTTCTATTAACCAACGTGAAATTATTGAGTCATTACGTAATACAACATACCCTTGAGACATTTCAATAGGTATTTGAAACAATTCAGTTGTTTTTTTAATGTCTTGAGCTAAAACATTAACACCTATCGTAGATAGATAGATAGATAGATAACTTTTTCATAGATTTTAAATTAACAGATAAATAATTATTAAGATTATTCATTAATCAATATTAAATAACCATTACAAAGTAAAACAAAATAATTGATTTATTTAAATTTTTTCATATGTTTATTAATTTAAATGTTATCTTCTATTAAGATTACTAATTTAATTTTGATTGGAAAATTATTTGGATTTATGTATTAATCCAGTGATTCTAATTTATAGATATATCCAACCCGTTGTGCAGAGGAACTTACCTCTTTAAAACTGTAGAAAATAAATTGAAAGACTGCTCCATAACTGAATTTTAAATTTTAGCAAAGAAACGAATAAATATTTTTGTATCGAAAAAGTTTAAGTCTTGTTAACGATATTCAAAAAAAAACCGCTTAATTAAAGCGGATTTTTTATTCTAAATAAGAAATGATTTACATTTTAAATGTTAATCCTAAAGTCAAATATCCAAAACCGGAATATCCCATTTCTATAAACCCTCCAAAATTTGGACTGAAATAATATCTTCCTCCGGCATACGAACGAAATATTCCGCCAGATGATGAACTTGAAGATTCCATTACACGTAGTTCATATTGGCTAGTCGTGTAATTGTAAATATATTCTTGGTTTTTATCTTTCCATTTGCTTTGCAAAGCGCCAATAATTACACCTACATATAAGTCTGCTTTTTCGCTTATACCATCGGTAAACCCTATTTCATCAAGCAATTTAGCATAATGAAACTCTCCAACTACACCAAAAAGACTATACGTATAAGTTGACTTGTATTTTTCTATATAGCTTGTTCCATAAATAGGATTTTCCCATTTATAATATCTTCCGAAGCGTCCGTAGGTCAATCCTGCGCTAACGAAATCATTAAACCCGTGTTGTAAATTTACGGTTACCGGTGGCATAGTCATTCCTGCCGAATAATTGGTGTAGGAATAATAAGCACTTCCGTAAGCGTAAGTAAATGGCGAAATACCAATATTTAATAAGTTGTCGCCGGTATTGAAAGAAGACACTTCGGTTTCTTGTGCGTTTAAATGATTACCCAATGCAGCAACAAATAAAAGCACTGTTGAATAGATTAGTTTTTTCATAATTATCGGATTAGATATTTATTTTAAGATTGAAAGAAAATATTTAAACCATTATGGTTCGAAATATACTTTACAACCATTTGTACAGTTAGCATTTGGACCCGTTCCGTTGTTGATGAATGTATTGGTTGTTTCTACTCCGGCAACTGTTGATTGACCCACACCTCCGGTATAAAGCGTAGAGTTATTATCTACATAAACACCATAACTGTTAGAGTTTGAAATAGTTGAATAATCTAAATCCAATCTTCCGCCTTTAAGGTCTATACCGGCATAATCAAAATACCAATACGAACCGCCATCTGATACTGTGGTATATTTAATCACATTGTTTGGATTATTTGAAGCAATTAAGATTCCTCTCCAATAGGCAGAAGTAGAGTATCTTCCTTTAATTTGAATAGGTTCTGTAGCTGTTCCTACACAGTTAAAATATCCACCTGAATTTACAGTAAAACCTTTATTTTGGTCATTTAAAATAACACTTCCGGCAGTAATTGTTAATCCTGCATCTAATTCTGTTCCTTGATTTAAAATTGGTGTATTTGTTTTTGGCCATGTAGTATTTACACCAATGGTGGATGCTCTTGCTTCAATAAAATCATTTGCATTGGTTGAGTTATAATTATAATCGGAATTTGAATCAATAGAACCTAGCATTTTACTTGGTAAACTTAATCCTGTTACACAATTAGAAAATACATTATTTGCAAAATTTCCTACTATTCCGTCATTGTCAAAAAACAATCCTTCATCAAGACAATTATCAATAACCGTATTAGTTATATTTAGCATAGCAGTATTTGAAACAAAAACGCCTGCATCATCAAAATACCAATATCCACCGGCATCTCTGATAGTTACATAATCAAATATATTATTCGGATTGTTTGATTCTATTCGAATACCGTCCCAAAAACCTTTGGTTGAGGTTTTCCCTTTAAAAACAATAGGGTCAGCACTTGTACCATCGGCTTTTAAGTAACCTGAAGAAGTCACAATAATGCTTGCATCTGCACAAAAACTTACTACTGCACCGGCAGGAATTGTTAAACCGGCTGAAACATAAACATCACTACACACTTCAATATTGGTTGCTGTTAATACGGTATTAGTGGTAATATCCGACAAGGTGTACACAGAACCACTTCCATTTCCGTTTGTATTTGTATAAGTACAGCTGCCATCATCTTTTTCGGCATCAAAATCATAATTATCGGCTGCGGGGTCAGTACATCCCTCTTTTTTCTTACACGAATAAGCAACAAGCAAGACCGTTGCCAAGGATAAAATCTTAAATAATTTTAAAGTTTTCATTGAGTTTTAATTTTAAAAGTTATAGTGCAAATCTCTATGAATTATGACAATAGCAATATAGGGTTTTTACTGTATTTTTAATTTCCCAATAAATCTAACTCTATTACTTTCTTTACTAACCCAATTGCATTTTCTACACCAAGCTTAACCATAATGTTACTTCGGTGCATTTCAACGGTTTTAATGGAAATAAATAATTTTTCGGCAATTTCTTTATTCGATTTTTCATTCATAATTTCGGTAAGTATTTCTTTTTCTCGCCGGGTAAGTCGAATTTCATTGTATTGTTTAAATGATTTGAGCATTTTTTGTGTTTCAGGACTGATAAATTTCTCCTCCTTTTTTTGAAAATTCAACAAAAAATCGATGGCATCAAGCACAGATTCCAAACGTTCATATTTTAACACATAACCATCGGTTTTTTTTAACATATTTGAAATAACTGTATTATCGGTAACCGATGACAGCATCAGAATTTTAAGCCCGGGTTGTTTTTGCCTGATTGCAGGAATAAAATCTATCGCGCTTTCGGTTCCGAATTTTAAATCTTGAATTAATAAATCATATTTATGATTTGCAATTTGTTGATTTAATTTTTCTAAATTGTCAACAATATCTATCTGCGCATCAGGTAAATGTTGATTCATAATTTTCAACAAACCTTCCAAAAAAATATTATGATCGTCGGCAATTAATATTTTCATCTCAATTGGTATTGTATTAGTATTAAAACACCTTTGTTTGGTTCTGTCTCAATATTTATATCGATATCCATTTTTTTTGCTCTGAGTATGGTTGTGTATAAACCTGTGTTTTGTATATCTTCTTTATTCATTCCAATTCCGTCATCTTCAATTGTCAAGTTAATAATTTTTGCTTTTTCGTCAAAAAATAATTGAATGGTGCATACACTTGCCCGGGCATGCTTTATTGTATTATTGACAAACTCTTGTACAAGGCGATATAAAAAAGAAGCTACATCATCTTTCAGTTGCAATTCGTTCAAAGAATTGTAAAATTCGATTTGCAGTTCGGGGGTTGAATTTTCTTTACAAAAAGCTTCAATAGCTTCGGGTAAAGTTTTATTTGACAGAACAAAAGGCATCAAGTTGTGTGATATTTGTCGAACCGCAGTATGGGTATTTTCTATTGCCGGAATAATATTTTCCAAATCTTGATAATTTTTGTTTTTCTGCATATTTTCAATTTGGAATTTTAAGAACGTAAGTGACGAAGCTACGCTGTTGTGCAACAGCTCGGAAATTCTTTCTTTCTCTTTTTCTTCGGCTTGTGCCTCTGCTTGTAATTTTTCTTTTTCTTTTTCTAAAGTTACAAATGCCATTTTTTGTTTGTTTTGTCTAATGTAAAACAAAACCAAAAGGATTATAATCAATAAAGCAACACTTAAAATAATCAGTTGAATTTGGCGTTTTTGCAACATCAAATTAGTTTCGGAAATTTTTAACCTGTTTTCTGCATTTTCTTTTTTTATTTTTTCTGTTTCGTATTTGGTAATTAATTCATCTATAAATTTCTTTTTTTCGGCATTTGAAGCGGCAATATACGTATCGTGCGCTTTGTTTAAATAATTATAAGCTTCGTCGTATTTTTTTAAACCGGCATAAGCATAAGCCAAATGCTTAAATATTGAATATCGGATGTTTTGATTGTTTGTCATCTCACTGTACTTGAGAGCATTTAAGCCGTATTCTATGGCTTTTTCAAAGTGCTGTAACTCGTAATTTAATCGAAGCAACGCTACATTATTCAGCAAAATATATTGTGTGTAATTATACTTTTCGCTCAACTTCAATGATGTTTCAAAAATCTCTTCGGCTTGCTCGCATTTTTTTTCTTTGCAATAATACTCTCCCAATGCGTAATTACTAATGATTAATCCTACCGGATTTTTATATTTTTCGGATAAGAACAATGCGGTATCTATATATGGTTTAGCTTTTTGGTTATTATCTAAATTCACCAATGAAATAGCCACTACGGATGCTATTTGAGGTAAATACAGAGTGTCATTTCTCTTTTTAAGTACTTGATACGATTGTTTACTGTATTCATACGCCTTTTGATAATCGCTTAAACTGATGAATATATTTGCCAAGTTGTTTTTAATAATTGCCGCACGATAATCATTGCCGTTTTTTTCATTTATTTCTATGGCTTTTTTAAAATATGAAACCGCTTTGGGATAATCATTTTTATAACTATAAACGGCAGCTTTCAGGTTATAAAGGTTTGCCGAATATTCAGAAGTTGAATCTTTCAGCGCATTTAGTTGTTTATTGATAAAATCTAACGCTTCGTCTAATTTACCGGTTCTAAAAAGCCATTTGGTATAATTTAAGGCATATAATTGTTCAAGCTTTTCACTGTTGTTTTTCTTCCTTATAGAATCGATTTGTTCAAAAATTGAATCTTTGTTTGCTTGTGGTAAATATAAACGATTGAATAATTCTGCAACAGCGACAGAATCAGTTACAAACGCACTATCATATTTTGAATTTGCATACCCTTCATTAACCGAAAAATGAAATAAAATGATGAATAGAACAACTCTTATACCTCTCCTTATTAACAAATTCATGTTATATATTTTTTTCAAATATATAACAAATCAGAATGCTTGCAAATTAATTGTAATTATCCGTTGATATTTTCGGTTACACTCTTACCTTTATTTAATGCATCATAAATCACTTCTTGAATGTTGGTGCGAATATTCAGGTGAAGTAATTTTTTATTTTCTGCCGTAGGATAGATTCTGTTTGATAAAAATACATAAACTATTTCTTCTTCGGGGTCAACCCAAACCAATGTTCCGGTAAAACCACTGTGTCCAAAACTTAAGTACGACACACAATTACAAGTTGGTCCTCCCTCTCCGTCGCGAACGGGTTTATCAAATCCGGCTCCACGCCTGTTGCCGTTTTCTGCACAAAACTGACATTTTGTATATTCTGCCAAAACCGTGCTGTCTATATATCTTTTTCCGGCGTATTCGCCGTAATTCAAATACATTTGCATCAGCTTGGCCAAATCATTGGCATTGCTGAACAATCCGGCATGTCCGCCAACACCACCCATCATTGCAGCGCCCATATCGTGCACATCGCCGTGAATAAGTTGATGACGGAAATAATTATCTTTTTCGGTAGGAACAATTCTGTATAAAGGGAATTTGTATCGTGGTTTAAACGTAGTGGTACTCATCCCAATATCATCGTAAATGTGCTGAATATAAACATCAAGAGATTCGCCGGTTATTTTTTCTATAATTCGCTTAAAAAAATAATAACCCAAATCGCTGTACCGGTATTCTTTGGTTTTTACCGGTCCGCGTAAAATCCGTTTAAAAATAGTATCGGGATATCCTTTGTTTATCCATAAATTATCGGCTACACGCAACGGATAGGTTTCGGAAGAGTCCAAACTGTAAATATCGTATCGAGGCACGCCGTTAACCAGTGTTTTAATATAAAAGGGCACCCATGCTTGCAATCCGGCTTGATGCGCCAATATTTCTCGAATATTCATGTTGTAATAAGGTAATGTATCCGGAATTTCGTCGCCTAAATAATCGCATAAATTATGGTCTAAGCTGAATTTTCCTTCGCTTTGCAACTTCATTAAAGCCAAAACCGTTGCTGAAATCTTAGTAACCGAAGCCAAATCGTAAATATCGGTGATTTTTACAGGCAAAATACTGTCATACGTGTGGTAACCAAATGCTTTTTGATAAATTACCTTGCCCGATTTGGCAACAAGTACTTGGCAACCGGGATATGCTCCTTCTTTAATTCCGCTTTCGGCAATAGAATCAATGGGTTTTAACCATTCGGAACGGATATTCAGTTCTTCGGGTAAAGTATATTGTAATCTGCCTAATGGTTCCAGATTAATCCCGTCTCCCACTTTAAACTTTCCGGCAGAAACCGGCAATTTGCCATTTGCCCCAATGGCGCCAAAAATAAGTTGAGCAACAGCCGATTGTGTAAATTCATTGTTTTGATAGGCTTGTATTATTGCATCGGCAAAACCGGTAGTTTTAATGGCACTTAAAGCATAGGCATTTTGAAAATTGCATAAAATAAGTTTTTTTTCTTTGCTTATTTGCATTAAAAATGCCAGCCATTCACCTTTTATCTTATATTTTTTCCAGGGATTAGCATCGCTGTTGTGAAAAGAAGCAATAATGGTATTGGTATTTGTCAATCGTTCTTTCCATTCATTTATATTGGCAATATCGTGTAAGTTTTTAACCTGATAATGTTTTGATTCTTTATACAAATCAACGGTTTGCTCAAATACACTTCCGGGTTCTTCATTAAAAGAGATGGTTACAATATTATTGTCTTTCAATTCTTTTATGGGAAGCAGATTGTGTTCGTTTTTCAGTACGGTTAATGCTTTTTGATACAATTGTTTTTGAAGCAGAGTGTATTCTTTTTTATTCAAATCATTATACAACCCATTTAGCTTAACCGAATGATAACGATTTAACCCCATCCATTCTTTGGCTCTTAAAATTTTAAGGCAATGCGCATCAATTTGTTCTTTAGAAATTTCACCATTTTGCAATGCTTTTTTTATTTCTTTAATTGCTGTTGGCACATCTTGCGAAAAAAGCAACACATCGTTTCCGGCTTTTAACGCCATTACATCAACTACGCCGGGCGGATAAAATTTACTAACTCCCTGCATATTCAAGGCATCTGTAAATATCAATCCTTTAAATTCCAAAGAGTCATGCAACAAATCAGTGACTACTCGTTTGCTCAATGTTGTTGCTTTATTTTCGGTTGGTTCAAGTGACGGAACGTACAAATGTGCAACCATTACGCCCCCAAGTCCTTTTTTAGTCATTTGTTTGAAAGGATACAGTTCGAGAGTATCCAATCTTTTGTAAGGATGGTTTAATACAGGTAAAGTTTTATGAGAATCGGCATCGGTGTCGCCGTGACCGGGAAAGTGCTTTGCCGTAGGTAATACATGATGCTTTTGCATTCCCCACATATATTCTGTTCCTTTTTCGGTTACGTTTATTTTATCTTCTCCAAATGAACGGGCATTTATAATGGGGTTTTTAGGGTTTGAATTGATATCCACAACAGGTGCAAAATTTATCTGTAACCCTACGCGTTGGCATTGTTCAGCAATTTGCTCCCCCATCTTCATAATCAAACCTGAATCTTGTATGGCTCCCAAAGTCATTTGCCAAGGGTATTTTACGGTAGAATCCAAACGCATTGCCAAACCCCATTCGCCATCAATAGCCAGCATTAACGGAATTTTCGATTTGGTTTGGTATAGGTTGGTCAATTTCGCCTGCCTAACCGGACCGCCTTGCATAAAAATTAATCCCCCAATGTGGTATTTGGTAATTAACTCCACAATCTCTTGTTGATGTTCGATTCCTTTATTGGAATAAGCCGCAACCATAAACAATTGCCCGATTTTTTCATCCAATGTCATTGTTTTAATTAGCGAATCTGCCCACGGGGTAGATTTTCTTAAAAAAGGCGGTAAATTATTTGTATTTCGAACTTGACTTTCGCTTTTATTCAGCCAACCCGTAAAACTAATCAATAAAAGTATTGTTATGAATCTCACAATTATCATTTTTGGTAAAAATACGTTTTAAGAATATTAATAGTATGTTGAAATGTTTTTGATTATTAACAAAAATTTGTTATTACAAGAAATATTCCTATTTGAGGTTTAAAAAGCTATATTCTTATTTATATTTGCCGTTAAACGAAGATATTATGATAATTAAAAAATTTGGAGGAACATCTGTTGGCTCTGCAGAAAGAATAAAAAATGTTGCAGAATTAGCAACTTCCGATAGTAAACCTACAATCGTTGTGCTTTCAGCAATGGCAGGCACAACCAATTCATTGGTTGAAATATGCAATTATTTACATAACCATAATATAGAAAGCGCAACAGAATGTATAAATAACCTTGAAAAAAGCTATATTAAAGTCGTTGAAGAACTTTTTTCAACTTCTGAATTTTCAGAAAAAGGAACCCAGCTTATAAAAAATCATTTTGATTATCTGCGTTCATTCACTTTAAGTGTTTTTTCTCATAAAGAAGAAAAAGCTATACTTGCACAAGGTGAACTAATATCGTCTTCATTACTTCATCTATATTTAAATGAAAAGGGTATTCAAAACACTTTATTGCATGCCTTAAATTTTATGCGCATTAATGAAGATTTAGAACCTAATTATCCATTTATTGTAGAAAATTTAAAACATGAAATAAACCAAAATTCTTCCGAAATTTACATAACACAAGGTTATATTTGTCGAAATGCTTACGGAGAAATCGATAATTTACAAAGAGGTGGAAGCGATTATTCCGCATCAATTATCGGAGCAGCCTTAAATGCGGAGGAAATTCAAATTTGGACTGATATTGATGGGATTCACAATAACGACCCCAGATATATAAAAAACACAAGACCGCTTGATTACTTATCATTTGACGAAGCAGCAGAATTGGCTTATTTTGGCGCAAAAATTCTACATCCCGCCAGTGTTACACCTGCAAAAGTTGCAAATATTCCGGTAAGATTAAAAAACACGCTTCAGCCTGAAGCAAAAGGTACGCTTATCAGCAATATAACAATTCAAAAAGGGATTAAAGCTATTGCCGCAAAAGATAATATCACGGTAATAAAAATTAAATCAGGCAGAATGCTTCTAGCTTATGGTTTTTTACGAAAAGTATTTGAAGTGTTTGAAACTTACAAAACATCAATTGATATGATTACCACTTCTGAAGTGGCAATTTCTCTTACAATTGACAATACTACCTACTTAAATAACATTATCGAAGATTTAAGAAAATTTGGTCATGTAGAAGTTGATTCAGATATGAGTATTATTTGTATTGTTGGCGATTTTATTACCGACAGCAAAGGATATGGCAGTAAAATATTTAACGCATTAAAAGATATTCCTATTAGAATGATTTCTTACGGAGGCAGTAAACATAATATTTCATTATTGATAAAAACAGATGATAAAATTAAAGCACTTAAATCATTAAATTCAGAACTCTTTTAGTAAAAAACATGAATCTGACACCCTATATACCATATCTGAAAAACATTAAAACTCCCTTTTACTTTTACGATACTTTTTTTCTAGAAAGTCATCTGAAAAAAGTTAAAAAAGCTGCAGAAAAATTTGGATATCATATCCATTATGCTTTAAAAGCTAATGCAAATGACAAAATATTACACATATTTAATCAACTTGATTTCGGTGCAGATTGTGTTAGTGGTAATGAGGTAAAAAAAGCAATAGAAATAGGTATTTCTCCAAAGAAAATTGCATTTGCAGGAGTTGGTAAAACTGATGAAGAAATTATTTATGCCCTGAATCAAGATATTTTTAGTTTTAATTGTGAATCTATTGCTGAACTTAATGTAATACAAAACATTGCCGCAAAATTAAATAAGAAAGCTCCCGTTTCATTAAGAATAAACCCTAACGTAGATGCAAACACCCATAGATATATTACAACCGGATTAGAAGAAAACAAATTTGGCATTAACCAATGGGAATTTGATACTATAATTGAGATTATCAAAAATTCACCCAACCTTGATTTACAAGGTCTTCATTTCCACATAGGCTCACAAATTACAGATATGCAAGTGTTTAAAAATTTGTGTTCAAGAGTAAATGAAATTCAAAAATGGTTTTATAACCACAATATTGCACTTCCACATTTAAATTTAGGTGGAGGTTTAGGAGTAGATTATGAGAATCCGGAAAATATAAATTTCCCGGACTTTGATAAGTTTTTTAATATTTTCAATTCTCATTTGGATAAAATAGCTGGACAACAGATACATTTTGAATTGGGACGCTCACTTGTAGCACAAGCAGGTGTATTGATAAGTAAAGTGTTGTATATAAAAAATGGCATTAATACAAATTTTGCTATAATTGATGCCGGTATGACAGAATTGATACGCCCTGCGTTGTATCAAGCATATCACAAAATAATGCCATTAGAAAATAAGAACACAGAAAACAATATTGAACGTTATGATATAGTAGGCCCTATTTGCGAATCTTCAGATACTTTTGCCAAATCAATACTTCTACCCAAACTTAACAGAGATGATTTATTAGTAATTTTTACTGCAGGGGCATATGGAGAAGTTATGGCTTCGAGATATAACTTGAGAGATTTACCTAAAGCATATTATGCCGATGAATTTTCATAATCCTTTTTTCTAAAACTTTTCAAAAACGCCCAAACCAAATAAAGCATAATCGTACTTAACAGGGTCGTTTGCATCAAAGCTTTTTAATATTTCGGTTAATTCTTCTACAGCTTTCCAATCGTTTTGTTTTCTTTTAAGCAAACCCAACTTTCGGGCAGTATTTCCGCTATGTACATCGAGTGGTATTTTTAACTCACTCATTGAAATTTTATTCCACAAACCAAAATCCACGCCGGTTTTATCTTTTCTCACCATCCACCGTAAATACATATTAATTCGTTTGGCAGCAGAATTTTTCATTGGGTTGGAAATATGTTTTTGGCTTCGGTGAGCGGTATTATTTTGCATAAAAATCTCTTTAAACCTTGAAATAGAAAGTGCCAGGTTGGAGGGATATTGTAATAAAGCATTTTCCAAACTGCTGTATTCTTGGTAAATATCTTTTAAGCGAAGAATAAAAAAACGCATGTCCTCGCCATTAAAAGTACGGTGTTTAAATGATTTCATATACTTCAACTCATTTTCCGAAGCATTCATAACAAAATCATAAGGAGCATCATCCATTAACTCCATCATTTGCAACGCATTTTTAATAATCATAGAACGCTTACCCCAGGCAATTGTTGCGGTTAAAAAGCCGGCAATTTCAATATCTTCTTTTCGCTTAAACCGATGCGGAATGCAAATCGGGTCTGTATCGATAAACTCCGGCGAGTTATATTGCATTTCTTTTTCATCTAGAAATTCCTTTATCAAACTATATTCCATTATTTGCTCTTATTTTTGTGTAAAATTATATCTATGCCAGCCATTCATGTATTTTATTTAATCCTTTCTTTATCGCTTTTTTTCTTTGTATTATACTATGTTTATACTCATTTTGTAAAAAAACAATATGCCCATCCGGAACTTTTAAATACTCCATTTCCTGAAAAATACAGAGAAATTTTAGAAAAATATGTGCCTTATTATCAAAAACTGCCGGATGATAAAAAGAAATTTGAAAAACGTGTTCTGCAGTTTTTAGCCGAGAAAAAAATTACCGGAATCGATACCGAAGTAACAGATAAAGATAAAGTATTGGTTGCTGCATCTGCGGTTATTCCGGCATTTGCTTTTGATGATTTTAATTACCCGAATGTGGATGAAATTTTGCTTTACCCCAATTCATTTGATCAATCTTTCCAAACACACAATGAGGTTGAAAGCAGAAATATTTTAGGCATGGTTGGCGAAGGATTTTTAAACGGAAAAGTAATACTCTCTAAACCCGATTTGGAAAAATCTTTTGACGGCTCACGCCATAAAACCAATGTAGGTATTCACGAATTTGTGCATTTGATTGACAAAGCAGATGGTGCAACCGATGGGGTTCCGGAATTATTATTTGAACATTCCTATGCTTTTCCTTGGCTGCGGGAAATGAAAAGAGAAATGGAAAAAATAGAAAAAGGAAAATCAGATATTTCGCCTTACGCCTTAACCAATCCTGCAGAGTTTTTAGCCGTTGCATCCGAATATTTCTTCAGCAATCCGGAAAAAATGAAAAAACGCCACCCTGAATTATACGCATATCTATCAAAGATTTTCAAACAAAATCCGGTGTAAAATTTTCACATTCAACATAACATTTTTATTTATTTACCGTAAAATAAAAGACACACTTACAACGTTTTAGGTACAGTTTTTGATTGATTTGTTTTATAATGAATAAATCTGTTTACATATTATTTTTATTTGTACTGACTTTAAGCAAAAACAGCTTTACTCAAAATTACGCTCCCGCAAAAGTTGTCAATGGCGACACCATTATCACCTTTACGCTTAAACCAATGATTGTTTCTGACAAATTGGCATTTAAAAATAAAAAAAGAGTAAAATCGTATTGGCGCTTACGCAAAAAAGTGGTCGCAGTATATCCTTATGCTCAAAAAGCCAAGCAATTACTGTATTCTTACAATGTAGAGTTAAGTCAAATTAAATCGAAACATAAACGAAGAGCTTATTTGAAAAAAGCTGAAGCCGAATTGAAAAAGCAATTTGAAGACGATATAAGGAATATGTCCTTATCGGAAGGAATGATATTGATAAAGTTGATTGACCGCGAAACGCACAACACTTCGTATCAGTTAATTAAAGATTTACGCGGAAGTGTTTCGGCATTTTTTTGGCAAAACATTGGTCGATTGTTTAGCGTAAATTTAAAAGCAGAGTACGACCCTTCAAAAAATGAAGAAGACCAATTGATTGAATTAATTGTGCAACAAATTGAATGGGGTTACATTCCCGTTAAGAAAATTGAATAATTTCAATTTGTATTTTTATAAAATTCGACCAATTTTACTGCCTCTACGGCTTGTTTTACATCGTGAACACGTACAATATCTGCTCCGTTCAACAAAGCCAATGTATTGATAACTGTTGTTCCGTTTAAAGCCTCTTTTGGCGAAATATCCAAAACTTTATTGATCATACTTTTTCGCGAAACGCCAACCAAAATTGGCAATTCAAGCATTTCGAAAGCTTGTAAGTTTTTTAATAATTCATAATTATGTTCCACTGTTTTACCAAAACCAAATCCGGGGTCTAAAATAACATCCGAAACGCCTTTTCTGTATAGTTCATCTAATTTTTTAGTGAAATAATGAATTATATCTTGCGTTACATCTTTATATAGAGGATTCTGTTGCATGGTTTGCGGTGTGCCTTGCATATGCATCATGATATAAGGCACATTGGCATCCGCAATCACATCAAACATTTTCTTGTCCAATTCTCCGGCAGAAATATCATTTATAATATCTGCACCGCATTCAATTGCTTTTAGCGCCACTTCACTTCTAAATGTATCCACAGATATTATCACGTCCGGAAAATGGGCTCGAATGTTTTTTACTGCCGGAATCACTCTGTTCAATTCTTCTTCAACAGAAATATCTTTTGCTCCCGGACGCGAGGAATAACCACCCACATCAACCATTAAACCTCCTTCTAAAATAATCTTCTCAACCCTTTCTATTACAGCTCTTTCCGAAACATAATCTCCGCCATCAAAAAACGAATCGGGCGTAACATTAACTATCCCCATTACTACCGGAGAGTCAAGAGAAATTAATTCTCCTCTAATATTAAGTCGTTTCTTTTTTGAAAAAAATGTATCTTTCACACCGCAAAAATGACAATAAAATGAATACATCCGAACAATACGATGCAATTATTAAAATTTGCCGCGATATTTTTGTGAAAAAAATGAAAGACTATGGAACGGCTTGGCGTGTTCTCCGTCCAAAATCACTGACCGACCAATTATACATAAAAGCAAAACGCATTAGAAGTATTGAAGAAAAAGGTGTGAGCAAAGTTGACGAAGGTATTATCCCAGAATTTATCGCAATTGTCAATTACTCTATAATGGCACTAATACAGTTAGACTTGGGCGTTGCCGACGACCCGGATATGGATGATAAAGAGGTTTTGGCGCTGTATGATGCTTATTTTCAAAAAGCCAAAAGTTTAATGGAAAACAAAAATCACGACTATGATGAAGCATGGCGTGAAATGCGCATCAGCTCGTTAACCGATTTGATAATGATGAAAATACTGCGCATCAAACAAATTGAAGACAACCAAGGTAAAACAATTATTTCCGAAGGAATAGATGCCAACTATTTGGATATGTTAAATTATGCCGTTTTTGCCTTAATCAGGCTTGAATTTGACAATAAATAACCCATTGTTTCTCATTTAATCGGCAAATCATTATATTTGTCTTCCTTCATCAAAAGATGAATTGTATATGAAATATATTACACTGATTTTACGCATTTTAACCGGAGCGCTTTTTATTTTTTCGGGAATAATTAAAGCAAACGACCCGTTGGGATTTGGCTATAAGCTCGAAGAATATTTTGTTGAGTTTGGAATGGATTGGGACTGGTTGCTTTCCATAAAAACATTTTTGGCGTCAGCCATTTGTGTATTTGAAGTTGTTTTGGGCGTAGCCCTGATTCTTGGCTATAAAATGGTGGCCGTTACTTGGCTGTCATTAATTATGATGATTTTTTTCACTATTCTGACAGGTGCTTCGGCAATATTCGACATTGTTAGAACTTGTGGTTGCTTTGGCGATGCTATTCCGCTGACTCCTTGGCAATCATTTTACAAAGATTTAATTCTGGATGCCGTAATACTACTGTTATTCATTAAACGAAAAGAAATAAAACCGTTATTGCCAGAAAAAATCAGCGCAGGAATAGTATTGCTTTCACTTGTTGCAACAGTATATTTTACCGTTTACGTTACGCGTCATTTACCGGTTTGGGATTTTAGACCTTACAAAGTTGGCAACAATATTCCGGAGTTAATGAAATTGCCGCCTAATGCCAAACAACCGGTTTACGAAAATATTCTTTATTACAAAAACAAAAACACAGGCGAAGTTGAAGAATTTACCGAGCAAAACTATCCTTGGGACGATGAAGAAAATTACGAATTTGTTGACCGCGAAACTAAATTGATAGAAGAAGGTGATGAGCCTAAAATTCACGACTTCAATATCCTTACCGAAGATGGTTTTGACATTACAGAAGATATATTAAACGATCCGGAACCCATTTTTGTAGTGATAATGTACGACCTTAATCTAACAAATGTCGAGGGTTTGAAAAAAGTAAATACATTTGCACAAGAATGTTACAATAACGGGTACAATATTATTGCATTAACTGCAACCGGATTTGAAAAAATTAACGAGCTGAAAGAAAAATACAATTTAGTGTTCGATTTTTATAATACAGATGAAGTAACACTTAAAACAATAGTAAGAAGTAATCCGGGAGTAATATTGTTGAAACAAGGAACAATTGAAGGAAAATGGAGTTTCAGGGATTTACCCGAACCCGGTAAAATTTTAAATAACGAAAAGTAATATACGTTGGTACAATTTATTTTAAAAAGAACACTTTACGGAACACTGGTATTAGCCGGTGTAATTACCGTAATATTCTTTTTATTCAACGTATTACCCGGCGACCCTGCCCGAATGATGTTAGGGCAACGAGCCGATGAAGAATCTATAAAAGCTATTTACAAAGACTTAGGATTGGACCAACCGCTTTCCACTCAATTTGGCATGTACTTAAATGATTTAATGCCTATTTCCATTCACTCCAAAGACCCTGAAGATTTATTTTATTTAGACCCTGAAAAATATTCTTACACCGAATTATTGGAATACGGAGACAATAAAGTTTTAGTGGCAAAAGTCCCCTATTTGCGACGTTCTTACCAAACAAAAAGAAAAGTTTCCGAAATTATTATCGACACTTTACCCGAAACGGCTGTACTAGCCATTTCTGCTGTATTGATAGCTACCATTTTAGGCATTATCATAGGAATTATCTCTGCCTTAAACAAAGGTAAATTCATCGACTCATTCAATTTATTTATGTCCATATTGGGTATGTCGGGACCATCGTTTTTTATGGGTATCCTTATCGCTTGGATTTTCGGTTATTTACTTTCGGATTATACCGGATTAAATATGACCGGAAGTTTATACACTATTGATGATTTTGGTGACGAATATCTGGATTTAAAGAATTTAATTCTCCCGGCATTCACACTCGGAATCCGTCCGTTAAGTGTAGTTATGCAACTTACCCGTAACTCGTTTTTGGAAGTAATGTCGCAAGATTATATTCGCACCGCAAAAGCAAAAGGATTAAGCAAAAACAAAGTGATTTTTAAGCATGCTTTAAAAAACGCATTAAACCCTGTATTAACAGCCGTATCGGGTATGTTTGCCAGTTTAATGGCTGGTGCACTTTTTGTAGAAAATGTATTTGCTTGGAAAGGTATAGGTTGGGAAGTGTACAATGCACTTTCTAAATACGATTTACCTGTTGTGATGGGGGCTGTGCTTATTATAGCTACTATTTTTGTTGTCATCAACATTATGGTTGATATTCTTTACGGGTTCCTCGACCCTCGTATTCGTGTAAAATAAAAACATTTATTTAACATTCGCATTTTTATTTTTCTTTACTTTTGCAGCCATTTATAAACCAACAAAAAATAATTAAAATGGCTGGAAACAGAACTTTTACAATGATTAAACCCGATGCGGTAGAAAAAAATTACATCGGAGCAATTTTAGAAAAAATTAATGCTGCCGGATTTCGTATTGTAGCAATGAAATATACAAAATTAACTCAAGAACAAGCCGGTGCATTTTATGCTGTTCACAAAGAACGTCCGTTTTACGGAGAATTGGTTGAATACATGACTTCCGGACCAATTGTAGCTGCAATTTTGGAAAAAGATAATGCGGTTGCCGATTTCAGAAAATTAATTGGCGCTACCAATCCTGAAGAAGCAGAAGAAGGCACTATTCGTAAATTATATGCAGAGTCTATTGCCGCCAACGCCATTCATGGTTCGGACAGCGACGAAAATGCTGAAATCGAAGGAAATTTCTTTTTCTCTCAAATAGAAAGATTTTAAGTTTTAATAAATATTCTTAAAAAACGGCTCCTGCTGGGAGCCGTTTTTTTTTTTTTATGCCTGTAAACCAAAAACCAAAATATCATCGGTTTGTTCTTCTTCTTGTTTCCAGTTATTCAACACATATTCCAAAAAGGATTTTTGTTCTTCCATTTTCATATCATAGAGCGACAGTAATAACTCTTTAAATTTCCTTTTGGAAAATTTCTTGTTTTTCTCCCCTCCAAACTGGTCGGGAAAACCATCCGAAAACAAATAAAACCGGTCACCGACATTGAAATTAAATTTATGCACTATAAACTTTTTATCATATCCGTAAAAAAAACCAATAGGGTACGGACTGCCTTTATATTCTTGCAATTGATTAGTATTTGAAATCTTCAACAATGGTCGGTTTGCACCAATATATTCTGCTTTAAAAGTATCAAAATCCAATTTAAGCAACCCTAAATCCATACCGTCATTTTTTACACTTCGGGTACTTTGTTTACTTAAGGCATAGATTAATTCTTTGTCTAACTCGGCAAAAACAGTTTGTAAATCATCAAAACCTTTTTTGATAATTACCTCTCGTAAAATGCTGTTTGCCAAGACACTCATCATTGCTCCGGGAACGCCGTGTCCGGTACAATCAATAGCTGCTACATAAAGTGTATTTTCTTTTCGGTATGCCCAATAAAAATCACCACTCAAAATATCTTTTGGTTTGTAAAAAATAAAATAATCATACAAAACATTATTGAGCACGCTCAAATCGGGCAAAATTGCTTCTTGTAAATTTCGGGCATATTCTATACTGTCTAAAATTTCGCGTTGTTGCTTAATGGTTTTAAGCTCCATTTCTTTTTGCTTGGTTATATCCTGCCCAATGCCGATGAATTTGTTTTGCTCGTTTTTCACCACATTCCATAATATATAACGAGTTTTCCCATTGCTGTCAGTCATTTTTCTTTCAAAAGAATTATTGGTTTTTTCCGACAATTTTAATTGTTGCAAAAACTCCTTTTTAAGCGTATAAGGATTATTGATGCCTGCACGAATTTTAGTCCACCAAGCATTACCCAGCAATTCTTTGGGATGAAAGCCCAAAATTTTCTTTGCTGCTGCATTTACATACTCAGCTTCACCATTTTGGTTCAGAATTACTATAATATTATCGATGTACTCCAGTACATCATTGCTTAATGCCGACAACATAATTTTTAAATTTTGAAATAAAAAATTGGATTATTGAATGAACTGTAAATTAACTTTTAGCTGATAATGATTTTAGCACGAGGGCATAATCATAATAAACGAACGATGCCACATAATATGCTTAAAGGCAGGATAGAAAATCTTTCGATATGTTCGTTTCAAAAAGTTCATTCTACAAAAATGATGGAGCAAATATAGGAGAAAAAATATTTAACAATGTTAAGTAAAGGTAAATTTTTAAGATACTGCCTTGTTTTTATTTGCCAATTGCCCGCAGGCGGCATCAATATCTTTACCTCGACTGCGTCTGATATTGACCACCAAATTGCATTTATTTTCGAGAAAATCGGCAAATGCATTTACTTTATTGGTATTGGCTTGCTGAAATTCACCTTCATCAATGGGATTATACTCTATAATGTTAATTTTACACGGAACCGACTTTGCAAATTCGGCTAATTCTTTGGCATCTTTTAATGTATCATTAAAGTCTTTAAAAATGATGTATTCAAAAGTCACACGGTTTTGTGTTTTGCTAAAATAATATTGCAATGCTTCCTTTAATGATTCCAGCGAATTATGCTCGTTAATGGGCATAATGTAATTTCGTTTTACATCGTTGGCAGCATGCAGTGATAAAGCTAAATTGAACTTCACTTGGTCGTCGCCTAATTTTTTAATCATCTTGGCTATTCCGGCAGTGGATACCGTAATACGCTTTGGCGACATACCCAAACCTTCGGGCGAAGTGATTTTCTCAATGGATTTGAGCATATTGGAATAATTAAGTAATGGCTCACCCATTCCCATATAAACAATGTTGGTCAATGGCGTTTGATAGTGTTGCTCCGCTTGATTTTTTATCAATACCACTTGGTCAAAAATCTCATCAAACTCAATATTTCGTTCGCGGTTCAATTTACCTGTAGCGCAAAATTTACAACTTAAGCTACACCCTACTTGCGAAGAAATACAAGCCGTCATCCGTTTTGTTGTGGGAATTAAAACACCTTCGGCAATTTTACCGTCATATAATCGAAAGGCATTTTTTATTGTCCCATCATTGCTTTTTTGTGCATCGGCAATGGTTACGGCGTGTATCTCGAAGTGTTCGTTTAACTTTTCACGCAAAGTTTTGGATAAATTGGTCATTTGGTCAAACGATGTTGCTTGCTTAGACCACAACCATTCATATACTTGCTTGGCTCTGAATTTTTTTTCATTTATCGAAAGAAAATAATTAATCAATTCCTCTTGCGATAAGGCGCGTATGTTTTGCTTTTTTGCCATTAACACAAAGTTACGGCGAATATATTATTTATCATCATTTTAATATAAATTTCAATTCGCACGTTTATTTTATAACTTCACAAAATTTATTAACTTCGTTGCAAATGTTTAAATCACACTTATCAAAAATATTACTAACCTTTACAGTAATTTTCATTACTTCGTGTAAAAAAGAAAATCCCTCTCCTTTTTGGGATTTGGATATTATCGGACCTGTGGCACACGGAAATCTAACCGTCAATAATTTTATCAATGATACCCTTTTGCAGGAAAACCCTTTGGATTCATCCGTTAGACTTTTTTTTGAACAAAACCTTACTGCCGTAGATTTTGATACTTTGTATGATTTTAACGACACTTCCCTGACCAGTATTTTTGCTCCGGGGTTTAATTTTACGGCAAATCCAGGATTGATATTTTATTCGCAAGCCGAAGATTTTGAATTGAGCACAAGCAACGGTATCGCTTTAAATTTAGCAACCATAAAACAAGGACAAATATTTTTGCAAGTAACCAGCGATATTGATGAAAGAACTGTTGCCACTTTCACCATTCCAAAAGCAACACTCAACGGGATACCTCTCACCGTTACAGAAGAAATTCCCGCCAATGGTTCAAAGACTCTTACAATAGATATCTCAGGATATGATTTGGACTTAACCGGCGCATCAGGCACCGAAGTAAATACCATTTCATTTTTGGTGCAGGGAAAAATTGCCGACGACGGACAAGCCACTCCGGTAAGTGCCTTTGATAAATTCATTTTTTCCGCCACTTTTACAGATGTTCAACCGGCTTATTTGCACGGCTATTTTGGGCAACAAGATATAGATGCATCCGGTTCGGACAAAAAAATTTCTTTTTTTAATAAAATAACTGCCGGCTCACTGCAAATTGAGGATGTTAATGTCAACTTATCTATCGAAAATTATATTGGTGCCGATGCACAATTCAACATTGGAAATCTTACTGCTTTTAACAGTCGCAACAACACACAAGTTTCGCTCAATCATTCGCTTATCGGAAGTACGGTAAACATTAACCGAGCTTTAGAAACGATGAGCAATCCTCCGGTTCAACCAATGATAAAAAATTATGTAATTGATGTGAATAATTCCAACATTAAAGATTTTATCGAAACCTTACCGGATAAAATCTCCTATGCTATGCAAATGAAAGTAAATCCTATGGGTAATGTTTCGGGAAACAATGATTTTTTCTACGATGGATACGGTTTTAATACTTTCTTAACATTTGATATGCCTTTATCATTTATTGCCACGGATTTAACACTTGTTGATACATTGAATCTTGATTTGAACATTAACAATAAATCGTACATAAACAGTGGTGAGTTTATTTTGAATTATGAAAATTTCTTCCCTTTCCGCACAAAATTTGAATTAACATTCCTTGATTCTGCATATACCAATATTGGAACACTAACCAATAACCAAGAGGTTGAAGCCGGCTTGTTAGACAGTAATTTTAAAGTTACTGAAGCATCTTCAGGCACTGTTCGGTTTACCGTTAATCAAGAAACAGGTAAAAATTTACCCAAAGCAAAATTTGTATTGATTAAAGCTGTTTTTAACACATCCGACCAAAATAATTATCAACGCATTTACAGTAATTATTACTTAAATGTATCGCTAATAGCCGATTTGAATTTACATTTTAATCCAAACAGCAACGAATGAAAAAATCAGTCATATATATACTTGTATTTTTTGGTGTTTTGATAATTTCAAACCGTAAATCAAACGCACAAAACATTGGCTTACTGAACGATACAATTAAAAACACTGTTTCGCTTGACTTTAATTATTTGCATAACAGCACTGCTTTCACCAATGAATTTATTAAAACTTATTATTTGGGCAAGTATATCTCACAAGATATAAAAGACAACGTGAAGCGAAAGCTCAATGATATGAATTTGTTCGGTCAAGAGCTGAACACCTCACTTTACGGAATTATCCATTTCGACAGTGTTTTGCATTCGCCCAACCATAACTTATATATTGGGGTCTCATCACAATCATTATTAAACCTGTATTTTCCCAACGATTTATTCAAAGTAGTTTTTTATGGAAATAAAGAATTTTTAAACGATACGGCATATTTCAATTATTTGCGCTCTACTTATTACAAATATCAATCATTCGATGTAGGATGGCTATATCAAAAAAATTACAAAAATCTCTCTTTGACCTCCGGTATAAAAATTTCTTTACTAAAAGGACAACAATTTTATGATGTGGGAATGATTAACGGTTATTTATACACCGGCAATTTAGGCAGTTCAATAGATTTGGGTGCAAAAGCCGTGGTTTTACAATCGGATACAGCAAATCCGGCATATAGCGGTACGGGAAGTGCAATTACTTTTTTTACAGAAATTTACGTGAGCGAAAAATCTAAAATTCATATCGAATTTAACGATTTGGGATTTATTACTTGGAATAAAAACACATTGGCTCAATCGGGCGATACCAGCTTTAATTTTACCGGTGCAGATATTGTAGAATTAATCAATGGAAACTCAACAAGCACAAGTATTGACAGTATTTCATCAAACTTTTTCGAAAAATCTTCCAAAGAAAAAACAACAACTGTTTTACCTGCCCGAATTTTTGTTTATTACCAAGAAAAAATAAACGAAAAATGGCAATATTCACTCGGATTGCAACAACGATTGTTTTTTTATTACAATATGTTCTTTTTTGGAAGGGTTAATTATTCTTTTAACAAGAAAATAACAGCAAACATACAAATTGCTTACGGCGGATACGGAAATTTAGCTGTTGGCACAGGTATTCGGGCAAAACTCGGAAAATCGTGGCAAGTAATTATGCAAAGCAATAATATTGAAGGCTTGATACTACCCAAATCATTTGGCGGATTATCTTTGCAAACAGGAATAATTAAACAATTTTAAAAAATGTACGACATCAAAAATATTAAACATACAACAAGCGGAAACTTCTTTTTGCTTGCCGGACCGTGTGTAGTGGAAAATGAAGAAATCACGTTTGAAACTGCCCGTAAACTGAAAGAAATTACCGAAAAACTGGAAATTCCGTTTATTTTCAAATCTTCGTTCAAAAAAGCCAATCGTTCGCGCATTGACTCATTTACAGGCATTGGTAACGAAAAAGCATTAACCATTCTTCAAAAAGTAAGAAATGAATTAAACATTCCTATTGTTACCGACATACATACCGAACAAGATGCCGAATTGGCGGCAAGCTACGATGTGGATGTACTGCAAATCCCGGCTTTTTTGTGTCGCCAAACCGATTTATTGGTTGCAGCCGCCAAAACAGGCAAGATTGTTAACATAAAGAAAGGGCAATTTTTATCGCCCGAAGCGATGCAATTTGCGGTTAATAAAGTAACCGACAGCGGCAATCAAAAAGTATGGATTACCGAACGCGGAACAACTTTCGGCTATTATGATTTAATTGTAGATTTTAGAGGTATTCCCGTAATGCAAAAGTTTGCCCCTACTATATTGGATATTACGCACAGTTTACAACAGCCCAACCAAAGTTCAGGCGTAACAGGCGGCAAACCCGAACTGATTGAAACAATTGCCAAAGCAGGTATTGCCACAGGTGTTGACGGTATTTTTATGGAAACCCACCCCGACCCTTCCTGTGCATTGAGCGATGGTGCCAATATGTTAAAACTTTCGGAAGTTGAAAAATTATTAACCAAACTTATTGCCATTCGAAAAGCATTGTAAATGAAAAAATTTCTACACATAGCACTTTTTATTTTACTCACGCACAGCGGTTTTACCCAAATCGACACGACAACTTATTACATTACTTTTGGTGATTCATCAATCGAATATTTTTCTGAAATACAAGCCACCTACGACAAAGGATATATAGTTGTGGGCACAACTTCTTCTACAAACGGAACAGCATCTGATGTTTATGTTGTAAAATTGGATTCTTTATTTCAAAAAGAATGGTCAAAATCTTATGGCAGTAATTTTTTAGAGGTTGGAAAATCCATTATTCAAACCTATGACAGCAATTATATTTTTTGCGGATACACCAACAAAACACAAAACGGCGATTACGATATTTGGATTGAAAAAATTGACCGGCAGGGAAACTTTATTTGGGAAAAATTTATTGGAGGAACCGACTGGGATTTCAGTTATCAAATTAAGCAATTGACCGACAGCAGTTTGATTATTTCGGGCACAACATACAGTTTTGGTAATAATGCCGACGGCTATATTGTTCGATTAGATAAAAACGGTAATCTGCTGTGGCAAAAAAATATAGGCACTTCTTTTCGCGACGAACTAAAAGGTTTAACCTTTAACCTTAAACATACTGAAATTGTTGCCGTTGGCGAAACAGATAAAAATTTCACGACCGATTCAACCGATGTATATTTTGTAAAACTCGATACTTCCGGGAGTGTAATTATCGATACTACATATGGCAGCATTAAGTTTGATAACGCTGTTCAGGTTATGTCAACATTTGATTCGGCTTTTGTTACCATTGGCAGCAGTAATTCTCAATACCTCGCCGACTTGGATTATTATGCCGTAAAAATCGATAAAAACAACAATAAAGCTTGGGAGTTTAACGGCGGGCACAACGGCAGTTTTGACAATGATGATATTGGCATTGCCATTACCACAAAATCGCAAAATATTGTTTTTGGAATAAACACCAAAACTTATGGTGAAGGCAAAACAGATATTATGTTGGTAGAAATTGACAATTGGGGAAATTGGATTGGCAAAAACAACACATTCGGGCAAATAGAAGACGATATTGTAAATGATATATTATTTGCAAACGGACATTACATTCTGGCAGGAAAATCAAACTCTTTTGGTTATGGGCAAGATGATGCTTTAATTATTTATAAAGATACAATTTCATCGCAAAGAAAAGATGTGTTTATTGAGTATAAAGACACTATTTTAACGGGGTTGCCGCGATATTTTGAAACAAAAAAAGAAAAACCTTCTATTTACCCCAATCCCGTTGATACAAAAATATACTTCAAAAACTTACCTGTTGGCATAAATTATATTTACACCATATTTGATGCATCAGGCAAATTGCTGCAAAAAGGGAATATTTCCGGCAATCAAACCGACAACCTTTCTTTATCAAAAGGAAGTTATTATATTTGTTTGGAAGGATTGCAAAACAAACAACACTTCACTTTAAAATTTATTAAGTTATGATATTTGTAACAACAGAAACCATACCAGGAAAAGAAATAGCAGAAGCATTGGGAACCGTTAGAGGCAGCACAGTGAGAGCACGGAATATCGGACGGGATATTTTTGCAGGATTGAAAAACATAGTAGGCGGAGAAATTTCGGAATATACCAAATTACTTGCCGATGCCCGAGAACAAGCTATTCAACGTATGCTGCAAGATGCCAAACGTTTAAATGCCGACGCAGTGGTAAATGTTCGTTTCACTACTTCACAAGTAATGCAAGGAGCCGCCGAAATGTTGGCTTACGGTACAGCAGTTAAATTAAAATAAGTATGCTCATCGCATTTGGATTATTGGAACTACTGATAATTGTTTTTCTCTTTGTTGCACTGGTTTATGTTTTAATTAAACGGATAGAGGACAAAAACAAAGAAGATTTCGAAAAAAGGGAGAATTAACTCTCCCTTTTCATAAGCAACATAGAGCTTTTGTGTAGAATAACCAGCATCATTATCAGTAAGAAAATAAAGGTAACCCACTTTACTCCATTGCCTTTATTATTGTTTCTGCTTCCGGGTATAAATATGGTTTCCAATCCGTTTTTAAAATTATCTTCTTCTATCCAACCATTACCGGATTCTTTTATTTTCTTACGAATTTCATCCAAATAAAACTCATAATCTGATATATCCCATCCGGTTAATGCGGCTAATGTGGTTAATTCTTTTTCTCTTCGGTTTAACACCTTTTTGTAATATTCTTGCGCTGCATCGCAAGATAATTCTCCTTTGTATGCATGTTGTAACACATACCTTGCTTGAAAATTTTGCTTATTGGGCGTTTGTTTAAAAAACAAGTCCTGCGGAAAATGCTTCCTGTCGTATCGAACGTGCAAACGCGTAAACATTACGTTGTCCTGGTCGTTGGGAGAAGTTACCCAATACACTCCCGACTCTCGTAAATCTGTATATGAGGGTGGCGTTCCGGCACAAGGGTCACATTTTACATAATTTTTCAAACTCACATCCCAGGCATATTCCAAAAATACAATGTTCTTCCCTTCTTTTTTCCATTGTTTTTCGAACATATCTTTATAAAAGTCACCAAAATCTTTTTGTACAAATTCGGGGATATTAACATCTGTGGGCATATTTACCGTACGGTAATTGGTTGTTTCTACCCTGCCTTGTTTGGTGAATAAATAAACAATCATATCTTGCTCTTCTTTGGCATTTGCCATGCCCAACCGGATAGGTAACATAAATTTATCTGAGTTGAAAGCCATTTGTATTGGACGTAAAGTTGTTGCGCCTATCTTTTTTTGTTCTTCGAGGTTAACTTTTACAACAAAAAACTTCATGTTATTTTTTATATATGGCTCTAAAACTTCTTTTGCTTTTTCGGGTATTTTGTACCCATTATCGGTTAGCCATCGCTGTAAGCCGTCCGATTCTTTTGCCGAGAGAATCAAAATATCATATTCACCTATTTGATATTTCGCCTCAACTGAAACCGAGTATTCCTCTTCGTATTCCACAAAATCTTCAATCTCGTTCATTTCTGCAACAGACTTAGCATAACTTGGTCTTATATATTGCCTGCATGGTGAATTATCAAAATATTCTACTAATCGCGCACCTGAATAGGCATCCAGTTTTTGAAAAATCAACTGATCGGCAATTCTAATATTTTGCTCTTTTATCAATTCGGGAACCGGAACTACCATGGCAAATTCAGACAAATCTCCTTCATAATCGCTGGACATTGTAACGACAGAACGGTTACCATCTCTGACAAATATTACTTGTGATGTTTTATTGAATAAACTTGCATCGGCTTTTGCTACATAAAAACCGCAAAATGAATACATTACATTAATTTGCATAACCATTGCAAAGAATGAGAATAATTTAATTTTTCTTAAAATTTTCATAATACACAGATTTAAAGGTTGATAAAGAAATTTATTTAGTAATCCATTCATATCGTTTGGATTTGAATAAACTGTCGAGTAAAACTGTAAATGGAGATAAAATGAATAAAGCCCATAATGGAGCTGAAAACACATAAAACCAACTTGTAAGGATAAATGAAAGTAATGCTATAAAAAAAGCCCAAATAATACGTGCTGTAGAATTATCGGGAGAAGATTTTGGGTCGGTAATCATAAAAAATGTAAATAGCAATAACGTACCGTTACTGATACTGTGAAAAAATACATCTGCTTCCCAGCCGTAATAAACAACTATTCGGAAGAAAAGTAAGGTTGAATAAGTCAACAAAAATGTAAGTGCCGCATCTAATCGGCCAACTTTCAGCAATATATTAAGTCCGCCTATAATTATCAATACAGCCAAAATCATATCGGTTCCCCATTGACCGGGAGATACCCAAGCTTTTCCGGTTAATAAAAGCGTAACGATAATTCCAAAATTGGAGGGATTAAAAAAATGCTTTTTACGGAATCTAAAAATATATTTCGACAAAATCGATAAAAATGCGGCTAAAATCAGCACCCAAAAAGAGGTTGATTTTAATATTAAACTCAGACTCAAGGCAGTTATAAATCCGCTTTTTAGCGAAAGAAAATTTTTATCTGTAAAATAGGTAAATATGGCTTGAAACAGCAGGGAACTTCCTATAATTATTAAATAGTAAAAAATATTTACTTCCCAACTTAAAAATAATATTCCGTAAATAAGGAAGGAAAATTGAAGTAAAATTTGAGGATTTCTGGCATCGGATATTAAGTTGCCAATTATTGAATATTTTTGCGCTTTGCTTTGAACAATATTAAGTGCTTCCATCTTTCATTTTTTATATTGGATGCACTTTTTATTTTCATTCCATAAAAATTGAAAAAAAAAAAGCCGCCCTCATGAGGCGGCTCTTTCAAATTCAAATATGTATTCTCGTTTAATTCATGTTATCAATAATATTATTGAATGTTTTACTCGGGCGCATAGCGGCGTAAACCAAATCTTCGTTTGGCCAATAATACCCATCGATATTTACCGGAGAACCTTGCACTTCGTTCAATTCATTTAGAATTGTTTCTTCATTATCGGCAAATGCTTGTGCTACAGGCATAAAGATTGCTTGCAACTCTTCATCTTCCGACTGATTGGCAAGTGCTTCTGCCCAATATTTAGCCAAATAAAAGTGTGACCCTCTGTTATCCAACTCTCCCACTTTACGTTTTGGGGATTTATCGCTTTGCAATAACGTAGTGGTAGCCGCATTTAGCGTTTTGCTTAATACTTTGGCTTTGCTGTTATTATCTTTACCGGCCAAGAAATCTAGTGATTCGGCAATGGCTAAGAACTCACCCAATGAGTCCCAACGCAAATGATTTTCTTCCAAAAATTGTTGTACGTGCTTAGGTGCCGAGCCACCAGCTCCGGTTTCAAACAATCCACCACCATTCATTAACGGCACAATGGACAACATTTTGGCACTGGTGCCCAATTCTAAAATGGGGAATAAATCGGTTAAATAATCACGCAATACATTTCCGGTTACAGCAATGGTATTTTCACCTTTACGTAAGCGGTCAACTGTGTACTGACAGGCATCAACCTGATTCATGATTAAAATTTCCAGTCCTTCCGTATTATGTTCGGGTAAATATTTTTTGACTTTTTTAATGATTTCAGCTTCGTGTGCACGGTCTTCGTTTAACCAAAATACAGCAGGAAATCCTGTTGCACGGGCTCGATTTACGGCTAATTTTACCCAATCGCGAATGGCATCATCTTTTGCCTGACACATTCTCCAAATATCGCCTTGTGCAACTTCATGTTCAAAAACAACTTCTCCTGCTTCGTTTTTAACCACAACTTTTCCGTTGGCAGGAATTTCAAAAGTTTTATCATGAGAGCCGTATTCTTCGGCTTTTTTTGCCATTAAACCAACATTTTGAACCGTCCCCATAGTAGTTGGATCAAATGCACCATTTTTCTTGCAATCATCAATTACCACTTGATAAAGCGGCGCATAAGATTTATCAGGAATCAATGCAAAAGTATCTTGCAACTCCCCTTTTTTATTCCACATTTTACCTGAATTTCTAATCATTGCAGGCATCGACGCATCTACAATTACATCATTAGGCATATGCAGATTGGTAATTCCCTTATCGGAATCAACCATGGCTATATCCGGACCGTTTTCAAAGCATTTGTTAATTTCCGCTTCAATTTCTTTTCGTTTTTCTTCCGGAAGTTTTGAAATTTTTGCCACAACATCCGAAAACCCGTTGTTTGGATTCACGCCTAATTCATTAAATGTATCGGCATATTTCTCAAATAGATCTTTAAAATAGGTTTTTACGGCATAGCCAAACATAATAGGGTCGGAAACCTTCATCATGGTAGCTTTAAGGTGAAGCGAAAATAATACACCCTCTTTTTTGGCATCATTAATTTGCTGTTCATAAAAATCAACTAAGCGGTCTTTGCTTAAAAATGTAGCATCTACAACTTCGCCTTCCAACACGGGGACTTTCTTCAATTCTTTAGTTTCTCCGTTTGCATCTTTAAATTCTATTGTCAATGTATCTTGCTGAGGCATAGTGGTTGATTTCTCATTGGAGAAAAAATCACCGCCGTTCATGTATGCTACTTTAGTTTTAGAATCACTTGACCAAGGTCCCATTTTATGCGGATGCTTACGCACATAATCTTTTACCGGTTGTGGTGCGCGTCTGTCGGAGTTTCCCTCACGCAACACCGGATTTACCGCCGAACCTTTTATTTTGTCATAAATTGCTTTTACTTTCTTTTCTTCTTCGGTAGAAGGATTATCGGGATAATCGGGAATTTTATATCCTTTTGATTGCAACTCGGTAATTGCAGCTTTTAATTGTGGTAACGAAGCACTGATATTGGGCAATTTAATAATATTTGCTTCGGGTTTTAAAACCAATTGTCCTAACATTGCCAAATCATCCGGAATACGTTGTTCTTCAGTTAAATACTCGGGAAAGTTGGCTAAAATTCTTCCGGCAAGGGAAATGTCTGCCGTATCAATATCTACGCCTACTTTTTGCATAAATGCTTTTAAAATAGGCAATAGCGAATGTGTTGCCAAATAAGGAGCTTCATCGGTTTTTGTGTAAATAATTTTTGACATTTTTTACTTATATTTTAGTTAAACAATATTTTATTAAACAAAAAAGGTTATTGCTCAACGGCAATAACCTCGGTAATTTGCGGCACGTGTTTTTTTATAGTTTCTTCAATACCGGTTTTAAGTGTCATTTTACTGAGCCCACATTCTTGACATGCGCCCAGCAAACGCACTTTTACCACACTTTCTTCTACGCTTACAATTTCAACATCTCCACCGTCGGAGTGTAAAAAAGGGCGTATTTCCTCTACTGCTTTATTGACTTTATTTACTAATTCTTCTTGTTCTGTTGTCATGGGCTCAAATTTAGAAATTTTTTCCGGCTATTTTGTCGAACATCCGCTCATTGTTGTAATTTGAACAATATTAGTAGGTGCATATTTCTCGTTACGTTCGTTTACTTTTTCAACCAAATTCAGCGCTGCTTGTTTAAACGCTTTGGCTTGAGGTGTGTCTTCTTGCAAAACAACCGGACGGCCAACATCGCCACCTTCTCGAATGCTTTGAACCAAAGGAATTTCGCCCAAAAGCGGTATTTGCATTTTCTCAGATAAAGATTTCATTCCTTCTTTACCAAAAATATAATATTTATTATCCGGCAGTTCTGCAGGAGTAAAATAGGACATGTTTTCTATAAAACCTAAAACAGGTACGTTAATTTGCGGCAAGCGAAACATTCCTACAGCTTTACGCGCATCAATTAAAGCAACCTCTTGCGGCGTACTCACCACAACAGCTCCGGTAAGTGGAATAGTTTGCACCAATGTTAAATGAATATCACCCGTTCCGGGCGGCAAGTCGAACAATAAGAAGTCCAATTCGCCCCAATTGGCATCCAATATTAATTGTTTTAAAGCTTTGGTAGCCATTGCACCACGCCAAACAATGGCTTGGTCGGTATCGGCAAAAAATCCGATTGACAATAATTTAACACCATAACTTTCTATGGGTTTTATCAATTGTTTTCCGTCAACCAACTCCGTAACCGGCTTTTCTTTTTGCACATCAAACATTAAAGGCATTGAAGGTCCATATATATCGGCATCTATCAATCCTACTTTATATCCTTCTTTGGCTAATGCTACGGCTAAATTTGCCGTAACCGTAGATTTCCCTACGCCACCTTTGCCACTGCCCACAGCAATTAAATTTTTCACGTTTGGCAACACTGTTCTTAATTCCGGCGGACGCTCGGTTTGTTTGGGTAAGGATACGAAGTTTATTTCCACTTGTACATTATCATCCACTTTTGTTTGTAAGTGATGCAAACAAGCTTCTTCTATCCTGCGTCTGTTGTGCATTGCCGGATTGCTGATTTGCAAATCGAACTTGATTGCATTGCCGTCTATTTGTAAGTTTTTCACCAATCCCGCAGAGATTATATCTTTCTTCAGGTCGGGTTCAATAACATAACTCAATGCTTCAATGACTTTTTCTTCTTTTTCAGTCATAGTTTTTATTTTTTAAATTCCATTATTGTTTTGCGGATAATTGACACACAATCCATCAGTTGTTCTTCGGTTATTACCAAAGGCGGTGCAAAGCGAATGATATTTCCGTGCGTTGGCTTTGCCAACAAACCGTTATCTTTTAATGCCACACACAAATCCCACGCGGTTGAACTGTCGGGTGTGTCATTTATTAAAATAGCATTTAACAATCCTTTTCCGCGTACTTGCTTGATTAAATCGGTTTGTTCAATTATTTTATTCATTTCCTCGCGGAACAATTCGCCCAATCGTTTTGCATTTTCGGCTAATTTTTCTTCTTTCACCACTTCAAGTGCTGCAATGGCTACACGTGCAGCTACCGGATTTCCGCCAAAAGTTGAACCGTGTTGACCGGGTTTTATTACTTCCATAATATCATCATTTGCCAACACTGCCGATACAGGATATGCTCCTCCGGAAAGGGCTTTTCCAAGGATTAAAATATCGGGTTTTACATTTTCATAATCGCAAGCCAATAATTCGCCTGTGCGGGCAATACCGGTTTGCACTTCATCGGCAATGAAAAGCACACCTCGTTCTTTGCACATTTGCCAAGCATCAAATAAGTAACCGTCGGTAGGCACATATACGCCGGCTTCGCCTTGGATAGGTTCTACCAAAAAGCCTGCAACATTTTCCATATCCAATGCTGCTTCAAGTGCCGATAAATTATCATACTCCACTTTTATAAACCCAGGCGTGTAAGGCCCGAAGTTTTTTCGAGCATCTGGATCATTACTAAATGATATGACCGTAGTGGTGCGTCCGTGAAAATTATTTTCGCAAACAATAATTTTTGCTTCATTTTCGGGGATACCTTTTTTCTCATAAGCCCACTTACGACATAATTTTATAGCCGTTTCCACTGCTTCGGCACCGGTATTCATCGGTAATACTTTGTCAAATCCAAAATACTCCGTCACATATTTTTCATAAATACCCAATACATCATTGTAAAATGCACGCGATGTTAATGTTAAGCGTTCGGCTTGAAATTTTAAAGCATTAACAATTTTGGGATGACAATGCCCTTGATTTACCGCCGAATAAGCCGACAAAAAATCATAATAGCGTTTTCCTTCCACATCCCACACATACACACCTTCACCTTTAGAAAGCACTACAGGCAACGGATGATAGTTGTGTGCTCCGTATTTATTTTCAAGTTCTATTAATTCTTGCGACGACAATTTTTTTTCTTGCAGCGTATCCATAAATTGTATTTTTTGTATTTAAGAAATATTTTTTTGTAAAGATAAGCATTGTTTATTTTCTTACCTTTGGTTTATGCCGATTGATTTTCAACAAATAGAACAATTAACACAACTTGAATTTTACACCAAGCAAGTTGTAGAAGGATTTATTTCGGGATTGCATCGCAGTCCTTTTCACGGTTTTTCGGCAGAATTTGCCGAGCACAGACTTTACAACACCGGTGAATCCATTAAAAATATTGATTGGAAACTTTATGCCCGAACCGAAAAATTATTCATTAAGCGATTTGAAGAAGAAACCAACCTTCGCTGTCAAATTTTGCTGGATTTTTCAGGTTCAATGCATTTTCCAAAAGGAGAACAACAAAATAAATTTCATTATTCGGTTTACGCTGCCGCAGTAATAATGAATATTCTAAAAAAACAACGCGACGCGTCAGGATTAACTGTTTTTTCGGAAGATATTGATACTTACTTGCCTTCTAAACTCAATGATGCGCATATAAAAAATTGTTTTTTGACACTTGAAGGATATTTGGAGAAAGAATACACACCTAAAAAATCTAATGTATCGGAAACACTTCATTTAATTGCCGAAATGATTCCCAAGCGTTCGCTTGTGGTTATTTTTAGCGATATGTTTGATAATCTCCATCGAGAAGATGATGTTTTTTCGGCACTGCAACATTTACGGTTTAAGAATCACGAGGTAATCGTTTTTCATACATTGGATATAAAAAAGGAGTTGGAATTTGAATTTTCAAGCCGTCCGTATGAGTTTGTTGACATGGAGACACAAGAGAAGATAAAAGTAAACACCGCTGAAATTGCCTCTGTGTACAAACAAAAAAGTGCCGAGCGGCAAAAAAAGCTAAAACTCAAATGCGGCCAATATGGAATTGATTACGTTCAGTGCGACATTCAAAAACCTTTAAGTCAAATTATTATGCCTTATTTGGCTTTTCGGAAGAAAAACAAAGTATAATTTTTTTGAAAAATATTTTTGCAATTAAAAAATTTTCATCTACATTTGCAGCCCCTTTAACAAGGAAACGTTCGAAAACAACAGTATTAAAGATATTGGTCCGGTAGTTCAGTTGGTTAGAATGCCTGCCTGTCACGCAGGAGGTCGCGGGTTCGAGTCCCGTCCGGACCGCTTAAAAGCTCTCATTATTTGAGAGCTTTTTTTGTTTCTAAACGCTAACCTTTTAAATCTTTTCTTTAATCATATAAATTTGGGTACACTCTAAAGCATTCTATTTCACAAAATTTTCTATAACTTTATTCTTAAATAAGTAGAATTCAATAAAAATCGCGACGTAATGTTTATAAATAACTTGAGTGTAAATATCTACTTTTTTTATATTATTTTGTTATGAAAAATAAACTTTATAGCATCCTTATCCTTTTGCTTTTATCTAACACTTCTAAAACCCAAAGCACACCTAATTTTATTGACACAATTATCAATCCTCAAGAATCTATTTTTGAGATAAATAAAGTATAACCCGTTGTGCATTTAGGCT
>DBGO01000007.1 GCA_002295925.1 Flavobacteriales bacterium UBA852
TTTACAAATGCACAACGGGTTTTACTTATATATAATTAAATACACTAACTTAAGAAGGCTGTCAATAGTTAGTTTTTTTATTCTAATTTTAAAAATAATTATATTTAGATTCCTTTTATAGATTAAAGGAAAGATGTGTTGTAATACTCCCCAAAAGACCACTGGTTAAGAGAAAAATCATTAACTTTAAATATGAAAAGAAAAAAGATTACAATAATATTATTTTTATTGCTCTCTATTATTTCCTGCCATATATACACTCCAAATGAAATAATAGAAAAAGGTAATAGGATTAAAGATGAATATCAAATACAACTAAAAACGCTAATTGAATATAGCAATAATTTAGCTAAAGATAGTTGTACAATATATAGTATATATACATCACCAAAAACCGAGTTATTCGAGTTTTCTATATATAATTATGACAAAAAAGAAAATAAATTTATTGAGAGTTTCTTAGATGTCAGCAATAAATCCAAAAATGTTATACAAAGCATTTTGCCCAAAAAACACATAACTAACGTTATTTTTACTAAAAATGTATATGCAGCATTTAATATAAGGCATACAAGAGATAAAGAATTTCACTATGCAAAATTAATATATTGTCATAATAAAGAGTTTTTTAAAAAACTTTTTATCAATTATACTTTTTATGAAGAAAATCAAATAAATAACATTAATGATACTTGCAATTGGGTTTATTTTTATGATGATCATTGGGCTATAACAACAAGTTCTGTTTTGTATAAACTAACAAAGGAAGAATGCAAAAATCTAATAAAATAAAATTTTATATTATTCTTGCAGCAATTTCATTAAGTGCTGTTTTATTATTTATGAAGCCACTAGATGAGCATATTGAAAAATTATATGAATTAAATTTAAAGTTTTATTTAATATTTCCTTTTATCGCATTTTTTATAAAATATAGATTACCGTTTTTAATAGATAACAAATGGCAACCGTATCTTTTATCACTTTTTGTTATTAGCTTTTTCTCTGGATTAGGTTTGTTGGTAAAATATGCTTTTTTTAATAGAATAAGTTTTTTAGGGGTTGATATAATATTATTCTCTACTTTTTTCTTAATTATATCTATTAATTTCCATCGCAAATAATCTGTTATGATATACAACCAAAAGTGTCGCCCGGTTGGGGGTGCAGAGGCACAACCGCTTTTTGGCAAAACCCGTTTACCGAAACTGTCCCATATCACTTTACCCAACATCGCTGACAATGCATGATACCATTGCACGAACCCTAAAACCCAAGCATTATATAATACTCCCCAAAAACTGAGCCACAGGTTAAAGTGAAAAAAATATTAACTTTAAACCTGAAAAAGAACAAGAATTTTCTTAAACAAAATTCATATTATTATAATTGTCCGGCTATGGCTTGTACAACTTTTTCTCCATCAATAGCTGCACTGATAATCCCGCCGGCATAACCGGCTCCTTCTCCACTCGGATATAATCCTTTAATTTGAATATGCTCAAAGGTTTCTTTTTTCCGGGGTATTCTTACAGGCGCAGAGGTTCGGGTCTCAGGCGCAATAAGCATTGCTTCTTCCGAGGTATAACCTTTAATCTTTTTTCCGAAAATTTTAAATGCTTCTTGCAAACGTACTGAAATTTCTGTTGGCAATACCTCGTGCAACTCTACTGATTCAACTCCCGGACGGTAACTCACCAGCGGCAAATTATTAGATTTTTTCTTTCTCAAAAAATCACTTAATCGTTGAGCCGGTGCAATTTGTCCAAAATTATTTTCAACATCGTTTCCGGCTAATGCAAACGCTGTTTTTTCAATTTTTTCTTGAAATGCCACCCCTGCCAAAACTCCATATTTTTCGGCAAGAGGCACAAGCATTTCATCCGTTACGCTTACAACAATCCCGGAATTGGCAAAAGGATTGTTTCGTTTAGAAGGCGACCATCCGTTGGTAACTATCTCGCCCGGCTCAGTGGCGCAGGGCGCAACAATTCCGCCCGGACACATACAAAAAGAATAAACGCCCAATCCTTTGACTTGTTGCACTAATTTATAGGACGCCGGCGGTAAATTCGGGTGCCTGACAGGACAATGATATTGAGCCGCATCAATCAACTGTTGCGGATGTTCTGCTCTTACACCAACAGCAAAAGGTTTGGGTTCCAAAACAATGTTTCTCTTTGCCAGCAATCGATAAATATCGCGTGCCGAATGCCCTGTTGCCAACACTAAATGATTGCATTTAACGGTATTTTCATCATTGATTTGAATACCGGTTAAGGTATTATTTTCATAAAAAATATCCGTCAACTTCGATTCAAAATGAATTTCACCGCCATAATGAAGAATGGTTTCGCGAATGGCTTCTACTACTTTAGGCAGTTTATTGGTACCTATATGCGGATGAGCATCAATTAAAATATCTTCAGATGCGCCGTGCAATACCAAAAGTTCTAAAATTTTATTTACATTTCCACGCTTATGCGAGCGAGTATACAGTTTACCGTCACTGAAAGTTCCGGCACCTCCTTCGCCGAAGCAATAATTGGAATCAGGGTTGACAATTTGATTTTTGGTAATATTTGCCAAATCTCTTCTGCGAGGACGAACTTTTTTGCCTCTTTCAAAAACAACAGGTTTTAATCCTTGCAACAAACATTCTAAGGCAGCAAACATTCCTGCCGGTCCAAAACCTATAATTATAACTTCGGGACTGTTTCTTACATCTTTAAAGACATATTTGTTCTCAAAAGTGTCATTTTGCATTGATTGTGAATGGAGACTTTCCTCAACTTGTACCTTAACCACATAAAACGGTTGTTTTCCTCGCGCATCAATAGAACGCTTCAAAACTTTATATGTGAAATTTTGAAAATCTACCTTCTTGCGAATACTATTTTTAATGTATGATTCATCAAAAATATAATCGGGATGTATTTTCAGTATAAGTTCAATTGCATTTGGCATAAGGCAAATTTAGGCAATAAAAAAACCCGCCAATAAATTGACGGGTTTAGAATTTAACGTTTTAAATTCTTAGAAATGGAAAATTATATTTAACTGTCCACCATTGTTGTCAGTATCAATACCAAAGGCACTTGAACCACCGGTTTTAGTTTCTGTTTCAACTAATGAAGGAGAAGTTGCTGTTGATGATGCTAATTGCCAGTTTTCAGTTTTTGTAACTGTTTCACCGGTTGTAGACATCATTAATCCCCAACCATATTCAGCTGAAATGGATAATTTTGGGAACACAAAAATTTCTGCACCAATAAATCCTCTTAATCCTAAACCAAACATGTTACCACCAGTTACAGAAAGAGTTCTTGATGTTCCAACGTTAGAATATTGAGTTGTGTTATCATTCATTTCTAAACCATAGGTGTTTTTGGCACTGCTTCCGCCAAAACTAATTAAGAATTCACCACCATAATAACCTTGGATACGTGTATTTCCTTTACGTTTTTCCAATCCGGCTCCTAAGGTAATTTGTTTGTAAGATGATTTGTATACATCTTCAATGTAACTTCCTTGGTCTTCAGGACGTCCAACACCACCATTAGCAATTAAAGAAGTATCGGTTAACACTTTGTTTGTAGAAGAACCAAAACCAATTCTTACTCTTCCGCGATATGCTGTTTGAGCATCAACAAAATACTTACCGATAATAGAAAAATCCGGTGTTGCAAAATTTGCAGTAGGTGCAGTGTTTCCTGCAGAACTAAATAAATTACCTGCATAATTTAAAAATGGAGCGGCATTGAAACCAATTGCATAATCTCCAGCTTCAGGTAAAATTGTTTCACCTTTTTTAGAAGTTAATTCTGCACCATCTTGTGCAAATGTAAAAGTAGCAGCAAAAATGCTTGCAACTAATAAAACTCTCTTTTTCATAGTTTTTAGATTTTAAAGTTTACATGCAAACCTAATTTTTTTAACAACTCGATGCAATTTTTTTAACATTATTAACAAATTGTTAACAACTTTCAACATGCATATAATAACTCCAATCCCCTGTAAACATAAGCAATCTTAAGGTTATTTAGAATAAATATAAATAAAAAAGTGCGATAAAATCGCACTTTTTAAATATAGAACTTATCGATTAATATTTTATTCAATAATAATCTCATAAGGCATTTGAGCCAAAGCTTGTTTTTTGCTCGTCAGCTTTTTAAAGGAAGTATAGGTTGAATACCATGTTCCTAAATTGTCTTGTAAAACTTTTGCCGTAGCATCGGTTTCCACATTGAGCATAAATTCAAAAGGACTGTCCTTTTTTCTTGGATAAGCTACTTCTTGGTAATCTTCAATTCCGGCTAATTTTACTGCTTCATTAATTGCATCTTGCAAATCTCCTATTTCATCTACCAACCCTATTTGCAATGCATCCAGTCCGCTCCACACTCTTCCTTGCCCAATGCTGTCCACCTGTGCTTTTGTCATCCCTCTGCCTTCTGCCACTTTTGTAATAAATTCATCATAAATATGTTCAATCTCTGATTGGATGATGTTTTTCTCCTCTTCGGTCAATGGTCGCAACACACCCATATCTGCATGAGCATTGGTTTTTACCGTATCAATTGTAATACCCACTTTATTTTTCAGCATTTCTTGAAAACTCGGTACTACTCCAAACACTCCTATTGAACCGGTAATGGTATTTTCATTGGCAAAAATTTTATTGGCGGCACACGATATGAAATATCCTCCGGATGCGGCAACATCGCCCATACTTACTACAACCGGTTTTACCTTCTTTGCCAAAATTACTTCTCGCCATATTACATCAGAAGCCAAAGCACTGCCTCCGGGTGAATTTACACGCAAAACAATTGCTTTTACTGTTGAATCTTTTCGAGCTTCTTTAATTGCTTTTGATATTGTTTCAGATCCCAACTCATCTTTCTCTCCTTTTCCGCTTACAATTGAACCGTGTGCATATACAACTGCTATTTTTGGCTTTTTCATCAACAGTTTTTCTTTAAATTCTTTGACTTTATTGTAATAATAATATTCTTTTATTTTTAACAAATTAGTCTTATCTGTTGTGGTTTCCGTCTTTTCAGCTAACAAATCTTCAATTTCATCAAAATATTTTGTATCGGTTACAAAACCATACTCTTTAGCATCTTGAGCTGTTCTAATAGATAATGAATCGGCTAATGCGTTTAATGTCTGAACATTTAATTGTCTGTCATGGGCAATTGCATTTGTCATACTTCCCCATATTGACGAAAGATAAGTTTTTACTTGTTTTCTGTTCGCATCACTCATTTTGTCATACATAAAGGGCTCAACGGCACTTTTAAATTTTCCGTGACGAATGATTTGTACATTTATATCCAGTTTTTCAAGCATATTTTTAAAAAACATCAACTGAGTTGCCAAACCTCGCCATTCTACCATCCCGGCTGGATTCAGATATACCTCATCTGATACCGATGCCAAGTAGAAAGATTTTTGCGTATATACTTCCGAATAGCTGACGATAAACTTTTCTGATGATTTAAAATCTTGCAAAGCGTTACGTAATTCCTCAACACTGGCAATTCCTCCTTGAACCATAGACAAATCCAAGAAAATTCCTTTTACATTTTCATCATTTTTAGCTTCTTCAATTGTTTTCACCAACTGACGTAATGATAAAGCAGGGCGAAAATCAAAGTTTTCAAAATCAAATCCTTCAAAAGGATTTTTAGGTGCTTCTTCTCTTAAGGGCTTATCCAATTTAATATGCAAAATGGCATTTTCTACATTTAGTTTTGCATCTTTGTCAGAATCAGAAGCTGCAGCAATAATTCCTATAAAAATAAAAAATATCAAACCCAGCGTCAATAAAGTGCTAAGTACTATCAATAATAAGTTTTTCAAAAATCGTTTCATAATAAATATACTTTTAAATTTACGGTTCAAAAGTAACTGCTTTTAATTCTAAATCAATAAATATTTTTACAAAAGGCAATAAATAGTGGATAAAAGGAAAAATAAGCATATTGTCTATTTATCATTAGGGACAAATTTGGGCAATAAAGCTAAAAATATAGAAGACGCTAAACGTTTAATTAAAGAACATGCCGGGAATATTCTAAACTGTTCGAATATTTATAAAACAGAAGCATGGCAGATGAATGAGAAAACACCTGTTTTTTATAATATTGCCTTGGCTTTAGCAACAGAATTATCACCCCATGAATTGCTTGAAGTAACTCAATCAATTGAGCGAAAATTAGGCAGAAAGGAAAAATCGTTGAACAACGAATACAAAAATCGCATTATTGATATTGATATTTTATTGATGGATAATTTAATTTTAAATACCGAAAAATTAACCATTCCCCACCCTTTGATGCACAAACGAAATTTTGTTTTATATCCTTTAAATGAAATAGCAAAAGATGTTATTCACCCCGTTTTTGCCAAAACAATAAATGAATTAAAAGAAAATTCTTGTGACATATTAAATATTTCCACTCTAAAACAAACAAAGAAAGATAAATAATGTATTTAATTCTTTTTTATTTTAAAACATTCGTTTAATATTGCAGATTGAAAATTAAATGTAGTTAAGTTTAAATGTATAAAAAATGAAACGAACAAACATGAAAAATATTGCTTTAGCTGTAACGGCAGCTTCAGTAATTGTGGCTTGTAACCCATTAAACAAAATGGTTAAACGCCAAAATGAAGTAAATTACGAGGCAACTCCAAATCCGTTGGAAATGCACGGTGACAGTATTGAAGTAACCGTTAAAGGAAGTTTCCCAACGAAATATTTTAACAAAAAAGTTTCTGCAACTGTAACACCTGTATTAAAATACGGTGAAAATGAAGAAGCTTTCAAACCATTTGGTTTAAAAGGAGAAGATTCAGAAGCCGAAGGAACAACAATTCCTTACGAAGCCGGCGGAAGCTTTTCTTATACGGCAAAAATTCCTTACAAAGACGGAATGGATGTAGCTGAATTAGAATTAAGAGTAACCGGAAAATACAAAGAAAAAACAAAAGATTTAGACCCTGTTAAAGCCGCAGACGGAACCATCATTACACCTAAATTGGTTCGCTCGGAAGACAAAACAATTTTGGGTGCTGATAAATTCGTGAAATTTGTAATGGTTGACAACAAAGCCGTTATCAATTTCTTAGTAAAATCAGCAGTAGTTCGCCCTTCTGAACTTTCAGACGAAGACATCAAAGCTTTAAAAGAAAAAATAGCCGAGTATGTGAACAATCCAAAAATGGAGTTCATCAGCTTAAACATTGACGGTTATGCTTCTCCTGAAGGTGAAATTGAACTAAACACCAACTTGGCTGAAGACCGCGCAAAAGCTGCAGGTAAAGTAGTTGAGCGTTTCTTGAAAAAATACAAAGTAGAAGCTGCTAATAATGAAGGTTTCTACAAATATCAAGGTAAAGGTGAAGACTGGGAAGGTTTTAAAGCTAAAATGAATACCTCTAACATTGCCGACAAAGATATGATTATCCGTATTTTGGAATCTTATCCAAAAGGATACCGTCGTCAGTTGGAGATTCAAAACTTAGCGGCAACTTATAAAGAAGTAGCCGAGAAAATCTTACCTGAATTACGTCGTGCCGAGATTAATTTGGTAACTAAATTACACAGCAAAACCGATGAAGAAATCAACGCTTTAATTGATTCAAATCCAGATTCATTAACAGTAGAAGAATTACTTTACGGTGCTACACTTACAAATGACTTAGGACGTAAATTAACTATCTACAAACACGTAATACGTCTTTATCCAAATGACTGGAGAGGCCCAAACAATGTAGGTTATGTTTATTTATTACAAAACAAAGTAAGCGAAGCGCAAGCTGAGTTTGAAAAAGCTGATAAATTATCGCCAAACAACCCTGTAGTTCAAAATAACTTGGGTGTATGTGCTCGTTTACAAGGCGATATAGCTAAAGCAGAAGAATATTACAAAGCTGCCAACGGTGCAGGTCCTGAAGTAAACGAAAACTTAGGTATTGTTTACATCATCAAAGGCGATTATGCTTCTGCGGTTTCTGCTTACAGCAACTCTAAAGGATTTAATGCTGCATTGGCTAACTTATTAAACGGAAACATTGACATTGCTGCTATCATTGATAACAGCGATGACAAAGATGATGCAGATGCTTACTATTTGAAAGCTATCGCCGGTGCTCGTTCCGGAAACACCGATATGCTTATCAACAACTTAAAATCTGCTATTGCAAAAGATGCTTCTTTCAAAGAAAAAGCTAAAAGAGATGCAGAATTTATTAAATTCCGCGACAATACAGAATTTCAAGCTGCTGTAAACTAAAACTGAATTTAACTACATCCTAAAATCCCGTGTACATTGTGCACGGGATTTTTTATTGCCTAACTTTTATATCAGAATAAAAACAGGTATTTTTACCAAAAATTAAACAACTATGAGCAGAAAAAATATCGTAGCCGGAAACTGGAAAATGAACAAAACACTAAACGAGGCGATTGAGTTGACACAAAAAATCAATCAATTACACCAATCACCCGAAATTGAACTGATAATCATTCCGCCCTTTCCGTTTTTAACAGAAGTTCACAAAGAAATTACCCAAAATAATATAAAAGTGGGTGCACAAAACTGCTCAGAACATACCTCTGGTGCTTATACCGGCGAAGTATCGGCAAAAATGCTTGCATCTTGCCATGCAAAATATGTAATTATCGGACATTCCGAACGCAGAGACTATTTCAAAGAAACCAACCAACAATTAGCCGAAAAGGTAAACCGCACAATAGAAAATCACTTGATACCAATTTTCTGTGTAGGTGAAAAATTAAGCGAAAGAGAAACCAACAAACATTTTGAAGTAATTGAAAAACAATTAAACGAAGGATTATTTCATTTAGACAATCATCAAATCAATAATTGCATTATCGCATACGAACCGGTTTGGGCTATTGGCACCGGAAAAACAGCATCACCCCAACAAGCTCAAGAAATCCATGCATTTATCCGTTCGTTGCTTACTAAGAAATATGACGAACAAACAGCAAATGATATTTCCATTCTTTACGGTGGCAGTTGCAAACCGGCAAATGCAAAAGAACTGTTTGCACAAAATGATATTGACGGGGGACTTATTGGTGGTGCTTCACTTGTAGCAGAAGATTTTGTTCAAATTGCCGAATCTTTTTAAAACAATTATTATGAATTATATAGAAGTATCATTCAGCATAACACCCGAAATTCCGGGCAAAGATATTTTGGTGGCACAACTATCCGGCATAGGATTTGAAAGTTTTATGGAAGAAAAAAGGCAATTGAAAGCTTATATTCCCGAATCCGATTTTAATGAAGAGGCAATGAAGCAAATCCCTATCCTACACGATAACGATTTTACCATTCAATATACTGTCAATACAATAAAAGATGAAAACTGGAACGAACAATGGGAAAGCAACTTCTCTCCTATTGAGGTAGATGATTTTTGCACAATACAAGCACCTTTTCATCAACAGCAATTCCACACCAAGCATATTATCACCATTAATCCGCAAATGTCTTTTGGCACAGGGCATCACGCAACCACCTTTATGATGATTAAAGCTATGCAAAATATTGATTTTGCAAACAAATCCGTATTGGATATGGGATGCGGAACAGGTGTTTTAGCCATTTTGGCAAAAATGCTTGGTGCCGGTGAAACTTGGGCTATCGACAACGACCAATGGGCTTACAACAATACGTTGGAAAATATTGCACTAAACAACACCAACGATATCAAAGTTATACACGGTGATGCTCAAAATTTACCCTTATCCGAAACGTTCGATATAATTTTTGCCAATATCAACAGAAACATCTTACTGCAAGATATGCCCGCTTACACAAAAGCATTAAAACCAACCGGATTATTGCTTTTGAGCGGATTTTTAACCGATGATGTGCCTGTTATTGCAAAAAAAGCCGAAGATTTGAAACTTCAACATAAAGACCATTTAACAAAAGAGGAATGGAGTTTGCTTGTTTATGAAAAATAACAGTAAATTTATAAACATTAAAAATTAATTTTTATCCTGTATGAAAAAGTTTTTTCTCTCTCTGTTTTTCGCCATTTTGTTTGTTTTAAATACCAACACCGTTTCGGCACAATACTCTACCAAAAGTTTTCCGTCCGATTCGGTTGCTTTTTTTGAAACAATGACCGACTTTTTAATGCAAGCACGCGAAAAAGAAGGAAAAAACTACATGCTCAAAGATTTTATCTACGACTGGTATGGCGGAAAATTTACCGAAGAGCAACGCAAGCAAGTGTATGAAATAACCAATTTAATGCTCAACAAGAAAAAACGCCCTTTCCCCGATTTTTACAATTATCTCTACACCATCCAACAATTTGTAAACAGTAAATATCAAACTGCCGAAAGTTTTGCCACTTGGCACGAAACGTTAAAAAAACTTCTTTCAAAAAGAAATAAAAAAATCTTTAACGATTATCTTGAGTTTAGTTCAAATCTTTTTTACGAAAACCTCATATACAAATCGCCTACCGTACAATGGGCATCCTCAAACAATAATTATAAATTTGAATACGACAGCTTGCCCAAACTTGTTTTTGAAGCCCTTGATTTAAAGTGTTATTCAAAAGGCGACAGCAGTGTCATCTATAACACTTCGGGTGTATATTATCCTACCGAAAAAAAATGGGTAGGAAAAGGCGGTAAAATAACCTGGGAACGGGCAGGTTTTTCTCGTGACAGCGTATGGGCAGAAATAGATAAATACCAAATTCTGGTAAAAACTCCCCGATACAAAATCAAAGACGTTACTTTTTACGATTTGTTTTATTTCGAAAAGCCGTTAAAAGGTTCTCTCGAAGAAAAAGTATTGGCAAACATTACACCTCAAAAAGCCAGTTATCCGCGTTTTGACTCGTACGATAAACGTATTGTTATTAATAACCTTACCGAAAATGTTGATTACGATGGTGGTTTCTCGCTTTACGGACGCAAAGTTGTCGGGAAAGGTAACGAAGAAGAAGATGCTTTAATATTGGTGTATAACAAAGAAAATCAATTACTTTTTAAAGCTGCTTCGCAAACATTCATAATCCGCCCCGAAAAAGTGGTATCCGAAAGAGCCGCTATTACACTCTATTTGGGACAAGATTCTATTTATCATCCCGGACTTAACTTTAAACTGTTTTTAGATGAAAGAAAAATTACCCTTTACCGAAATTATGAAGGGTTAACAATTACGCCCTATTACGATTCTTTCCATCAATTAGATATGGATTTCGAGTTTTTTGTGTGGAAAATTGACGACCCGTTAATTGAGTTCACAAAACTTGTGGGAGGTACAAAATCGGATGCTCATTTTGAATCGGCTAATTATTTCAAAATGGAGCGCTTTATGCAAATTCAAGGACGAAACGAATACAATCCCTTGGTTGTCATCAAGCATTATGTAGATAAACAAGACACAAATGTATTTCATCTCGAAGATATGGTTCGATTATTCCGCTTATCACCCAATCAGGTTGAATTGATGCTGGTTCAACTCTCTACAATGGGCTTTGTTACCTATCGTTTCGATAAAAAACAAGTTGTTGTAAAACAAAAACTTATTGACTATGTATTAAACTCCGCAGGTAAAAAAGACTATGATGTTATTGCTTTTCACTCAGATATTAAAAACGAAAGCAATGCAACGTTAAGCTTGTTAAATTTTGACTTAAAAATCCGAGGTGTTAAGAACATCTTACTTTCCGACTCACAGCAAGTAATGATTTTCCCAAAACATGGTGAAATTACAGTTAAAAAGAACCGTGATTTTGATTTTGCAGGAGTAGTACGTGCCGGTAGATTTGTATTTTTTGGTAAAGAATTCGATTTTCAATACAACAGCTTTAAAGTAAACCTTACCAATGTTGATTCTACTATGATTTTTGCAGAAACCGGCGAAATTGATCAAAACAACAATCCGGTTATCAAACCGGTAAAATCAGTTATCGAAAATATTAACGGTGATTTATTGATAGACAACCCGTTTAATAAATCAGGATATAAAAGTTTCCCGGAATTCCCTATTTTCAATTCCTTTAAAGAATCGTATGTATATTACGACAGCCGTAAAATTGAAGGTGGAGTATATCACCGTGATAAGTTCTATTTTCAGTTAGAACCATTTACTATAGACAGTTTGGACAACTTTACCAATAAATCGCTTCGTTTTGACGGAACATTTGTTTCGGCAGGAATTTTTCCCGAATTTGATGAAACGCTTACCCTTCAAGCCGACCATTCGCTTGGATTTATCCGAAAAACACCTCCCGGCGGTTATCAGGTGTACGGAGGGAAAGGAACCTTTGACAATAAAATTATGTTGAGCAACAAAGGGTTAAAAGCCGACGGTAAGTTAGAATACCTGACTTCCACCTCATATTCAAAACAATTTAATTTATACCCGGATTCACTCAATGGCATAGCTTCCGAATTTGACATCAAAGCCCAAGAATCAGGTATTGAATATCCTCCGGTAACCGGAAAAGATGTAATGATACGTTGGTATCCGAAAAAAGATTTAATGATTACTCAAAAAATAGAAAATGCTATTGTAATGTATGATGGCATTTCAAAACTTCACGGAAGAACATTCTTACGCCCCGACGGACTTACGGGAAGAGGTTTATATGAGTTTGAACGTGCCGAAATGGAATCAAACCTTATGCGTTTCAAATACAATGAGTTCACTTCAGATACAGCCGATTTCCGACTAAAAGACCCTGAAATTGCCGGAGAATTAACATTTGCCACGAAAAATGTAAATGCCTATATTTCATTTGAAAAACGGTATGGAGAGTTTAAATCAAACGGTGGTGGTTCGGTAATTGAGTTCCCTCAAAACCAATATATCTGTTATATGGAAGAATTTAAATGGTATATGGATAATGACGATATTGAACTTTCTGCCGGAGAAGCCGAAGCACAAGATGCTTCCGGTGTAAAACTGGAAGGTTCTCAATTCATCTCCATACATCCCGAGCAAGATTCTTTAAGTTTCTATTCGCCAAAAGCCAGATATGATGTCCGCAAACACATTATTCAATGTAATGACGTGAAATACATCAATGTTGCCGATGCTATGATTTATCCCGACAGCGGATTGGTAATTATTGATAAAAAAGCCAAAATGCGCACACTCGAAAATGCCCGAATTGTTGCCAACTACATTACACAATACCACAACATGTATAATGCAACTGTCAATGTATTCGGTAAACGCTCTTATGCCGGTAGCGCTTACATCGATTATGTGGACGAACTGGATGAAAAACAAACCATTTATTTACAAACGGTTGGTGTTGATACAACCGGACAAACCATTGCCAATGGCGTCATTTCGGATACAGCACATTTTACATTAAGCCCTCATTATGACTATCAAGGAAAAGTTAATCTTTATGGTTCGCTAGAAGAGCTCACCTTTAAAGGATATGCACGTATGAAACACGACTGCGAAATGTGTAAACCGGAATGGTTCAGCTTTAATTCAGCTATCAATCCAAAAGAAATTTACATTCCTGTAGACAGTAATACAAAAGATATCTCCGGCAACAAACTTATCGCATCAGTATTGCTCAGCTCAGATTCTTTGGGGGCATATACCGCTTTCTTAAACCGCAAGCTGGGATACAGCCATACCGAAATGCTTAGAAGTACGGGCTACTTATACTTTGATAAAAATTTCGAAGAATATAAAATTGCTTCGAGAGATAAAATTCAAGAAATGTCGTTTGGCGGAAATTACTTGAGTCTTAACACCAAAAACTGTAAAGTTTACGGCGAGGGTAAAATCAACTTGGGTAATAATACCGGTCAAGTAAAAATTGATGCTGCCGGAAATATTATTCAAAATACCATTGATAAAGAAACATTGATAGAAGCCTTAATGATGATAGATTTCTATTTTAATGATGCCGCACTTGAAAAAATGGCTAAGCATATGCTAGAAATTGCCGATGCAGAACCTACCAAAACCGATGACCCAACCTATGAAAAAGGATTGCGTGAATTATTAGGTAAAGAAACTGCAGATAAATTATTGGCTCAAGCCAGTTTATACGGAAGTTTCAAAAAAATACCTTCGGAATTACAAAAATCTCTGGTTTTAAATAAAGTGAAATTCAAGTGGAATCAAGAAACTAAATCATATATATCTTTTGGTAAAATTGGTATCGGTAACATTCTTAAAGAACAAGTAAACCGATATTTTACGGGAAAAATTGAGATTATTAAGAAAAGAAGTGGAGATGTTGTGAATATTTATATTGAGCTTGACCCCAACAATTGGTATTTCTTCACTTACCAACGTGGAATGATGCAAACCATTTCTTCCAACGACGAGTACAACACGATTATAAAAGAAACAAAACCTGCAGACAGAAAATACAAACACCAAAAAGGCGAGCAGCCCTACCAATTTATGTACTCAACCGTTCGCAAAAAGAACGATTTCTTAAAGAAATTTGATAATTAGTGTTATTTTAGCAGTTAGTTTAATTATTTTATTAAGCGATTGATCAATTTACTAAACATAACATTAATCATTGCCGCATATTTAATAGGTTCAATACCTACAGCGGTTTGGGTAGGTAAAATATTTTACAACAAAGATGTCCGCGAGTATGGCAGCGGAAATGCCGGAGCAACCAATACTTTTAGAGTATTGGGTGTAAAAGCAGGCATACCGGTATTAATTGTAGATATTTTTAAAGGTTGGCTCAGTGTTAAACTCCCCTATTTTTTTGACACGGGAATGTTTGCTCACACTTCGTCTTTCATCAATTTTCAGCTAGTATTGGGACTTGCCGCACTGTTGGGTCATATTTTCCCGATTTATGCAGGTTTCAGAGGCGGAAAAGGAATAGCCACTCTTTTAGGAATAATTATTGCACTCGATTTCCAAGGTGCATTATTTGCCATTAGCGTATTTTTGGTTGTATTGGCAACCACACGCTATGTATCGTTAAGTTCAATGCTTGCTGCTATGAGTTTTCCTTTATACATAATTGCAATAGAAAAAAATCCGTACTTATCCATTACAATTTTTTCCCTTTTTATTGCCATTTTAGTACTAATTACGCATCAAAAGAATATAGAACGCTTATTACGAGGAGAAGAATCGAAAATATTTTCGAAAAAAAATCATTTAGATGATGATTAATTGATACATTTAGAGGTTTAAATGAAAGACATTCAAAAACATATTATTCTTTTATTCATTTTTGCTTTAGCAATAGTTTCGTTTAAGGCACAAAATAATTTTAGTTCACAAGAAGAATTAAAAAAAGAAGCCGACCGTCTTTTTTACGAAAAACAATATGACAAATGTTTGCCTCTTTTTAGTCAATTATTAAGTAATTATCCCAAAGACCCAAACTACAATTATAAATTTGGTGCTTCTCAATTGTTTGCCGAAAGCGATAAAGAAAAACCTTTGAGATTTTTAAAGTTTGCGGCTTCTAAGCCAAATGTAAACCCCGAAGCGTATTACTTTTTGGGACGTGCTTATCATTTGAATTACGAATTTGATGCGGCAATCACTTACTACAATAAATTCAAAAACAAAGCCGATAAAAAACAACTCGAAAAATTCCCCGTAGATTTACTCATTCAACAATGTAAAAATGGTAAAACACTCTTATCGGACATCAAAAAAATCAATGTTCTCGAGAAGAAAGAAGTAAAAAGAAGTGATTTTTTCCGTTCCTACAAATTAGAAGGTATTGATGGAAAAATTATTGTAAAACCGGATGAATTTAAATCAAAATACGACTTAAAAGTCAATGAAAACTCAATCATTTATTTTCCTTCCAATGCTCGCGAGGTGTATTACTCCAGCTACGGAAAAGACGGTTCCACGGGAAAAGATATATACCGGGTAGTAAAACTCCCCAACAACGAGTGGAGCAAACCGCAACGCTTGAGTAATGCAATTAATTCACCCTACGATGAAGATTATCCCTTTATGCACCCTGACGGAAAAACACTTTATTTCTGTTCAAAAGGGCATAACAGTATGGGAGGATACGACATATTCAAATCGGAATACGACCCTGTTTCAGGTGAATGGAGCAAACCGGTCAATCTCGATTTTGCTATCAGTTCTGCCGATGACGATATACTTTTTATCTCTGATATTGATAATAAATTTGCCTATTTTGCCTCTAACCGCGAAAGTGGTGTAGGTTACGTAAATGTTTACAAAGTAACCGTTGAGTCGAAAAAAGAAGATATGTATGCAATGATTAAAGGACGAGTGGTAAACGAAGCCAATCCTTCCAAATCATTTGCCAAAATAACAATTATAGACCCTGCCACCAATAAAACCATAGGCATACAACATACAAACGAAAATGGTGAATACATCATCGTTTTACCAAAGCCGGACAAAGAATATAAGTTTTTGGTAGAAACTACCGAAAATTCGCCTATTCATTCGGCAACCATAAAAGTACCGCCTGTTGAAAAAGATATGGCTGTAAAACAAGAATTAATATTTTCCGGTCAGGGTGATGCACAAAAAATGGTGGTAAAAAACATGTTTGACGAAACGGTTACCCTTACCCCATCTGATCCTTTGTATGTTGAGCACGTCATTAAACGCACAGCCAAGTTGGATGTTAACACATCTGAAGAAGAGCTTTCTTCAAGAGAAACAGCTTCGAATGAACAAGAAACTGAAACCACCCCTGCCGAAACAGTGTCAAAAGAAGTGGCGCTGACAAAAACCGAAGAAGCATTAAATACATTTACAGAAACTTACGAAAAAGCCCAAAAAGAAGCGAATGCTGCATTTGAATATGCAAAAAATAAAAGCAAAGAAGCTCAAAACCTGTTAAAGGAACTCAATGATTTAAGAGAACAACTTGCCGATGAATCATTATCTGAAAATGAGAAATATTCTATTCGAAATAAAATAAAGCAAAAAGAATTTGAAGCGGCACTTGCCGCAAACGAAGCCAACACGGCTTACGCATTAGCATTAGGTTTGGAAAGTGATGCACAAGCAAAAAAACAAGATGTTCAAAAAATTGAAAATTTGTTGCAGAATCTTGAAAACACTGACAATAACAGTGAAATTGCGCAAATCTATCAATCGGTTGAAGAAACAATAAACAACAATAACATCAACACTTTAAGTTCAGATATTGAATTAGAACGATTGAGTGAAAAATACGAAACTTCCAAAGAAAAATACAATACCCAAGAACAATATTTGAGAGAGTTAAAAAATAATCGAGCCGATATTGAAAAACAAATTGCCGACTTACAAAAACAACGCGACAACAGTAAAAAGAAAAAAGAATACGAAGCCCTTGACAGTCAAATTGCAACATTAAAAATTGATTTAGACGACATTAACTTTGACATTGAAAATGCCCAAACAAAATTAAAAACCTTAAAAGAGCAATATGCCATTGACGAACAAGCGTATTTATCGGGAAAAGAAATTGTCAATTACATAAAATCTACCGATGCCAATACCGTAATTACCGATGATGCAAAAAAACAACTGGCTTACAATATAGGCGCTTTTGAGCAAGAAAATTTATTAGCGCACTATCCTGTAAAAGAAAATACCGAACAAAACGAAACTCAAACGACTACCTCAACTTCGTCATCTGAAGAAATAACTTACGAAGATTTAAAAGACCAATACGATATTATAGATGAAAACGGCAACCTTATCAATTACTCGGCAGAATACAGCAATAAACTTGCCGAAACCGATAATATTACCGACCCTTTTCAAAAAAATCTGCAAATTGCAAAAATCAATCAAGATTGGATAAATGATATTAATCAGGAAATAAAAATTAAAAAGCAAATTGCTGAAACCACGCAAGACGTCTCTAAAAAAATGAAGTTGGAAGATGAAATTGCATCTTTACAAGAACTCAAAAAACAAAAGCAACAAGAAACTGAGCAATTGCTGGCGCAATCCGAACAAAATAATGAAACCGTAAATAATACCGCAGAAAATACTTCACAAGCAAATAATGAGGAGAAATTCCCTCAAATTGTAGAAGTAGAACCGGTAGAAATTGAAGATGAAAACGGTGAAATTATTGATTTTGTCACACCAATTGAAGAAGAACTGCAAGCTGCAGAATCTATTGAAAATGAAAAAGAACGAAATTTAGCCAAAGCCAAAGCTTATCAAAAATGGGCAAATGCAACCAACGAAGTTTTAACCCTTAAAAAATTAGATTTAGCCCAAGCAGATGAAGCGGATAAAGTATTTATAGAGTCGGAAATCAATACATTGGAGCAAATTGCACAAGAAAAGTACAATTTAGCCAAACAATACTACGAAGCCGCCGAAGGTGAAGAAGCGTTGGCACAACAAAACGAAACACAAAACGAACAAAACTCCTCCGAAGAATCGTTTACCGAAATACTGGAAACAGAGAACATTCCGGAAAATATTACCCAAGCCGGAATATTGGATGATAAAGGAGAGTTAATCGACTATTCTTCAAACTTTAAAGAAGAATTATCTCAATATGAAGATAATCCCGAAAAGCAAAATGAAATTCGGAAAGAATGGAACAATAAACTTGAAGCTGAAATTGCATACCAAGAATGGAAATTGCAAGATACGGATGATTTAAATGAAAAAATCAACATCAAAAATAAAATCAATAAATTAGAACAACAAATTGAGTTAAATAATATTGAAATTACCAATACCGAAGAAAGTTTTGCCTTTACGGAATCGCAAAACTCTGAAAATGCTGAAAATACAAATACTCGAACCGAATCATCCGAAAATGAAACTTCAACAGAAACCGGCTCGAATGAATCGACAGAAAATATTGCAGAAAATGAAGAATTGACAACACAAACCGAAACCACACAAGAAACTCAAACGACCAATACAACCGAAGAAACGGCTCAACAAATCAATGAAGAGCCCACAAACAACCAAAAAGAAATTCAAGAAACCATCAACCAGAAACCACTGGACCAATATAATTATACCAATGAAGATGATTTTTCGGATATAAAATACAACAACAACCTTACTTATCAATATCCAAAAGCGCAAACCGACTTGGCAAAAGCCAAAAGATTAAAACAAGAAGCTGCCGCATTGTATGAAGAAAGTAATCTGCTTAGAGCGCAAATGCAGCAAACACAAGATGAGCAACTCAGAAAAGAATTATTGGAAAAATCGGATGAAAAATTGCGCCAATCGGAAGAAAAACAACTTCTAATTGCTCAATTATACGGCAATGCCAATACAGACGAATATTTTAATAATCAACAGATATTACAAAATCTGAACAATGATATAAAAAATGATGAAACATCATTTGCCGAAGTGTTGATGGACGAAGCCAATTATTATTTTGCCGAAGCGGAAAAATTGCGTCGACAAGCCGAAAAATACCCCAACTTTTCGTCAAAAGCCGGGGCTTTGCAAAAAGCTTACGAATATGAGTTGAAAGCTATTGACAAACAACGAAAAGCCATAGAAATTTATAAAAAATCAGCACCGCAAAAATCTGCCGAAATTATAGCATCTGTTAAAACGGTTGTTTCTACAAATGAAGAATTGGCAAGCACAAATACCGAGAATCCATCTTCTGAAGAGAATAATTTGCTTGCAAATAATTTACAAGAAAAAACATCTCCGTCAGAAACAACACAAACTCCTGTATTACCCGAAAATTTCAACCAATTTGCTACAACCAACCCTAAAGCCGAGCGTTTAATTAAAGAAGCCGAAATTTTAGAGCAAGAAGCGTTTGATTTACAAAGTCAAGCCGACTTTTTGCGCGACAGTGCCAATACTTCAATTAAGAAGAAAAAAATAAAAGAAGCTGTTTTTGCACAAGCAGACGAACTGGAAAAACAAGCACAAGAAAAACAAACAAAAGCTCAAGAACTTCGTCAAGAAGCTGAGCAAGAAAATGAAAAATTAGCCGAATTAAACCAAAAATTGGCTGAAAATCACCGTGAATTAAGCAACACCGAACTTTCGGAAAATGAAGAACAAACGTTAAACAATCTTTCCGGAGAAGAAATTCAAAACATTGTTCAAAGCGAAGAATTTAACACATTTAAAGAGAAAAAATCTACCGCTCGCCGTTTGGTAAAGGAGGCAGAAGTTGAATATGTAGAAGCCGAAAAGGTTAAAAAAGAAATGGAATCGCAAAACGCTTTGATTGGCGCCATTAAAGCCCTGGCTTCTTCATCTGACGAACCCGGACGCAAAGAAAAAGCCCAAGAGCAAATTGCCGAAATGCAACGTCGTATTAAAGAAAACAGCGAAAAAATGCAACAACTGCAAAAGAGTGCGCAAGAAAAAGAAGAAAAAGCCCTTTCGCTAAATCAAGATGCTGAAGAAATTTTGACAACATTGCCGCAAGAAAAAGTATTGGCTTTTACGGCGCTGGAAAAATCTGAGGAAAGCGGAACAATTCAAACAACCGAACAATTGGCTGAAAATACTTCTCCAAATCAAAATGAAAGAAATACCGCTCCTCAAGAAGAAAGCAACGAATCACCGGAAGAAATCAGCACAAATCAAAATACAGAACAAAACCGGGAAGAAAACATTACTTTCAACCAACCAAATGAAACAACTGAAACTACAGAAAATGAAACAACAACTACTCAAGAGCAAGAAGAGTTAGTCGTTACGGAAAACACAACAGAGCAACCCGAAGAAAGCTCAAATTCTACAAATGAAAATAGTACGGAAAACCTTTCGGAAAATGTAAATCAAACCGAAGAAACGAATTTCTCACAGGAAAACACACAACCTGAAGAAACAACCCAAACAGAAGAATTGACAACTCAAAATGAAGTTACCCAACCCGAAACAACCAACAGTACAGCAGAAAATATTTCTTCTGTAGAAAATAAACCAATTGAACAGTTGGCTCGCGAACCTTTACCCAAACAGCTCAATGTTCCGGCTTATTTCAAATTAAGTAACAGCAAAGTAGCCGCTTACAATGAAAACAATCCTATTCCGCGCAATCCGGAAATGCCAGAGGGGTTAATTTTTAAAGTTCAAGTTGGAGCGTTTAGAAATCCAATTCCTCAAAATCATTTTAAAGGATTTGCCCCAATTATGGCAGAAGATGCCGGAAATGGCATTACGCGTTACACTGCCGGTTTATTTACCGATTTTAATGCTGCAATCTATGCCCGTGATGAAATTCGCTCTATCGGATATCCGGATGCTTTTGTGGTTGCTTTCTACAATGGCAAGCGTATTTCTATTCCTGAGGCAAGAAAAATTATGGAGCAACAAGGGCAATCTGTTGCACAAACCAACATCAATGTTTCTACACCAAACAACAACACAACACAACAAAATACAACAGAAAATAATCCAACGGAACCAACCGAATTATCGGTTAATGAAAATGCGCCATCTGTGGATAACGGAGTTTCGGTGGATGTGGAGAACATAAAAGGAGTGTTCTATACCGTTCAGGTTGGAGTTTACAGCAAGCCGGTAACCGAAGGTCCGTTGCTAACCATCAAACCGCTTAACAGCGAAAAAACGGATAGTGGCTTAATCCGTTATACTTCGGGACGTTTCACCAATTTGGAAGATGCCCGTAAACACAAACAAAAAGTCAACGCACTTATACCCGATGCATTTATTACCGCTTACGCAAACGGCAAAAGGATTCCTGTAGAAGAAGCAACCAAATTATTGCAACAATCTACTGCCCAACCGCAAAACAATACCACAGGACAAACGCAACAAAATACTTCCGGGGCATCAAATAACAATTTTGAAAATCAAGAGAACAGCAGCACAGAAAACGAAACAAATACAAACAATTTTACGGAAACAACCGAAAACAATACAACTGCAACTCCTGAAGAAAATGAAACCAAAAAACCCGTTGACAAGTTGGAATTAATAAATAAAGCCGACAGTTTACAACTGGAATTTAAAGTATTATTGGGTAAATATACCGAAGAAGTGCCCATTGCAGACGCAGCCAAATTATTAAAGCTAAGCGGTAAAGGAGTTAAGCATTTTGAATACAATGATGCTACTTATTACACCATTGGCTCCTACCCCGATTATCAATCGGCATTGGATAAGCAAATAGAAATGCGTACTTCGGGATTTGAAAATGCGCAAATAATCGCTATGAAAAACGGAGAAATCATTCCCGTAGAGCAAGCCCTGGAATTGATTAAAGAGTAATACAACCAATCTTAGCATAATTTGATTGAAACGTCACTATGTATTTATAGTTTTATAAACTGCTATGAGTATATTTTAAAATTGCATGATGGAAAGGACTATGAAATATTGCTAAACCACCATATAAAGAGTATAAAAAATGGATAAAAAAGATATTGATAGAGGTATAAGCGGATATGGAGGACCTTATTATGAGAAATAATAAGCTAAATATCATCATAAGTTTAATTATATCAATTTTATATAACCTACCTTTTATATTGCAATCATATTTTTATAATTATTATAATTCTATAAAATTTATTTTAAATTTCTATAATGAATTGTCAACTACATCAATAGGAATGATTATTTACTCTCCTTACATTATTATGACTTTTATAGAGATTAATGATTTTCAGCTTAATATTTTTATTTTATTAATGTTATTTTTTATCTTCTTATTAACATATTTTTTTATTAAAATTGTTACAGTAATTCTTAAAATATCATGTAAATAACGAATGTTTGTTAAAAAATCATAGTGTAATACTTTCCCAAAAATTGGACCTCAGGTTAAAGAGAAACAAATATTAACTTTAAACCTAATAAAAAGATAATAATTTAAACAGGTTTTATGCCCACCCCACCCAAACATAGCACCATAAACGCCAACCCAAACTTTTTATGGTGTTTTGGGGCAAAGGGCGTGTTGGTGGGGTTTATGAGTATTCCTTTTAACGGAAAAAAAATGTCATTTCCCAATATTATTAAATTAAAATGAAGAAAAGAATTATGTTTTATATTAGACAATTTGTATATCTATTATTTTTTAATTTATACATTTTAACTTTTTATGCATTGAATGATGAATTGACGTTTTCCAATAATTATATAAATAAATTTTCGGATATTCCTAATTCTATTCATCCTTTTGGCTATTTCTTTATATTTTCACAAACAATTTTAAATGAATTTTTTGGTAAAATAGGAGGTGGATTAATTCTCTTTTATTTAATGCTAATTTCCTCAAAGTTAAAATATATAATACTTTTTAGAAAAAAATTATTTAAATTGATATTTCATACTTTCCTCAAAAAATTCATATAACCATAGCTTAAGAAAATGTGGGTAAATATTTTTTTAACAACACTCATCTCCCCAAAAACTAAATCATCGTTAAAGTAAAAAAATGAATTTAAAAAGAGTGATGAAAACAAATAAATATATAAGATTATTAATATTTATAATAGTAATTACAGCCATAAGAACTATATACGAATCAAATATATTATCAAAAAAAACGAAATCAATCAAATTTGAAGAGTCTAAAAAAACCAATAGAGATAAGTTCATATATTCAAATAACATATTTGCGATTACATTACCAAAACAAGCTAAAGTCGAAAAACAAAATGTGATTCAAAATGGAGTAAATATTAATTTTGAAACATTAAAAATTAAAAAAGATTCATTTGAGATTTTAATATCTACTGTTACTTATCCTGTAGAGTTTGATATGTCAAGAAAGAATGTCTTAGAAAGTGCTTTAAAGAATACTATTAATAAATATAATTATTATCTAGAAAGTAAAAAAGATACTCTAATAAATGGAACGTTTTCGATACTATCCAGTTTAAACAGCGAAAAAATGAGACATGAAGTACTTCTATCAGGTAAGGGTAATAAAATAATTCTAATTATATTATCAGCATCCAATAAGGAAATATTACGAATTAATAAAAGAAAATATTTAAATTCTTTGAAATTTTGTAATACTCCCAAAAACTAAACCATCGTTAAAGTAAAAAACATTCACTTTAATCCGGGATGTAATGATAAACAATATTGCTTTTCTTAAAAATTTAATTTATAAAAAATAAAAAAAGCTGCCTTGCAATAAGACAGCCTTTTCATTATAAGAGGTAACGTTTTAAATTAGTTCACAGCTTTTGATAACTCAGCACCTGCTTTGAATTTAACAACATTTTTTGCAGGAATTTTAATTTCTTTTCCTGTTTGTGGGTTTCTTCCTGTTCTTGCACTTCTTTTAGATACAGAGAAAGAACCGAATCCTACTAAAGCAATTCTGTCACCTTTTTTAAGGGCTCCTGTAATTGCACTTTGGAATGCATCTAATGCTCTTTTAGCATCAGCTTTTGATAAATTTGCTTCTGCAGCAATTGCGTCAATTAATTCTGATTTGTTCATTTTTAATAAAATTTAAAGGTTAAACATTAATTTTTTTACTATCAAACGCTTACAAATATAGACGAATATTTCACTTTTGCAAGACATCAAACTAAAAATACCCCCATTTTGTTAATAAAACAAGCGTTTTGTTAATAACTCAACCCTATTTATAGGGGTTTCAAGTGTTTTATTCTACAAAAACACGGTCCTTTCCTACAAATTCAGGGGCTTGTACAGAAATCACCTTTAAGGGTTCTTCAGAAATTACTTTTACGGCATGTACGGTATTCATCGGAATTTGAAAATAATCGCCGGCTGCTATTTCAAATTCTTCCTCTCCTACTCGCATAATGGCTTTTCCGCTGATTACATACAAATTTTCTGTATGTTTTTCGTGCTTATGCGCTTTTACCGATTTTTTTACCCATATTAAAAATGAACTGGCCAACGAATCGGTGTTTAATTTAACCACGTGAATATTTTCAAAATCTTTTTCGGGTTGTTTATTTATTACATTTACCTTTTGTTGTGCTTGCACAAATTGGAATATAAACAATGTGCTTACCATTAATACTATGTTTTTCATATATACTGTATTTAAAATTGTTTGGTTAAAATTACAAATATCCCTTTACAATATATACCTCTTTTTTATTATTCCATTAGGCACTTTGGATAAACCCTGTCAAGAAAGAATAGGAATAAAGCTTTTTCTTTTTCTTTTCCATCGATGAAAAGAAACAAAAATCTAGTGTCTTCAAAAGGTCTTCCGAGAAATGAAAGAAAGTATCTGAAACCAACTCTCACTCGGACTAGCGCATTGTTATCTTTATTTGCAACCTATTCGCACGACTGCTTGAAGACACAATGAAAAAAAGAGGCATCTTACAAGTTTCGTTGTGAAACAGGCAACAACAAGCGTTAAAACGAACCCCTGTTTGAGCTCAGCCATCAAAAAATAAACTTATTTTTTGAAAATGGCGTTTGCGAGTTGGGGTGAGTTAGTGCGTGTTGCCGTAGTGAAACAGAAACTTGTGAGCGGCCTTGATGTTTTGGTTCTTTTGCATCAAAGTAAAAGAACAAACAATAATTTTCTTGACTAAAATTCACGTTATTCTATTTCCGGAAGAAAAATGATTAATCATTAATTATTTGTAAATAAAGAGAGAACATTAACCTTAAACTTTATTTGTATATTTGATAATAATGTGTGGAATTTCAGGATATATAAAAAATGAAGCCTTAAGCAATAAAGAACAAGATTTACTGTGGCAGTCGGTAAAACAAATTAAACATCGTGGACCCGATGCGCAACAAGTAGAAATCATCAACAATGTTGGATTGGCTCATGCGCGATTATCTATCATTGATACTTCTGCACAAGCCAACCAACCGTTTTATTCCGATGACAAACAATTTGTAATTGTTTTTAATGGTGAAATTTACAATTACCAAGAACTGAAAGACGATTTACTGCTCAAAGGATATTCTTTCAGAACAAACTCGGATACCGAAGTTTTACTTTCCATGTATATGGAATACGGAAAAGAGTGTTTGAACAAACTCGACGGTTTTTTTGCTTTTGCCGTTTTTAACAAAAATGATAATTCATTGTTTTTGGCACGCGACAGATTTGGTATAAAACCGCTTTTTTACAGTATTCAAAAAAACAGCTTTACATTTTCAAGCGAGTTGCAAGGAATCATGCCCTTGTTATCCTCAAAAAACATTGACCGCATTTCTTTGTTTATTTATTTACAGCTAAACTACATCCCTGCGCCAAATACCATTTTGCAAGAAGTAAAAAAATTACTTCCCGGACATTATATATATGTAAAAAACACACTTACTCCCAATGATATTGAAATTGAACAATATTATTCGCTCGATGTTCCAAAAGGCAAAACAATTGTGACTAATGCCGCCAATTACAAACATGCGCAACAAATTCTCAAAGACCTTTTGCATCAATCGGTAAAAAAACGTTTAATTGCCGATGTACCCGTAGGCGCATTTCTAAGCGGCGGTATCGACTCCTCTATTATTGCCACAATAGCTTCAAAATACCATAAAAATTTACAAACGTTCAGTGTCGGATACTCCGATAATCCGTTTTTCGACGAAACATCTTACGCCGAATTGGTGGCAAATAAAATAGGCAGCCAACACCATACGCTTAAATTATCCACTGCCGATTTAACAACCGGAGCCAAAGAAGTGCTCGATGCCATTGACGAACCTTTTGCCGATTCTTCAGAAATTGCAGTTTATCTGCTGACAAAATTTACAAGAAAAAAAATAACCGTTGCATTGTCCGGCGATGGTGCCGACGAGATTTTTTCAGGTTACCATAAACACAAAGCCGAATATTTAGTACGAAATCCGGGATTGCAAGATAAATTTATTCAATGGGGATACCCGATATGGAAAGCTTTACCCAAATCAAGAAACGGTAAGTGGAACAATTTAAACCGTCAGTTATATAAATTTTCTTTGGGAATGCACCTGCCTCACAAAGAACGATACTGGCGCTGGGCTTCTATTCAACCCGAAGAATTTGCCAATTATTTGATAAAAGAACCCATTCGTTTCAACAATCCGCAACGCCTCACCGACGATGCGCACGAGTATAAAAAACGAAAATCATTTTTACTGAAACCTTTAACCAAAGAAAATGATTTTTCACGGGTTTTACTTACCGATTTACACCTGATACTGCCAAACGATATGCTCACAAAGGTAGATATGATGAGCATGGCGAACAGTTTGGAAGTTCGCGTTCCTTTTTTGCAACATCGCATTGTAGAGTTTGCCTTTTCGCTACCCACGGCATTTAAGATAAACCGGAATATTAAAAAGAAAATTTTACAAGATACTTTCCGTGATGAATTACCCGAAGAACTGTACAACCGTCCGAAAAAAGGTTTTGAAGTCCCCTTGAACACTATCCTTACCGAAGGTTTAAAAGATTATTTAGACATTTATTTTTCAAAAGAATTTATCGTAAAACAAAATATATTCAATCCACAAGCCATTCAATATTTGATTGAAAAATTAAACAGTCCCAATCCTGAAGATACTCCGGCTACTGTATGGGCAATTCTTATTTTTAATTTTTGGTGGAAAAAGAATTTTCAAGAGTAAAAAAATATTAAAAACGTTGGTCTCTTCAATTGAAGCGGGTAACTTCGTTTTTTATTGGCAAAAATTATGCAACAACTCACACAATTACTTAAAGACGGAACTATGGAATTATCCGAAGTGCCTTTTCCCGCACTTCAACAAGGAACGGTTTTGGTCAGAAATCATTATTCAGTTATTTCTGCCGGAACAGAGGGTAAAACCGTTAAAGACGCCCGATTGGGATACATTGGCAAAGCCAAAGCTCGAAAAGAAGAGGTGAAAAAAGTAATTCAAACAGCCAAATCTTTGGGATTGGTAAAAACTTACCAACTGGTAATGAATAAACTCGAATCACCTTCGCCATTGGGATACAGCACTGCCGGTGAAGTGATTGCCGTAGCATCTGATGTTACCGAGTTCAATGTGGGCGATTTTGTAGCTTGCGGCGGCGCAACTGCCAATCATGCCGAAGTAATTTCCGTGCCCAAAAATTTATGCGTAAAACTGCCAAATGCCGATAAAATTAAAGAAGCATCATTTACGACCATTGCAGCAATTGCCATGCAAGGCATTCGTCAAGCAGAAGTCGGTTTGGGTGAAACCGTAGTGGTTATTGGCTTGGGATTGGTTGGTCAAATAACCATGCAATTACTCAAAGCCGCCGGTATAACACCTATCGGTATTGATATTGACCAAAATGCGGTGGATTTGGCAAAAAAATGTGGGTTTGAGTATGCCTTTAACAGAAACACACCCGATTTAGATAAAATCATTTTTGACAAAACCCGTCAATACGGTGCCGATAGTATTATTATTACCGCAGCCACTTCATCCAACGAACCGGTAGAATTTGCCGGCATTATTGCCAGACAAAAAGCCAAAGTGGTAATTGTGGGTGCTGTGCCCACCGGTTTTTCTCGAAAAAATTATTATCGTAAAGAATTGGATTTGCGTATGTCTTGTTCTTACGGTCCCGGTCGTTATGACGATAATTACGAAATGAAAGGAATCGACTACCCTATTGGTTATGTCCGTTGGACGGAAAACCGCAATATGCAAGCATTTGTAGATTTACTGTATTCCGGTAAGTTAAATTTACAACCGCTCATCACTCATCAATTTAAGTTTGAGCAAGCCAAAGATGCTTATCAAATTATCGTAAACAAAACCGAGCCTTTTTGTGGTATTGTATTGGAATATGATACGCAAAAAAAACTAAACTCATCCATATCGATAAAACCTATTGATCAAAAAAGCAACGTAAAAATCGGATTTATAGGCGCAGGAAATTTTGCCCAAAATTTTTTATTGCCCAACTTAAAAAACTTACCGGTATCATTGGTGGGCGTTGCTACCGCACGTCCGCATAATGCTAAGAATATTGCTCAAAAGTTCGGCTTTTCGCAAGCATTTTCTTCTGCCGAAGATATTATTAACAATCCCGACATTAACACGGTTTTTATTGTTACCCGTCATCATCTACACGCACAATACATTATTAAAGCATTACAACTAAACAAAATTGTTTTTACCGAAAAACCTTTGGCACTGACTCCCGAAGAATTAAACCAAATTATTGAAGCTGAAAAGAACAGCAAAGGTTCGGTAATGGTTGGTTTTAACCGAAGGTTTGCTCCGCTTACGCAAAAAGCAATGGATTTTATCGGAAAGGATTTGCCCGTTGCCATCAACTATCGCATTAACGCAGGCCAAGTTCCTGCCGACCATTGGGTACACGACCCACAGATTGGTGGCGGAAGAATCATTGGTGAAGCATGTCATTTTATTGATTACTGCCGGTATTTTGCCAACAGTAAAATCTCACACATTAGCGGCAGTTTCCTCACCAAAGGAACGGTTAAAGACACGGCAGCCATTTCCGTTGGTTTTGCCAACGGAAGCGTAGCTAACATCAGTTATTTTTCCAACGGAAGTAAATTGTTACCGAAAGAACAAATTGAAATATTTTCGGGAACCCGTACAGCTGTTATCAATGATTTTAAATCATTAAATCTATACGATAAAACGCTAAAAACCATCAAATCGCCGGCACAAGACAAAGGGCACAAAAACGAACTCAATGCTTTTGTAAATGCCATTTTAAAAGGCGAAGAATTACCTGTTCCGTTCAATGAGTCGGTAGAAGTAACAATGAAAACGTTTGAATTATTGTCCGTAAATGAGTAATGAGGAAATACATAATGCTTTGCAAAAGGCATTGGCTTTTGCCGAACAAGAAAAATTCAAAGGTTACGACCCTTATGACACACTCAACACCACGTTACCCATTCATTATTTGGGTAAATGGGGAAAGGTTTTGGCGATTCAATTTCAAAAACGGTTTCCGTGGAATATTCGTCCTTTGTTGGGTATAAAAAAAGACTACAACCCCAAAGCTATTGGATTATTGTTGCAAGCATACAGCAATTTATACCTTCTTACCAATGATGAAAAATATTTAAACAAAGCACATACATTGTTTAATTGGTTAAAAAACAATTATACCAAAGGATACAGCGGTTATTGTTGGGGATATAATTTTGAATGGGCAAGTCCGGTAAAAACATTACAGAAGCACTCTCCCACTATTGTGGTTACAGGGTTTATAGCTCAAGGAATTTACAAATATTATCAACTTACAAAAGACCATACTGCACTGGATATTTTGTTTAGCATCAATAATTTTATTGAAAACGATTTACCCAAAACCGAAGACAATACCGGTGTATGCATCAGTTACAGCACCATTTCAAGAGATGTTTGCTACAATGCATCAATGTTGGCAGCCGAGCATTATGCCCGTATGTTTGCCCTCACAAAAAAAGAAGAATTTAAGGATAAAGCCATTGCCATAGCTCGTTTCACGGTAAACAAACAACACCAAAACGGCAAATGGAATTACAGTTTAAATTTATCCGATTTGCGGGAACGCGAACAAATAGATTTTCACCAAGGGTATGTTTTGGACAGTTTAAAAGAAGTGATTGTTCATTGTCAAGCCAACGAATTTATGAATGCTTACACAAAAGGACTGGAATTTTATGCCAAAAATCAATTTTTGCCAAACGGGCAAGCCATTTATCGCTTACCAAAAAAATATCCGGTAGAAATTCACAATCAAAGTCAAGGAATTATTACATTTTCGCGTGCTGCCACTTTACAACTCGATTATTCAACCATTGCCCGAAAAATTGCCACATACACCATAAACAATATGTTCAACCCCAATAAAGGATTTTTTTATTATAAAAAATACCCGACACATACGATAAAAACACCCTTTATGCGTTGGAATCAAGCGTGGATGATTTTGGCTTTGACAGAATATGAACTGGCACAATAAAAGCACAGTTTACATCAATAGTTTTTCCGATTGGATAAATACAAAAGAATAAATACCTTTACAAATATCATTTAAACAATATCAACATGAAAAAATCTTTATTTTTTGCCTTTGCAATAATTATTCTAAGCGCATTTACCAATCCGTTTGCATACCAATTATTTGATGCGGAAGGCAATGAAACCGACTACGAAAAATTGCTCGAAAAAGCCAAAGAAGCCGATATTATATTATTTGGCGAATTACACAACAACCCCATTGCACACTGGTTACAATTGCGTTTGACCAAAGATTTATACAATGTAAAAAAAGAAAACTTGGTTTTGGGTGCCGAAATGTTTGAAGCCGACGACCAAATTACCCTCAATGAATATTTAGCCGGAAAAATCAATTATAAAACTTTTAAGCAAGAAGCAAAAGTTTGGCCCAACAACACCACCGATTATCAACCCTTGGTTGATTTTGCCAAAGACAATAATTTGTCTTTTGTGGCTGCCAATGTTCCGCGTCGCTATGCCAATATGGTTTATAAAAACGGATTTGAAGCATTGGAAGATGTGGACAAATTTGCCAAGAAAAACTGGATGGCTCCACTCCCCATAAAATACGACCCCGACTTGCCCGGTTATAAAAAAATGATAGAAATGATGGGCGGACACGGCGGCGATAATTTACCCAAAGCCCAAGCACTAAAAGATGCTACAATGGCTTATTTTATTACCGAAAATTGGAAAAAAGGGAAAATATTTATTCACTATAACGGCACTTACCATTCCGATAATCACGAAGGAATTATGTGGTATTTGCAACAAAAAAACAAAAAACTAAATATCTTAACCATCAGTACTGTAGAACAAACGGAGGTATCTAACCTTACGGATGAAAATAAAAACAAAGCTGATTTTATTATTGCCGTTCCTGAAGATATGACCAAAACGCATTAAATAATTCCGTGTAAACTTCCACCTTTTTCTCCCAATTGATATACTTTTTGCATTACTTCATCAGGCATTGAAAGTTCGGGTGCATGATGGGGCTTTTTACGTGCATCAATTATTACGGCATCGCATTTCCAATGTTTATGCTCTATCGACTCATTTATTCCGTAAATATCATACGCCGGATTACTTCGCGTAAAGGTAACCCACAGAAAATTATCAAAATCTTGAGCTAAAAAACGGGCATCATCGCAAACGACAATCAAAGGAAATCCGTTTATTTTATCTTTTATTTCCATAGCAAATTGATGCATCTCACGCTTTGCATTTTCATAATTGGTAAATGGCGTTAATTCTACTGCCAATATACCGGCTGAAACCACTTGTGCATGCGTTGACAAATTCGAAAATTCCAATGACAATTGATTGATTTTTTTATCAATGGCAGCAAAAACAACCTTTGAACCTTGATTAAGCCCCGTTCCGGAATAATCCAAAGTATCTATTGTTGTGTTGGTTTGAAAATGAATATCTCTTTGGGGATTAAACCTCTCCAGAAAATAGGTGAAAAATTCTTTTTCATTATCTACATTCACTTGTTCCGAATGCTCGGCAATAAACAGGTATTTTGCCAAAGACATTTGCCCTGTTCCTAAAATATGATTGGCAATGGTCAATAATTCTTGAGGTTGTTGCTTTTCGAGATAAGGCGTATAACGTTCGCTGCCCAAAACCAACAATAAAGGATGAACTCCGGCAGCATCCACGGCGTTTACGGCTTTTAATCCGGGAATTTCTTTCAGCAAAACATCTTTAGTAAGTAAATGTATCAATTTGCCGAATTGCGAATCCTCTTGCGGCGGTCTGCCTACTACGGTAAACGACCAAACGGCATTTTTACGATGATACACTTTTTTTACTCGCATCACCGGAAACGGATGTTTTAAGCTGTAATATCCCAAATGGTCGCCAAAAGGACCTTCGGGTTTTGTTTCGTTGGGATAAATTTCGCCAAGTATTACAAAATCTGCTTCCGACGGAATAAAATAACCGTTTTTATATCCATATCGAAATCTGCGGTTATTCAAAAAACCGGCAAAAGTAAGCTCACTCATTCCTTCGGGCAAAGGCATAACTGCCGAAAATATATTTGCCGGCGATCCACCTACAAAAATACTGACCTTTAACGGCTGACCGAGTTTATTGGCCTTAGTTTGATGCACACCAATTCCACGATGAATTTGATAATGCAATCCTACTTCTTTGTTTTGCACATACTCATTGCCCGATAATTGTATGCGATACATTCCTAAATTGCCATGCATAACACCGGGTTGTTCAACATCTTCGGAATACACCAAAGGCAAAGTAATAAAAGCGCCTCCATCGTTTGGCCAACATTGAATTTGAGGCAAATCGGAAATTTTACATTCTTGCCACATTACCGGATGATGGTTGGTTTTTAAGGGCAACGCTTTGGATGCTTTATAAAGTGTTTTTAACGTTTTAAAAGGATGCTTAAAGCCACTTCCGGGATTATCCTTTAAATGTACCAAATTAGCAAAGTCACTCCACGAATCGCGAAGTAAGTATTGACTTCGCTCGAGTGTGCCGAAAAGATTGGAAACCGCCGGAAACTTTGTTCCTTTCAGATTTTCGAACAAAATGGCAGGTCCGTTGTTTTTAAAAACTTCTAAATGAACCGCCGCCGCTTCCAAATAAGGATTTACTTCTTCTTTTATGCGAACAAGTTCACCTTTTTGCTCTAAATCGTGAATAACATCGTGTGTGCTTTTATAGGGCATTTTTTGTGTATGAGAATGTAAAAATAAGAAAAGCCGCCCGAATTGGGCGGCTTTATCATTATCAAATGTTTCAATAAAACTTATTATCGCTTGCGTTTGTATTCGTAATCTTTACGCTCAAGTTCGTATTGGCGTTTTACGGCTTTTTTAAACTCGTTTAGCAATTGTGTTGTAACTTTTAAAACATCTTTGCCTTCTTCAGCTATCAACACTTTTTTACTTTTTAATTCAATTGCTGCACTGACATTGTAAGTTGATGAAGAATGATTGAATATAATTTCCAAAGTCAATTCTTTGTCATATTTTTTAAATAATTCTTTGAAAAATTCAGCTTTTTCAATGCAGATTTTCTCCACTTCATCTCTTACTGCTTCGTCAACTTCTTTTAAGTTTTTAATAATTACATTTACCATAAAATATTTTTTTAAAGATTATTGTTAAATTGTTTTAATTGTATTCCAAAAAACAAAGATAATAATCCGGCCATAAAAATAGGTATGCTGACCAAATAAACAACACTAAACATTCCAATAACAGGATTTATCAATATTAATATGGAAAAAAACAGTAAAATTATTCCGCTTAATAAAGAAATCCACCAATTGGGCAATTCGGCTTTTTTTAGCCAAAAAGACAAACTAATACGTGCTACTGCACTAAAAGTAAGCCAGAAGCCCATAAACATGATAAGTGTTGTTGCCGATAGTTCGGGCTGAAAGAGCATTACTGCTCCCAATACTGCTTCCAATAATCCAATAATCAGGTAAATGTACCAACCGTCAAAAAATTTTCGGTTGCGCAAAGCAAATACCGTATTAAAACCGCCAGCAGTAAATATTAACCAGCCAAAAATTGCGGTTAATACCATAAATGTTTCTACGGGTTGTAACATAAAAAATCCACCCATAAACATTAATCCAATCCCAACCAATGTTGGAATCCACCATTCTTTAATTTTCATTTCATTCATTTTTTATTCTCCTTTTTTATTTTTATAATTAGCTTTTTTAATGTCGCAATTTTCAATTATTATTCCATAGCACAAAAACAAGTCAACTTGTCATATTCGTGAAAATCATCATTTACACAAAAAAGATAAAATTCAAACGACATCAATAACTAAATAAAATAAATAAGGGTTTACACCTATGTCAAAAAGTCGTTAAATTTAAAGATGTTTTTTTATAGAAAGACGTGTTTTTTATTTTTTTAAACTCTCAGATGAAAAAACAAAAGGCAATAAAGAAGTTGCCGATGGAAAAAACCATACTTGATGATGGGAATACAAGTATAAATTAATTTCTTTTGTTTGATTGAATTCGTATTCGCTGATTACCTGACGGCAAGCGCCACATGGCGAACAAGGCATTTCAAATGGTTTATCGGTAATGATTAAAAGAGTGTCCACATCAGCATCAGGGTATTCGCTCTTGGCATAAAACAAAGCTACACGCTCGGCACATAACCCGGAAGGATAAGCGGCATTTTCTTGGTTTGTTCCGTAAACCCACTGTTTATTATCCAGTTTTACAGCTGCAGCAACCTTAAATTCAGAATAAGGCGCATACGCATCCTTTACCTTCTTTTCTAATATAAGAAATTGTTCTCGAATTTCTTGCGGCAATTCTTCTAACGACTGATAAACCGTGTATGATATGTTATGTGAATGCTGCTTCACTTTCTTAAACTGTAAATTATTTAATTCCAAGCAATTCTACATCAAATATAAGTGTAGCATTTGGCGGTATAACCCCTCCGGCACCATTAGCTCCGTACCCTAAATTGGAAGGAATAATTAATCGTGCTTTTTCACCTTTTTTCATGTGTGAAAATGCTTCGTCCCAACCTTTAATCACTTGCCCCTTACCCAATTTAAACTCAAAAGGTTTACCACGATCGTAACTGCTGTCAAATTTTTTCATTCCATCAAGCAAATACCCTGAGTAATGTACAATAACGGTTTCGCCCTCTTCAGGGGTTGCGCCTTCGGTTTCTTTAATTTTTATCATTTTTAAACCCGAAGGAAATGTTAATGTATCTTTTCCGGCTGTGTTAAAAGGCTTTTTAGGTTTTTCAACCGAAATCAATTCCACTTCAAATTTCAAGGTAGCATTTGGCGGAATCACGCCTCCCGCACCTCGTTCGCCATAAGCCAAATCAGGCGGAATGATGAAAACAGCTTTATCTCCGGTTACCAAATACGAAATACCTTCGTCCCAACCTTTTATCACTCTTCCTTCTCCCAATGGGAAACGAATAGGTTCACCTCTTTTGTAAGAACTGTCAAAAACAGTATCATTCATAAATTTACCCACATAATGCACTTCAACAATATCGCCTTTTTTCGGTCTGTCACCTTTTTTTGAGGCTTCTGTAATGGTGTATTTCAAACCACTTTCAGTGACTTGTTCTTTTCCTTCAATCTTTTTATTGTTTTTGCGCATTTTCTTCTTCTTTTCGTTTTGAGCCGAAGAATCGGAGGCTAAAACTGCCAGTACTAACACTGGCAGTATAATGTATTTGGCTATTTTCATAGGAAATATATTTTGTATTTTTTATTGTGCTGCTTGTGGTTGAGGAGCATCGCTTACTTCCAATAATTCCACTTCAAAAACCAAAGTAGAAAACGGAGGTATTGGTCCTGTTTGACGACCACCATAAGCTAAATGTGAAGGAATGATTAGTTTGGCTTTGCCACCTTCTTTCATATAGCTGATACCTTCGTCCCATCCGGGAATAACCTGACCGACACCTAATACAAATTCTATTGGCTCGCCTCTGTCAACAGATGAGTCAAATTTAGTTCCGTCGAGCAATGTTCCGGTATAGTGCACTTTAACTTGCTTGCCCGGCTCGGCTTGTTTGCCTGTTCCTTTTTTCTCTTCAATATAATACAACCCGCTTTGCGTTGGTTCTGCGGTGATATTATTTTCTGTCAAGTATTCTTGCAATTTGGTTTGCTCTTCTTCTTGTGCTTTTTGCATTTGCTCCATCTGTTCTTTTTGCAACTCTTCGAGTGTTTGCACTTTTAACAATTTAGCTTCAAAAGTAAGGTTTGAACCTTGGGGAATTTGCGGAGGAAGCGGTGCATTCATTAAGTGAGTAAAAAATGAATCGGCAGAGGTTACAAATGTAGCACTGTCGCCTACGTGCATCATTAAAAAACCTTCAGTAATATCGCCATTGTATAAAGCTGAATCTACTTTAATTTTAAATTCTTGACCACCTTTTCTGGAGTCGAACAATACTTCGCCACTGTCGGTTTTGTAAAGAATATCGAAAGTGGCTATTTCTCCCGATTTTAATTGAGGAGCTTCAGGGTTTGAATTATGAAATTTGTATTTCAATCCGTGTTCTGTGGTTTGGTATCCGTCTTCCGATTGATTTTGATTTCCACATGCTGCCAATGCTACTACAGCAATACTTAATACTAATTTTTTCATTCTTTAATGTTGTTTATTATTTAATTTTTGATTTACAAATATGGCGTAAAATTATGTTTTTTCGATTATCAATATCATAAATTATGTTAAACTTTCATGATATTAATGAAAAAGAAAATCCCCAAGCATAAAAGATTACGGTTGGGGATTTTATTATAATTTTAATTAAAAAAACGAGCGTTCGTTATAGTTTTCTTTACTATTGTTTGAACGGGTTCTTCTTCGATTTCCCGAGCGATGATTTCTGGTTTGACGACGACCTCCCCTGTCGGAACTGTCTTTGCCTTTTGAATATTCTACTCGCAAAGTTTTCCCTTCAAAATCTTCACCGTTAAGTGCTACAACACGGTCGCCATATTCAGCATCTACATCTACAAAAGACATATTATCCAATAAATCAATACGTCCGATGTTTTTACCGGCAATACCCGAGGCATCGCACACAAAACGTAAAATGCCGCCTTTTTCGCGGATACCGTCGTTTCTTCCTACATTAATAAAAATGCGTTTTTTGTTGGCATCACGTCCTCGTCGGTCTCCTTTTACCGAAGATTCTTCCATATCTCTTTTCCCGGGTTTGGCATTCAAATCGCGGGCATGTTCGTAAGCTTTTAAGTATTTGCTCACTTCTGCCATTACCATTTTTTTGATGATTTCATCTTTCGAAAATTCTTCTAACTCTTTAAAAACTTTTGGCAAATAATCATCAATTAATGTTTCATCCACTTCAGTATTATGCACCGAATCAATAAAATGATAGATTTGTTTCTCAACAATTACTTCACCGGTTGGCACTTTCACCAACTTCATTTTTTTGTTTATCTGTCTTTCTACTTGTTTAATTTTATACGCATCACGCGGATGCACCAACGAAATGGCAATTCCTTTTTTTCCGGCACGAGCCGTTCTACCACTCCGGTGAGTATAACTTTCTATATCTTCGGGCAAATGGTAGTTAAAAACGTGTGTAATATCATCTACATCAATACCGCGGGCAGCCACATCGGTTGCAACCAATATTTGTAAATGTTTGTTGCGGAATTTCTTCATTACATGGTCGCGTTGCGCTTGCGATAAATCGCCGTGCAATGCGTCGGCATCGTAACCGTCTTGCATTAAGCGGTCAGCGACTTCTTTTGTATCTCTACGCGTTTTACAGAAAACCATCCCAAACATATCGGGATAATAATCGATAAAACGTTTAAGTGCAAAGTAAAAATCTTTTGCCTTTACAAAGGCATATTGATGCTCAATATTTTCGTTACTGCTGTTTTGCTTACCAACCACCACTTTAAAAGGGTCGGTCATATAATTTTTGGCAATTCGCTCCACTTCTTTGGGCATTGTTGCCGAAAATAGCCACACTCTTTTATCTTCAGGAGTTTGCTCCAATATGGTATCCATATCGTCTTTAAAACCCATATTCAACATTTCATCGGCTTCATCAAGCACAACGGTATTTACTTCCGAAAGGTTTAAGGCACGGCGTTTAATCAAATCTACCGTACGTCCGGGCGTACCGACAACTATTTCGGCACCACTTTTCAATTGGTTTATTTGCTTACGAATATCGGCACCGCCATAAACGGTAACAATGTTTATACCTTCTTTGTATTTGGCAAAGTTTTTTAACTCGTTGGTAATTTGCAAAGCCAACTCACGTGTTGGACTTAAAATAATCGCTTGCGGCGTTTTGGCAAACGGTTCAATAGTTTCCAATAGCGGAATACCAAAAGCAGCCGTTTTTCCTGTCCCTGTTTGGGCAAGTCCAACGTAATCTCTGTCTGTTTCTAATAAAGCCGGAATGGATTTTTCTTGAATGGGGGTGGGATTTTCGTATCCCAGGTCGTGGATTGCTTGCAACACCTCGTTGCTCAACCCTAATTCACTAAATGTCATAAATGTATTTTGATTATAAATTAATTTTGGCAAAGGTACGAATAAAAAATGAATAGCACTTTTTTAGAAGATTTCGGCACTTGCAATTAACAATTATTAAATTATTCTGTCGTTTATATTTAAACAACTTTTGTTTTTAACAATAACTAAATTGAGCATTAAAAATTGTAACTTTGAGTAATGGAAAATTCGGCAAACAGCATAAAACAGATTATTGAAAAAGGACGTGTTTCTAATCGTAAAACATTAAAACCAAACGAAATAGCACAACTTGGCAAACTTCCTCCTCAAGCTTTGGATTTGGAAGAAGCTGTATTGGGAGCGCTTATGTTGGATAAAGAAGCTGTTTCTGAAGTAATAGATATTTTAGCTCCCGATTCCTTTTACGATGAAAAGCACCAACGCATTTTTGCCGCCATTCAATCTTTATTCAACAAAACCGAACCCATTGATATACTAACCGTTACCAACGAATTAAAAGAACGAGGTGAATTAGAATTGGTGGGAGGTGCCTATGCCGTGGCACAATTAACCAACCGCATTGCTTCTGCTGCCAATATTGAATACCACGCCAGAATTATTGTTCAAAAAGCTATTCAGCGTAAACTTATTCATATTGCCTCGCAAATCATTCACGATGCATACGATGACACAATTGATGTATTGGAATTATTAGACAAAGCCGAAAAAGAATTGTTTACCGTATCGGAAGGTAATTTGAGAAAAAATTACGACGATATGGGTAAGCTTATCCATAAAGCCATTGAGCAAATTCAAGAAGCCAAAAATAAAAGCAAAGATGGAGGGACTATTGGAGTTCCGTCTGGATTTTCTGCTTTGGATAAAATTACTGCCGGTTGGCAACCTTCAGACTTAATCATTGTTGCGGCACGTCCTGCGATGGGAAAAACCTCCTTTGTATTGTCATTGGCACGAAATGCAGCCGTTGATTTTAATATGCCGGTAGCATTTTTCTCATTAGAGATGTCATCAATTCAGTTGGTTACCCGTTTGATTTCTGCCGAAGCATTGGTTGACTCTGAAAAATTACGAAGCGGAAATTTGCGTGATGATGAAATGCAACAAATTATCACCAAAGTTAATCAATTGGCACAAGCACCTATTTATATTGATGATACGCCCGGGTTGTCGGTTTTTGAACTTCGGGCAAAAGCACGCCGCTTAAAACAACAACACGATATTAAATTACTTATTGTCGATTATTTGCAGCTGATGACTGCTGGAGGAGCCGATTCGAGCGGAAATCGCGTGCAAGAAATCAGCACCATTTCGCGTTCATTAAAAATTATAGCCAAAGAATTGGAAATTCCGGTTATTGCACTTTCACAGCTTAGCCGTTCGGTAGAAACCCGTGGTGGAGACAAAAAACCCCAACTCTCGGATTTGAGAGAATCCGGTTCTATTGAACAAGATGCCGATATCGTGCAATTTATTTACCGTCCGGAATATTACGGTATTACCGAAGACAGCGAAGGCAATCCATTGCAAGGTGCGGCTTATATCCTTATCCAAAAAAACAGACACGGACAAGTTTGCGAAGTGAAATTGGGTTGGGATGCCAATTATGCACGATTTAGAGATTTCGAAGATATTCACGCCAATCCATTCTTAACAGCACCTGCTGATCTGCAAGGCGATGACGGATATGCAACAGGAAGCTCTATGATGCCCAACACAAATTTCCCGGTAGGAGGTGAAACGATGACTGTTCCTTCAAAAATGAACGATGACACATCTTTGGATGATGATGAAGATTTTTTACAAGATAATAATTTTGAAGATGCGCCATTTTAAAAATCATCTGACAACAATCATCATTTTTATATTAAGCATTTCTTCTGTAAATGCCACTAAGATATTGGTAATGATGGATGAAACACAAGCCAATCATCTGAAAGCTTATGGTATTGCATATTGGGTTTTGGAAAATAACGTTGAAATTCATTGGTTGCTGAACTATCGCGGAGGAAGTTTCTTGCTTCCTTATGCTAAAAGCATTGAAGAGGAATTAATTATTCGTGGAGTTTCTTATGAAGTTATCCCCGATGCAAAAAGTGCTGCAATTTTGCAAGAAATTGCCAATCCTGAGGTAAATCAAGAATCGGTAAAACTGGAAAAAGCACCTAAAATTGCCGTATATTCACCCAAAAACAAACAACCGTGGGACGATGCCGTTACACTTGTATTGACTTATGCCGAAATTCCCTACGATGTAATTTATGATGAAGAAATTATTAATGGGAAATTACCTCTATACGATTGGCTTCATTTGCATCATGAGGATTTTACGGGGCAATACGGGAAATTCTATGCCGGATATCACACGCAACCATGGTATCAAGAGCAAGTAAGGTTTAATGAAGAAATGGCTGCCAAGCTTGGTTTCTCGAAAGTTTCGCAACTGAAATTGGCTGTTGCCAAAAACATTAAAAATTTTGTTTTGGGCGGCGGATTTCTGTTTGCCATGTGCTCGGCTACCGATTCTTACGATATTGCTTTGAGTGCCGAAGGCGTTGATATTTGCGATGTAATGTACGACGGCGATCCACCCACACCAAACTACAACAGTAAAATTGATTATTCGAAATGTTTGGCATTTGAAAAATTTACCATCTCTACCAATCCGTATGAATATGAATATTCAAATATTGATGCCACACCTGTACACGCCAAAACACCAGAAAAATTAGATTATTTTACATTATTCGAATTTTCTGCCAAATGGGACATTGTTCCTACGATGCTTTGCCAAAACCACACATCGATTATAAAAGGATTTATGGGGCAAACCACGGCTTTTAATGAACAATTTATTAAAAAAAATGTACTTATTATGGGCGAGAATAAAGCGTTAAATTCTGCCCGTTATATTCATGGAGAATTAGGTAAAGGCACTTGGACTTTTTATGGTGGTCACGACCCCGAAGATTACCGACATTATGTTGGCGACCCTCCTACCGACTTAAATTTGCATCCAAATTCTCCCGGCTACCGGTTGATTTTAAATAACATTCTTTTTCCTGCGGCTAAAAAGAAAAAACAAAAAACATAGTCTGTCATTCTTGTGGTTGTACCCATTTTGTTACGTAATTTTCTTCAAAATCAATCGGCATTTTTGTGTTATAAATCCCATAAAAAGCCGAACCACTTCCTGTCATTGAGGCGTAAAGAGCGCCGTTTTCATACAATTTATCTTTTATTCTTTTTAATTGAGGATATTTCTCAAAAGCCGGTTTTTCGAAATCATTTATCACTTTATCTTTCCAATCTTCAATTGGCAATTTCTCTAATTCTTTAAGGTTAAAATCGGGCCGGGCAGGTGTAATACCTGCAAATGCTTCTTTGGTGGATACATGTAAATTTGGAAAAACAATACACATCCACATTCCTTTTAAGGATATTTTTACAGGGGTAAATTTTTCGCCAATTCCTTCGGCATACATTGGTGCATTATAGATAAAAAAAGGACAATCGGCACCTAGTTGTAATGCATATTGGGCTAATTTGCTTTCGGGAATTTTCAAATTAAACTTTTCATTCAAGAGTTTAAGCATAAAAGACGCATCGGCAGAACCACCGCCCATACCGGCGCCCATCGGTATATTTTTTTTTAGAATGATTTTCAAAGGGGGAATTTTATAATCTTTTCGTAATAGTTGAACAGCATCCAAACAAAGATTATTTTTAGTTAAAGATTCATCATCATTATCTATTATGGTAAAAGTATCGTTATTTGATTCTAAAACTTCCAACACATCATACAAAGGAACAGGATAAAAAACCGTTTGCAGATTATGGTAACCGTCGGGACGTTTACTCACAATATTTAATCCGATATTTATTTTGGCATTGGGAAAATCAACCATAGTATAAAAATAAAAAAGCCGGCAATAAAATTACCGACTTTCTTTAAGTATTGTATGAAAAGAAGATTATTCTTTTTCTACATCAAATTTAACAACTACCGAAACATCTTTTGTTAAACGAATTTCGGCTTCGTAAGTACCAAGTTGTTTGATAGCTTCGCCACGGATTTTCATTAGTTTACGGTTTACTTTGTAGCCCATTTTCTCAATAGCATCTGCCAATTGAATAGTAGTTACCGAACCAAAAATACGACCGTTTTCGCCGGCTTTTGTTTTGATAACAATTTTAGCATCTTTTAATGCCTCAGCAGTTTTAAGTGCTTCTTCTTTCAATTTAGCTTCTTTTTGTGCACGCTGACGCATTGTTTCTTCAAACATTTTTTTGGCAGAAGGAGTTGCGGCAACAGCCATTCCCTTTGGAATTAAATAATTGCGGGCATATCCGGGCTTAACGTTTACTATTTCGTTAGCAAATCCTAAATTTTCTACATCTTGTTTTAATATAATTTCCATATCGTTGTCCTCCGGAATTTTATTTTAATAAATCAGCTACGTAAGGCATAAGTGCCAAATGACGTGCTCTTTTAATTGCAGTAGATACTTTTCTTTGGTATTTCAAAGAAGTACCTGTAAGACGACGAGGTAAAATTTTACCTTGTTCGTTTACAAATTGCATTAAGAAATTAGGATCTTTATAATCTACGTATTTAATACCGTATTTTTTGAATCGACAGTATTTTTCTTTCTTAATGTCGATGCTTGGAGGAGTTAAATATTTAATATCTTCGGCCATTTTTCTGAAATTTTAAGGGTTAATAATTACTCTGCTTTTGCAGTTTGATTGTTACGTTTACTTTCGGCAAATGCAATAGCGTGTTTATCCATTTTCACTGTTAAGAAACGCATAATTCGCTCATCACGGCGGAATTCGGTTTCTAATTTATCTACCAATGCAGGGTTTGCTTCAAACTCTATCAATTGATAGAATCCGGTAGATTTTTTTTGAATGGGATACGCTAATTTTTTTAGTCCCCAATTTTCTTGATGTACGATTTTGGCGTCATTTTTCTCCAAAAAATCGACAAATTTTTGAACTGCTTCCTTTACCTGAGCATCAGATAAAACGGGAGTTAAAATGAAAACAGTTTCGTAACGATTACTCATTTTGTTAGTTTTTAGTTAATAATTACTTAATTTTTAAGGTCGGCAAAAGTAATGAATTTTATCTTTAAATGCAACGGGTTTAGTTATTTTTTTGACAATGAGAGAATTTAAAGCGAGTATCCGGTTAGAGAATGTGAAACGAGTAAACTAAATAAGCATCAATTAAAGTTAGTTAATTAATATAAATATTTTACCACAATTATTATTGGAAATTCAATAAATATTCCGTTACTTTATAGCACAAAACTTTTTATATCAATTTGACAAAATGCATTTAAAAAAAATCATTAAACAAAACAACTGTAAAAGTTATGAAATTCAAAATATTACAAAAAAAATGCCTCCCACTTTGTGGCGGAGAGGCTTACCAAATGTTTTCACAACGGAATAATCCTTATTGTGAATAGTGTTCAAATTGTTGACACAAATATAAGATATTTAATCTAATTGTCAAATGGAAAGAAAAGATTTTTTAAAGCTTATAGGTAAAGGCGGTTCAACTTTTTTGTTTGCTGGCATTGTTAAACCGGACTTTACAACAGCGTTTGACCTGCAACAGGTAACGATTTATGATAATTATATTCGTGGTGAGAATTTTTACCGTAAAAATTTTAATAATTTGAACTTACAACTCAACCAACCGGTTGAATTAGTCAGAGACCATAAAAACATCCATGACAGTTTTGCGGTTAAGGCATGTGTAAATGAGCTTCAAATCGGCTACTTGGCCGCTTATGAAAATATTGTTATTGCCAATATGTTGGATGCGGGTGCCAAACTCTTTGCTTCTATTAGTGCTTTAAATAAAGTGTACAACAACAAGGACGGATTAGGCAGAATGGGTTATTTACAAAACACTATTGCCATAAAAATTGAAACCGAATTGATGGTCCCGCTCAGCAATATAAAATTATCCGACCTTACCGAACATCGTGCCGACGATGCTTGGGAAACTTACCGAAAAGGGTATGATTTTAATCAAGTAAAAATATATTAACCGAAAAAAGATAAAAAACTATGGAAAATAAAACAAAAACCGTATTAGGATTAGACTTAGGCACCAACTCTATCGGTTGGGCGTTGGTAAAAGAAGATATTGAAAACAACTCCAATTCAAACATTATAGATTGTGGAGTAAGAGTAATTCCATTAACATCTGAAGAAATAGACAATTTTGAAAAAGGTAAATCCATCACAACAAATAAAGACAGAACACAAAAAAGACATGCTCGAAGAAACCTGCACAGATTTAAGCTCAGACGTAAAGTTTTGATTGAAACTTTAAAAAAAGCAGGCATTATTGATGAGCAAGCTGTTTTAACTGAAGATGGTAAAGGTACCACTCATGAATTAATACGGATTAGAGCACAAGCCGCTGACCAACAAATAAAGCTTGACGAGTTTGCCAGAGTATTGCTGGCTATCAATAAAAAAAGAGGATATAAAAGCAGTCGAAAAACAAAATCTGCCGAAGAAGGCGAAGCAATCGATTCTATGGATATAGCTAAAATTCTTTATGAGAAGAACTTAACGCCCGGCGAATATGTACTTAACTTATTGGAGAAAGGAAAAAACTTCATCCCCGATTTTTACCCATCCGATTTGCAAGAAGAATTTAATCGCATTTGGGAAAAACAAAAAGAATATTATCCGGAAATTTTAACCGATGAACTAAAAAAGGAAGTTATCAATAAATCGGGAAGGCAAACATGGACAATCCTTAAAAAGCCATTTAATATTGTTGGGATAAAAAGAACAGGAAAAAAACATGAACAAAGATTAGAAAATTACCAATGGCGTGTAGAAGCGCTTAAAAACAAACTTGATTTAGAACAATTAGCCATTGTTTTACAAGAAATAAATACACAATTAAATCGTACCAGTGGTTATTTGGGGGAAATAAGTGACAGAAGCAAACAATTATATTTGAATAAAATAACAGTAGGGCAATATTTGTACAACCAAATAAAAGAAAATCCACACAACCGTTTAAAAAATCAAGTTTTTTACCGCCAAGATTATTTAGATGAATTTAATAAAATATGGGACACACAAAGTAAATTTTACCCGGATATTCTTTCGCCTGAGCTTAAAAAAGAAATCAGAGATATCATCATATTTTATCAACGTCCGCTAAAATCACAAAAAGGGCTTATCAGCATTTGCGAACTGGAAGGCAGGGAAGCAGAAATTAAAGTGGACGGCAAAACAAAAAAGAAGGTAATAGGACCACGTGTCATTCCTAAATCATCCCCCTTATTTCAAGAGTTTAAAATTTGGCAACGATTAAATGATATTATTGTAAAAAACCCGGTTACCAAAGAAGAATATTATTTAAGCGAAGAACATAAAAACATTATTTTCGAAGAAGTAAACTTAAAAGGTAAAATTTCCGATAAAGAATTATTAAAACTTCTCGGACTAAAAAGTAAAGATTGGGAAGTAAATTTTAAAACCATTGAAGGAAACAGCACTAATGCCGAACTGTTGAAAGCTTATCAAGAAATAATCAACACAGCAGGATACGACAATCAAGAATTAAAGAAAATGGATGCCGGTAAAGCAGTGCCATTTTTAGAAGAATTGTTTGAATCGCTTGGGATTAATAAGCACATCGTAAAATTTAGCACCGACTTACCCGACAATGAAATTGAAAAACAACCGCATTATCAATTATGGCACTTATTATACTCTTATGAAGGTGATAATTCTAAAAGTGGAAATGAAAGTTTATACAAACATTTGAAAGAAAAATTCGGCATCGAAAAAGAATATGCCCAACCGTTCATTAAAATAAATTTTAAAAGTGATTACGGAAATTTAAGTGCCAAAGCCATCAAAAAAATACTGCCACACTTAAAAGACGGCAAAGATTATTCAGAAGCAGCTCAATTGGCAGGATACAACCATTCACACTCTTTTACTAAGAAAGAAAATTTAGAAAGGGAATTGGTGGACAAATTGGAAATTTTGCCCAAAAACAGTTTACGAAATCCGGTTGTGGAAAAAATCCTCAACCAAATGATTAATGTAGTGAATGCCATTATAGATGAATATGGTAAACCTGATGAAATACGCATTGAATTAGCCCGCGAACTCAAAAAAAGTGCTAAAGAAAGACAAAAAACAACCGAGTACATTACAAAATCTACCAAAGAACATGAACAAATCAAAAAGATTCTTGAAAAGATGCCTCCATTCAATCAAGGAGTACGAATTACGCGCAATGATATTATCAAATATAAATTATGGAAAGAATTAGAACCTAACAAATACCATACATTATACAGCAATCAATATATACCACTCGAAAAACTTTTTTCTAAAGAAATTGACGTAGAACACATCATTCCCAAAGCATTATTATATGATGATTCTTTTTCAAACAAAACACTCGAATACCGAAATGTAAACCTGGAAAAAGGAGACAGAACAGCTTATGATTATATGATTGATAAATACGGCGAAAACTCAGAAGAGTTTAAACGTTACATTACTGTTATTGAGGAATTATATAAAGACGGTAAAATAAGCAAAGGCAAATTCAATAAATTACTGATGAAACAATCGGAAATTCCCGATGATTTTATTGAACGTGATTTACGAAACACACAATATATTGCAAAAAAAGCAAAAGAATTGCTTTTAAAATTAGTTAGAACCGTAGTACCAACCAGTGGAACAGTTACCGACAAATTACGTCAAGATTGGGGATTAGTTGATATAATGAAAGAGCTTAATTGGGATAAATATAACCAATTAGGATTAACCGATTATGAAGAAACAAAAGACGGAAAACGAATAAAAATCATTAAAGATTGGAGTAAACGAAACGACCAACGACACCACGCTATGGATGCCATTACCATTGCCTTTACCACGCACAATCATATTCAATACCTCAATAATCTAAATACCATTTATAATTTGCATGAGCAAGAAGAAGTGCAACACGACAAAAGCAATTTATACGGCATAAAAGAAAAAATTACAGAATTGGTTGAAGATAAAAACGGTAACAAAAAAAGAAAGTTCAAAAAACCTATGCCAAATCTGCGTTCGGAAGCCAAAAAGCACCTCGAAAACATTTTAGTTTCCTACAAAGCAAAAAACAAAGTAGTAACACAAAACAAAAATTACATTAAAGTAAGTGCCAACAATCCGCGAAAAAACAAGATAAAAAGAAAAGGAAAACACTACCTTGTACAAGATACCTTAACTCCAAGAGGGCAGTTACATAACGAAACCATTTACGGAAAAATTAAACAACCTTTAAAAAAGCCGGTAAAGCTTTCCAAAAAATTCACAGCAAAACAAGCAGAGCTGATTATCAATAAAGAGATAAAACAAACTGTATTAAATCATTTGGCTAAATACAATAATAAGCACGAAATTGCTTTTGAAAGTAAAACATTAAAAAAAGACCCCGTAATTTTTAATAACAAACCGTTGAAAGAAGTACATTGTTTTGAAGAATTTTACACCATAAGAAAAGATATTTCGCCGGATTTGAAAATTGATAAAGTAATTGATGAAAAAGCAAAAAAAATATTAGAAACCAGACTAAAAGAATACAACGGAAATGCCAAAGAAGCGTTCGCTAATTTGGATAAAAACCCCATTTGGCTGAATAAAGAAAAAGGCATTGCCATTAAAAAAGTAACCATAAAAGGCATAAACAATGCCGAAGTATTGCACACCAAAAAAGATCATTTTGGCAAAGAAATATTAGACGAAAACAACCATCCGGTTCCTGCCGACTTTGTAAACACAGGCAACAACCATCATGTAGCTATTTACCGAGACAAAGATGGTAATTTACACGAAAAAGTAGTATCCTTTTTTGAAGCTGTAGAAAGAGCCAATCAAGGAATGCCAATTATAGATAAAGACTACAAAAAAGGATTAGGGTGGGAATTATTGTTTACCTTAAAACAAAACGAAATGTTTGTTTTTCCAAATCCGGAAACGGGTTTTAACCCAAGTGAAATCGATTTATTAAACCCCAATAATAAATCATTAATAAGCCCAAATTTATTTAGAGTGCAAAAAATTGGAAGTTCTGATTATTGGTTTAGACATCATTTGGAAACAAATATCAAAAACAACATTAAAGGAATAACATATTTCAGAATAACGAATAAAAATACTTTACAAAACATTAAGAAAGTCAGAATCAATCATACAGGAAAAATAGTTGCCGTAGGCGAATATTAACACACTTGTAACTTTTTTACATAAAGGTGCGTAATTTATCATAAAAAACCATTGTGTTATGATAAAGCGCACCTTGTTTTTTGCCAATCCCGTGTATCTAAGCACAAAAAACAAACAATTGGTTGCCACTTATCCTACCGGAGAAAAAGAAAATATTCCTCGTGCCAAACAATTAAAAGAAATAAAACCCCAAAATAAAAAAACTGTACCCATAGAAGATATTGGGGTAATCATTTTAGAACATCCGCAAATAACCATTACCAACAAACTGTTGGAACAATTAAATTTGCACAACGTAGCTGTAATCCATTGCAACAGTCAACACATGCCTGTTGGTTTAATAATGCCACTTAACGGACATTCCGAACTGTCCGAACGATTCAGGCACCAAATAAATGCCAGTTTACCCTTAAAGAAAAATCTTTGGCAACAAACCATTCAGGCAAAAATTATCAATCAAGCCGCCCTTTTATCCGAACGAGGTATTCCGGTAAAAAATATGCTACAATGGGCAAAAGACGTAACCAGCGGCGACAAACAAAACCACGAAGCCCGGGCAGCTGCTTATTATTGGCAAAACCTGTTTGATATTCCGGACTTTAACCGTACCCGCTTTGGCGAACCACCCAACAACTTACTCAATTACGGCTATGCCATTTTGCGTTCCATTGCTGCACGGTCATTGGTTTCGAGCGGTTTACTGCCTGCTCTAGGCATTTTCCACCAAAACAAATACAATGCCTATTGCCTTGCCGATGACATTATGGAACCCTACCGCCCTTATGTAGATGTGATTGTAACACACATTGTAGATAATGAAGACGATTACAGCGAATTAACAACCGAAATAAAATTGCAACTGGCAAGCATTGCTGCAATGGATGTAATAATAGACGGCAAAAAGAGTCCTTTGATGATAGCCATGAGCCGAACCACCAATTCATTATTTGAGTGTTTTGCCGGCATAAGCCGGAAACTGCTATACCCCAAATATGAATAAACAAAATAAAAATGATTGAAAAATTTTCACGATTAAATCAATACCGTTGTATGTGGATACTCGTATTTTTTGACCTGCCTACCGAAACAAAAAGAGACCGGAGAGCTGCTGCAAAATTCAGAAAATCTTTGGTAGAAGATGGTTTTGGTATGTTTCAATTCTCTATTTACATCCGGTTTTGTACCAGTCGCGAAAATGCCGATGTACATATTAAGCGAGTAAAAAGTATCTTACCAAAATATGGCAAGGTTGGCATACTGCGTATTACCGACAAACAATTTGAAATGATGGAAATATTTCACGGACAAAAAGAAGTAGAACCCGAAAAACCAAGTCAACAATTAGAACTTTTCTAACTCAATGCTCATTTTTTCTATTCAAAAAATACAGATAACTAACAACATACCAGCCAGTTAAGACGAGGTATGTTGCGAATTATCCATAAAGATAACAATTTGAACGCTATTCACAACAAATTTAAAACCATTTTTATATATTTGTAAGTTGCGAATTATCCATAAAGATAACAATTTGAACGCTATTCACAACGAAAGTGTTTAAAGCCCTTAATTTAAAGAAGTTGCGAATTATCCATAAAGATAACAATTTGAACGCTATTCACAACTATTCCAAGAAATACGAGGCGTTTTTTTTCGTTGCGAATTATCCATAAAGATAACAATTTGAACGCTATTCACAACACCATTACCCATTCCATTAGCATCCCATTGGTTGCGAATTATCCATAAAGATAACAATTTGAACGCTATTCACAACTATTTTATGTATAACTTTTTCATATTACAAGTTGCGAATTATCCATAAAGATAACAATTTGAACGCTATTCACAACAGGCGGTGTAACATTATTTGTTACATTTTGGTTGCGAATTATCCATAAAGATAACAATTTGAACGCTATTCACAACGTTTATTTCTGGCAATTGATTTTTACTGCTTGTTGCGAATTATCCATAAAGATAACAATTTGAACGCTATTCACAACACCGTATGAATGATGACTTTTTAAATTTATGTTGCGAATTATCCATAAAGATAACAATTTGAACGCTATTCACAACTCTTTTTTATTCGTATAATGAACAAAAGGAGTTGCGAATTATCCATAAAGATAACAATTTGAACGCTATTCACAACACTAAACGCAAATGCAACGGCTCAAAATGTGTTGCGAATTATCCATAAAGATAACAATTTGAACGCTATTCACAACTTTTTATTAGAGTCTATAAACAAAGCAGCGTTGCGAATTATCCATAAAGATAACAATTTGAACGCTATTCACAACTAAAAAAAATATAGTTTAAAAATAACTATTGTTGCGAATTATCCATAAAGATAACAATTTGAACGCTATTCACAACGTGTTTGATTGTTGGCTTGTCGAAATTGAAGTTGCGAATTATCCATAAAGATAACAATTTGAACGCTATTCACAACACGCTTCTTTGTCTTTACGTTTCTTTTTAAGTTGCGAATTATCCATAAAGATAACAATTTGAACGCTATTCACAACAATAATTAAACCAATTATTTATTGTTAATGGTTGCGAATTATCCATAAAGATAACAATTTGAACGCTATTCACAACGAGCAGCTTGAATGGTATCCGTTAATCGATGTTGCGAATTATCCATAAAGATAACAATTTGAACGCTATTCACAACGTGATAAGCTAAAAATGGATCGAATCCAAAGTTGCGAATTATCCATAAAGATAACAATTTGAACGCTATTCACAACAGTAGTTGAGGATCAATTGAATGTGCATAGTTGCGAATTATCCATAAAGATAACAATTTGAACGCTATTCACAACTTACTTGCTTTCATATTTTTAATTTTATCGTTGCGAATTATCCATAAAGATAACAATTTGAACGCTATTCACAACAACAATAAATTAAATACTTCTGTAATTAGGGTTGCGAATTATCCATAAAGATAACAATTTGAACGCTATTCACAACTACATTCTACTTTGTATGTTTTGCCGTTATGTTGCGAATTATCCATAAAGATAACAATTTGAACGCTATTCACAACTGCTTTCTTGTCCAATAAATTTATTTCGTCGTTGCGAATTATCCATAAAGATAACAATTTGAACGCTATTCACAACCAAGCTCCGACAGGTCTTTTATCCTCTCTTGTTGCGAATTATCCATAAAGATAACAATTTGAACGCTATTCACAACAATAGTTTGCTTACTACTTCTATTGGTATTGTTGCGAATTATCCATAAAGATAACAATTTGAACGCTATTCACAACAATGTTTTAAGTAAGAAGTGGCAGGCGGTCGTTGCGAATTATCCATAAAGATAACAATTTGAACGCTATTCACAACACTACATCATCAATAATGATGTTACCGTTTGTTGCGAATTATCCATAAAGATAACAATTTGAACGCTATTCACAACCGGGCAAGAGCCGCATTACTTTCGTCAATAGTTGCGAATTATCCATAAAGATAACAATTTACTCACTGCGTGTTTATTTTTTATTGTGTTCGTGAACTCGTAAACTCGTTTGAAAGCCATCTGCAATTAAAATCATGGATTAATTGCTATTCATCTATTATAGAATTGAAACTTTTGGGATTTTCATATATTTTCATATCACATATCAATATAGAACATCTTTCAACCCCTTAATGCGCCAATCTACTTCTATTTTAGTGTAATCGAATTTTTCTTCTTCTTTGTCGGGAATCAATATGGTTTTCATTCCTAAATTTTTCCCAAATTCCATATCCGAAATAGAGTCGCCTATAATTACACTATTATTAAAATCTATTTCAGGAAAATCAGTTTTTGCTTTGATTGCCAATTTTGGTGAGGGTTTTCGGCAATTATCTTCCTTTGATTTTAAATCAAAACAATTATAAACGGCGTCTATTCTTCCTCCGGATTGCTTAATTTCATTTATCATAAAGTCATTTACTTCTTGAACATCTTCTGCAGTCATTAACCCTTTCCCCACTCCTTGCTGATTGGTAACAACAATAATTCTGCGGAACTTTTTACTCATCTTTGCAATGGCTTCTTTTGCTCCGGGAATAAATTCAAATTCTGCCGAGGTTTTGATGTATCCGCCCGGTTTACGTTTATTTATCACTCCGTCTCTATCCAAAAAAACTGTGGTTGTTTCGGGCAAATGCCAAAATTTTTCTTTGTTTAAATTGTTCGAAAACATAAACTGTGCAGCAAAATAATCTTCGGGAATGCCAATATCTATAAACTGTGCCTCGGTTTTATAATACCCAATAGGAATTTGAGATACATATTTTTCAAGAATATCTTGCTCAAATGAAAATTTATTCTCCTCGGGGAAATAGTTTTGTGCAAATTGTTTGTTCATTAAATATACACCGGCATTAATGTATCCTTCCTTATGAAATTCTTTTTCTTTAAAGGCAGATATTCGATTCTCTGTGGTTTCAACCACTCCGTAGCGATCGAAATTTTTCATTTTCACCAAAGCCAAACTTAAATCGTTGCATAGGCAGTTTTTTTCAAATTCGGCAAACGAAATACCAACAAAAGTATCGCCGTTGATAATCCAAAATTTATCATCATTTACATATGATGCGGCAAGTTTTACCGCTCCACCCGTTCCCAACGGTTCTTTTTCTATGGCATACACAATCTCCGCACCATTGAATGTATTGCCAAAATAATTTTGAATGCTTTCGTACTTATACCCTACGGACAGGATAAAACGGGAAATCCCTTGATGAGATAAAAATTGCATCAAATGCCATAGAAATGGCTTGCCGTTTACCGGCGCCATAGGTTTGGGCAAATCGTTAACTACACTTTGCAAGCGTGTTCCCTTTCCGCCGGCAAGTATAATCGCTTCTTTTATGGCTGTTTTTTCAGTTTTCATAAAGCATTTGGCAATTAAACTTGTTTTACACGAAAGGAATACAAGCCGTTGTCTTCGAAAACAAAGTTGTAGGCACGTCCACCAAATTCGTTAAGTGCTTTAATTACGTTGGTTTTGGTACTTCCGGGACAATAAAAAATCATAAACCCACCGCCTCCGGCACCTGAAATCTTTCCTCCTGTTGCTCCGGCGTTAATGGCTGCCGAATAAATTTCGTCCAATAACGGGTTAGAAATGGCACTTGCCATTTGCTTTTTAAATTGCCAACTTTCATCGAGCAGTTCGCCAATTTTATGTACTTCGCCTTTCAGTAATGCTTCTTTCATCAAATAGGCATATTCCTTAATGCGATGTGCGGCTTGCACGGCACCCGTATCGCTTTTTTTAAAGTCTTTTTCTTGCGCTACAATAATATCGGCAGAATCACGACTGGTTCCGGTGTAATACAGCACTAAATTCCATTCGAGTTGATTTTTGTACAAACTCTTTATACGCAACGGATTAACAATAACTTTATCGTCTTTTTCAAACTCAATAAAATTAAATCCGCCAAATGTAGCGGCGTATTGGTCTTGCTTACCTCCTGCCAAACCTAAATCTTTACGCTCAATTTCGTATGCCAATTGGGCAATATCATAATCTCCCAAAGGTAAATTAAGCCATTCTGCAAATGCGCCGAGGATGGCAACCGTAATGGTGGAAGATGTTCCCAGCCCTGAACCTTTTGGCACATCTACAATGGTAGTAAGTTTAAATGACAATGGCTTTTTTACATAATCGCGCACAATGCGATTATACACACCTTTTAGCAAGGGCAGTTTGCCGTCTATTTCCAATTCTGTGGTGCTGTCTAATTCTTGGTATTGTTCCAAATCTTGCGATTCAAGTATGATTTTACCGTTATCCAACGGTTCTATCATTGCTCTGGCATACAAACTGATGGTGGTGTTCAGTACTGCTCCGCCAAAAGTGTCACTGTACGGACTGACATCTGTTCCGCCGCCTGCCAATCCTAAGCGTAAAGGTGCTTTTGCTTTTATTATCATACGTTTCTAAAATCTAATCCAACATTTTTTTCACAAAGTTGTGCCACGAAAATTCTTTTTTCTTTTCTCTGACACGATCAATAAATTTATTTTCTTTTCCGGATTTGAAATAATCTAAAATAGCTTTTGCAATTTCATCAGGATTAACATCTACCACATAACCCGATTTACCGTTTTCTACAATTTCGGGCAAACCGCCAACATTGGTTACCACCATTGGTTTTTCGAAATGATAAGCCAATTGCGAAATACCGCTTTGTGTTGCCGATTTATAAGGTTGAACAATTAAATCTGCTGCGCTGAAATAATATTTCACTTCACTGTTGGGAATAAATTCGGTACGCATAATTAACCGGTCTTCTATGCCCAAATCTTTTATCAATTGTTCGTACTTTTCTTTTTCGCCATAATATTCACCCGCCACAATACATTGTATATTTTGTTCTTGAATTTCTTTATTTGCCATTGCTTTGAGCAACAAATCCAATCCTTTGTAATTTCTGATGATACCAAAAAACAACACGTATTTTCCGTCAGGATTTAAATTAAGGTGAGAACGTGCCGTTTTTTTATCTACTATTTCGCCATAATTGTCGTAAATGGGATGAGCAATATATTTAACCGGCTTGGTAGTTGTAAATTTTTTCATATCTTCTTTTACCGAAGCCGACATTGCCACAAATTCATCATTGGCATTGACATAATACTTGGCAAGGATATAATCGCCCGGGCGTTTCTCGTGCGGAATAATATTATCCAAAATAGAAATTACCCGTGTATTTTTATTTTTTGCCAACCGGATAACCGTTCCTAACGAAGGTCCCATAAACGGTAACCAAAATTTAGAAATGATTACATCCGGTTGTTCTTTCTTTATTTTTAACCCTGCTTTTATCCAGTTAAAGGGATTGATGGAGTTTATCAATGGTTTGATGATTAATTTTTCAGGCGCAGGTTCTTGCGAATATTGTGTTTTTCCGGGAAATAAAAAATTTGGATACTGTAATGTAAAGGTATAGATAATCACTTCGTGCCCCATATTCATTAATTCTTCTGCCAATCGTTCGTTAAAAGATGCTATTCCACCTCTAAACGGATATGCCGTGCCGATGATGATTATCTTCATAAAAATTTACAATAAATTGATTGCAAACAAAAGTATTGAAAAAAACAAGGCCAACAAAATTGTGATTGGTTTCTGTTAAATTTGACTTTCCGGTAATTATGAAGAAAAAACTTTCTGCAATACTGTTAATTATTCTTTTTTAAATTCCCGGCTTTTTCCAACAAGAATAACAACAATGCACCGGTAACCGCCAAAGCAATTGCTGCTGCTAATTGCGGGTTTTCCGTAGCGAAGGGCGATATGTTTTTTTGAATAAACGGCACAACCTCTCCGTGCGAATTAACACGTGTGGAAATGGTTTCTTTCCAAGGCCAAATTTTATTGAGCGAACCCAATAAAAATCCGCTTAACAGGGCTACCGAAAGATTATGGAAATGGGCAAACATCCATTTCAGCAAACGGCTGAATGAAAGCAAGCCAACGACACAACCGGCGGCAAATAATAGTATGGTTTTGATTTCGATATTTTTAATGGCATTTAACACTGTTTCGTAACTGCCCAACAACAACAGAATGAAACTGCCCGAAATTCCCGGTAAAATCATAGCGCAAATGGCTATTGCTCCGGATAAAAATATAAACCAACTGCTTTCGGGACTGTGCATTGGCGGCAAATCGGTAACTACATAAGCAATAACCGCACCTGCAACAAACGACAATGCGGTAGAAATATTCCACTTACTTACTTGCTTCCCGACAAAAAAGATGGATGCAAACACCAACCCGAAAAAGAATGACCATACCAAAACCGGATACGTTGCCAATAAATGGGTGATTAATTTTGCCAAAGAAACAATACTGATTCCAATTCCTGCCAATAAAAACAAGAAGAAATTTCCATTGATATGCTGCCAAAAAGGTTTTACACCTTCTTTGAATAAAATTGTTATTGCTTTACCGTTTAAGCGGTTAATAGAATCAATCAATTCTTCGTAAATATTGGTAATAAAAGCAATGGTTCCGCCACTGACTCCGGGCACTACATCGGCAGCGCCCATAGCCATACCTTTGAGCATTAATATCAGATAATCTTTGATTGTTCGCATTACTTAACTTTGACTATATTCGGTATATCCGCCTTCTAAAACGGACAAATTATCGAGTTTAAATTTGCGTTCCAATGTTGATACAATTGCTGATGCTTTTTTTCCGGAAATACAAACAAACACTACTTCTTTGTCTTTTGGAATTTCATTTACCCGAGGTAAAATTTGCGCCATCGGAATGTTTTTCCAGCCGCAATTGTCGTCTTCATACTCGTATTCTTCACGAATATCAATTACCTCAACCTTTGGTTCGGATTGATTGAGTTTTTCTTTCAGTTCGGATACCGTAATGTATTTCATTGTTTTTTGGTGCTAAAATTAAGGCTTAAAGCTCATTAATTCTTCGGGTAAAAATTGAAAAAACGTATCTCCTCGTAATCCTAAGCGTAAACATTCTAACGGAATTACTTCGTTTGGCGCAATATTTCCCAAGTTTACATTGGTTCCAAATTGTTTAATAAACCAAACTTGTTGTGCTTTTTTGGGGGCTTCCCACAAAATGTTTTCTACTTTTACATTGTTGATGATTTTATTGACCAATGCCACGTGAGCCGTTCCGTTTGGCCTGTAAATACCCACTGTTCCGCTTTCGCGCGCTTCGGCAATTACTTTCCATGCGCCGGCTTCCAATTCGGTTTTCATCATACTTATCCATTTTCCGGGACTGATGAAAATACCTTCTTCTTTTGAGCCCACTTCGGACAATACGGTGTAATCTTTTGCCAATTCAGATATGTATTTGCATTTTTCTTCTTCGGGCAACACAATGGAACCGTCAGAAACTTCGCAAACTTCCATTTTATGTTTATCCAAAAAACGACGGTATTCGTCAAACATTCCGCGCACAATAAAGGCTTCGAAAAGAGTGCCTCCAAAATAAGTTTTGATTCCGGCTTGTTTGTAAATTTCTAATTTTCGATCGAGATTATTGGTGATGAGCGATGTTCCAAATCCAAATTTTACCAAATCGGTATATCGTCCGGCATTTTCAACAAAATTCTCTACTTCGCGCCAGCTCAATCCTTTATCCATCATCATTGTAACACCATTTTGGCGAGGTGCTTTCTCCCTTTCGGGAATATATGGTAAATCAAAATTCATTCTTCAATTTTTTAAAATATCAAATACAAAGTTGTTATTTATTTTGTAATAATAAAATGATTGTTGAAAATTAAATGATATTTAACAAATATTGCAGCTATTAAACAGATAAGGTTACTTGATATCCGCCGAATTTACGGACGTTAAACACTGTATTGTCTTCAAAAAGCAAATACTGTCCTTTTATTCCGGTTAATTTTCCTTTATAAATGGGTGTTTTATCTAAATTTAATGATTTTACTTTTTCGGGATACCGGATAACCGGAAATTTAATTTCTACAATTGTATCATCCTCCGACAAGTAATTTTGCAATTCTTCGGGAAGGATTTTTTTCATCTGATTTTTCACCTCAATCAAATCTTCTTCCTTGAAAGTATTTTGCAACATTGCCCGCCAATTGGTTTTATCGGAAATATGCGGTTTAAGTGCTACTTCTATTTCTCCTGCCAAACGACGATACGGAACTTCTGCCAAAATAAGAGCGGCATGCGCCCCTTGGTCAATCCAACGGGTTGGGATTTGCAAGTCGCGTGTTACACCCACTTTTATATGGCTGGTTTGCGATAAATAGACAATATGCGGTTGGTTATGGTGTTTTTGCTCCCATTCAACATCTCTGCCTTTATTTAAATGGGCTTCGCACAGTTCGGGATGAATAATACAAGGCGATGCTTCGGGTGCATTTTGAAAACAGGGATAACAAAACCCTTGATTGAATGATTTATTGGTTTTTCTGCCACAGCTTATACAATAAATAGCATTTTCGAACTGAATGGAAAGTGTATGACCGATAATATCGTTCATTAACCATTTTTGGTATTCATTGGCTAATGTGTATTCTACAGTTCCTTCATCGTTTAGTCGGGCATACATTTTATGTAAAGGAAGGGATATTTCCATGTTAATCTTCTTTGTAAAGTGAAACTTTTTGGACCGTTACATACGTTTTGCACGATTTTAATACTACTTCTATTTGACGACTGTCTTCATCGGTAAAATTAGCAACATACGTGGCACATGGTTTTTTACGCGGCGCTCCTTTGCCAAAATCTACGTCGGCAGTTTGTAAAAAAAGACTGTCTATGAGTGGTGTATCAATTTTTAAGCGTTTGATTTGCATCATTGCCGAGTCGGAATAGAGTAATTTTACTTTTTCATCTTCGATATGCATCATTACCCGCGCCGAAGGAAACCACGATATACGTTTACGGTCTTTTACCAGCCATGCATACGACAAAAGCAAACCAATACCAAAGCCGGTCAGGTATAAACGTAATCTTTTTGGAAACTTCATATTATTCTTTTGTTTACTGACAAATTTAGGTTAATAAAAATACTTTTAATGTTTTTGCCGGTTAAATTACTTGGTTGCTTGGAATTGTAAATCGAAGAGTGTTTTGTAATAGCCGTTTTTGGCAAGCAATTCTTCGTGCGTTCCACTCTCAACAATTTCGCCTTTGTTTAATACTAAAATTTTATCGGCATTTTGAATGGTGGATAAACGATGCGCCACAACAATAGAAGTTCTGTTTTTGGTTAACACCTCCGTAGCATATTGAATTAGCGCCTCTGATTCGGAATCGATAGAGGATGTTGCTTCATCCAGAATTAATATTTTGGGTTTATGCACATACGCGCGAATAAATGAAATCAATTGCCTTTGCCCTACCGAAAGCATTGCACCGCGCTCTTTAACATTATAATGATAATTTCCAGGAAGTTGCATAATGAAATCATGTGCTCCGACAGCTTTCGCGGCTTCAATCACTTCTTCCAATGAAATTTCGGGATTGTTTAATGTGATATTATTATAAATAGTATCCGAAAACAAAAAAACATCTTGCAATACGATGGCTATATTTTTACGTAATGATTCTATATCATATTTGCGCACATCTATTCCGTCAATAGCTATTTTTCCTTTCTGAATTTCATAGTACCTACCCAATAAGTTTATAATGGATGATTTTCCGGCTCCCGTAGCACCTACCAGCGCTAACGTGCTTCCACTATCGACATGAAAGCTGATATCTTTCAACACCCATTCTTCACCTTTGTAGGCAAACCAAACGTGTTCAAAATCTATTTCTCCGCGAATATTATCGGCTTTTATTTTTCCGTTATTTTCGAGATGCTCTTCGGTATCTAAAATTTTAAATACTCTTTCCGAACTTACCATTCCCATTTGTAATACATTAAACCGGTCGGCTAATTGACGTATAGGACGATACAACATATAAATAAAGAGAATAAACTCGACTAAATTCCCCAGCGAAACGTATTGCGCAACCACACCTTTTGAACCCCACCAAACCAATAATGCCAATGATGTTGCCGACAATAACTCCACAATGGGAAAAAACACTGAAAATGCCCATACTGCCTTAACATGCGCTTTAAAATGCTCAAAATTTATTTTCTTAAAACGCTCCATTTCGGTTTTTTGCCGGTTGAACAATTGCACTACGCTCATTCCGGTAATGTGTTCCTGAACAAATGTATTCAACTGCGAAACCTTATTTCTAACTTGTTGAAATGCTGATTTTATGGCGTTTTTAAATGCTCGTGTTGCAAATATCAATATGGGAATGGGAATTAAACTGATGAGTGCCAAGCGCCAATCGATATAAAACATGACAAAAACTACTGCCACCAACTTTAATATATCGCCAATAATTACCAAAATACCGTTGCTAAACACATCGGCAATGGTTTCTATATCCGAAACCGTTCGGGTAACAAGCATTCCAATCGGGTTTCTGTCAAAATAACTTAATTTAAAGGTGGTAATATGCCGAAACAATTGCTTGCGCAAATCATTTATCACACTTTGTCCCAACCAATTGGCCAAATAGGTATGTAAATACTGAAACCCTGCTTCAATAATTAAAATACCTATCATTAAAAGTGTAAGCAACCACAATCCATGCAAATCTCCGCGCCCCACTTTTTCATCAATCCCGTATTTTATCAACATGGGACGAATGGGGGCTATAACGCCTAAAAAGATGGTAAGAAATGCCGTAAACCAAAATATTTTTTTGTAAGGTGAAACATAGCGTAAAATTCTTTTGAGCAATTTCATATCAAAAGCTTTTCCGGCAACACTTTTAGGACTGCTATTTTCTTTTTCTTTTTTCATAAAAATAATTCGGGCGGGTATGAAATTTTCTCCAAAAACAATCCTTCTGCCGGTGCCGAAGCGCCTGCCAATCCCCTATTTTTTTGTTCAATAATATTTTCAAATTCATTGATGGAAATTCTCCCTCTGCCTACCAAAAGTAACGTACCAACGATTGCCCGCACCATATTTCTTAAAAAGCGATTGGCTGTTATATGAAAAACCAATTCGTTTCCGGCAATTGTTTCCCAATAAGCTTCGGTAACCGTGCAATTATTGGTAAAAGTATCGGTATGCAGTTTACTGAAACTTGTAAAATCAGTATAGTGCAATAATTTTGCAGCGGCATCATTCATTTTATCCACATCCAACGGAACCGAATATTTATAATACAATCCGGTTTTAAAAGGATTTTTCTCTTTTCCAATAACATAAAAATATGAACGGCTCAAGGCATCAAAACGTGCATGTGCATCGGGTTTAACCGGTAAAATATTTTTTACGGCTATTGAAGGCGGTAACATACTGTTGAGCTTATGTTTCCAATCAAGATTTTCGTTCAGTGGATTATCGGTATCAAAATGGGCAAACATTTGAAGTGCATGCACGCCCGCATCTGTTCGGCCTGCACCTGTTACAGGTGTTGGCTTTCGAAACAAAGTTGACAAAACATCTTCTATTGCTTGCTGAACAGAAGGTGCGTTGGGTTGCACTTGCCATCCGCAAAAGTCTTTGCCGTTATATGCTATTTCTAAAAAATACCGCACAATTTATTATTTCTCGTCAAAAAGATTTTTTTCTGCTTACTTTTGTTTATTAGCCGATAAAATTAAGTTAAATGCATCTACCTGAAAACCGAAACAAAAGAAAAATATTTAACGACCCTGTTTACGGATTTATTTCCATCCCTTTTGACACTATTTTCGATTTAATAGAACACCCTTATTTCCAAAGACTTAGAAGAATTAAACAAACCGGATTGACCCATTTGGTGTATCCGGGTGCATTGCACACCCGATTTCATCATGCCATGGGTACCATGCACTTAATGGGCTTGGCTATTGACACATTGCGCAGCAAAGGAGTGGATATAAGTGAAGAAGAAGCCGAAGCAGTAACAATTGCCATATTATTGCACGATATTGGTCACGGACCATTTTCGCACGCATTGGAACACAGCTTGGTTTCGGGTATTTCGCACGAAGAAATTTCATCTTGCTTTATGCAAAAATTAAATGATGAATTTAACGGAAAACTTTCGCTTGCCATTCAAATATTCAACAATCAATACCCGAAAAAATTCCTTCACCAACTGGTAGCCAGTCAACTGGATATGGACCGGTTGGACTACCTGAAACGTGACAGTTTTTTTACCGGCGTATCAGAAGGTGTTATCAGCACCGACAGAATTATTACTATGCTCAATGTAGTAAACGATGAGTTGGCTATTGAAGAAAAAGGTATTTATTCGATAGAAAAATTCATTATTGCCCGCAGATTAATGTATTGGCAAGTGTATTTGCACAAAACCGTTCTTTCTGCCGAAAATTTACTGGTTAAAATTCTACAAAGAGCCAAAGAATTAGCCGAACAAAATGAAAGGCTGTTTTGCACACCTCCATTAGAGTTTTTCTTGTATAATAAAGTAAATAAAGATACTTTTAAAAATGATGATAAAACACTCGATATTTTTGCACAACTGGATGATTTTGATGTAATGGCATCGGTAAAAGTGTGGCAATCGCACCCTGACAAAATATTATCGTTACTTTGCCAAAATATGGTTAACCGAAAGTTATATAAAATTAAACTCCGGAAAAAGCCGTTTCACAAAAATGATTTCGAAGCGGAAAAGAAACAAATTTCTTCTCAATTCAATGTAAATGAAAAAGAACTTCAATATTTTATTTTTACTGATAAAATCATAAATAATGCTTACAACCCAAAGCATGATAAAATTAATATTTTGTTTAAAGACGGTTCTATTTTAGACATTGCCGAAGCCGCTGACAATTTAAATATTTCAGCTCTTTCAAAACCGGTTACAAAATACTTTTTGTGTTATTTAAAAAGTTAACTGTTAAAAACTACTTATCATTTCTCTTCACAAATTACAGATTTGCTTATCTTTGGGATATTATGAATTTTACCGCAAAACAAATTGCCGACATTATTAACGGCACCATAGAAGGAAACGAAAATGCAACCGTTTCAAAGGTTTCTAAAATTGAAGAAGGAAAACCCGGAACGATTACTTTTTTGGGCAATCCTGCTTACGAACCTTACATTTATACTACCGAAGCATCAATTATTATTGTTGCCCACAATTTTAAACCCGAAAAGGAAATTAATGCTGAGAGTACACTCATTCGTGTTGAAAATCCTCATTTAGCTTTGGCTCAATTGTTACAAGCTTATCAAGCAATAAAAGAACAAAAAAAGCGAGGCATTCACCCTACGGCAGTTATTGCTCAATCGGCTACCATTGGTGAAGATGTGTATATCGGACCGTTTGTTGTGGTTTCGGACAATGCAACCATACAAAACGGAGCAAAACTTGAAGCACATGCTTTTATCGGAGAAAATGTGTCCATTGGCGAAAATACCGTTATCAACACAGGAGTAAAAGTTTACGATGATTGTGTAATAGGGAAAGAATGCGTTATTCATGCCGGAGTAATCATCGGTTCGGATGGTTTTGGTTTTGCACCAAACTCTGAAAATAATTACCAAAAAGTTCCTCAAATAGGAAATGTAATTATAGAAGACCATGTAGAAATTGGAGCCAATACTACAATAGATCGTGCAACTTTAGGTTCTACGATTATTAAAAAAGGTGTAAAGCTCGACAATCTTATTCAAATTGCACATAATGTAGTAATTGGTGAAAACACTGTTATTGCAGCGCAAACAGGCATTGCCGGATCTGCCAAAATTGGCAAAAATTGCATGATTGGCGGACAAGTAGGTATTGTAGGACATATTGAAATTGCCGATGAAGTAAAAATTGCCGCACAATCCGGCATTGGTTCTTCCATTAAAAAGAAAGGTGAAATTGTTCAAGGTTCGCCGGCATTTAACATTGGCGACTATAAACGTGCTTATGTCGGCTTCCGTAAGCTTCCTCAAATTTTAGATCAGTTAAATCAAATTCAAAAAGACTTAAAAGATACGATTACAAATGAGTAAACAAAAAACGCTTAAAGGTGAAGTTTCCATTAGTGGAATAGGACTTCATACCGGAGAAAAAGTAAACGTAACAATAAAACCCGCCCCCGAAAATCATTGGTTTCAATTTAAAAGAATTGACCTTGAAAACCAACCGGTAATAAAAGCAGATGCCAAACTTGTGGTTGACACATCGCGTGGAACTACACTTGAAAAAAACGGTGCCCGTGTATACACAACCGAACATGTATTGGCAGCATTATACGGAATGGACATAGATAATGCATTGATTGAAATTGACGGACCTGAAATTCCCATTTTGGACGGAAGTGCCCAACCTTTTGTTGACTTGATAAAAAAAGTAGGCATTGAAGAGCAAAATGCGGATAAAGATTATTTTGTATTGGACGAAAATATTACTTACGAAGACCCCGAAAAACAAACCGAAATGCTTGCCGTGCCGCAAGATGAGTTTCGTTTAACGGTAATGGTCGATTACAACTCGCCTTTATTGGGTACGCAACATGCACACATGTATCATTTGGGCGAATTTGAAAAAGAAATTGCTCCTTGTCGCACATTTGTATTTTTACGCGAATTGGAATTTTTGGCTAAAAACAACTTGATTAAAGGTGGTGATTTGGATAATGCCATTGTGATGGTTGATAAAATTTTACCACAAGAAAAATTGGATGAAATTGCCGATATGCTGGGCAAACCTCACATGAAAATTGAAAGCAAAGGCATTTTGAATAATCTTACCCTCCATTTTCAAAATGAACCGGCACGCCATAAATTATTAGATATGGTGGGGGATTTAGCTCTCGTGGGCAAACCAATTAAAGCCCATATCCTTGCCGCCCGTCCGGGACATAAAGGGAATGTTGATTTTGCCAAACTCATTCAAGAAGAAATAAAAAAACAAGCTAAAAGAGGACCAAAATTCGATTTGTCAAAAACTGTGTTTGACATTAACCAAATAAGTGGGATGCTTCCACATCGCTACCCGTTCCTTTTGGTAGATAAAATTATTGATTTAAAAGATGATGGAATTACAGGTGTAAAAAACGTTACACTTAACGAACACTTTTTCCAAGGGCACTTTCCGGGGAACCCTGTAATGCCCGGTGTATTACAAATAGAAGCCATGGCACAATGCGGAGGAATTTATGCGCTTAGTACCGTGGAAGAACCCGAAAAATACAGTACCTATTTTATGAAAATAGACAATGTGCGGTTTAAACGAAAAGTGATACCCGGCGACACCATAGTTTTTGATTTACAACTTCTCTCCCCTATTCGCAGAGGAATTGTACACATGGCCGGAAAAGCTTATGTTAATGGCGAAATTGTATCGGAAGCAGAAATGATGGCACAAGTAATTAAAGATAAAGAATAAAAATATGATTTCACCGCTGGCAAATATTCATCCCAAAGCCAAAATTGGCAAAAACGTAACTATTGAACCCTTTACAACCATTACAGAAGATGTGGTAATTGGCGACAATACTTGGATTGGACCAAATGTAACCATTATGGATGGCGCCCGTATTGGCGAAAATTGTAAAATATTCCCCGGTGCGGTTATCTCTCCTGTTTCACAAGACCTGAAATACAACGGCGAATATACTACTACCGAAATTGGAGCCAACACCACCATAAGAGAATATGTAACCATTCATAAAGGAACAGCCGACAGAGGCAAAACCGTTGTGGGCGAAAATTGCCTGATAATGGCTTATGTTCATATTGCTCACGATTGCCTTATCGGGAATAATGTAATTATTGCCAATGCCACCCAAATTGCAGGCCATGTAACTGTTGAAGATTGGGCTATTATTGAAGGGATGTGTGGTATTCAGCAATTTGTTCGCATTGGACAACACGCATTTGTTACCGGCGATTCTTCGGTGCGAAAAAATGTTCCTCCTTATGTAAAAGCGGCGCGCGAACCTTTGGCTTATGCCGGAGTAAACTCCGTGGGATTACGTCGCAGAGGATTTTCATTGGAACAAATTCTGCAAATTGAGGATATTTACCGCAACCTTTATGTCAAAGGATTGAACGTATCAAATGCTATTCGTATAATTGAACAAGAATCACCACAAACAGCAGAAAAAGATATTATTCTCAAATTTATCGAAGAAAGTAAAAAAGGTATTATCAGAGGACCATTAACTTAAATGTATAATCATTAAAAAAGAAAAAGTTTATTTATTATGGCAACAACATCAGACATCAGAAACGGATTGTGTATAAAATTAAACAATGATTTATACACCATTGTAGAATTTCAACATGTAAAACCCGGACGCGGTTCGGCATTTGTTCGTACCAAAATAAAAAGTTTAACCACCGGAAAAGTATTGGAGCACACCTTCCCTGCCGGACATAAGTTGGAAGATATTCGTGTTGAACGCCGTAAATATCAATTTTTATACAAAGATGAAAACGGATACAACTTTATGAACACCGAAACTTTTGAGCAAGTAAACTTACCCGAAACATTGATTAATGCTCCTCAGTTTTTAAAAGAAGGCGATGAAGTAGAAATTACATTTCATGCCGAAGAGGAAATGCCTTTGACATGCGAATTGCCTAATTCGGTAGTATTGGAAGTTACCTACACCGAGCCCGGTGTAAAAGGCGACACAGCAACCAACGCATTAAAACCTGCCACAGTAGAAACCGGTGCAGAAGTTCGTGTGCCGCTGTTTATCAACCAAGGAGATAAAATAAAAGTAAACACAACTACCGGCGAATATATGGAACGTGCTAAATAAAGAGCTTATCATTTTATAAATAAGTCTGAAAATCCCCAAAATTTGGGGATTTTTTATTCCAAATACTTCAATATTTTCTCACTCATTGGTTTTACTTGAGGTGTAAATACGGTCTGATAACATTCAAAAACTTTTTATCTCTTTTTAGATATTAAAAATTTTGAATTACTACATTTGCTCCATGAAAAAAAATGAAGATAATTTAAAAGCAATAATAGGACACGCCAAGGAGTATGGCTTTGTGTTCCCTTCAAGCGAAATATATGATGGTTTAAGTGCCGTTTACGATTACGGTCAGTACGGAAGTGAGTTGAAACGCAACATTAAAGAATATTGGTGGAAATCGATGGTGCAAATGCATGAAAATATTGTTGGTATTGATGCTGCAATATTTATGCACCCAACTACATGGAAAGCTTCCGGTCATGTTGATGCATTTAACGACCCGTTGATTGATAATAAGGATTCGAAAAAACGCTATCGTGCCGATGTATTGATAGAAGATTACATTGCCAAGATAGAAGCCAAAATAGAAAAAGAAATTGCAAAAGCCCAAAAACGTTTTGGTGAAGCATTTGATTTGGAGCAATTTAAATCTACCAATCCGAATGTATTGCGGAATCAAAAGAAAATTGATGAAATCAATGCCAGTTTTAAAGAAGCAATGAACAATGAGGATATGCCTGCCATTAAACAATTGATAGAAGATTTAGGCATTGCATGTCCTGTGAGCGGCTCTAAAAATTGGACAGATGTTCGTCAGTTTAATTTAATGTTCAGTACCGAAATTGGTTCGGTAGCCGATGAAGCCAATAAGATATATTTACGTCCCGAAACAGCGCAAGGTATTTTTGTAAATTTCTTGAATGTTTATAAAACTGGGCGAATGCGTATCCCGTTTGGCATTGCACAAATTGGCAAGGCATTCAGAAATGAAATTGTTGCCCGTCAGTTTATATTCCGTATGCGCGAGTTTGAGCAAATGGAAATGCAGTTTTTTGTTCGTCCCGGCGAAGAAATGAAGTGGTACGAGTATTGGAAAGAAACGCGTATAAAATGGCATAAAAAATTAGGAATTCCGGATGAATTTTACCGTTTTCACGACCATGTTAAATTGGCTCATTATGCCAATGCTGCTGCCGATATTGAGTTTAAATTTCCTATGGGATTTAAAGAGTTGGAGGGAATTCATTCCCGAACAGATTTCGATTTAAAACAACATGAAAAATATTCGGGAAAAAAATTACAGTATTTCGACCCTGAATTGAATAAAAGTTACGTTCCGTATGTGGTGGAAACATCTATCGGGTTGGACCGAATGTTTTTGGCCATATTATCATATGCCTATCAAGAAGAAAAATTAGAGGATGGTTCGCAACGAATTGTCTTAAAAATTCCTGCTCCATTGGCGCCGGTAAAAGTAGCTGTTTTACCCTTGGTAAAAAAAGACGGCTTGCCCGAAAAAGCTCGCGAAATAATTGATTCGCTTAAAGCAGATTATTATTGTCAGTATGATGAGAAAGACTCTATCGGAAAAAGATACCGCCGTCAGGATGCTATAGGCACGCCTGTTTGCATTACGGTTGACCATCAATCATTGGAAGACAACACCGTTACAATAAGAGACCGCGATACTATGCAACAAGAACGAATTGCGTTGGATGAGATTGAAAAACTCCTCAAACAAAAAGTCGATTTAAAGAATTTACTGGTATAACCAAAAAGCGACTCTTAACGGAGTCGCTTTTTTTAATTTATAAATTACTTATCTTTACTCAAAACATTTTATATTTTGTTGTTGGGTAAAATACCTTTGTTAAGAGTTTTAATCCCGTTCATTCTGGGAATTATTGGCTATCATTATGTTGCTATCATACAGCAGATGCCATATTGGTTGTCTGTTTTGTTCATTCTTATCATAGGTGTCAACGAGTTTTTGCTTTCGAAAAAATATTCCTATAGAGTCTGGCAAGGCGTAAACATATACTTATCATTTTTTGTACTGGGAATTTTGGTCAGTCAAGCCAATACCAATAGTAGTAATTATTTAAAACCGGATGAACAATCATATTTGATTAAAGGTGAAATTGAGGAGCTGCCTAAAATAATGGATAAAAGTGTTAAGGTAGTTTTGTCTGTTGAAGCAGTAAAACGAGACAACCAATGGTTAAATTCGAATGATAAAATTATTCTTTATTTACCAAAAGATTCGTTGAGCAAAACACTTTTGCCGGGAGATTATTTATGCGTTAACCCAAATTTAAACATACCGGAAAACCCTAAAAATCCACATCAGTTTAATTATAAAAACTATTTACAATATCATTTAATTGCCGGTCAAGCATTCATACAATCATCCGACTGGATAAAAATAAAATCGAAAAACAAAAGGTATTTATCTCTTTATGCCTATTCGCAAAAGATAAGGCAAAAATTGTTGAATATCATCAGTAAAACACCACTGTCAAAGGAGGAGCGGGTAATTGCTCAGGCACTTATTTTAGGGTATAAAAATGAAATGCAAGATAATGTTCAGCAGGCATATTCTGCTGCCGGTGCCACCCACGTACTAGCCGTTAGTGGTTTGCATGTGGGTATTATATATTTGATTTTGCAGTGGCTTTTTGGGTTGTTTCAATCAAACAATAAGATATTCTCCATATTGAAAATTATTTTCACACTTTTACTCATTTGGGTTTATGCGTTTATTACAGGATTGTCAGTTTCGGTAATGCGAGCAGCAGTAATGTTTAGCGTTGTACTGTTAGGGCAACTGTTTCAACGAAAGTCGCATATACTCAACTCCTTGGCGGCTTCTGCTTTTTTATTGCTGGTCATTAATCCGAATTATTTGTTTCAATTAGGATTTCAATTATCTTATTTGGCTGTTGCCGGAATAGTTATTTTTCAACCGTTCATAGCCGAACTGTGGCAGCCACAATATAAATTGTTGGTTTGGCTTCGCGATTTATTGTCGGTTTCTGTTGCTGCACAAATAGTAACCGTTCCGCTTACGTTGTTGTATTTTCACCAATTTCCGGTGTATTTTTTACTCACCAATCTATTTATAATTCCTGCGGCATTTGTCATTTTGCTCATTGGACTTATTACAGTAGCTACTTATTTTATTCATCCCGTAATTTTTCAATATTCGGGAGAATTGCTGCATTATGTAATTCGTATAACAAATTCTGTAATTTTTGGTATTCAAAAGTTTCCAAATTCAGTGATAGATAAAATTTATTTTACTCCATTAATGGCTCTTATCAGCTATTGTGGGATGTTGCTCATCATTATAGGATTTTCTGTAAGAAAGTTCTTTGTTGCACTTTTGGGTGTATTAAGCATTGCTGTTTTATTGTTTTTATCGGCTCTTCATGATATTTCGGCAGAAAATCAAAAACAGTTTATTGTATATTCCGTGCCTCATTACTCTGTATATAATTTTATCGACGGTAGAGATAATATTGTGGTAGCAGATGATAAATTTTACAGTAAATCTAAAAATGTGGATTTCACCTTAAAAAACAATTGGGTTTATTTGGGATTGAAAGATGAAAAAGTAGTACCGTTTAAAAAACTTTCAGTCAAATATCAACTCTCCAATATATTTAGAATAAGTAATGTGCATGTTTACGTAAAAGATAAGTTTTTTTATTTCTATGGTGAAAAGATTGCTGTAATTGACCGTTTTGTAACTCTTCCGAATAAATTGAAAAACAAAATAACATTGGATTATTTGATTTTGACCAAGAACACATCCGTTCCAATAGATAAATTGCTGAGTGTTTTCAAACCAAAATTGATAATTTTTGACAGTTCAAACAGCAAATACAAAATAAATCAATGGGTAAAGGAATTGAATAAAACAAATATTCCCTTTTACGATGTAATGAATAAAGGTGCTTTTATTGATATTATTGAATAAATAATAAGAATTATTTTGGGTGATACATGATTCGAACCAGTGACCCTCCCGACTATAAGTCAGGATGCTCCTCACCAATGAGCTTGAGAATTTGTTTTCGCGACTTCCAACTTTTAATTTGTCTTTCTCGTTTGTAGGCTTCTTCTTTTGTGTCGAATTCTTCAGTGTAAACAATTTTCCAATCGTCAGATTTACCGGTAAATCCTTTATGATTAGAATTGTGTTTTCTGAGTCGTTCAAGGATATTATCGCCGGTATGTCCGATATAAAATTTATCGATTTTCTTGGAAAATAATATGTAAACAAGGAATCTCATGGCAAAAAAAAATCCTCAACGTAAAGTTGAGGATTGTTGTGGGCGATACTGGATTCGAACCAGTGACCCCCTGCTTGTAAGGCAGGTGCTCTGAACCAGCTGAGCTAATCGCCCTTAATCAATGTTTTTTAAGCTTTTCCAGTGCCCCTCCCGATGTTAGTCGGGATGCCTGAACCAGCTGTTATATGAGCTTTTAAACTTCTGTTGTCCTTAAACGTTTCCTTTAATAAGGGCTGCAAATATACATAGTTTCTTAAAACCGCCAAACAAAAAATAAAAAAATATTTATAAAATTTCTGCGACAATAAATGTACTTCCTCCAATGTAAATAATATCTTCTTGATTAGCAGTTGCTTTCACATGTTTAAGAGCTTCTTTAGGTGTATTGAAAAATTGGGCTTGCAAATTAGTTTTGTCTATAATTTGTTTCAGGTTGTTTATATTTAATGCACGGGAAATGTTGGGTTGTGTAAAATAATAAGAAGCATCTTCAGGGAAAAGATTTATTATTTCTTCAATATTTTTATCATTGACAAAACCTAAAATAAAATGTTTTTGTTTATGTGGCAAGTTTGTAAATTGATTGATTACAAGCTCTAAACCTTCTTTGTTGTGCGCTGTGTCGGCTACAATAAACGGTTTTTTTTGTAAAATTTCCCATCTGCCGCGTAACCCCGTATTTTTTACAACATTCCTCAACCCTTTATTGATATTATCATCATTCACAGAAAAATCACTGTAATATTTGGTTAAAGTATTTAATGTGGCAAAAGCGGTTTTGATATTTTTTTGTTGGTAAACACCCTTTAAATCGGAAGAAAGTGATGGTGTTTCAAGTTCATCGGCAAAAATTAGGGGGGCTTTTTTTTGTTGTGCAACTTGTATGAATACCGGTTTAGTTTCTTTTTGTGTTTCGCCAATAACTACCGGAATGTTTGGTTTAATAATTCCCGCTTTTTCAAAAGCTATTTTTTCTAAAGTATCGCCTAAAAATTGAGTGTGGTCTTTGCCAATATTTGTAATAACCGATATTAAAGGTGTTATTACATTTGTAGAATCTAAACGTCCGCCTAACCCTACTTCTATAATTGCAATATCAACGTTTTCTTCGCTAAAATAATTAAAAGCCAATCCAACTGTCCATTCAAAAAATGATAAACCGATTTTTTCAAACGATTGTTTATTATTATTTACGAAATCAATCACATAATTTTCCGGAATTAATTGTCCGTTTATTTTTATTCGTTCCCTATAGTCTTTTAAATGCGGAGAGGTGTACAACCCAACTTTATATCCTGCTTCTTGCAGTACTGAGGCAATCATATGCGAAGTTGAACCCTTCCCGTTGGTTCCGGCTACGTGTATAGATTTAAAATTTTTGTAGGGATGATTTAAAGCATCCATTAAAAGAAAGGTGTTTTTCAGATCGCTTTTGTAAGCGGCTTTTCCTTGTCGTTGATACATGGGTAGTTGTGAAAACAGATAATCGGTTACCTCTTTATAATGGCTGAAAAACGAATTATTCATCTTATTTAATTGAGAATAAAAACAAATGTCATAGTACCTTTCTGAACGGCAGGTGCATCGGGTTTAGCGCTAAATTTGGTTTTTAATGCTGCATCCTTTGCTTTTTTATATAAAACACTGCTAGTGGTTGTAGAACCGCGAACACCGGGAACAGCTTTTGTAACATTTCCATTGTTATCTACCCAAATATCTACTACAACAATACCCTTTTCTTGTGTATTGTTGGTGATTTTGGGCGGAGCAACCATAGAACGACCACTTAATGAAAAAGATACACCATTTCCACTTCCGCCACCGGTATAATTATTGGCATTGGGGTCACCGTTTTCTTGTCCTTGATTTCCAGGGTTACCGGTTTCCCCTTCATTTTGATTATTACTGTTGGTATTCTGATTGTTTGTCCAATTTTCAAAAGCATTCGTCAGTTGTTCGTCGGGTTGAGGTTCGGGCGTGGGTTCTGTTTCTGTAGTAGTTTCTTCTTGAGCGTTAACCTCAGGGGCATCTTGTGTTTCTTGTGTAACGACTTCTTCTTGAGAAGTTTCTTGTACGGCATTTGGTTGTTGAGCGGTAGGCGTTGGCTGTGGCTCTTCAATGGTTTCTCCCATACCTTGGTCGCTGTTGCCAAAGTCTATTGTAATACCTTCGGGCGGAGGAGGCGGCACCATATATTTTAAGCCAACCAAAAGAAAAATAACAATTAATATTACGTGTATCGCAATACTGATTGCCAATCCTTTTTTGTCGTTATTTGATAGCGATAAATTCATCATTTACTTGCTGTAGCCAAAACCATTTTCATTTTATGCCGGCTTGCTATATCCATTACTTTTACAACTTCTTCTATCGGAACTGTTTTTTCGGCATGTAAAATTACACCGGGCTCTTCTTCGCCTTGAACAGCACTTAGCAACTCTGTTTCCAATGCTTCAAAAGGTACTTTCTTTTTATTAATATAAAATTCTAAATCTTTTGTTATGGATACAGATACTGTTTGTTTAGAAATAGTTTTGGAAGAACTTTTGGGTAATAATAATTTTAATGCATTTGGGCTGATTAAGGTTGAGGTAAGCATGAAAAATACCAACAACAGAAAAACAATATCTGTCATTGACGACATACTGAAATTGGTACTGACTTTATTTCTTGAACGTAAATTCATAATGAGTAGTTTTTATACCGCCGGTTCGTGAAGAATATCCATAAATTCGGTTGTGCGAGCTTCCATTAAAAACACAACCTTTTCAACTTTGGCTACCAAAGTGTTATAGCCCATATAAGCCATAATACCTACAACCAAACCGGCTACTGTTGTAACCATAGCTGTATAAATACCTTCGGCAAGCATTTCTACATCAATATTTCCGCCTGCGGCTGCCATTTGATGAAAAGCCAATATCATACCGATTACTGTCCCCAAGAAACCTATCATAGGTGCCGCTCCGGCTATTGTTGCCAGTGTTGCCAGGTTTTTCTCAAGTTTATATAACTCTAATTTTCCTGTATTTTCTATAGCTGTGGCAATATCGGTTAAAGGTTTACCAATTCGGCTAATCCCTTTTTCTATCATTCGGGCAATTGGACTTGGATTTGAGGCGCAAAGATTTTTGGCAGAATCTATTTTCCCTTCCAATATATAATCTTTAATCTGATTCATAAAGTTAGGGTCTTCTTTAGCGGCTTTGCTTATGGTTAAAAATCGTTCTACGTAAATATAAATAGTAAGAAACGATAATATAAACAATGTCGTCATGATGATAATTCCACCAATTCCTCCTGAGGTAACCAGCTGCCAAATAGTAAGCGTTTCTTCGTGAGGAATTACTTCCATACCTTCGGCAATAGTGTTAGCAGTATCGGACGCAACATTTATTTGTAATAATGATAATAGCATAATAGTCAGTTTTTAGAATGTTCTAAATTAAAAGTAAACCCTTAACGGGTAAAACCACTGTAAGATTTCTTTTAAACAGTCTTTTGTTAGTTTTATTGTGCCAATAAAAAAGCCCTGCAAAAAATTGCAGGGCTCGAAAGAAATAAAATGAGTGTTATGTTATTGTTTGATAAATTTAGCAACCGCACCGTTTTCCAACTGAATGAAATAAATTCCTTTGGCAAAACCGGAAACATTTATAGTTGTGCGGCTTGCATTTGATTTAACAGTTTTTATCACTTTTCCTGTAATATCGATAATGTTAATATTACCTTTTATATTTTCAACAGAAATAAAATCAGTTGCAGGGTTTGGATACAATGCAATAGAATTATCTGATAATTCGTTTACTCCTGTTACATCTTCTACATCAGAAGCCATACGAGGTAACATTTTGTATTCGCTGTATGAATAATCTACAACACCAGTAATATTGTAAACGTTGTTTAATGCAGGAATGTATTTATAAATTACATCATCTACCAAAACAGTATCTGTATTATCATAAATTTTAAACATTCCAAAACCTGCATTTGGGTCGGTACAAGTAGCTTGTGATACTTTAACCAAAACACCTTCGTACATTTCCGTATTTACGGCTGCACCTTGTACAGATGCGGGATTAACTGTATTATTGCTTGAAACTACAGTTAAGTTTTGAACATTGCTTAATTCTGTTAAATTGTAATATTCGGTTACATCAGCCGTAAAAGTTACACTATCACCAATATTTAAAGAAAGAAGATCGCTTTGTACCGGGTGATATACATAAATTCCATTCCAAGCAGATGCATTTGCACCATTTTGGATGTAAAAACCTACAGTATCCATTCCGTTACGGATAGCTGTAACAATACCTCCTGTATTCACAGTTTGTCCGTTATAAGGAGAATCTCCGTTTGTATTAGTTGTGTATTGGATGTCATATACACTAACATTGGCAGGAGGAGTAGCAGTTACTTCAGATACTACCACACTGTCGACAATAATATCATTTGGAGCCATAGTATTTCTAACAGAAATAATAAATTGACCTAATGAGGTATCTTGAGCACATGTTATAGTTGCACTAATCATAGTGTCACCTAAAGTATTAAAAGAAACATATGAAGAATAACCGGCATAACCAAACCCAGTAGTTCTTCCATCAAACATGCCAAATCGGATATCTCCGGCTCCTCTTACCCAAGCTTTTATTTCGTAATCTTTACCGTTTGTAACAGTTACTGGTTGTGTAGTAAAGCGTTTGTGTGAAGATTGTTTGTTGATTAATTGAGCCGCATACATGCCATACATGTTATTAGTAGTTACTTGTATAATACTGTCAGCTTCAAGGTTTGTTTTAGAACCCATAAAGTCGGTTGGTAAATTAGGAGTTCCTCCGCTCCAACTTGACAGATTGCTTGAGAATACAATTGTTTGACTGTTAGCTATTCCAATTGAAATAACTGTTGCAATAATAAATGAATAAATCTTTTTCATGGTTTTTAAGTTTTAGGGTTATGATTAAAAAATTGATTATTCTTTAATTAATATATCGTCTAATTCCCAAGTGCTGCCACTTGAATTGGTTCCGGTGTATTTAAAAGCAATGTAAGTAGAGTTTGAAATATAAGGAGTTAAGTCAATGTTTCCTGAATTGACAAAAGCAAAGTTTCCGGTGCTCCATAGAGCTTGTGAAGATATATCTATCCATGTAGCAGAAGAAGGAGCACTTGTTCCGTCATAATTTGTAGAAACTAAAACTTGAAGTGCAGGACCATTGTATTTGTATGCATTTCTAAAGTTTAAATAAGGTGCAGAAGCTCCACTTAAATCTACTGCCGGCGAAATTAACCAAGTTTCACAAGCTGTATTACTTCCATTACTGTAGTTTGAAATACTTGCAACAGGATTAGATCCTCCGGAATAAATGCTCCATGCAATGTTGGCAGTTACAAATTGCTCTGTCCATCCACCGGATGTAATGCTGTTATCATCGAAGTCTTTGCTTAAATAAATTTTGTTGCAAAGTGGGTTGTTCATATTCAATTCATCAGGTGTGCGAACATATAATTGAAAATCGGGGTCGTATTTACCAAGTATTCCAATAAATTTACCATTTCCGGATGGGATTTGCTCATCGGCAAAATTGGCATATCCACTAGTGCGAACAATTATTTCATTGGTAGAGCTGCATTCAACCAATGTATGATTTACAGAAGACAAGTTTACGGCATCTGCCCAAGTTTGACCTATCTCAGTGCTTTTGAATTCTACATTATTTACTTCAATCAATTTACCAATTAAAGTAGAATCAGTTAATAAATCGGCAATTCCGTTTACGGGTGTGGGTGCTACAAATCTTTCGGTTGCTTGCTTGATGATATTTTTATCTACATCTACCGAATCAATTTGCATCATTCCTCTATAATTGTTGATAGTTGTTCCTTTTAAATAAATACGTACACTGTCACCAATGTATAGTCCGCCCGAGAATTGTAATCTTACGTTTATTGCTGCTTCATTATCCTGCACATAAACTTCTTTATAGAAATTACCTGAAACTTCGTCAGCTGTTACGGTAGCGTAAACCGAGTAATCTTCTGTAACTCTAACGGGCTGATTGCCATTATTTCTATACATCTCGTATAAGTCGGCAATTGTTAAACGATTCCCCTCGGGAATGCTTTGAACCGGTGGTTCATCGTATTTCTTTTCACAAGATGTTAATCCGGCAAATACCGATAAAATGATTGTGGCACTTAAAAATCTATTTTTCATTATAATAATTATTTACAAAGTTAAACTTTTCATTTTTAGAATAATACAGATACCATAGCGAAATATGTTCTTCCGTACATGTATCCGATTTTAGGTGGAAATTTATTTATGTTTGTTATATTATATCTCAATTGTTCAAATCCTCCTGTAGCAAAATCGGTTTTGTTTAATACGTTGCTCACATTAAGGTTTACACGAATGATATATTGTTTTACTTTCCAAGATTTTCCAGCAAATGCATCTAAAGTATATCCCGGGTCAAGTTTGGTTTGGTCAATCATTTCGTGATATTGTGGGTCGGTATCTACATATTTGGCAACTGCTTCTTCGGTTCTTCTGTCAGGGTTGGCATCCAAATAAATATCGGTAAAATAGTTGAAATTAACTCCGGCAAACCAATATTTTGGCGAGTTGTATTTCAATCCGATATTCGCTGCAGTTTGAGGCATTCCGCCGATGCGATAATTTTTAAAATATACGGTTTTGTTCTCGGCAAGCACTTCGGTCGAATTAGTTGATGTGATGGTTGCTTTAGGACGTGAATTATATAAGTATTGCCCTGTTGTAAATGCTCCGGTAAGTGCCCAAACGGTTTTTATTTTGGCTTCAAAACCTAATTCTACGCCTTGAAACAATTGATCTACATCGCTCATTGAGTAAGTGATAAACGCATTTAATTCGTCGTGATAATAACTTCTATTCCAAGTTTGATTGTTTATTTCGGAATAAAATCCGGTTAAGCGCATTTTAAAGTTTGAATAGCGCACAATATAATTTACATCTGCCGAAATAATTTGCTGGTCGGTTAATCCGGGAACAACATCATCGCGGTTTTGAGGATTTAAGTAGGCATTGCGCATAAATGGAGCACGAGTACCATACATTGCATTAACGGTAGCAAAATGACGTCCGGTAATTTTGTAAACCCAACCCGTTTTAATAGCATAATTAAAGAAATTGTTCACTTTAGATTTTCCATAGGAATTGTTGGGAAAAAGTTGGTTACGGTAATTACCTACACGCCAAAAGGATGTTGATGTAAGCGCAATTCCGGCGTAACCTTCAACTTTGTTGTATTTAAACTCGGTATTGGCAAACCATTCAATTTTATTTTCGTGCATTTCGTAGTTGTATCCAAACTCGTCGCCAACTTTAATTAAGCGATTGGGTTGGTCAATGTTGTTTTGTGCAGAATCGGGGCTGGCGCCTGCAAAAACGGCAAAATTGTATATATCAATCCAATAATCTCCGCCAAGCAAATCTTTCATTTTTTTGAAATTCTTGCTTTTATAAATTGTTGCTTCTATCCCCGATGAATAGGAAATATGGTCATTATAGTTTTTGTTGTAAATTGATTTAAACGTCCATTGTCTTGGGTCTACTCTGCGGTCTTCCAAAATATATTTGGAACGATTACCGGTAAAGTCATTTCCGGCAATGCCATCTACATTGTGAACAGTATATAAATTTTTGCTGTTGGCTAAATAAAAGTTATCCCAATTAATTTGACTTACCGATGGGTCGGTAGCCCAAAGTTTTGCCAATTGAGCGGCATATTCGGGATTTTGTTCTTGCCAATAACTCGGACGGTATTTGTAATAATCGGGACGAGGGTTTTTTGCATCAAACCAGTTTATACCCGAACTTCCTGTGCGGCCTGTTGCATGATATAGTGTAGTGGTTAATTTGCTTTTTTTGTTTATTTCCCAATAATGGGTTAGAAAAAACATTGGTTTATGATTGTTGCGCACACGCGCATTGCGTTTTTCACCATTTTGATATCCCCAATAAGGGTTGTAATAATTATTTCCAGTAAGATCGTAAACTTCTTGAACAGAAATACCTCTACGTCCTTGGACAGTTGGTGCACCCAAAGCAACAAAACCAACGCTGTGTCGACTGTTCAGTTTCTTTTCTGCTGAGAAAAAATAACTTCCAGCGCTGTAATTTGTTCCCTCTACATATCCTTCATCTGCCCAACGTGCCGAACCTGAAATGGTAAATGCCCAATTATTTTTCATCAATCCGGTAGAGTGTGTAAACATTACTCTGTTTCGGTAACTTCTGTTGGAAATGGCATAAGAAAAACGGTTTCCTTTGCGCATTTTGGATGCTCGGATATTTATATTACTGAATCCACCAATTGAACTGAAATTATAAGGTGATGAAGCGATTCCGTTTTTTACTTCTTGATAACGAGTAATATCGTTTAATCCTCCCCAATAAGACCATATCGCCCAACCGCTTTCGGGGTCGTTCAATGGAATACCGTTCATCATTACGGTGAAATTTTCGGAGCTGTATCCTCTCATTCTGAATCGTGCGGCACTGAAATTATAACCGGCAGCTTGCACAAAAACATCTCGCGAAGATTGAAGCAGTCCGGATACATTTTGCGCTTGCGCATTATCCAATACATCACCACTGATAGATACGACAGGAATCAAATCGTTTTCTTTAGCTACCGAATCCAGCGTAGCTTTAGTACTGTCTGATTGCCCGGTTTGAGCATTGACACTGACAAAAATCCCTGCAAGGAAGGAAAAAATAATTGTTTTTTTCATAATAAATTTATGCGTTCTGTTCAGTAAAAGTGGTTAGAAGTGAGAAACTTCTTAGGATGTTCACCTTTACAGAAAATTCGAGTGCAAATTTATAGTATTATTACCAACATATTTGTTGTGTGGATTAATTGTTAACAAATTCTTAATATTGCCAAGATGTTTCAATTTAAATTTAGGAATGAATATTGCATTCCGTAATTAATCTGTAAATAAAATAAAAATGAAATCAATCTTAAATTTAAAAAACGCATTATTGTTACCTGCGTTAATTGTATTATTTTTTTCGGCATATGCCCAACTGGATAAAAATAAAAAATATCAAGTAGCCACGGTTGCTTTTTACAACCTCGAAAATTTATTCGATACCATTATAGACCCTGATACAAATTTGATATTACGTGAAGATTTTACTCCTGATGCACCCAAGCATTGGAACAGTAAACGATATTGGGAGAAAATGGAGCGTATGGCAGATGTTATCAGCCAAATAGGAACAGAAGTAAACCCTGCCGGACCGCAAATTCTTGGGGTGGCAGAAATTGAAAATATAAATGTATTAAAAGATTTGAGTAAACAGCCCAAGTTGAAAAAAATGCACTACGGTATTGTTCATTACGACTCACCTGACCATAGAGGAATAGATGTTGGATTATTTTACGACAGTTTACGGTTTAAAGTATTATACAGTCGTCCTTATCGATTGAAAATTCCGGAAGATTCTAGTTTTACCACTCGTGATTTATTATATGTAAAAGGCGTGCTGGATAATGCAGATACCTTGCACTTTATTGTAGCGCATTGGCCATCGAGACGTGGCGGACAAAAGCGAAGCGAACCCAAACGTATTGCTGCAGCACAATTGTCGCGTTCGGTTATTGACTCTATAATGAAAACCAATCCTGAGGCAAAAGTAATTTTAATGGGTGATTTGAATGACGACCCCAACAACAAAAGTATGACCAAATATTTGAAAGCCCGCGAGCATAAAGAAGATGCCATAAATGGTGCTTTGTTTAACCCGATGATTGGTTTTTATAAAAAAGGTATTGGTACGCTTGCTTATCGTGATAATTGGAATTTGTTTGACCAATTTGTATTAACTCCCGGTTTGCTGAAAGAAGATTACAGCTCGTATCGTTATTTCAAAGCCAATGTATTTAACAAAGAGTTTTTAAAGCAACAAGAGGGTGCTTTTAAAGGGTATCCGAAAAGAACATATGTTGGTACAAATTATTTGGGTGGATACTCCGATCACTTTCCGGTATATTTATTCTTGATAAAAGAACAACAATAGATTGTATGAGAAATTTACTTTTAATTGCGGCAATAATATTATTTGCCTTTATAAAACCTGCATCAATGAATTTTTATGAAAATAATTTTAAAATTAAAACAATAGATGGTGAACCTTTGGATTTATCCAGATTTAAAGGGAAGAAATTGTTATTGGTTAATGTAGCTTCAAAGTGCGGATTTACGCCTCAATATAAAGAGTTACAACAATTATACGAGAAATACAACGGTAAATTAGAGATAATTGGCTTTCCGTGCAATCAATTTTTACATCAAGAGCCCGGAACGGCTGAAGAGATTAAAGAATTTTGCACCAAAAATTATGGTGTAACCTTTACCATAACCGAAAAAATTGATGTAAAAGGTCAAAATCAGCATCCGATTTATCAATGGCTGACCAACAAAGAGAAAAACGGCGTAGAAAGTTCGAAAGTAAAATGGAATTTTCAAAAATATTTGATTGATGAAAACGGCAACTATGTTACGCATTTTCCTCCTCAAGTAAAGCCAATGAGTGAGAAAATATTGAAGTATTTGAAGTAAAGAAAGTATGTTTTGTCGTTTTAAGAGAGTATCCAACTACAAATCATAACTTCCTTCCATATTGATAATGTTCTTTTGCTTCTATCTTCCCTTCTTCGTTATAAAAATACCAGTTTCCAGTTTTAAATGAAACATATCCTTTATTTTTAGAAACCCATATTATGTTTTTTATATTATATTCTCTTAATTCCGAAGGATCTTTAATTTTCAATATTTTATATTTCCCTTTAATTTTTATTTTTCCATTTGGATAATACTCTTTATAGGAGCCAAAAAATAAAGTGTTAAATTTTTGATGATATGTTTTCTTAATAATTCTATCATTGTAATATTCTTTTACCTTACATATTTTTCGTTGTGAGCAACATTTTTGTCTTGAAACTAAATTACCTGAAGTATCTTTTGATAAAATCTCCCCATCAAAGTAATCTTTTTTATATTTTCCTTTGATAATTAGATTACTGTCGACTAAATAACGGTAAAAGTATCCATGTAAAAAGATAGTATTTTTAAATTCTTTTTCATTTAGAATTTCTATAAGAGAATTCTTTTCAACATCATATTTTTTTACTGTATAATGAGATTTTGAATTGGAAATTACAACATGTAAAAACTTTCGGTTTGCTACAAAATCTGTATCTATACGCAATATTATTTTGAAATCACTTTTATAATCAAATAACATATTTGTATCAATAAAATACATTTTAGGAGTATCTACATGAAAAATTACCCCAGAAGACTGAGAAAAGAATTGGTTAACTGACAATAAGTTTAGTAAGAAAATTAATATTTGCCCCCTCATTTTCTTTTCTATAAAGACTGAGAAAAGAATTGGTTAACTGACAATAAGTTTAGTAAGAAAATTAATATTTGCCCCCTCATTTTCTTTTCTATAAAGATAATAAAAATATCAAAACCTAGCCCTTTGCTTGCCTTTTTCACAAAACATCAACCTTACTTTTTGTAGCATTGGTACGATAAATAATTTAAAAGATATAAAAGTTTTTAAGTAAAAACCAGACAATATTTATTGTACTTTTTAATTTTTTCATTTAAAATTTTTGGAATACAATAATAACTAAAAATTAATCAAAACGTTGTAAAATAAAGGTGTTTAAAAGTGTACATTTTTGTTAGAGGGTATTCACTTATTTGAAGCATAGGGAAAACCCTCATTCACGTTATAGGGAAATCACTATATTTGTACAAACATTTAAAAAACTAAATACTATGGCACAAAAAAAGAAATGGGAAGACGAAGTATGGATCGACCTAAAAGGAGATGACCTTTCGGATGAAAACAAAATTAAAATCTCTAACTACGGTCGAGCCAAGAGCTTCAAAGTAAACAAAACCAAAGGAAGAATGCTTAAATTAGCTAAAATCGGTAATTATTATTCGATTACCGTACGCCGCAAAAACGGTAAAGGTATAGCTAAATACATGCATCGTTTGGTAGCTGAAAACTTTTGCGAAAAACCTTCGCCCGAACACAACCACGTAATTCATTTGGATTACAACAAGAAAAACAATTATTACAAAAACTTAAAGTGGGTAACCAAAGAAGAGCGTGAAGAACATTACAGAAATCACCCTAACTTTGGTACAAAGAAAATGAGAATGCGTAATTCTAAATTAACTGTTGAGCAGGTTAAGAATTTACGCAAAGAAATTTTCGACCCGAACAGAACCAGAACTTACCGCGAAATTGCCCGTAAATACCGCATTTCTGAAATGCAACTTTACAGAATTAAAGCCGGTAAAAACTGGACGTTCTTAATTGACAAAGAAAAAGAAGGTAAATAAAGTTTAAGCTTTACCCTTCAGCATTTCAATGTGAGGAATACCATCTTCAAGGTATTCCTCTTTTTGTTGTCTAAATCCTAAACTTTCGTAAAATTCTTTAAGATACAATTGTGCCGAAATACGAATAGCTTGCGTTTTCATTTTTTGGTTAATATATTCAATTGCTTGCCACATTAACTCTCTCCCATAACCAAATTTGCGGTAAGCTTTATCTACGGCAACTCTGCCAATGCTTACCTCATCATAAGAAATGCCTTTGGGTAATATTCTACAATAAGCAACCAATTTTCCGTTCGTATAACCCATTACATGAACTGCTTTTAAATCTTTATCATCCACTTCTTGATACGGACAATTTTGCTCTACCACAAAAATAGCTGTGCGTAATTTATAAATTTCAAACAACTGAAAGGTTGTTAGCTCTTCAAAACGTTTAAATTCCCATTCAATCGGCATTTTTTTATCCATAAAATAAAAAATTTCTTTTTTCATCCAATTATACACTTATTTTTGTATTTATGGAAAAAGATACTATGGATTTGAAAGAATTTGACGATATACGACCTTACCGCGATGATGAGATTCATGAAAAATTATCGTCATTATTAAATGAAGAACAGTTTCATGCCGCTTTAAAATTTATATTATCGGAGCAAGAGTATCACGAAATGCTCAAAACCATAGAAAATGTAAATTCCGTAGATGCTTTTCAGCAAGAAATTATTTATCCGATATTACAAAAAATTATAAATTCATCTATTGATGAACTTACCTATTACAATATTGAACAATTATCGCCCAAAAAAAAATATCTTTTTATATCCAATCACCGCGATATTGTTATGGACTCGGCATTGATAAACAACGGATTGGTATCTAACGGAATGCCAACACACGAAATTGCCATTGGTAACAACCTTATCTCGCTCGACTGGGTACGCCGTTTGGTGCGATTAAACAAAAATTTTATAGTCCGGCGCGATGTTGAGCGGCACGATTTATATAAATCATCATTAAAATTATCACAATATATTCATTTCGCTTTAACACAAAAAAAACAATCGGTTTGGATAGCTCAACGTGAAGGACGTGCAAAAGACGGCAACGACTTTACTCAAACCTCGCTCATAAAAATGCTTTTGCTCAATGCCGGAGAAAATATAAAATCCTATTTGCAACAGCTTAACATTATTCCTGTTAGTATTTCTTACGAATACGACCCTACTGATTTTCTTAAACTAAAAGAACTGGCTATAAAAGCCAACGGCGAAACTTACACCAAGCAACCCGGCGAAGACGAACAACATATGATTACAGGCATTATTGGCTATAAAGGCAATGTTAATATTACCTTTGGCACACCGCTTAACAACTTGCTTGACAATATCAACTTTGACGAGAAACTCAATAAAATTGTTCAACAAGTAACCCAAATTCTTGATCGTGAAATTATTCTGAACTATCACTTAACAGATGTAAACCATGCGGCTTATGACTTATTAAACAACAAAACAACCATTGAGCAACTTCCGGAAAATTTGCAAGAGTTTAAAAATCGTTACGAAAAACTCAACGACGCACCACCTGAATACCGTAAAATTTGGTTGGAGATGTATGCCAATCCGGTTAAGAACAAACTTAAATTAAAACAAGCTGATGAAAATCATTAAAATTTTATCAATTTACTTGTATATTTATAGCAAAAATTTAAAACTACAAGCAAAATGAAAATTCTTGTACCAACAGATTTTTCAGAATATTCGAAAAATGCCAAAAAGATTGCTTTTGATATTGCAAAAAGAACAAATGGTGAGGTAACCTTTCTTCATTCGGTAAATGTTCCCTCGGTTTTTTACGATATGGAAGCTTATGTGCCTGCAAATATCCCAAAATCGGCTGACGAACGTAAAAAGAAATTCCCTGAATTGGCTGCAGTTGTAGGACATGCCGAAGCCAAACTTAACGATTGGGTAAATGAAGGTCTTTTGCAAGATATTACCACGCACGGTATATTGGCATATAACTTAGCATCGGATGACATTATTGATCATGTGGCTAAATTTAACAGAGATATGATTGTTATGGGGTCGCACGGAGCCAATGCCATTGAAGAAATAACCATCGGAAGCACAACGCAAAAAGTAATGAAAGTGGTTAAATGTCCGGTTTTGGCAGTGAAGAAAACCTGTCCGTCAATGGAATTTAAAAACATAGTTTTTGCTTCTGATTTTGAAGAAGAAATTGTAAAAGAAAAGTTTGAAAAACTATACAACTTTGCCAAACTATACAATGCCAACATTCATTTGTTGTTTGTAAACACACCGGCAAATTTTGAAGATTCGAGATACAGCCGTATAAAAATGGAAGACATTATCCTTAAACATTTTGAAGATGATAAAATTTCGGTAAATATTTACAACGATTACAGTGTTGAAGAAGGGATTTTTGCTTTTGCAAAAGACATTGAAGCCGATTTAATTTCAATATTTACCCACGGTTATACCGGACTTAGAAAACTTTTATCGGACAACATCTCGGAAAGAGTAGTAAACCATAGCGAATTACCGGTATTGGTTTATAATAAAAATTCTTAACTTGATTATTATTTCTATTTCCATATGAAAAGCGGGCTCTTTGAGCCCGCTTTTTTTTGTTTTAGAATCTATCTACTTATTTTTATAACTGAAAGAATAAGTTAAGCCAAAGGTGATATTTCGTCCCATATTTCCAATTCCATCATATTTTAAGCGTGAAAGGTGACTTACATATTGTTTATTCAATAAGTTTTGTCCCGAAATAAACCACTGCAATTTTTCAGAATACTTCCCTCCTATTGCAGCATTTAACAATAAGTAATCCGGTGTAAAAGTTTCGTTTTGAGCTACTTGGTTTTTCGGGAAATAATAATCGGGGGTAACCGAAAGATATAAATCCGACCAACGACCGACTGCATTTCCCTTTGCTTTAAATGTTATAGACAAATGATTTGCCGGAATTCTGGGCAAATAAGCACCCTCATCGGTTTTTCCGGTAACGGTAGAAAAATTTATTTCCGTATGCAACCAATCATACGGATGCGGATGTACATCTACAGTTATTTCGCCACCATACAAAGCCGCATTATTTTGTAAATATGTATAAACTTTTGTATCCTCAATAATTAAATCGGTTGGCGAAAGGTAGATGTAATTAAAAATACGGTTGTAGAAACCGGTTGCCGAAAAAGAAACGTGCTTTCCGTTATATTCGGCAATCAAGTCGGGTTCAAGGTTTTGCTCAACCTTTAAGTTTGGATTACCAATTTCGTATCGAAATGTTCCCTCATGAATACCATTCGAAGCCAATTCGGCTAAATTTGGCGCTCTAAACCCTGAAGCAACATTGAATTGAACCGTAGTTTTTTCGGATAATTGATACGAAATACCTGCAGAACCGTTTACATTGGAATAAGTCAAATCCAAAGCAGGCATGTATCCTTCTTCTCCCTGTTCTCCCATTTCATAAGATTGAATGGACTTCATATCGTATCGTATTCCGCCCAAAAATGAAAATACATCTTTTGAATATTTGAACAACCCAAAAAAGCCGTTTTGCGAAACATTGGCATCCGGAATTAAATATTCCTCATTATTGAAATTGTTGTTTTGTTGGACTTTACCTTGTGATCCCAAAATAATTTCCCAATTGTTTATTGCCGGAAAATACCATTTTAAATCATAATTGGCCGTTTGCAATTGCATGCTCAATGCGGCTGAGTCTTTAAAAGGACGAAAAAGTTGTACATCAAACGCCTGTTCTTCAAACTCTTTACGTACATTCGACAACAAGCCTAAATTTAGTTTCACTTTATGTTTTTTTACAAAAAATGTATTGGCAGAGGATAAAATTTGATCGGTTACCAATTGATTGGGTGCCAACAGGTTTTTATCTATATTTTGAAAAGATATTTCTTCGGGAATACCCAATGCAGCTTGGTTATAGGCATAATTCCAGTCACTTATCCAGTTTTTCAACACAAAACCAAACGTTCCCTTAAGGGCTGTATTCTGAAATCGGGTATTGGTTACTCGAACACCGTTTCCTTGCTTATAATCGGCATGATTTTTAAAAGAAGCGCCCAATCCAAAGCGAATGTTTTTTTGAGCGGTTTTAAAACTTATCAGCGAATTGGTACCGTTGGTATTGGTATAGTATTCTTGCGAAACTTTTCCTTCTACCGAATTCATTTTTGCTGGTTTTTCATCAATAAAATGCAAAACGCCTCCCATAGCATCGGCACCGTAAATCAACGATGCAGGTCCTTTTATAATCTCAACACCATCAATTCCCAAACCGGTAATTCCCAAGCCATGTTCATCGCCCCATTGTTGATTGTCAATCGGTATTCCCATAGCATACACCAAGACACGGTTGTAACTCAATCCTCTAATTTGCGGTTTCCCGATGCTTACACCGGTGCTTACAGCATTTACACCCGGTATTTTTGACAATGCCGTGGTAATATTTACATCTCCGGATTCTGTCAATTCCTCTGACGATGCTTTTTTAATGGGAATTGGAATCTCATTTTGCGACGATTGATATGCTGCCGAAACAACCACTTCTTTGGCTTCTATTACAGAGGGTTGCATTTCTAAGGTAATAAATAATGAATCGGAGTTTAAGTCGATGGTTTTTACTACAGTTGCATATCCTACGTAAGAAAATTGTAATTTATATATTCCTTTTTTGTTTAATTGAATGTGAAACTTTCCGTTTTCATCCGTAACGGTTCCTTTTTTAGTTTCCAAGTTATAAATATTTACTCCGAGTAAATATTGTTGTGTTTGTTTATCTTTTACCACGCCCGAAATAATTTGAGAAAAGGCAGTAAAATGAATAAACAAAATTGCGATAAATAATTTTGCTTTCATCATATAAAATTTAATAAATGAATAATTGCATTAACAAAAAAATGAGTTAACACAGACTTAATAAAGTGAGCATTTTAAATGAAAGCAAACGGAGGACTTCTCCCCAAAGACGAGAAGAATAATTTTGAAGAAAATAATTGTATTAACGAAAAATAATACGGTTGCGCAGTAAAAACACCTTGAATTTCGTGCGATGTAAAATCAATTTGAAAAAAAGAGAATTTTGTTTCGCAAATAAAATCGTGATGTTCTGTTTTATCTTCGTGATAATGGTGTTTTTGAGATGTACAAACTTCGAGTTCATCATGAAGGTGAGTAAACGAGTGTATTGCTTTTACACCGATTGAAAATACAACCGTAAAAAGCAATAAGGCAAACAGAATATGTTTTTTAATGTTACTCAACAGGATAAGTTTTTAAAATCTCAGCCAACGAAAGTAATAAATTTTTACGCGGATTTTCATCTTCCAAGCTGTTTATTTCATCCGAAATATCATACAAGTAATTCATTAAATCTTCTTCACTCACTGTGGGACAGATATTCTCGAGTACGGTAATGGCTTCATTGGCTACAAAAAAATCCTCATCCATTGCCCATTTTATCAATTCGTCCAAATATTCCGAGGCATCTAATCCGGCTTGCCAAAAAACAGCAATCAATTGGGCTTTTAGCGTGCGGTCAGTAACTTTTTCAATTTCTTGAATCAGCGGCCAAACAGTTTTTTGCGATTTTAAATCATAGAGTAATTTAAAGGTTTCGTCCTTTACTTTATTGTTTGAAGGTGCTTGTAAAATATTCACCAATGCAGGAATGAGTTGCTCATCACCTTCTTCGCGCGCGTCTTTTATGGCTTCCAATATTTTTTTTTCATTATCACTTGCCAACGCTTTTTTCAACGCATTGATTTTCTTTTGGTGTTTTTTTTGTTCTTCGGTCATAAGCAAATTTCACTATTACAAAATTACACAATTATAAGTCTTAAACACTTATTTTCAAGCCATCGTATGCCAAAAATATATTATCGGGAAGTTCTTGCGCTACCGTTTGATGTTTTCCCATCAAATGACTGATGTGCGTTAAATATGCTTTTTCGGGTTTTATTTCCTCAATCAATTCAATGGCTTGTTGCAAGGTAAAATGAGAAATGTGTTTTTCTTTTCGCAAAGCATTTACAATCAACACTTTTGTTCCTTTAATTTTTTCTTTTTCTTCTTCATCAATTCGATTGGCATCGGTAATGTAAGTGATGTCGCCAATTCTGTATCCAAATACAGGCAATTTGTAATGCCACACTTTTATGGGAATAATTTGCCGACCGAACAATTTAAACGGTTGATTAAAAATTTCGTGCACTTGCAATTGAGGCACACCGGGATATTTTACTTCTTCAAATGCATAATAAAATTCTCTTTCAAGTGCTTGAATAACTGAGGCAGAGGCATAAATATCGGTCGGTTGTTTTTGGATATAATTAAACGCTCGCACATCATCCAGCCCGGCAATGTGGTCTTTGTGCTCGTGCGTAAATAAAACGGCGTCCAAATGTTCTACTTTTTCGCGAAGCATTTGCTGCCGAAAGTCCGGTCCGGTATCGATAACTATATTTTTATCATTATAACTAATCATTGCCGATGTACGCAACCTGTTATCTTGCACATCGTTGCTTTTACACACATGGCATTTGCACGCTATAACAGGAACGCCTTGCGAGGTTCCGGTTCCTAAAAAAGTAAGTTCTATGTCAGGATTTTCAGGCATTTACGGCGTACAGCTCTTTTAGAACATTAATCGTGTAATCTACCTCGTCTTTTGTGTTGAATTTACTGAAACTAAACCGGATATTCGGCACGGTTTGGTCAACACCCAATGTGCGCAAAACATGCGAACCTACATTTGTTCCGGATGAGCAAGCACTTCCGCCCGAAGCGGCAATTCCTTCAATATCCAAATTATATAAAAACATTTCGGCAATATCGGTTGGCGGGAAATGAACATTCAACACCGTGTAAAGCGACTTTCCTTTTGGGTCGCCATTGAATGAAACGCCGGGAATGTTTTGTTCGAGCTGCTCAATCATATATGATTTGATGCCTTGCACATAATTTTGATGTTCTTCCAAATCACGGTAAGCTATCTCCATTGCTTTTGTCAGCCCTACTATTCCAATAATATTTTCGGTTCCGGCACGCATGTTTCGTTCTTGTGCGCCTCCGGTTATCATAGGCGATATTTTAATATCGCTGTTGACATATAAAAATCCGATTCCTTTAGGGCCATGAAATTTATGTGCCGAACAAGTCAAAAAATCGATATTCAAATTCTCTAGATTGAATAAATAGTGCCCCATGGTTTGCACCGTATCGGAATGAAAATAAGCACCTTTTGATTTAATCAGTTTTCCGTAATCTTTTAAAGAAATCAAATTGCCGATTTCGTTATTGGCATGCATCAGGGAAACTAAAATAGTATCGTTTTGATTGTCGTCCAAAAGTTTTTCCAAACTTTCTTTTACAACATATCCTTTTTCGTCAATATCTACATAAGAAATTTTTACTCCGTTTTGTTGCAAAAATTCTGCAGTATGCAAAACTGCATGATGCTCCAATGGTGAGGTTATAATATGATTTACACCCAAATCATTAACGGCACATTTCAAAATCATATTGTCGGCTTCAGTACCACCGGAAGTGAAGAAAATTTCTGCAGGCGATGCACCGATATAATTGGCTACTTGTTTGCGCGCTTTTTCAATAATGGCACGACTCTCGCGCCCAAATGTATGAACTGACGAAGGATTTCCGAAGTTTTCTTTCATAATGGGAATAATTGCTTCGATTACTTCGGGGTCCATTGGCGTGGTTGCGGCATTATCAAAATATACTTTTTTCATTCGTGTAAATTTTATTCAAAATAACATCTATTTTAAGAAATAACGGGCGTTAATTTCAATGCAAAATACCAATCCTAAACGGCTTATTTCACCATCATTTCTTTAATAACTTCTTTAATGTCCATCATTAGTTTTTTGGCTAAATTGTCTGCAGTAGTTTTGGTTTCACTTTCAGAATAAATACGAATAATCGGCTCGGTATTGGATTTTCTTAAGTGTACCCATTCTTTGTCGAATTCAATTTTCACACCGTCAACCGTATTGATAGGTTGCTTGCTGTATTTTTGTTTTATTTCTTCCAAAATGGCATCAACATCAATTTCAGGTGTTAACTCAATCTTATTTTTGGAAATATGATAGTTGGGGTAAGATGCCCGCAACATAGATACCGATTTGTATCCGCTTGTTGCCAAGTGAGATAAAAACAGAGCAATTCCCACCAAAGCATCGCGTCCGTAATGCAAAGCAGGATAAATAACCCCGCCGTTTCCTTCGCCTCCTATGACCGCATTACATTCTTTCATCATTTTTACCACATTCACTTCTCCTACTGCCGATGCACAATATTTCCCACCGTATTTTTCGGTTACATCGCGCAGTGCCCGGGTAGAAGAAAGATTGGATACGGTATTACCTCCGTTATTGTGTTTTAAAACATAATCGGCAACGGCAACCAATGTATATTCTTCGCCAAACATTTCGCCATCTTCACAAACCAAAGCCAAGCGGTCAACATCGGGGTCAACAACAATGCCCAGATGTGCATTAAATTTCTTTACTATTGTAGAAATTTCGGTTAAATTTTCGGGTAATGGTTCGGGATTGTGAGCAAAATGTCCGGTGGGTTCACAGTTTATTTTTATTATATCTTCCACTCCTAAGGCATTTAATAATTTAGGAATGGCTATTCCGCCGGTAGAATTTACGGCATCTACGGCTATTCTATATTTTTTTTCTTTTATTGCCTCAACATTTACCAATGGTAAATCCAAAATCATTTGGATGTGTTTTTCGATATAATCGTCGATGGTAGAAATTTCACCCAACTGGCGTACTTGGGCATATTCAAAAGATTCTTCTTCGGCTATTTTCAGTACTTCTGCCCCATCTTCACCGGATATAAACTCGCCTTTTTCGTTGAGCAATTTCAAAGCATTCCATTGTATAGGATTATGGCTTGCAGTAAGAATAATTCCGCCTTGCGCATTTTCGTTTGGTACGGCAACTTCAACTGTTGGCGTGGTGCTTAATCCTAAATTTACAACATCTATTCCCAACCCTATTAAAGTCGAAGCGACAAGATTTTGCACCATTTCGCCCGATATTCGGGCATCTCTACCCAATATAACTTTGCATTTTTTGTCTGCATTTTTATTTTTTAGCCACGTACCGTAAGCCGAAGCAAATTTTACGGTATCCAAAGGTGTGAGTCCTTCGCCCGGTTTTCCGCCAATGGTTCCTCTAATTCCTGATATTGATTTGATTAACGTCATAAAAATTTGGTTTATTTCTACAAAAATAACAATATTAGTTTACGCATTGCTGAAAAGACTATCTGACATTTAATACAAAATATATCTTTTTAAATAAAATCTTCATTTTATTTAAGAATTTAACAGCTTTGTTAAATAATGAATAAATACAAATCAATCCAAAACATCAAACAAAACTTCACTTTTCAATTATTTCAATTAACTTTGTCTTGTTTTAAAACAAACTAAAAATATGTTTGAAAATTTATCCGACAAACTCGAAAAAGCGTTTAAAGTTCTTAAAGGTCAAGGACAAGTAACCGAAATAAACGTTGCCGAAACCATTAAAGAAATTCGTCGTGCATTGCTCGATGCAGACGTTAGCTATAAAGTAGCCAAACAATTTACCGACGAAGTAAAAAAGAAAGCATTAGGTGCTGATGTAATCAATGCCATTTCGCCCGGACAATTAATAGTGAAAATCACGCACGACGAATTGGCCGAACTGATGGGTGGTAAAAGCACCGATATTAACCTTACCGGAAATCCTGCCGTAATTCTTATTGCCGGTTTGCAAGGGTCGGGTAAAACTACTTTTTCAGGCAAATTAGCCAATTACCTTAAAACCAAACGCGGCAAAAAACCATTATTGGTTGCCGGCGACGTTTACCGTCCTGCAGCAATTGACCAATTACACGTATTGGGCGAACAAGTTGGTGTAGAGGTTTATTCTGAACGGGATAACAAAAACCCTGTAGAAATTGCCAAACACGCCATTGACAAAGCAAAGCGCGAAGGATACAATGTAGTAATTGTGGATACTGCCGGACGTTTGGCAGTTGACGAAGAAATGATGAAGGAAATTGAGAATGTCAAAAAAGCCGTTCATCCTTCCGAAACGCTGTTTGTAGTTGATGCCATGACCGGGCAAGACGCTGTAAATACAGCCAAAGCATTCAACGAACGCATCGATTATGATGGTGTGGTACTTACCAAGTTAGATGGTGATACACGAGGCGGAGCAGCGCTTTCTATTCGTTCTGTGGTAAACAAACCCATAAAATTTGTCGGAACAGGTGAAAAACCCGAAGCTCTTGACGTTTTCCACCCCGACCGTATGGCCGACCGTATTTTGGGAATGGGTGACGTAGTAAGTTTGGTAGAACGCGCTCAAGAACAATACGACGAAGAAAAAGCCCGTAAATTATCCAAGAAAATTGCCAAAAATCAATTTGATTTCAACGACTTTTTAGACCAAATTTCCCAAATCAAAAAAATGGGAAATATGAAAGACTTAATGGGTATGATTCCCGGTGTAGGAAAAGCACTTAAAAATGTCGACATTTACGATGATGCTTTTAAACACATAGAAGCAATTATTTATTCTATGACACCCGAAGAGCGCAAAAATCCTAAAATTATAAACGGTTCACGCAGAAAACGAATAGCCAAAGGAAGCGGACGAGATATTCAAGAAGTAAATCGCTTGCTCAAACAATTTTCAGAAACCAGCAAAATGATGCGCATGATGAGCAACAAAAACAATATGATGAAGTTGATGAAAAACATGCCCAAAGGATTTAAATAGTTTGCATACATTATGAAAATAATTGACGGTAAAGCAGTTGCAGAATCCATAAAATCGGAAATAGCACAAAAAGTTGCTCAACGCATCAAGCAAGGAAAGAAAAAACCACACTTGGCGGCTGTTTTGGTTGGCAACGACGGAGCCAGCGAAACGTATGTAAAAAGCAAAGTAAAAAACTGCGAAAAAGTAGGATTCGACTCTACTCTATTGCATTTTGAAGAATCTATTTCAGAAGAAGAACTTCTAAAAGAAATAAAAAAACTAAACAACAATTCAGCTATTAACGGTTTTATCGTTCAACTGCCTTTACCCAAGCATATTGATGAACAAAAAATAATTCAAGCTATTTTACCCGAAAAAGACGTGGACGGATTTCATCCCGTAAATGTAGGTAAAATGGTATTGGAGATTCCTTCTCTTTTGCCGGCAACACCTTATGGAATAACACTACTATTAAAGCATTACAACATTCCCACCGAAGGGAAAAATTGTGTAGTTATAGGACGTAGCCATATTGTAGGAACACCCATGAGCATATTAATGAGCAGAAATACCTATCCGGGAAACGCTACGGTAACCCTGGCACACAGTCGAACCAAAAACCTGAAAGAAATTTGCCGGCAAGCAGATATTTTAATAGCCGCAGTTGGTAAAGCCAAGCTCATCACCGAAGATATGATAAAAGATGGTGCTGTAGTAATTGACGTGGGTATTCACAGAATAAAAGATGACTCGAAAAAATCGGGATACAGACTGGTGGGCGATGTAGATTTTGAAAATGTTGCACAAAAATGCAGCTATATAACACCGGTTCCGGGTGGCGTGGGTCCAATGACCATTACAGCTTTACTTCAAAACACGCTTACTGCTTGCGAAATGCAAGAGAAATAACTGTTATTACGTATTTTAACTTAACAGGTTTTCAATTTTCACTTACACAATTTTAGGTTTTTTGATGGTGAATATTGTCGATTTACTTTTGCAATTTAGCATTGTTAACCAATAAAACCATTTCACCATGAACTACGTAAATCCTGTAAACATAGCAATTATCAGCTTAAACAACAGCACTACAGAGTATTACACTCAATTTTTCAATTTAAAACAATATGATAATATTTTGCACCTCGACAAACGGTCTTTTAATATAGAAAAATTTAAAAACTTTCAACCCGAAATTATCCTTATCGATGATTATTTTAATTGTGACAATAATGAAGAAATAATCAATAAAATCAAAAAAGAGTTTCAAACCATCCCTACCTATTATTTGGCTCCTCAATGTGTAGATTGCTTTAATGATTATGAAGATGAAAAAGTGTATTTCTTTAAAGACAACTTCAATGAATCACTCATTGAGCATTTTAATAAAACATTACTAAAATTGCGTATTAAAAGAGAAATTACCAAAAATATTGCTATTTAAGCAGAAAGTAATATTTGCTATATTGAAAGATTTTATTTATTTTTGATAAAATCAAAACAAAAAAACCATGAAAAAAGTATTTTCTTTTATAGCTGTATTACTCATTACAGTAGCAAGTTTTGCTCAAACAAACGAAAAATATGTTGAGCTGAAAACAAAAATCAAATCGGATGAAGTAAATCCGGTAGGCTTAAACCGAATTATTTATCAATTGGTTTTTAAAAATATGGATGAAGAATCCATGAAAGCATTACAAGAAAAATTATTGGCTTTTGAAGAAATTGACACTTTTACTTACACTAAAGCCGGTGATGATTTTGATGTAAAAATTTCATTCTTCGGAGAATTAAAAAATGAAGGCATTCGCCAAGCGTTTAAAGATGCAGGAATTTTATATGTTGTAAACAAACGTGGTGAAAAAATAAGCGTTGACGAAGTTCAAATTAAATCATAAAACTTAAACCAACTAACCAAAGCCATCTTATTTAAGGTGGCTTTTTTTTTTATTTCATAAAATAGCTGTTGTTATGAAAAAAATTATCTATACAAAAAATGCCCCCGCTCCTATTGGACCTTACAGCCAAGCCGTTTTATCGGGCAACACACTTTATGTTTCAGGACAAATTGCCATTAATCCCAAATCTGGAGAGTTAATCACCGGTGATTTGATTGCCGAAACCAAGCAGGTAATGGAAAATCTTAAAGCTGTATTACAAGCCGCCGAAATGAACTTTGACCATGTTGTAAAATGCAGCATTTTTTTGTCGGATATGAACAATTTTGCAACTGTAAATGAAATCTACGTCAGTTATTTTTCGGAAAATAATTATCCTGCACGTGAAACCGTAGAAGTTAGTGTTTTACCCAAAAATGTAAATGTAGAAATTTCGTGTATTGCCGTAAAAGATTAATTTAACCAAAAATAGTTTGTAAATAATCATTTACTTCTTGAGCTTTATTCCACACCATTAAATGACTCCCATCTTTTATGAATTGGGCATCACTTATATATTTTACCGGCAATACTTTATCTGCAGTGCCGTGCAAGTGAACGATTTTTTCTTTCTTGTATTCCGATTTATCCCAATTGGTAATCGCTTTGGCAGCAAATTGCAAAAATTGCACATTGCTTTTCAATACCATATCTTTTAATACCTTGTATTTTTCATCACTTACTTTGCCAAGCGTAAGCGGTAATGCCGGAATACTTTTTTTCACCGTTAAAGGTGTAATAAGTTTTTCGAAAGGTAAATGTTTTAATTTTTTTAAATACGGCGGAATTTCATTGGCACTTTTGGCACTGCTTATCAAAACGGTTTTTTCAGGATTTACTAAATCGGTGAGTTCGCTGCAAACCATTCCGCCCATTGAAATTCCCATTAAACAAAACGGTTCGGTTATATTTATTTTATCAATAATTTTTAAAGCGTATTCTTTTAATGTTTCAACACCGGGAAAGAACTCCCACTCAATATCTACGAATTCATACCCCGGTAGCGGTTTTATTTCGGAATACAATCGACAATCGGCTCCCATTCCGGGAAACCGGTATATTTTAACCGGTTTATTTCCGTTCATTTTCTAATGCCTCATCAATTTTTTCTAATTCGTCATAAAACGCTTCACCATATTTACGCACAAGCGGTTCTTTCAGAAATTTATAAACCTTTACACCTAATTGCTTACCCAAAACACAGGCATCATTGCATAAATCCCAATAATGATAGTTAAGCGCCTCAAAAGTTTTGTATTTAGCAACGCGTATGGGATACAAATGACATGAAATGGGCTTCTTAAAATCAATTTCATTATTCAAATACGCTTTTTCTATTCCGCAAAAGGCCGTCCCGTTATCATCAAAAATCGTATAAACGCATTCTTTTCCTTCAACCAATGTTGTTACCCATTCGCCATCTTCATCTTTGGTGTACAAACCGTTTTTTTCAATGGCTTTCAATGATTTTTCCGAAAGATATTTTTTTACTTTGGGAAAAACATTTTCCAAAATTCCCAGTTCATCTTTTTCTAACGGTGCTCCGGCATCTCCTTCTACACAACAAGCGCCTTTACATTTATTCAGGTCGCAAACAAACTTGCGTTCAAAAATCAATTCGGATAAAATTTTATCTTCTACTTGTATCATCACACAAAAATAACACTTATTCCAACCTATTACTTATTCATTTCGTCTATATTTGTGTAAAAATTCTTTTATTATGAAAAAAATACTTTCATTATTTATCCTTGCAACTGTTGTTTTATCCGGTTGTAAAAAAGGTCGTTACGATTTTGATAAATTGGCTACTACCGAGTGGAAACCTTCATTGGCAGCTCCTGCGATAAACTCTACTTTAACGGTATATGATGTTCTTGCTCACACCGACAGTAATGATATTGTCATTATTGATTCGCTTTCGGGACTGGTTTCATTGGTTTATAAAGGAAATTTATATTCTTACAATCCTTCAAATATTTTAACCCTGACCGACCAATCAACTAATAATACGATTTCTCTTACACCTACCCAACAAACTACCTTATCGGGTAGTGGCTCAGTAACTGTTACAAACTCGCAAACTGTTACTTATAATACAAGTTCGGCAAATTTAGATTCTATCATTTTAAAAGCCGGCACTTTAGATTTTAACATCAACTCATCATTTCAGCATAACGGCTCTATTACCATTTCTATTCCGGCATTAAAGAAAAACGGTGTGCCGTTTTCTGCCACTTATACCTTTAATTACACCGGAACCCCGATTTCAATATCAAGCAGCACCAATATGCAAGATTATCATTTTGATTTAACACAAAACGGTAATACAACAAACACTTTTGACATAAATTATTCTTTAACATTAAACTATATTTCGGGAAATTCTACCAATGGTAGTATTTCGGTTTCTACCGGAATGAATAATTGGGATTTTTACAGTGTTTTTGGCGATTTCGGAAATGTTCAAATCGCTTCTGACATTGACTCTATATTGGTGAAAATTTTTAACAGCACCATAACAGGTTATTTTGAATTGGTTGACCCGAAATTAAATTTATATGTTCACAATTCAATGGGTGTTCCTGCCGAAGTTATATTTAACACATTACAATCGGTAAATGTAAATACCGGACAGGTAACTCCAATTGTCAACCAAGGATTTCCAAACCCTTGGCAAATTAATGCACCTACGGTGAGCCAAATAGGCAGTGAAGTGGTTACAAAAATGACCATTGACAAATCTAACAGTGATATTACCAATATCATCACACCAACACCAAAATATGTAGTTATTCAGTCGGATGCAAATGCTAATCCAAGTTCTATGCCGGCACAATACAATTTTATGACAGACACAAGCAAAATGCATATCCGTGCCGAATTGGAGTTACCATTAATTGGTTTTGCTTACGGAATGACATTTGTTGACACTATTCCGTTTGAATTTGGCGACAATGTTGAAGAAATCGAATCTGTTTTATTCAGAAGCATCATCACCAACGGTTTCCCGTTTAAATCAAATATCCAAATTTATTTCGCCGACAGTAATTACGTGGTATTAGACTCGCTGTATGCACCAAATACCGAAATTATTCAAAGCGGAATTACAAACAATGATGGTCGTGTGATTCAGAAAACGGAAAAACTTACCGACGTTACTTTTACACAAAACCGTATGCCCAACGTATTGAACGCTAAATATGTTATCATAAGAGCTGTGGGTGAAAGCTTAAACGGAACAAACAGTCAAATATCCAAAATTTACGAGGATTATACTATTCAAGTTCGTTTGAGTTTGAAAGTAAACGGTAAAATGAACATCTAATCAAAATAGGAAACAAAAATATTTTTATCACTATTAACAATCAGATTCATTTGTTATGAAAAAAATTATTGCAGGATTATCGTTAATGATTTCGGGCGTAATGTTTGCCCAACAAGATTTCACACTTCATCAATTAACCAATACTCATCAAAGCACTTACGTAAACGTAACCAACCGACCTAAGGCAAAAATCAGTTTTGGCATACCAATGCTTGGCGGTTATTACTTTAATGTAGGAAATTCCGGATTTACATACAACGATATTATTACTGTTCGCCAGGATGATTCATTGGAAATAAATATGGATAATGTTATTTCTGCACTTAAAGAACGCAACTATATTACAACCAACTTTCAGCTCGATTACCTTACTGCCGGATTTTACTTTAAAAAGAAACATTATATCACCATTAATGTTACCGAGAAAATCAACTCTCGCTTTACTTATCCGAAAGACTTAATTGTTTTGCTTTGGGAAGGAAACGGCAAAAGTTTACTCGGACAACGGGCAAATTTTGACGGCATAGGTTATGACTTTATGCAATATCGTGAATATGCCATAGGATATAATTACGAATTGAATGATAAATGGACGGTTGGCGGACGTGTAAAATACCTGAAAGGAATTACCAACATTTACACAAAAACCAGCAATTTGGGTATGACTACCGACGAAAAAACATTTGACCTTACTTTCGATGGCGAAGTAGATATTTACACTTCAGGAGTAAATGAATTAGCCGACACCAATTATACGTTTGATATCAATCAATATATGTTTAAAAGAAATAATTCGGGTTTTGGTGTAGATTTAGGTGCCAGCTATCAATATTCCGAAAAATTAAAGTTGTTTATCGATATTATTGACTTGGGATATATTAAATGGAACTATGACACGCGCAACTTTAAAAAAGATTCGTTGAATTTTAGTTTTACCGGAATAGATATTAAAGACTTTTTAGGTACTGACGATACTACATCGAGTCAAATTTCACAAACATTAGCCGATTCTATCGACAACATTATACAACTGCAAGATTATACAGGTAGTTATAAAACGCCTCTTTACACTCAGTTTTATTTAGGTGGCGAATATGAATTATCTCAAAAAATCACCCTTAGCGGAATTGGTCATTTTGAATTTATTCACGGTCGTTTCCGCCCTTCAATGACTGTTGGTGCACGATTTAAATTAACCAACTTTTTTACTGCTGTTGCCAATTATTCGGCGTACAACAACAGTTATTTGAATTTTGGTGTGGGACTGGCGGCCAACTTAGGTCCAATTCAATGGTATTTTGCTTCCAATAATGTAGTGGGTGTATTTGCCCCATACCTAACAAAAAATGCCCATTTCAGAACGGGCATAAATATATTAATCGGAAGAGAGAAAAAACAAGTTGCTACTCAATCACAAATAGAATAAGCATTAAACACTTACAGGAATATTACGTTCTTGAATCATTTTACGTAAATTGATTAGTGCATAACGCATTCTTCCCAAAGCCGTATTGATACTTACATTTGTCGATGCGGCTATTTCTTTAAAACTCATATCGTAATACAAACGCATCATCAATACTTCTTTTTGGTCGGCAGGCAAATCTTTTATTAACGATTTGATAAGCTTATGATGTTGTTTTATCTCTAATTTTTCATTAATGCCCTTATCTTTGCTGGTAAGCATATCCATCACATCAAAATCATCATTTCCTTTTACAGTGGGCATTTTACTGTTTTTTCTGAAATAATCAATCATTAAATTATGAGCAATACGCATTACCCAAGGCAAAAATTTACCTTCATCGTTGTATTTTCCTTTTTTCAATGTTTGAATTACTTTTACAAAAGTATCCTGAAAAACATCATTGGCAACTTCTTCATCCTTAACAGTATAATAGATGTAAGAAAAAACCCTGTCTTTATGACGGTTCAATAACTTCTCGAAAGCAGACTCTTGTCCTTGTAAATACTTTCTTATTAATTCTTGGTCGGTTAAGCCTATTGTATTCATAATACCTCCTTTTTTTGCATTTAGTAGCAGTTGTTTATGTAAAATAAAAAGGTAGATATTATTCAATAGGCAATAAGATTTTTGGTTTGTAGTGAGTTTAACGACTAAATTTTGCTTTTATTGTACGTCGGATAATTTTTTTTTGTTTCACACAAATATACAAAAAGTAGCGTACCTTTGCAAACTTCATTTTTTCACAAACAAAAATGCCCGCAAAAACAAAACATAAAGCAACCGTTTCGCCAAAAACACACATTTTGATAAAAGGTGCCAAAGTGCACAACCTTAAAAATATTGATGTGGCACTGCCACGCAATAAATTTATTGTCATTACCGGATTGTCGGGCTCGGGAAAATCATCTTTGGCTTTCGATACGCTTTATGCCGAAGGGCAACGCCGGTACATTGAAAGTTTATCATCTTATGCCCGTCAATTTTTGGGTAAAATAGAAAAACCGGCTGTTGAACAAATTATAGGTATTTCGCCGGCAATTGCCATTGAACAAAAAGTAACCACCGGAAATTCACGTTCAACCGTTGGAACACAAACCGAAATATACGATTATCTTAAAATTCTATATGCGCGTATAGGCCACACTTTTTCGCCCATTTCCGGCAAGGAAGTAAAAAAAGACACACCTTCGTCGGTTTTTGAGTTTTTGCATACATATCCGCCAGGAACAAAAATAATCATCACTTCGCCGTTTTTATTGCACGATAAAACATTTGCCGAAGCAGTAAAAAGTTATTCATTGCAAGGATTTTCACGTGTTTATGACGGCAAAACGTTTATTCCGCTAAATGAATTGGATACCGAATCGACCAGTCCAAAAGATATATTCTTACTTATTGACCGGGTGAAAATTTCTGACGATGAAGAAAATAAAAGCCGTATTTACGACTCGATAGAAACCGCATTTTTTGAAGGTAAGGGAGAAGCTGTAATATTTGTAGAAGAATCCGGAGCTTTTACACCTTATCATTTTAACAATCGCTTTGAAGCCGACGGCATTACTTTTGAAGAACCCACGCCGCACTTTTTCAGTTTCAACAATCCTTTAGGCGCTTGCAAAACCTGCGAAGGATATGGCAAAGTTTTGGGCATTGACGAAGATTTGGTTATCCCCAATAAAAGTTTATCCATTTATGAAGATGCTATTCAATGTTGGCGCGGCGATAAAATGCAAGAATGGAAAAACGACCTGATTTTTAATGCGCATCATTTCAATTTCCCTATTCATAAACCATATCGAGAATTAACCGAGGAGCAAAAAAAATTGCTGTGGACAGGAAATGAATATTTTGAAGGGTTGAACCGTTTTTTTAAACACCTGGAAGAACAAAGCTACAAAATACAGTATCGTGTAATGCTTTCGCGTTATCGCGGTCGCACCGTTTGCCCCGATTGTAAAGGTACTCGCTTGCGAAAAGACGCTCAATACGTGAAAATAAACGGAAAATCTATTATTGATTTGGTATTGATGCCCATTGATGAATTAGCCGTTTTTTTCAATAATTTGTCTTTGAATGAATACGAATCAAAAGTTGCCAAACGACTGCTGACTGAAATAAAAAACCGCATCCGTTATATCCAAAATGTAGGATTGGGCTATCTGACACTCAACCGGATGTCCAACACACTTTCGGGCGGAGAAAGTCAACGGATAAACTTGGCAAAATCATTGGGCAGCAGCTTGGTGGGTTCGCTCTATATTTTAGATGAGCCAAGTATTGGGCTTCATTCAAAAGATACGGAAAAACTGATTTCAGTTCTGAAAGATTTACAAAAACTCGGCAATACGGTCATTGTTGTTGAACACGATGAAGACATTATGAAAGACGCCGATTTGATTATTGATATGGGACCCGAAGCCGGCTCACATGGAGGTGAAGTAGTTTTTACCGGCACACACAGTGAACTGCCACAAGCAGAAAACAGTTATACGGCTAAATACCTGACCGGAAAATTATCCATTGAAACACCCCAAAAAAGACGTAAATGGAAAAAAAGCATTGCCATAACCAATGCGCATTTGCACAACCTGAAAAACATTGATGTAACGATTCCCCTTGGAGTATTGACGGCGGTTACCGGTGTTAGCGGAAGTGGTAAGTCTTCGCTCATAAAAGGCACGCTTTACCCTGCCCTTCAGCGGTATTTTAACGGGCAGCCGGTTTCCGGAGCGTTTGACAAATTGGAAGGCGACCTAAAATCGATACAAGCCATTGAGTTTGTTGACCAAAATCCTATCGGGAAATCTTCGCGCAGTAATCCGGTTACTTATTTAAAAGCATTTGATGAAATCAGAAATCTTTTTGCCCAGCAGCAATTATCAAAAATTAACGGCTATAAACCCAGCACATTTTCATTCAATGTAGAAGGCGGAAGATGTGAAAACTGTAAAGGTGAAGGCGAAATCATTGTTGATATGCAATTTATGGCCGATGTGCACCTGAAATGTGATGTTTGCCAAGGCAAACGATACAAAGAAGAAGTATTGGAAGTTCAATTCCGAAACAAAAACATTTACGATATTTTGGAAATGACCGTAGATGATGCCGTAGCGTTTTTTAATGATGCTGCCCAAACCGACAAAACCTTTCATACAATTTGTAAAAAAATAAGCGAAAAGCTTCTGCCCTTGCAAGAAGTAGGTTTGGGATATGTTAAATTGGGGCAACCCTCGGGAACATTAAGCGGCGGAGAAGCTCAACGCATAAAGTTAGCTTCGTTTTTGGTTAAGAAAAATGAGCAAAACAACATCCTCTTTATTTTTGATGAACCCACCACCGGTTTACATTTTCATGATGTAAAAAAACTGCTAAAATCTTTTAATGCTTTAATTGAACAAGGACACAGTGTTTTGGTTATCGAACATAATTTGGATGTGGTAAAAAATGCCGATTGGATTATTGATTTAGGTCCCGAAGGAGGAAAAAACGGTGGGAATATTACTTTTGAAGGCACACCTGAAGAACTTATTCGTGAATCAAACAATATTACCGCACAATTTCTACGCGAAAAGTTTTAAGCATTTTAGAATTATTCGAACATAATTGAATAAACACGGCTAATTTCTTTTTTTAATTGCTCAATGTTAATGAACCGCGCATGACGAATGGTTTCTTTACCTGCAAAATAAACCAATACGGTAGGAATAACAAACACATTGTATTCACCTTTTACCTCGGGCAATACTTGAACATTAATCTCCACCATCGTTAATTGAGGAAATTCTTCAGAAACCAATTGTTGGAGTTTGGGAGCCAAAGCATCACCAACATTACAAGCCCCGTCGGAAAACAACAACATAACAGCATCTTCTTTATTTATAATTTGCTTTATTTGTTGACTGTTTTGAGCAATTTGGTATTTCATCTTATAAAAATTTGTGCAAAATAACCGGTTTTGACACTTACTATGTGTAACAAAAGTTCCATAATTCTTGATAAATAATTTAAACTAAAACTAAATTTTAGTTGCTTTAAATGCTTATTTTCGTAGAGTTATGCATTTGAATTTGCCGAAATACAGTCTTAAAATCAAAAAAAATGCTTTGGGCGAGTTTGAAATTTTTGATGCGTTCAGAAAAAAATACCTTTATCTTACTCCCGAAGAATGGGTTCGTCAAAATTTTCTCCATTTTTTGGTCAACGAATACGATTATCCTAAAAGTTTAATTGAGATTGAAAAAGGTTTAACCTTAAATCAATTACAAAAACGTGCCGATGCTCTGGTTTACAACACATTAGGCAAACCTGTGGTTTTATTGGAATTTAAAGCACCTCACATTACCCTGAATCAAAATGTAATGGAACAAATTTCGCGTTACAATTTGCATTTTAAAGTTCCCTTTTTAATTGTAAGCAATGGTATGCAACACCATTGTTTTTATGTCGATTTTGAGCAACAAACCGTTACCGAGTTAAATGAAATTCCTCATTACAACAAAATAAAGACCTCAACAACAAGCAACGTAAATAAATAATTACTCGTATTTTTAAATGATGAAAAAATGTTGGCTCATATTTATTTTTCTCTTGGTATTTTCCGGTGTGAAAAGTCAAGTTGCCTTGAACTTAACCCAAAGAGCTTGGCTTGAACAAAATATTCTTTCGGAAAATAAAATTCTTTTGCCTGTTAAATTTAATTCATCTCAATTGCTCGATTTTCTGAAAGAAAAAAAAATTCAATACCGGTTAACAAATAAAAATACGGCTTTAATTTGGGCTAACCCGAAAGAAATACTTTTATTGGCGGGCAATGAAAATATTTCGCAATTATACTTGGAATTAGGTAAACCAAAACCTTTAAACGATACGGCTATTATCCACAATAATGTTTTGCCTATTCACTCGGGCGACAGTCTTATTTCTCCCTTTAAGGGAAAAAATGTTTTGTTGGGATTTATCGATACGGGAATAGACATTGACCATCCCGATTTTAAAGACTCGTTGGGTAATACAAGAATCTATCGCATTTGGGACCAAAATGCCGCTTATGACGGCAATAATTTCGGTTACGGAAAAATTTGGACCAATCAAGATATTGACAATGGTTTATGTAACCACAAAGACCCTTTCAACAATTACGGGCACGGTACACAAGTAAGCGGAACAGCTACCGGAAATGGCAGAGCGGTAAATAATTATACCGGAATGGCACCTGAAGCTAAAATTGTAATGGTTGCATCAAAATTTGACACGGTCAATTGGTTGGCTACCGTAGCGCAAAGTGTGGAATATATTTTCTCATTAGCCGATTCGTTACAATTGCCATGTGTCATCAACATTAGCGCAGGCGATTATTACGGTTCCCACGACGGATTAGACCTTCCGGCGCAGTTAATAGACAGTATGCTCAAAGCCAAAACCGGCAGAGCTATTGTTTGTGCAGTGGGAAATGCCGGATTTTACCCTTTTCATATTCAACATCAACCAAATAATGATACAGCTTTTACCTGGTTCAGTTATAACGGCAGTTCGCAATTGGGATACGGCGCTTTTTTTACCGAAGCTTGGGCAGATAGCAACGATGTTCAAAATTTATCTTTTAGAGTAGCTATTCATCGCCCTTCAAATTTCACAATTGCGGGAAGTACAAATACTTATCAAATAAATGATTTTTTGAATACAACTGTCAGCGATACGGTTTTAAACAGTGCTAATGATACTTTGGCTATTGTTGATTTTTTTGCTTCTTACGAAAACGGACGTTTCCGCATTCAATTTCACAGCAAACAACCCGATTCATCTTCTTATTATTTTTCGGTAAAAACTATGGGAACAGGAAAACTTGATTTTTGGTCGGCTTCGTGGTTAGGCACTTCCGAACCGGTTTCAAACATTCCTTCACCTTCGGTTTATCCTGAAATTAACCATTATGTTTTGCCCGATACCTTTCAAACAATGGTCAGCAGTTTTACTTGTTTACCCTCGGTTATTACAGTAGGCAATTTTGTAAACCGGAAAAAATATTTGGATGTGGATTCTGTTTGGCAAACGATGCCTACAACCGTGGGCGAAATCGGTTATACCAGCAGTTTAGGTCCTACAAGAACAGGCGTTATAAAACCCGATTTGACCGCTACGGGCGATGTAACTCTTTCGGCTTGTCCGGATACGGTTATTCAAGTGAGCATATTAAACGGACAAAGCGACCGCATTGCTTTGGGCGGGAAACACAAACGAAACGGTGGTTCTTCTTTGGCATCTCCTGTTGTGGCAGGCATCACGGCTTTATTACTTGAAAAATGCCCGAATATGAGTAATGAGGAAATCAAAAATAGTTTACTTTCTACAACCAAAACCGATAATTTTACAGGCAACACGCCCAATTTTCGTTGGGGTTACGGAAAAGTAAACGGGCACAAAGCACTTAAAAGCACTAATTTTAACGTTCCAATATTTGGGCAATCATCTGTTTGCTCGGGCGACAGCATTGTTTTATCAACTACAACAAATTATTTTGATTATCAATGGAATACCGGCGAAAACGGATTTTCTGTTTGGGTAAATGATTCGGGCAGTTATTATGTAATGGTTAGTGATGAAAACGGATGTGAAAGCATTTCGGACACTATTCAAACCACTCTCTATCCCATTCCGCCCAAACCGGCAATGCAATTACAAAATGACACACTGTTTACTTCGCCAAATTATACGCAATATATTTGGCATCATATTTCTTCGGGCAATGATTTTCTGACTTCAGAAAATAAATTTGCCGTTGCGGACATTGGTTATTATTCGGTTACGATAATTGACACAAACGGATGCAGCAACACTTCCGATACTATATTTTTTGCTCCTTTGGGAATTTTTACGCTCAATAATCCGGGGATAAAAATAAGACCTAATCCGGCAAATGATATTTTAACACTTCACACTGCCCTACCCTTACAAGGGTTACAAATTATCAATTCTATCGGGCAAACCGTTTATGATAAGACTATATCCGGAAGAAAGATAACTCTTGACGTTACTAATTTACCTTCGGGAATTTATCACATTCATTGTTATTTTAAAACATCCGGCACTCAACAACTTACAAATTATTTATTCATTAAATTATGAGAAAATTCTTTACTATTTTACTCCTAACTGCGCATGTTGCTTTATTTGCTCAACAAGATTCTGTTTTTGTTTTTAAATTAAAATGGAACTACAAGCAACTTATTCAAAATGAAAAAATTACAAATGCAAACTTACATCAACTTTTAGCCGAATTTGGCAATTATACACTTAAAAAAACATTCCCGTCACACAATCATGAAACAGACAGAAATGAAAAATTTAAACTTTCGACCATTTATACGGTTAATTATCATCAAAATATCAATGCATCATTATTATTAAAAAAAATTAAGAAAATCCGTTTTTTGGAATATTTCGAACCTTATGTTTATCCCGAGTTATGCTACACGCCTTCCGATACATTGATAGCACAACAATATTATTTAAATCTAATTCAAGCACTGCAAGCGTGGGATATTGAGCAAGGGAACAATTCTGTTGTTATTGGTATTACCGATACCGGTTGGGACCCTACACATCCGGATTTATTGCCTAATGTTCATATCAATACAGCCGACCCCATCAACGGAATCGACGACGATAATGATGGCTATACCGATAATTATATGGGTTGGGATGTGGCAATGAACGACAACGACGCCACTTTTGAATCGTTAAGTCACGGTGTAAATGTTACAGGAATTGCGGCTGCTGCCACCGATAATGTAACCGGAATTGCCGGCGTTGGGTTTAATTGTTCTTTTTTGCCCGTAAAAATCTCTGATGCGGCAGGAATTTTAACTTCTGCCTATCAGGGCGTAGTGTATGCCGCCGACCATAATGCGGATGTTATCAATTGTTCATGGGGCAGTTTTACGGCAGGTCAATTTCAGCAAGATGTTATCAATTATGCCATTGATAAAGGATGCTTAATCGTTGCTGCCGTTGGAAACAATGATTTGGAAACAAAATTTTACCCGGCGGCTTATGAAGGGGTTTTGAGTGTTTGTGCCACAGAACAAAATGATTTGAAAAAAGATAATTCAAATTATGGCTATTATGTAGATATTGCCGCTCCGGGCGAAGCCATGTTTACCACTACGTCTATGGGTACTTATGCCACCAATGGCGGAACTTCTATGGCAGCACCGGTGGTAAGCGGTGCTGCAGCATTGGTAAAAGCCAAATATCCTTCTTATACTACCAATCAGATAAAAGCATTATTAAAAGCCACTGCAGATGATATTTATCCGCAAAATTCAACTTACTTGAATAAGTTGGGTAGTGGGCGAATTAACCTATACAACGCTGTCAGTGCCGTAAATCCTCGGTATGTATCGGTGATTTACGACAGTTTATTCGATAATAATGATAATAATTTTTATGCCCAGGATACCTTGTATTTGTATTCCGAATTTCAAAATATGCTCTCACCCATTGCCGGAGCGTCTGTTCAGTTAGTCAGTTTATCGCCTTATGCCACTGTTCTTAATGGTTCATTTTCCATTCCTTCTCTTGCTACATTGGCAAGTGTCAATAATTCCGGCAATGAGTTTACAATTGTTTTTGACAATAATACGCCTTTGAATCAAATTGTTACATTGCAATACCAAATTACGGTAAACGGAAATACCTATTATGAATATATAGATTTTACGATAAATCCCGATTATATCACCGTAGGCATTAACAATATCACAACAACTTTTACGAGCAATGGCAGAATCGGTTATGCAGATGCAAATAACAATAATGGTGTTGGATTTTTGTATAAAAACGAAAATTTGCTTTACGAAGCCGGATTAATGATAAGTGACGACCCTTCACGTGTTGCCGATTGCGTACGGGGAGTTAACGGTACCAATTTCGATTTTTCTTCTTTGGTACCTGTGCATTATTCTACCAATGTTGTAGCACCGGCTACTTTGGATGGAATGATGGAAGATTATTACCTGACCGACAGAATAAACATTACAGTTTGGCATAATGAATATGTTTACACAGATGCCCCACGCTCCAATTATGTTATTGCAAGCTATACGATAAAAAACAACAATAATTTTACCTTGCCCGGTTTATATGTTGGTTTGTTTGCCGATTGGGATATAAAAAACGCTTATGAAAACAAAGCCAACGCTGATATTTCTCGCAAGCTGAGTTATTGTTACTCAACCACCGACTCAATGTTTGCCGGAATAATGATATTAAACAATGTTCCCTTTAACACATACAATATTGATAATGTAAGCGGAGGAAATGGTGGTGTGGATATTTACTCGGGATTTAGCGAAAACGAAAAATATACAACCTTAACCCAATTGCGCACAAACGCCGGTAACAATTCCGCACAAGGGAATGACGTTTGTCAAGTGGTCAGTTCGGGCATAAACAATCTTCAAGCAAATGATGAATTTACAGTAGTATTTGCCTTACTTGCCGCCGACAGTTTACAACATTTGTTACAAATAGCCGACTCTGCTCAATATTACTACAACTTGTCACCGGTTTCTGCATTTGCATCTTCTTACAACACACTAAACATATCTGTTTATCCCAATCCGGCAGTGGATAAAATTTCAATATCCGGTTTAGACAATACCAAACCCTTTTTGATAAAAATATTTTCCGCCGAAGGTAAACTTATTCTCACATCATCAAATGAAACTGTTTTTTTAAATGATTTGGCAAAGGGACTCTATTTTATAGAAATCATGCAAGAAAATCATTTTGTGCGAAAGAAAATCATCCTTAAATAGTTGATTTAACAAGCTATTACACACTTATTAACATTGTGTTAATAACATTAAGTATTTATATTTTTTTCTTCATTTACGGTTATATATATTTGTTTCTCAACTTATAAATGCTCCAACATCCATGAAAAAACTCTTAAGCATCTTTTTACTCCTAATATTTGTGGGCGTATATGCGCAAGAAAATGAAAAAGCGAACAAACCAAAGCCTATCAGCCCTAAAGACAAAATGAAAATGGCAGATGCCCGTCATCAATTTTTGGAGAGAAACTATCGCGGAGCATTAAATTTATATCGTGAATTGCTCAGAACTTACCCAAACAATATTACACTTAATTACCGCACGGCTGAATGTCACTTTAACCTGAAAAGATACGATTTGGCTGTGGATTATTTTCAAAATGTAAAAAACATCAATGCAAATCCTAAAAATTTACCATTGTTTTATTTTGAATTTGGACGAGCATTACAACGAAACGGACAATTGGATGAAGCTCTCGAAGCTTTTGAAAAATTTAAAGCAACTGCCAAGAAAAAGCACATAAAACAAACCAACCCCGACAAATATATTGAGCAAATCAAATATGCTCAAGTGCAAATGCAAAACCCCATTGATGTAAAAATCATTCATTTGGACAAAAAAATCAATTCACGATTTCCGGAGTATTCACCATCTATAACTGCCGACGGTAAAACAATGATTTTTACCTCGCGCCGTTCGGATACCAAAGGCGGCGGAATTGACAAAGAATCGGATTACAAGTTTTTTGAAGATGTTTATATCAGTGAATGGAACGAAGAAGAACAAGATTGGGAAGAAGCATATCCTATTGAAGGAAAAATAAATACCGAAGGACACGATGCAGCATTAAGTATTTCGAAAGACGGAAATATTATTTTTCTTTATCGAAACGATGGAAATCTTTATATCGGTGATATTTTTTACTCAAAACGTTCAAAAGACGGTAAAAAATGGGGAACGCCCCGTTATATCGAAAAGCCTGTAAACACTTCGTATTTTGAAAGTTCGGCAAGTTTGTCGGCAGATGGAAATTATCTTTATTTTGTCAGCGAGCGCCCCGATAAAAAATTAGGTGCCATGGGACACGGCGACATTTATTTGGTAGAACGAATTTCACGAAATAAATGGGGAAATATTAAAAACTTAGGTCCAAATATAAACACTCCCGGTGATGAAATTTCTGTTTTTATCCACCCCGACGGTAAAACATTGTTTTTCAGTTCCGACGGACATAAAACAATGGGTGGATACGACATATTTATGTCTAAAAAGCAAGAAGACGGCACTTGGAGCAAACCCGTTAATTTAGGTTACCCAATCAACACTATTGGCGATGATATGCATTTTATATTAAGTACTGACAATAAAACCGCTTATTACGATACTGAGCGTGAAGATACGTACGGCGAACGCGATATTTATAAAATCGACGTGAGTAATTACTCTATTTTAACTGCCGGAAAAGACTATTCGGTAGCCATATTAAAAGGAAGCATTATAGGCAACAGTGCCGAGGACGTTGAAGCTGAAATAACCATAAAAGATAAAGCAACCGGAGAAGTAATCAATAAAATCCAAACCAACGAATATGGTTTTTACTTTATTACATTGCCTGCCGGCAAAACTTACATTGTAGAAGCTTCGGCAGAAGGATATGAATCAAACAGTGAGGAAGTATCTATTCCCGAGTATGACGATAAAATTGCAACTGCCGTAAAAGATATTATACTTCAGAAAAAAGCCGAAGAAGTTCCTGTTATAGAAGGTGAATAAGGTTAATTTAAAGTTACTTTTATTTTAATATTAACCCAAAAGGTTATCAACAATCAGAAGAGGATAATTATATTCAAATTCAGTTGATTGAAATAATATTACTGCTAATTTAATGGGGTAAAATAATTCATTCATTTAACATATAATTATTATGCCTCGAACTAAAATTTTTGTCCTCGACACCTCGGTTTTATTATTTGACCACAACAGTATTTTAAGTTTTGAAAACAATGATGTAGCTATTCCGATTACCGTATTGGAAGAATTAGATAAATTTAAAGTAGGTTCGGATACCAAAAATTACGAAGCACGAGAAGTCATCCGTTTTATAGATAAAATAAGTACCGGCAATCAATTAAACAAATGGATAAAATTACCCGGCACCAACCGTGGAAAATTCAAAATTTTACTTTCTGAATATCATCAAGATGGCACATCTCAAGCTATTTTCGGCTCACCCAAAAACGACCACAAAATTCTTGACGCAACACTAAAGCTGGCACAAGAAACCAAAGGTCGAAAAGTAATATTAGTGAGCAAAGACATCAACTTGCGTGTTAAAGCCAAAGCGTTGGGCATTACCGCTCAAGATTTTGAAACAGGTAAAGTAAAAGATGTCAATTCCATAAAAAAAGGGATGCACACCATCGAAAATGTTGACAGCAACATTATTCGCGAGTTATATACCAAAGGCGAAATCACCAACTTGGAAATTTTAGGTGATGCATTAGTAAATAACGGCTATTACATTCTTAAAAACGGAAAAACCTCTGCTCTGGCTTATTACAACCCTTTTAAACAAGTAATTGAAAAAGTAGAAAAACAAATTGCTTTTGGGATAAAACCAAAAAATGCCGAACAAGCATTTGCCTTGCACGCTATTCTTCACCCCGACATTAAATTAGTGACTTTACAAGGCGTTGCCGGAACAGGCAAAACTTTATTGGCACTTGCCGGTGCTTTGGAGCAACACAAGCAATTTAACCAAATTATGTTGGCTCGACCAATAGTGCCACTGAGCAACAAAGACTTGGGCTATTTGCCCGGCGATGCGCTTGAAAAAATCAATCCGTATATGCAACCGCTTTTCGACAATATGAAATTTATAAAAAACCAATTTAGAGAAACCGAACGGAAATATAAATTACTGCAAGAAATGGAAGACGAAGGCAAAATAATTATCACACCATTGGCTTATATCAGAGGAAGAAGTTTTGCCAATATGTTTTTCATTATCGACGAATCGCAAAACCTTACTCCCCACGAAGTAAAAACCATCATAACACGAGCCGGCGAAGGTACAAAGCTTGTATTTACAGGTGATGTAAAACAAATAGACACCCCTTATCTCGATGAAGAAAGTAACGGATTAACTTACTTGATAGACCGCCTTCGCGGGCAAGAATTATTCACCAATGTTATTTTGGAAAAAGGCGAACGCTCTGAGTTGGCTAATTTGGCAAATGAATTATTGTAGAATGCAAATTCCAATAAAATTAACGCTCTCAAAGTAACTTTGACTATATTTGTTGGTCTAAAAGTAGCGTATGAAAGAATTACTCAAAAAATTTGAAGAAAAACGACCCGAAATAGTTTTTGAATGGCAAGACAGTGAAACCGAAGCCGAAGGTTGGGTAGTTATTAACTCTTTACGAGGTGGAGCCGCCGGTGGCGGAACACGTATGCGCAAAGGATTGGATAAACACGAAGTAACTTCTTTGGCAAAAACTATGGAAGTTAAATTTACCGTTTCAGGCCCACCCATTGGCGGAGCAAAATCGGGTATAAATTTTGACCCGAACGACCCGCGTAAAGAAGGTGTTTTAAAACGGTGGTACAAAGCCGTAGCCCCCTTACTTAAAAACTATTACGGAACAGGCGGTGATTTAAATGTTGATGAAATTCACGAAGTAATCCCCATTACCGAAAGTTACAATGTTTGGCATCCTCAAGAGGGTGTTTTAACCGGGCATTTTAACCCTACCGAGATAGAAAAAATCAATAAAATAGCGCAATTGCGCGAAGGTGTTTCTAAAGTAATTGAAGACATTCGTTACTCGCCCGATCCGTTGCGTAAATATGTGGTTGCCGATATGATTACCGGTTACGGAGTAGCCGAAGCCGTAAAACATTTTTACGATATTTATACCGACGACCAACTTTCAGAAAAACGAGCAATCATTCAAGGATGGGGCAATGTAGCCTCAGCAGCAGCATATTATTTGGCTCAAGATGGTGTGAAAATAGTTGGTATCATTGATAAAGTTGGCGGATTAATTAACGAAAACGGATTTACTTTTGAAGAAATTCGTCAATTGTTTTTAAACAAAAAAGGTAATAAACTGGTTGCCGACAATTTAATTCCTTTTGAAGAAGTAAACGAAAAAATTTGGGATATCAAATCCGAAATATTCATTCCTGCAGCTGCATCACGATTGGTAACCAAAGAACAAATAGACCGGATGATAAATGCGGAATTGGAAGTTATTTCAAGCGGTGCTAACGTTCCCTTTGCCGACCAAGAAATTTTTTTTGGTCCTATCAGCGAATATGCCGACCAACGAATTAGCGTAATACCCGATTTTATTGCCAATTGCGGAATGGCACGTGTTTTTGCTTATTTAATGCAAAACAATGCCGACTTGGGCGACGAAGCTATTTTTCACGATACTTCGGAAACTATCCGAAAAGCTTTGCATCAAGCGCATCACAAAAACAACGACCGCTTAAATATATCTAAAACGGCTTTTGAAATTGCATTAAATCAATTGGTATAAAATGAAAGAATTCTTACATAAAACTTTTTTTGAAAACAGTGTTGAAGATTATTTATGGGCTATTGGGTCATTAATTATTGGTTTAATAGCACTTCGTTTTTTAGGATATTTATTAATAAAACTTTTATCCAAAAGACTTAACCGTTATACCGAAGAAGATCATTTTGATATTTTTTATGATATACTAAAAAAACCACTTCATCAATTTTTTTTACTAATAATTGTTTATATATCTGCCTCTTTTTTACGCTACCCCGAACAATGGGATTTAAAACCAATAAATGAATTTGGATTACGAATGATAATTGCAAAATCCTATGGAGTTTTATTAGGTGTAAATATTACTTGGCTAATAGTAAAGTTAGCCGATTGTATTGCATATATATTAAAAGAAAAGGCAGAAAAAACAGAATCAAAACAAGATGACCAATTAATTCCTTTTGTTACGGATATTACAAAAGTAATTATCTGGATTTTCGGATTACTGGTTGTAATAAGTAATGTATTTGATATCAATGTTGGCTCATTGGTTGCCGGATTGGGAATTGGAGGTTTGGCTGTGGCATTGGCAGCTCAAGAAACCCTCGAAAATTTATTGGGTTCATTTACCATATTTTTAGACAAACCCTTTATGGTGGGCGATTTGGTAACGGTAAACGGCATAACCGGAACGGTAGAACGTGTCGGACTTAGAAGTACACGTATCCGCACATTGGAAAAAAGTTACGTAACGGTGCCTAACAAAAAAATGATAAATGCCGAGTTGGATAATCTTACTTTGCGCACATCTCGCAGAGTTGATTTTATGATTGGTTTGATTTATGGAACCAAGCTAAACGATATGCAAAACATTATAAATGAAGTACAAACATTAATAGATAATCATCCACAAACAAGTGATACAGATAACATAGTACGATTTTTTGAATTTGCCGACAGTTCATTAAACATTCGTGTTATATATTTTGTAAATACAATGGATTGGAACATTTTTTTGGATGTTAAACAAGAAATAAATTTTAAAATAATGGAGATAGTAGAGAAAAATAATACTTCCTTTGCTTTTCCGTCAACATCGGTATATATAGAAAAATTTAATCAAAATCAATAAACATAAATTATGGAAACATTTGTAGTTATTACTTTTATTTTGGGCTATTTAGCCATTACATTAGAACATAATCTTAAAATTGACAAGCTTATTCCAGCATTGATAATGATGGCTTTGTGCTGGGCATTTGTGGCTTTTGGAGTTGACGATATTCAAACTTGGTTTAACTCTGCTGCTCACACATTGATGGACAATTTCGGCAGTTTAAGCCACGAAGAAAAAAAGCATTTGGTAGAAGAAACCTTATTGCATCACTTGGGTAAAACAGCCGAGATTTTAGTGTTTTTGATTGGTGCAATGACTATTGTGGAAACCATTGATTATTTTGACGGGTTCAGTACATTTAAAGATTTAATAAAAACAAAAAGTAAAAAGAAAATTTTATGGATTTTCAGCTTTTTGGCTTTCTTTTTATCAGCAGTAATTGACAATCTTACCGCAACTATAGTTTTAATTTCAATTTTAAGTAAAATTATTAAAGACAAAAACTTACGTATGTGGATTGTCGGTATTGTAATTATTGCCGCCAATGCAGGTGGTGCTTGGTCGCCAATTGGTGATGTTACCACTACAATGCTGTGGATTGGCAACAAAGTTTCTACCGGAAAACTTATCGGATATTTATTACCCGCATCATTACTTACTATTATAGTACCGGCTTTTATCGCATCTTTTTTACCTGTATTTAAAGGCGAAATAGAACCCATTTTAATCAAAGATGACAAAAAGCACAAATACTCATCTGCAATTTTATATATAGGATTGGGAGGTATAGTATTTGTACCGGTTTTTAAAGTTATTACACATTTACCGCCTTATGTTGGAATGATGCTATCTTTGGCAATTGTAGCAACCTTTGCCGAGATATTCAGCAAGCGTGAATTTGATACAAAAGACCACGAACATCACAGCCCTATACACAAATCATTAACTAAAATAGAAATGCCCAGTATTTTGTTCTTTTTGGGAATACTAATGTCGGTAGCCGCTTTAGAATCTTTAGGTAAGTTATTTAATTTTGCCGAATGGCTACAAACATCTATGCCAATGTTAGGCACCGAGCCCGAAGGAACAAAAGTTTCCGACTTGGTAATTATGTTATTGGGTGTAGGTTCGGCTGTTATTGATAATGTACCATTGGTTGCTGCAACATTAGGTATGTTTACCGAACCGCTTGACCATCCAATTTGGCATTTTATTGCTTATAGTGCCGGTACAGGAGGAAGTATGTTAATCATAGGCTCGGCGGCAGGTGTTGTAGCTATGGGCTTGGAAAAAATAGATTTCTTTTGGTATTTCAAAAAAATCTCATTATTTGCTGTTATTGGATTTTTGATTGGTTCGGCAACATTTATTTTATTGCGTGATTTTATTTAGATAAGGAAAATTTTCTTTTAACTTTTAAAAGGCTATTTCAAAAAAAAGAAATAGCCTTTTTTATTATGTCAAAGAGAATATTAATATCAATTATTCAGTAATTCCACAGCTTTTGCAATGGCTTTTTCCACACCTTCGGGATTTTTACCGCCTGCTGTGGCAAAAAACGGTTGACCGCCACCACCACCTTGCATTTCTTTTGCCGCCTCACGAACAATTTGCCCGGCATTCAATCCTTTTTCTTTCACCAAATTATCAGACAGCCCAATGGTTAGCAAGGGTTTGTTGTTGATAATTGCTCCCAAAATCACTACACGATTAGCAGATTCGTTTTTGAGTTGAAAAACCAAATCTTTAATAATAGCATTATCATCAAGCTCAACTTTTTGGGCAATTACCTCCATTCCGCTTACTTCTTGGGCATGTTGCACCAATTCGGTTTTAATGTTTTTTGCCGCCTCTCTTTTCAATTGCTGAATTTCTTTTTCAAGCTTGGTTTGTTGTGCCAATAAATCACTAATGGATTGCACTACATTTTTAGGGTTTTTCAATAATTGTCTTACTTCTTTCAGTGCTGTTAATTCATTATTTATGAATTCCTCGGCTTTATCGGCAGTAATAGCTTCAATTCTTCTGATACCGGCAGCTGTGGCACTTTCCGAAACAATTTTAAAAATCCCGATTTCGCCGGTTGCTTTTACGTGTGTGCCACCACACAGTTCAATGGAATCTCCAAAACGAATTACACGAACCGTATCGCCGTATTTTTCGCCAAAAAGCATCATCGCTCCCATTTTTTCTGCTTCGGATATGGGAATATTTCGTTTTTCGTCGAGTGGTAAATTCTGACGAATGCGTTGGTTAACTTTATGTTCAATTTCCTTTAATTCTTCATCGGTAACTTTTTGAAAATGTGAAAAATCAAAACGCAAATAATCTGCATTTACCAAAGAACCTTTTTGCTCTACATGCGTGCCCAACACTTCTCGCAAAGCTTGATGCAACAAGTGTGTTGCCGAGTGGTTTTTGGCTGTTAAACGGCGTTTACTTTCACTGACAACAGCTTTCCACGTACCGGATAAATCTTGCGGTAACTGCGAAGTAAAATGAATAATCAGGTTGTTTTCTTTTTTTGTATCCTCAATATTTATTGTCGTTTCGCCTTGTTGCAAATATCCGGTATCACCAACTTGTCCTCCACCTTCGGGATAGAATGGCGTAATGTTTAACACAAGCTGATATTTATCTATTCCTTTAGTTTTTATTTTCCGGTAACGGGTAATTTTCACATCGGTTTCGAGCATATCATACCCCACAAATTCTTCTTTGTCATCTTCTAATAATACTATCCAATCTTCTGTTTCTACTTTAGCATCTTTGCGTGAGCGCTCCTTCTGTTTATTCAATTCTTCCGAAAATTCTGCCATATCAACCGAAAAGCCAATCTCCGAAGCCATCAGTTCGGTTAAATCTATCGGAAAACCAAATGTATCATATAATTCAAAAGCAAATTTCCCATCAATATGTTTGTTTTTGGCTTGTGCCACATAATCGTTGAACCGGGCAATTCCTTTTTCAAGTGTTCGCAAAAAGGATTCTTCTTCTTCTTTAATCACTTTTTTTATCAACTCTTGCTGAGCGACTATTTCAGGGAATGTTTCTCCCATTTGTTGCGCCAATGTATGCACCAATGCATACATAAAAGGTTGATTTAACCCTAAAAAACTGTATCCGTATCGCACCGCTCTTCTTAATATTCTGCGAATAACATAGCCCGCACCGTTATTTGAGGGCAATTGCCCATCGGCAATGGCAAAAGCAACAGCACGAATATGGTCGGCAATTACTCTAAAAGCAACATCTTGTTTAGTGTCTGATGCTTGATATTTTTTATTACTAAACTGTTCGAGTTTTTGAATTAGAGGTGTAAAAATATCTGTATCATAATTGGATTGTTTGCCTTGCAAAACCATTGCCAAACGCTCAAAACCCATACCTGTATCTACATGCTTGTTGGGTAACGGTTCGAGTGAGCCATCTGCTTTACGGTTAAACTCCATAAATACCAAATTCCAAATTTCGATTACTTGTGGATGGTCTTTATTCACTAATTCCCGTCCATCAATTTTTGCTCTTTCTTCTTCACTTCGTAAATCAACATGAATTTCGGAACATGGCCCACAAGGACCTGTTTCACCCATTTCCCAAAAATTATCTTTTTTATTGCATTTTAAAATGCGCGATTCGTCCAATCCGTTGCTTTTCACAATTTCTGCCCAAAAATCAAAAGCTTCTTTATCTTCAGACAAGCCATCTTTTTCATCCCCTTCAAAAATGGTGAAATACAAACGTTTTTTGTCAATTTTATATACATCTACCAACAATTCCCACGCCAAAGCAATAGCTTCTTTTTTGAAATAATCGCCAAAACTCCAATTTCCTAACATTTCAAACATTGTATGGTGATAGGTATCTACGCCAACTTCCTCCAAATCATTATGTTTGCCCGAAACGCGTAAACATTTTTGGGTATCGGCAACTCGTTTATATTTTGGTGTTACATTACCCAAGAAAATATCTTTAAACTGGTTCATACCCGCATTGGTAAACATCAATGTAGGGTCATTTTTTATAACCATTGGCGCCGAAGGCACGATTTGATGTTGTTTTGATTGGAAAAAATCCAGAAATGTTTGGCGTATTTTTTTTGACTCCATAAGGCTGTTAAAATTCGTTAATTATCAAGTATTTTACTCACTCAAAATTGAGGCAAAACTAAATATTAAAAAATATTGCGTAATTTTGCCCTTTAATTATCGGCAAAAGTAAATAAAAAAATATGTCAAAAGTAAAATACCGATATAATACACACACGTTAAGCTACGAAAAAATAGAAGTTTCGTTAAAGGAAAAAATTCTAAAAGGATTGTCGTATGTGGTGGTAAGTATGTTTTTTGGTATGGTATTTTTTGCCATTGCCTATTACACAATAGATTCGCCAAAAGAAAAATTATTGAAACAAGAAAATGCCAAACTGATTGCACAATACAAATTATTGAATCGTCAGTTGGATGAAGTTGCCGGTGTATTGGACGAAATTCAATATCGTGACGATAATATTTACCGTGTAATTTTTGAAGCCGACCCAATCCCGAATGAGATTAGAAAAGCCGGATTTGGTGGGGTAAACCGCTATAAAAATTTGGAAGGATATTCCAATTCGGATTTAATGATTGAAACTTCAAAAAAATTGGATAAAATCACCAAGCAGTTGTATATTCAATCCAAATCGTTTGATGATGTTGTAAAAATGGCCAAAGAAAAAGAAAAAATGTTGGCCGCAATTCCGGCAATACAACCGGTACAAAATAAAGATTTGAAACGTTTAGCCAGTGGATACGGATACCGTATGCACCCTATTTTAAAGTATCGTAAATTTCATGCCGGTATGGATTTTACAGCTCCTACAGGAACGCCTATTTATGCTACTGGTGAAGGAACTGTAATTCAAGCTGATGCTGCTGCCAGCGGTTACGGTAAGCATGTTAGAATAGATCATGGCTATGGTTATGTTTCTTTATATGCACACATGAGTAAAATTGCCGTAAAACCCGGACAAAAAGTAAAACGCGGTGATATTATCGGATATGTTGGAAACACTGGATTATCCGCCGGTCCGCATTGTCATTATGAGGTGCGTAAAAACGGTGAACCGGTAAATCCGGTAAATTATTATTTCAATGATTTAACACCGGAAGAATACGAAAAAATGAGTCATCTTTCTGAAGCACCAACACAATCTTTGGATTAATCGAAAATACATGATACCACAAAAAAAAGCTTACCAAAGAGGTAAGCTTTTTTTATATTTTACTCTTTATACTTGCTTATTTTTTGGGTGTTAATGCAACAATTGGCACTAACATTTCTTCTAAAGATACACCCCCGTGTTGGAACGTGTCTTTGTAATAATTAACATAATGATTGTAATTATTGGGATAGACGAAAAAATCATCGCTCTTGGCAAAAATAAATTTCTGACTGACATTTATTTGCGGTAAATGAGCTTCTTTGGGATGAGTAATTTCAAACACCTCTTTTGGATTATAATTAAGCGTTTTGCCCTGCTTATATCTTAAATTGGTATTAACCGATTTGTCTCCCACAACTTTTACAGGATTTTTTACCCTTACCGAACCATGGTCGGTTGTTATGATAACGCGTCCGCCCTGCTTGGCAATTTTTTTAATGATTTTTTGTAAGGTAGAATGCTCATACCACGAAACGGTAACCGAACGATATGCGGCTTCATCGCGAGCCAATTGCTTAACAATTTCCGTATCTGTACGGGCATGCGAAAGCATATCTACAAAATTGTAAATAATAATATTGATAGGATTTTGCATCATTCGTGGTACATCGTCGAGTACTTTTTTCCCAAAATCGGCATTTAACACTTTGTAATACTGAAATTTATTTTCTAAGCCAAACCTTTTTAATTGTTCCGAAAAATATACTTTTTCGTAGTTATTTTTATTGCCTTCTTCATCATCGTTTGACCATTTATCAGGGAAACGCTGTTCAATTTCCAAAGGCATCAGTCCGGCAAATAAAGCATTTCGTGCATATTGAGTTGTGGTAGGCAAAATACTGACATAGGTTTCTTCTTTTTCTACCCAAAAGTGTTCGGAGATTAAAGGTTTAAGCACTTTCCACTGGTCGAAACGCAGATTATCTATCACTATTAAAAATAATGAGCTTTTATTTTTATCTACCAACGGAAATACTTTATTTTTAAGCACATTATGCGACATATTCGGTGCATCTTCGGCACCGTTTACCCAATCGATATAATTATCTTCTATAAAACGGCTGAACTGTAAGTTGGCTTCTGCTTTTTGCATTGCCAATATTTCGTCCATTCCGGTGTCTTGTGCTTTTTGCAGTTCAAGCTCCCAAAATACCATTTGTTCGTATAACTCTTGCCATTCTTCAATATTCAGGCGGTCGTTGATGCGCATTCCAATTTCCCGGAATGCTTGTTGGTATTTGGTGGTTGCTTTTTCGGATTGAATTTGATCTACATGAACATTTTTTTTAATTGCCATTAAAATTTGCTTCGGATTGACCGGTTTTATCAAATAATCGGAAATTTTACCTCCAATGGCTTCGTCCATAATGCTTTCTTCTTCACTTTTGGTAATCATTACTACTGGAACCGAAGAATGTTGTTTTTTTATCAATTCTAGGGTTTCCAATCCGGTTAAACCGGGCATATTTTCATCCAAAAAAATAATATCGGCACGAAAATCTTCAAGCTTATCCAATACTTCATCGCCACTTAAGCAAGTTTCTACCTCGTATCCTTTTTGTTCTAAAAATAAGATATGTGGTTTTAACAATTCTATTTCATCGTCTGCCCAAAGAATTTTCACAGTACTCATATTATTTCTGTTTTAACGGTTATAAAAAGTAAATTTAATAAATGATTTGAATGCTTTCCGGTAACAAACGAAATAATAAAAGATTTTAGTATTTCTTAATAGTGTAAGAATTAAAAAATCTTTCAAAAAGCAAAAAAATTTAACCTAATGCAACATCTAGAATCATCATGACGATAAAACCGAAGATTAGTCCCATAGTGGCTAAATCGGTATTTTTATCGAGCTGGGTTTCGGGTACAACCTCTTCGATAACTACGTAAATCATTGCGCCTGCGGCAAATGCCAAAGCATAAGGCAAAATGGGTTGAGCGACCAAAACTGCTGCGGCACCGATAACTCCGGCAATAGGTTCTACAATTGCAGATAATTGTCCCCACCAAAAACTTTTAAGCCGACTCACTCCTTGCCTACGTAAAGGCATTGCCACGGCTATTCCTTCAGGGAAATTTTGAATACCAATACCTATGGCAAGTGCTACCGCAGCCCCCAAATCGGCTCCGGGCATATTAGCGGCTATTGCTCCAAATGCAACTCCTACCGCTAAACCTTCGGGAATATTATGTAAGGTAATAGCCAAAACCAATAATACGGTTTTACTCCATTTTGTTTTCACTCCCTCGGCTTGTTCTATTTTATTAAACAAATGCAAATGAGGCAACCATTTATCTAAAACATATAAAAATAATGCACCCAAGAAAAAACCAACCGCCGGCGGCAACCATTTGGGTACACTCAGAGTTTCGCTCATTTCGATAGCCGGTGCCAACAATGACCAATAACTGGCAGCAATCATTACTCCACCGGTAAAGCCAAGCATAATATCCAACACTTTACGGTTCATTGCTTTAAAGAAAAAAACCAATGCCGCACCCATTGCCGTTAAAAACCAAGTGAAACTTGTTGCTAAAAATGCTTGCCAAATTGGATTTAGCTCTAAAAACCACTCTTTTACTATCTCAAACATATCGTGCTTATTTAATTGTTTTTACATATATATTTTTGGCTGTTTTTTCGGTAAAATTGATTTGCTTGCCATTAATTTCAATGCTAACCGAATTATCGAATTTATTTTTAGCGAGCACCTTCAATGTATCTTGCAATTTTATTTGGTGCGTATCCAGAAATTTCAGCAAATCGGCATTATCCGTTTTTAAACCTAAAATCACAGCTTGCTTACCTTCTTCCAAATCAAACACGGTAAAATCTTTATGGTGTGTGATATTGCCGTGTTTGTCGGGTATGGGGTCGCCGTGGGGATCAAATTTGGGGTAATTTAGATATCCCTCCAACTTATCAATCAACTCATCGGAATCGATGTGTTCCAACTGTTCGGCAATGACGTGAATTTCATCCCACTTAAAATTGAGTTTTTCGACCAAAAAAAATTCCCAAAGCCGATGCTTTCTGATTATTTGCAATGCTTTTTTCTTGCCTTTTTCGGTTATCGAAACACCTTTATATTTTTCATATTCGAGAAAACCTTTTGCCGATAATTTTTTAATCATATCTGTTACCGAAGAAGGCTTTATCTCCATTACTTCGGCAATAGCATTAGTAGATACCGGTTTATTTTTAATTCTGTATAATTTATAAATTGCTTTAATATAATCTTCTTCAGTAAGGGAAGTCATTTTTATATTTTTCTCAAAATTATACATTTTTAATTTAAAATTTATTTTTAGATTTGTCTAAATTTTATTTTCTTACATTAAAAATTAATAAAAATGAAGCATCTAAACCTACTCCTACTTATATTAATAACTTCTGTACATCTATCGAAAGGACAATCGATTAAAGGCATTGTAAAAAATGAACAAAACAACCCAATACCATTTGCAGTAGTAGGATTAGAGGGAACTCCATATGGAAGCACAACAGACGAGAAAGGGTATTTTGAAATATCGGGCATAAAACCGGGTAAGTATGTATTGATTGTTAATTTTTTGGGTTATGAGAAATACAAAAAGCCGATAAATATTGATGGCAAGAAAGAAATATTCTTATCTATTCAATTAAAACAAATGGCTATGATGTTTGACGAAGTAACCATATCCGGTTCATTAAGTCCTATTTCTATGAAAAATGCCACCATTCCAATTGAAGTGGTAAAGCCCCGATTGTTTGAAAAAAGCGGCAATACTAACTTGTTTGAAGGAATAAATATGGTTAACGGCGTACGCTCTCAGGTAAATTGTAATGTTTGCGGTACGGGTGACATTCACATCAATGGAATGGAAGGTCCTTATACTATTGTTTTGCTTGACGGAATGCCCATGGTTGGTGGTTTATCCACCGTTTACGGATTGATGGGAATACCAAATTCGATGATACAACAAACCGAAATTATTAAGGGAAGTAACTCTGTACTTTACGGCTCGTCGGCAATTGCCGGAATTGTAAACGTTATTACAAAAGATGCTGAAACGGCACCTAAAGTAAACATTGGTTATCAAGTGTCGAATTGGTTGGAAAATAATTTAGATTTAGGATTTTCGTTCAATACGAAAAAAATTGGCATTTTAACCGGTGGTAACCTTTTTTTCTATGATAATCCAAAAGATTTAAATGGCGATAATTTTACCGATATTCCGGTACAAAACAGGCAGAGTATTTTTACCAAAATAAACTTGAAGCGAAAAAGCAAGAAAAATTTTTCTGTTTTTGGTCGATATTTTAATGAGAGCCGTTGGGGCGGCGAAATGCAGTGGACAAAAGAATTTGCCGGCACAGACAGTATCTACGGCGAAACTATTTCTACCCGCCGATATGAAGTTTTAAGTTCTTATGAATTTAATACCAAAATTCCTATCAGTTGGAATGGCGGTTTCTCTTATCATAAACAAAATTCGTTTTACGGAACTACTAAATTTGATGCTGTGCAACAATTACTGTTTAACCGGTTGTATATGCACAAAAAGTTCTCAAACATTCATCAATTACTGGTTGGGATTTCCTTTTTATATGAAAATTATGACGATAATACTCCTGCCACTCAAACTTCACAAGATTCAATCATACAAAATCAACCATCGATTACTTATTTACCGGGAATATTCTTGAAAAACGAATACAAACATTCTGAAAAACTGCAATCTACCATTGGACTTAGATATGATTACAACTCTGTTCATGGAAATATTTTCACGCCTCAAATAGGGTTTAAATATGATTTATCGGAGTATTCAAGCTTACGATTGGTGAGTGGTACAGGATACAGAATTGTGCATGTATTTACCGAAGACCATGCGGCACTTACAGGCAGTAGAGATGTTATTTTTACAGAAAATCTTAAACCCGAAAAATCTTATAATTCAACTTTACATTACAATAAATTTATCAATACCAAATGGGGGTTTATGAATTTAAAATCATCATTATTTTATTATTATTTTACCAACCGCATTCTACCCGATTATGAAACCAACGACAACGCCATTATATACTCCAACCTTAACGGATTTTCTGTAAATAGAGGAATGAGCATAGATTTAACAGCCAACTTTGAAATTCCTTTAATAATAAATATGGGAATTACACTAATAGACAGCTATTACCGCGATAAAATGCCCGACAACTCATTTTCGGAAAAAAAACGCCCGATGCTGACCGAGAATTTTTCAAGCACTACTACGGCAACTTATACTTTAAAGAAATTTTCGTTTGACTACTCTTCTACCCTATACAGTCCCATGAAATTACCTGTTTTGGAAAACGATTACCGTCCGGAATATTCACCATGGTTTTCGATACATAATTTTAAAATAACCTATAAAACCCCAAAAAAGCATCTCACATTCTATACCGGGGTAAACAATATATTTGATTTTAAACCGCGAAAAGATGCCATAATGCGAGCCTTCGACCCATTTGATAAACAAGTAAACGTAAATAATCCTTACGGTTATACCTTTGACCCCGGATATGTTTACACATCAAATCAAGGAAGGTATTTTTATTTTGGCATAAAATATAATTTGGAACGTAAGAAAAACTAACTGTTGTAATATAATTCGTGAATTATTCCATCGGCAAGCCCAACTTTTGGCACAAGCATTTCTTTTACTCCACTCCATTTCATTACCGAAAGATAAATTTTTGCTGCAGGAATAATCACATCGGCTCTGTCGGGTTTTAAGCCCAATTCACGAATGCGCTCTTCGTAAGTATATTCTTCTAATTCTTCTTTTAATGCTTTAATTTTATTGTAAGATACAGGGGCATAATTTTTACCGTCGAGCATTTTGTAGATTTTATTGATGTTTCCGCCTGTACCAATAGTGGCTTTTGGTTTATGGGGTTTAATGTTTTGTTTTATCCATTGCTCCATTTCATCCCACGTTTTGTGCGAAACCAAATCGTTTATTAGACGAATGGTTCCGATTTTAAACGAACGTGATATTTTCATCTGTCCTTTGACAAATAAAGTGAGTTCTGTGCTTCCGCCACCTACATCTACATATAAAAAAGTATCGTCTTTGCCGAAAATTTCGGCTACGTGAGTATCGTAAATGAGTGTTGCTTCAATGTTGCCGTCAATTATTTCTATTTGCAAACCTGTTTTTTCTTTTATCAATTGAGCGGTTTCTTTACCGTTAGATGCTTCACGCATTGCCGATGTGGCACAGATTCGGAATTTTTTCACTTCAAAAACATGAAGTAAATGATTATATGCCGAAAATGCTTCTGTTAATTGTTTTTGCTTTTTGGCAGAAATTTCACCTTTTACAAAAACGTCTTCGCCCAAGCGAATAGGCAAACGAAGCAACGAAAGTTTCTTGAATACCGGTTCATTTTTTCCGTTAATTACTTCTACAAATAAAAATCTTACGGCGTTGGAACCGATATCAACGGCTGAAAGTCTCATAAAAGTTTTTTAAAACGATTTGCTTTCAAACTTACACAATCATCAGGTATTTTTTGTCAATCCAGCCGGTTTTATCGTTCGGAAGTTTAATTTTCACATATCCGTTCAGTTCTTCTTGCACAGTTACTTCAACACCTTCGTGAATGGTAAAAAGTTTTGAACCTTTATGGGCAGGCTCGCTGTACACATCAATGGTTGGTGCTACCACAACTGCTTCTTTGTTTTGTGAAAAATATTTTTCGTTTTCGTATCCGAAAAATGCGGCGAGTAACGACAGAGTAAATAAACTTATTCCCAAAATAAAATATAATCTTTTTACCGTAACGGATTGACCAAAACGATATAAAACAAATCCGGCAAAAGCCAAAAACAAAAATCCGAGTGCAATATATGTCCAATTTTGAGCTGTGGTAAGCAGTAATAACTTATTCCACATTTTAGTAAAAAGCGATTGCGGCAATACTTCAAATTTATCAATGGTTTTACTGCGTGCCAATTCTAAATTCTGCCGAGCTGATTTATCGCCTGGGTTATATTTGAGTGCTTTTTTGTAATAATAAATGGCCAACGGGTAATTTTGCAACTTATAATAAGTATTGCCCAAGTTGTAATACAATTCGGGCGAAATAACGCCCAAACTGTCGGCAGATTGATACGATTGTAATGCCGATTGATAATCGCCGTTGGTGTAAAACGTGTTGCCTTGCTCAAAATACTCTTTGGCCAAACTTTGATTATTGGCAAACAACCCAATTGTAAACCAACATAACAAGGATAATATGGCAAAATGTTTTTTCATTTCTGTGTTTTATTTGCTGTTTTTTTCAATATGATGAATAATGTCTGTTGCTTGAGTCAGCAAATCTTCATTAGTTTGCTCTTGCACCGGCGCATAACGTAAATATTCCAAATGCTCTAAAAAGTCAATAGTTTGCTTAATGGTTTCTTCATCCAATCCTGAGTTTTTTAATGTTTGTTTAATCGTTTCTTTATCCATTTCGGCAAATCCTACATTAAACTTTTTAGACAGATATTGAACCAATCCTTTGTGCAGCGCTTCCAAGAATTTAGCTCGGTCGTTTTTGGTTAATTCCGCTTTGGCTTCTTTTAAATATTTGGATGCCAATTTGGCGGCACGTTTTTGATTAAACAAAGCGGTATTGCTTTTTAAATCTTCTTGTTTTTTTACAAAAATTAATAAAAATATGTACGCTAAACTTAAAGCGCCGGCAGTGCCAAAATATAAAGCGCTGTTAAAATCCAATGCTTTTTCCGATACGGTGGTAAAATTATTTTTAATGTATTCAATATCGGTGGCCAATTGTTTTATTTCTTCTTTTTGAGGGGTATAAGCAATATTGGCTTGCGATTCGTCGCCTTTTTCTATATGCAACTTAATAGAATCGGTTTTGAGTTGTTTGAATTTTTTTGAAGAAAGTTCAAAATACGACATTGTTACCGGCGGAATAACAAAATCGCCGGCGTGACGCGGAATAATTAAATATTCATATTCACGATATCCTGAATAAGTACCATTTGCCAACGTAATTCGGTCGTTTATTTTGGGTTCGTAAATTTCAAAATCGCCGGGCAATTCAATATTTGGATTATCCAACAATTTCAGGTTTCCGGTTCCGCTCACGCGCAATTTTACGGTAATTGCTTCGTGCGATTTAAGGTTTTCTTTAGGTGTATAATCCATTGAAAGGTTTAACTTGCCCACACCTCCGATAAAATCTGCCGGTGGTTGCGTGGGGAACGGCTTTACCTTAATTTTATACGGTTGACTGGCTACTTTTACCTCAACTTCTTCGTAACTGCCAAAAAATTGGTCGAATATACTTTGTGGTTGTCGATGCACGCGACGTTGAATAACAAAACTCATAATGAGTGGATCAATGGTTTTATCACCTGCCGATTGCGGGAAAAGGACCACTTTTCGGATAGTTGCCACATTGTAACGTTTACCGTCAATCACTTGCTCACGCCAAGGTGTGTTTTCGCCCAAATCAATTTCTTCGTTCCAAAAACCATTTAAATCGGGCATCTTAATCAAATCATTATTAACGAAATTTACCCTGGTATATAATTGAAAGGTTACGGTTAGCGGTTCACCAATGTAAACACTTGTTTTGGAAGGTATTGCTCTTAAAAATATATCTTTTCCTCCCGATTTTACTTTACTATCTGCATTTGAACCGGATGAAGTAGTATTTTGCTGTGCAACATCTTTTCCTTTCACTATAACCAAATGTAAAGGGTTACTTTCGAGCCATTCGTTACCTACTTTTACTTTTGCAGGTGGAATATCGTATTCGCCTTCTTTTACGGCAAGTAATATATAGCTGTATGTCATCTGATAAGAAGACACACCGTTTACCCAACGCATACTGGTAGATTGATTGGGACCGCTTAACACTTGAAAACCATCAAACTCCGGTGGTATGAATTGTGAAATTTGAGAATTTACCGTGTAAGAAACTTTTACACGCTCTCCGGTTGCCACAGGGTTTTTGCTGACGGTGGCTTTTAGCGTTACCTCTCCGGCAAATGAAACGATTGCCGAAAAGGTAAATATCAATGCGAGATAATATTTTACTGTTAGTTGTTTCATTACCAATCTTTATCGGTTTTGTAATTTACTGCTTTACCTTTTTTCTTTTTCAATTTGCGCTGCAAATCTTTTTCTTTATTGTTTAATGCTTCAAGCATACGTTGAGCATCTTTTTGCGAAAGCTTGGCAGGCTGAGGCTGTTCACCTTTTTCTTTTTCCTTATCTTTTTGTTCATCTTTTTTATCCTTGTCGCCTTGCTCTTTTTGGTCTTTATTCTTCTCTTCGTTTCCTTTGTCTTTTTGGTCTTTATTATCCTTATTCTTATCGTCTTTATTTTTATCCTTGTTTTGATTATCCTGATCTTTGTTTTGGTCTTTATTCTTTTGATTATCTTTATTTTGATTCTGATTATCCTTATTTTGTTGGTCTTTGTTTTTATCTTTATTTTGTTGCTGTTGCTGCTGTTGTTGCAATAATTTTTTCATTGCATAAGCTAAATTGTAGCGTGTATCTTCTCGCGAAGGGTCTAACTTTAAGGCTTTTTTATATGCTTCAATGCTTTCTTGGTATTTTTCTGCCTCGAGCAAAGCGTTGCCCATATTGTGGTAGGCATCTGCTTTTACTTTTTTATCTTGTGTATTAGCCGCTATTTGCTTGAATTTTTCGGCAGCTTCGGCATATTTTTTTTGTTGAAACAATGCATCGGCACTGTTAAATTGTGCTGCCACACTGTTGGGATTTAGTTTTAATGCCATATTGTACAAGCTGTCTGCCAAAGAGTATTGTTGATTTTCGAAGGCTTTATTTCCTTTTTTCACCAACACTTTATCTTCTTGAGCAGCAGCTGAAAATCCACTAATCATTAAGAAAATCAGTAATATGTTGTGTATTTTATTCATTTTGTTATTCGTATAATTTCAACTTCTCGGCTAACTTACTTCTTTTATCACTTAATAATAAATATATAACTAACAACACCAATGCCGGAAATAAGGTCAATTGAAAGCGGTCTTCGTAGGTTTTAAAAACTTTATTGTCAAATTCTTTTTTCTCCAACTCATTTATTTTATTCAATATCATATTTAATCCTACATTTGAGTTGGTTGCCCGAACATACATACCATTTCCTGCTTGAGCAATTTCTTTCAACATTTCTTCATTTAAATGAGAAACTACAGTATTGCCTTCTTTGTCTTTTTTAAACCCTATTTGCTTTCCGTGCTTGTAAACCGGTATTGGTGCACCTTCGGGTGTTCCCATACCTATGGTATAAACATAAACGCCTTTTTCGGCTGCATTACGAGCCGCTTCAACAGGGTTATCTTCGTGGTTTTCTCCGTCGGTAATGATAATAATGGCTTTTGAGGTAGGGTCATCAAAATTGAATGATTGCATAGCCAAATCAATAGCTGTACCGATAGCCGTTCCTTGTGTTGGAACAATATCCGTATCTATTGTTTGTAAATACATTTTTGCGGCAGCGTAATCAGTAGTAATGGGTAATTGAACATACGCATCGCCGGCAAATACTATAATACCGATTCTGTCGCCGTGCAGTTTATCTATTAATTGTTCAATGGCTCTTTTGGCTCTTTCCAAACGACTTGGTTTAAGGTCTTCGGCATTCATACTGTTGGAAACATCAAGGGCTATCATTAAATCGATGCCTTTTTGTTTCACCTCTTCTTCTTTTAATCCGTATTGGATATTTGCCATACTGACAAACAACAAAAATACGGTAAGCAGCAGCAAGATAAATTTAAAATTACGTCGTGTACGCGAAATATCGGCAATTACAATTGACAATAACTTTTTATCAACCAACTGTTGTTGCTTGCGAGTACGCCATTTTCCGTAAACCAATTGAATGACAATCATTACGATTACGGCAATGATTCCTGCGTATAAAAATGCTATGTGTTCGAATCTAAACAATGGTCTTAAATATTGTTTTGGTTAATAAAAATTCTAATAAAATTAATGCTGTGGCTATTATCAAAAGAGGTAAAAACTCTTCTGATTTTTTACTGTATTCGGTAACTTCAATTTTTGCTTTTTCAAGTTTATCGATTTCGTTATAAATGTTTTCTAAAGCATCTTCGTCGGTTGCTCTAAAATATTCGCCACCGGTTAAATCGGCAATTTTTTGTAAGGTTTGTTCATCAATTCTTACTTCCACTTTTTGGTATTCTGTAGTTCCAAAAGGTGTTTTGTAAGGCATAGGCGCATAACCGTTTGCTCCTACTCCAATGGTATATACTCTTACTCCAAAACTCTTGGCAATTTCGGCGGCTGTTAAGGGCGGTACATAACCACTGGTATTAAATCCATCGGTAAGTAATATAACAACTTTGCTTTTGGCATCGCTGTTCTTAAGACGTGCAACTGCTGTTGCCAAACCATCTCCTATTGCTGTTCCGTCTTGCAAAATTCCGTTTTTTACATCTTTAAACAGATTGAGTAATACATCGTGGTCGGTAGTGAGTGGACATTGTGTAAATGCTTCGCCGGCAAATACCACCAAGCCAATGCGGTCGTAAGGGCGTTCTTCGATAAATTTCATTGCCACTTGCTTTGCCGCCTCCAAACGATTGGGTTTAAAATCTTCTGCCAACATTGACCCCGAAACATCTAAAGCAATAACTATATCTATACCTTCGGTGGTTACGTATTGCCAGCTTAATGAAGATTGCGGACGTGCCAAGGCAATGATGATAAATATCAATGATAAGCTGTAAAGTATATAAGATATTAATTTGGGATTTGCTGATTTTTCTTGTTTTCCGAATAATGAAACATTAGAAAATTTCATTACCGGGAATAATTGTTTTTTTCTGATAAAGTAATACAACATTATCACCGGAACCAACAGCAGTAACCAAAAATATTCGGGATTGGCAAATGATATGTTTTTTAAAAAGTCCATTTGTTATTTTGTCTCACTGTTCGTATTTTTTTGAGTTTCTTCTTTTTGTTTTTGTATTTCCAATTGTTTATTGTATTCTTCCAATAAATCTTTTACTATGTTTTTTAATTGGACTAATACCATTTCGTTTTCGGAAGCAATGGGTTGTTCTTTGGCATATTTTGCCAAATCGGAAACTGTAAGTATATGTTTTATTTGTTGTAATTTGGCATTATCCAACCCTTGATAGCGCAAGTGTTTAACAATATCGGTTGTAGGCAATTCGAGAGCATTGAAATAAAGTGTTTTTTCGAGCAAAAAGCGCAATATTTCAGATATTTGAGAATAATATTCTTTGTAATTTCCGCTTTGCCACAGTTTTTGTTGTTCGAGTGTATTTATTCTGCTCCAAATTTGTTCATCGAGTGGAATTTCGGGTTCTTTTTCTTCTTCAACAGTTTCGGTTTTTCTATTTTTCAGGTAATAAATAACTCCTATTATCAACAAAATGATGCCAACTCCCAATGCTATCCAATACCAATACAATTTAAGCCATTCCAAAAATGTTAAATGCACTTGGTAAGGCGCCACGATGGGTTTTATCGGTTTAGTTGTGTCGGCATCAACGCTTTGTACTATTATCATCAACGGGTCCGATTGAAGTGTATCACCGTTTACCACCACAGGAACGGGTGGCATAACCCACACACCACTGTCAAAAGAGGTTACTTTTATTTTTTGCGTAAACTCTTTTATGGTAATATTTTCATCATCATAACTTGTGTCGGGCGGAAGTACTTCGGCTACTTCGATATGTTCTGTAACAGTATCTTTAAATTGCGGTAAAACAACCGTATCCGAAGCATTTGTAATAACATTTACCGTTATGGTAACCTGTTCTCCCAATCGAATTACATTGGTATCTTGCGATACACTTACCGCAGGTTCAATGGTTTGGGCTTGAATATTTGCAATCATCAACCAAGCCGCAACGAATACAATAATATTTTTAATAACACTTCGCATTATCTTTTCAACTCTCTTCTTTTAAACAAATTCATCAGTGGTTTAATATAATCTCTGTGCGTTTCTACTTTGGCATAATCCACGCCTGATTTTCTAAATGTTTCTATCAAATTGCTTTGATGCTTGATAACATTTGCTTTAAATTTTGTTCTTACTTTTTTTGAAGATGTATTCACCCAACGTACTTCGCCGGTTTCTTCGTCTTGCAGAGGCAAATATCCGGCATCGGGCATTTCTTCCTCGGCTTTGTCTATCAATTGAATGCCTATAACATCATGCTTTTTATTGGCGATGCGTAAAGCATTAAGAAAATCATTTTCGGTATAAAAATCGCTGATTACAAAAGCTGTACTGCGTTTTTTTATAACATTATTGAAATATTCCAATGCTTGTTTAATGTCTGTTTTATTGCTTTCGGGCTCAAAAGCCAAAAGTTCTTTAATTATCATCAAAATATGCTTGCGTCCTTTTTTGGGAGGAATAAATTTTTCAACCTTATCGGAAAATAAAATTACGCCAACTTTATCGTTGTTTTGAATGGCAGAAAAAGCCAATATAGCTGCAATTTCTACTGCAATATTTGATTTTAAATCGTTTTTGGTACCAAAGTGTTGTGAACCCGAAACGTCGATCAACAACATTGTTGTCAGCTCGCGTTCCTCTTCAAAAATTTTCACATACGGATGCCCAAAACGCGCCGTAACATTCCAATCGATGGTACGAATTTCGTCGCCAACCTGATATTCTCTTACTTCACTAAAAGCCATACCACGTCCTTTGAACGCCGAATGATATTCTCCCGAAAAAATTTGATTACTCAAACCACGGGTTTTAATTTCTATCCGGCGAACTTTTTTTAATATGTCGGCGGTGTTTTTCTTCATCTTAATTTTTATAAAATTTATTTTTTAAAATTCCTATTATGGAATTTCAACAGCATCCATTATTTTATTAATAATATCTTCTGTAGTTACATTTTCGGCTTCGGCTTCATACGTTAAGCCAATTCGGTGACGCAATACATCTTTTGCAACAGCTCTAACATCTTCGGGAATAACATATCCGCGACGTTTTATAAATGCATATGCTTTTGAAGCCATTGCCAAACTGATACTTGCCCTTGGCGAACCACCAAAAGAGATATAATCTTTTATTTCAGCCAAATTATATTGTTCGGGGTGACGGGTTGCAAACACCAAATCAACAATGTATTGTTCCACTTTTTCATCCATATATACTTCTTTAACAACTTCGCGGGCTTTAAGAATTTGGTCGGGATGAACTACTGTATTTACTTTCGGGAACCCTTCTTTGGAAATATTTCTGCGAATAATGATTTTTTCTTCTTCCTTTTTGGGATAATCCAACACCACTTTTAGCATAAAACGGTCAACCTGTGCCTCGGGCAACGGATAAGTTCCTTCTTGCTCTACCGGGTTTTGAGTAGCCAAAACCAAAAACGGTTCGGGCAATTTAAATGTTTCTTCACCGATGGTTACCTGATGCTCTTGCATTGCTTCGAGTAAGGCACTTTGCACTTTTGCAGGCGCACGATTTATCTCATCGGCTAAAACAAAATTGGCAAAAATAGGTCCTTTTTTCACATCGAAACTTTGCAATTTTTGGTTGTAAATCATAGTTCCGATAAGGTCGGCAGGCAATAAATCAGGAGTAAATTGCACACGACTGAATTTAGCATCGATGGCTTTTGCCAATGTATTCACTGCCAAGGTTTTTGCTAACCCGGGAACCCCCTCCAGCAATATATGTCCGTTTGACAAGAGTGCTATCAACAAGCTTTCCACCATATGCTGCTGCCCGATGATAACTTTGTCCATTTCCATATTCAGCAAATCGACAAATGCACTTTCTTGCTGAATTTTATCATTCAGGGCTTTGATGTCAATATTTGTAACTTGTGTTTCCATAATTTTTTTGATTTGTTCAAAATTAAGTCTGCAAAGAGAGAAATTTTTATAACTAAATGCAAACTTTCGTTAAAAAGTGTTAAGGGTTGGTTGGTAAAACGGCATTAAAAAAGCTGCTTAAAAAAGCAGCTTTTAAATGACACATAAAATGTATTTATTTCGTTAATTCGGTTAATTCTTCCAAATCAAGTTGTTTGACAATTTTGAGTGCATCTTCGGGGTCGGCATTTTCTACCTCAACATTTAGCATTAAACGGTCATTTAACACCAAGCCTACATTACTTTTTTTGTTTTTAAAATTATATTCTTCCCATCCAAACATATTATCATTCATGTTTAAACTTTTATGGTATTTTTCATCGTTTTCCACTTCCATTTTGCCGGCAGATTTTAATGTATTAAGCATAGTTGAAGCAAGTGCATAATCAAGCAATTCAATTTTAAGTTTTTTATCGCCGTTTTTGTATTCTTTTGTTGCTTGCGAAATAGAAAATGCGCCCATTTTTATTGTTTCTCCGTCTTCATCAACTTTTTCAAACCCTTCAATTTTATCGGGTAATGTGGCACGCAATACTTTATAATTCAATAAATTATCTTCAATTTTTTCTATTGTTTCTTTTTGCTCTTCTGTCATTGCTTCATCGGCTTCCATTGCTCCTGCCGCGGCACTTCCCAAGGCAGACATTGCCGATATGGCATCATTGAAATCTTCATCATTATTTTCGGGTTCTTGGTGACCACCACAAGCAACCAAAACAGCCGCTGCAAGCACGTTGGAAAGCATTTTTGTTGTTTTCATTTTTTAACGATTTAGTTTTACAATTTATTTATTCCCAAATATAGAAAAACTATCTTGTATTATACAAATATTTTAGGCATGTGCAAACAATTTTTATCGATTCCCTGTTCATGGCATAAATTTTATGATATTTGTAAGATTAAACAGATTGATTTTTATGTGGACTAAAATTGCCGGAATTGTATTGCGTAACCGAATAGTAATTTTACTCATTCTGGGATTAATTACCGTTTTTATGGCTTATAAAGCCAAAGATGTACAAATGAGCTACGAAATGGCTCAAATATTACCTCAAACCGACAGCACTTATCTTGCTTACGAGAAATTTAAGAAAACTTTTGGCAAAGACGGTAGCGTGGTTGTTTTTGGGGTGAATGATTCTTCGCTTTACACGGTTGAAAATTTTAATGCTTGGTACGAGTTAACCCACGATTTAAAGAATATTACCACTGAAATTAAAAGAAAAGATACCGTTTATCGTGTGCGCGGTGTGGAAGAAGCGCTGTCTATTGCCAACTTATACAAACTAAAAAAGAATAATGAGAAACAAAAATTTGAGCTTGTTCCGGTTTTACAGCACAAAGTTAAAACTCAGGCAGAACTGGACAGCATCTTGCAAGAAATCTACAACTTGCCTTTTTACGAAGGGTATCTTTACAAAGACTCCTCTGCAGCTACCATTTTGGCTCTTACCTTAAACCGTGAAGTACTTGACTCTAAATACCGAAAAGATCTTTTTGAAAAAATAGAACGGGTAACCAATATTTTTGAAGAAAATACCGGACTAAAATTGCACAAATCCGGGTTGCCTTTTATTCGTGCCAACTCTACCTCAAAAGTAGCTGATGAAATTAAACTGTTTATTGTTCTTGCATTGTTGATAACCGCTTTTATCCTTTATTTGTTTTTCAAGAGCTTAAAAGCTGTATTTTTCTCAATGATTGTTGTTTTTACCGGTGTAATTTGGGCAATGGGTATCCTCTCTTTGTTTGATTATAAAATCACCATTCTTACCGGTTTAATTCCACCATTAATCATTGTAATAGGAATCCCAAACTGTGTATTTATTTTAAACAAATACCATCAAGAATTTAAAAAGCATCAAAATCAAATAAAAGCCCTTCAACGGGTAATTCACAAAATTGGTGGTGCGGTTTTCTTAACCAATGTAACAACTGCTTTGGGTTTTGGTACTTTTATTTTTACCAACAGTAGAATTTTAGTAGAATTTGGAACTGTAGCAGCAATAGATATTTTCACAGTTTTTTTACTTTCGGTGTTGATATTGCCCATTGTATTAAGTTTCTTTGCTCCTCCGGGTGAACGCCATATAAAACACCTTGACAGTAAATTTTTCGGAAAAGTTATTCTTGGATTGGAACGCATTGTTTTATTTCACCGTAATAAAGTGTATTATTCGGTTATTGCTATTTTCTTGCTTGGGGTTTATGGTATCAGTTTAATGACTACAACCGGCAACATAGTAGATGATTTACCAAAAAATGACCCCATTGTTCAAGACTTGCATTTTTTTGAAAAAACATTTGGCGGTGTAATGCCTTTTGAAATTATGATTGACACCAAAGAAAAAAACGGTGTATTTAAAAACAATGCCAAAACTCTGTATAAAATAAAAAAATTGCAACGAAAACTTGCCGAATATGATGAGTTTTCAAAACCCATTTCATTGGTTGATGCAATTAGTTTTGCATATCAAGCTTATAAAAACGGAAAAAAGAAATTTTACATTTTGCCTCCGGCTACCGAACTGAAAAAGCTGAATAAATATGTAAAAAAATCGGAAGAAAATAAAAGCTTTAAATCTTTTATCGATTCTACCAATCGTTATACTCGAGTTAGCATTCAAATGGCGGATATCGGTACCAAACAAATGGATACATTATTGGCTCAAATTAAACCGCAAGTAGATTCTATTTTTTCGAAAGAAAAATATGATGTAACCCTTACGGGAACCAGTGTTGTATTTTTGAAAGGAACCGGTTATCTGGTGCACAACCTGTTTACTTCTTTGGCTTTAGCCATATTGTTAATTTCCGGAATAATGGCATTTCTTTTCAGTTCGTTAAGAATGGTTATCGTCTCGCTTATTCCAAACTTTTTGCCGTTAATTGTTACTGCCGGATTGATGGGGTATTTTGGTATTCCTATAAAACCTTCTACAATATTAATATTCAGTATTGCCTTTGGAATTTCGGTAGATGATACCATTCACTTTTTGGCTAAATACCGCCAAGAGCTAAAACAACAAAAATGGAATATGAAAGAAGCAGCCCTTTTGGCATTGCACGAAACAGGATTAAGCATGATTTACACATCCATTATTCTCTTTTTCGGTTTTGGAATCTTTACGGTCTCTAATTTTGGCGGAACAGTAGCTTTGGGAACATTGGTTTCGTTTACGCTTTTGGTGGCAATGCTTTCCAACTTGGTACTATTGCCTTCACTTTTATTATCTATTGATAAACGAATTACCAAACAAGCATTTAAAAAAGAACCTTTTGTAGAAATTATAGATGAAGAAGAAGATATTGATTTAAACAGCTTGGAAATTGAAACTCAGAGAGAAGAAAAACAGTAGAAAATTAATTTTTTATTACATTTAGACCTCAAAAACATTAACTATATGAAAGGTATAATATTAGCCGGCGGTTCCGGTACACGATTGCACCCACTCACATTGGCTGTCAGCAAACAACTGATGCCCGTTTATGACAAACCTATGATTTATTATCCGCTCTCTACACTTATGACTGCCGGAATAAATGAAATTTTAATCATTACCACACCACACGACAATCCTCAATTTAAAAAACTGCTGGGCGACGGCTCTCAATTTGGATGTAAGTTTACCTATGCTATTCAAGAAGTTCCCAACGGTTTGGCACAAGCTTTTGTAATTGGCGAAGAATTTATAGGAAACGATAAAGTAGCTCTTATTTTGGGAGATAATATTTTTTACGGAACCGGATTGGAAAATTTGCTCGAAGCAAACAACAATCCTGATGGCGGAGTAGTTTTTGCCTATCACGTTTCGGACCCTGAACGCTACGGTGTAGTAGAATTTGATGAAAACAATGTAGCCATATCTATTGAAGAAAAACCGGAGAAACCTAAATCAAGTTATGCTGTACCCGGGCTTTACTTTTATGATAATGATGTGATTGAAATAGCCAAAAATCTTAAGCCCAGTGCCCGCGGCGAATACGAAATTACCGATGTAAACAAGCATTACCTTAAACAGGGTAAGTTAAAAGTAGGAATTTTAGACCGTGGTACTGCTTGGCTCGATACCGGTACATTTCAATCGCTGATGCAAGCCGGACAGTTTGTGCAAGTAATTGAAGAACGCCAAGGTTTAAAAATAGGATGTATTGAAGAAATTGCTTACCGAAAAGGATTTATTGATAAATCTCAGCTCGAAAAACTTGCGCAACCATTATTGAAAAGCGGCTACGGAGATTATTTATTATCTATCTTAAATGAATAAAAACTAAATATGAAAAGAGTATTAATAACAGGTGGAGCCGGATTTATCGGCAGTTCGTTGGCAGATAAATTAGCCGAACGTGAGGATATGGAAATTACCATTGTTGATAATTTGCTAACCGGAGATAAACGAAAAATCCCCAACAAAGACAATGTAAAATTCATAAAAGCCGATGTAAACAATTATGAAGCTATGAGTAGTGTTTTCAATGTAAACGGCTTTGATTATGTATTTCATTATGCGGCTGTTGTAGGCGTTAAGCGAACATTGGAAAATCCCATTATGGTGCTTGACGATATAAAAGGCATTGAAAACGTTTTGAAATTATCTAAAAACACCGGCGTAAAAAGAGTGTTTTTCAGCTCTTCGAGCGAAGTTTACGGCGAACCGGTAGAGTTCCCTCAAAATGAAGAAACTACCCCTCTGAACTCAAAATTGCCTTATGCCATTGTAAAAAATATTGGAGAAGCTTACTTTCGTTCGTATGAGCGTGAATTTGGCTTGCCTTACACTATCTTCCGTTTCTTCAACACTTACGGACCTAAGCAAAGTAAAGACTTTGTGATTTCAAAATTTATTGCAAGTGCGTTAAAAAAAGACGATATTACCATCTACGGAGACGGCTCACAAACTCGTACATTTTGTTTTGTAAACGATAATGTAGATGCCTGTCTTGCCACTTTATTCGAAAACAAAAATATTAACGACACGTTAAATATCGGTTCGGATGTAGAGATGTCTATTTTGGAATTGGCCAATAAAATCATTGATATTACAGGGTCATCCTCTAAAATTGTCCATCTTCCGGCATTAAAAGAAGGCGATATGACTCGCCGCCATCCCGATATTACCAAAATGCGCAAACTCTTGAATCGTGACTTACTTCCTGTTGAAGAAGGTATAAAGAAAATTTTGGAAGACACTTCATATATTTTGTAATGGATTTTATCAAACCTTATATCCAAATTATTGAAGAAAGATTGAGTCAACTCAACTTTCCGGATGAACCGGAAAACTTATATTCGCCGATAAAATATTCTTTATCCGTAGGCGGAAAACGTATTCGCCCGGCACTTACATTGATTTCGGCAGAATTATTTGGTTCTACCATAGAACAAGCTGTACCGGCAGCATTAGGTGTAGAAATTTTTCACAATTTCACGCTTATTCACGATGATATAATGGACGAAGCACCATTGCGCAGAAAACAACCGACAGTTTCTGCAAAATGGGGGCGCGACATTGCCATTTTAAGTGGTGATGTAATGATGATTATGGCTTATCAACAGTTTCAGCATTATTCGGGCGATAAACTATCGCTCTTGTTTTCGTTGTTTAACAAAACCGCTGTTGAAGTGTGCGAAGGACAGCAAATGGATATGAATTTTGAAACCCAAAGGAATGTTACGGTTGATGAATATATAAAAATGATAACCCTAAAAACTTCTGTTCTTTTAGCAGCGTCATTACAAATGGGTGCAATTGTTGCCAATGCATCGGCTCAAAACCAAGAGGCAATTTATGCGTTTGGAAAAAATTTAGGCATTGCTTTTCAACTTCAAGACGATTTGTTGGATACATTTGGTTCTGAAGATGATTTTGGAAAAAAAATCGGTGGTGATATTCTTGCCCGAAAAAAAACCTTTTTGTTTTTAAAAGCATTTGAAAATGCCACCGGTGAAGAGAAAAAGCTATTGGAAGAAGCTTATTTTTCGTATAAAAAGCCAAATCCTGATTTAGTGAAACAAATATTTAAATCTACCGCTGCAGATAAGTTATGCAGAGAAGAAATTGAATTTTATTTAAAAAAATCTTTGGATTCTATGAACAACATAAATGTTTCGCATCCCAATATTGAATTACTGAAAAACTTGTCCGAGCAACTAATTCACCGAACCGTATAATTTATGAGTGCTTTATATATCATAACAATAATTTGTTCTGCCGTAATATTATCTTACATATTTAGAATTATCGCTCAAAAAACTAACATTCCTTCAGTATTATTTTTAATTATTACCGGAATGATTGGAGCGGGAGCTTTATCTGCCACTGGAAAAGAACTTCCTTATTCATCAGAAATTTTGGAAGTTTTAGGCTTAATGGGATTGGTTATTATTGTGCTCGAGGGTGCTTTGGATTTAAAAATTTCACGCAGTAAAATGCCCTTGATAATTAAAGCATTTTTTACTGCTTTGCTTATTTTAATAGCTTCTACCTTTGTTATTGGCGCTGTACTTCATGTGGTACTGAACGAACCTTGGTTTGTTAGTTGTGTTTATGCCATTCCATTATCCGTTATCAGCAGTGCCATTGTTATAGCCAGCTTAAATGCATTGCCCGAAAACAAGCGAGAATTTGCCATTTACGAAGCCACTTTTTCTGACATTATCGGTATTATGTTTTTTGAATATTTTTTAATGGATGTAGCTCCCGGCGAATCGTATGCGTTAGCCGTAAGCATAAACTTTATTTCAACGCTGGTCATTTCTATTGTTATTGCCTTGTTACTTTTGTATTTGTTTCAATATTTAGAAGGCAAATCAAACGTTAAATTCTTTTTATTTATCTCTATTTTAACCCTGTTATTTTCAATAGGTAAGCTACTGCATATCTCCTCTTTATTATTAATTTTTATTTTCGGAATCATCTTGCGCAATTACTCCATTATTGAAAAATTTAAACTTTCGCGCTTTTTCAAAAAAGAGGTAATTTTTAATATTCAGGAAGATTTTCATTTTATTATATTGGAAACCGCATTTCTTATCGGAACTTTTTTCTTTTTAATGTTTGGCGCCAACATTGACGTATCCGATTGGATGAATATAAAAGTCATTATCATTGGGTCAATCATTACTGCCATGATATATTTGGTTCGCTTTGTATTTTTAAAGTTGTTTAATTTTAAACAAAAAGTATCACTCAACGAGTTATTTTTGGCGCCTCGCGGTTTAATAACCATTATTTTATTTTATAAAATCCCAAAAGAATATCACTTACAATCATTCGATACAGGTATAATATCGTTCGTAGTTGTCGCTTCTATCTTGTTAATGGCTTACGGAATACGAAAATCCAACAAAAAACTATTGGAAGATGAGCAAGAAATTGTTGAAGAAATTGAGGAAATAGAAGGTGATACAGCTCTTGAAAATGAATAATTCACACTGTTCATTAATTTACAGAAAAATTAAACCTACTTTTGCAAACTTATTTTAAAATCAAGATTACACACATTATTTATGCAAATCAGAAACATTGCCATTATTGCCCACGTTGACCACGGCAAAACAACCTTAGTAGATAAAATCATTCACGCCAGTCAAATTTTAGACCCTCGCAAAGAACAAAAAGAACTTTTACTCGATAATAATGATTTGGAACGCGAAAGAGGTATTACCATACTTTCTAAAAACGTTTCGGTAAACTATAAAGATGTAAAAATTAACATTATCGATACACCCGGTCACGCCGATTTTGGAGGCGAGGTTGAGCGTGTGCTCAAAATGGCCGACGGTGTTTTACTGTTGGTTGATGCCTTTGAAGGGGCTATGCCACAAACCCGTTTTGTATTAAGTAAAGCCATAGAATTGGGACTTAAACCCATTGTTGTTGTTAACAAAGTGGATAAAGAAAACTGCCGTCCGGATGAAGTGCAAGAACAAGTTTTTGACCTGATGTTCAACCTTGGTGCTACAGAAGAACAATTGGATTTTCCAACCATTTACGGCTCGGCAAAACAAGGCTGGATGAGCGAAGACTGGCAAAAACCAACCGACAATATTATTCCTTTATTGGATTCGATCTTGGAACATATTCCCGAAGCGCCTTATCACGAAGGTTCACCACAAATGCAAATTACCTCGTTAGATTATTCAAAATTTCTTGGACGTATTGCTATAGGCCGTGTATTCAGAGGCGATTTGGAAGTGGGCAAAGATTATATGCTCACCATCGAAAACGGAAACAAAAAAGTAAGAATTAAAGAGTTATATACATTTGAAGGATTGGGAAGAATAAAAACCGACAAAGTAAGAGCCGGTGATATTTGCGCCGTTGTTGGTTTGGATGATTTTGAAATTGGCGACACCATTGCCGATTTAGACAATCCCGAACCGCTGCCACGTATTAAAGTGGACGAACCAACAATGAGTATGTTATTTACCATTAACAACTCACCGTTTTTCGGCAAAGAAGGAAAATTTGTTACCTCTCGACATTTACGCGACCGCTTATATAAAGAAACCGAGAAAAACTTAGCTTTACGCATAGAAGATACCGATACCGAGGATAAATTTAATGTTTACGGAAGAGGAATTCTTCATTTATCGGTATTGATAGAAACTATGCGCCGCGAAGGATATGAATTGCAAGTGGGCAAACCACAAGTAATTATTAAAGAAGAAAACGGCGTAAAAGTAGAACCGTACGAAACCTTGGTTATTGATGTACCCGAAGAATACTCGGGAAAAGTAATAGAACTGGTTACGCAAAGAAAAGGAAACTTGTTGGTAATGGAACCCAAAGGCGATGTGCAACACCTCGAGTTTGACATTCCTTCTCGCGGATTAATCGGATTGAGAAGTAATATTTTAACCGTTTCTGCCGGCGAAGCCGTTATGACACACCGTTTTAGAGAATTTTTACCCTACAAAGGGGATATTCCAGGACGAATTAAAGGTTCATTGGTATCTATGGAAACCGGTCAAGCGCTGGCATATGCCATTGACCGATTACAAGACCGCGGACGCTTTTTTATAGAACCCGGCGAACAGGTTTACAAAGGACAAGTAATTGGCGAACACGCTCGAGACAATGATTTGGCGGTTAATGTAATAAAAGGTAAAAAACTAACCAATATGCGTGCTGCCGGCTCTGACGATAATGCTAAAATTGCTCCAAAAATTGTTTTTTCGTTGGAAGAAGCAATGGAATACATTAACGATGATGAATATTTGGAAGTAACACCGGAAAGTTTACGAATGCGTAAAATCAATTTCAAATAAAATTATTATGACAGAAATTATCGGTTATATAGCATCTGCGGGGGTTTTAATTTCTTTTTTAATGAAGGATATTAAAACCCTTCGTTTAGTCAACAGTATCGGTTGCAGTTTATTTATTGTGTATGGAATATTATTGGGATGGTCATGGCCAATTATCATTACCAATGCTGCCATTTTGGGAATTAATGCTTATTACCTGTTTGTGAAAAAATAACATCCTAACCCAACGGCGCATACGCCACATATTTGGTTTCAAAAAATGCATCATCAAAATATTCCGATATAGGTTGAAGCGTAACTTTTAAACCGCTTTCTTTAATTTCTGCGGATAAATCTCCGCCTTTCAACATAATAATTCCATTTTTAATACCGTGTTTGGATTGACTTTTAACCTTTCCTCTGCTCCATTGCTTTAATTTTGCCATTGGCGCTACAGCACGCGTAACCACAAAATCAAATTTACCCGTTACTTTTTCCGAACGGATATGTTCGCCTTTCGCATTTTTCAATTTCAACGCATCGATAACAGCATTGACAACCTTTATTTTTTTAGCAATGGAATCGGTTAATAAAAATGACGTTTCGGGAAATAAAATTGCCAACGGAATCCCCGGAAAACCTCCTCCCGTACCAATATCCAATATTGACGACCCGGGCATAAAACAGATAAATTTGGCTATTGCCAAAGAATGTAATACGTGTCGAATATACAATTGGTCAATATCTTTTCGGCTTATCACATTTATTTGACTGTTCCATTCTTTATATACCGGATACAATTGTTCTAATTGTGCTTTCTGAGTTTCGCTGAGATTGGGAAAATACGATATTATTTTATCAAACGAATTACGTGTTACATCATTCATAAAAGCAAAAATAATGATTTGCTTTTTAAATGTGTCCTCTATCTTATGATTTGAGCATTACTTTTTTATTCATATATTTGTGTTATAAATTTAATTTTTTATACAGATGAAAAAAACGACAATTATTTTCTTTTTAACGTTTATTTCTTTATTTACCAATAGTAAAGCACAAAACTTTGCGCCCATTGGTGCTACTTGGTATTATGATGAAGTTTTTTCGTTTACCAACAGCAATGCCCGGGACTTTATAAAATTTACGGTTGTAAAAGATACGGTAATTAACGGTCAACTTTGTTCAAAAATAGTTAAAAGACACCGCGTATTATGTGCTTTTAGAGATAGTGTAGAATTTATTTATACTCAAAACGATACGGTATTTTTTTACGATACCTCATTTAATACTTTCCAAATTTTATATGATTTTAATGCCCAAGCCGGAGATTCTTGGCAAATACTGATGAAAAACAACCAAAACACCATAGACACATTAACCATAAGGGTTGATTCTACCTCTACAACACTTATAAACGGGCTGAGTTTAAAAACACTGCATGTTACGTATATTTCAAGCAATCCTGATGCAGTTATGAATTATTATAATTCCAAAATAATTGAACGAATTGGCGATATGCAATATATGTTTAATTGGAGCCCCTACACCTTTACTTGTGATGATAATGCTTCAAACGGACTTCGGTGTTACCAAGATTCCGTTTTGGGATATTATTCTACCGGTATTGCCGACTCGTGTAATTTAGTCATTACCGGTATTTTTGACAAGAATAATTTCTCAAACACTTTCAGCATTACCCCTAATCCTGCACAAGACTTTGCTGTTATAAATGTAAGCCGAAGCTTTTCAGAATTACAAATTGATATTTATAACATTTCCGGAAAAAAGATTGAGCAAATCACTTCTTTACAAAATTCATTTAAAATCAGCTTTAAAAACTTTTCAAAAGGAATGTATTTTATTTCTGTTAAAAATGAAAAAGGAAATTTAATCGGCTATCAAAAAATAATAAAGGATTAAAATGAGTTGTGTTGCATAAAAAAACTTTTAAATGAGTAATTATCATATAAGAAAAGGGGTAGGAGGAATACTTAGAAAGACTTTAGTTAAAGAACGTGTTTCAAAAGGGAATAAAAAACAGGACACTTTGATTACTGTCTTATTTTTTCTTGGACTGATTTTATTAAAATGGGAGATTTTTATTTATAGAAGAACAATAATCGAATTAAAAATTCCACTTTTGATTTGGTTGATTCCCGGCATTTTTTTAACACCATTGCTTTATGACAAATTCAACAAGATTGATGGAAGGAGAGCTCATTGGATTTTGCATTATGTCGCCCATACATGTACGACAGGAGCATTTCTATTATTCGGATTTATGGCAACAAATTATTATTTTGCAGACAATCAAACAATAGACAAACGATTTGAAATTATTAAAAAGGGAAGTTTAGCAGATTCAAAAGGAAATCGTGATAAGCGTAAACCTTATGTGGAAATTGATTACAATGGATTTGAAAAACAAATAGTCTTCAAATATCCCGACACAGAAAAGATTGATTCAGCCAAATATGTAAATTTGACTGTGAAGAAAGGACTTTTGGGGTTTGATATTTTGGAAAGTTATGATGTCGAATAAAAAATTACGCCACACAACAAAAGCTATACAAAATAGTTGTATTTGCAATATTAAAAGAAAGTCATTATTTTTATTATATGTAGTTTTTTTGAGTGAAAATTTTACCATTTGAAAAATCCTCAACATTCCTGCTCGTATGTAATATTTGAGATTAGCAAAATATGAAATGATAAAAATATTTTGTATATTTGATAATATGGACTTTAGTTTAGAAAAGAAAAAATTAGAACTAATTCAATGGTTATCAACTTTAAATGACAAATCGTTGATTGATAAGCTAATGATATTAAAAGAAAAAGAAAGAAAAGATTGGTGGGAAGAACTTTCTGCAGAAGAAAAGCTTTCTATTGAAAAAGGTATTTCAGATGCAGATGAGGGAAATCTCACACCACATACCAGAGTAAAAAACTTATATGAAAAGTGGATATAAAGTTCTGTGGACAAACAATGCTATTAAAGAGCTTAAAACTATCATTAAATATTTAGAAATCAATTGGACAAGAAAAGAACTAACTGCATTTTCAACCAAACTTGACCACACAATAGAGATTATCTCTAAATCTCCTGAAATTTTCCCGGCTTCATTTGAGAAAAAAGAAGTCAGGAAAGCTGTTATAGACAAGAACAATAATCTTTATTACCGAATAAAAAACAATACTATTGAAATATTGTCTGTATTTTCAAATGTCCAAAACCCAAAAAAGAAAAAAATATAATTCATTGCCAAACAAAAGCTATTCAAAACAGTTTCCGTTTACAATTAAAAAAACTTCTTACGTATTATCAAACTAAGAATTTTCGGAAAGTGATTTTTACCCGCTAAAACTTTCCCTTTTTATTTTTCATTAACTGATACAATTGCTCTCTGGCGCGATAAAGTTGGGCTTTTATGGTTCCCAAAGGCAATTCAAGGTGGTCGGCAATTTCTTCGTAAGAATATTCTCTAAAATAACGCAATATTATCAATTCACGATAGCGCGGCTTTAATTGGTCAACAATTTCACGCATAATGCGTATTTTTTGCTTACGTATAAATTTTTCTTCGGGGTCTAAATTGTTATTGGTAATACTGTCTGAAAAATCACTCGAATTATCATCATCGCCATTCATGGGTTGGTCAAGAGAAAGCGTGGATATTCTCTTTTTTCGAATAAAATCAATGCAATTATTGGATGCAATTTTAAACAACCACGTGCTAAATGCATACGATGGCGAATATTGATGTAACCGGTTAAATGCTTTACCAAATGCTTCAAGAGTTAAATCTTCGGCATCTTCTTCATTTCCTACCATTTTAAGCATCATATAATAAATGGTATCGCGGTATTTCATCATCAACTCGGCATAAGCACGTTCGTCTTGCTGCTCGCGGGCACGTATTACCAAAGCAAAATCTTCTTTGCCTTTTTCCGATAAATTATGTCCTTCTTCTAAACCCATTTAAATAATTTATGCATCATTCTTTTAAAGAATAAAAATATGTAAAACGCAACCAATAAAGGTTCAAGCAGCCAAAACAAAAATACTACCCGTTTGTCGTTTAAATATTTATTAACCAGGTTAAATATACCAAATTGTATTAAATATTTTGCCATTGCCAAACTCAAAATTAGATAAACATAAGGTTCTGTAATGATTAACAAAGGAAATAATATTACGAACAGCGTTAATGACAGAGAAAACCCGCCCAATAACAAACGAATATGCCATTTATATTCGCCCGAAGTTTGCAAATGACGTTGTTTCTGAAACACCCAATCCGAAAAAGATTGCTCGGGAACAGAAATTGTATGGGCTTCACGTTGTGGAACAATGGCGGTATTTTTACTGTTGGCAACCTCTTGAATAAACAAATCATCATCGCCCGAACTGATATGAATATGCGAAGCAAATCCTTTGTTGGCAAAAAATAAAGAACGCATATAAGCCAAATTTCTACCCACGCCCATATAAGGCATTTTACGCACTGCAAAAGAGAGGTATTGCAAACCTATCATCCACGTATCAAAACCAATTAGCCAATTGAGCAATGTGTTTTTCTTTTCATACGGACTGAATCCCAATACAATTTTAATTTTTTCATTGCCAAATGGTTCAGCCATTTTTTTAAGCCACAAATCCGAAGCCGGACGACAGTCGGCATCGATAAAAACCAAATGCTCGTTTGAGGCGGCTTTTATGCCTAAGGTAACTGCCATTTTTTTCGAAAAATAATCGTTACCCGATTGCTTGGGTGTATTGACAATTTTAAGTTTCGGGTATTGCAAGTGAAAAGCTTTAAGCACATCTTCGGTATTATCTGCCGATTGGTCATTTACTACAACTACCTCAAAATCTGTATGTTTTTGAGATAAAACAAGGGGTAAATGCTGCATTAAATTATCGGCTTCATTTTTGGCACAAATAATTACGGAAATCGGCTCAGAAAATTCTTCCTGCTTTTTATTTTTAAAAAAAGCCAAACCCGTAAACAAAACCAAATAATACAACAACTGTATAATAACTGTGCCGGCAAATACCGTCAACAGCAAATGATTTTGCCAAAATGCTATATCCAACCAATACATTATTACAAATGTAGAATTCTTTTGCAGGTCTTTTCTGTATCTTTGGGCAACTTTTTAACAGGAATAATTAACAATAAAATGAAGTTTACACTACAAAAAACCGATGCACAAAGTAAAGCCCGTGCCGGACAAATCCATACCGACCACGGCACAATTAAAACCCCTATTTTTATGCCTGTTGGCACCATAGGTAGTGTAAAAACCGTACATCAACGTGAATTACGTGACGATATTAACGCTCAAATTATTCTTGGCAATACGTATCATCTTTACTTGCGTCCAAAGCTCGATATTCTTGAAAGAGCCGGCGGATTGCATAAATTTATCAATTGGGAGCGACCTATTTTGACAGATAGCGGCGGTTTTCAAGTGTATTCTTTATCCGACAGAAGAAAAATTACCGAAGAGGGCGTGAAATTTTCTTCACACATTGACGGTTCAAAACATTTTTTCACACCCGAAAATGTAATGGATATTCAACGGCGGATAGGTGCCGATATTATTATGGCTTTTGACGAATGTACGCCTTATCCTTGCGATTACAAATATGCCAAAGAAAGTATGGAAATGACGCATCGCTGGTTGAAACGTTGCTGCGACCGGTTTGACAATACCGATCCAATTTACGATTACAGCCAAACATTATTTCCTATTGTGCAAGGAAGTGTTTACAAAGATTTGCGAAAGCAATCGGCAGAGGTTGTTGCTTCTTTTGAACGCGAAGGTAATGCCATTGGTGGACTATCGGTAGGCGAACCTGCCGAAATGATGTACGAAATGGCAGATTTAGTTACCGATATTTTGCCGGCAGACAAACCGCGTTATTTAATGGGTGTAGGTACGCCCGCCAATATATTGGAAGGTATTGCCTTGGGTATTGATATGTTTGATTGTGTAATGCCTACCCGAAATGCCCGCAATGGGATGCTTTTTACCAAAAACGGTATTATAAATATTAAAAATGCCAAATGGAAAAATGATTTTTCGCCCTTGGATGAAGAAGGCACCAGCTATGTTGACAAAGACTACAGCAAGGCGTATGTCCGTCATTTGTTTATGAGCAACGAATTATTGGGCAAACAAATAGCCTCTATCCATAATTTGGCTTTTTACCTGTGGTTGGTGAGCGAAGCGCGTAATAAAATTCTCGAAGGCACGTTTACCGAATGGAAAAACAAAATGGTTAAACAAGTTCAAGAACGTTTGTAGTGATAAATGAAAAAACTCGACTGGTATATCATTAAAAAATTTTTGGGAACATTTTTCTTTTCCATCGGGTTGATAATGGCTATAGCCATCGTTTTTGATGTATCGGAAAAATTGCAGGATTTTTTAGAGAAAAAAGCGCCTTTAGAAGCCATAATCTTTGATTATTACCTCAACTTCATTCCCTATTTTGCCAATTTATTCAGCCCGTTGTTTATTTTTATTTCGGTTATATTTTTTACTGCAAAAATGGCGGCTAATTCCGAGATAGTGGCTATTCTTGCCGGCGGCATCAGTTTTAAGCGAATGCTTCGCCCGTATATGCTTTCGGCAACGGTTTTGGCTCTTTTGTCGCTTTATTTGAATAATTTTTTAATTCCAAAAGCCAATGCCAAACGTTTAGCTTTTGAAGAAAATTATATTCGCAACAAATTTCGTTTTTCAGATAAAAACATTCATCGGCAAATAGCACCCGACACGTATGTTTATTTTGAATCTTTTAACAATATTGCCAATATCGGCTACAAATTCAGTTTGGAAAAATTCAACCAAAACAAACTTGAATACAAACTGGTATGTGATTATATTCAGTGGGATTCGGTAAAAACAAAATGGGTTATTCATAATTATTACGAGCGATTTATTGACAATGAAAAACAACGGTTTATAAAAGGAAATAAAAAGGATACTATTATAAATTTAAGTCCCGAAGATTTTAGCCGCCGGGAGAATTTTATTGAAGCAATGGACTATTTTGAACTGGACCGGTTTATTGAGGATGAAAAATTTAAAGGTTCAGAAAATATTCCATTTTACGAAGTAGAAAAATACAAACGCATTGCTTTTCCGTTTGCTACTTTTGTGCTTACCCTGATAGGCGTTTCTTTATCGAGCCGTAAAGTACGCGGAGGAATAGGAATGCACATTGGTATTGGACTGCTCATTAGTTTTGCTTACATATTGTTTATGCAGGTGTCAACGGTTATGGCTACCAATACGGGTATGAGTGCCGCTTATGCCGTTTGGATTCCAAATGTTATTTTTGGAATATTGTCTTTGTATTTACTCAAAAAGGCTCCTAAATAAATTTGATAAAAGGTTTTAATATTATATTTTTCGGTGCGGTTAGTTAATTGCCTTAGGTAAAGTTCACCTTAATATAGAAAATATTAGCTACTCAGTTTATAGCTTTATTTTAATTTTTTTTAATTCAATATGAATTACGTTAGTTTTTACACAAAACTATATCTATAAAAAATGCTTTTTTCTTAAAAGGATTTTATTTAAAGCTCACATTTTTGGCATAAAAAAAGCTCCTTTCGGATTGAAAGGAGCTTTTTAAGTTGAATATAAAAATCAGGGTTACTTGGCAATGTTCACCGCACGTTTTTCTCTAATAACCGTTACTTTAACCTGTCCCGGATAGGTCATTTCCGTTTGAATTTTATTGGCTAAATCAAACGAAATTTTATCGGCTTGTTCATCCGATACTTTTTCACTTTCTACAATTACACGCAATTCACGTCCGGCTTGAATGGCATACGCTTTATTCACGCCGGGATAAGATAATCCAAGGGTTTCCAAATCTTTAATTCGCTTAATGTACGATTCCAAAATTTCTCTTCGTGCACCTGGGCGAGCTCCGGATATGGCATCACAAACCTGAACGATTGGTGCATACAATGAAGTCATTTCAATTTCGTCGTGGTGCGCTCCAATAGCATTAACCACATCGGGCTTTTCTTTGTATTTTTCTGCCCATTTCATACCTAAAATGGCGTGTGGCAATTCCGGTTCTTCATCCGGCACTTTACCAATATCGTGCAACAATCCGGCACGTTTGGCAACTTTAGGATTCAATCCTAATTCAGAAGCCATAATGGCGCAAAGATTAGCTACCTCGCGTGAGTGTTGCAACAAGTTTTGACCGTAAGACGAACGGTATTTCATTTTTCCCACCAAACGAATTAATTCAGGATGTAAACCGTGAATACCTAAATCTATACACGTTCTTTTACCGGTTTCGATTAACTCTTCTTCCAATTGTTTTTTGGTTTTGGCAACAACTTCTTCAATACGGGCGGGGTGTATGCGTCCGTCGGTTACCAATTGATGTAGAGATAAGCGGGCTATTTCGCGACGTAGCGGGTCAAAACCGGAAATGGTAATGGCTTCCGGCGTATCATCTACAATAATTTCTACACCTGTTGCGGCTTCTATAGCCCGGATGTTTCTTCCTTCTCTACCAATTATTCGTCCTTTTATCTCATCACTTTCAATGTTAAATACCGAAATGGAGTTTTCAATGGCTGTTTCGGTAGCCACACGTTGAATGGTTTGCACCACTATTTTTCGAGCTTCTTTATTGGCATTTATTTTAGCTTCTTCCATTATATCTTTAATGTGCGCCATTGCTTCGGTTTTGGCTTCGGATTTAAGCGCTTCAATTAATTCGGCTTTTGCTTCTTCAGCCGATAAGCCCGAAATAATTTCAAGTTGCTCTACTTGACGGCGATGTGCTTTTTCAAGCTCTTCTTCTTTACGTTCTACACGCTCTAATTTCAACTCAAGTTCTTGCTCCAGCTTATTTAACTCTTTTTCTTTTCTTTTGTTTTCTTCAATTTTAATGGAAAGACTAGCCTCACGTTGTTTAAAACGATTTTCGGCATCCGCCATTTTACGTTCACGGTCGTTAATTACTTTTTCGTGTTCTTCTTTTAGTTGTAAGAACTTTTCTTTGGCTTGAAGAATTTTTTCTTTTTTTATAACCTCGCCTTCGTTTTTGGCTTCTTCAATTATTAATTGTCCTTTTTTCTCAATGGCTTTTTTCAAGAAGACATAAACAATGCCTGCTCCAGCCAGTGCTCCAACGACAATTCCTACGATTAAACTTATTGTATCCATACTTTTTTGTTTTTAATTATATAATAAAAAACCCATACCTCATAAATTTTCATTTATGCAGTACGGGTATTGACTTGTGTGATTTATAAAAATTATTTATCTAAAACTTCGGTGGTTTTTTCCACCATTTGTTCTAATATTTTTAGTGTATTGCTAATGTTTACCGCTCCTTTATCTTCTAATTCTACAAAATTTGTGGCAATTTTCAGAGCTGCCATTGCCAGCAAATCTTGTTTGTCTTTTACAGCATATTGCCCTTCATATTCTTTTATAATACCGTCGAGCAATTTAGCAGCTTTACGAATATTTTCTTCTTCGGTTTCATCTACCACTAATGGGTAAACACGCTGCGCTACTGTTATTTTTATTGATAATTCTCCCACAGGAGCACGTTTATCGGTTTAGTTTAGCAATACAATCATCAATTTCCCGCACCATCTTATTAAGCTTTCGTTTAACATCTTTGTTATCCGATTGGCTTAATACTTTTACAGTTTTGTAATGTTGTATCATTTGTTTCAATTCCGAATTGTCTGTTTTCAATTCCTTGATTTGTGTTTGACATTCGGAAAGTTTTGTTTGCAATTCTTGAATCTTATTTTCTTTTTCTGACAATCGGGCAATCATTTGCTCAATATTTTCAGAAAGTTTTAGAACAACTTGATTCAATTCTTGCATAGGTAAAATTAGTTTAAGTTTGCAAAAAATGCATCTCAAAATTACAAATTTTTACACCGTTATTTGTGAATAAAACAAAATGCTTTTGGATTTTTTTAGACTTTCTTAATATTAGCTTTGTTTTTCAACTGTTTAGCCCCAAATTTTTTATGCGTAAAATTTTATCCATAATCACCTTTTTGTTTTTTATTTTTTTCCATCAAGTTATTTACACGCAATTACCTCCCGACAGTGTAAATTTTCGCTCGCCGGTGGGGATACCTCTATTGTTGGCCGGAAATTTTGGCGAACTTCGCCCCAATCACTTTCATTCGGGCTTGGATATAAAAACAAACGGCAGTGAAGGTTATCGCATTTATGCTATTGAAGACGGTTATGTATCGCGCATTAAAGTTTCGCCCTGGGGCTACGGAAAAGTATTATATGTTACTCACCCCAACGGTTACACCAGTGTTTATGCCCATTTAAAATCTTTTAAGGGGAAAATCGCCGAATATGTAAAAAAAGCACAACTGAAAAATGAAACGTGGGAAATAGAACTTTATCCTCCTGATTCCGTTTTGCCTGTTAAAAAAGGTGATATTATTGCTTTATCGGGAAATACTGGTGGTTCTACAGCTCCGCATTTGCATTTTGAAATTAGAGAAACAGAATCGGAATTTCCGGTAAACCCTATGCTCTTTGGGTTTGACATTAAAGATAATATCGCACCTTTGTTGACCAAAATCGCTTTTTACCCCCTGAACGACAGCAGTATAGTTTATGGTAAGAAAGAAAAACGCAGTTATGGTTTAAGACGTATATCCGGAAACAATTATCAAATTGCAGGAAATTTAACTATTGAAGCATACGGAAAAATAGGCGTTGGAATAGAAACCATCGACAAAATGAATGAAACCTATAATAAATATGCCGTTTACGAAATTACATTGCTTGAAAATAAAGACACTATTTACTATCATCAAATGAAACAATTTAGTTTTGACAACACACGCTACGTTAATGCTTTAATGGATTACGAATGGTACAAACTGCGCAAAGGGAAAATTCAAAGAAGTTATCTTTTACCCAATAATGAACTGAGCATCTATAAAAAATTGAAAAACAACGGGGAAATTTCCATAAAACAAGGCGAAACAAGAAATTTCACTTACATACTCAATGATATTTACGGCAATAGCTCTAAACTGAATTTTACTATAAAAGGCAGAAAAAACAAAGTGAGAGAAAGTGAAGTTTCGGCAATGCCAACCAAGTATTTTGAATGGGAGAAACGAAATTTACTAACCGAAGAAAACATTATTGCCGATTTTCCGGCAAAAACATTTTACGAAAATATTGCTTTTGAGTTTGCTGTTACCGATACATTTCCAAATGCCATTACGCCAACCTATCATTTACATTCTGACTTAACTCCCGTTCATATTCCTTATGTTTTATCCATAAAAGTGGACAGTTTGCCTCGTTTATTACGCGAAAAAGCAGTAATTGTTCATAAAGATTTCAAAGGCAAACTCAGAGCTAAGAGCAGTGAAAGAAGACGCAATTATATTACGGCAAAAGTGAAAACCTTAGGCGATTTTTTTGTGATGCTTGACACCATTGCTCCCGTTATAAAGCCCATTACGATTGCCAATGGTAAAAATATGCGTAAAAACAGCGGCATTATGCTCAAAATTTCCGACAATCTTTCGGGCATCAAATCTTACCGTGGTGAAATTGACGGGAAATTTGTTATTATGGAATATGAGTATAAAGATGCTACTGTCACCCATTGGTTTGACGGTATTACACCCGGAAAGCACCATTTTAAATTTACGGTTACGGATGATGCAGGCAACACCTCAGTTTACGAAGCTGATTTTTATTATTAGTCACAATCCGAATCTTTATTTTTAATCCGTCTATATTCCGTAACTTTGACAAAAATTTCACTTCTTGAAAACAAAGACATTAAAAAAGAACAAAGTAAACGTTGTTACTTTGGGATGCAGCAAAAACCTGTTCGATTCGGAAATAATGATGGGGCAACTCAAAGCCAACAATTTCACCGTTGAGCACGAGAGCACAAGCAACGATGCCGAGATTGTTATTATCAACACTTGCGGATTTATAGATAATGCCAAAGAAGAATCGGTAAACACCATATTGCAATTTGCCGAAGCAAAAAAGCAAGGGCTGGTAGAAAAAGTTTATGTTACCGGATGTTTGAGCCAACGATACGGCGAAGAATTAGCCGGTGAAATTCCCGAAGTAGATGCTTTTTTCGGTACACGCGAATTGCCGCGCTTATTAAAAACACTTAAAGCCGATTACAAACACGAACTTATTGGCGAGCGACTGTTAACCACACCATCGCATTACGCATATTTTAAAATTGCCGAAGGTTGCGACCGCCCTTGTGCTTTTTGTGCCATTCCGTTGATGCGCGGAAAACACGTTTCCACACCCGTTGAAACACTTGTAAAACAAGCTAAAAATTTAGCTTCGCAAGGAGTAAAAGAATTATTATTGATAGCCCAAGATTTAACCTATTACGGATTAGATCTTTACAAAGAACGTAAACTTGCCCACTTACTCGAAGAATTGGCAAAAATTGAAGGTATAGAATGGATTCGTCTGCATTACGCTTATCCTTCGGGATTTCCAATGGAAGTTTTGGACGTAATGAAGAAGTATAATAACATTGCCAATTATCTGGATATTCCCTTACAGCACGCCTCTGACAATATGCTGAAAGCAATGCGAAGAGGCATTACCAAAGAAAAAACAACCAAACTTATTTCCGATATACGAAAACAAATTCCCGAGATTGCCATTCGAACTACTATAATTGTAGGTTTTCCGGGAGAAACAGAAAAAGATTTTGAAGAATTGAAAGAATGGATTAAAGAAATGCGATTTGAACGGCTGGGCGTATTCACCTACTCACACGAAGAAAACACACACGCTTATTCGTTGGAAGATGATGTTCCCGAGGAAGTGAAACAACAACGTGCCGAAGAATTAATGGCTGTTCAAGAAGAAATATCTTACGAATTGAACCAACAAAAAATTGGCAAAACATTTAAAGTATTAATTGACAAAGTCGAAGGCGACTACTACATTGGCCGCACAGAATACGATTCTCCCGAAGTAGATAATGAAGTGTTGATTAAAAAAGATGAAAATACGTATTTAAGAATCGGAGATTTTGTAAATGTTCGCATTGACAGTGCCGATAGTTTTGACTTATTTGCATCGGTAATTGATTAAAATGATTGAAAAGCAACATATCCCTTATTCGCAAACACCACTTCTTTCGCCCATAATGAAAGATTTTACCTGCGAAAGTGAATCTTTAAGTCCATTTTACATTCCGTATTCAAACGAAAATCTTCAATCTTTAATACAACAAAAAAAAAGATTTTTCGGTAAAGACAAAAGAACGCTTTTACACGCTGAATTACTGAAACAATACCAAGGGTTTGAACTGTCCGAACAAACAAAAAACAACATTGACTTACTGCTAAACGAAAATACATTTACCATTACCACCGGACATCAACTCAATTTATTTGGCGGTCCGCTGTATTTTATTTACAAGATAATATCGGTGGTCAATTTTGCCAAAAAATTAAAAAACCAATATCCCGAATACAACTTCGTTCCTGTATTTTGGATGGCATCCGAAGACCACGATTTTGAAGAAATAAATCATTTTTACCTCAATAACAAGCTATTGGCTTGGAACAGAAAAACCAAAGGTGCCGTAGGAAGATTATCTACCGAAGGTTTAGAAAAAATATACCATAAATTGGCAAACATAACGGGCGATTCCATAAACACCAAAAAGATTCAAGAACTCTTTAGAAATGCATATTTAGCACATAATACTCTTTCGGCAGCGACACACTATTTTGTCAATCAATTATTTAAAGACCAAGGGTTGGTTATTATAGATGCTGATAACCGTAATTTGAAAAAAGAATTTATTCCTGTTATTAAACAAGATATTTTTGAAAACACTTCGTTTAAACAAATAAATATCCAATCGGATAAACTGAAAAAATTATACAACAAAACGCAAATAAATGCCCGACCGGTAAATTTCTTTTATTTAAAAGATAATATTAGAGAAAGAATAGAAAAAAACGGCAACACCTACAAAGTCATCAATTCCGATATTTCATTCTCCGATAAAGAATTAGCATCGGAAATTGATAATTATCCGGAAAGATTTAGTCCAAACGTTGCTTTGCGACCTATGTATCAAGAGACAATCTTACCCAATTTGGCATATATAGGCGGTGGCGGCGAATTGGCTTACTGGTTGCAATTAAAAAAAGCTTTTGAAACTTACAAAATTCCATTCCCGTTCTTGTTTTTACGAAATTCTGCTCTATGGCTTGATAAAAAATCCGTTCGTTATATTAACAAACTGCAGTTGCAATGGCAAGATATTTTTTTACCGGAAAACGAACTGACAAAAAAAATACTGACAAGTAAAAACACTATTCCTTTCAATACTTATAAACAAGAAATTGAAGATGTTTTCCGGCATTTGGAAAAAGACATTACAACTTTCGATAAAAGTTTGCGGCCAAGCATTTTAGCTTCACAAACGCGGATAAATAAAGAACTTAACAGATTAGAAAAAAAAGTGCTTCGCAATTTAAAAAGAAGAGAAACTGAAACATTGCAAAAAATCAACTACCTGAATCAAACAGCATTTCCCAAAGGCGTATTACAAGAAAGAATTTGGAATTTTTCTACGCTTTATTTGGAGTATGGCAATGCTTTTTTCACCCAACTGCTAAACGAATTTGATATACCAAGTAAAGAAATTTTAATCTTTTATCCCAATAATTAAAAAAGCGCTCAATTGAGCGCTTTTTTAAGGTTATATTTCATTTTCGAAGAATTAATTCCCGCCATTATTGATTATGGTAACATTTCCCTTAATTGGTTCGGAAGGTAAATTCCCTCCGGGTGTAAGAATGTAAAAATACGTGCCCGAATTTAAAGGTTTACCATTATTTTGATTTTTACCATCCCAATCATTTTGATAATTCGACGATTCATACACTTTTTTACCCCATCGGTTGTAAACAACTAATGAACTGTTAGGATAAAAATCTAAATTTTTGAATATCAAATAGTTATTCAACGTATTACCATCATTGGGTGTAATAACATTTGGAGCAACCAATTCACAATCTCTAAATTCAATCAGAGCATTATCTGAAACTGTATTACACGTTCCGTTAATTGTAATGATATATTCTCCTTCACTGTAAACACTAATAACAGGAGTTGTTTCTCCGGTATTCCAACTGTAAGTTGCATTGGCATCAACCGAACTTTGATCTACATTAAATTGAACTGTGTCACCTTTACAAATAACCGCATCATCTATACTTACACTTACATCTTGCGCAAAGAAAACAGTCATTGTATCTTTTTGATTACAAATTTCATCGGTAAAAACAAAATTATAGTAACCATAATCAGAAGTCGAAATATTTGGATTTAATGTTGCTGAGTCAGGTGTAAAGGTAGCGCTTCCTCCATTTTGGGAAGTATATGTCCAAACACCGCCGCCGGCAGCTGTTACCCCATTTACTTGAAGCGTTTTATTACAAGCCGCAGTATCGCCCGGCACTTGTGGTGTCGGATAAACAAATACTGAAACTGTTGTGTCATACGTACAACCAAAATTATCGGTTACTTGAAAAGTATAGTAGCTGTATCCTGTAGTATCCGGACGAATAACTATTGCCGTATCATTTTGCCCCGAAATAATGGTTGGGTCACTCAACCACTGATCACTGACAATCAATGGAGAATAAGTTTCATTATTCGGATTGATCGAAGGATCAAAAAATATTCCCCATTCAAATATATAACCGTCGTCAATGCTCAAATTATCACGTACGGTAATAGTCCAGTTTCCATTAATAGGACATCCTACAAAATTTGCAAAAGATTGTTCGGGCAAGTAAATACCATTGGTATCCATTGCCTGACCTGAACTGATTGTTGTAGGTATAAAATTACCGGAAGCAAATTCTGTAGGAAAATCTCCTAAAGTTGCCATAGTAGAGCTCCAACAGTACTCCCATCCTATTCCGGGATTTCCAATATTATTATCATAGGCATCTCCCAAATATGTGCCGCCACCTCCAAAACCTCCGGGTATTAAACCTCCGCTTCCACTATAACTGTTAAAAATGGTAACTGTTGTACCATTAGGGCAACTTAAGACCATTTCCAAATCGCCCAAGTAAGAATGCTCCATGGTTACACATAGTTTTTGTATATCACTTGCCGCTTGAATTGTTTGACTAGTGTCAAAACCCGAAATATTAATACTTGTTGTATAATTTTGACCACTACCATCAGGTAAATAAGTTAAACCGGCATACGTTCCTCCCAATTCAAAATTAGTAGCAATAGGATCTACCCCAACAGTATCTGCAGGTGTTACTCCACCTATTAGCTCAGTTGTTTCGCCTAAACAAAGCGTATCTTCCAAAGGCATAACGCCTGCAAAACTTGGAATAGTTGAGACTCTTACTTTACACATTAATTGTACTGACTGCGGGAACTGATCGGTAATTTTAAGTGTTACCAAATATCCGCTTCTGTTTGGTGGCTTGAACCATACTGAGTCGCCTGTTGCTTGAGTACCGTCACTAAAACTCCATTGGAACGTTACATTATTATTATTTTGTGAATATCCTGTTCCTGTTACATCAGAAGAATAAGGAAATTCACCCGAAGCTATAAATAAAATGGAATCTTCAAAACATATATCTACATAACCTGTATCCGGTGGATTTAATGCATCAACACCATTACCGTTTATTTCGGCGCGAATATGTCCGATAAACGGTTGAGGCGGATTTCCACAAGATACATTTGCATCCCAACCTGTTCCTTCTACTGCAGCATCTGACCAAAAACGAACGGTAAGACAACCACTTGGGTTATTGGCAAATGATGCTTGATGAGTAAATCCTGTGGGGTCAGTTACACTGTTATGTACGCCCAATAAAGGCGAGGATGTATTGGGGCCATCCCACACATAAATAGAGTCTGAACCGTCAACATCAAATGTAAAACCTGCATTAATACCAAAAGCAAGTGTTACTTTACTCCCATTAACCAAATCGGGACATAATACAATTGTATCATCCGAATTTGGTAAATAATTACCTGATCCGCCACCATCTTGGAAATTGGTAACCGAACCATTGTTATATGTATTACAATCCAAAGGGTTGTTTTGATCAAAATCAGGGTCAGTAATTAAGATTGTTTGTCCAAACCCATAAGAAATGGATAAAATGGATAATACAGATGCTAATATATAATTCTTCTTCATTGTTAGATTTATTTTATTTCGTTTTCAATATGCTTTCTTGACTTTACAACTAAAAGTTTATCGGATCCTTCTATTTCAAAGTATTGATAATCATTATCCAAAATAGTTATATCAAGAGTAAAAAAGTTAATATTTTCCAAATCATTTAATTTAATCTTTTTGATTCTTTCGGGTGAAGTTTGCAATTTTTCTTTTGGTAAATCGGTAATGTAATATGCATTGTAAACACAATAACGCAAATAATCTAATTCTTTTGGGTTATCTTTTGTAAGTTGCTCGATTTGTTTTTCTGAAAATTTAACTTCCAATGCTTTATCCAATTGCTCTGTTGAAGCATTTTGAGCCATTAGTGAAAATCCAAAACTAATGATTAACAAGGAGGATAAAATGATTTTTTTCATAATAATAGATTTGTTTATTTTTATGACTACGAATAAAGTAAAAAAGTTGCAAAATCAAGAATAAAAATTTAATTTTTAGACAAAATTATTATTTTCAAAGGTAGAACGCGCCTATTATTGATGCTCAAAAATAATTTAAGCACGTTCATTTACGCATTTTTCAATTCCGCAAAACTTTAAAAATTAAGCATAAAACAAACTGCCCACGTAGAAATAAATGAAAATCCCGACAATATCGTTGGCAGTAGTAATAAACGGTCCTGTAGCCAGTGCCGGGTCTATTTTAAATTTGGATAAGGTTAAAGGAACAAATGCCCCGAAAATACTGGCAAAAATAATTACCGTAAATAATGAAATGCTTACACTTTTGCTTAATTGTAAATCGTGTAAAACAAAATAGTTGAAGCCGAAAACCACAACGGCACAAATCAACCCGTTGAGCAAAGCCACCAAAAATTCTTTAAATAATTTTGAAAATAAATCATCGGGTTTCATTGAGTTGTTTGCCAACCCTTGCACAACTATTGCCGAAGATTGCACCCCAGCATTTCCACCCATAGCAGCAATTAAAGGCATAAAAAATGCCATTTGCGGGTTTACTTGTATCTCCGACTCATACCCTGAAATGACTTTACTGTTAATCAATTCTCCCATTAAACCAATCATTAACCAAGGCAAACGCGAACGGGACAGTATCCATACCGAGTCGGAGGCATCTACATTTTCGGTAATACCCGAAGCCATTTGGAAATCTTTTTCGGCTTCTTCTTCTATTACATCTACCACATCATCAATGGTAATCCGTCCGATTAAACGATTTACCTCATCAACAACAGGCATAACCACCAAATCATAATCTTTCATTTTTTGTGCAACCAATTCAATGGGGTCGTCGGCTTTTACCGATATAATATCTTCTTCATAAATATCTTTCACCAATTTATCATCGGGTGAAAGTATAATTTTCTTTAATGAAATTCTTCCTTTGAGTACATTATTATCATCTACTACGTAAATGGTATATACTTTGTCAACCTCTTCGGCTTGTTTACGTAATTCTTTGATGCAAGTGGCAATATTCCAGTTGATATTGACTTTAATCAACTCTTTTGCCATAATACTACCGGCCGTACCTTCGGGATAGCTTGTAAGCTCAACAATATCGCCGGCTTGCTCCACATCGTCCATTTTGGACAAAACTTCTTGTTTTATTTCTTGCGGAAGATCGGCAAATATATCGGCAGCATCATCCGATTCGGAATATTCCAGCAAAGAGGCAATTTGAGATGTGGAAAATAATTTCAGAATCTTGATTCGTAAATCTTCATCTATTTCGGCCAAAATATCGGCAACATCTTCTACCGAAAGGTATTTGAATAAATGATAAGCTTCTTCGGCATTAAATTCATCTTCTATGATTTTAGCCAACTCAACAGGATGTACTCCTTCCAGCAACTCAAGAATTTTTTCTTCATTATCTTGAGCTAAATAAGACTTTAATTCTTCAACGTATTGTTTTGTTAGTTCTTCTTTCAACTGTGTTTTTTAAGCAGTTTGCAAAGTTAAGCAAATAACTCACGAATAAAAATATTTAATTTTCATTGTTTTTTGCTTGTTCCCAATATTTATCCAATTGTTCCAAATTCATTTGATGCATATCTTTTTGCTCGGCATTTATTTGTTTTTCCATTTTTTGAAAACGACTGATAAATTTCTTATTGGTTTTCTCCAAAGCATCCTCAGGGTTGATGTTAACAAACCGTGCATAGTTGATTAAGGCAAATAAAATGTCACCAAACTCTTGCTCCATTTTTTCTTGATTTCCTTTATCTTCTTCTGTTTTAAATTCACGGATTTCTTCTTGAACTTTTTCCCATACCTGTTGTTTATTATCCCAATCAAAACCAATCCCTCGTGCTTTTTCTTGCAATCGAATGGCTTTTACCATTGCCGGAAGTGATTTTGGCACACCGCTCAGTACACTTTTATTGCCTTCTTTCAGCTTCAATTTTTCCCAATTAGCTTTTACCTCTTCTTCCGAATTTACTTTTACATCACCATAAATATGTGGATGCCGTGCAATTAGTTTGTCACAAATTCCGTTTATTACATCGGTAATGTCAAATGCTTGTTTTTCTGAACCTATTTTGGCATAAAATACGATATGCAACAATAAATCGCCCAATTCTTTTTTTACCTCATCCAAATTACCTTCCATAATGGCATCTGACAACTCGTAAGTTTCTTCAATAGTCAAATACCGCAACGATTGCATGGATTGTTTTCTGTCCCAAGGGCATTTTTCACGCAAATCATCCATTATATCCAGCAAGCGTTTAAAGGCTATCAATCTTTTATCTTCCATATTGGTAAATTTTATAAATACAATATTATTACTTTTGTTACGATGCACTTACGGTTACTGCTATATTTTTCCATAATTATTTCTTGCTTACAAGCTCAAAAACCATTTGTTGTAAGTGGTAATTTCCATTACGGATGGGTAATGGCGCATCACCCCTATATGGCAATACTTAACCAAGGACACACCAAAGCGTTTGAATTAAACATTGGTAAGCAAACCCAAGGCGATGCACTTTGGCAAAAAGCGTATTATCTGCCCGATTTTGGATTTTCGCTGATGGCTTTTGATTTTGCTAACCCTTCGATGTTGGGTACGGGAATTTCTCTATTTCCAAATATTGATTTTCCGCTTACAAAAGATAAAAACCGCCATAAATTTCATATTGAATGGCGATTAAAATTAGGCTACGGTATTGGCTATTTGTCTAAAATCTTTGACCGTGAGAATAATTATAAAAACATTGCCATCGGCTCACATCTTAATGCGTTTATTTATCTTAACAATCATTTAGTGATAAAACTTAAAAATCATTGGATGCTTTCTGCAGGAATATCTTTTTCACATTTTTCAAACGGGGCATTTAAAACACCCAATTTGGGCATTAACGTACCTGCCGCAAATATTGGACTTATCTATTATTTCAAAAACATAGACAGAAGAGTAAGGGATTCTGTTTCATATTATTTTGAGGATGATTTAACCGGTTCATTAAAAAAAGAATACAACGCTGTTTCCTCTGACACGAGTTTGGCAATAAAAAAAATAGAAAATTTACTGATAACATCCGGTGGTTTGAAAGAAATTACGCCTTACTATGGTTCAAAATACGGCACTTTCAATATCCGTTATGCCAAAATTTACCGGCACAGTTTTAAATCTACTTTTGGAATAGGCGGAGAAATCAATTATAATCGTGCCAACAGTATTTTGTATCAACGCATATATGAAAAAAGCAATCCTTTATCTGCTTGGCAAGCCGGCATCAGTATTCAGTATTTCTTAATGATGGGCAAAACCGAATTATTCTTTCATTTTGGAACGTATTTGTTCAATGAATACAAAGAATTATCCATGTTTTATCATCGCATAGGCGGAATACATAAAATTTATAAAAACTGGTATTTTAATTTATCGTTGCGCACACACTTTGCTGTTGCCGACAATATTGAATGGGGAATTGCTTACAAATGGTAAAAATTAAAAACATAGCAATCGTTTTCATCTTTTTCGTCCTTATATCGGGATGCACAAAAAACAAATGTGTTCATGGTACCGGAGAGATTAAGACCGAAACCCGCAAGATTGAAAATTTCACTGAAATAATTGCCGAAAAAAACATCAATATATTCTTATTACCCGATAGTAGCAATCAACTGACTATTGAAGCCGGCGAAAAAATGTTGCCTTTTATAGAAACTAATGTAGTCAATGGTACACTCTATTTAACCAACAACAGTAAGTGCAATTTTTTACGTACGTATAAAAAACAAATTACCATAACTGTTCCTGCTGCACGCCTTAAAAAAATAAGCCATACAGGTTCCGGAAACATCACATCATCATCCACTTTGTTTTTACCTGTGTTTAAAATGGACATCACCGACGGTTCGGGCAGTTACAATATTCGTTTACAAAGCGACTCGGTCTTTGTTTGGCAACATACCGGTCCGGCAGATTTTACATTCTCGGGAAAAACCAATTATTTGTATGTTTACACTGGAGCAAACGGTTGGTTTTATATGGATAAATTAAGTGCTAACAATGTTCACGTAAACCACAATGGTACGGGAGATATTTTGGTTTGGGCACAAAATTCTCTTTTAATAGAATTATATAATATGGGAAATGTGCAATACAAAGGCAACACAAAGATTACCGTTTCGGCACATACCGGAAGCGGGAAAATACTCAGATTACCGTAATCGGTCGGCAGCGCGTACCAATGCTTCGTCTTTTTTGACAAAACGAATACCCAAATAATTGGCTATTAAAGATAAAATTGGCAATACCATCAATAAAGTATAAGAGGGCTCTACATTTTCACCAAATGTTTTGGCATATTTATCCAAATCTAAAAATACAATGGTAATTACCGCCGCCAACAACAATAAATTCAACTGCCCTAATTTTACTTGCAACGGTCTGTTTTTATACATAAATATAATAATGGCAGACAATAAAATGCTTAACCCATTGACAATTCCACCCAAAATTTGAGAGCGCAAAACCTCACCTTTACCATTTACTACTTTATATAAAGAATAAGCAATAGAGTCATTGGATTGCATAAAGTAAGCCAGCGTTCCGAATGCAAATATCAATTGAAAAATAACAACCAAAGCAAAAAATACGGTTTGAATACGTTGAATCATAATACTTAATTTTAGCGGCGTAAAAATACTGTTTTCTTTTGTAAATGTGAATAATCGCGCATAAAATAAGCATCCAACAATGAATAGAAAAACGCAAAAAATATTACACCGGCTTGGGTTTCGAGCATCGACTCGGTAATAAAATTAATAATGGTTATGATGGCAAATCCAAACAAAAACCATTCGTCATACTTATACCCCAAATAGATAAACCTAGAAAATAATACGATTAACAACAATAATCCCAACCAACCCAACGCCAAACCGGTTTGCAAAAACTGATTGTGCGCATTTAATCCTTTTTCATAGGCTACGGTCATTCCATTTGCAAGGTATTTTGCTTTTAATGTTTCTTTTTCGGCGCCTGTGCCATACCCTACCGGATTTTTTTTGATAAGTTCCCACGCCAAAGGCCAAATTTTAGCTCTTGCTGTTGTAGATGAAAATGCTTTTCCCGAATCGTCTGCTACCAATACATGGTAAGCTTCGCGAAAACGCAAAAGCAACTTATTGTTTACATTTACCAAAGCAACAAACATCAGTGCCAATGTAGAAAACAAGGCTATTATAGGAATGATTTTTCGTGTATTCAAATAATACAAAACAACAGCATACAGCATCAACAACACCCAAGCTATAATTCCGGTTTTGGAAGCCAATAAAAATATTGCCCCGGAAAATAAAAGCCCAAGAAACAAGTAAATAATTCCGGACGAAAAAAATCTTTTTACATTACTCGAAAAATAGTTACTAATCAACAAAAACAAAGCCCAACATACATACATTGCATAATACGAAGTATGCATATACAAAGAAAATTCCGAATAGGTAAAATAAAGCGTTTCGTTTTGTGCGATATAATAATATAAAGCTCTAAAAATCAACCCTGTCAGCCCAACAGTAATACCGTAAATAAATGATTTAAAAATTTGATTTCTTTTCGGTAAATAATTCCCCGTAAAATAAAAGCCCAAAGGAAAAAGCAACAGACTTAATTTTACTTCTAAATCAAACATTGCCGAATCTTTGTATGGCGAAATAAAAAACCACACAACATACAATACATACAACAAAATAAGCATTGATGGTTTGGCTTGTTTTACCAATCTTTTTTTGTTTAAACCAATAAAAAACAAACTGTTCACAACCCACAAAATAATTAAAACAGGCATTAAACGCTTTGACAACGGCAACACAAAAGCCATCAACTGCAATAAGAAAGCATTTATTTTTAACGGATTAAGTTTTGTATGATTAAAAATTGAACTCATGCCCTAAAAATACAAAAGTTTAATGAACTTCATCTAAATTAGCCGGCAAACAAAAAAATTAACATTTATTAACGGTATTTTATCCACTTATCAAACCAAAAAGCCAATCATAACAAACATTTTTTAGCTACACATTTTTTATTTACTTTCGCAAGACTAAAATTAAAAACCGATTAAATCAACTAACTTATGAAAAAAATCATTTTGGGAGCATTGGCAATTTTCGGATTGCTAAACACACAAGCTCAAGATTTACCAAAAATAGAGTTTGAACAATACAAACTCAAAAACGGACTGACTGTCCTGTTGCACGAAGACCACTCTACACCTATTGTGGCAGTTTCTGTACTTTATCATGTAGGGAGTAAAAACGAAGATTCGCTTCGCACAGGATTTGCCCATTTTTTCGAGCATTTAATGTTCGAAGGGTCAGAAAACATTGGCCGTGGCGAATACATGAAATTAATCCAAAGCAACGGAGGTATTTTAAATGCCAACACCTCTTTTGACCGCACTTTTTATTTTGAAATTTTACCTTCAAACCAATTGGAATTGGCTTTATGGATGGAAGCCGAGCGAATGGCTAAATTAAAAGTGGACAGTATTGGCGTTGAAACGCAACGCGGCGTTGTAAAACAAGAGTTGAATCAACGCATCAAAAATCAACCTTACGGTTCGGTTTACAACGAAATTTTTGCTCACGCATACAAAAAACACCCTTACCGTTGGACACCCATCGGTTCGCCCGAGTATTTAGACAAAGCGCAATTAGGCGAATTTATGGAGTTTTATAAAACCTTTTATGTGCCAAACAATGCTGTTTTAAGCATTTCGGGAGATATTGATATTGAACAAACCAAAAAATGGATTGATAAATATTTCGGAAGCATTCCTAAAGGAACAAACGAAATACCACGTCCAAACATAGTTGAGCCGCCAATGACCAAAGAGGTGCGCGATACTATTTATGACAACATTCAACTGCCTGCCGTAATTATGGCTTACCACATTCCTGAGCAAGGCACTAAAGATTACTATGCCATTCAAATGTTAAACACATTATTATCAGACGGAAAAAGTTCTCGTTTACATAAATCAATTGTTGACAAGCAAGAAAAAGCTATGGTTGTAGCTTCATTCCCTGCCGCACTTGAAGACCCCGGATTAGCCATAATTTTCTCGATAGCTTCCGGCGGTACAGACCCAAAAGATTTGGAAGAAGCAATTAACCAAGAAATTGAAAAGGTGAAAAACGAACCTATCTCCGATGAAGAATATCAGAAGCTGAGAAACCAAATTGAAGCGGAATTTGCCGAGCAAAACTCTCGTCAAGAAAGTATTGCTGAAAATTTGGCTGACTATTACGTTTATTTTGGCGATGCCAACCTTATCAACACCGAAATAAACCGTTATATGGAAGTTACAAAAGAAGATATTATGAATGCCGCAAAAAAATATTTCAACAAAAACAACCGTGTGGTATTATATTATCTTCCTAAACCTAAAGGTGAAGAAAAAGCCGAAAACACCCAAGAAGAAAAAAAATAATCATTACCTCAATAATGAAAAATTAATACATTATGAAAAAATTAAGTATCAGCATATTAACTCTGGCAGCAGCATTAACATTAAGTGCGCAAACAAAAAAAGACGTAATGCCCAAACCGGGTCCTGCACCCGAAATTAAATTGGGAAAACCTGCCACATTTACACTACCTAACGGATTACAGGTTTTTGTAGTAGAAAACGATAAATTACCTACCGTATCGTATTGGTTACAATTCGATTTTGACCCTATTTTAGAAAAAGAAGCTAAAGGATTTACCGACATTACCGGCGATTTGTTAAGCACAGGAACAACAAACCGCACCAAAGATCAAATAAACGAAGAAGTTGATTTCATTGGCGCTACGCTAAATACTTATGCCGAAGGAATTTATGCCAAATCGTTGAAAAAACATCAAACAAAATTGCTCGACATTATGAGCGATGTATTGTTGCATCCGGCTTTTAAAGAAGAAGAGCTGAATAAATTAAAAAAACAATACAAAGACAATCTTAAAACCGAAAAAGACAATCCTTCTGCCATTGCAGCCAATGTTCGCAAAGCGGTTTTATACGGAAAAGAGCATCCTTACGGCGAAATAATGACTGAAGAAACACTGGATAATATCACCGTTGATGTTTGTAAAAATTATTACAACACATATTTTAAACCAAACGTTGCTTATTTGGCAATTGTAGGGAATATTACGGTTGAAGAAGCCAAAAAATTAGCCGAGAAATACTTTGGCGAATGGAAAAAAGCCGAAGTACCGGAACATGTTTATGAAATGCCTGAAAAAATTACCGAAAATCGCGTTGTTTTTTCAAACAAAAGCGGAGCTGTTCAATCGGTAGTAAATGTAACTTACACCGTTGACTTAAAACCGGGAAGTCCCGATGAAATTCCCGCCAAGGTGATGAACGGTATTTTAGGTGGCGGAAGTTCTGCTCGATTATTCAAAAACTTACGTGAAACACACAGCTATACCTACGGTGCATACTCGCGTATTACTCCGGATGAATTGATTGGTAATTTCCGTGCATCGGCAGATGTTAAAACACCGGTTACCGATTCATCGGTTTACGAAATGCTTTACGAAATGAAACAAATGCGTAAAGAAAAACCAACACAAGAAGAAGTAGATGGTGAAAAGAATTACCAAACCGGAATTTTTGCTTACAGATTGCAAGACCCACAAACTATTGCCCGTTTTGCCATCAACATCAAAAAATATAACCTTCCGGAAGATTATTATCAAAACTATTTGAAAAACCTTTCAAAAGTAACACCGGATGATGTATATGCTTCGGCTCAAAAATACATTCGTCCTGACGAATCGGTAATTCTTGTTGTGGGAGACAAAGATGAAGTTGCCGATAAACTGAAAAGATTTGATAAAGACGGAAAAATAGAATTTTACGATGCCGAAGGAAATCCTGTAAAAGAAGAGAAAAAACCACTTCCCGAAGGATTGACAGGTAAAAAAGTAATGGAAGATTATATTTTGGCTCTTACGCAATCTAAATCTTTAAAAGAAGCAACCAAAAAATTAAAGAAAGTAAAATCGGAAGTAACAAAAGCCGAAACTTCTATGCAAGGACAAACCTTAACGTTTACTACTTACCGCCAAAAACCAAACAAATTTGCCATGGTGATAAAAATGGGAAGTATGGTGGTTCAAAAACAAATATTTGACGGTAAGCGAGGAAAAAGCATTTCTATGCAAGGAAACAAAGAAATAGAAGGCGAAGACTTAAAAGCAATGGCTCGCAAAGCAGATATGTTACACATGGTAAAAATGTTTGACGAAGGTTATAAATTTGAATTAATAGGCATTGAAAACATTGACGGAAAAGATGCTTACAAAGTAAAAGTAACCGACCCAGAAGGAAATGTTTCTACAGAGTTTTTCGATGTCGATTCGCACTTGAAACTAAAAGAAATTACAGTGCAAGAAACCGAACAAGGAACATTTACCATCGAAGCAACTTACAGCGATTACCGCGATGTAAAAGGAAAATTATATCCTTTTAAAACGCACCAGTCTTTTGGTCCTCAATCTTTTGATTTGGAAATTAAAAGCGTAGAAATAAATACCAAAATCAGTCCGGATACATTTAATGTAGAATAATTTAATTCCGGTAAAATTAAATTTGAAGCGGCTCGCAAATGCGAGCCGCTTTTTTTGTGAATAAATCGTTAAAAATTAAATCCTTTTATCATAAAATACCCCACAATACTCATTATTTTTGCATTCAACAATAACTTAAAACCACAAGCAATATGAAATTTTTTATCGACACGGCAAACCTTGAGCAAATTAAAGAAGCACAAGACCTTGGTGTATTAGACGGTGTAACAACCAATCCTTCATTAATGGCAAAAGAAGGCATCTCCGGACAAGAAAATATTATTAACCACTACAAAACCATTTGCGAAATTGTTGATGGTGATGTAAGCGCCGAAGTTATTTCTACCGATTTTGAAGGAATTATTAAAGAAGGTGAAGAATTGGCTGCATTGCATCCGCAAATTGTGGTAAAAGTACCTATGATTAAAGACGGAATTAAAGCCATTAAATATTTTTCCGATAAGGGAATAAAAACAAACTGCACTTTGGTATTTTCTGCCGGGCAAGCACTTTTGGCAGCAAAAGCCGGCGCTACGTATGTTTCTCCTTTTATTGGTCGTTTGGATGATATCTCTACCGATGGAATGCGTTTAATTGAAGAAATTCGCGTTATTTACGATAACTACAGCTTTGATACCGAAATTTTAGCGGCTTCGGTTCGTCATACGATGCATATTATTGAATGTGCGCAAGTAGGTGCCGATGTAATTACCGCTCCGTTAAATGCTATTACCGGATTATTAAAACATCCGTTAACCGATATTGGATTAGAAAAGTTTTTAGCAGATTACAAAAAAGTAAACGGATAATCAAAATTATAAGAACGTGTGTTTTGTTTAAGTAAACTTTTATGTTTCTTCTTTCTTTTGTGCCTAAAAAAGAAAGAAGAAACATTTTGACTTTTTCATTTTTTTGTTATAATATTGCACTCTTAATACAGTTGTAACATAAAACAAGTTATTATTATGCAAAACATAATTACCCCCCCTGCAAGAAACTTGCCAAACTGATTGTTTTCGGTGTGGCTTTTAACACCCTAACATCTGTTGTAAATGCTCAGTGTGGCGGAGCCGGAACATCGTCATGGTTAGTTTATGGAAATTCAACAGCTACTGATGAATGTCGTTTAGGAACAACTACATCATTTCCATTACAAATAGAAACAAACGACACGGTTCGTATTCAAGTTTCGACATACGGTAAAGTAGGTATCGGTTACAATTTTCAATATTCTACCGTGCCGGGAAAATATTCTATTTTGCCGCAAGCGTTATTGCATTTACATTCGTTTAAATACAATACCTCTTCCGGTGGCGGTCATAACAACACTACTAACACTTCACTTTCTACTGCCAAAGGTTCAGCGGCTTCCACCTCCAACTCATTGGTTGATTTTTTAATGACCAACGACCAAACCGGCAACCAAAAAACCGATGGATTTAAAATTGCCGTTACCGGATTAAACACCTATCTTTCCAATCAAGAAAACGGCAATATTTTTCTTTACACCAACAACAACCCTTTGAACCAAATGGTACTTAGCCGTTTTGGGAAAGTGGGCATTGGCATCAATCCTTCGGCAACTTCTGCACAATTAAATGTATTAAGCACTAAAAATAGTGGATTAAGCATAAAAGTAATCGCTAACGCTGCCGCTTACGGGATAGAAAGTAAAGTAAAAAACGCCAATACTCCTATTTTTACCGGCGGATTGCTCAACAGAAACAATGTAACCATTTATGGCAACGGACAAGTGATGATAAACAGCAATCAATTACCCAAATGGGGAAGCAATTGGGGAGTGGCTCTAAAAACACCGATGGAAAGCACTTGGATGACTGACTCTCCAAATCTTGACGGCGACTATTATGGTTTTGGTTTAACGTGGAACGGTTGGTACTTTATTAAAAGTAAAACTAATACACAAGGACAATCTGAATACCCTATGTGGTTAATTTCTACCGATAACGAAACCGTATTACGATTATGCGGCACGATGTATGCTAAAGAAATATATGTTGAAGCCGGTTGGTGTGATTATGTGTTTACCGACACCTACCAACCGATGACCATTTTGCAAAAAGAACAATATTATACACAAAACAAACATTTGCCCAATGTACCGACAGCAAAAGAAATAGAAGAAAACGGCGCCGGAGTTGGCGAAGCGTTGACCGGAATTTTACAAAATGTTGAAGAAAACCGCTTGGATATTACACAATTGTATAAAATGATTATAGAGTTGCAAAAAGAAAATAAAGCGTTGAAAGAGCAATTGGGAAAATTAAAATAAAGTAATATGCGATTAGTATTTTTATTTGTGTGTTTATCTGTTTTTTCGGTATCGTTTTCACAATATAATAACGGACAGTCATTTCCTTGTTTGTATCTGTCAGGGAATCATTTAAATAATGGAAATCATAACTACGGGGCGATTAATTGCGTGGAAATAAACGGCGGAAATTTACCGGTAGCAGTAAGTCCTGGGCAAAATATTGATGTTAAAGCCGGTAATTATATTCATGTTACCAATGCACACTTTGATAACTCAACCGGAGGTATGACTCATTTGCATATTGAAAAACCGACATTTAATGTCGCATGGTTTAAACCATTCAATACCCTGGGTAGAGTAGGTAAATATAAAACCATGGAAATAGGTATCGAATTACCGCCGGACATTAAACAAAAGGTATATAATTTTATTAACCAATATGGACAGCCGCAAAACAGAATAAACCCTTTTGACCCTGATCAAATTGACGTTCAAGTACAATTAACCTCTCCGTCAAATAAAATTTTTAACCGCTACGCTTTTTATTATCAACCATATGAACGAACATCAAGTGATTTTGTACCGAGATTAACCGATTATTTTTTTCGTTTCAGATTTGCGCCCGATGAATTGGGAACATGGAAAATGACCATAAAAATAGTACTGCCCAATCAAACCATAGCCAATCAATACGAATTGGAATTTAACTGTGTCCCAAGTAATCATAAAGGTTATTTGATAAAACGTTTTGTAAACAGCAATGATGAACGCGGCAGGTATTTGTATTATAAAGAAACAAACGAAGCTTTTAAGGGCGTAGGTATGAATATTACACATTCTACCTATGATGACAATTGGACTACTGAAGAGTTTGACCGCCATGTTGACTGGATAACAAGATTTGCCAATAATGGCGGTAATTTTATGCGTTTGGAACTTGGAGCTCAAAACGCTTTGCCCGATTGGGAAGTATATAACAATTATAATCCGAGAATGCGCGAAATGTACATGTATGACCGGTTAATAGAACTGTTGGAAAACAAAGGTGTTTATTTTATTATGTTTCGCCATCATGTGGAGTTGGCAAAGGGTCCTTGTGGTTGGGATCATGCGTGTTGGAATGAAAACCCCTACCGGCAAGCCTTTAATTTACAAGATCGTATGGAGTTTTTTACTAATACGCAAGTAATACAATGGCAAAAAAATTGTTTGCGATACATTATGGCCCGTTGGGGCTACAACAGTAATATGGCTGTATATGAATATTCAGAGTTGGATAATTATGTGGTATCAGCTTTCCCAAATGAGCAAGATGATTTAAAGGATATTCATACGTGGTTATATTATATGAAAAATAAAGTAAATCAAATGAATAGTAATGTGTTATTTACAGTAACATTTGTATCAAGTGCCTCATATAAAAGAACCATAAAAAAATACAAAAAGCCAAAACCACATAAACGTTTTGTAGAGTTATGTGACGTTGTGGGATATCATCTTTATCAAGATTTAGAAAAAAAACAAATTCCGACCGGTACACATTATCTACTAAAATATGGAAAGCTTTTAAAAAACCCGTAATTTCTGAGGAAATAGGCTATCTTAATGGAAGCGCTTTATATTGTTGCACTTATTATGAATTTAAAAATAATATTTGGGCTACAACAATGCATGGAAACTTATCATCTGGCTTACATTGGTGGTGGGACAGAGGTATTTTTTTAAAGCAATATGACAATTATTTTAAATATTTGTCTAACTTTTTAACTGGTGTAAATTACCAGAATTTTGAATATAAATATAAGACTTGGAAGAGTTTCCCTTTAATAAAATACATGAGAATAGAGAATTTTTATATGGTTCGTAAAAATAAAGAATGGGCAATGGGCTGGGTACATAATGCTACTTATCGGTGGCGGAACTTTTACAATAGCAGTCCTTGTATTCGTAGTGTAGTTGATAACCAATCTTTAAATTATACATGTATTGCCGAAGATGGCACTTTATTAGAGCCGAGCAGTTCTGATAATTATTCTGATCATACCGATTATTACGGGAACAATGTTAGTAATATCGTTAATAAACCTATTAAAATAAAAGGGTTAAAAGGGGCATGGGGCTGGAAAAAACACTGGTATAGAATAGATTTTTATCAAACCCAAAATGTTTCACCATCGAATATGTTTAGTTATTCGCTAACCCAACATACTAACATTTCAGGTACATTAAAGCCGGCAATTACACTAAAATCGCCATCGCCCGATTATGCCTACAAGGTTACTTATTTGGG